>CAYFGE010000001.1:0-248531 GCA_964342475.1 uncultured Planctomycetales bacterium
GGGGCGGCGCCGCGGCGGCCCTCCGCCGGGCGGCCCGCGCCCGCCGCCCGAGCAGCTCCTCGAGGTCGATCTCCTCGCCCTCGAACTCCTCGGGGAGCTCGACGAGGTCGGCCTCGGGCGGCGCGGCCCGCTTCTGCTGGTCCTCCTGGCGCTTCTTCAGCCAGGAGGCGATCCCGCTGCCGACCATGAAGATCAGCAGGAAGACCTGGAACAGCCCGTCGATCCCGTCCACGGCCTAGCCCTTGCTGGCGCCGCCCTTCGACGGGTCCTCGCCGTGGTGCGGCGCGTCGCCGGCGATGCTGCCGCGCATGCGCGTGTCGGACTCGATGTTGCGCAGGCGGTAGAGGTCCATCACCCCGAGGTTGCCGCTGCGCAGCGCCTCGGCCATGGCCAGGGGCACCTCGGCCTCGGCCAGCACCACCTTGGCGCGGTTGGCGGTCACCTCGGCGCGCTGCTCCTGCTCGGCCGCCACGGCCATCGCGCGGCGCTTCTCGGCCATCGCCTGGGCGACGCGCTTGTCGGCCTCGGCCTGGTCGGCCTGCAGGCGGGCGCCGATGTTCGTGCCGATGTCGACGTCGGCGATGTCGATCGAGACGATCTCGAAGGCGGTGCCGGCGTCGAGGCCCTTCGAGAGCACGGTCTTCGAGATCATGTCCGGGTTCTCGAGCACCGCCTTGTGGGTGGCGGCCGAGCCGATCGTGGTCACGATGCCCTCGCCGACGCGGGCGATGATCGTCTCCTCGGTGGCGCCGCCGACCAGCCGCGCGATGTTCGTGCGCACCGTGATCCGCGCCTTGGCCAGCACCTGGATGCCGTCCTTGGCCACCGCGGCGACCTCGGACTTGCCGCTGGCCGGGTTGGGGCAGTCGATCACCTTCGGGTTGACGCAGGTCTTCACCGCGTCGAGCACGTCGCGGCCGGCCAGGTCGATGCCGGTGGCCGTCTTGAAGTCGAGCGGCAGCCCGGCGCGGTCGGCGCTGATCAGCGCCTGGACCACGTTGATCACGTTGCCGCCGGCCAGGTAGTGGGCCTCGAGGTTGCGCTGGTCGACGTCGAGCAGGCCGGCCTGCACCGCCATGATCCGCGAGCGCACGATGATCACCGGACTCACCTTGCGGAAGTTCATGGCGATCATGTCGAGCAGCCCGATCCCCGCCTTGGTCAGCAGCGACTGGATGTAGAGGTTCAGGTACTTCAGCAGGACGATGACCAGGACCAGCAGGACGATCCCGAGCACCCCGATGAGGAGCCAGGTCAGGTCGAAGGAGCCGTCGGACTGGAGCAGAGCGAAGGGAGTCATGGCGCGGGAGGGCTGGAGACGATCGGATCAGGGAGCGGGAGGCGCCGCGGGCTCGTCCGCGGGCGCGGCCTCGACGACGAGGCGGTTGGACTCGAAGCGCAGGGCGAGCAGCGGGCTGCCGGCCTCGACGTGCTCGCCGCGCGTGACCACGTCCACGCGGCGCTCGCCGAACTCGGCGATGCCTGCGGGGCGCAGCGAGCTGCGGGCAACCCCGCGGCAGCCGACCAGGCGCTCGTCCTCGTGCTGCACGGCGGCGCGCTCGTCCTTGTCCCAGGTGGCGCCGCCCTGGATCATCCTGCGCCCCATCGGCGTCCGCGGGAACACGCGGAAGGCGGAGACGATGACCAGCGGCAGGCCGATCAGGACGGCGCCGAGCACCCCCCAGCCGAGCACCATGCTCTCGCCGAAGGCGGTGACCACGGCGGCGATCAGGGCGCTGCCGGCCAGCAGCGACAGCACGCCGGCGGAGGGGAACAGGACCTCGGCCGCCACCAGGGCGAAGCCGACGAACAACAGGCTGAGGGCGAGGATCATGCCGGGGCCTCCGGGTCGGGGGCGACGACGAGCGAGGCGCCGCGGCGGCCGGTGACCCGGACCGCGCGGCCGGCCTCGAGGAAGCCGCCTTCGCTGACGGCGTCGTAGGGCTCGCCCTCCACCTCGACGCGGCCGGCCGGCCGCAGCGGGGTGAGGCAGCGGCCGCGGGCACCGGCCCCCACCGCGGCGAGGGCGTTGCCGCCCACCGCCCCGGCGAAGTCGGCGCTCGGCGCGGTGGCGAGGTGGCTGGCGGCGCGAGTGCGCAGCAGGCGGCGCACCACGGTCATGCCGAGCAGCGGCGCGGCCAGGACCAGGAGCAGGACGCGGAGCAGGTTGTCCCGCAACACGAGCGACTCGATGGCGCCGGTGGGCAGCACGAAGTCCTGCATCGCGAGGACGAGGCCGACGAGCAGCAGCAGGCCGCCGGCGATGCCGGGGACGAGCAGGCCCGGGGTGAGGAAGAGCTCGACCGCGAGCAGCCCCAGCCCGGCCAGGACGAACAGGAACTCGGTCCACTCGGCGAGGCCGACGAGGTAGCCGTGGAACAGGAAGACGAGCACGCAGACCAGCGCGGCGGCTTCGGGGGCGCCGAGGCCGGGCATCTGCATCGAGATCACGATGAAGAAGGCGGCGGCGAGGAGGAGCAGCCAACTCCAGCTGCCGATGCCCTGGACCAGCCGCTCGCTCCAGTTGGCGGCGACCACGATGCGCGGCGCGTCGGCCCAGCCGCGTGCGGCGAGCAGGGTGTCGAGGTCCTCCGCCACGCCGTCGCAGAAGCCGAGCTCGAGGGCCTCCTGCGTGGTCAGCGCGAGCAGCTCCCCCGCCGGGCAGACCATCTCGAGGAAGCTCGGCCGCTCGCCCTGCGCGAGCAGCTCGTCGTACTCCTCGCGGTTGACGATCCGCGGCTCGCCGCGCACCGAGACGCGTTGCAGCTCGATGCGGTTGTCGACGAAGGCCTCGGCCAGACCGGGGTCGCGGCCGTGCTGCTCGGCCCAGGCGCGGAACTCGGCGCGGAAGTAGCTGAGGTTCTTCTCCTTGATGTCCTCGTCGAGCTCGATCGGCACGCCGGCCGGCCCGATCGAGATCGGCGTCGCAGCGCCGATCGTGGCGGCGGGCACCATCCAGATCTGGTCGCAGCCCATCGCCAGGTAGCTGCCTGCGGACAGCGCGCGGCGGTCGATCAGGCACAGGGTCTCGGCCGAGCCGCTGATCGCGTCGAGCTGGTCGCCGAGCCGCTTCATCAGCTCGACCTCGCCGCCGGGCGTGTCGAGCACGAGGACGAAGCCGCGCGCGCCCTGCTCGCGGACGGCGAGCTCGGCCCGGCGCAGGATCGAGGCCCAGGAAGCGTCGAGCGGGCCCTGCAGCTGCACCGTGACGACCGGCGCGGCCGCCGGGGCCGGATCGGCCGGGGCCTGCGGCAGCACCAGAGCGGCCAGGAGCGTGAGCCTCAGCACGGATGGAGTATAGGACGGTGCGTCGCGGCTTCCCGCCTCAGCTGCGGAAAGGGATGGCGGGAGCGCATGGGAATCGAACCCACCGGGCCCATCCAAGATGACCCCCAACGGCTTTGAAGGCCGCGCGAGGCGCCAGCCCCGATCCGCTCCCGGACCGGCTCATGGTAGCGGCGCGGCCGCCGACAGCGGCAATCAGCCCAGGCTGACGCGCGGCGGACCCTCGAGCACTTCGCCGACCAGCGCGGGCGCGGGCTCGTCGCCGAAGGCGGCGAGGAACTCCGCCGAGCGGTCGGCCGGCACGCAGGCCAGGATGCCGCCGGAGGTCTCGGCGTCGAAGCAGAGGTCGGCCAGCCAGGCGGGCGAGCCCTCCTCGACCCGCACCAGCTCACCCAGCGCCTCGCGTCCGCGCTTCGACGCGCCGGACAGCACGCCGTCGGCGGCCAGCTCGCCGGCGCCGGGGTAGAGCGGCAGCGCGACGGCGCGGAAGGCCAGGTGGACGCCGCTGCCGCGGGCCAGGTTGCCGGCGTGGCCGAACAGGCCGAAGCCGGTGACGTCGGTGCCGGCGCGCACGCCGGCGGCGCGCATCGCCGCGGCGGCGGTGCGGTTGAGGTGCGCCATGCCGCGCTGGGCGGCCTCGGCCTGCTCCGGGGTGACGCGACCCTTCTTGATGCCGGTGGTCACCGCGCCGCAGCCAAGCGGCTTGCTCAGGTAGAGCAGGTCGCCGGGGCGCGCGCCGGCGTTGGTGACCAGTTGTTCCTCGCGCACCTCACCGAAGACGGCGAAGCCGAACAGCGGCTCGGCGGCACGCACGGTGTGCCCGCCCACCCAGAGGGCGCCCGACTCGCGCACCTTCGCGGCGGCGGCGGCGAACAGCGGCTCGGTGACCGTGGCGTCCCAGTCGGCCGGGAAGCCGGCCAGGTTGAGGACCGCCGTCGGCTCTCCGCCCATGGCGTAGATGTCGGATAGCGAGTTGGCCGCGGCGATGGCCCCGTAGGCGGCGGCGTCGTCCACCACCGGCGGGAAGAAGTCGGCCGTGTAGAGGGCCACCGAGCCGTCCGGACGGCGCAACGCTCCCGCGTCGTCGAAGCCCTGGGGGCCGACGAGGAGGTCCGCGGACTCCGCAGCGGGCAGGACGTGGCGCAGAACCTGCGCCAGCTCGCCCATCGGGATCTTGGCGGCTCAGCCGCTGCAGGCTGCGTATTCGGTCAGTCGCTTGGCCGGGGCCATGGTGCGGGATTCTAGTCCGCGCGCGGCCGAGGCTCCAGGACGTCCGCGTCCCGGAGAAAGTGGTTCAAGGAAATCGGAAATCGGTCCGATGGAAGCCCGAGCCCCCCCTCCCTCGCTCGTTCCCTCTTCCGACCCTCGATCCCTCGACCCGTTGTCCCACCCCATCGTCACGGCTCCCTCGCCGGCTCGGGCCCCCGCCGGCTCCCTCGCCACTCCGGCTCCTCGCAGGACCAGCTTCCTGCGGACGGGAGACCGCGCCCGGACCTTCCAGGGGATCCACCTCTGGCTGCACGCCGCGGCGATCCCGATGGTGGCCTTCTTCTGCGTCGTCGGCGCCTGGTCGGTCGCGGCGGTGGTCGGGCTGGGCTTCCTGGTGGGCTACGGTGCGGCCGTCCAGGCCAAGCAGCCGGGCCGCGAGGCCTTCTGGAGCTCCGTGGCCGTGGCCAACAGCCTGCTCGTGGCGGCCGTGATGCTCGCCCCGACCGGGGGGATCCTCTCCCCCATGCTGCCGTGGATCGCGGTCCCGCCGCTTCTCGCCGCCCTGTTGCTGGGCCAGCGCGGTGGCCTGGTCGTGGCCGGTGCCGGCGCCACCATCCTCGCCGCCTTCCTGGCCATCCACCTCGCGGTCGGCCCGGTCCCGAACCAGATCGCCGCGGCCATCAACCCGGCCTTCCACTTCCTGGTCGGCCTGGTCGTCCTGGCCGTGCCGCTCGGCATGGCGCGAACCTCGATCCGCATCCTGCTGCGCAACGCGGCGGGGCCCTCCGAGTGGGAGGTGCGCTCGCACGCGATGCTCGACCAGCTGCAGGAGGCCGTGCTCTTCGTCGAGGAAGCCCCGGCCCTGCCGGACGGCCTGCTCCCCCTCTTCCCGAACCGGGCGGCGCGGGAGATCCTCGGCCCCCTCGAGGAGAGCGGGCGCGGCATCTCGGCCTGCTTCGAGGGAGCGGTCCACACGCGGCTGCTGCGCATGCTGCGGCGAGCCGACGGCGCCGGGGAATCGATGACCATCCCCGGGGCCACCCACCCGGTGACCGGCCGTCGCTACGACGTGACGGCCACCCGGCAGGAGCACGGGGCGGTGCTCAGCTTCCACGACGTCACCGAGCGCGCCGAGGTCGAGGAGGAGCTGCGCAACCTGAGCCACGCCGCGCAGGCCGCCAGCCGGGCGAAGAGCGAGTTCCTGGCCAACATGAGCCACGAGATCCGCACGCCGATGAACGGCATCCTCGGCATGACCACGCTGATGCTGGACACCGAGCTCGACGCCGAGCAGCGCGACTTCCTCGGCACGGTGCACTCCTGCGCCCAGTCCATGGGGCAGCTGCTCAACGACATCCTCGACCTGTCGAAGATCGAGGCCGGCATGCTCGACTTCGAGGAGATCGACTTCGACCTCGACCAGGTGCTCGAGGGGGTGCTGGACAGCCTCAGCGTCCGCGCCACGAGCGGCGGCCTGGACTGGAACGCCTTCCGCGGCCACGACGTCCCCCACCAGCTGGTCGGCGATCCGAGCCGCCTGCGCCAGGTGCTCATGAACCTCGCCGGCAACGCGATCAAGTTCACGGAGATCGGCGAGGTCGCTCTTGAGGTGAACCTCGTGCGCCGCGAGGAGGACCACGCCGTCCTCGCCTTCGAGATCCGCGACACCGGGGTCGGCATTCCGCCGCACCAGGTCGAGCAACTGTTCGACAAGTTCACCCAGGCCGACGCCTCGACCACCCGCGTCTACGGCGGAACCGGCCTGGGGCTGGCGATCAGCAAGCAACTGGTCGAGACCCTGGGCGGGGAGATCCAGGTGGACTCCACCGTGGGCGAGGGCTCGACCTTCCGCTTCGAGCTGGCCTTCCGCCTGGCCAAGAAGCCCGTGCCGCTGCCGGCGCCGCCGGACGCCCTGGTCGGCCTCCGCGTCCTCGCAGTCGACGACAACGAGACCAACCGCCGCGTGCTGGCCGGCATGCTGCGCAAGCTCGGCTGCCGCTACGACTGCGTGGCGACCGGTCCGGAGGCCCTCGAGCGCCTGGCCCAGGCGCGCGCCGAGGGCGACGCCTACGCCTTCCTGGTCACCGACCGGCTGATGCCCGGGATGTCGGGGCTCGAGCTGGCCGAGCAGGTGCGCGCCAACGCCGCCCACGACGACACCGCGATGGTCCTGCTCGGTTCCGTGCCGCGCGACCCGCTCGGGGTGGAGCGCACGGCCGGCTTCCAGGCGGCCCTCCACAAGCCGGTGAAGATCGGCTCGCTGCGCCGGGAGCTGCTCGGCATCCTCGGCGCCAACGCCAGCTCCAGCCTGGCGCCGCGTCCGCCGGCCTCCTCCGCGGGACGGAGCGCGGGACCGGCCCCGGCGAAGAAGGCTCCGGCGGTGCGCCGCCGAGTCCTCCTGGCCGAGGACAACCTGGTCAACCGCGCCGTCGCGCTGCGCATGTTCGAGAAGCTCGGCGTCGAGGTCGACGCCGTGCCGAACGGCGCCGAGGCGGTCGAGGCGGTGCAGAAGGGCGTCTACGACGCGGTGTTCATGGACTGCCAGATGCCGGTCATGGACGGCTACCTCGCCACCCGCAACATCCGCTGCCTGCCGGGCCCGGTGTCGCGCATCCCGATCATCGCGATGACCGCGCACGCCATGATGGGCGACCGCGAGGAGTGCCTGGCGGCCGGCATGGACAACTTCCTGTCGAAGCCGATCCACCTCGAACAGCTGCAGGCCGCGGTCCTCGCGATCCCCAGCCGGGAGGAGCGGGAAGCCGCGCGCGTGAGCGAGGAGGAGGCGGAGCCGGGTGAGGGGTAGGATGCGGCCGTGCGCGCGCTCGCGGCGGCCTGCTTGCTGTTCCTCGTCGTCCTCGGCGCCTGGTGGTCGGTGGACCACTGGGCGGCCGACCGGCTGGGGCCGCGCGCTCCCGCCCCGCCGCCGGACCGGCGCTTCGCCGCCAGGGTGCTGAGCTCGGACGGCGCGCCGGCCGACGGGATCGACCTCCTGCTGCGCTGGGCGGACGCACCCGAGGCCGCGCCTCCGCTCGCCCGTGGCCGCAGCGGCCCCTCCGGGAACGCCGAGCTGGTCGTCCCGGGAGGCCGGTGGCGCGCGCCGGCCGACGGCGGACCGCCGCGGCTGGAACTCGAGGCCCTCCACCCGGCGCCGACGCCGGTCCGGCTCGAACTGGTGGGCGATCCGATGGCCCCGGACGCCCTGCCCGCGGCGACCGCCGAACTCCGGCTCCCTCCCGCCGCCGAGGTGGAGCTGCTCCTGACCGAGGCTGACGGAACCCGGCCGCGCGAGGAGCTGGTCCTGCGCCTGGCCTGGCGGCCCGAAGCCGGTGGCCCGCGTCGGGAAGCCGCGCGCGCCCTCACGGTGGAGGACGGCCGCGTCCGCTTCCTGGCCTCCCCCGGGGTGGTCCTCGAGTTCCGCGCGCGCCGCGCCTCGGGCAGCGGCGACTGGCCCCTCGACCCCGCACCGGGTCCGGGCACCCCAGGCGAGCGCCTGGTGCTCGAACGGCGCCTCCCCGCCCGCCGCTAGGCCTCGGCGGTGCGGAGCAGCGCGGCGAGCAGGGTCGCCTCCTCGTCCGGCTCCACGGTGCGCAGGTCGAGCAGGAGCGCCTCGTCCTGGATGCGCGCGACCACCGGGGGCTCGCCGGCGCGCAGGGCGGCGGCCCAGGCTTCCGCGGAGCCGCCCTCGCGCGTCAGGCGGAGGCCGACGCTCGGCACTTCCTCGGTGGGCGCGGCGCCGGAACCGACGCGCGAGGCGCAGTCCACCACCTCGGCGCGCACGGCGGGTGCGGCAGCGGCGAGGCCGGCTGCGAGCTGCTCGGCGCGGCCGCGCAACTCCTCCACGCTCCGCGCCAGGGCACGCAGGGCCGGGACGCGGCGCAGGGCGGCCTCCTCGCCGAGGGCGTGGAGCGCGAGGGTCGCCTCCAGGCCGGCCAGGATGGTCTTGTCGAGGCGCACGCAGCGGGTCAGCATGTCGCGCCGCAGGCGCCGAACCAGGGAGCGCGCACCGACGACCAGGCCGGCCTGCGGCCCGCCGAGGAGCTTGTCGCCGGAGAAGGTGACCAGGTCGCAGCCGGCTGCCAGCGCGTCCTGCACGGTCGGCTCGCCGCGCACTCCGGGCAGACCGGCGCCGTGCAGCACGCCCGAACCGAGGTCGTAGACCAGCGGGACGCCGTGCTCGCGGCAGAGCGCGGCCAGCTCGCCGAGCGGGGCCTCGTGGTGGAAGCCCTCGATGCGGAAGTTGCTCGGGTGGGCCTTGAAGACGCAGGCCACCTCCGGGTCCTCCAGCGCGCGGGCGAAGTCCTTCAGGTGGACCCGGTTGGTCGTGCCGACCTCGACCATGGTCGCGCCGGCAGCGGCGACCACCTCGGGCATGCGGTAGCTGCCGCCGATCTCGACCAGCTCGTTGCGGGCCACGACGACCTTGCGACCGCGGGCCAGGGCCGCGAGGGCGAGCAGGGCGGCGGCGGCGTTGTTGTTCACCGCCAGACCGTCCTCGGCGCCGCTGAGCTCCGCGAGGAGCTCGGCCACGCGCGGCGCCCGGCCCCCGCGCCCCCCGGTCCCGAGGTCGATCTCGACCACGCCGTAGCGGGCGGCGCGGGCGGCGGCCTCGACCGCCTCGGAGGCCCAGGGCGCCCGGCCGAGGTTGGTGTGGAGGACCACTCCGGTGGCGTTGAGCACGCGGCGCAGGCCCAGGGCGGGGAGGACCGCCAGGCGCCCCGCCACGCGGTCCCAGAAGGCTTCGTCGGGCTCGGCCGGCCCTCCCGACCGCCAGGCGGCGCGCAGGACCTCGAGCTCCGCGGCCAGGGCCGTCCGCAGGGCCTCGCGGCCCCCCTCGGCCAGGCCTCGCTTCCCTCCCTCCTCGAGCAACTGGTTCATCGGAGGGATCCGGGGGGAGGACGAAGAAGTCACGAGGGGACATTACCGGATCGGGGATCCTGGAGTATGTTGGAACCGTGTCCCCCCGGGCGTTCCGGAGGGCTCCTTCCCCTACCCCGAATCTCCCCGTACGGAGGATCTCCATGTCTCTCAGCCTCTCGCGCCTCGCCATGGTCGGCGCCTTCCTGCTCAGCAGCTCGCTGCTCAGCGCCCAGGTCACCCTGGTCGCCGACGACGGCAGCGCCGTCGGCCCGATCGGCACTCCCGGTCCCGCCGCCCAGGCCCCCGGCTCGCTGATCACCCACTTCCTGGGTGGCAACGGCTACGCCGGCAACATGTTCGACTTCACCCCGAACGTCGACATGACGATCACCGGCATCGACTTCCACGGCCGGAGCAACTCGAACCTGTACGACATCGACCTCTGGTACCGCACGGGCACCTCCGTCGGCAACGAGAGCAGCTCGACCGGCTGGACCCTGCTGGCCAGCGGCTCGGCGACCAACAACGGCTCCGGCGTCGGCACCTTCGTCGACCTGTCGGGCAACGGGGTCACCTTCCAGGCCGGGGTGACCTACGGCCTGTACATGGACAACTCGAACTACTCGACGTCCGGTGGCATCAACTACACCAACACCACCTCGGCCGAGACCTACGCCAACGCCGACGCCACGATCATCAGCCACTGCGGCAAGGCCACGCCCGCCTTCACCGGCAGCACCTTCAACAACCGCTGCTGGAACGGCACGGTCTACTACGACACCGGCGCGGCCGGCCCGCAGCTCTCGGTGGCCAACCTGGTCGCCGGCGCGGCGGCGACGATCAGCGTCAGCGGCGCCACCCCGGGTGGCATCGTCCGTCACGGCTACTCGCTGTTCGGCGGCGGCCCGACCACGACCCCGTGGGGTGACCTGCTGCTGAGCCCGCCCTACACCGAGCTGCCGGCGATGACCGCCGACGCGGCGGGCAACGCCAGCCTCAGCGCGCCGGTCCCGGCCGGCACCACCGGCATCCAGGTGTGGATGCACGCCATCGACCTCGGCAGCCTGACCTTCACCAACGGTCTGGCCGAGATCATCGGCTGATCCCCGCACCCGGCCCACGACAGCGGCCTCCTCGCTCCGGCGGGGAGGCCGCTCCCTTTGCCCCCCACAAAGGGGCGGAAACCCGGCTCCCCTCCCCCTAGAATCGGCGCATGGAACGAGTGGGAGTGGCGCCGCGGCATCGCTGGGAACTGCGCGCGGAGACTCCCGCCGAGCGCGAGCGCCTCAGCCGCGAGCTCGACCTGCACCCGCTGACCGCCCAGTGCCTGGTGCACCGGGGCTGCCCCGGTCCGGCCGAGGCCCGCGCCTTCCTGCGCCCCTCGCTCCGCGGGCTCCCCGACCCGGAACGCCTGCCCGACTTCGAGGCGGCCGCAGCGGCGATCGAGCGCGTCCTCGACAGCGGCCGCCCGGTGCTCATCCACGGCGACTACGACGTCGACGGGATGAGCGGCAGCACGCTGCTCCTGCGCCTCTTCCGGCTGCTGGACCACCCGGCCGAGGTCTTCCTGCCCGACCGCCTGCGCGACGGCTACAGCTTCTCCGAGCGCAGCCTCGACCGCATCCGCGAGCTGCAGCCCGGCCTGGTCATCTCGGTCGACAACGGCACCACCGCGGTGGACTTCGTGCGGCGGATCCGCGCGCTCGGCCCCGAGCTGGTCGTGGTCGACCACCACCTGATGGGCGACGAGCGGCCGGACGCCACCGCCCTGGTGAATCCCTGGGCCGATCCGGACCGCAGCTTCTTCCCCTTCTTCTGCGGCACGGCGGTGGCCTACCTGCTGGCCTGGGGCGTGCTGCGGCGGCGGGCGGACGGGATGGCCGAGGCGCACCGCCGCTTCCTGGTCGACGGCCTCGGCCTCGCCGCGCTGGCCACCGTGACCGACGTCATGCCCCTGCAGGGGCCCAACCGCGCCCTGGTGGCCGAGGGCCTGCGGACCCTCGGCAACGCGGGCTACCCCGGAATCCAGGCGCTGCTCGAGGTGGCGAAGGTGCGCGGAGAGGTGAGCACCGAGGACGTCGGCTTCCGCATCGGGCCGCGCCTGAACGCCGCCGGCCGCCTGTCGCGCACCGAACTGGCCCTCGAGCTGCTCACCACCGAGGACCCGGTCCGCGGACGCCAGCTGGCGCTCGAACTCGACGCGCTGAACGCGCAACGCAAGGAGGTCGAGGCGGCCGAGGTGGCGCGGCTCGAGGCGGCGGTCGAGGAGCAGCGCCAGCGCGGCGACCGCGTCCTCTTCGCCGGCCACCGCGAGAGCAACTTCGGCGTGCTGGGCGTGGTGGCCAACCGCTTCCTGGACGCCACCGGGCTGCCCACCCTGCTGTGGGCCGAGTGCGCCCCCGGCCTGGCGCGAGGCAGCGCGCGAGCGCCGGACGGCCACGACCTGATGCCGATCCTGCGCGGCGCCGAGGGGCTGTTCCACGGCTTCGGCGGCCACGCGCGCGCCGCCGGCTTCAGCTTCGACCCGGCGCGCGTCGACGAGGTCGCCGCCGCCCTGCAGACGACCGCCGCTGCGCTGCCGCAGCCCGGACCGCCGCGGCTCGAGGTGGACGCCGAGGCCGCCCCGGGCGACTTCCAGCCGCGCCTGGTCGAGCAGCTCGAGTCCCTCGCCCCCTTCGGCGAGCGGAACCCCGCCCCGACCTTCCTGTCCTGCGAGCTGACGGTGATGGACGTCCGCCCGCTGGGCGACGGCAGCCACCTGGCGGTCCAGCTCGAGCGCAACGGGCACGCCGTCCGCGGCCTGGGCTGGCGCATGGCGGAGTCCTGGCGCGGGCTCTCCCCCGGCGACCGGGTCGACGTCGTCTTCCGCCCCGGGATCAACCTGTTCCGGGGCCGGCGCTCGGTCGAGTGGACCCTGCTGGACCTGCGCACCTCCCCCTGATGCGGATCCCCCTCCTCCACCCCCTCTCCCGCCTGCTCAAGCGCGGCTACGACTGGATGCTGCGCTTCGCCGACAAGCCCTTCGCCGAGGGCGCGCTGTTCGGGCTGAGCTTCGCCGAGGCCTCCTTCTTCCCGCTGCCGCCCGACCCGCTCCTGCTCGCCATGGGCGCGGGCCAGCCCCGCCGCGCGCTGCGCTTCGCCCTGGTCACCACGGTGGCCTCGGTCCTGGGCGCGCTGCTCGGCTACGCCATCGGCGTCTTCCTGATGGACAGCGTGGGCGCCTGGCTGCTCGACCTGTACGACGCCGAGCGCCACACCTGGGGCCGCATCGAGGCCTGGTACGAGGAGAACGGCATGCTGGCGCTGCTGCTCGCGGCGATCACGCCGATCCCCTTCAAGGTCTTCACCATCGCCTCCGGCGCCATGGGCTTCCCCTTCCTGCCCTTCCTCGGCGCCTCCCTGCTGGGCCGCGGCCTGCGCTTCGGCGTGGAAGGGCTGCTGCTCGCCCGCTTCGGCGCCCCGATCGCCGCCTGGATCGAGCGCTGGTTCGACTGGGTGGCCCTCGGCTTCACCGTGCTCCTCGTCGGCGGCTTCCTGGCCGTGCGCTACCTGGGATGAGCGACTCCCCCGCCCCGGTCCTCCTCGTCGTCGACGGGACGGCGCTGGCCTTCCGCGCCTTCTTCGCCGTGCGCGGCCTGACCGACAGCCAGGGCCGCCCGTCGGGGGCGCTCTACGGCTTCCTGTCCAGCCTGGTCCGCACCCTCGAGGAGCACCCCGCCGAGCGCGTCGCGATCGCCTGGGACCGGCCGGAGCCCACCTTTCGGCACCGGCTGTCGGCCGACTACAAGGCGACCCGCGAGCGCATGGACGAGGACCTCGCCCAGCAGCTGCCCTGGATGCGCGAGGGCGCCGAACTGCTCGGCATCGCCCAGCTCGAGGAGGCCGGCTTCGAGGCCGACGACATCCTGGCCACGCTGGCGGTCCAGGGTGCCGCCGCCGGCCACGAGGTGCTGCTCTGCGCCGGGGACAAGGACCTCGCCCAGGTCGTGGGCGACCGCGTGACCATGGTGCCGCCGCCGCGGCGCAACGACCCCTCCGTGCGGCTGGGGCCGGCGGAGATCGAGGAGAAGTTCGGCGTCCCGCCGGCGCTCATGGCCGAGTGGCAGGCGCTGGTCGGCGACAGCAGCGACAACGTGGCCGGGGTGCCGGGGGTCGGGCCGAAGAAGGCCACCGCGCTGCTCAACAAGTACGGTTCGCTCGACGCCGTCCTCGAGCGCGGACCGCAGGAGGAGAAGGGCAAGCTGCGCGAGAACCTCGAGGCCTTCGGCGACCAGGCCCGCGCCGCGCTGGAGCTGGTCACCCTGCGCACCGACATGGAGCTCGGCGCGCTGGACGGGCTGGCGCGGCGCCCCGGCGACCCGGAGGGCATCCGCGCCTTCTGCGACGAGCACGCCTTCGACTCGCTGATGGAGCGCCTCTTGAAGTGCGCCGACCCGGACGGCGCCAGCCCCGAGGAGGCCGCCGAGGAGCGCGACTACCGCTTGGTGGACTCGCCCGAGCGGTTGGCCGAGCTGCGGCTCGGCCTCGAGCGGAGCGGCGGCTTCGCCGTGGACACCGAGACCACCGGCCTCGACCCGATGCGCGCCCGGCTGGTCGGCATCAGCTTCAGCTGGCAGGACGAGGTGGCCTGGTACGTGCCCATGAACACGCAGCCGCCGCTCTGCGGACCGGACGGCGCGTCGGCGCTGGACTTCCTCGCGCCGGTGCTGACCGACCCCGCGGTGCCGAAGGCCGGGCAGAACACCAAGTACGACGCGCAGGTGCTGGCCCGCCACGGCGTCGAGGTGCGCGGCTGGGAGTTCGACACCATGCTGGCCCACTTCCTGGCCGACCCGCTGTCGCCGCACAACCTCGACGCGATGGCGCTGCGCTACCTCGGCCTGCGCAAGATCCCGACCGAGTCGCTGATCGGCAAGGGCAAGGAGCAGACCACGATGGACCTCATCCCGGTCGAGGACGTCGCCCGCTACGCCTGCGAGGACGCCGACGCGACCTGGCGGCTGGTCGCGCCGCTGCGCGAGGCGCTCGCCGGCACGCCCGAGGAGGAGCTGTTCCGGACCGTCGAGATGCCGCTGGTCGAGGTGCTGCGGCGGATGGAGGCGGCCGGCGTGCGGGTCGACCGCGAGCGGCTGAAGGAGATGCAGCAGCGGCTCGAGAAGCGCGAGGCCGAGCTCGAGGCGCGCGTCCACGAGCTGGCCGGCGAGCCCTTCAACCTCAACTCGCCCAAGCAGCTGGGCCCGGTCCTGTTCGAGAAGCTCAAGATCCACGAGGCGGCGGGGATCAAGCGGGTGCGCAAGACCAAGACCGGCTACGCCACCAACGCCGCCGCGCTCGAGCCCTACGCCGGCGTGCCGGTGGTCGACGCCCTGCTCGAGTACCGCCAGGTCAGCAAGCTGCGCGGCACCTACGTCGCCGCCCTGCCGGGCTATGTCCACCCCGAGACCGGCTGCATCCACACCAGCTTCCACCAGGCGGTGGCCTCGACCGGGCGGCTGTCGAGCAGCGACCCCAACCTGCAGAACATCCCGATCCGCACGCAGGCCGGCCGCGAGATCCGCCGCGCCTTCGTGCCGCACGAGGAGGGCTGGGTGATGGTCTCGGCCGACTACTCGCAGATCGAGCTGCGCATCGTCGCCCACCTGGCCGGAGACCCGGCCCTGGCGCAGGCCTTCCGCGACGGCGCCGACGTCCACGCGCGCACCGCCGCGCTGGTCTTCGACGTGCCGCAGGACGAGGTCACCCCGGAGATGCGCTCGCGCTCGAAGGCGATCAACTTCGGCATCCTCTACGGCATGGGGCCGGCCCGCCTCAGCCGCGAGCTCAAGATCACCTTCGCCGAGGCGCGGCAGTTCATCGACGCCTACTTCGAGGCCCTGCCCGGGGTGCGCCGCTGGCTGGACGAGACCCTCGACCGCGCGCGCGAGGAGGGCGAGGTGCGCACGCTGCTCGGCCGCCGCCGCCCGGTGCCCGAGCTGCGCTCGGAGGACGCCCGTGTGCGCGCCTCGGCCGAGAACGTGGCGGTGAACACGCCGGTGCAGGGCTCGGCCGCCGACCTGATCAAGGTCGCCATGATCCGCCTCGACGCGCGCCTTCAGCGCGAGGGCCTGCGCGCCCGCATGCTGCTCCAGGTACACGACGAGCTGGTGTTCGACTGCCCGGCCGAGGAGCTCGAGGCGCTCCAGGCCCTGGTCCGCGAGGAGATGGAGAAGGTCTGGCCCCTCGACGTGCCCCTCCGCGTCGACATCGGCCACGGCCCGGACTGGGCCAGCGCGCACTGATGGAATCCCCCGTCCTGCTCACGGCCGGCCTGATCCTGGTCGGCGGCAGCCTGTGCGGCGCGGTGGCCCGGATGCTGCGGCTGCCCACCCTGACGGGCTACCTCGCCGCGGGCATCCTCCTCGGCCACCAGGGCCTCGACCAGCTGCCGGACGAGCACGTCGAGCTGATGAGCGGCCCGGTCAACGACCTGGCCATGGCGCTGGTGCTGTTCGTCCTCGGCGGGCAGTTCGCGATGGAGCGGATCCGCCCGATCGCGCGGCGGATCTTCGTGCTCAGCTCGGTCGAGTCGCTGATCACCTTCAGCCTGGTCTGCCTGCTGGCGTGGCCGGTGCTCGGGGACTGGGCGGGGTCGGTCCTGCTCGGCGTGATGGCCGTCGCGGTGGCCCCCGCCACCACTCTCCTGGTGCTGCGGGAGTTCGAGGCCAGCGGCCCGACCACGGCCTCGCTCAAGCTGCTCACCGCCCTGTCCAACATCTGGGCGGTGTTCCTGTTCGAGGTCGCCCTGCTCGTGCTGCTCGCCACCTCGAGCGCCGAAGCCGGGCCGCAGGAGATCCTGTGGGACATCGCCGGCTCGGTCCTCTACGGCCTGCTGGCGGGCCACGCCCTGATCCTCATGCAGGAGAAGGTCGGCCACGGCAGCTACTCGCTGCCGCTGCTGACCGTCCTGCTGACCACGATCGGGGTGTGCAAGCTGACCGAGGTGCCGCACATGCTGGCCTTCCTGGCCACCGGCGCGGTGGTGGTCAACCGCTCGCGCTACTTCGAGCCGATCACCAAGGCGATGGACCTGTTCGCGCAGCCGGCCTACGTGGCCTTCTTCGTGCTCAGCGGCCTGCACCTCGACTTCCACCTCCTGGCCGAGAACTGGCTGGCGGTCGGCCTCTACGTGCTCGGCCGCACCATCGGCAAGGTGGTGGGCGCCCGCGCCGGCCTCCGCGCCGCCGGCATGGGGGCCGGCAACCTGGCCGGGCGGCCCTCCCCGCCGCTGGGGCTGGGCCTGCTGTGCCAGGCCGGCGCGGCCATCGCCCTGGCCCAGGTCGCCCGCGGCTACGACCAGGCGCTCGGCGACCAGCTGCTCAACATCATCCTGGGCGCGGTGGTGGTCTTCGAGCTGCTCGGTCCGGTGCTGGTCAAGCACGTGGCGGTGGCGGCCGGCGAGGTCAGCCTGGGCAGCCTGCTGGTGCGGAACACCGAGGAGCGCGAGGAGCCGACCATCTGGATGGCCCTGATCCGCAGCCTGCGCGGCCGCGGCGGCCGCACCGCCGAGGACCTGCGCGCGCTCACGGTGGACAAGATCATGCGGCCCGGCATCGAGCCGCTGCGCGAGCAGGCCGGTCTGGACGAGATCCTGCGCTACGCCAACCACGTCCCCTTCAACCAGTTCCCCGTCGTGTCCACGGAAGGCGTCCTGGTCGGCATGATCCGCCTGCGCGACCTCGACGACCTGGCCTATGACCCGGCCGCAGCGGGCCTGGTCATCGCCGGTGACCTGACCAGCCTCGGGGCCGAGGAGTGCTCGATCCCGGTGACCGGCACGCTGCAGGAAGCGGCGGCGGTCTTCGGTGACTTCCGCGCCAACCACCTCGCGGTGGTCGAGGACGCCGAGAGCCGCCGCTTCCTCGGCGTGGTCGACCGCTCCGAGGTGCTCCGCCTCATGGCGCGGCTGCGCCAGGGCGGAGCCCCCTCCTGAGCGCGCTCAGTCCTGCCCGCCGCCGGCCTTGCCGACCAGCAGCTCGGTCAGGGCGTGGAGGTCGAGCAGCATCGGCACCGCCGGGTCGTCGCTGTTCAGCGTGACCTGGGGAACCTTCAGGTTGTTGGCCGCCTCGAGCGCCAGCAGGATGCGCCCGCCCTCGGAGTTGAGCGCCTCGGTGCGCAACTTGTTGCGCAGCGCCTCGGCCTGCTCCAGGGCGAGCTTGCCGTTGGCCTCGAGGATCTCGCGCTGCGCGTCGCCCTCGGCACGGGTGCGCTGGGTGTAGACCTCGGTCTGGCCGCGGATCCCGGCGATCAGCACCTCGTACTCCGAGCGTTTCTCCTGCAGTCGCTTCTCCCAGTCCTGGGTCAGGGCCAGCTCGGCGGCGACGATCTGCTTCTCGATCAGGTTGATCGCCTTCTGCTCGTTCGCCATCTCGGCCAGCGCGGTGTCGAGCTGCGCCTTCTGGCGCAGGTACTGCTTCTCCTGCAGCTGGTCCTCGTACTCGGGCAGGAAGTCGAAGCGGCGGATGAGGATGTCGTTGGCCTCCACGTGGTAGACCGAGAGTTCCTCGTTGAGCAGGGGCAGCAGCTCCTTGGTGCGGGTGCGCCGCATGTCCGGATCCTGCAGGTCCTCGGAGGTCAGCTCGGGCAGCCCGGCCTTGATCACGGAGACCATGGTGGACTTGGCGCGGTCGAAGTAGTCGACCTTGATGCCCTCCTCGAGGATCTTGTGCCCCTCCCCAGGCTTGATGTGGAAGGGGATCGAGAGCTCCACCGTCACCGTGTTGCCGTCCTTGGCGCGGATCTCCAGCGGCGGCTCCCACCGCACCACGTCGCTGGACGGGCCGCGGTCGGTGGTGAAGTGGACGAAGTGCGTCCGCTTCGGCAGGAAGTGCCACAGGTGGTAGCCGGAGATGCCGAGGTGGAAGCCGGCCTCGTGGTCGGTGGAGACGAAGCCGCCGCCGCCCCATCGGACCTGCTTGATGCCGATCTTGTCCGGCTCGACCCGCTTCACGGCGAGGGTGAAGCCGACCGGGAGGACGACCAGGATCAGGACCAGGAAGAGGACCAGGATCTTGACGGACTTCATTGCTGGCCTCCGGTCGCGGGCAGGGCGCCCAGGTGCTCGATGCGGGTGGGCGAGGGATCGCGGCGGTAGGGAACCACCTCGAAGATGATGCTCGCCAACTTCTCGGCCAGCGCCTCGCGCACGAGGATGTCGCCGCGCGCGGCCAGCGCCTCGACCCGGGCGCGCAGGCCCTCGGCCTCCTTGCGCGCTTTCGTCTCGAGAGCGGTAGCCTCCTGCAGCATCCGGTTCTCGGCAGCCTCGCCCTCGGCGACCAGTTTGATCTTGTAGGCGTCGGCCTCCTTCTCCCGCTTGACCTGCTCACGCTCGGCGCTGATGCGCTCGGCCTCGAGCGTGCCGAGCAGCTGCTCGAAGGAGGTCGCCATGTCACGCTCGACCTCACCGAGGCGGCGGTCCCGCTCCTTCTCGAGCTGCACGGCCTGGGCCTTCAGGCGCTCGACCGACTGGTTGGCCACCTTGCGGTCCTGGATGGCCTGCTCGTAGCGGTCCTCGAAGCGCGGCTTCGGGGTGATGATCTGGATGATGCGCAGGCCGTGCGGCTCGAGGAGCGCGTTGAGGCGCTGCGAGGCCATCGGCGTGGCCTGCGAGAAGGTGGTCGGGTCGGCCATCTCCTCGGCGGAGAACTGGCCGAACACGTCGCGCAGCACCGAGCGGGCGAAGGCGCGCACCCAGTTCTGCTTGAACTCGTCGCCCGGGCCGCTGTCGGAGAGCACCAACGGAGCCTGCGACACGATCAGCTGGTACTGGATCTCCAGGGTCTCGAACCAGAAGTTGGAGCCGTCGTTGGCGCGCACGGTCAGACGCCGTACGTGGTTCGCGTCCACGTCGCGGTCGCCCTCCATGAGGAACTTGTTGGGCGACTTGTCGAACTTGAAGGCCTGCTCGACGAAGGGGATGAAGATCTTGTAGCCCGGAGTGGCCACCAGCTCCTTCTGGCCGGTCAGGTAGTTC
Organism: uncultured Planctomycetales bacterium; assembly: GCA_964342475.1. Classification (GTDB taxonomy): domain Bacteria; phylum Planctomycetota; class UBA1135; order UBA1135; family UBA1135; genus J029. Next base: position 19,364 of record CAYFGE010000001.1, read on the forward strand.
ACGACCACCGCCACCTCGGTGTCGGCGATCTCGACCAGGCCGCCGCGCCCGGTCAGGAAGACGCCGAGCAGGACGAGCAGGACGACGACCAGCGCCGTCCCCCACACCCAACGGCGGCCCTGGGGCAGCTGGAAGCGGCCGGGGCCGCGGGGAGGCCGGGGCGGTTGCGCGCCGCCGCCGGAACCGAAATCAGGGAATCCACGGGGTTCAGCCATGCCGGAATGCTCCTCGGGAGGATAACCGCGAGCGCCGCCGCTATTCGCCCTTCTCGGCGCCCCACTCCGGCAGGGCGGCGGCGAGGCGGCCGGCCAGGGCAGCAGCGTCCTCGTCCTCGCGGGCCTCCACCCAGCGCAGGTCGGGGAAGCTGCGCAGCCAGGTGGTCTGGCGACGGACCAGGCGTCGGGTGGCGGTGACGGCCCGCTCCCGCGCCTCGGCGAGGCTCAGGCGGCCGTCGAGATGGGCGAGCAGCTGGTGGTAGCCGAGGCCCATGGAGGCGGAGCGGCTGAAGCCCGCGCCGTCGCGGATGCGGCGCACTTCCTCGAGGAGCCCCGCCTCGAGCATGGCGTCGAAGCGCTGCTCGATGCGGCGGTGGGCGTCGGCGCGGGGCCAGACCAGGGCCACCGCGGGCTCGCCGACCGACTTGTCCTCGTCACGCCATTGCTCCTGCCAGGCGCTCAAGGGCCGTCCGGTGGCGCGCAGCGTCTCGACGCCGCGCAGGAGACGCTTGTCGTCGTTCGGGTGGAGGCGGGCGTGCAGCGCCGGATCCCCGCGGTGAAGCTCCTCGCGGAGCCGTTCGCGGCCTCCGGCGGCCAGCTCGGCCTCGACCTCCTCCCGCACGGCCCCCGGGACGCTCGGCCCCGCGAACAGGCCGGCGGTGGCGGCCTTGAAGTAGAGCCCGGTCCCGCCGACGTAGAGCGGGAGGCGGCCACGCGCGCGGACCTCTCGTTCGGCCCGCTGCGCGGCCTCCAGCCAGCGCGAGACCGAGAACTCCTCCTCCGGGCCGACCAGGTCGATCAGGTGGTGCGGCACGCCGCCGCGCTCCTCCTCGGTCGGCTTGGCCGTGCCGAGGTCCATGCCGCGGTAGACCAGCATGGAATCCATCGACAGGATCTCCGCGCCGGCGCGGCGCGCCCACTCGACCGAGGCCGCGGTCTTGCCGGAGGCGGTCGGGCCGAGCAGGAAGGCGCGCATCAGCCGCCGGACGGGCGCAGCAGGGCCACCGCGCACTGCGCCGGGTCGAGCAGCTCGGCCGCCCGCTCGCGCAGCCGAGGCACGTCGACCTCGGCGAGGACCCGCAGCACCTCGAAGGGCTCCTGCTCGACGAGCAGGGAGTTGAGGATCGACCCGGCCACCGCCCCGGGCGTCTGCAGCCCGCTGACCATGCCGCCCCAGGCCGAGCGCCGCACCCGCTCGAGGTCGGCCTCCTGCGGCCCCCGGTCGCGGAAGGCGGTGACGGCACGCTGCACCTCCTCGACCAGGCGGTCGGGCTCCTCGGTCTGTCCGCTGGCCACGGCGTAGCCGTAGTCGAGGTCGCAGCTGTAGTAGGCGCCGAAGGTGTCGTCGACCACGCCCCGTTGGTAGAGGTCGAGGTGCAGCTCGCTCGAGTCCCCGAGGGCCAGGTCGAGGACCAGGGCCGACAGGACCCGCCGCTCGAGCATCGGGCGGCCGAGGCCGACGCCCCCGCGGTCGCGCCAGCCGATCCAGACGTGCGGCCGCGACACGGCGAACTCCTCCTCCAGCCGCGCGGCTGCAGGGGCGGCGCCTTCGGCCGGGTAGAGGCGCTCGACCGGCTCGGCCGGCCGCTCGACGACGGCGGCGGCGACCCGCTCCAGCACGGCGTCGGGGTCGAGGTCCCCTGCCAGGCTCAGGACCAGGTTCTGCGGCCGGTAGAAGGCGTCGAAGCAGGCCTGGAGGTCCTCCGCCGTCGTCGCGTGCACCGAGGCGACCGTGCCGCCGGGCGGGATGCGGATGGCGTGCGCCGAGAACAGCGCGCGGTGGAGCAGGAAGATGCCGCGGAAGTGCGGGTGGTCCTCGTACATCCGCACCTCCTGCTCGATGATCCCCTTCTCCTTCTCGACCCGCTCGGGGGTGATCAGGGGGCTCTGCACGAAGTCGAGCAGCACCTCGAGCGACTCGTCGAAGCGCCCGGCGCTGACGAAGTAGTAGCTGGTCGAGCGGAAGCCGGTGCCGCCGTTGAAGTCGGCGCCGAGGCGGCCGAAGCGGTCGAAGACCTTGTCCTCGCGCCCCTCGAAGAGCTTGTGCTCGAGGAAGTGGGCGCTTCCGTCCGGCACCTCGACCAGGGCGCCGTCCCCGCGCCGGAAGCGCGTGTCGGTGCTGCCGAAACGCAGGCCGAAGTAGCCGGCGGCGGTGGAGAAGCCCGGCTTCGGCGTCACGGCGACGCGGACTCCGCTGGGCAGGGTGGCGAGGTGGACGGTCTCGTCCAGGCGCTCGTCGCGCAGGATGCGGCGTTCGATCACGCGGCGGCCTCCTCCGGCGCGGGGCCGGCGAGGAGGTAGACGAGATCGGGCTGCCACGCGGCGGCCGCGGCGGCGATCGCCTCGCGGCCGACCGCTGCCGAGTCCGCCGCGCGCTGGGCAGGGGTGCGGCGGAAGCCGAGCAGGCGCTCCCGCTCGAGGAACTGGGCCACCCCGCCGGGCGAGTCGCCGAGCGAGTCGAGCCAGTTGCGCACGCCGGCGCGCGCGGAGGCCTCCTCCTGCTCGGTCCAGCCGCCGGCGGCGACGACGCGGACCTGCTCGAGCACCTCGTCGCGCACCTCGGCGTAGGAGCGCGCGTCGATGCCCGCGCCGACCGCCAGGATGCCCTTCCGCGAGCGCACCGAGCTGGAGATGCCGTAGCAGAGCGACCTCTCCTCGCGCACGATGCGGAACAGGCGCCCCTGCGCCCCGCCGCCGAGGATGGCGTTGGCCAGGGCGAGGGCCTCGAAGGCCGCCGCGTCGGCCGGCGGCCGGAAGCGGAAGCCGAAGTGGAAGCGTGCCTGGTCCACGGGGAGCTCCTCGCGCACCTCACGCAGCGCGCCGGGGGTGCGCAGCTGCGGCGCCGGAGGCTCCGTGCGCTCGCGGTCACCGCGCGGACCGCCGGGCCCGAACCAGGCGGCCAGGGCCTCGCCCACCCGCTGGGCGTCGGCCGGGCCGACCACGACGGCGCTGATCCGAGCGCCGTCGAGCAGGGCGCTCCGCGCCTCCTCCAGCTCGGCCGCGCCGAGCCCGAGGACGGCTTCCTCGCTCCCCCAGGGAGGCGTCCCGTAGGGCTCGTCCGGGCACAGCGTGCGGAGGAAGCGGTCCCGCGCGTACGCGTCGCGGTCGTCCGGCAGCGAGCGGATCCGCCGCGCGAGCTGGGTCCGCTCGCGCTCGACGGTCGCGGCGGGGAAGGCCCCCTGCGCGTCGCGCTGCGGCTCCTCGAGGAGCTCGCGGCCGAGCGCGAGCATGCCCGCCTCGACCCCGGCGCCCGCGGGCAGGAAGCGCTCGCCCACCCAGCCCAGGTCGAGGCGCACGCGGTGCGTCTCGGACAGGCGCTCGCCGTCCACCCCGACCGAGGAGCCGTAGAGCTCCTCCTCGCGGCGGGTGAGGTGCATCTGGGTCGGGAGCGAGACCGTCCCCTGCTCGAGGACGCGCGCCAGCAGCGAGCGCGCCGGGCTGAGACCGTCGTCGAGCGGGCGGTCGAGGAAGAGCTGCAGCAGGGCGCGCTTGAAGCGCGGTTCGTGCAGATGGAGCAGCTCCAGGCCGGGGGCCGGGTGCAGGATCTGGGGCGGGCGGTCCAGGAGGGCCATGGTGGTCGCAGGGGACCCGGCTCATCCTAGCGGGGCCCGCCCTCGCTTCCTCGTCCTGGGGTGGAGCCGGGCGGGCACCTAGAATGCGACCCGTGCAGGCCTGGATCCTCCACCCCCACGACCCCTGCGTCGACTACGCCTCCGGCGTCGGCACGATGATCAACACCTTCATCGCCAACGCTCCGGAGGACATCGAGGTGCGTCTGGTGGGGATCACGGTCGAGCCCGGGGCCCGCCCGCTCGGGCAGTGGAAGAAGGTCACCGTCGGTGGCCGCGAGATCGAGCAGCTGCCGATCCTGCAGGCCCACCCCTCGATCCGTTCGCGGATCCCGGTCAGCCTCAGCTTCACGCGCCGGCTCAAGAAGTGGCTGCCGCGCTTCGACCTGAGCCGCGCCAGCCTGCTCTTCCACCGCCTGGAGCCCGCCTGGGCCACGACGCGGCTGCCCCAGCAGCAGCTGATGTTCCTCCACTACCACCCGGAGGACCAGGTGCTCGGCTCGGGCACCGAGGTGACCTGGCGGCGCTTCCCCTGGCTCTACTTCTGGCTGGAGAAGCGGCTCCTGCCGCGCATGGACCACCTGTGGAGCGAGCGCTCGGACGCCATCGAGTGGTGGAAGGAGCGGTACCCGGCCCTGCAGGGCAAGGCCGACTTCCTGCCCACCTGGGCCGACGACGCGATCTTCCACGTCCTGCCGGAGGCGCGCCGCGAGGAGCTGCGCCGCGAGCGCTGCGCCGCCGCGGGCCTCGACCCGCAGAAGCCGCTGGCCTTCTTCGCCGGGCGCTTCGAGGCGCAGAAGGACCCGATGCTGCTCATGCGGACCTGGAAGGCGCTCGGGACCACCCACCCCGAGGCTCAGCTCGTCCTGGCCGGCGAGGGCAGCTTCGGCGAGGAGATGCGCGGCTTCGCCGAGGCCGAAGGGCTCGGCGGGCGGATGCACTTCGCCGGGGCGCAGTCGCAGCACGAGGTGGCCGCGTGGCTGAACGCCGCCGACGCCTTCGTCCTGTCGAGCGCCTTCGAGGGCATGCCGCTGGCGATGATCGAGGCCCTCGCCTGCGGCACCCCGGTGGCCAGCACCCGCATCGGGGAATCGCCCCGCCTGGTGCAGCGGCCGGAGCACGGCCGCCTCGTCGACAGCCGCGAGCCGCAGGACCTGGCGCGCGCCGTCGCCGAGGTACTCGACCAGCCGCGCGACCGCGAGGCCTGCGTGGCCAGCGCGCGCCCCTTCACGCCCCGCCAGGTGCTCGAGCCCGTCTACTGCGCCATCCGCGAGGGGCGCCGCGCGTGAAGCTGGCCCTCGTCACCTCCACCGGCGGCCACCTCCTGGAGATGGTCAACCTGAAGCCGGCCTGGGAGAAGCACGAGCGCTTCTGGGTCACCTTCCCGCTCGAGGACGCCAAGACCCTGCTCGACGGTGAGGAAGTGGTCTGGGCCCACCACCCGACCAACCGCAACCTGAAGAACCTGGTCAAGAACCTGTTCCTGGCCTGGCGGGTGCTGCGGCGCGAGCGCCCCGACGTGGTCATCTCGACCGGCGCGGGCGTCGCGGTGCCCTTCCTGTGGATCGGGCGGCTGCTCGGCATGCGCACGGTGTACCTCGAGTGCATCACGCGCATCCACTCGGTCTCCCTGGCCGGGAAGATGATCCTCCCCGTCGTCGACAAGTTCTACGGCCAGTGGGAGGAGATCGCCGAGCTGCACCGCAAGATCGACTTCGAGGGCCGCAACGTATGATCTTCTTCACGCTCGGCACCGAGCAGTTCCCCTTCCAGCGGATGGTGGACGCGGCCGACCTCGTCGCCGAGGCGCTGCCCGAGGAGGAGGTCTTCGTCCAGATCGGCAAGCACCCGGATCCGCCGCGACGGGCGGAGTGGGAGCGCTGGCTGAGCTACCCGGACTTCGCCGCCCGGGTGCGCGAGGCCCGCGTGGTGGTCACCCACGCCGGCGCCGGTTCGCTGCTGTCCTGCGCCTGGATCGGCAAGGTGGCGATCACCGCCCCGCGCCTGCACCGCTTCGGCGAGCACGTCGACGACCACCAGACCGAACTGGCCGGGCGCATGGCCGAGCTCGGCCACGCCCTGCTCGGCGAGACGGCCGAGGAAATGGCCCGCCTGGTCCTCGACTACGACGTAGAGGTCGAGAAGCTGCGCGGCCGCGGCGTCTCCCGGCCGACCCTGCCGGCCGCGCTCGACCGCTACCTCACCGCGCTGGAGTCCGAACGCCGATGATCGCCGCCTTCCTCCTCGCCCTGGCCGCCCAGGACCCGGCCCCCGCCGGGACGCCCGAGCCCGCTGAGGCCCTGGCCCGCGCGGTGGCCGCGCAGCGCGTCGGGGAGCGCGCCCCGGCCGTCGAGCACTTCGGCCTGGACCTCAACCTGCGCGAGCGCGGCGAGACCCCGCGCGAGGTCGACGTCACCGTGCTGTTCACGCTGGCGCAGGGCGGCCGCCTGCAGCTGATCCTCGACGACTCCGAGCGCGGTGGCGTGCGGGTCGAGAAGGGCTACGACGGCGAGCGCTACTGGCTCCGGGAACAGGACCGCGAACCGGTGGAGCTGGCCGGGCGCGAGTACGCCCAGGACCGCGAGGTGATCGACGAGACCCTCGACCTGTGCGAGGAGCTGCTGCTGCTCTTCGACCTCGACCGCCTGCAGCAACAGACGCGGGACCTCGGGATCACCGCCGGAACCCTGGTGCGCCGGGACTCCTCGCAGCCGCACTGGATCCTGACCGGCGCCATCCTGCTCCACGACGAGCCGCGCCGCTTCGGGTTGTGGCTCGACCAGGAGACCTGGCTCCCCTCCCGGCTGACGCTCGAGTCCCCTGCCGTGGCGGAGACCCCGCTCGACCCGCCGGCGGAGGGCGAGGCGGAAGCCGCGCCCGCGGTGGTGCGCCAGGAGTTCGACCTCGGCGCCTACCACGACTTCCCGCTGCTCGGCAGCGAGGAGCCCCAGGGGCGCCTGCTGCCGCGGATGGTGCGCGAGTACCGCCGCGACGAGAACGGCGCCCGCCACGCGGTGCGCTGGCTCGAGCTGCACAACGTGCAGTGGCGCCTGGCGCCGCGCATCCGCCGGCTGCCGGGCTAGCGCCGGTAGAAGGCGCGCTCGAGGTCCTCGAGCGACAGGAAGACCCGCACGGGCCGCCCGTGGGCGCAGGTGCGGTCCTGCGGCAGCCCCGCGCCGCGGCGCAGGAGGTCCTCGAGCGCCTGCTGGTCGAGGTGGTCACCGGCCATCACGGCGCCGCGGCAGGCCATGCTGTGGAGGGTCTCCTCCTGCAACTGCTCGGGGGAGGCGGCGCGGTGTTCCCGGGCGATCTCGAGCAGGTCCTGCACCAGCGCCTCGGCGTTCAGGCGGCGCAAGCGGGCGGGCACCGCGCGGATCGCCACGGTGGCCTCGCCGAAGGCCTCGACCTCCACCCCCAGCGTGCGGAAGGTCTCGGCGCGCCCCAGCAGGAGGTCGAGTTCGACGCGGTCCACGTCGACCAGCGCGGGGACCAGCAGCGGCTGGGAGACCACCTGGCCTTCGCGCAGCTCGCGGCGCAGCTCCTCGAGGTTGACGCGCTCGTGGAGGGCGTGCTGGTCGAAGATCTCGAGGCCGCCGGGCACCTCGCGCAGCAGGTAGGTCCGGTCGACGCTGAGGAAGTTGCCGGTGGCCGGGGGACCGTCCAGCCCGAGGTCGGGAGCGGCGCCCGGCGCAGGAGCCGGGCCGCCGTCGGCGACCCGCGAGCTTCCACCGCTCGGGAGCGGTCGCTGCCAGGAGTCGCTGGGCGCGGGCAGGGGGCCACCCGAAGGCGCCGGGCGGCCGCCGGCCTCGGCGGTGGACCCGATGCCGCCGACCGCCCGCGTGGCCCAGGGCGAGGCGGCCAGGCCGCGGCGTAGGTGCTTGATCACCGTGCCCATCACCAGGCGCTCGTCGCGGAAGCGTACCTCGGTCTTCTGCGGGTGGACGTTCACGTCCACGCGGTCCGGCGGCACCGACAGCATGAGTACCATCGCCGGAGCGTGGCCGATCGGGACGAACTCGCGCGCGCCCTCGCGGACGGCGCGCAGCAGGCGCGGGTCCCGCACCCAGCGTCCGTTCAGGAAGAGGTGGATGCGGCTGGTGTCCCGCCGGGCGGACTCGGGCGGCCCCACGCGGGCCTCGAGGCGGACGCCCTCGTTGCGGTGCTCGACCACGATCATGCGCTCGGCGAGGCCGGCGCCGAGGACTGCGGCGCAGCGGGCCGGCAGCGCGTCGTCCGGGGCGACGTCGAGCAGGACCCGCCCCTCGTGCTCGAGCCGGAAGCCGACCCCGAGGTGGGCCAGCGCGAGGCGCTCGACCCAGGCCGAGCAGTGGGCCAGCTCGGTGGAGGTCCGCTTGAGGAACTTGCGTCGTGCCGGGAGCTCGAGGAAAAGGTCCTCGACCACGATGCGGGTCCCGCGCGGTCCGGAGGCCTCGCGGACGGGTTCGGCGCGGCCGTAGCGGACGCGCAGGCTGGCGGCGGCGGCCGCCTCGGCGGTGCGCGAGACGATCTCCGTCCGGCTGACGGCGGCGATCGAGGCCAGCGCCTCGCCGCGGAAGCCGAGGGTGGCGATGGCCTCGAGGTCCTCGGAGGAGCGCAGCTTGGAGGTGGCGTGCGAGGTCACGGCCAGCTCCAGCTCGTCGCGGGCGATGCCGCCGCCGTCGTCGCGCACCTCCACCCGCCGCGCGCCGCCCTCCTCGAGGATCACCTCGATGCGCGTCGCGCCGGCGTCGATGGCGTTCTCGACCAGCTCCTTGACCACCGAAGCCGGGCGCTCGACCACCTCGCCGGCGGCGATCTGGTCGACCACAACCGGGTCGAGCCGACGGATCGGGTTCACCGCCGCCTCCGCGTGCGGTGCGCGTGGAAGGCCAGCTCCTCGAGGGCCTGGACCGCGTCCTTCTGGCTCTCGATCTTGATGCGCCGCTCGGCGCGGCGGATGCCGCCGAGCACCTTGCGCAGCTGGCCGGCGTCGCACAGGCGAAGGCGGGCCTCCATGCGCTTGGCCACCGGTCCGGCGGCGGCGACCCCGGCGGACTTCAGCGCGGCAGGGAGCTCGAGCCCGGCGTCGAGGCCGCGGCGCACTGCCTCGGTGCGCCGGCGCTCGCCGGCCAGGGTCGAGAGGAGCAGCGAGAAGCTCTCCTGAGGACCGAGGCGTTTGCCGCTCCAGGAGTGGAGGCCGCGGGCGCGGATCTTGCCGAGGAGGGCCAGGGCGGCGGCGCCGTCCCCCGCGAGGACCGCGCCGGCGAACTCGAAGGCGCTGCCCTCGGCGCTGTGGGCGACGACCTCGCGCACCGTCTCCTCGTCGATGGAATCCCCGTCGAGCAGCTCGAAGTGGTCGAGGGCCTGCACCAGGTCGGACGGCCGGGCGCCGGCGATGCCGACGAGGGCGCCGGCCGCGCCGGGCCGCAGGCGCAGCTTGCGGGCCCGCGCCTCCCCACTGACGAACTGCGCCGCCTCGGAGGCGTCCAGGTCGTGCGGGCGCCAGGGCGGCGGGTCGCCGTAGAGGCGGCGGAAGCGCTCGACCCGCAGCGCGCCCTCGGTCTTGCCGAGCTTCGCGCGCAGGGTCTTGATGGCCGCAGCGGCGGCCTTCCCGGAGAGCTGCACGATCATCCACTCGGGCCCGCCGGGGTCGAGCGCGGCCTGGGCCAGGGAGTCGGCCAGGCGCGGGAGCTTCTGCAAGGCGCTCCCCGCGCGCGCGAGGAGCAGCGCGCGTCCGCCGCTGCCGAACAGCGAGGCGGCCTGGAGGAAGCCGTCCAATTCGGCCACCGGAAGCGCGTCGCCGGCGGCGTCGAGGTCGAGCAGGTCGAGGTCCTCGCGGCTGCGGCCGACCGCCCGGGCGGTGGCCAGGACCCGCTCGGCGAACCAGGGCTCCTCCTCTCCGCGCTCGGGCGGCGCGAGGACGAGGAGCTTCGGCAGCCTGCCCTTCTCCGCCAGCCCGCAGAGCTCCCGGCAGATGCTGCCCGGGTCGGTCTGCGGCTTCTTCGCGGCGCTCATCCCGCTAGCCTACGGTGCCGAGGTGGAGCTCGGCCAGGACTCCGGCGAACCAGGCCGGCCCGACCCAGGCGTTCACGTCGAAGAAGGCGACCGGGATGCGGTCGATGCGGTCGCCACGGACCAGGAGGTGCTCGACGAGGAGCAGGAGCGCGACGGCGGTCAGGCCAGCGGTGGCCCAGGTCCCGAGGGCCGCCTCGCGTTGGGCTCGGGCCAGGAGCAGCACCGCGGCGACGTGGAGCAGGGCGGCGAAGCCCCGCGTGGCGCCGGGGCCGAAGCGAGCGGGCACCGAGTGGAGCCCCTCGCGGCGGTCGTGCTCGAGGTCCTGGATCGAGTAGAGCAGGTCGAATCCGGCCACCCAGCAGACCACCCCAGCGCCGATCCAGAGCGGCACGTGCCAGCCGGGGAGGAAGTCCTTCGCCACCGCCAGCCAAGCCCCGGCCGGCGCGCAGGCGAGCGCCACGCCGAGGCCGAAGTGGCACAGCAGGGTGAAGCGCTTCAGCAGCGAGTAGCCGAGGAGGATCCCGAGGACGGGAAGGGAGAGCCAGCCGCAGATCGGCGCGAGTGCGAAGGAGGCGCCGACGAAGGCGGCGGCCGTGGCGGCGGTGAAGGCGGCAGTCCAGGCCGCGCTCAGCTCCCCGGTGACGAGCTCGCGGGAGGCGGTCCGCGGGTTGCTCGCGTCGAAGCGGCGGTCGACCAGGCGGTTGAAGGCCATCGCGGAGCTGCGCGCGGCCACCGCGGCGACGACGATCCAGAGCAGGTCGCTCCAGGGCGGCAGGCCGCGCGCGGCGAGCCAGGCGCCGCCGAGGGCGAAGGGGAGCGCGAACACGCTGTGCTCGAACTTCACCATCCGCAGGACCTTGGCCAGGCGGCTCATGCGGGCTTCCCGCGGCCTCCGTCCCAGGCCGGCAGGCGGTCCTGCGGCACCCCGAGCAGGTTGAGGAGCTTGGCGCAGACGTGGTCGACCAGGTCGAGGACGGTCTGCGGGTCGTGGTAGAAGCCGGGGCAGGCCGGGACGATGGTGGCGCCGGCCCAGGCCAGCCGGGAGAGCTGGTCGAGGTGGATGCGCGAGAGGGGCGTCTCGCGCGGCACCAGGAGGAGGGGCAGCCCTTCCTTGAGAGCGACCTGCGCGGCGCGCGGGACCAGCTTGTCCGCTCGCCCGCCGGCGATGGCGGCGAGGGTGTCGAGCGAGCAGGGTGCCACCACCGCCGCCTGTCCCAGGGCCGTCCCGGAGGCCGGCGGCGCGCCGATGTCGGCCGAGGGGTAGAGGCGGACCTGGTCGGCATCCTGGCCCGCCGCGAGGAGGACGGCGGGGTCCTGCTGCAAGGAGATCCCGGTCTCCTCGAACAGGACGCGCCGGGCCGCGCCGCTGTAGCACAGGCCGACCTCCACCCCGGCCTGGACCAGCATCTGCAGGGTCCGGATGCCGTAGAGGGCGCCGCTGGCGCCGGTGACGCCGAGGAAGATCTGGGTCGGAGGGGGTGCGAGGGCCATCAGAGAAGGAGGAAGGCATCGTAGGCCGCGTGGGCCCAGGCCACCACGGCGAGGCCGCGCCAGCGCCAGATGAGCCCGAGGACGATGCCGGCGAAGAAGCGGAAGGCGAGGACGGGCACCTCCACCGCCCCCGGGTCCCCCACCGAATGGGCGAAGGCGAAAGCTCCGGAGGAGAGGAAAAGGGCCAGGCCGAGGGCGAGGACCGGCGCCGCGCCCGGCCAGCCCAGGCCGCGGAAGAAGCCGCGCAGGACCACGATCAGGCCGGCCAGGAGACCGCCGCGGAACAGGACCTCCTCGTAGAGGCCGGCGCCCGCGGCGAGGGCCAGGCGGGCGTGCCAGTCGCCCTGGACCGGGACCAGGGCCAGGGGGCCCGATTCGATCGGCGCCAACTCGGTCATCCACACCAGGATGGGCCCGAGGACGAAACCCCAGATCAGCCCTTCGGCGATCGCGGCGAGGGCGCCCGTACGCCAGTCCAGGTCGAGCACGCGGACCCTCCCCACCGCCCAGAGGAAGAGGACCACCAGGCCGAGGCCGAGGATCCAGGAGGCGCTCGGACCGAGGGCGTCGAGGGCGCGCAGCACGAAGCCGAAGGCGCCGCTCCCGGCTTCCCGCCAACCGCTGATGTGGATCAGGCCCAGCGGCAGCAGGAGCAGGAAGGTCACGGCCGGGTCGCGAGCGGCGCCGTCCACGCCGACCGGTCGGCGCGCCGCGCTCATCCCGCGCCACCCTCCGGCCGGGTGCCCAGCACCAGCCGCGCCACCCCTCCGGTCAGCCCCTCGTGGGTGACCTCGGTGAAGCCGGCGTCCCGCATCCAAGCGCAGAACTCCTCCGGCTGGGCGAACTCCTGCACGCTGCTCGGCAGGTACTCGTAGGCCCCGGTCCGGCCGGCGCGGGTCAGCCGGGCGATCCGCGGCAGGACGTGGTGGAAGTAGGTCTCGAAGATCCAGCGCCAGACCCGGTTGCGGATCGGGAAGAACTCGAGGACGGCGAGCCGGCCGCCGGGCGCGAGGACCCGGTGGCACTCCCGGATCCCCCGCTGCGGGTCCTCGACGTTGCGGATGCCGAAGGCGATGGTCACGGCGTCGAAGGAAGCGTCGGGGAAGGGCAGGGCCTGGGCATCGGCCTGGGCCCACTGGAGGGCCCGACCCGAGGCCTCTCCCTTCCGCCGCGCGATCGGCAGCATCGGGCCGGTGAAGTCCGCACCGACGACTCCCGGACCGGCGGCGGCCAGGGCGAGGGCCAGATCGCCCGTCCCGCAACAGAGGTCGAGCACCCGCTGCTCGGGACGCAGGGCCAGCCGGCGCACGGCACGCTTGCGCCAACGGCGGTCGATCCCCAGCGACAGGACCCGGTTGAGCAGGTCGTACTGGGGCGCGATCTCGCCGAACATGGCTTGGATCTCGGCGCCGGGCGGAGCGGCCATCGGGGTGGATTATCGGCCTGCGCGGGGCGGTCTCCAAGACCGGCTCCCGGGGGAAAAGGCAGCGGGCCGGCGCCCTGAGGCACCGGCCCGCTCGAGGTGGCAGGAGGATCACTGGCGCCAGAAGTGGCACAGGACCTGCAGACCGGGCACGTTGATCGCCGGGACGAAGGGAGTGCCGGTGCGCAGCGAGAGCACGTCCAGCTTGCCGTTCGAGTTGGCGACGAAGATGTACTCCGGCTGGCTCACGGTGATCGAGCCGCCCAGCGCACGGACCAGCGACTTGGCGGAGTGCGGGATGGTCCGGGTGCCGGTGTACTGCGAGGTCACGGCCGTCATGCCGCCGTAGTTGGACAGGTCGTCGAAGGCGAGGTCCACCGCCGAGGAGGAGCTCAGCACGTTGGTGAACTGCCGGTTGAGGGCGAACTCCTTGTTGCGGAAGTTCGGGTCCGGGTTGAAGCCGTTCAGCGCCAGGCTGCGCTGACCGAACGGAGCGTTGTCCAGGTGCAGCTCGGAGATCGTCCCGATGCCGTTCTTGCGGTGGGCGATGAAGGAGCCGTGGAAGAAGCTGTTCGGGCTGGGCTGGATGGCCGTGGCGCTGTCGAAGCCGGACTGGCCCTGGAGCGCCGGGATGCCGATGAAGGCGTCGAAGCCGATGCCCTGCACGCCGTCCGGGCCCGACTCGAAGAGGGTCGTGCTGCCGTCCTGGGCGATCACGGTCGCGTAGTACAGGCCGGTCAGGAAGCCGAAGCCGACATCGCGGTTCGACACCGAGATCAGGCGCGGCTGCTGGACACCGGTCAGGATCTTGCGGACCTCGAGGCTGTTGCTCGAGACGATCGCCATCGAGTTGGAGCCCTCACAGACGACCAGGATGTCCTCGTCGTCCGGCTGCCAGACGATCTCGCTGGGCCCGAGGGCGACCTGGTTCTTGGCCTGGTCGACCAGCGAGGTCACCTTGATCTTCGTGTGGAAGGTCGGCGACTTCGGGTTCGTGTCGATGAAGGTGACCGTGTTGGTGCCCTTGTTGCTCACCGCGAGGGTGTTCAGGTCGGGCGCCATGGCCAGGTCGGCCGGGTCGGAGACCGGGATGGTGTCGATCACCGTCATCCGGTTGCTGTTCAGCACCACCACGCGGTTCGAGTTCGTGTCGAGCACGTACAGCATGTGGCCGACCTGCTGGCGCAGCGTGAAGGTCGGGCAGGTGGTGTTGGCCGGGGCCGGGCCGAAGAAGCCGGCGTAGTGCTGCACGGTGGTCAACAGGCCGGAGGGGCCGGCGCCGCCGACGTTGCCGAAGGGGTCGCCGGGCAGGAGCAGGTTGACCACGTTCGGCTGCAGCGCCGTGGTCGGCTCCTCGTTCATGATCAGCGGCGCGTAGCAGGACGGCGACAGCTGGATCCGCGGCGGGTTCGGGTGCGGCGAGTGGCTGATCGAGTTGCCGGGGAAGACGCCGGCGGTGTTCAGCGGGTGGGTCTGGAAGGCCGCGCTGGCGCACAGGTTCTGGCCACCGCTGAGGCACTCGAAGTTGTTGTACAGCAGGTCCAGCGGGTGGCCGAGCATCATGTCGGCGACGGTGCCGACCGTGGAGCCGGTGACCAGCTGGCTGTTCAGGGTGCTGTCCTTGGCCAGGGTGAACACGCCGGCCGAGCCGCCCGCGAGGGTGGTCGGATCCGCCGAGAGCGGCGGGAACATGTTCTGGGCCTGCGGGCTGGTGACGTTCGGGTTGAACGGGAACTTCGAGATGTCGCCGACGTCGAAGAAGGGGTCGGCGTAGTTGTGGCTCGGGTCACCGGTGCCCTGGCCGAAGCCGTCGAGGTCGAGCACGCGGATGCCGCCGGTCGTGCCGCCGCCGTTCGAGGCGAGGTAGATCGCGCCGGGGGCGACGGGGACGTTGACCAGGCCCGGGCACTCGCCGCTGATCTCGAAGGTGATCTCGTTGGTGGCGAGGGTGTTCGGGTCGTTGTTGAGGAACAGGTCCGTGGCCGCGTTCTGGAAGTAGGTCACGAAGGCCTGGGCCGCGGCGCCCTGCGGGTCGCCGCCGGGGAAGGCCACCACCGGCTCGACCACGAACTGGGTCATGTCGTAGGGGCTGACCGGCAGGACGGTGAAGGGCAGGGTGACGCGCTGGCCGGGCGGCGGGAAGCCGGGCGGGACGCCGGGCAGGAACTCGACCGTGAACTCGTTCGAGAGGGCCGGCGGGACGCTGCTCGGGAGCGGGCCGACCGAGTAGGGCTGGCAGGACTCCGAGAAGTAGAAGTGGATCGCCTGGTCGCAGGTGACGTCGATGGCCAGGTTGATCGGCTCGGTGACGATGTTGCCGGCCACGCCGTCGAGCAGCGGCAGCGGGCTGTCGAGGTCGGCGCCGACCGTGGAGGTGGCGACGCCGGAGTCCTGCAGCTGGCGGCCGTCCTTCGAGAAGATCGAGTCGCTGATCACGATGCGGATCACGCGCCCGGCCGGGAAGGTCTCGTAGGTGCTCAGGTCGCCGTCGGTGTCGACGACGAACATGAAGGTGTTGGCGGACAGGTTGGAGCCGGCGTTCTGGAAGCTGCCGTCGGTGCTGCCGATGTCGGTGCCGGGGAAGCCGGTGCCGGGCTTCACGTCGACGCCGTCGCGCGTCACCGTGGTCGCCAGCACGTGGTTGCGGCCGTCCTTCTTGACCCAGCGCTCCAGGGTCGGCGGGTTGCCGAAGTAGGTCTTGCCGTCGATGAAGCCGCGGCCCTCGATCTGCTCGGAGTAGCCCGTCAGCGGGTCGTAGGCGACGACCTGCAGCGCGCCGGTCAGGCCGTTGTTCGACAGGCCGCCGGCGGTGCGGTCGAGCACCGAGTCGATCTGCAGCGAGCGCGAGAAGCGCACCACGACGAAGTGGTTGCCCTCGGCCTGGCTGATCGACGGGACGATGGCCGAGGTCGGCCAGGTGGCCGGAGGCAGGACCGGGTTGGTCTCGGACGGCCGGTTGGTCAGCAGGTCGTCCATGCTCCGGATCTCGACCAGCTGGTCCGAGGAGACCGCGCCGGTGAGCGGGTCCACCGCGTGGACCACGTGCGGGAGCAGGCGGCCGAAGCCGTTGTTGACCTCCTCGATGAAGAAGGCCGAGGCCGTCGCGTTGGGGTCCACGTTGGAGCTGCCCCCGCCGCCGAAGCACGAGGACAGGGAGGCGGCGGCCAGCGCAGCAGCAGTAGCAAGGAAGCGTCGGTTCATCGATTCCTGGAGCAGGACCGGGGGGGGGATCGTCCGTCCCAACTTGGGGCAACAATCATGCCACCGCCCCAGGGCCGCCAGAAGGCCTTTCGGGACGGGGACATCGCACGGCTTCGTGCGCCGTCGCACGGGGCCGAGCCGGCGCCATTCTAGGAGCCGGGGCCCCCAAGGCTACCGATTCCTGCCCCTGGATTGGAATCCCGGGTCCGCCTGCGGCAGAATCGCTGCATGACCAGCTCCTCCGCCTTCCAGCCGCTGGCCGCCCGGAGCGGCGAGGAGGAGTTCGAGCGCGGCCTCCGGCCGGCCCGCTTCGACGACTTCCTGGGCCAGGAACGCCTCCTGGAACCCCTCCAGGTCATGATCCGGGCCGCCACCGAGCGGTCCGAGACGCTGGAACACCTTTTGTTCTCAGGACTTCCGGGCCTCGGCAAGACCAGCCTGGCCTTCGTCCTGGCCGAGGAGCTCGGCGCTCCGATGAAGGTGACCAGCGGCCCGGCCCTCGAGCGGGCCAAGGACCTGGTCGGCATCCTCTCCAGCCTCGAGGCCGGGACGGTCCTGTTCATCGACGAGATCCACCGCCTGCCGAAGGCCGTCGAGGAGTACCTCTACGGCGCGATGGAGCGCTTCCGCATCGAGTTCACCCTCGACCAGGGGGTCCACGCGCGCCTGCTCAAGCTCGACGTCCAGCCCTTCACGCTCGTCGGCGCCACGACGCGTGAGGCCCTCCTCTCCGCGCCCTTCCGCTCGCGCTTCGGTCAGGTCTTCCGCTTCGAGCCCTACTCGCAGGGCGCCCTCGAGAGCATCGTGGCCCGCTCCGCCGGGATCCTCGGGGTCGGCGCCTCCCCCGCCGCGGTGTCGCGCATCGCCGAGCACGCGCGGGGGACGCCGCGGATCGCCAACCGCCTCCTGCGCCGCGCGCGGGACGTCGCCCAGGTCGAGGGCAGCGGCGCCATCGACGACGGCTCGGTCCAGCGCACCTTCGACCTGCTCGGGATCGACGGCAACGGGCTCGAGCGGGCGGACCGCAAGGTTCTCGAGGCCCTGGCGCGCTCCGGCGGCGGCCCGCTCGGCCTGAAGAACCTGGCCGTCGCGGCGGACGAGGAGGAGGACACGCTGGCCGACGTCCACGAGCCGTGGCTGATCCGCCGCGGTTTCCTCACCCGGACGCCGCAGGGCCGGGTGCTCGAGGCGGCGGGCTGGCGCGTGCTCGGGCTCGAACCGCCCGCGACCGAGGCCTGAGCCATGAGCCGCCCGGGTGCGCCGTCCCGCCTGATCCCCTTCCTGGTCGTCCTCGGCCTGGTCTGGGGCGGGGCGCTCCTGGTCGACCACCGCAAGCCTCCGGTCCAGCCGGCTCCCGGCGGCGCGGCCGACCCCGACCCCCTGGTCCTCGTCAAGCTCGAGCGCTTCTCCAGCGCGCAGGACGTGGAGCTGCGCATCCGCGGACGCTTCGTCCTCCTCGACGACCAGGGCGCCGTGCGCCACGAGGCCGCGGGCTTCCGCGGCTGGCTGCGCCTCGACCCGGCCGGACTCAAGCTCGGCCCCTGGCGGCTCGACGACGACCGGCTCTGGTTGCAGCCCGACGGAGCCGAGGCGATCGAACTCGGCGCCAACCGCTACGACGGCCGGCTGCGCCTCGAGGTGGTGCGCGAGAAGGGGCTGCCGGTCCGCTTCGACACCTTCCTCGAACTGCCGCTCGAGGACTACGTCCTCGGCGTGGTCTGCGGCGAGCTGCCGACCCAGGCCCGCGGCATCCGCGAGGCCCTGCGCGCGCAGGCCGTGGCCGCCCGCGGCTACGCGGTCTGGAGCCTGCGGGAAGGCCGGCGCTACCTGCGCGACTCCCCTTCCGACCAGCACTTCCGCAGCCTGGACTGGATCACCGACGAGGCCCGCGAGGCGGTCGCCTCGACCCGCGGACAGGTGCTGTTCTGGGAAGGCCGGGTGCTGCCCAGCTGGTACCACGCCAGTTGCGGCGGCCGCACGAGCGACGCGCGCGAGATGGGCTTCGGCGACCGCGCGCTGCCGCCGCTGGCCGGCGTGGCCGATCCCGCCTGCGCGGCGGCCCGCGAGTGGAAGGTGCAGGTCCCCGCCGCCACCCTCGACCGCATCGCGGTGCGCGACGGTCTCGGCGGCAGCCTCGAACGGATGGTCCCCCGCCGCGGCATGGACGGCGACCGCGTGCTCCACGCCGTGCTGATCGGGCGGAACGCCAACCTCGAGTACCGCGCCGAGGACCTGCGCCGCGACCTGCGGGTGCCGAGCACGCAGTGGCGCGCCCTGCAGGCCGTCCCGAACGGCGACCTGGTGATCCAGGGCGTCGGCAACGGCCACGGCGTCGGCCTGTGCCAGGAAGGCGCGATGAGGCTGGCTCGCGAGGGCGCGGACCTCGCCGGCATCCTCGCCCACTACTACCCCGGCGCCGTCCTCGGCGGTCTGGGGCCACGGGGGACGACCGAGTCGTGAGCTTCCGCTTCGAACTCGCCTCGGGCGGACGCGTCGGCCCGCGCACCGGCACCCTGCACACACTGCGCGGCGAGGTGCCGACGCCGGCCTTCATGCCGGTCGCCACCCGCGGGATGATGCGCGGCGTCCCCCACCACCGGCTGCGCGCCATGGGCGTGTCGATGATGCTGTCGAACGCCTTCCACCTCTTCGTCCGCCCGGGCGTCGAGACGGTGGCCGAGCTCGGCGGGGTCCACGGCATGCTGGCCTGGGACGGCCCGGTGCTCACGGACTCGGGCGGCTTCCAGGTCTTCTCCCTGTCCGCCATCTGCCAGCTGCACGAGGACGGCGTCCGGGTCGAGAACCCGGTCTACGGCGGCCTGGTCGACTGGACTCCGCGCAAGGCCTTCGAGGTGCAGGCCGGCCTCGGCCCGGACGTGGCCATGGTGCTCGACCACTGCCCCGCGCAGCCCCTGGACCGCGACCAGGTGGCCGGGGCCGTCCGCCGCACCCTGCGCTGGGCCCGCGAGCAGCGCGAGCTGCACGCCGCGCGCGGCGGCGCCGACAGCGGCCAGGCGCAGTTCGGGATCGTCCAGGGCGGCGTCTTCGCCGACCTCCGCGAGCAGTGCGCCGACGAGCTGGTCGGCCTCGACTTCGACGGCTACGCGGTCGGCGGGGTCTCGGTCGGCGAGGAGCACGACGCGATGATGGTGGCGGTCGAGGCGAGCACGGCGCACCTGCCGGCCGACCGTGTGCGCTACCTGATGGGGGTCGGCGCGCCCCTCGACCTGGTCGAGGCGGTGGCGCGCGGGATCGACCTGTTCGACTGCGTCTTCCCCACCCGGTGCGGCCGCTTCGGCACCGCCCTGACCTGGGACGGCCGCATGCACCTCCTCAACGCCCGCTTCGCCCGCGATCCCCGCCCGATCGATCCGGGCTGCGCCTGCGACGCCTGCACCAGCGGGGTGCCGCGCGGCGCCCTGCGGGCCGGGCTGAAGGCGAAGGAGCTCAACCCGCCGATCCTGCTGGCCACGCACAACCTGTTCTTCGTCGAGGAGCTGATGCGGCGCTGCCGCGAGAGCATCGCCGACGGCAGCTTCGACGCCCTGCGCGCGCGGATCCGGGCGGCCTACGCGCCCGCTGTCTCGCCCGAGGCCTGAGAGCGGCGCAGGGAGAGCACGGCCGTCGCCGAGACGCCGAGCCCGATCAGGACGAGGACGACGGCCAGGGCGAGGAGCAGGCCCAGCTCCTGCTCGTGGAAGTCGCGGATCTTCAGGCCCAGCGAGAACAGGGTCAGCACGAGCATCCCGACGGCGGGGACGGCGAGCGGCCAGGCCGTGCGCCCCACCTGCCTCAGATGGACCGCGGCCGTGAGCAGGGCGAGGCCGGCGATCATCTGGTTCGTGCCGCCGAACAGGGTCCACAGGGCGAGGCCGGCCGGCTTCACCACCCCGCCCACCTCGATGTCGTAGAAGGCGAGGAAGCCGATCGAGGCGCAGGCCACCGCGGTGGCGACGAAGCGGTTGCCGAGCAGGAGGCCGAGCGGCCGCAGCGGGGCCCGGCGCCCCAGGGCGGCGCCGATCTCCTCGACGTTGAAGCGCAGCAGCCGGGTGGCGGAGTCCAGCGTGGTGAGCGCGAAGCTGACCACCACCATGGCCACCAGGGTCACGGCGAGGTCGCCCGGCACGCCGAGGTACTCGATGAAGCTGCCGGCGCCGCGGATGAAGACGCCCAGCTTGGCCCCGAGGTCCTGCACCGCCCCCCAGTTCACGTAGACCTTCGCCCAGGCCTCCGCCCCGCCGAGGGTGGAGGTGCAGGCCAGCACGGCGACCAGGCCGAGCAGGGACTCGGCGATCATGCCGCCGTAGCCGATCGGCCGTGCGTGGGTCTCACGGTCCAGCTGCCGCGCCGTGGTCCCGCTCGACACCAGCGAGTGGAAGCCGCTGGCCGCCCCGCAGGCGATGGTGATGAAGACGAAGGGCAGGATCGGCGGCGCACCGACCGGGTCGGGGTTCAACGCGGGCGCATCGAAGCTCGGCCCCTGCAGGAAGAAGCCGAGGTAGATCAGGGCCAGGCCGCCGACGAGCAGCAGGGAGTTGAGGAAGTCGCGGGCCTGCAACAACAACCACACCGGCAGCACGCTGGCGAGGTAGGCGTAGGCGAGCAGGATCCAGATCCAGCCGCCCTGGGCCGGCCAGGCGGCCGGGTCGCTGACTCCGAGGGTCGGGTTGCGGTAGCCGAGCCAGATCAGAGCGAGCAGTCCACCGAAGCCCACCAGGGTGACGGGCAGGAGGGGCTTGCGCTTGACGTAGAGCAGCCAGCCGGCGGCGAGGGCGATGAGCATCAAGCCGCCCGAGGGCATGACCACTTCCGGGAAGGAGGTCTTCGAGGCGCTCAGGTCCAGGGGGTCGAAGTCGGCGCCCCAGGAGAAGAGCACGGAGATCACGTAGACGAAGACCCCCATCGCCAGGCTGATCCCGAAGAAGATCAGCGCCAGGAAGAGCGCCTTGGCCTGCGGCCCGAGGATGTCCTCGCAGAGGGCGCCGATGCTCTGGCCGCGATGGCGCGCACTGAGCACCAGGGCGCTGAAGTCGTGCACGCAGCCGACGAAGACGGCGCCGAGGACGATCCAGCAGAGGGCCGGGAGCCAGCCCCAGAACACGGCCACCGCCGGTCCCAGCATCGGCGCCAGTCCGGCGATCGAGGCGTAGTGGTGCCCGAACAGGACCAGGGGCCGGGTCGGCACGAAGTCGACGCCGTCCCACTGCGCGTGGGCCGGCGTCACGGCCGCAGGATCGAGCCGGAAGACCCGCCGCGCCAGCCAGCGGCTGTAGAAGCGGTAGCCCGCCGCGTAGGCCAGGAAGGCGAGCGCGACGACGACGACGGGGCTCAAGCGGCTGCGCTACTTCTTCGGCCGCTTGGGCAGGACGCGCAGCTTGTCGATCTCGAGCACGCGCAGGCCCTGGACGGTGGACGGCCGGAATGTGCCGAGGACGGCGACCTCGCGACCGGCGAATTCCTTCAGGTCGTAGCGGCCGAGCTTGGCCAGCACCGGCTGGCTCTTGCCACCGGCGGTGACCACGAAGGGAACGGCCGAGTAGACCCGCGGCTTGTACTCGAGCAGGCCGACCGTGGTGAAGCGCTCGGCCGGCGGCGGCGGCGCGGGCTTGGCGGCCTCGGCGGCTTGATCGGCCTTCGCCTCGGCGGCGCGGGCCTCCTGCGCGAGGCGGTTCTTCTCGGCCTTCACCTTCGCCTCGAGGGCCGCGGCGCTGCGCAGGGTCTCGAGGCGCGCGAGCCCGACGCGGGCGCGGTCCACCTGGACGACGTCGTCACTGGCCCAGAGCACCGCGCCGAGCACGGCAGCGACCTCGTCGGCCGTGGCGGCGTTCCAGGTGTGGGCGAGTTGGGCCAGCTTCGCCTCGGCCTGGGCGAGTTCCCCGGGAGTCGGGGCCTTCGCCTCGGCGGGCGCCTCGCCGGCCGGCTCCAGGCCGGCCGGAACGGGCGGCGTGTCGGCCACCACCGCGGGGCCGGTCGCGCGAGCGGTGCGTGCGGCCTTCCACGAGGCGGCCCAGTCCCCGGGCTTCTGCGAGTACTCCACCACGGCAGCGAGGGGCACCCAGCCGCCGAGCTCCTCGGGTCCCCGCACCTGGATCCAGTCGCCCTGCTGGTCGAGCACGTGCACCACGTCGCCCTTGGAGAACTGCCCCACCGGGTAGGACTCCGGGCCGGTGCTCGGCAGCGGACGGGCGCGGACGTGGTCGGTGTTCAGCACGCCCTTCGCGCCGTCGACGTCCACGTACTTGCCGAAGACCCAGACGGTGAGGCCGCCCGGGACGGTCACGCGGGCCCAGGGCTCGCGCTTGGCGACGATCTCGACCGGAGTGCCCGGCGCGAGCTCGGCCACGACGGGCATGGTGTCGTGGTGGAAGGCGCGGACCTTCACGGCCGCCTCGCCGACGCGGGCCGGGACGGCGGCCGGGGCTTCCGGAGCCGGGTCCTGCGCGAGGACCGCGGGGGAGAAGGAGAGGACGAGTGCGGTGAGGAGCATGGACGGGTTCCAGCCGGGGACGGCGCAGTTTCGCGCAATCCTAGCCGCCGATCAACGGATTCCCGCTCGGACCCGGCACCGGGATCTCGGGCCAGCGCAGGTCGGCCAGGCGGACCACCACCTCCTCGTGCAGGGGGCGCCCGTCGACGCCGTGGGCGGCGTAGCGCAACCGCGGGCCCTCCGGGCCGCCGAACTCGAAGCGCAGCAGACCGAAGTTCTCCTGGGTGACCAGGGTCCCGGGCCAGCGCATCGCCAGCTCGGCGGGCGGGTGCTGCCCGATCCCGGCGGCCAGCGGACTGCTGCAGAACTCCAACAGGGGGTACTCGAGTCCCTCCCCCACCAGGACCTCGCCGATGTGGCGGTCGCCGGAGAGGAGCACCAGGCCGTCGATGCGGTGGCGCACGACCAGGTCCCGCAAGCGCTTGCGGTCGGCCGGGTAGGCCCACCAACCCTCGAAGCTGTGGTAGTCGGCCAGCACCTGGCTGGGCGAGACCAGCACCTTGAAGTCGGCGTCGCTGCGCCGGAGGCCCTCCTCCAGCCAGCGCCACTGCGCCTCGCCGAACTGGGTCTTGGCCCCGTCCGGCTCGGCGTGCTGCGGATCGCGGTGGAAGCGGCCGTCGAGCAGGAAGAACTCCACCCGGCCGCGGCGGAAGCGGTGCCAGACCCCGGGCACCCCGCCGCTGCCGTAGGCCGGGTTGGCCCAGTAGCGCACGAAGAGTTCGAGGGAGGCGTCCTTCAGCGCGTAGGTCTTGTCGCTGTCGTTGGGTCCGTAGTCGTGGTCGTCCCAGACGGCGTAGTGGGCCGTCCCCGGCAGCAGGGGCTGCAGGTTGGCCAGGCCGCGCTGGATCCGCCACCGCTCGGCCATCACCGCCGGGTCGAGCCACTCGCTCTCCTGCAGGCGGAAGTAGAGGTTGTCCCCGAGCCAGAGGAAGAGGTCGGGGTCCTGCGCGTGGACCGCGCGCCAGACCGGCTGGGTGGCGTCCTCGCCCCAGTCGCCGGCGCAGCTGCCGAAGGCGACCACCAGGTCCTCGGCCACACCAGGAAGGGGCGGCGTGTGGAAAAGGTGACCCTCCGGGTCCCCGAGCGGGCCGTGGCGACCGACGACGCGGTAGCGGTACTCCGTGGCGGGAGCGAGCCCGGGCAACTCGCACACGCCGGCGAAGTCCTGGTCCTCGTGGAGGAAGACGCGGGCGCGGCGACCGTCGTGGAAGCGGGCGTCCTGCCAGGGCCCTGCGTCCGTAGCCTTCCACTCGAGCCAGGCCCAGCCGCGCTCGCTCCCCTGCACCCAGACGCGGGCGCGGTCGGGGCCAACGTGCCCGAGCATCGGGCCGGCCGCGAGCGACAGCGGCGGCGGCTCCGCGTGCCCCGGGTGGACGCCGGCGCAGCCGCTGAGGAGCAGGGGCAGGAGGGCGGGGAGCAGCCTCATGCCGCCATTCCACCTCCGCGCCCCCGCTTCATCGACCCCGCTTGCTCTTCCTGCCCCGGCCCTGCTCCGGGGACCACCACGCCTCGAGCCGCTCGCGCCAGTCGGCACCGAAGGAGGCGGCGGCGAAGTCCAGCACCTTGGCCGGATCCGGCTGGAAGCGGCCGCCCTCCTTCTGGTTGGCCGCGTACTCGTCGCGCAGAAGCCCGAGGAAGGCAGCGAGCCCATCCGGCTGCTCCTCGAGGGCCCAGGTGGCGAAGGCGAAGCCGTCGTGGGCCAGGTCGTCCTGGTAGGGCCGCGCGGTGTAGCGGAAGAGCCGCTCGAGCCGCGCCGCCATCCCGGGCGCCTGCTCGCGGCACTGGTCGCGCCAGGCCCCGTGCGACTTGGCGTAGACGAAGCCGTCGCGGTACCAGGGCGCCCAGACCTCCCCGTAGGCGCCCTCCTCGCCGGCGCAGGCGAGGCCCTCCTTGAGCCACAGGGGGAGCTGCCCGTAGCGCCGGGTCAGCTCGAGGTGGACCAGGTTGTGGGCCACCGAGTGGTCGGGGCGCGCCTCGGCCTGGACCTTCGGGTCGTGGAAGTAGACGGTGACCGGCGGGCGGTAGAGCGTGAAGCCGGTGGTCTCGGCCGAGGAGGCCATGAAAGCCGCCTGCGCCGGATCGGCCTCGGCGACCGCTTCGCAGAGGGCCTCGTAGCTCTTGCCCCGCTTGACCATCACGGCGCGCAGCTGGGCGGCGGCAGGATCCTCCGGCGCGCCGAGGCTGGCGTCGAGGCGGCCGAGGATGCCGGCCGACCGCTCGAGGGCCTTCTTGGCCTCCTTGGACGGGAAGTCCGTCCACAGCACGAGCCGGTCGTCCTTCGAGGCGTAGCGCTTCATGCGGCTGCGCCGGCTGCCGAGGAAGTCGTCCACGGCGGCGGCGACGTGCTCGGCGGCGACGGCCACCTGTCGGTCGACCGAGGGCGGGGCCGGGTCCTGGAGGGTGGCGAGGAGGAGGGTGGCGGCGATCACGGGTGCAGGCGCGAGGGCGGGGCGGAACAGGAATACCCGCTCCGCCCCGCCGGGTCGCCCGATTTCCTCAGCGCTCGAGCAGCTCGCGGATCCGCTTCTCCAGCTCCTCGTTGCGCAGGCGGAGCTCGTCGAGCTGCGCGGTCAGTTCGGCGGACTCGCGCCCGCTCCCCTCCACCTCGGCCTGCAGCAGGCGCAGGCGCCGGGACTCGTCGACCAGCAGGAAGAGCTCGTCCTGCGGCGGCAGGAGCCGGTCGCTCAGCTCCCGGGTGCGCAGGATCATGTCGCGCAGTTCGCGGACCGCGGCGTCCTCCGGCAGGTCTCGGGCGAGGCGGTCGGCCTGGGCCACGAGCTCGGCGTAGGAGTCCTCCCGCGCCCAGTAGCTGCGCCGGAGCACCTCGGCGTACTGCGCCGCCACCACGGCCAGGCGGAAGCGCGGGGCGCTCAGCTCGAAGCGGCCGCCGCCCTCGCCGAGGCCGAGCACCAGCTCCCGCTCCTGCGCCTCCTTCGAACCGTCGGGGAACCAACGCACGCGGAGCTTGGCCACCCAGTCGCCCATCGCCACCCCCATGTGGCCCTGCGCCTCGTAGAGCCCGACCACCTCGTGCCCGGCGCCGACCTCGCCGGCGTCGACCGCGTCGTTGCGGAAGTCGGCGTCGGCCAGGGCGCGGTTCTCGTAGCCCAGCTGGCGCCAGGAACGGATCACGCCGGGGTTGAACTCGACCTGGACCTTCACGTCCCGCGCCACGGTCTGCATCGTGCCGGTGAAGCGCTCGACGAAGACCCGGCGGGCCTCGAGGTCGTCGTCCACGTAGTGGCAGCTGCCGTTGCCGGTGTCGGCGATCCGCTCGAGGAAGACGTCGTTGTGGTTGCCCAGCCCGACCCCGATGGCGGTCAGGTCCACCGCGCGCTCGGCCGAGCGGCGGATCCGCTCGAGGATGCGCGCCTGGTCGGTCTCACCGGTGTTGGCGACGCCGTCCGAGCACAGCACCACCCGGTTCACCGCGCCCTCGCGGAAGGCCCGCTCGCACATCTCGTAGCCCATCACCAGGCCGGCCTCGGCGTTGGTCGAGCCGCCCGTCTCGAGGCCGCGGATGGCCTCGCGGATGCGCCAGCGCTCGGCGCCCGGCGTCGGGTCGAGGATGCGGTGCGCGGTCTCCTCGAAGGCCACGATGCCGACGGTGTCGTCGTCGCGCAGCTGGTCGACGAGCAGCTCGAGCGCACGCTGGACCAGGCCCATGCGCCTGCCGTCGGCCATCGAACCGCTGCGGTCGATGACGAAGACCAGCTGGAGGGGCTTGCGGTCCGCCCGCTCGACCTCGCGCGCCTTGAGGCCGAAGCGGAAGACCCCGCCGCCCTCGCCGCTGAACGGCGTCGGCGCGTAGTCGATGCTCAGCGCGAAGTCGTCCTCGACCGGCGCCGTCAGGCCCTGGGCGAAGTAGTTGACGAACTCCTCGGTGCGGACGGCCTGCTTGGGCGGCAGCTCGCCGGCCACCAGGTACTTGCGGGTCAGCGGGTAGCTGGCCGTGTCCACGTCGGCGGCGAAGGTGCTGACCGCGTCCTGCTCGGCGGGCACGCGCGCGTTGTCGCCGTAGTAGCGGAAGAACATGTCGCGCGGGCCCTCGTGCGGGCGGCGGCGTAGGTAGTCGTCGAGGACGCGCTGGTCGTGGTAGCGGCGGCCGTAGCCGTCGATCACGATGCAGCGCGGCTCCCGGGCCCGGCGCTCGTCCCGCAGGACTTCGCGGCCCTCGCCGGCGCGGCCGAGGGCCTCGGCGCGCAAGCGGTACAGGGCGACGTCCTGCTGCTCTTCGACCCGGAAGCCGAGGTCGGCGTTCCAGAGGTCCACGCCGTAGGCCTCGTCCGCGTCGACGTAGCCGATGTCGCGGAGGGCGTCCGCCGGCGAGGACTTGCCGGGGGCAGGGGCGCCCGGCGTGGCCGGGGCCCGACGCGCACCGGTTGCGCTCTTCGGCGGCGGGACGTCCCCCGGGCCGCGGTACTTGCCGCCGCCGGAGGGTTGCGCCTGCGCGACGTAACCGAGGGTCTCGAGCTCCTCCATCTCCACCTCGGCCAGGACCGGCTCCTGGAGGGCGGGATCCTGGAGGGCGGGCTCAGGAGCATCGGCGCCCTCGGCGCCGGCGTAGCCGAGCTCGTGGAGCGCACCGTCGGCCTCCCGCCCCGGGGCCTTGCGGTCGGTTCCGGTGTCCGCGTAGCCGATGTCCACCATCTCGGCCGGCGCCGGCGCGCTGGCGGCCGTCTCCGGACTCATCAGCGGCGCCTGCTGGGTGGCCCACCAGGTCCCCCCGAGCACCACGGCCAGCGCGGCGGCCCAGGAAGCGATCCGGGGGATGCGGAGGAGCCGCCCGGCGGGGGCGGCCGGGGCGGCCGCCGCGCGGCGCAGGGCCTCGCGCCGGCCGGCGTCGAGGGAGCCGGCGGCGGGGGCCGCCTCGCGCAGGGCGCCGAGGAGCTGGGCCTGCTCCTCGCGGCGGCGCCGCAGCGCGGGGTCGGCGGCCAGCGCGGCGGCCAGCTCGGCTTCGCCGGCGGGGTCGAGCTCTCCCATGAGGGAGGCGGTGAGCAGCTCCTCGGGGGAGCGGCGGTCGGGTCGGTCAGTGTCGTGCGTCATCGTCCTGCCCTCACAGCGCCTCGAGCGCGCGCATCCGGTCGCACAGCCGCTCCATCGCCTGGTGGATCAGCCAGCCGACGGTGCCGGTGGCCACGCCGGTGATCTCGGCGATCTGCTGGTAGCTCAGGCCCTCGTGCACCTTGAGGCGCAGGACCTCCCGCTCGCGTTCGGGCAGGTTCTCCAGCTCGCGTCCCACCAGGGCGGCGAGTTCGCCGGTCTCGGCGGCGGCGGCCGGAGTGGCCGCTTCCGCCGGAGGCCGGGCCTGCTCGCGCCGCTTGCGCTCCCGTGCGTCCGTCTTCATCGCGTCGTAGCAGAGGTTGCGGCAGACCCGGAACAGCCAGGGCCCGAGGCTCCCGTCGCTGCCGGTCGACGGGGGCTTCCGGATGAGACGCAGGAAGGACTCCTGGACCGCGTCCTCCGCGGCCTCCTCGCGGCGCAGCAGCGAGGTGGCGAAGCGGAGGAGCGGCCCCTGCCAGCGGTCGACCAGGAGGTCGAAGGCTGCTGCCTCGCCGGCCTGGAAGCGCGTGAACAGCGCGCCGTCAGCCGGTTCGGGGAGCTTCTCCATGCCTCTCACATCGGGACGACGACGCGGCTCCGCCCCTCTTGGCGGAAATCCCGGCGGCGGGACCGGCGGGCGGCGGCGCGGCTCAGACGTCCACCCCGTGGCGGGCGAAGACGGCGTCGCGGTGGTCGAGCACTTGGCGGATGTAGGCCCGCTTGTCGAGGTAGGCCCCCGGGAAGAAGCTGCGCTTGAAGCCGTAGACGAGCAGGTCCTTCAGCTGGCGCGGCTGCAGGCGGAAGGTCTCGACCGCCTTGCGGATCTCGGCGCTGACCGAGGTGCGGCTGACCAGCCGGTTGTCGGTGCAGAAGGTGGCCGACAGGCGGCTGTCCACCATCTTGCGGAAGGGGTGCCGGCGCAGGTCCGCCAACTGGGGCAGGGTCTGCTGGTTGGAGGTCAGGCAGACCTCGATCGTGATCCGCCGCTCGGCGATGTACTGGACCAGGCGGTCGATGTAGGTGCCCTTGTCGCCGATGGAGCGGTCCTGGACGTGGGCCCGCGAGAACAGCCAGGTGCCGTGGCCGATGCGGTCGGCGTGGCAGTCGGTGATGGCCTGGAAGATCGATTCCGGGCCGTAGTCCTCACCGGCGTGGACGGTCTTGCCGAGGAAGGCCTGGTGGGCCAGCTGGTAGGCGCGGCGGTGGTCCTCGGCGGGATAGCCGCGCTCCTGGCCGGCGAGGTCGAGGCCGACCACCGGCAGGCCGTGCTCGTCGCGCGCGCGCAGGCTGGCGCGCACGAGCTCCTCGGAGGCCAGGCCGAAGAGCTGCTCCTCGGGCAGCTCGCTCAGGGTGGAGACGAGGTCCTGGTAGGCGCGCGAGAAGCCGCCGGCGAAGAAGCGCAGGGCGCAGACGATGATGCCGGCGCGGAAGGGCGGCTCCGCACCGCTCTTCACCTCCTTGCGGCGGTTGAACTCCTTCTCCGCGCGCGCGATGCCGCGCGAGACCGCAGCCAGCACCTCGATCACGGTGAAGCCGGGCTGCGCGTGGAGCTGCGGCGCGAAGCGGACCTCCGCGTAGCGCACGCCCTCGGCCTGGCAGTCCTGGCACAGCTCGTAGGCCGCGCGCTCGAGGCTCTCGCCGTCCTGCAGCACGGCGCAGGTCAGGGCGAAGCCGTGCAGGTACTCGGGCAGGTTGGCGTAGCGCTCCTTGAAGACCTTCTGCATCAGGCCGCGCTCGCTGCGCGCCGGCAGCCGCACGCCGCGCTCGGCGGCCAGCTCGATCAGCGTGCGGGGACGCAGCGAGCCGTCGAGGTGCAGGTGGAGGTCGGACTTCGGGAGCTCGCGCAGGAGGTCGTCGGTGAGCCACATGCGGCGCTAATGTAGGAACGCGCGACCCGATTCCGATGGACTCCGACCTCCGCCTCCGCGCCGAAGCCCTGCACGGGCCCTGGCAGCTGCCCTTCGAGTGGACCGACCTGGCCCCCCACCGTGAGCTCCCCCACCCGGCGGTGGTGGCCGAAGACGGGACCGTCTACGGCGCGACGGAGGGCCCGGGACCGGCCGAACGCGAGATCCTGAGCCGCGCCGCCCCCCTGGGCCGACGCTTCGCCTGGGTGGTCGCCGCGCGGGTGAACGGCCGCGACCACGTCCTCCCGACGGCGGCCTTCGCCGAGGAGGCGGCCGCCGCCTGGCTGGCCGGACGGAGCGAGGAGCGCGCCTGCTGGCTGCTCCGGGCTGAGGGCGCGGACGGCCGGGTCACCCTGAGCCCTCACCGCGGCCCGGAGGCGGTGGAGGCCCGCCGGGTCCCGACCGGGCCGGTCGACCTCCTCTGCGACCTCGGCATGGTCCTCTGCCGCTTCGACCGCGCGGCCTTCGCGCGCAACTTCGCCGCCGTCTTCGGCTTCGCCCTCCCGGAGGGCTGCGGCAGCTGGCTCACCCCGCTGCGGCTGCGCTTCGAGCGCGGGCAGCTCGACGAGGACCGCTTCGCCGAGGAGGCACTGGGCAGGTTCGGCCTCGCCGCCCCGGACCGCCCCGCGCTCGAGCGGGTGTGGGCCTCGATCTTCACCCCCGAGCCCGCCACGCTCCACCTCGTGCGTCGCCTGGCCGCCGTCCCCGGCACCGAGCTGGTCGTGGTGAGCAACACGGATCCCTGGGCGCTGCGCGGCTGCTGCGAGCAGCTCGAGCTGGAGGACCTGCTGCGCGACGCGGTGGCCTCCTTCCAGGACGGCGTGAACCCGAAGGGCGAGGACGCCTCGATGTGGCAGCGCGCGCGCGAGGTGGCGGCGGCGCGCCGGGGCGCGCCGGGCGCCTTCGCCGTGGCCGTCGACGACGTGCGGGACTACCTCCGCCAGGCCCAGGCGGCGGGAGCGGTGGACGCCGTGTGCCACGCCCGCGGCCACGCCTCGCTGGCCTTCGGGCTGGCGCGGCTCGGCCTCTAGGCCGCGAGCTGCATCAGGAAGATCACGACCACCCCGGCGTAGACACCCAGGAGGTAGCCGGCCACCGCGAGCAGCACGCCGACCGGGGCCAGCGCCGGGTGGAAGGCGCTCGCCACCACCGGGGCCGAGGCAGCACCGCCGATGTTGGCCTGCGAGCCCACGGCCAGGAAGAAGATGGGCGCGCGGAACAGGCGCCGCGCCAGCAGCATCAGGCCGATGTGGACGAACATCCACAGGGCGGCGATGGCCAGCAGGCCGAAGTTTTCCGGGTCGAAGATCTTGGCGAACTGCGCCTTGGCCCCGATGGTCGCGACCAGCAGGTAGAGGAAGACCGATCCCAGCGCGCTGGCGCCGGCGCCCTCGTAGCGCCGCACCGGCGTGAAGGAGAGGACCAGGGCGACCGTGGTGGCCAGGATCACGGTCCAGATGAACGGGTTCATGACTTCACCGGCGGGGAGCTGGGCGCCGAGGCCGCGCGCCGCGGTGGTGGTGCCGAAGGCGATGGCCACGATGACCAGGAGGTCGGGCAGGCTGGTCGGACGCGCCACCTTGGCCTGGAAGGCGGCCACCGTGTCGCGCACCTCCTCGATCTTGCTGCGGTCGGCGCCGATGCGCCGGTCCATCTTCTCCTCGCGGCCTGCGAAGAGCAGCAGCAGCGCGGTCCAGACGTTGGCCACGGCCACGTCGACCACCACCATGAGGCTGAGGGTGTCGGCCTTCGCCCCGACGGTCTCGCCGATGGCGACGAAGTTGGCCCCGCCGCCGATCCACGAGCCGGCCAGCGCCGCCAGCCCCTTCCAGGCCTCGTCGCCCAGCTCGGCCGGGACCAGGCCGCCGAGCAGCCACAGGGCCAGCGGGCCGCCGAGGACGATGCTGACCGTGGCGAGGAGGAACATGCCGACGGCCGTGCCGCCGAGGCGGAGGATGGCCTTCACGTCGACCGACAGCACGAGCAGCACCAGGCTGGCCGGCAGCAGCCAGTCCTTGGTGAACTTGTAGAGCGCGAAGCCGTCGTCGACCGGGATCAGCCCGGTGTTCGACAGCGCGGTCGGCACGAAGTAGCAGAAGACCAGCAGCGGCACCACGCGGAACATCCCGCGCGTGCGCTCGTGCTGGTTGAGCGTGAAGAGCAGCGCCAGGACGCCGAGGAGGACCGCCAGGACCTCCATCGGGCCGGTGAGCAGCGCGGTGGCGGCGCCGTCCCCTTCCGGCACTAGTTCGCCTCAGGCGCAGACGGGGCGGCCTGCTGCTCGGGGAGCTCGAAGTGGTCCAGCGTGTGGCAGGGGGAGTCGACGGGCTGGCCGTCGATCTTCATGCGGAAGATGTAGCGGCCGAACTCCTCGAAGGGCATGCCGTTCAGGCGGACCACCGCCCGCTGCTTGGCGTGGCGCTCGGGCAGCCGCAGCGGCGGCAGCTGCATGTCGATCACGCGGCCCTGCGGCGTGACCACCTGGAGCGCGATCTCGTACTCGCCCTCGCCGTCGGTGATCCCGATCGCGGCGGCCATCATCGGCAGGCCGCCGGGCAGCTGGCGCGAGTGCAGCGAGTCGAACATACCGACGACGCAGAGCTTGCCTGCTTCGTCGCGGAAGGCGTGGTCACAGATGTGGATCCACTCGACGGTGGGGATGGGCTTTCCCATCCCCCCATCGTAGCGGCGCTCAGCCCCCCATCATCCCCTCCGCCGGCACCGAATCCATGTCGGTGTAGCGGTGGAGGCTGCTCTGCGAGGCCGGCAGGTGGCCGAAGAGCTGGAAGGTGATGTAGATCGAGATGCCGCCGAAGAGCAGGATCCACATGCCCTTCTCGCCGCGCCAGCCGGCGACGTAGCGCAGGTGCAGGTAGACCACGTAGAAGATCCAGGAGATCAGCGCGGAGACCTCCTTCGAGTCCCAGCCCCAGTAGAGCGCCCAGGCCTCCTGGGCCCACAGCGCGCCCTGGATCAGGCCGGCGGTCAGGAAGGGGAAGCCGACGACGAAGATCAGGAAGGTGAAGCGGTCGGCGCCCTCCTCCCAGCCGTCGAACCAGGCCATCTTGTTCGGCCCGCGCATGCTCAGCAGGCTGAACAGGCCGGCCAGGGCGAGGATGCCCGGGCCCATCAGGACGCCCATGCTGCCGAAGGGGACCAGCAGGAGGGCGGTGCCCAGCGTCAGCAGGACGAAGGGCCGCGAGACCGGGTACTCGCGGCGCTGCAGCACGCCGCGCCAGAACTTGAAGCTGAAGTGCAGCCAGGCGCCCAGGGTGGCGATGAACAGGGTGAAGTACCCGAACATGTACGCCGAGATGTGGGTGCTGAACCAGTACGACTGCAGCGCGGGCGGCAGGGCCTTCCCGGTGGGGTCGAGGCCGAGGACGATCTGCAGCGTGATCGCCGCGCCGACCATGACCAGGGCCACGAAGAGGTCGCCGAAGCCGCGCGCGACCCCGCGGCTGCGGTGCAGGCCGAGGACGAAGTAGAGGATCAGGATGGCCAGGAAGCCGCTGGTCGTGCCCAGCGGGATGACCTCGTACATGGTCTGGGCCGGCCAGTGCTGCACCTCGACGTAGCGGGCGTACTGGGCGGCGAAGTTGACCACGAGCGCCAAGCCGCTGATCAGCAGCAGCGAGAAGCTGGCGCCGCGCAGCAGGCGGGCGAAGCCGCCCGCCGGGGCCTCGTCGGGAGCCGGTCCGCCGGCGGGTGCGACCGCCGCGCGCCGGCTCAGCGCCGGGAGGAGGAACCAGCCCAGCGAGGTGAGCAGGCCCAGGATGCCCCCCGCCAGCGCGATGTACTGCGTCAGGTAGAGGAGGGAACGGTAGCTGAAGGTTTCCATCTAGATCCCGCGGTGGCGTTTCGTGACCAGTGGATTGATGATGAACACGATGAAGGTGCCGAAGGTGACCAGGTAGAGGCCGAGCAGCACCATCTCGATGCCGGGGTCGTACACGATGCCGATCCCGGAGTAGGTCGGGTCCCCCTTGTCCCAGTTGGTCTGGAAGAAGCGGTAGCCCTCGAAGACCTCGTAGTCGTTGACGCGGATGTGGCCACTGTCGGAGGGGCTGGCCTCGAAGCCGGGGCGCCCGTCGACCAGGCGCACGCCCTGGAAGAAGGACAGCTTGGACTGCCACTCCTTCGGCATGTCGTCGGTGTCCTCGCGGAAGATGAGCTTCAACAGCCGCTCTCCGCCGCCCGGGCCGGTGTAGCTGATCCACTGCCCGTCGATCGCCGTGCTCATGACGAACTCCTGCGCGCCGTTGGGCGTGGTCGTGCGCACCCGCACCGCGCCGGGCGCGGGGTGGAAGAAGTCGGCCCCCTCGACCTCGGCGATCTCCATCTCGAGGGTGCCGGAGGCTTCGGCGCCGCGCAGCTCGAGCTCGTGCCCGTCGACCAGCGGGAGGGTCCCGCCGACCTCGAGCGGCACCAGCGAGGTCGGGTCGCCCGCCTCGCCGACCAGGACCTCGGCGGCGCCCGGGCCGCCCAGGAGGAAGACGATGAGGCGCGAGGCGGCCGGAGAGGACCAGGCGTCCCACTCGAAGCGCAGGTCGACGTCGGTGAAGCGCCGGCCCATGTTGTGGAAGCTGCTCTGGAACACCCAGCGCTCCTCGCTCTCGCCGTCCGGATCCGTCAGGCGTACGAGGACGGCGGGGTTCAGCGCCTCCTGGCGCTCGATCCCCTGCGGCGCGGGCGCGGAGACCCAACGGCCCTCCTCGTCCTGGCTCAGCCGCGGCATGGGCTGGGCGTCGAGCACCTCGACCTCGTAGAGCTTGCCGCCGGCCTCGAGGCTCAGCCGGCTGCCCGGCGCCACGCCCTCGCGCAGCAGGATCGCCTCTCCGCTCGTGTCGGGCTGGCTCAGCCAGCCGTACACCTCGGGCACCGGCTCGCCGAGCACCTCGGCGGCCTCCTCGGCCCCGTGGACGTGGCGGAACTGGATCCGCGTCCCCGTCAGAGGATGCACCAGCGGCTCCCCCATGAGCTCGGAGAGCACCTGCTCGACCTCGGGCTGCCCCTCGGCGTTGCGGATGGCCACCGCGGCCAGCGGCTGGCCGAATCGGCTGCCCTCCGGGGCCGGAATGAGGATCGGCTGCAGGTCGGACTGCGGCACGTACTCGAGGATCTCGACGCGGAAGTGCGGCACCTGGGCCGGGTCGCGCGGCTCGTCGAGGAAGCTCGGGTCGCCGGGGCCGTAGTCGAAGTAGAGCTTCTGGCCCTCGTAGACGCGGAACTTGGGCGGGCGCAGGTCGGGGTACTCGAGGGCGACGCCGCCGTCCGGGCGGCGCACCGCGTAGACCACGTCGAGCACGTCGTGGTAGTCGGCGCGGAAGGCGTCGAGCTTGACCTTGAAGGGCACCCCGACCGGCTTCTCGAACAGGTTGGTCGGCTGGAAGGCCGTCGGCTTGCGCGACCAGGTGATGAACTGGTCGCTCGACAACCCGATGTTCAGGTTCAGGATGCCGCGGATCTCGGTGAAGCGGCCCCAGAAGGCGCCCAGCACGAGGATGATCACCCCGGCGTGGGTCACCACGAAGCCCCACTTCTGCGGGCGCAGCAGGCGCCGCCAGCCGCCGCGGAAGGTGTTCGAGACCACGCCGCCGAGGAGGATCACCCAGAAGGCGGCGAACCAGTCGCTCTTGTAGACGCGCACGAAGTCGAACACGTCGGCGTAGTGGAACAGCGTCCACCAGCCGTCCTTCCAGTCGTCGCCCAGCTCGCGCATCTCGGCGTTCTGCGCCTGGTTGCGCAGGCCGACCTCGCTCTGGCTGGTCAGGGCGACGGTGTACTCCTCGCCGAAGCGCTCGACCACCTGCTGCTCGGCCAGGTTCTTCTCGAGCGTGGCCAGCTTCTGGGCGTTGTCCTCCGCCCGCGCGTCCACCAGGCAGTCGCTGCGCACGCCGGGGAGGGCGTGGTAGAGCGCCGGGCTCGCCCCGTGGACGAACTTGTAGGTGAAGTGGACGTGCGCGTCGCGGAACTTGTCGAAGTGCTGCAGGCGCTGCGGCGAGACCTGGACCAGGTCGCCCAGGGGCGACTCCGGTGCGATCGGGAAGTTCGGGTCCTCCTGGTAGAAGAGCACGCCGGCGATCGAGGCCAGGCCGATGAAGACCAGGTTGGTGATGCCGACCTTGACCGAGCGGAAGAAGCCGAACACCACCGGCCAGGCGTAGACCACCGCGGCCACCCAGGGCAGCACGCAGAGGAAGAAGGCCAGCCCGTAGAGCAGGCGGCCCGCCCCCTCGGCGGTGTCGAGGGCGTCGGCGAGGTGGACCAGGAGTTCGGTCCACAGGGCGATGGCCAGGATGGTGATCGTGGCCGACCGGAAGCCCCATTGGAAGGGCTTCTTCTTCTTCGGTTCCGTCATGGAAGGGTCACTTGCGGCGCGTGCCGAGGAAACGGGTCAGCTCGAGGAGGGCCTGACGTGCAGGCGTGTCCGGCAGCGGCTGCAGGGCCGCGGCCGCCTCTTCGAGCAGCTCCATGGCTTCGGCTTTGGTGGCGGAGATCTGTGCGCGAAGCGGGTCTCCGAAGGGTCCGCGGAACAGCTCGCTGCGCTCCATGCCGGAGCCGAAGGCGGCTCGCATGCTCTCGCGGTCCTCCTCCGATAGTCCCGCCCGCAGGCGAATCAAGGGCAAGGTCATCTTGCCCCGCGCCCAGTCGGTGCCGAGGGACTTCCCGGCGCGGTCCTCGTCGCCCTCGAGGTCGAGGACGTCGTCGATGATCTGGAAGGCGCGGCCGGCGAGGAGGCCGTGGCGGGCGGCCGCCTCCTGCCATTCCGCACATCCACCGGCGTAATGGGCGGCGAGTCGCCCGCCGGCCTGGTAGAGGGCCGCGGTCTTGCCGTCGATCTGGGCCACGTAGTCCTCTTCGGAGAGGTCGAAGTCCCCTCGCGTCAGGTTCTGGTGGATCTCGCCGCGGCAGACCCAACCGGTGGCCTCGGCCAGGACGCGCGAGCAGGCCGGGTCGTCCAGCTCGGTGCTGCGCAGGAAGGCGCGGGAGTAGATCCAGTCGCCGAGCAGCACGGAGGCGTGGGCGCCCCACTCGAGGTGCACGCAGTCGAGGCCGCGCCGCTGGTCGGCCTCGTCGAGGAGGTCGTCGTGGACCAGCGTGGCGGCGTGGATCATCTCGATCACGCCGGCGACGGTCAGGTGCTCCTCCCGCACCTCGCCGCAGGCCTGGGCCACGAGCAGCACCTGCGCGGCGCGGACCCGCTTGCCCCGGAAACGGCCCGCGTAGGCCACCAGCGGCTCGATGGCCGGGTGGTCGGCCTCGAACTGACGGTCCAGCCAGGCGTCGAGGCGGGCGAGGTCGCCCTCGATGCAGGCCAGCATCTGGGCCAGCGGAGTGGTCGGGGTCTCAGGCATCGGGCTCGGAGGAAGGGAGCGGGCTGCCGGTGAACGCCTCCCAGTCCGGCGGAGCGTTCAGGTTGCGCAGGGCTGCGCGCATCTTAGCCGTTCGGGGCAGCTCCCAGACCCGGTGCGGCACGAGTTCCGCCGCGCGGCGGAGCGCGCGCACGCCGGAATCGAGCGCCGCGCGCAGTTCGGCGGCGACGGCGACGGGCCAGGCTGCGGCGAGCGGCTCGAGGCCTTCCTCCGAAACGGGAATGCACACGGATCCGGGCGTCTTCTCCGCCTCCACCTGCAGGGCTCGCACGAAGGCGGCGTCGATGCCCGGCAGGTCCCCGGCGAGGCCGACCACGGCCGGGGTGCGCGCGGCTTCGAGCGCCGCCACGAGCCCGGCAAGCGGACCGCAGTCGGGCGCGGCGTCCGGCACGAAGCGGAATCCCTCGAGGTCGAGCTCGCGGCCGACGCAGAGGTGGACCGAGCAGGTGGCGCGCAGGGCGTCGGCGGCGCGGTCGACCAAGCGCCCGCCGTCGAGCGGGAGGGCGAGCTTGTCGCGGCCCATGCGGCGCGAGCGCCCGCCGACGAGCAGGGCGCCGGTCCAGCGGAGCCGGACCTCGTCCGGCCTCACTGGCCGTCGCCGTCGGACGGGATCTGCTTGGGCGGGTCGTCCTTCTTCTCCTCCGGCTCGCCCTCGCCCTCCTTCAGGCCCTTCTTGAACTCGTTGATCCCGGAGCCCATGCCGCGCATGAGCTGGGGCAGCTTGCTGCCGCCGAACAGCAACAGGACCACGCCCGCGATGATCAACATCTCGGAGCCGCCGGGCAGTCCGGTGCAGGACGGCAGGGCGAGGGCGAGGAGGGCGGCCGGGAGCAGGCGGTGGATCTGGCGCATGGACGGTCCTTCGGGGACGGCCCGCCATTATGCCGTTGCCGACCGATTTCCACCCCCCTCCCGGAGGAGGACGGCGCGCAGGGAGTCGCGCACCCCCCGCCGCCGCAGCCGTTCGACCCGCCAACCGCACCCGCGGAGGGCGTCCTTCAGGGCGCGGGCGCAGCAGTAGCTGGTCAGGACGGCTCCCGGAGCGGCCGCCGCAGTGAGGCCCTCGGCGAGGCCCGGGCGCCAGTCCTCCGGGTGGGCGGAGGGCGAATGGAGGTCGAGGAAGATCCAGTCCGCGCCGAAGCCGCGAGGCAGGCCTTCGGGAGCCGGCGTGCGGAGGACCTCCCCGGACCAGGGCCGGCCCGGCGCGGCCCATGCCCCGCGGCCGCGGCCCCACCAGGGGGCGCAGGCGGCCAGCCGGGGCGGCAGCTCCGGCCAGGGCTCGAGGCGCTCCGGATGAGGCTCGAGGCCGAGCACTTCGACGCGGGCGGGCGCCGCATCGGCCTCCGTCCTGCGGAGTTCCTCCAGCGCCACGAGGCTGTTGAGCCCTCGCCCGAAGCCCACCTCGATCCACTTCAGCTCCCGCCCGGCCCGCGGCGGGCGCAGCTCCATGGCCGGGAGGACGAAGCGCTCGCGCGCCTCGCGCAGCGGGTCCTCGCGATCCCCGGACCACTCGCCGGTCCGCGGGTGGCGGTAGCAGTAGGGATGGACCTCGGACATGAACGGGAGCGGGGCGACGGCCCGCGCCGTCGCCCCGCATTCTGCCCGCTCGCGCGGCTCACATGCCGCGCTCGCCGCGCAGCTCGACCAGGGTCTTGCCGAGCACCGAGGGGTTCGGCGCGATGCGCACGCCGGCCGCCTCGAGGGCCGCGATCTTGGCGTCGGCGGTGCCGCTGCCGCCGGAGATGATCGCGCCGGCGTGGCCCATGCGCTTCCCGGGAGGCGCGGTGCGCCCGGCGATGAAGCCGACCACCGGCTTGGTCACGTACTCCTGGATGAAGGCCGCGGCCTCCTCCTCGGCGCTGCCGCCGATCTCGCCGATCATCACGATCGAGTCGGTCTCGGGGTCGTCCTGGAAGGCGCGCAGCACGTCGATGAAGTTCGTGCCGGGCAGCGGGTCGCCCCCGATGCCGACGCAGGTCGACTGGCCGAGGCCCTCGTTGGTGACCTGCCAGACCGCCTCGTAGGTCAGCGTGCCGGAGCGGCTGACGATGCCGACGTGGCCCTTGCGGTGGATGTACGCCGGCATGATGCCGATCTTGCAGCCCTTGCCCTCGCCGGGGGTGATCACGCCGGGGCAGTTGGGGCCGACCACGCGGGTCTTCCCGCCGCGCAGGGCGTCGTGCACCCGCGCCATGTCCATCACCGGGATGCCCTCGGTGATGCAGATCACGGTCTCGATGCCGGCGTCGGCCGCCTCGAGGATGCCGTCCGCGGCGAAGGCGGCGGGCACGTAGATCACCGAGGCGGTGGCGCCGGTGCCGGCGACAGCGTCGGCCACGGTGTCGAAGACGGGCAGGCCGAGGTGCTGGGTGCCGCCCTTGCCGGGGGTCACGCCG
Organism: uncultured Planctomycetales bacterium; assembly: GCA_964342475.1. GTDB lineage: Bacteria > Planctomycetota > UBA1135 > UBA1135 > UBA1135 > J029. The sequence continues at coordinate 58,466 of CAYFGE010000001.1, forward strand.
CCGACGACCTGCGTGCCGTAGGCCAGGGCCTGCTCGCTGTGGAAGGTCCCGTTCTTGCCGGTGAACCCTTGGACGAGGACCTTGGTGTCCTCCTGGATGAAGATGGCCATGGTTTCCTCCCTCAGGCCGTCGCGGCCACGGCGTCACAGATCAGGCGGGCGCCCTCGTAGAGCGAGGTCGCCGGGGTGATGGCGAGGCCGCTCTCCGCGAGCAGGCGCCGCCCCTCTTCCACGTTCGTGCCCTCGAGGCGCACGACCAGCGGCACCTCGATGTGGACGTTCTTCGCCGCGCCGATCACGCCGCGCGCGATGATGTCGCACTTCATGATGCCGCCGAAGATGTTGACCAGGATGCCCTTCACCTTCTCGTCGGAGAGGATGATCTTGAAGGCCTCGGTGATCGCCTCCTCGGTGGCGCCGCCGCCGACGTCGAGGAAGTTGGCCGGCTCGCCGCCGTGCAGCTTGATCGTGTCCATGGTGGCCATCGCCAGGCCGGCGCCGTTCACCATGCAGCCGATCGAGCCGTCGAGCGCGATGTAGTTCAGCCCGAAGCGCGAGGCCTCGACCTCCTTCGGGTCCTCCTCGTGCTCGTCCCGCATCGCCGCCACGTCGCGGTGGCGGAACAGCGCGTTCGAGTCGAAGTTCATCTTGGCGTCGAGCGCGACCAGCTCGCCGTCGTCGGTCAGCACCAGCGGGTTGATCTCGGACAGCTCGGCGTCGAGCTCGAGGTGGGCCTTGGACAGGCCGGTCAGGAAGGAGACGCACTTCTTGACGGCGTCCCCCTGCAGGCCGAGGAAGAAGGCCGCGCGGCGGGCCTGGTGGGCCTCGAGGCCGCGCAGCGGGTCGATCGGCAGCTTGAGCAGCGCCTCCGGGCGCTCGACGGCGATGGTCTCGATCTCCACCCCGCCCTCGGCGCTGGCCATGAGCACCGGGCAGCCCCGCTGGCGGTCGAGGGCGATGCCGACGTAGAACTCCTGGGCCAGGTCGAGGCCCTCGGCGACGAAGACCTTGCGCACCTGCTGGCCCTCGGGGCCGGTCTGGTGGGTCTTCAGCATCATGCCGAGCATGTTGCCGGCCACCTCCTGGGCCTCCTCGCGGCTCTTCACCAGCTTCACGCCGCCGCCCTTGCCGCGGCCTCCGGCGTGGATCTGGGCCTTGACCACAGCAAGCGGCATGCCGAGCTGGTCCCAAGCTTCGGCGGCGCCCTCGGCGGTGTCTGCTACAATTCCCCGTTGGGTACGGACTCCGTACCTCTCCAGGATTTCCTTCGCTTGGTACTCGTGGATCTTCATGGGTCGACTCGGGTCAGCCGAGTCCATCAGGATAGATTCACCCGCACCCCACGGGAAGGGCACCCGGCCGGGAAAGACTGGAACCAGGTCGGGGGACGCTCCGTCCCCTTCCCATCCTCCTTGTTCCCATGGACCTGGCCTCTGCCCCCGTTCGCCCCGGATTCGTGCTGCTCTGGATCGCAGCCGTGACCGGCAGCATCTTCGCCGCACTCCCGCTGATCTGTCCGCGGCCCGCCGAGACGGCGGCCGAGACGAAGCCCGCGGAGGTGCCGGCCGTCGTGGGCGTCCAGTCGCCGGTCCCCGGCCCGGCCGATCCGGCCGCGCCGGTGCTCCAGATCGCCCCCTTCGAGGGTGGCTCCGCCTTCAGCGAGTCGGCCCGCGCCGGCGAGGCTCCGCTGGATCCGGCCGCGGACGGCGAGGCGGAGGCCGGGATCGAGGAGGCTCCCGCCATCACCGCCTCGGTCGGGCGCCTGGAGGAGAAGACCGAGAATCCGGCTCTCGGCCGCGTCGTGGCCCCGAGCCCCCCCGCCGGGATCCTGCCGCCCGCCCTCCCGGCCGCCTTCACCTGGTCTCTCTCCGCCGCCTCCGGCGAGGAGGAGGACGAGGTGGTCCTCGAGGTGCGGCCCGCCGGCCGCGGCTTCTACTTCCTGCGCCTGCTGCTCGCCCGCTTCGACCGCCTCGGGCTCGAGGCCGTCCCGGACGAACTGCTCGCGGCCCTGCCCGCCCCGGTCAAGGCCCGCCTGGCCGAGAAGGTCCGCCGCAGCCGCGAGGAGGCGGAGGACGACTCCGGCCAGGGCGAGGAGTCGCCAGGCCGCTCGGCCGCCCGCTACCTCCGCAGCCATCGGGGGGAGCTCCTCGGACTGCTCAGCGAGGAAGAGCTGCGCGAGCTGCGCCGCCGGCTGCTGGCCGCGCGCCGGGCCGCCGCCGCTCAGGGCTGAACCTCGCCTCGGGGCAAAAGGAGACCCCAGGCCGGGAGGACCGGCCTGGGGTCTCAGCGTCTCCCGCAGGAGATCTAGCCGACGACGAACTTGCCGTGCTTGCGGCGCTTGTTCTTGATGATGCGCCGACCGGCGGCGGTCTTCGAACGGGTGCGGAAACCGCTCAAGCGGCGCTTGCGGTTCGAGGAGCGGATCTTGGTCTTACGGCCTTTCACGATTCTGCGGGTCGCTGGTTCACCCGACCGAGCTGGTCGAGGTGAAGGAGTCGGACGGTGTTCGTGGCCCCGGTGCGCGAGAAGGCGCCGGTGAGGGCCACCAGGAGATCCTGGTCGCGGAGCCAGTGGGCCCGCTTCAGGGTCGCGGCTGCGTTGCGGTGCATCTGGCGCACCGTCTTGAACCGCGGGATGAGGGCCGGACGCACCCCCCAGTAGAGGGCCATCCGGTGGAAGGAGCATTCATTGGCCGTGAGGCCGATGAGGGGTCTTCCGGAGCGGAAGGAACTGGCCAGTCTAGCGGTCCGGCCGGATTCGGTAAAGGCCAGGATGCCGCGGGCCTCGCTCTGGCGGGCGGCGGCCACGGCGGCCGAGACGGTGGCCGCCTCGATCACGCTGACCGAGCCGGCGATCTTCTGCAGGCCCGTCCCGGGATCCCGCTTGGCCCCCTTGTAGAGGCTCTCCTCCGCCTTCAGGGCGATCCGGTTCATGGTGCGGACCACCTGGACCGGGTCCACCCCCACCGCGGTCTCCCCGCTCAGCGTGAGGACGTCGGTGCGGTCGATCACCGCGTTGGCCACGTCGGAGACCTCCGCCCGGGTGGGCTGGGTGCTCTCGATCATGCTCTCCAGCATCTGGGTGGCGGTGACCACCGGGATCGCGTACTGCAGGCAGGTCGAGATGATGTCCTTCTGGAGGATCGGGACCCGCTCGTGCCCGAGCTCCACGGCGAGGTCGCCACGGGCCACCATCACCGCGTTGCTGGCCTGGACGATCTCCTCGAGGTTCTTGAGCGCCTCCGGGGTCTCGATCTTGGCCATCACCGGCGCGTCGAAGCCGATCCGGGCCATGGCGCGGCGCAGGACGGCGAGGTCCGCGGCCTGGCGCACGAAGCTGAGCGCGATCCAGTCCACCCCCACCTCGGCGGCCCACTGCAGGTCCTCCCGGTCCTTGGCCGAGAGCACCGGCGCGGTGACCACCGAGTCGGGCAGGTTGACGCCCTGGTTCGAGTCCACGGTGTCGCCGCGCTTGACGCGGCCGACCAGCTCGCGGCCGTCCTGCTCCTGGACCACCAGCTCGACCCGGCCGTCGCGCAGCAGCACGCGGTGGCCGACCTCGAGGTCGCGGAGCAGGCCGCGGTAGTCGACCGGCAGCACCCCCTCGGGGGCGGTCCGCCCGGCGCGCAGCCGCACCTCCTCGCCGCGCTTGAGGCGGCAGGGGGCTGCCAGGCGGCCGAGGCGCAGGCGCGGCCCGCGCAGGTCGGCCAGGATGGCGACCGGGCGGTCGAGCTCCTTGCGGACGGCCTGGATCATGCCGACCCAGCGCGTCCGCGTCTCGCGGTCGCCGTGGCTGAGGTTCAGGCGGAAGCCGTCGGCTCCCGCGCGCACCAGCTCCCGGATCCGCGTCAGGCTGCCCGACGCGGGTCCGAGAGTGGCGAGGATCTTGGTCCGGGCGAGGTGGCGTTCCAGCATGGAAGGCCCGGGCGCGATGCCGCGGGAAGCCTGCTCAGAGCAGGTTCTTCTCCTGGAGGGTGACGAGGTCCTTGCGGATCTCCTCGGCCGACTTCTGCAGCTTGGCCGCGTCGGCGTCGCTGAGCTCCAACTCGACCACCCGCTCGACGCCGTTGGCGCCGAGGATGCAGGGCACGCCCATGAAGATGTCGTCGAGGCCGTACTGGCCGTTGAGGTAGGCCGCCGAGGGGATCAGGCGCTTCTCGTTGCGCAGGATCGCCTTGGCCATGGCCACCGCGCCCGAGGAGGGCGCGTAGTAGGCCGAACCGGTCTTGAGCAGGCTGACGATCTCGCCGCCGCCCTTCTGCGTGCGGACGTTGATGGCGTCGATCTCGTCCTCCGGCAGCAGCGCGGTGATGGACACGCCGTTGACCGTGGAGAAGGCCGGCATCGGGACCATGCTGTCCCCGTGGCCGCCGAGCACCATGCAGCGCGCGTCGGCGACGCCGCCGCCCTGCTTCTCGCTGATGAAGAAGCTCATGCGGGCCGAGTCCAGCGCGCCGGCCATGCCGACGACGCGGCTCTTGTCGAAGCCGAGCTTCGCGGCCATGAGGTAGACCATGGTGTCGAGCGGGTTGGACACCACGATGACCTTGGCCTCGGGCGAGCCGGTCTTCACGTAGTCGGCCACCGCGTTGATGATCTTGCCGTTGACCTCGAGCAGGTCGCTGCGGTCCATGCCGGGCTTGCGCGGCATGCCGGCGGTCATCACCACCAGGTCGGAGCCGTAGGTGTCCTTCGGGTCGTTCGTGCCGGTGACGCGGCACTGGTAGCCCTCGAGAGCGGCGGCCTGGTTGAGGTCCAGGGCGATGCCCTGCGGGCGGCCCTCGATGACGTCGATCAGGACGACCTCCTCGGCGATTTCCTTCTCGGCGAGGCGCTGGGCGCAGGTCATGCCGACGAATCCGGCGCCGACCACGGTGACACGAGTCATTTTGCTTTCTCCAGGAGGGAGTCAGGGGGGAGGCGCGCCGCCTGCCCTGCCCCGATGAAGGGGCGGACCGGGCACGCAGAAGGCGGGGAATACTAGCCCCGCTGGGCGGCCCAGACCAGGGTCGAAGGGACGGAAAGCCGCGCTGCGGCGGCCCCTCAGCCGTTCAGGAAGGCGGCCGAATTGGCCTCCCACCACATGCGCCAGGACTCGTAGGCGGTGCGGCGGGCGTCGCGGGCCGCCTGGTCGTCGCCCTCGTGCTGGTAGCCGAAGTTCTGGCCCGTGATGCGCCGCAGCGCGCGCACGGCCGCCTCGCGCACGAAGGACACCTCGTCGAGCAGGGCCTCGACCAGGTGCGGAACCGCGGGCCTGGCGTCCCACTCGCTGAAGGTGTGCGCGGCGAGGAAGCGGGTGAACTCGTAGGGATCGGCCAGCAACGGGTAGAGATGCGGCAGCAGGCGCTCGTCCTGCATGGCCGACAGCTTCTCCAGCGCGGCGTAGCGGACCTCGGGATCCTCGTCCTGGAGCTTGCGGAGCAGGCCGGAGATCTCGCCGGAGAACTCGTTCTGGTCGTCGGAGGGGGCGGCGGCGGCCAGGGCTTCGGTGCGGTCCTCGAGCCGTTGGATGCGGTCGCGCAGGCCCTCCAGGTTGCCGCGGGAGGCGCGTTGGCGGTCCTCGACCACGGACAGGGTGGCCTCCATGCGGATCTGGCCCTGGGCCAGCTCGTCCTGCTGGTCGACCAGGGGCTCGAGAGCGGCGACCGAGGCGCCGAGTTCGGCCAGCCCGAGGTCGATGCGACCGCCGAGCTCGTCGGCGGCGGCGCGGAGGTACTGCACCTCCTGGCGGACCAGGGCCAGCTCGCCGGCCAGGGCCTCGTCGGCCTCGGCCCGTGCGCCCGCCAGCTCTCCTGCGCGCGTCTCCAGGGCCTGTTCCGCCGTGTTCAGGCGGCCGGAGAGGTCCTGGGCCACCTCATCCGTCCGGGTCCAGAGCAGCCCGAGGACCACGGCCAGGACCGCCACCAAGCCGATCCCGGCCAGGGCCAGCCCGCGCCCCCCGCTGCTGGTCCCCGCCACGCCGAGCAGGTCGAGGCACTCGGGGCAGATCAGGCGCTCGCCCACCTGGGCGCAGGAGCCGTCCTGGACCTCGTCCAGGGGCACGGAACGGTCGCAGAGGTTGCAGAAATGGACGTCGGCCATCAGGGGCAGGATAGCCGGACGCTCCGGCCCGGACACGCACTCCGCGCTCAGGAATCGCCCCGCCGGAGGCCCGGGCGCCTCAGGCCCACGGCCGCCACGGCGGCGAGGAGAGCCCCCACGAGCAGGCCCGTGCGGGCCTCGACGGGAGCGCTCAGGTGACTCTGGACGGCCGACCAGGCGCGCCAGGCCCGGTCGTCGGCGCTCGCCTCGCTCGGGGCGATCCCGGGCAGCCGGATCGCTCTCCCGTCCGGCGCGCGGACCTCCACGGGGCGGGCGGGATCGAAGGGTCCCGCGGACGCCAGCCCGATTCCGGCCCGGTCGAAGCCGAGCTCCCCGTCCTGGACGCACCGCCACCCGGCGGCCTCGCCGCGGAGCAGGATCCGGTCGCCGTCGCGGTCGAGCCGCGGGCGGGACAGGCCTTCGACCAGGGCGAGGCCGAGGGCGGCCCAGTCCTGCGGATCGGGCTCGCCGGCGACGCCGACGAGGAGGCCGCGCTCCACGCGGCGCAGAGCGGCGGCGGTGCTGCCGTCGGCGTTGCGGTGCAACTCCTCGGCGCCGGGAGCGAGGCGCCGGGGAGGGCGCGTCCCCCGAGGGGTGAGCGTCTCGGGGAGCGCCCACAGGCTCCCCGGAGCGGCCCGGACCGGCCCGCTCCGCTCCCCGTCCAGGCCGTCCAGGGCGCGGGCCAGGCGACGACCGAGGTCAGCCGCCTCCCCCGCCTCGCCGAGCTCGCCCAGCCGGGCCAGGGCATCCCGGTCGGCATCCGCCCCCACCGGGACGCAGAGCACGGACCGGAAGGCCACGGCCAGGCGCGCCGCCAGGGGGGCCCAACCGCCAGCGGGCGCTTCGGCCCGGCCGTCGCTCACCAGGACGAGGACGCCTTCCCCGGCGGGATCGGCGGCAGCCGCCTCCAGGGCGTCGGCCAGGGCGGTCGGGCCGAAGGGCAGGCGCTCGCGCAGACGCCGGAGCTCCTCGGGCAGCCGGGGGTCCAGCGCGGCCCCCAGATCGGCGGCGAAGGGCCGCACGGCGAAGGGGGTCGACGCGGGGAGGGCACCGGACCAGGCCGCGACGGCCTCCACCGCCGCGGCGTAGGGTCCGCCGTCCATGCTGCCCGATGCGTCGAGGAGCAGGACGACCCCTCCGCCCGGCGCGGTCCAGGGCGCCAGGGTCCGGAGGGCCGCCGGGAGATCGGCGTCCGCCCCGAGGACCACGGCGCCGCGCGCGAGGGCCGGGTGACGCAGGGCGGGATCATCGCCCTCGAGGAACAGGAGGTCGGCCGCGGCCGGGTCCTCGACCGGAGTCAGGCCGGCGAGCTCCGGCAGTCCCGCCCGCCTCCAGGCCCGGACTCGCCCCGGTGCCGCCAGGGCGAGGCTGCGCTCGATCCGCCTGCCGCCCTGCTGCCAGCGCAGGCGCAGGGTGGCACCGTCCGCCGCCTCGAGGGCGAGCTCCAGGACCAGGCGCACCCCGCGGCCCGTGTCGGCGGCCTCGCGGGTGACGAGCTCGAGCATCCGGGCGGGGGCCACCGCCGCCACCTCGAGCCTCCCGACCTCCGCATCCCCGCCGAGGACCTCGACCGCGAGTTCGAAACGCCCGCCGGCCGGGACGGCGGACGGCGCGCTGAGCTCCCCCCAGGTGAGGCTGCGCGGGACGGTCCGCCAATCGATCTCCACTCCGGCCAGGAGGGCGGCCGGAGGCAGGACGTCGGTGACCGCCCCGTCACTCCAGAGGTGGAGCCGGTCGCCGGGACGCAAGCGCGGCCCGAGCTGGCGGAGTGCCTCCCCCAAGCGGGTCTGGTCGCGCTGCGCCGGTCCGGCGGTTCCCGGCGTGAGGCCGTCCGCGAAGGCGAAGACCCGGTCCGCTGCGGCGGCCGCCTCCGGCGGCGGGAGGGCGTCCCCCATCGAGGTGCTGCGGTCGAGCAGCCAGAAGTCGCGCCCCTCCCCGGCGGCGGGGAAGACCGCTGCGGCCCACAGGAGCGCCGCTGCCAGGGCCGAGCCGCCCGCCCAGCGCGAGCGCCCGCCGGGCAGCCTCAAACCGGCCGCTCCAGCGCCGGGAAGCGCGCGCTCTCGATCCAGCCGCCGCCGAGCATGCGCTCGCCGCGGTAGACGGCCAGGCCCTGGCCCGGGTTGACGCTGGCCACCGGCTCGCGGAAGCGGACGAGCAGGCGGCCGTCCTCCAGACCCTCGACGTCGGCGGGTTCGCCGCCCGGGGTGCTGCGGTACTGCACCTCGACCTCCTCCCAGCGCTCGCCCGGGCCGAGCTCGGTGCCGTAGCCCTGGAAGGCGGTGACCACGGCCTCGGGGCTGCCGACCGCCTCGCGCGGCCCGACCACCACGTCGCCGCTCGCGGGGTCGATGTCGATCACGTAGAGCGGGCGGTCGGCCGAGAGCCCGAGGCCGCGGCGCTGGCCCCGCGTGAAGCCCATGTAGCCGTCGTGCCGCCCGAGCTCGCGGCCCTCGACGTCGACGAAGCGGCCCGCCGTGCCGAGCCCGCCGCGCGCGCGCAGCACGTCGCGGTAGTCGCCGGTCGGCACGAAGCAGATCTCCTGGCTGTCGGGCTTGCTGGCCACGCGCAGCCCGGCCGCCTCGGCCATCGACCGGGTGCGGCTCTTGTCGAGGTCGCCGATCGGCAGCAGCGTGCGCCGCAGGACCTCCTCCCCGACCGAGAAGAGGACGTAGCTCTGGTCCTTGCGCGGGTCGCGACCGCGCAGCAGCTGCACCCGACCGCCCTCCCGCCGGGTGCGGGCGTAGTGGCCGGTGGCGAGGAACTCGGCGCCGACGGCGTCGGCCACCCGCAGCAGCGCGCCGAACTTGACGTCGCGGTTGCACATCGCGCAGGGGTTCGGGGTCCGGCCCCGGGCGTACTCGTCGACGAAGTAGCCCTGGATGGCGCGGAACTCCTCGGCCATGTCGATGCTGTGGAAGGGGATGCCCAGCGAGTCGGCCACCAGGGCGGCGTCGCGGGCGTCCTCGGCCGAGCAGCAGCCCTGCCGCGGCGAGCAGGCGCCGGGCGGAGCCTCGACGCCGTTGCGCAGGAAGGCCCCCACCACCTCGAAACCCTGCTGCTGCAGCAGCAGCGCGGCGACGGAGGAGTCGACCCCTCCGGAGAGGGCGGCGAGGACACGCGGGCGGGACATGGCGCGAGCGCTAGAATGCCGTCGCATTATCGCCCCGGCGTGCCCGGTTGGCGAATCGCCCCATGATCCACACCCCCGCCTTCCTGCCGCAGGAGCCCACGAACCTGCCGACCAACCTGAACGGCCCGGCCCCGGCCGGCCCCGCCAACACCGCCGAGACCGCGGTCCCCACCCAGGGGGGCGGCACCAACGGCGCCCCGCCGCAGGCCGGCTGGACCGGCATGCTGCTGCCGATCGCGCTCGTCTTCGGCTTCATGTGGCTGTTCGTGCTGCGGCCGGAGCGCAAGCGCCAGAAGGAGCGCGCCGAGATGATCGGCAGCATCCAGAAGGGCGACAAGGTCGTGACCCTCGGCGGCATGCACGGCGAGGTCGTCCGCCTCGACGAGCAGACGATCACGCTGAAGGTGGACGAGGGCGTGCGGTTGAAGTTCGACCGTAACGCCGTGTCGCGCGTGCCGTCCTCCGACAAGGGCGCCGCCGCGGCGCCGGCGGTCGGGGGCTGAGGCACCCGCCCCTGACGTCCGGTCGGACGTCGCAGCCCGGCGGCGCGGAGCCGCCATGCCTGATCCCGCCGCCGGCCGCCGCGCCGAGGACTTCGTCGCCGCCGAGCTCGCCGCCGCGGGTTGGCGCCTGTTGGCGCGCAACCTCCGCACGCCCTGCGCCGAAGTCGACCTGCTGGCGGTCGATCCCGCGGGTGAGCTGGTCGTCGTCGAGGTGAAGGCTCGCCACCCGCTCGCCTGGATGCGGCAGGAGGACGCGCTGCGCCCCCGCCAGCGCGCCCGGCTCGGCCGCGCCCTGGAGTGGGTCGCGCGCCGGCGTGCCTGGCGCGGCGCGATCCGCCTCGACCTCGTGGCGGTCGACCTCGACGGCGGCCGCCCGGTCGCGCTGGAGCGCTTCGCGGACGTCGAGACCTAGCCGGCCGCCCGCTCGAGCAGCTGGTCCACCACGGCGGGCGGGATCGGCGCCAGCCCGGCTTCCTCGAGGGCCTCACGCGCCATCGCGCGCAGGACCGCGCCGTCGAGCTCGTCCCAGCGCCAGAGCGGCGGGCCGCCGCGACGAGCGTTCACCTGCAGGAGGTCCGCCAGGAGCCAGGAGTAGGCCACGCGGTAGGTCGACGTCCGCCCGCCCCGCGCGGTCCGCAGGAGGTCGGCGAGGGCCCAGCGCGGGTGCGGGCTCGCGGCGAGGGAGCGCAGGGCGGCGCGGTACTCGATGCTCACCATCGGGTCGCCCGAGCGCAGGAGGGAGCCGAGCACGGTCGGCACGACGCGCAGGAAGGCCCAGTCCGAGGCGAGCCAGCCCAGGACGTCCGGCAGGTGGCCGGCCTCGTGCAGCAGGAGCAGCTCGAACTCCAGCTCTCGCGCGCGGGCGGCGGCGTCCTCGCTGCCGGCGAGGATGGCGGCCGTCAGCCGGCGCGGCAGGTCGCCGTCCTCGGGGAGGAGGCCGTCGGGCTCCTCGACCTCGAGCAGCGGCGCGATGGCGGCGCGCTGCTGGGCGTCCAGGGGACGGACGCGGTCCGCGCGTTCGACGAGGAGCGGCACGGCGAGGGTGTCCCGCCGGGCGTAGAAGCCGTGGAACACGGTGCCGCCCGCTGCCGGGCTCTCGTTGCTCGAGTAGCCACGGCGCGCGACCAGGACCTCGAGGGGCTCCTCGCGGCCGGGCCAGCGCAGCGGCCCGCGCTCGACCCCGGTGAGGACGAGCACCTCGAGCGGCTGCGAGACGGCTTCACCGACCAGGATGGCCACCCCCTGCTCGGCCCAGGCCGGCACCGGGCCGCCGGCCGCGAGCTCGGGGCGCACGAGCTCCCCGAAGGGTCCGGCGCGGTGGCGCGGGAGCTCGCTCCAGCCGCCGGGCAGGCCGGCCTCCTCGCACCAGGCGTCGAAGCGCGCCAGCAGTTCGTCGAGGCCGAGCCCGGGGAGTTCGGCCGCCTCGGCGAGGACGCGTTCGGCGACGACCTCCATGCGCCGGGCCAGGTCCTCCTCCGGCCGCAGCTCGCGGCGGCGCATCTCGCGGCGCGCGCGTCGGACCAGGCCAGCGTCGGCCTGGGCCTCGGCCAAGCGGGCCACGGCGAGCAGGGCGTAGCGGTCACCGTGGACGAAGGCGTCCTCCTCGAGCAGGGCCAGCCCCTCACGAGGCTGGAGCTCGGCACCCAGCTGGTAGGCCTCGACCAGGCGGCGGAAGCCGGCCGCGTCGGCGGAGGGCCGGGCGCGGTCCAGCGCGGCGCGGGCCGCGGCGCGGTTCCGCAGGCCGCCGCGCAGCTGGTAGGTGCGGGCCAGCCCGAGCTCGATCCAGGGGTGACCGGGGAAGCGCCGCGCCAGCTGCTCGAAGCGCGCGAGGGTGCGCTCCTCGTCCTGCAGCAGGCGGGCCTCGAGGTAGGCCAGGTCGGGATCGTCCGGGTGCTCCTCCAGCCAGCCCCGCACCTCGGCGAGGGCCAAGGGGCGCAGACCGAGGTCGAGCAGCACGGCCTGGCGGAGGCGCTCGCCCGCCACGCGTCCCGTGGCTCCCCAGCCGACCTCGGCGCCGGCGGCCAGGGCGAGGTCGGGCTCGTCCTGCCACCAGGCGGCCCGCACGGCGTCGAGTTCGACCGCGCTGCGGTCGGGCCAGTCCGTCGGCGTCGTGGCGCAGGCGCCGAGGAGGAGGCCGAGGGCGGCGACCCAGGGGCGCGGCTTCAAGCGGGATCCCCCGCGATGAGGAAGGCCCGGCGGAGGTCGGCCCCGAGATCGCGGCGCTCCTCGTCCACCAGCCGCGGGGCGAGGGCCGGCTCGTCCGCCCCGACGCCGAGGACGGCGCCGTGACGCCCGCCCAGGAGCAGCGGCGCCTCGTAACGGACGACGGCGTCGGCGAGGCCGGCGTCGAGGAGGCGGCCGTGCAGGCGCGGGCCACCCTCGACGAAGAGGCGGCGCACCCCGTGCTCGGTTCGCAGGATCCGCGCGGCCGCGGCGAGGTCGAGGCGGCGGTCGGCGGCGCGCGGCAGGCGCAGTAGGGGGTCGCCCGCCCGGCGCAGGGCGGGAGTAGGCTCGGCCTCCTCGGACAACAGCCAGACCCGTGGTCCCTCCGCTTGGAGCACCCGCGCGCCCTCGGCGAGCCCGCCGTCCGGCAACAGCAGCACCCGCAGCGGCTGGACCGCAGCCGGGCAGCCTCCCGGCCGGGCGGTGAGCTCCGGATCGTCGAGCGCCAGGGTGTGCGGGCCGGCCAGGACGGCGTCCCCGAGGGCGCGCAGCTCGTGCACCTCGGCGCGCGACTCGGCGCCGGTGATCCACAGGCTGAGCCCGGCGTCGGTGGCCGTCTTGCCGTCGAGGCTCGCGGCCCACTTGAGCAGGATCCAGGGACGCTCGGGGCAGGCCAGGGCGCGGAGGAAGGCGCGGTTGAGCCCCTCGAACTCCGCCTGCCGGTCCAGTCGCCGAACCGCGACCCCGGCCTCGGCAAGCTGCTCCAGGCCGCGCCCTGCGTGACGCGGATCCGGGTCGACGGCCCCGACCAGGAGCCGGCGGACGCCGGCGTCGACCAGCGCCTGGGCGCAGGGCGGCCGCCGCTTGCCGCCGCCGGTCGCGCTGCACGGCTCGAGCGTGACCACCATCTCGTCCACCAGGCCCGGAACCGCGCGCCCCGATTCCTCGTCCCAGGCGCCGGCGTCGCGCAGCGCGGCCTCTTCGGCGTGGGGGCCGCCGCAGCAGGCATGGTGGCCGCGACCGACCACGTGCCCCCCGCTCAGGGCCAGGGCGCCGACGCGGGGGTTCGGCGCGGTGCTCAGCCACCCGGCGCGCGCGGCCTCGGCCTGCGCCTTGTCCAGCAGGTGGCCGTCGCGCGCGCTCACACCTCGATCCCGCCGGGCGGACCCGGGGGCGACTCGGGCGGCGCCTCGAGCAGCGGCAGGCCGGGGAGCTTCCCCTCGCCGGCCGGGAGGAGGTCCTCCGGCCAGGGCTCGGAGGTGGGGAGCGCCGCGGCGCCGGCGCGTTCGAGAGCCTGCTCGGCGGCGCGCACGGCCAGGGCGGCCTCCTCGGCGGGACTCAGGCGAGCCTCGGCGAGGAGCTCGCGCCCGTTCCAGCCGCCCAGCTCGACCGCCACCGCGCGCCCGGCCTCGAAGCCCGGCCGGTGCGCCAGGATGGCGTGGTGGCCGTTGTGGATGCGGCCCAGCCAGTACTCCGGCGCGCGCTCGAAGGGCTTCTCGAGCAGCATCCGTGAGGCCCGCCCGACCATGCGCGGGGTACGCTCGCGGGCGATCTCGTGCTGCAGGTCGAGCAGCCGCCGGTTGCGCGCGCCCTTCACCTCGGCGGGGACGTCGTCCGCCAGCTCGAAGGCCGCGGTCCCGGGGCGCGGGCTGTACTGGAACACGTAGCTCTGCAGGAAGCCGAACTCGCGCATGGCGGCCTCGGAGGCGGCGAAGTCCTCGTCGGTCTCGCCGGGGAAGCCGACGATCCAGTCCGACACCAATTCCAGGTCGGGCATCCGCTCGCGCAGCAGGTCGATCCGCCGGCGGTAGAGGTCGGTGGTGTAGCCGCGCCGCATCGCCCGCAGCACCCGGTCGCTGCCCGACTGCAGCGGGAGCGGGAGCAGGCGCAGGAACTGCGGCGAGCGGGCCATGGCATCGGCCAGGTCCTCGTCACAGTAGGACGGGTGCAGGGTGATCAGCCGCACGCGCTCGAGGCCGTCCACCTCGGCCAGCTCGTCGAGCAGCCGCCCGAGCTTCGGCCGCTCGCCCTTCGGCCCGAGGTCGGCGCCGTAGGCGTCGATGGTCTGCCCGAGCAGGCTGATGTCGACCACGCCGTCGTCCACCAGGCGGCGGCACTCGTCCACCACCTCGGCCACCGGCCGGCTCTCCACCCGCCCGCGCACGCTGGGCACGATGCAGAAGCTGCAGTTCAGGTCGCACCCGCGCATCACCGCGACCTGGGCCATGCGGCCCTCGGCGCGGCCGACCAGGTCGCGCACCGGCGCGTCGACGCGGGCGTCCGCCTCGCCCAGCTCGAGCACCCGCTCTTCGCCGCCGAGCACGCGCTCGACCTGGTCGGGCAGGCCGGGGAAGTGGCGCGAGCCGCACACGATGTCCACGTGGGGCTCGCGCTCGAACAGCGCCGCCCCCTCGCGCTCGGCCATGCAGCCGACCACCCCCACCACCAGGCCGGGGCGCTCGCGCTTGACCCGCTTGAGCTCGCCCAGCAGCGAGTGGACCCGCTCCTCGGCGTGCTCGCGCACCGAGCAGGTGTGGAACAGGACGAGGTCGGCGGAGTCGGCCTGTTCGACCTCGCTCCAGCCCCGCCGCTGGAAGGCCCCGCGGATGAGCTCCCCGTCGTAGAAGTTCATCTGACAGCCGAACACCCGCAGATGGAAGCTGCGGGTGTCGGTGCGGGCGGCGGAGGGGGTCTGCGCCGGGGGCATCAGTTGTTGCTGACGGTCTGGAGCACCTCCACCTCGCAGCCCTCGCCGGGATAGAACAGGTCGACGTCGGGGTCGAGGCCGTACTCGTCCATCAGCTCGGAGCGGAGCAGGCGGTGGCGCACCCCGTCGGCGGTCATGTAGACCATCGCCGTGCGGTGGGTCCACTCGGAGTCGCTCATGATCGCCGTGGCGCCCGGGCTCTTCTTCAGCTGCGAGCGGATGTTGCGGTCGCCGTGGCTGTCGAAGCCGGCGTAGGACAGGCCGCCCTCGCCCATCTCGTCCCACTGGTCGAGGTACTCCACGATCGAGCCGGAGAAGACGTCCTGGGGTACGTGGTCCAGGAAGTTCTGGCTCGGACAGAAGAACATCTTGCCGTGGCTCTCGGTGTGCTCGAACTGCCCGTCCTTCCACAGCCGCAGCCAGAACTTCTGCCCCGCGTCGCGCGGCCACTGCCCGTCATGGTCCGCCTGCCACGACACCATGTAGCGGTAGGCGTTGTTCATGTTGATCTCGCAGGCGGACAGGTTGGCCTTGTCCATCCACTCGGGCACGTTGACCACCAGGTAGGTGGACAGGATGCCGATGATGATGATCACCACCATCATCTCGAGCAGCGTGAAGCCCGCCCGGAGGGCGCGGCGCGGCAGGGAGCGGAGTCTCATCAGGTGCCCTGGGAGTAGTCGGTCGCGTAGGCCTTCTGTTCTTCGGTGAGTTCGTCGAGCTCGATGCCCATCGACTCCAGCTTGATGCCGGCGATCTCCTGGTCGAGCTCCTCGGGCAGCATATGCACGCCCTTGCCCAGGGTTTCCCCTTCCCGGGCCAGCATCATCATGGCCTGGAACTGGTTGGCGAAGCTCATGTCCATGACCTCGGAAGGGTGCCCCTCGGCCGCGGCCAGGTTGACCAGGCGCCCCTCGGCCAGCACGTAGATGCGGCGGCCGTCGTGCAGGGTGTGCTCGACGCAGTTGTCGCGCATGGTCCGCTTGGAGACGGTCAGCTCGGCCAGGTCCTCGAGGTTGAGCTCGCAGTCGTAGTGGCCGGTGTTGCAGACGATGGCGCCGTCCTTCATCGAGTCGAAGTGGCGCTTGACGATCACGTCCTTCATGCCGGTGGTGGTGATGAAGACGTCACCGACCTTGGCGGCCTCGTCCATCTTCATGACCTGCACGCCCTCGAGCAGCGCCTTCAGGGCGGCGGTCGGCTTGATCTCGGTGGCGATCACGTTCGCGCCGAGGCCCTTGGCGCGGACCGCGCAGCCGCGACCGCAGTGGCCGAAGCCCGCGGTGACGAAGTTCTTGCCGGCGAGCAGCACCGAGGTGGCGCGCAGGATGCCGTCCAGGCTGGACTGGCCGGTGCCGTAGACGTTGTCGAAGTCCCACTTGGTCTCGGCGTCGTTGACCGCGATGACCGGGTACATCAGCTTGCCGTCGTCGGCCATGGCGCGCAGGCGGTGCACCCCGGTGGTGGTCTCCTCGGAGCCGCCGACGATGGTCGCCATCGCCTCGGGGTGGGTGCTGTGCACGCGGAAGATCAGGTCGGCGCCGTCGTCCAGCGTCAGGGTCGGGCCGAACAGGATCGTCTGGTCGATCGACCAGTAGAACTCCTCGGTGTCCTGGCCGTACCAGGCGTAGATGTGGATGCCCTCCTCGGCGAGGGCGGCGGCGACCGCGTCGTTGGTGCTCAGCGGGTTGCAGCCGGACCAGGCGACCTCGGCCCCGGCGGCCTTCAGGGTGCGGATCAGCACCGCCGTCTCCTTGGTGACGTGGAGGCAGCCGGCGATGCGCTGGCCCTTCAGCGGCTGGGTCTTGGAGAACTTCTCGCGCAGGGCCATGAGCACGGGCATGCGGCTCTCGGCCCAGTCGATCAGGAGGCGGCCCTCGGCGGCCAGGGAGCGGTCGGCGACCTTGGAGTCCACGGCTTGGGTGGTGGTCATGCGTTGGTGGGTCGGTGGAGTTCGGAGGGGACGGCGGTCAGGCGCTGCGGCCCGCCACGGCGAGGGACTGGAGCTCCTCGACGAGGTCGAGCTTCTCCCAGGGGAACAGGTCGCGGCCGAAATGGCCGTGGCTGGCGGTCTGCCGGTAGCTCCAGCCGCGCGGCTCGCGCAGGCCGAGGCGGCCGATGATCCAGTCGGGCGTGAAGGCGGCGTGGCCGTTCCACGACGACAGGCCGCGCAGGCGCTCGGCGATGTCCGCATCGGACCAGCCCTCGGCGGCGGTGCCGAAGGTGTCGATGCGCAGCGAGACCGGCTCGGCCACGCCGATGGCATAGGACAGCTGGAGCTCGCAGTGGCGCGCCCAGCCGGCCTTGACCACGTTCTTGGCCACCCAGCGCGCGGCGTAGGCGGCGGAGCGGTCGACCTTCGTCGGGTCCTTGCCCGAGAAGGCGCCGCCGCCGTGGCGGGCGTAGCCGCCGTAGGTGTCGACGATGATCTTGCGGCCGGTCAGGCCGGCGTCGCCGTGCGGCCCGCCGATGACGAACTTGCCGGTCGGGTTGATGTGGAAGCGGGTGTCGGCGTCGATCATCGCGCTCGGCAGGACGGCGCGGATGATCTGCTCCTCGACCTCGCGGCGGATCAGATCGATGTCCACCTCGGCGGTCTGCGTGGAGAGGACGACGGCGTCGACGCGGTGCGGGCGGCCGCCGACGTACTCGAGCGTGACCTGCGACTTGGCGTCGGGGCGCAGCCAGGGCAACGCGCCCTCGCGGCGCAGCTGGGCCTGGCGCTCGACCAGCTTGTGCGACCAGTGGATCGGCGCCGGCATCAGCGCGTCGGTCTCGTCGCAGGCGTAGCCGAACATCATGCCCTGGTCGCCGGCGCCCGTGGTCTTGCCCGAACCGGCGTCGTCGTCCACGCCCATCGCGATGTCGTCCGACTGCTCGTGGATGGCGGAGAGGACGGCGCAGCTGTCGGCGTCGAAGCCGACGCCGGCCTCGGTGTAGCCGATCTCGCGCACGACCTCGCGCACCAGCTTCTGGGTGTCGACGTAGGTCGAGGTGCGGACCTCGCCGGCGACGACGACCAGGCCGGTGGTCACCAGGGTCTCGCACGCCACCCGCGAGTTCGAGTCACCCCTCAGGCACTCGTCGAGGAAGGCGTCGGAGATCTGGTCGGCCACCTTGTCGGGGTGGCCCATCGAGACCGATTCGGAGGTGAAGAGCTTCTTCTCCATGGAGCGGGGACGCGCCCGGGGCGGGCGAAGGGGGGTTACTAGGCGAGGATGCCGGCCCGTTCCAGGATCTGGAGCGTGGTCGCGGCGGCCCCGCGGCGGGCGGAGAGAGCCGCCGCCCCGGCTCGGCCCGCGACGGCGGCCGAACAGGGGTCTGCGACCCATTCGGCGGCATAGCCTAGCAAATGGGCCGGGGTCTCTGCACACCGCAGCCCCCCCGCCTCGCGCAGCAGCTCGACCTCGTCGGCGAAGTTGTCGGTGTGCGGGCCGACCAGCACCGGCCGCTCCAGGACGGCGGCCTCGAGCACGTTCTGCCCCCCGTGCGGGACCAGCGAGCCGCCGACCACCACCACCGCGGCGCAGCGGTAGACGGCCTCCATCTCGCCGAAGCTGTCGACCAGGAGCACCGCGCCGTCGGGGAGAGGAGCCGAGTCGTCCCACTCCGAGCGCAGCAGCACCGGCCGCCCGGGAGCGGCCTCCTTCAGCTCGCGCAGGATCCGCGGCGCCCGGTGCGGATGGCGTGGCACGACGAGCAACAGGGTCCCGGCCAGCTCCGGGCGGGCGAGCGCGGCGGCGACCAGCTCCCGCTCCTCGGGGTCGTGGGTCGAACCGAAGGCGAGGGCCGGGCGCCCGGCGACCCAGGAGGCCCAGGGCTGCGGCGGCGGCGCCGCAGGGTCCAGCGCCGGGACGTTGTCGAACTTGAGGTTGCCGGTGACCTGGATCCGCTCCGGCGGCACCGCCAGCTGGCCGAAGCGGGCGGCATAGCGCTCGTTCTGCACGCCGTAGAGGGCGATCCGGTCGAACTGCGGCAGCAGGCGCTGGACCCGCCGGTAGCCGCTCATCGAGCGCTCGGTGATGCGGCCGTTGACGATCGCCAGCGGCAGCGCGCGCCGGTTGCAGGCGCGCAGGAAGTTCGGCCAGATCTCCAGCTCCATGAGCACGACCGCGCGGGGCCGGACGCGGTCGAGGAAGCGGCGGCAGCAGAAGGGCAGGTCGAGCGGGAAGGCGAACACTGCCAGCTCGGGGAACAGCCGCCGCGCGGTCGCCCGCCCACTGGGCGTGGTCGAGGAGATGGCGAGGTCCAGATCCGGATGGTGGCGGCGCAGCTCCTGCACCAGCGGCCGCATGGCGGCCACCTCGCCGACCGAGACGCCGTGCAGCAGCAAGCCGCCCGCGAAGCGCTCGTCCGGCCGGGCGAACCCGAGGCGCTCGACGAAGTCCCCCCAGCCGCCGCGGGTGAAGAGCGCACGGAAGGCCAGCACCGGGATCAGGACCAGCCCCGCCAGGTAGAGCAGGACGTCGTAGAGCAGGTAGGCGGGGTCGAAGCGCCCGCGCATGGCTCAGGCCGGCCTCATCCCTGCTTGCCGTGGCACTGCTTGTACTTCTTGCCCGAGCCGCAGGGGCAGGGCGCGTTGCGGGCCACCTTGGGCGCGCCGGAAACGCTGCTGTCCTCGACGGCCTGGGGCTCGGCGGTCTTCTGCTCGGCCTCCTCGCGCGCCTTCTGCCCGGCGAACTGCTGCAGCGGATTGGGCCGCTGCGGCGCCTGGTAGCCGACGGCGACGCGGCGCTGCGGGGCGGCAGGGCGCGGCTGCGACACCGGGCCGGCGGAGATCGAGCCGCCGGCGGCGGGCTGCGGCGCGGGGTGCCGCGCCTGGGCGCCGGAGTAGGCGCGGCCGAGCTGCGCCTCGTCCTCGCTGCTGATCTGCACGCGCAGGATGTAGTCGGTGACCTCGTCCGCGATGCGGAAGAGCATGTCCTCGAACTGCGCCAGGCCCTCCTTCTTGTACTCGGTCTTGGGGTCGACCTGGGCGTAGCCGCGCAGGCCGATGCCGGCCCGCAGCGCGTCCATGTTGTAGAGGTGGTCCTTCCACTTCGAGTCGATCGCGTTGAGCAGCAGGAAGCGCTGCAGCTCGTGCATCGACTCGGCGCCGAGTTCCTCGGCGCGCTTCGCGAGCAGGCCCTGGACCTCCTCCATCAGGGCGTCGCCGAGGCGGCTGATGCCGGTCTCCTCCATCGCGGCGGCGTCCATCTCGCAGCCCCACTTGCGCTGGGCCCAGAGCGAGATGGCCTCGAAGTCCGGCGGGATCTCGCGGCCGTCGCCGCCGTAGGTGGCCAGCGTCGACTCGATCACCTCACCGAACATGTCCTCGATCCGTTCGCCCAGCTCCCCGGCGACGAGGGCCTCCTGGCGGTGCTCGTAGATGAGGTGGCGCTGCTTGTCCATCACCTCGTCGTACTCGAGCAGGTTCTTGCGGATCTCGAAGTGGTAGGTCTCGACCTTCTTCTGCGCCTTCTCGATGGCGCGGGAGACCATGGCCGACTCCACCGGCTCGCCGCCGCCCATCCCGGCCTTCGACAGGAAGCCCTTGACCCAGTCGCGGTAGAAGCGCCGCATGAGGTCGTCGTCGAGCGACAGGAAGAAGCGCGAGCGGCCGGGGTCGCCCTGGCGGCCCGAGCGGCCGCGCAGCTGGTTGTCGATCCGGCGCGCCTCGTGGCGCTCGGTACCGAGCACGTAGAGCCCGCCGGCCCCGAGCACCTCGGCCTTCTCGGCGGCGCAGCGGGCCTCGACCTCCGCCTTCAGAGCAGCGGCCTGCTCGGCCGCCTCCTCCTCGGGAGCCTGGAGGCGCCCCAGCTCGCGCCGGAACAGACCGTCCGGGTTGCCGCCGAGGACGATGTCGGTGCCGCGGCCAGCCATGTTGGTGGCCACCGTGACCGCGCCCTTGCGCCCGGCCTGGGCCACGATCTCGGCCTCGCGCTCGTGCTGCTTGGCGTTCAGCACCTCGTGGGCCACGCCGCGCCGCTTGAGCATCCCCGAGAGCAGCTCGGAGGACTCGATCGAGATCGTACCGACCAGGATCGGCTGGCCGCGCCCGGAGGTCTCCTCGATCTCGCTGGCGATGGCCTTCCACTTGTCCTCCTTGTGGAGGTAGATCACGTCCTTCTCGTCCGAGCGCACGACCGGCTTGTTGGTCGGGATCTGGACCACGTCGAGGTCGTAGATCGAGGCGAACTCCCCCGCCTCGGTCATCGCCGTGCCGGTCATGCCGGACAGCTTCTCGAACAGGCGGAAGTAGTTCTGGAAGGTGATCGTGGCCAGGGTCTGGTTCTGCGCGCGCGGCCGCAGGCCCTCCTTGGCCTCGCAGGCCTGGTGGAGGCCGTCCGACCAGCGGCGACCCTCCATCAGGCGGCCGGTGAACTCGTCGACGATGACGATCTCCTTGCCGCGCTCGGTGTCCTTCACCACGTAGTCCACGTCGTGGGCGTAGAGGTGGAGGGCGCGGAGGCAGGTCTCGATGACGTGCGGCCACTCCATGAACTCGGGGCTGGAGTAGAAGTCCTCGACGCCGATCAGCTGCTGCGCCGCGACGATGCCCTCCTCGGTGAGGATGGCCTGCTTCTCCTTCTCCTTGAGCTCGAAGTGCTCCTCGGCCTTCAGCTTGCGCGCGGCCTGCACGCCGACCCAGTACTTCTCGGCGCTGCCGGTGGCCGGGCCGCTGATGATCAGCGGGGTGCGGGCCTCGTCGATCAGGATCGAGTCGACCTCGTCGATGATGGCGAAGCCGAGCTTCTTCTGCACCTGGTCGTCCACCCGCGTCTTCATGTTGTCGCGCAGGTAGTCGAAGCCGAACTCGTTGTTCGTGCCGTAGACGATGTCGCAGGCGTAGACCGGGTGCCGCTCGGAGGGCGGCATCGAGGACTGGATCGCGCCCACCGAGACGCCCAGGTACTCGTAGACCGGCTGCATCCAGGTGGCGTCGCGGCGGGCCAGGTAGTCGTTGACCGTGACCACGTAGACCGGGCCGCCGAGCGCGTTCAGGTAGGCCGGCAGGGTGGCGACCAGGGTCTTGCCCTCGCCGGTGGCCATCTCGGCGATCGAGCCGGAGTGCAGCACCATGCCGCCGATCAACTGGACGTCGAAGTGGCGCATGTGCAGCGTGCGCCACGCCGCCTCGCGGACCAGGGCGAAGGCCTGCGGGATCAGCTCGTCCAGCGCGCGGCCGGCGGCGACCTCCTCCCGCCAGGCGGCGGTCTGGGCCTTCATCTCGGCCTCGCTCAGGCCCTCGGCCCACGCCGCCTGGGCGTTCACGGCCGCGACCATCGGCTGCATCTTCTTCAGCCGGCGGGCGTTCTGGGAGCCGAACACGCTCCGCAGCATCTTGCCGACGCCCTGGCCGATCCCGGACAGGGAGTCATTGATCGAGTCGAAGTCCACCATCGCGTGTGTCGCTGGTCCGGGGCCGTCGCGACCGGTGGGCCGGACGTCCGCGGATTCGGCAGTATAGCCCCGGGGCGGGCGCCGCCCTCAGCCCTGGCCGGGCCACTCGAGGCTGCCGACGAGCTCGGCGGCCGTCAGCCCCTCGGCGGCCAGGACCTCGCGCAGCTCGGCGGCGATGCGGCTGACCGCGGACGGCTCACGGAAGCCCGAGGTGCCCACCTGCACGGCGCTGGCCCCGGCGACCAGGAACTGGAGCACGTCGTCGGCGCAGGCCGCGCCACCGGAGGCCACGATCGGGATGCGCACGGCCTGGGAGGCCTCGCGCACCATGCGCAGGGCGATCGGCCGGACGGCCGGACCGCTCAGCCCGCCGAAGCCGGCGCCGAGCGCCGGCCGGCGGCGACGCCAGTCGACCACCAGGCCGAGCACGGTGTTGCAGACGGTCAGGGCGTCCGCCCCCGCGGCCTCGGCCGCCTCGGCCAGCGGCGCGATGCGGGTGACGTTGGGCGAGAGCTTGGCCCACAGCGGCTTGTCGGTGAGCGCGCGGCAGGCGGCGACGACCTCCCCCACCGCCTCGGGCGAACTGGAGAAGGGCAGGCTGCCGCCCTGCACGTTCGGACAGCTCAGGTTGACCTCGATCGCCGCGAAGGCGTCGAGCCCGCCGAAGGCCCGCACCATCGTGCAGTACTCCTCGACCGACTCGCCGCCGGCGTTGGCCACCACCGGCATCGGCAGGCGCTCGAGCGCCGGCAGGTGTTCGGCCAGGAAGGCCTCCACCCCGCGGTTCTCCAGCCCGATCGAGTTCATCAGGCCGCTGGGGGTCTCGACCAGGCGCGGCGGCGGGTTGCCGTGCCGCGGGCGCGGCGTGACCGTCTTGATCACCAGCGCGCCGAGGTCGCCCGGCTGCAGGAAGGCGGTCGCCTCACCGTCGTGGCCGAAGGTGCCCGAGGCGGTGAGCAGCGGGCTGCTCAGCTCCAGGGCGCCGACGCGGGTGGCGAGCATCAGCCCTCCCCGCGCCCCTTCAGCTGGATCCTCGCCACCCCGAGCACGAGGAGGACGAAACCGATGCTGATGCAGGAGTCGGCGAAGTTGAACACCGGCCAGGGGTTCAGCGGCCAGAAGCCGAGGTCGACCTTGAGGAAGTCGCGCACCGAGCCGAGGAACTGCTCGTTCTCGACCTGGACCAGCCCCGTCCAGCGGCCGAGGTTGTCGTACAGGTTGCCCAGCGCGCCGGCCAGCAGCAGGCCCAGGGTGGCGACGCCGACGCGGTTGCCGCGCGGCTGCTGCGCCACCAGCCAGAGGATCACGCCGACCGCGACGACCCGGACCAGGGTCAGCGGCAGGGTGAAGTCCTGGAACAGGCCGAAGACCCCGCCCGGGTTGTAGACCCGCACCAGCGAGAACCAGCTGCCCGCGACGAACTGCTCGCCCTGGACATTGGCCCAGACCCAGCCCTTGCTGAGCAGGTCGACGGCGACCAGGAGGGCCACCGAGATCCAGAAGACCGGCCGCTTGAGGCCGCCCGGAAGGGCGTCGCCGTCGGGAGCGGGATCAGTCCTCAAGGAGCTCGCCGTTCTCCGCCTTCTCCTGGCAGCCCACGCAGTAGCGGGCGTACGGGAGGGCCTCGAGGCGGCGCGGCGGGATGTCCGCGTCGCAGGCCTCGCAGCTGCCGAAGCTGCCGTCGTCGAGCCGCTGGATCGCCTGCTGGACCAGCTGGCGGATCTCGTCCTCGTTCTCGATCAGCCCGACCTGGAACTCCTGGTGGTAGCTGTCGGAGCCGAACTCGTCGACCTCGTCGGCGGAGGTCTCGGCGTCGCCGCGGAGGACGGAGTCCTCCATGTGCTCGATCTTCATCCCCAGGCGCTGCAGCAGCGCCAGGAGGTGCTTGCGGTGACGGTTCTTCTCGGCTTTGGTGAATTTCGCCATCGGCCTATGCTGGTCGCGGTCCCGAGGGGGCCGAACATTCTACGGATGGCGCGAAAGGACGGTCAACGGATCACCGAGCTGCTCGAGCAGGCCGAGGAGTGGGTGGCCGGCCTCGCCGGCGAGGCCGGGCTGAGCCGCAACACGGTCGACGCCTACCGCCGCGACCTGGAGAAGGCCGCCGCCGTCCTGGCCTCCCGCGGCTGCGACTGCTGGACCGAGGTCGGGCCGGGCGAGGTGGCCGAGATCCTGGCCGCTGCCCGCGCCGAGGGGGCCGCTCCGGCCTCGCAGGCGCGGCTCCTGGCCTCCCTGCGCGGCCTGTTCCGCTTCCTGCGGGCCGAGGGCCGCCTCCCCGGCAAGGACCCGACCCGCAGCGGCGGCAAGCTCCACCTCTGGCGGCGGCTTCCCGAGGTGCTCACCGTGGAGCAGAGCCTGGCCCTGCTCGACGCCCCGCCCGAGGAGGGCTGGGCGGGGCAGCGCGACCGGGCGCTCCTCGCCCTGCTCTACGGCGGCGGCCTGCGGGTGAGCGAGGCCTGCGGTCTGCGCCTGGACGACCTCTCCCTGCGGGTCGGAGGCCAGGACGGCCCCGGCCTGCTGCGCGTCCTGGGCAAGGGCGGCAAGGAGCGCCTCGTCCCCTTCGGCGGCCGCGCCCGCGAGCGCCTCGAGGCCTGGCTGGCCCTCGGCCGGCCGACGCGGCCGGCGGGATCGCCGGCGGTCCTCCTGACCCGCGGCGGGCGCGCCCTCGACCGCCACCGCGCCTGGCGGGTGGTGCGCCGCTGGGCCGCCGAGGCCGGGCTGAGCGAGGCGGTCCACCCGCACGTCCTGCGCCACTCCTGCGCCACCCACCTACTGGCCGGCGGCGGAGACCTCCGGTCGGTCCAGGAGTTCCTCGGTCACGCCGACCTGCGGACGACCGAGCGCTACACCCACGTCGACGTGGACGAGCTGCAGTCGGCCCACCGGCTGCACCACCCGCGCGGCTGACTCAGGGCAGCGTGGCGAGGTGGCGCTGGACCGCCTCGACCAGGGCCGGAGTCATCCCGGGGAGGGCCTCCAGGGCGGCGGGATCGGCCGCCGCCAGCGCACGCAGGTCGCCGCCGCAGTGGTCGAGCAGCAGCTTTCGCTTCGCCGGGCCGACGCCCGGCACCTCCTCGAGGACCAGGCGGACGTTCTCCCGGCGGCGACGGTGGTGGGCGAGGGCGAAGCGGTGGGCCTCGTCGCGCACCCGCTCGAGGAACAAGCGCTCGGGGCTGCCCCGCTCGAGGATCACGGGCTCGTCGCGGCCGGGCAGGAAGAGGCGCTCCTCGGCCGCCACCGGCCCCCGCCCGCGGCGCGCCTTGGCCAGGGCCACCAGCGGCGCGGCGGCGCCGGCGTCCGCGGCGGCGCGCAGGCCGGCGTCGAGCTGCAGGCGTCCGCCGTCGAGCACGATCAGGTCGGCGAGGCCCTCCTCCGCCGCCCGCGCGAGGACGCGGCCGACCACCTCCTCCATGGCGGCGAAGTCGTCGTTGCCCTCGCCGCCGCCGACCACGTAGCGGCGGTAGTGCCCGCGGTCGGCGCGGCCCTCGACGAAGCGCACCTTGGAGGCCACCCGCTCGCGCCCCTGCAGGTGACTGACGTCGATGCAGTCGACCACGGCCGGCGGCGCCTGGCGCACGAGGACGCCCAGCCGTTCGGCGACGACCGGCCAGGGCGAGGAGGCGCGCTCGCCGCGCTGGGAGCGCGCGTTGCTCTCGGCCATGCGCACCAGGGCACGCTTCTCGCCGCGCTGGGGCGCGCGGATCCGCACGCGGCGTCCGCTGCGCTCCTCCAGCCAGGACTCGAGGGCCTCGGCTTCCTCGGGCAGCGCGCCGACGAGGACCTCCGGCGGCACCTCGCAGCCCTCGCCGCGGTAGAGCGCGGTCAGCACCTGGGCGACCGAGGCGGCCGGCGACTCGACCAGGGGGAGCTGCCCGCGCCGCGTCCCGATCCAGTCCCCCTCGCGGTACTCGAGGAGGGCGAAGTGGCCGCGCTCGTCGATGCCGAGCACGTCGAAGTCGCGATCCGCGGCCAGGCGGACCTTCTGCGGCGCGGCCAGCGCCTCCAGCGCGCGGATCCGGTCGCGCGCGCGCAGGGCCGTCTCGTACTCGAGGCGCCCCGAGGCCGCGGCCATCCGCTCGCGCTCGGCCGCGATCCGCTCGCCCACGCGGCCGCCGAGGACCGCGCGCGCGCCGTCCAGGGCAGCGGCGTAGTCCGCCGCCGCCACCGCTCCGACGCAGGGCGCGGAGCACAGCCCGATGGCGTGCTTGAGGCAGGCCCGCGCGCGGTTGGCGAGGGTGTGGTCGCTGCAGTCGCGCAGGCCGAAGGCCTTCTGCAGCAACCGCTTCGCCCGCCGCGCCGCGCCGGCGTTCGGGTAGGGCCCGAAGAACTCCCCGCCGGACCGCCGCTTGCGCCGCGCCAGCCCCAGCCGCGGCCACGGATGGGTGGTGTCGAGGTGGATGAGCAGGAAGCTCTTGTCGTCCTTCAGCAGGACGTTGAGCGGCGGCTGGTGCAGCTTGACCAGCCGGTCCTCGAGGAGGATGGCCTCCTTCTCGGTGTCGGTGACGAAGAACTCCGCGGTGGCGGCGCGGTCGAGCAATTCGGCCATCCGCGCCCGGCCGTCCGCTCCGGCGCGGCGGTAGACCTGCACCCGCCGGCGCAGCTCGCGGGCCTTGCCGACGTAGAGCACCGCGCCGGACGCGTCGCGGAACAGGTAGCAGCCGGGGCGCAGCGGCGCCGTCGCCAGCTGGCGGTCGAAGGCCGGCGCGCCGCTCATGACAGCTCCAGCTGCAGGGCCTCGAGGCGGCGGATCTCGTCGCGCAGGCGGATCGCGTTCTCGAAGTCGAGCTCGCCGGCCGAGGCCAGCATCTCCTTGCGCAGCACGGCCAGGCGCCCGTCCAGGTCGCCCAGCTCCTCGCTCCCGCCCGTGCCCTCCTCCGCCT
Organism: uncultured Planctomycetales bacterium; assembly: GCA_964342475.1. GTDB lineage: Bacteria > Planctomycetota > UBA1135 > UBA1135 > UBA1135 > J029. Next base: position 85,311 of record CAYFGE010000001.1, read on the forward strand.
CCAGGACCCCGGCCAGCGAGGCGGTGATCTTCTTGCGCACGGTCCGCGGCACGATGCCGTGCTCGGCGTTGTGCTCCTGCTGGATGGCGCGGCGCCGGTCGGCCTCGTCGATCGCCGCCTGCATCGAGGAGGTGATCTGGTCGCCGTAGAGCACCACCCGCCCCTCGGCGTTGCGCGCCGCGCGGCCGCAGGTCTGCACCAGCGAGGTCGTCGAGCGCAGGAAGCCCTCGCGATCGGCGTCGAGCACGAGGACCAGGCTGACCTCGGGCAGGTCGAGCCCCTCGCGCAGCAGGTTGATGCCGACCAGCACGTCGAACACCCCGAGGCGCAGGTCGCGCAGCAGCTCGGAGCGCTCCAGGGTGTCGATGTCGGAGTGGAGGTAGCGCGCCCGCACCCCGCTCTCCTGGAAGAACTCCGTCAGGTCCTCGGCGCTGCGCTTGGTCAGGGTGGTGACGAGCACGCGGTTGCCGGCGGCGAGGGCCACCGTGGCCTGGCGCAGCGCGTCCTCGACCTGCCCGCGCGCCGGCAGCACCTCGACGACCGGGTCGAGCAGGCCGGTCGGGCGCACGATCTGCTCCACCACGCGGTGCTGCGCGAGCCGCAGCTCGCGGTCGGCCGGGGTGGCGGAGACGTAGAGCACGCGGCCGAGCAGGCCCTCGAGCTCCGCTTCGGCGAGGGGGCGGTTGTCGACCGCGGACGGCAGCCGGAAGCCGTAGTCGACCAGGTTGCGCTTGCGCGCGGCGTCGCTCTTCACCATGCCGTAGAGCTGCGGCAGGCTGACGTGGCTCTCGTCGAGCACGCAGAGGAAGTCCTTCGGGAAGTAGTTCAGCAGGGTGAAGGGCGGCTGGCCCGGCGCGCGGCCCTCGAGGTGGCGCGAGTAGTTCTCGATGCCCGGACAGAAGCCCAGCTCCTCGAGGTCCTCGAGGTCGGCCAGCACCCGGCGCTCGAGGCGCTCGGCCTCGATCTCCTTGCCGTCCCGGCGCAGCTCGAGGGCGCGGCGGTCGAGCTCCGCGCGGATGCCGCGCCGCGCCATCGGCAGCTTGTCCTCCGGCTGCACGTAGTGGCCGACCGGATAGATCACCGCCGCCGGCAGCTCGTCGAGGATCTCCCCGGTGAGCGGGTCGCAGCGCAGGATCGAGTCCACCCGGTCCCCGTCGAGTTCGATGGACAGCACACGGTCGGTCTCGTGGATCGGCCACACCTCGACCGCCGCGCCGCGCACGCGGAAGCTGCCCGGGCGGAAGTCGGCCTCGCCGCGCAGGTGCTGCGTGCGGACCAGGCCGCGGACCAGCTCGTCGCGGCGCATCCGCGCGCCGCGCTCCACGGTCAGGGCGAGGCCGCGGTAGGTCTCGGGGTCGCCCAGGCCGTAGATGCAGGACACGCTGGCCACCACGATCACGTCGCGGCGCTGCACCAGGCTGGCCGTGGCGCCGTTGCGCATGCGGTCGATCTGCTCGTTGATGCGCGCGTCCTTCTCGATGTAGGTGTCGCTGCCGGGGAGGTAGGCCTCGGGCTGGTAGTAGTCGTAGTAGCTGACGAAGTACTCGACCGCGTTGTGCGGGAAGAACTCGCGCAGCTCGCCGTAGAGCTGGCTGGCCAGCGTCTTGTTCGGCGCCACGACCAGCGTCGGCACCTGCAGCCGTTGGACCACCTGGGCCAGGGTGAAGGTCTTGCCCGAGCCGGTCACGCCGAGCAGCACCTGGCGCGCCGCGGGGTCGGCGAAGCCGGCGGCGAGGGCCTCGATCGCCGCCGGCTGGTCGCCGCGGGGCTCGAAGTCGCTGACGAGACGGAAGGGCTGACTCAAGGGTGGGTACTCCGGCCCTCCAGGCGGCTATCCTGCGGTCTGCGAGCCATGTCCGCGACCGCCTGCCCCCACTGCCGAGTCCAACTGAAGCTCCCCGAGGGGAAGCTGCATTCTAAGGTCAAGTGCCCCAGGTGCGGCGAGGCCTTCGTCGCCCGACCCCAGGCGGCCGCCGGCCAGGAGCCGACCCAGCGCCAGCGCAAGCGGCCGACGAAGAAGAAGGCGAACCCGACCCCCTGGGTGGTCCTGGTCGTCGCCGGCGCGCTGTCCGTCCTGGCCTGGACGTGGATCCAGGGCCGTGCCGAGGGTGGCGGCGATGCCCCCGTGCGCACGGCCGGTGGCGGGAGCCCCGTGGCCGACAGCGCGCCGCCCCCCGAGCGCGCCGAGGTGGCTCCGATGGAGCACCCCGCGACCCGCGTCGCGCTGCAGCTCCTCAGCGCCGCGCGCTACGGCAACGAGACCCAGGCCGCCGGCCTGCTCGACCTGCCCGTCTGGTACGAGCGCGCCCACCCCGACGCCGGCCGGTGGACCACCCTGTCCACCGCCGAGCGCGGCGAGGCCACCGACCGGACGGTCGGTGGCGTCCTCGCGGATCCGGCCCTGCGCGCCGCCGCCGAGCTCGGGTTCGAGGCGGCCTTCTTCGCCCAGCCCCCGGCGGACACCGCCTCGCTCACGCTGCGCAGCGGGGAGACCCCGACCACGGGGCACCGCTTCGAGCTCGCCCTGCGCGACGGCCGCTGGCGGATCCTGTCCTACGCCGCGGTGGAGGACCCGCCGGTGGAGGCGACCGAGGAGGGCGCCGGGGCGGCGGAGGGCGTCCCGCCCGGCGAGTCGAAGGTGTTCGCCGAGACCTCCGACGGCGGCCGGATCCTGCGCGGGACCGTGGCCGAGGTCGAGCTCGTGCCCGGCACCACCGCCGAGGAGGAGGGCGCCATCCGCGAGCGCTTCCGCCTGGCCCTGGCGGAGTCCGGTCTGGAGAGCAAGCTGGCCAAGCGCGAGCTGATCGAGACCGGGCACAAGGCCGTCCCGGTGCTGCTCAACGAGCTCGTCGCCCGCCCGCTCGACGGCAGCTCCACGCGCACCGAGGAGGTCGCCGTGATCCACGGCATGCTGCAGGACATCACCTTCCGCCGCGCCGCCTTCCCCCTGCGCGACCTCTCCGCCGACACCCCGGAGGAGCTCCTGCGCCGCCAGAAGGAGGCCGTCGCGGCCTGGTTCGGCTGGTGGAAGCTGTGGGGCCGCCGCTGGGACGCCTGGGTCGAGGAGTCCGGCATGCCGGTGCCCGAACCCCAGCGCGCCGGACGGACCCGTCGCTGATCCGGGGCAGGGCTAGAATGCCCGCCCCCGCCTCGAGGACCTGATCGATGACCATGAGAACCGGAACCTGCACCAGCTGCGGTGCGCAATACGGCAACATCCCCCCCACCGTGACCGCGACCAAGGTCCGCTGCCGCAAGTGCGGCGGCGAGGTGCTCATCCCGCCGCTCGAGGCGGCGGCCCCGGCCGAGCCGGCGGCCCCGGTCACGCCGGCGCCGCAGGCTCCCGAGGCTCCGGCGGCTCCCTCCGGCGGCCTGCAGGCCAAGCCGATCGGTGACGTGCAGCCGAAGGGCAACGGCGAGCGCCCGGCCTCCGCGACGCCCGTCGACCGCAAGGTGGCCCGGCCCGAGAAGCCGAAGGCGCCCGCGCCGCCCAAGAAGCCCGCGCCGCCCAAGCCCCCGGCCCCGAAGGGCGGCGTGAAGCCGCCGCTGCCGAAGAAGCCGGTGGCCGCCAAGCCGGCGCCGCCGAAGCCGGCCGCGCCGAAACCGGCCGCGCCGAAGCCGCCGGTGGCCAAGCCCGCGCCGCCGGAGCCCGCCCCCGCGGCCCCCGCCAAGGACCCGGCCAAGGCCGCCGACCTCATGGCCAAGCTGAAGGCCAAGAAAGCCGCCGAGGCTCCCTCCGAACCCGCGGCGAGCAGCAAGGGCGCCGACGTCCTGGCCAAGCTGAAGGCCAAGAAGGCCGCCGAGGCCGAGCCCGCCGCCCCCGCGGCCGCGGCCACCGGCGCCGGCGTCCCGCCGCGCAAGAAGGCGGCCAAGGGCAAGGCGGTCCCCGGCCGCAAGACGGCCGCCAAGCCGGTGCCCAAGAAGCACACCGCCGCGCCCAAGCGCAACCCCGAGGACGGGCAGCACCGGCACGAGCACCACCACACGAAGAAGAAGCCGCCGATCGTCCTGACGCTGGTCTCGGTGATCGCGCTGGGCGGCATCGGCTTCGGCCTCAAGTGGTTCATGGACCAGGGCGATGCCGGGACCACCCCGACCCCCGAGGAGACTGCGCAGGCGCCGGCCGGTACGCAGCCCGCCGCCGCCCAGCCGGCCGCGACCCAGCCCGCCGCGGCGCAACCCGAGAGCGCGCCCGCTGCGGAGACCTCCGAGCCCGCGGCCAGCCAGCCCGGCGCCGGTGCCGGCACGGAGCCGGAGCCTCCCGCCGCCAGCGAACCGGCCGCCGAGAAGCCGGTCGAGAAGCCCGCTCCGGCCGAGCTCGGCGAGGACCCTGAGTGGTCGCCGCCGGAGCCCGGCATGGAGATCGAGTGGCGCGGCTACGTCCACGGCGACAGCTTCCGCCTGACCGAGGTCCCGCTGCTCGAGAAGTGGTCGCAGACCGACGACGCGGACTGGGCCGGCTACGTCGAGGACGCCGAGCTGTTCTGGGCCGACGAGGGCGCCTCCTCGATGCGCGCGGCCTCGCGCCTGGTGGACGGCGGCCGCCACGCCTACCCGGCGATGGTCAACGTCATGCTGACGACCGACTGGGACGACCCCTACAGCATCGGCCTGTGCCACAGCCTGAACAACCGCATCGTCGAGATCGGCAAGGGCACGAACCTCGGCTGGAAGACCGTCGACCAGCTCGAGCCCGGCACCCGGGAGTGGCACGACGCGATCTTCTTCAACAAGCGCGTGGTGATCTACTGGTACAACTTCTGGATCTCCAAGTTCGCCAACAGCGACGAGGAGTGGGACGCCTTCGCAAACAAGCACCAGGAGAAGGCCGCGGAGAGCAAGCCGGCCGCCGGCGGCAACCCGGGCGGCGGCGTCGACTTCGACGACTAGGCCGCGGGGCCGCAACGCGACGGGGCGGGTGCCATGCGGCACCCGCCCCGTTCGCGTGGTCCCCCCGCCGGGCTCAGGCGGGCTCGCCCTCGCCGCCGAGGTCCTCCAGCTGCACGCCGGCCTCCTGGAGGTACTGGACGGCCTCGTTGACCGAGTCCTCCTCCCCCTCGAGCTCGAGGGTCATCACCGCGATCTCCTCGGTGATGCTGGCGCCGCGGATGTTCGGCACCACGCCGAAGCGGCTGCCCAGCTTGAAGAGGATCGGCTCCTTGATCAGGGCCTGAGGGATCGTGCAGTAGAGGCGACGCTTCATCCGGCCTGCTCGGTCGGGGTCTCGGGGCTGCCCGGCGGATTCGCCGGACGCAGGAAGTATAGGACGGCCGCTGCCAGCCCGAGGGCGAGCACGGGGAGGAGGACGCCCGGCTCGTAGACCTCCGTCCGGGCACCCCAGGTGGCGTAGAGCGGCCCCTCGCGCAGCGGGTCCCAGGATTCCGAGGCGAGCGGCGCGCCGGGCCAGACGGCCCAGAGGCGGCCGTCGAGGGCAGCGGGGGCGCCCGTCCACCGCTCCGCGGCTGCGGGGAGCCACCAGGGCGCGAGCCCCAGCCCCGTCCACACGAGGAGGAAGGCGGGAGGGCAGCCGAGGGTCCGGCGCGAGGCGGCCGCCAATCCGCAGGCGGCGCCGGCGAGGAGGAGGGCGCGCCCGGACACCGGCCAGCCCTCGCCGCTCAGCCCGCCGAGGAGGGCGAGCAGGACCACCAGGACGAGCCCCGCGCGCGGCCGCGCGGCGGCCAGCAGCGGCGCGCCGAGGACGGCGGCGAGCGCGAACAGCGGCGGGTTCATGGGTGGACGGAGGCCGTTCGGAAGTCTATGATTCGCCGACCCTTGAGGAATGCTGAGCCGGCATAGCCAAGTGGTAAGGCAAGGGATTGCAAATCCCTCACCCCCAGTTCGAGTCTGGGTGCCGGCTCCAACCCTCCCCACGCGGTCGAGCCAGGACAGCCAGCCCCAGCCAGGCCAGGATCTGCAGGCTCCCGCCCAGCGGCGCGACTGAGGTGGCCCCCTCCAGGCCGGCCAGGTGCTTCAGGTAGACCGAGCCGCAGAAGAGCAGGGCGGAGACCAGGAAGGCGGCCCCGAGGACCATCCGGCCGTGCGACACCGCCAGGCCGGTCAGGAACAGGCCCAGGCCGGCCGTCTCCTGGGTGCGGACGGCCCGACCGACCGCCTCCCAGGCCTCCGGGGCGAGGCTGCTGCGCAGGCCGTGGGCGTGCCAGGCCTCGAGGGCGACGCCGACGCCCACGAGCAGGGCGCCGGCAGCGAGCAGGGGACGCGGAGAGCTCACCGCCGCAGGATAGTCGGAGCGCGGAGCCCACGCCCGTATCATCCGGCCAAGGGGGAGTAGCCCAACCGGCAGAGGCAACGGACTTAAAATCCGTCCCGTGCGGGTTCGAGTCCCGCCTCCCCTACTCCACCGCCGGCAGCAGCTCGAGGGTCGCGGCCACCATCGCGGTGACGCCCGCGCGGATCGAGGGGCCCGGGTCCGGGGTGAAGCCCGCCGTGTGGAGCCCCGCCAGCGGTGCCGCGCCGGGCTTCCGCGCCGCCTCCCAGCGCTCGCGGTTGCTCACGCCGAGGAAGAACAGGTAGCCGGGGCAGCCAGCCGCCGGAGCGTAGCGCGAGAAGTCCTCGCCGCCCATCGAGGGCTCGGCGGGCTGCAGGCTGTCGGCGCCGAGCGCGGCGGCCAAGGCTCCGTTGACCCGGCGGGTGAGCTCCGGGTCGTTGAAGTTGGACGGCGTGTGCTCGTCCTCGCGCACGCGGACCAGCGGGGCGAGCTCCTCGGGGAAGCCGGCGGCCAGCGCCTCGTGGCGGGCCACCCGGGCGATCGCGGCCAGCACCTGCGCCCGCACCTCCGGCGTGTAGCTGCGCACGGTGAGCAGCAGCTCCACCTCGTCGGGGATGATGTTGTGCTTGGTGCCGCCGCGGATCGAGCCGACGGTGACCACCGCGTCCTCGATCGGCTTCACCTCGCGGCTGACCACCGTCTGCAGCCCCATCACGATGCGCGCAGCCAGGGCGATCGGATCGTGCGTCAGGTGCGGCATCGAGCCGTGGCCGCCCTTGCCGCGGACGGTGATGTCCACCGAGTCCACGTTCGCCATCGAGTAGCCCTCGCGGGAGCCGATCCAACCGGCCGGGAGTTGCTCGGTGACGTGCAACGCCAGGGCGTAGTCGGGCGTGACCGTGCGCGCGTAGAGCCCGTCGGCCAGCATCGCGCGCGCGCCTGCGCCGCGCTCCTCGGCCGGCTGGGCGATGCACAGCAGCGTGCCGCTCCAGCGCTCGCGGTGCTGCGCCAGCCAGGTCGCGGCGCCGACCCAGACCGTCATGTGGACGTCGTGCCCGCAGGCGTGCATCACACCGGTGGGGCTGCCGTCCTCGTTCTCGGCCACCACCTCGCTGGCGTAGGGCAGACCGGTGGCCTCGGTGATCGGCAGCGCGTCGGTGTCGCAACGCAGCAGCAGCACCGGCCCCGGGCCGTTGCGCAGCACGCCGGCGACGCCGTGGCCGCCGAGGCCGGCGGTCACCTCGAAGCCGAGCTCCTCGAGGATGGCCGCCAGGGCCGCCCCCGTCTGCTCCTCCTGGTAGCTCAGCTCGGGGGCCCGGTGCAGGGCCTCGTAGACCTCGACCAGGCCGGTGAGGTTCTGGTCGAGCCAGTCGGCCGCCGGCGGGTCCTGCGGCAGGACCGCGGCGGAGGCGGCGAGAAGGAAGGCGGCGGCGCTCATGCCGAACAGCATAAGCGCCGCCGCGGGGCGGAATGCCGCCGGCCGCTCAGCCGCGCAGCACCTCCATCATCAGCCGCACGCCCATGCCGCGGCCGCCGGCGCTGTAGTAGGAGCGCGACGGCCCCTCCCACGCGGTCGAGGCGATGTCGATGTGCACCCACGGCACCTCGTCGACGAAGTGCTCGAGGAACACGCCACCGGCGATCGTGCCGGCGCCCTGCCCGGCCGGGTAGATGTTCTGCAGGTCGGCGTAGCGGCCCTTGATCAGGTCGCGGTGCACGTCCCAGATCGGCAGCTGCCAGACCCGCTCGTCGCAGGCGTCGCCGCAGCCGCGGATCTGCTCGATCAGCTTCTCGTCGTTGCCCAGCACCGCAGCGGCGGTGTGGCCGAGCGCGATGATGCAAGCGCCGGTCAGCGTGGCGAGGTCGTAGATGCGGTCGGGCTTGATCCGCCGGGCGGCGTAGGTCAGCGCGTCGGCCAGCACCAGGCGCCCCTCGGCGTCGGTGTTCAGCACCTCGATGGTCTTGCCGTTCATCGCGGTGACGATGTCGCCCGGGTTCTGCGCGTTGCCGCCGGGCATGTTCTCGACGCAGGCCAGCACGCCGTGCACCTCGTAGGGGCAGTCGAAGCCGTTGGCCAGCGCGTGGAACAGGCCGTAGACCGCCGCCGCGCCGCACATGTCGAACTTCATCTGGTCCATGTTGGCGCTCGGCTTCAGGCTGATCCCGCCGCTGTCGAAGATCAGGCCCTTGCCGACCACCGCCACCTTGCCCTTGGCCTTGCCGCGCGGCTTGTAGCTGAGGTGGACCAGCTGGGCCTCCTTCTTGCTGCCGCGGGCGACGCCGAGCAGGCTGCCCATCTTCATCTCGCCCATGGCCTTCTCGCCGAAGACCTTGCAGGACAGGCGCGGGTTGTTGCGGGTCAGGGCGCGGGCGCGGCGGGCGAAGTCCTTCGGGGTGAGGACGTTCGACGGCAGGTTGGCCACCTCGCGCGCGGCGAGGTTGCCGGCCGCGGCCACGGCACCGTGCTTGACCGCAGCCTTGGCGGCCTTGGAGCTGCCGACGCCGGTCAGCACGACCTTCTTCACCACCGCCTTCTTGCGGTCCTTCTTCATCACCGCCGGGTCGTAGGCGGCCATGCCGGCGCCTTCCGCCGCGGCCTGCGCCAGGGCGGCGTCCTTCGGCAGGGCACCGAGGTCGAGCTGCAGCGTGGCGCGCTCCATCTCCTCGGCGCGCAGGCGGGCCTTGCCGGCCGTTTCGCGCACCTCGTCGGCGGTCGGCTTCTTGGCGACGCGGACGAGCAGCCAGCGCTGGCCGCGCGCGCCGCGCAGCAGCACGCTGGCGCCCTTGTCCTTGCCGAAGTCCGCCTTCCAGGTGGCGGCGTCCGGCGCGGCGGCGGGCAGCGCGGGCTTGGCGCCCTCGGGGAGGAGGACGCAGGTCAGGTCGGTGCGGCCGGCGGCCGCGGTCGGGGCGAGGACGGTTCTCATTTCGCTGTCAGGTCGGGGCGCAGGGGCGCACTCACATTCCGTTGTAGACCGGCCCGCCGCCTTCCGGCACGACCCAGTCGATGATCTGGTAGGGGTCCGCGATGTCGCAGGTCTTGCAGTGCACGCAGTTGGAGGCGTTGATCATCAGGCCCCCGTCTCCGTGCCACTCGTACACCCCGGCCGGGCAGAAGTGCTGGCAGGGGTTGCCGTACTCGGCGGTGCAGCGGTTCGTGCACAGGTCCGGCTCGCGCACGACGAGGTGGCAGGGCTGGTCCTCCTCGTGCGTGGTGTCGGAGTGGTACACGCTGGTCAGCTTCTCGAAGGCGAGTTCGCCGTCGAAGGCCGGCTTGGGCCGCACGGGCAGCCCCTTGCGGTAGCGGTCGTGGTCGCTCTGCGCCGGCACCTTGCCGGGCAGGCGGCCGCCGAGGAGGAAGTCCACCCCGGCGCGCAGCGAGCCGCGCACGAAGCCGCGCTGGAAGGCCTGGCGGAAGTTCCGCACCTTCCACAGCTCCTCGTGCGCCCAGGAGGCGGCGAAGTGCTGGTCGAAGGCGGCCAGGCGGGCGCCGCTGCAGTCTTCGGCGGCGAGCGCGTCGAGCGCGGTGCGGGCGGCGATGCGCCCCGATTCGATGGCGAGGTGGATGCCCTTCAGCCGCTGCGCGTTGAGGAAGCCGGCGGTGTCGCCGACCAGCAGGAAGCCGTCGCCGTGGCAGCGCGGCATCGAGTGCAGCCCGCCCTCGGGCACCGTCTTGGCGCCGTAGCGCAGAAGCTTGCCCCCCTCGAGCAGCTCGCGCATCGCCGGGTGGGTCTTCCAGGCCTGCATCGCGGCGTGGTAGTCGAAGCTCGGGTCGCCGTGGTCCATGCCGACCACGAAGCCGATCGAGAGCTTGTTGCCGGGCATGCCGTAGACCCAGCCGCCGCCGTACTCGCCGCCGGTCAGCGGCCAGCCCGCGGTGTGGTAGACCACGCCCTCGAGGTCGCGCGGCACCTCCCAGATCTCCTTCACGCCGACGCCCCACAGCTGCGGGTTGCGTCCGGCGTCGAGCCCCTTCGCGGCGATCAGCTGCTTGGTCAGCGAGCCGCGGGTGCCCTCGGCGAACACGGTGAGGGCGGCCTCGACGTCCATGCCGGGCTGGAAGTTGGCCTTCTCCTCGCCCGACTTGCTGCGGCCCTGGTCCACCGTGCGCACGCCGCGCACGCGGCCGTCCTCGGCGTAGAGCACCTCGGCGCCGGCGAAGCCCGGGTAGACCTCCACCCCCAGCTGCTCGGCCTGCTCGGCCATCCACTTGACCATCTCGTTGAGCGAGACGATCCACTTGCCCTCGTTCTTGAACGGCGGCGGGCACAGGGCGCCCTTCAGCACGCGCTTCTTCCCGCCCTCGCCGAGCATCCACAAAGCGTCCTCCTTCACCACCGCCTGGCGCGGGAAGCCGCGCTGCTCGGCGTCGGGGAAGAGCTCGAGCAGGCCGCGGGGGTCCATCACCGCGCCGCTCAGCTGGTGGTGGCCGATCTCCTCGGCCTTGTCGAGCACCAGGATCGCCTTCTCCAAGCCCTTCTCCTGGCAGGAGCGGGCCAGATCGATGGCGAAGGCCAGGCCGGCCGGACCGGCGCCGACGACGAGGACATCGACTTCCAGCGTCTCGCGTTCCATGGCGGCTCAGGATAGCGGGGCGGCCGCTCAGCGCCGCACCAAGGGGTTGGTGCGGGCCTCCTGGCCGACGGTGGTGGTCGGGCCGTGGCCGCAGTGGATCACCGTGGGATCGGGCAGGGTGTAGATCTGCTCGCGGATCGAGCACTGCAGCTGCTCCCAGCTGCCGCCGGGGAAGTCGGTCCGCCCCACCGAGCCGGCGAAGATCACGTCGCCGGCCACCATCTGGCCGCCGGCGTGGTCGACGAAGACCACGTGGCCCGGCGTGTGCCCCGGGCAGTGGCGCACCTCCAGCTCGACCGCGCCGACGCGCAGGGTGTCGCCGCCGCGCAGCTCGTGGTCGACCCGCGGCCGCTCGATCGGCCCCCAGCCGTAGAGCCGTGCCTGGTCGGCGAGGCCGTCGAGCCAGTAGCCGTCCTCGGGCGGGAACCAGAACTCCAGGCCGGTGGCGGCGAGCAGCTCGGCGGTGCCGCCGACGTGGTCGAGGTGACCGTGGGTGGCGACGACCTTCTCCAGCTCGACCCCCAGCTCGGCGGCGCGGGCCAGCACCGGGCCGGCGTCGCCGCAGTCGCACACCGCGGCCTTGCCGGTCTCGGTGCACACGAGCAGGGTGCAGTTCTGCAGGAAAGGGGTGACGGGGACTTCGTGGATCTCGAGGCGGGACATGGCGCTTCAGGAGCCCTGGCCGATCCAGGCGCTGCCGTCCTGGTAGAGCTCCTTCTTCCAGATCGGGACGCGCTCCTTCAGCGCGTCCATGAAGGCGGCGGCGGCGGCGAAGGCCGCCGCGCGGTGGGCGGAGGCCACCGCCAGGACGACCGAGCAGCCGCCGACGGGGACCGCCCCCGTGCTGTGCTCGACGGCGATCCGCAGCACCTCGTGGCGGGCGCGGATCTCCTCGGCGATGCGGCCGAGCTCGGCCTCGACCATGCGCGGGTAGGTCTCGTACTCGAGCCCGCGGACCGCGCGGCCGCGGGAGTGCTCACGCACCGTCCCGGCGAAGCGCACCACGCAGCCGGCGTCGGGGCCGGCGACGGCCTCGACGGCCCAGTCCCCGGACAGCGGGCCCGCGCTCAGGCGGCAGCGGAAGGCCGCCATCAGCCCCCGGAAACCGGCGGGACCAGGGCGCACTCCGCCCCGGGCGGGAGCGGGTCCTCGTCGCGGGCGTAGGCGGCGTCCACGGCCAGGCGGCAGCGCTGCGCCGCCAAGCCCTCGAGCTGCGCCTCGAGGGCCGCGCGCAGCTGACCGGCGGTGGGCGGTTCCCCGGACAGCTCGCACTCCACCGCGTCGCGCCCGTAGCGCTCGCGCAGGCCGGCGAAGAGCAGCACCCGGAAGCGCAAGGCGCGCTAGAAGGGGACGTCGTCCGGGGTGAAGTCCTGGCGGTCCGGGAAGTCCGGCGCGGGCTGACGGTCGGGCGCCGGCTGGCGGCCACCGCCGCCGCCCTGGTTCCCACCGCCGTAGCCGCCGCCACCGTAACCGCCACCGCCGCCGCCCTGGCCCTCCTCGCGGCCGCCGCCGACGAAGTGCCAGCGGTCGCAGATCACCTCGACCTTGGAGCGGGGCTTGCCGGACTCGCGGTCCTCCCAGCGGCTCTGGCGCAGGCGGCCCTCGATCAGGACCGGGCGACCCTTGGTGAACCACTTGGCGAAGCTCTCGGCCTGGCGGCCGAACAGCACGACGTCGAAGAAGCTGGCCTCCTCGCGGTACCCCCCTTGGCCGTCCGGGATGCGCTCGTTGACGGCGACGCCGGCGTTCACGACATAGGTGCCGCTCTGCGTCTGCGGGGTCTCCGGGTCCCGGGTCAGGTTGCCCATGAGGATGACTTTGTTGAAGGATGCCATGCTGGTTCTCTCCGCTCTGCGAGGCCGAAAAGGCCGAATTCGGCGCCCAAATGCTTGGACGGGCGCCCCGTCGCTGCCATTCTAGTCCCCGGCGCCCCGCGCCCGAAATCGAAACTCCCAGCCCCGCCGATGCCCGTGACCCGCCCCGATCACGAACGCCGCCAGCACCCGCGCGTGCCTGCCGGAGACCTGCCCATCCAGATCCAGATGGCCGGGCAGGCCCCCCTCAAGGTCCGCGACCTCTCCCGCTCGGGGATCGCCTTCTACTCCGAGTCCCCCATCGCGATGATGACCCAGGTCGCCTTCGCGCTGGAGTTCCCGCAGGCCGGCGGCGCCCCGCGCTTCGCCGAGGGGACGGGGGTGGTCGTCCGCTGCGAGCGCCTGGCCAGCGCGCTCGGCCACTACGAGGTGGCCGTCTTCTTCGGGGAGTTGTCCGCCGAAGCCGCCGCCCTGGTGCAGGGCTACGTCGACCAGCACCTGGGCTAGGCCGGCCGGTCGAACAGGACCGCGCGCTCGATGCCGCCGAGGTCGCGCCGCACCGCCAGGAGGCGGAAGCCGGCGGCCTCCCCCGCTGCGGTGACCTCGGCCGCCCGCCCGGCGCCCACTTCGAACAGGAGCCGCCCGCCGGGCCTCAGGACGCGCGGGGCCGCGGCCAGGATACGGAGGTAGGGCTCGAGCGGCTCCCCGGGCGGCGTGAAGAGCGCGGCGGCGGGCTCGTGGTCGACCACCCCGAAGCCGGTCTCCTCGCCCGGCTCGACGTAGGGCGGATTGGCCACCACCAGGTCGGCGCTGGCCGGGGCCAGGGGCGCCAACCAGTCGCCGCGGAGGAGGAGGGCGCGCGCTTCCAGGCCGAGCGCCGCGCGGTTGCGGCGGGCCCATTGCAGGGCCTCCGGGCTGCGGTCGACGCCCACCCCGCGGCAGCGGGGCCGGTGGTGCAGCAGGCTCAGGAGCAGGCAGCCGCTGCCCACGCCGAGGTCGGCGATCGCGGCCGAGGCCTCCTGCGGGAGCTGCTCGAGCGCCAGCTCCACCAGGCACTCCGAGTCGGCGCGCGGCACCAGCGCCCCCGGGCCGACGAGGAACTCCAGGTCGAGGAAGCCGACCGAGCCCTCGAGGTAGGCCAGCGGCTCCCCCGCCTCGGCCCGCGCCAGGTAGCCCTCGAAGCGCGCGGCCTCCTCCGGCGTGGGCGGCGCCGCCAGTCCGGCGCGGAGGCGGGCGGCGGAGTCCGCCCGCACGAGCTGCCAGAGCCGCTCCGCCAGTCGAGCCGGAGAAGCGTCCGCGGCCGCCCGCTGCAAGCGGCGGGCGGCCGCGTCGAGCAGCCGCGCCAGCTCTCCGGGCTCGCGCGGCGACGGGTTCATCGGCTCACTTCTTGCGCGAGCCGCGGGCGGCCTTGCGCGCCTCGGCCTCGGCCGCCTTGCGCTCCTTGGCCAGCTCGGTGGCGGCCTTGGCGCCCTTGACCAGGACGACCAGCGCGAACAGGCCGCCGACCAGGGTCAGCAGCGGGCCGGCGCCGTACTGCAGGAAGCCGTCCTCCGCACCTTCGGCCATCGGGTAGGCCGAGGCGGCGATGCCGAAGGCGTCGGGCGCCAGGACCCGGATCAGGCCGACGCCGCCGAGGATGGCGACCTCCATCGGGGCCAGGAACAGGAAGAAGCCCAGCTTGCTGGTGACCACCGAGAAGGTCCACAGCTTGAAGGCGCCGACCCAGGCCGCCCACATGGTCACCAGCAGGAAGAACATGGTGATCACGCCGAACAGCGAGTCGATGCCCGCCTCGGGCACGCCGGCGACGCCGCTGCTCCAAGGCATCAGCATGCCGACGAAGGCCAGCAGGTAGGCGCCGAAGCTCTGGGTGAACTGCGGGTCGAGCGGGCGGCCGGCGGTCTCGGGCAGGCCGGCGTCCTTCTTCTTGCCCATCGAGGGCGCGGCCAGCGCCAGAACGCCGCCGAGCAGGGTGAAGATCGGGCCGGAGGGGATGCCGTCGGTGCCGAGCACGAAGCCGAGCACGCCGGTCAGGGCGAGCAGGCCGGGGAGGACCGGCTTCACCGCACCCGAACTCGGCTGCACGGCGCCGATGCCGCGGGTCAGGAGATGGGCGACCACGCCGGCGGTCAGCAGGCCGCGCAGCAGGCCGAGGCTGGCGGCGGCCTCGCCGCTCCAGCCGCCGAGCAGGCCGGCCAGGGCGATGGCCAGGCCCATCCCGGTCCAGGCGGCGGTGCTGCGCACCGGCCCCTCGGCAGGGGCACCGGCCGGGGCCGCGGCAGCGGCAGTCGGGGCCGCGGCGGGCGCCTCTTCGATCACCTCGAAGTCGGCGCCGAGCTCCTCGAGGACCTCGAAGTCGGTCCCGAGGTCTTCCATCTTGTCCTTGTTCTCGCTCATGTTCAGGGGGGCTAGAGCGCGGCCAGCTTGGCGGCGCGGTCGGCGGCGGCGAGGGCCTCGACGAGCTCGTCGAGGCGCCCTTCGAGCACCACCTCGAGACTGAAGTTACGGCCCAGGCGGTGGTCGGTCACCCGGTTCTGGGGGTAGTTGTAGGTCCGGATCCGCTGGCTGCGGTCCCCGGAGCCGACCTGGCTCTTGCGCAGGTCGGCGCGCTCGGCGTCGCGCTTGGCCTTCTCGCGCTCGTAGAGGCGCGAGCGGAGCAGCGCGATGGCGCGCTCCTTGTTCTGCAGCTGCGACTTGCCCTCCTGGCACTTGACCGCCTCGCCGGTCGGGATGTGGACCACGCGGATCGCGCTGCTCGTCTTGTTGACGTGCTGCCCGCCCGGCCCGGAGGAGCGCATCGCGGTGATCTCGAGGTCGTCGTTCTTGAGCTCGAAGTCGACGGCCTCCACCTCGGGCAGCACGGCGACCGTGGCGGCGGAGGTGTGGATGCGCCCCTGGGTCTCGGTCTTCGGCACCCGCTGCACGCGGTGGCCGCCGCTCTCGTAGCGCAGCGCGCGGAAGACCTCGTCGCCGGTGACCTTGAAGCTGATCTCCTTGAAGCCGCCCATGTCCGACTCCGAACTGTCGAGCACCTCGAAGCGCCAGCCGCGGCCTTCGCCGAAGCGCTGGTAGATCTCGAACAGGTCGCGCGCGAACAGCGCGGCCTCGTCCCCGCCGGCGCCGGCTCGGATCTCGACGATGGCGGGGCGGTCGCCGTCGGAGTCCTCCTCGAGGGCGCGGTCGAGGATCGACTCGCCCAGCTGGTCGAGTTCCTCCTGGAGGGCGGGGAGCTCTTCCTGGGCGAGGGCGGCCAGCTCCTCGTCCCCGGCGGCGGCCAGCTCCTCGGCCTCCTCGACCTGTTTCTCGAGCTCGAGGTAGCGGTGCCAGGGGCCCACCACCTTCTCGAGCGAGCCCATCTCGCGCAGCAGCGAGGGATAACCGGGCTTCCCCGCGCGGTCCGGTTCGGCGGCCTCGCGCTGGAGTTCCTGCAGCCGCGCCTCGAATGCGGCCAAGCGGTCGCGCAGAACGGACGCGAGCTTCATGTCCCGGCTTCCGCCCTCCCGGCGCGCCGATCAGTTCTTCTTGGCGTAGCGCTTCTTGAAGCGGTCCACGCGGCCGGCGGCGTCGACGAACTTCTGCTTGCCGGTGAAGAACGGGTGGCACTGCGAGCAGATCTCGACGGAGATCTCGCTGACGGTGCTGCGGGTCTGGAACGTGTTGCCGCAACCGCACTTGACGTTGCAGTCCACGTAGTTCGGATGGATTCCTTCCTTCATCTTTTCGGCGCTCCTCGACGCGAGACGGATCTCAGATTCTACCCGCCCGCGGCCTCCGGGCAAGCACCCGCTGCGGCGAGGAGCCGGCGAGCGGTCCGGGCGGAGAGCCCGATCACCGTCTCCAGCTCGCCCGAGCGGAGCTCGGCCCAGGCGCCGGCGGTGCCCTGGATCCCGTAGGCCCCGGCCTTGTCGGCCCATTCCCGGCCGGCCAGGTAGGCCTCCAGGTCGGCCTCGGGGACGGCCCGGAAGGCCACCTCGGCCCGGTCGGCGGCCTCGTGCCGGCGCCCCGCGGCGTCGACCACCACCACCCCGGTCCAGACCTCGTGGAGGCGGCCGCTCAGGAGCCGCAGCATGGCCTCGGCCTCGGCCCGGTCGGCCGGCTTGGGCAGGACCCGGCCGGCCGCGAAGACCAGGGTGTCGGCCGCGAGCACCACGCGCCCCGGGTGGCGCGCGGCCACCGCCGCGGCCTTGAACCGGGCGTGGTCCAGCACGCGGGCGCTCGGCGAGGAGGCCGCGCTGGGGCCGTCGTCGCCCGGGTCGACCACCTCGAAGCGCCACCCGTCGGCGCCGAGGATCTCGCGGCGACGGGGCGAGCCGCTGGCCAGCAGGAAGGCCGCCCCGCCGACCGGCTCAGGAGGCACGGCTCTTCTTGGCCGCCTTCTTCTTGGTCGACTTCCGCGCCGGGGCCTTCTTGGCCACCTTCTTCGCGGACTTCTTGGCGACCTTCTTCGTCGCCTTCTTCGCCACCTTCTTGGCGGTCTTCTTGGCCACCTTCTTCTTGGCAGTCTTCTTGGCCGCGGCCTTCTTCTTGGCCGGCTTGGCCAGTCCGAGCTCGACCAGGGCCTCGCGGTAGGCGGCGGGGGTCAGCTGCTTCTTGCCGTGCGGGCAGAGGTCGAGCAGCGGGCACTGCCGGCAGCGCGGGTGCTTCGAGTCGCAGACCTCGCGGGCGTGCAGGCGCAGGGCGAGGTCGGCCGGCATGGCCTTCGCACGCGGCCCGAGCTGCGCCAGGACCTCGGCGGCCTCGGCGTCCTTCGGATTGGAGCCGACCAGGCCGAGGCGGCTCATCAGGCGCTTGTGCTCGACGGTGACCGGGAGGTCCTCGCCCTCGTGGGCGTCCAGGTCGAGCACCGGCCCGGTGGCCGGCGGCATCATCTGGAGGGCGACGAGGGTCTTCTCGCGCCGCTCCGAGGTGCAGTCGTCCATCCAGTCGAGGTCGAGGTGGTTCTGCAGGCCGAACACGCGGCGCAGCAGCTCCTGGGCGGCCTCGGCCTTCTCCACCGGGGCGGAGATCTTCTTGCGCCGCAGCACGTCGACCACCTCGTAGTGGCGGGCGACGCGCATCTCGCTCCAGTTGGCGTAGACGTTGCGGAAGGCCCCCACGGCCTTCTCGGCGACCGCATAGGAGCCCTCTCCCTGCATCACCAGGGCGAGGAGGCGGTCCAGGACGGGAGCGTCCAGCGCCCGCGGCGTGACCTGGTAGGCGTCACGCGCAAGGCGCCCGAGGACCTTCTTCAGCTCGGCGGCCCCAGCAGCCTTGGCCATGGCGGCGACAGGCTCAGCCCTGGGCGGCCTTGCGCGCCTTCTTGGCGCGACGCCGCTCGGCCTTGCTGACGAGGGTGATGCCCTGCCGCTTGAGCAGCGAGGCCACCGTCTCGGAGGGCTGCGCGCCGACCGAGACCCAGTACTGGGCGCGCTCGGTGTTCAGCTCGTACTTGAGTTCGTTCTCGCCGGAGCCGACCGGGTCGTAATGACCCAGCTCCTCGATGACCCGGCCGTCGCGACGCGTCCGACCGTCCATCACGCAGATGCGGTAGAACGGCCGGTTGCGCCGGCCGAACCGCTTGAGTCGCAGGACAACTGCCATTCTGTGGCTTTCTCTTCGGTTCTCTACAGACCCGGGAACCCGCCCGGGAGATTCGGCATGCCGCCCCCCTGGCCGAGCTGACGGAGAAGCCGCTTCTTCGAGCGACCCCCCTTCATCATCTTCCCGAGGGACTTCATCTGCTTCTGCATCTCCTGGAAGGAGCGCAGGAGCCGTTTGACTTCACTGACGTCGGTGCCGCTGCCGCGGGCGATCCGCAGCCGACGGCCACCGTCGAGCAGCTCCGGATGGAGCCGCTCCCTGGGCGTCATGGACAGCACGATGGCCTCGATGCGGCCGAATTGCTTGTCGTCCACGGCGTCCAAAAGGCCGGACATCTTACCCATTCCGGGCATCATGCCCAAGATCTTCTTCATGGACCCCATCCGCTTCATCATGCGGAACTGGTTCAGGAGGTCCTCCATGGTGAGCCGCCCGGACATCATCCGGACGTAGTCGTCCATGGCGGCCTGCTCGTCGACGGCCTCCTGGGCCTTCTCGACCAGGCCGACGATGTCGCCCATGTCCAGGATCCGACCGGCCAGACGCTCGGCGTCGAATTCCTCCAGGTCCTCGGGCTTCTCGCCCACGCCCAGGAAGCGGACAGGCACCCCGGTGACCTCGCGGACGGAGAGAGCGGCGCCGCCGCGGGCGTCGCCGTCCATCTTGGTCAGGATGACCCCGTAGAGGTCCAGGCGCTCGGCGAAGGCCTGCCCGGCGTCCACGGCGACCTGGCCGGCCATGCCGTCGAGCACCAGGTAGCTGGCGTCGGGCAGGACCGCCGCGCGCACGGCCTCGATCTCGGCCATGAGCTCGTCGTCGATGTGCAGGCGGCCGGCGGAGTCGACGATCAGGACGTCGTAGCGGCCCTCCCGCGCCTTCTCCTTGGCGCGGCGGGCGACCCCGGGCGGGTCGACGCCGGGGCCGGGCATCTCGGCGTGGACGTCCACCCCGATGCGCTCGCCCAGCTGCTTGAGCTGCTCGACCGCGGCCGGACGCTGCAGGTCGCAGGCCGCCAGCAGGACCTTCTTGTTGCGCCGCTGGGTCAGCCAGAGGCCCAGCTTGGCCGCCGCGGTCGTCTTGCCCACGCCCTGGAGGCCGGCCAGGAGCAGCACCATCGGGTGCTTCGGGTTCTTCGGCAGCGAGGGATCCTCGCTGGCCATGAGCGCGGCCAGCTCGGCGTGGAAGGCGGCGGTGGCCTGCTGCGCCCCGGTCACCCCGGACAGGCGCTCCTCGCCCTGCAGCCGCTCGGCGACGCGCTGGGTGAACTGCTTGGCGACGTTGAAGTGGACGTCGGCCTCGAGCAGCGCGCGGCGCACGTCGCGCAGCGCCACCTCGACGTGTTCGTCGGACAGCTTGCCCGGGCCGCGGAAGCGGTCCAGGACCTTGGTGAGCGAGCGCTGCAGGTTCTCCAGCATGACGAGGCTCCCCGCGGCGCCTCGGTCGGCGCGGGGAGCCCCTGATTCTAATCGGCTCCCGCCCGCCGCAGAAGGCTTATCCGGCGCTCAGGGTCCCTCGGGATCGCGCCGACGCTCGACCCGGCCGCCCAGGGCGGTCAGCTTGGCCTCGAGTCCCTCGTAGCCGCGGTCGAGGTGGTAGACCCGGCGCACCAGGGTCTCCCCGCGCGCGGCCAGGCCGGCCAGGACCAGGGCGGCGCTGGCCCGCAGGTCGCTGGCCAGGACCTCCGCCCCTTCCAAGTCGGCCGGGCCCTCCACCCGGGCGGAGCCCTCCGCGTGGTGGATGCGCGCGCCCAGGCGCAGCAGCTCGGCGACGTGGACGAAGCGGTCCGGGTAGACCCCCTCGCGGATCGTGGCCTCGCCCTCGCAGACCGCGCTGAAGGCCATCCACTGCGCCTGGAGGTCGGTCGGGAAGCCGGGGAAGGGCCGCGTGGTGACGCCGCGCGAGCGCGGGCGTTCGGCCCAGGGCTCGACCTCCATCCAGTCCTCCCCCCAACGCACCGGCACGCCGGTCTCGGCCAGCCGCTCGAGCATCACGGTCAGCTCGTGCGGGGCGCAGCGCCCGACCCGCACCGCGCCGCGCGTGATCGCCCCGGCCAGCAGCAGGGTGCCGCTCTCGATGCGGTCCGGCGGCACCTCGAAGGCGGTGCCCCTGAGGGCCTCGACCCCCTCGATCTCGAGCACCGGCCCGCCGGCCCCCACGATGCGCGCGCCGCAGGCGACGAGGAAGTCGGCCAGGGCGACGATCTCCGGCTCGGCGGCGGCGCCCTCGATCACCGTGGTGCCCCGCGCCAGGCAGGCGGCCATGAGGACGTTGGCCGTCCCCAGGACGGTCGAGCCGCGCTCCCCCGCGAGGTGGACGCGCGCACCGCGCAGTCCGCCGGGCGGGGCGGCCGCCACCACGGTGCCGTGCTCCACCCGGACCTCGGCGCCGAGGGCCTCCATGCCCTTCAGGTGGAGGTCGATCGGGCGCACGCCCAGGACGCAGCCCCCGGGCAGGGCCACCCGGGCCCGCCCCCGGCGGGCCAGCAGCGGACCCAGCACGCAGACCGAGGCGCGCATGCGCCGGACCACGGCGTAGGGCGCCTCGGTCGGGCCGTCCTGGGGGCAGACGAGGCGCAGCTCGTGTCCCTCGCGGCGCGCCCCGAGGCCGAGCTCGCCCAGCAGCTCGAGCAGGGTGTCGACGTCGCGGAGCCGCGGGACGCGGCCCAGCCGGGTCTCCCCCTCGAGGAGCAGGCCCGCGGCCAGCAGCGGCAGGCAGGCGTTCTTCGAACCGGAGGCCTCCACGCTGCCCCGCAGCGGCCGCCCGCCCTCGATCCGGAAGAGGTCCATGGAGGCTGGAGTTTGACGGCTCCGGCGCGCCGGAACTACCATAAGCGGCCCGATTTCGGAGCCCCGGCCCTGAATCCACAGTCATGCCGCCCGCGGAAGTCGCTTCCACCTCCACTCCCCCGTCCGACCCCGCAGCCTTCTTCGCAGCGCCGCCGACCACCCCGCAGGCGCTGGCCGCGGCCCGGCGAGCTCTGCTGAGCGATCCGGCCGTCGTCGAGAAGTTCGAAGCCGCCGTGCGTGACGCGCGGGCCGGCAGCAACCCGGCGGCCGCCAGCGGCTCCTGGGTCTGCGGCGAGTACCGCAAGGTGCTCGACCTGGCCACCGTTGACGACGAGCTCTCCCTGTTCCTGCGCGCCGACTCGCTGCTCGAGCTGCAGCGCTTCGCCGAGGCCGCCGAGCTCGTCGGCAAGCACACCGGCGCGGCCGACCCGGTCCTGGCCGCCACCGCGCTGCACGCCCTCGACGCCGCCGGCCGCACCGACGAGGTGCTGGCCCAGGCCGGCAAGGCCAAGCTGCTGCCGGCGGACGCCGCCTACTTCGCCGCCCGCGTGCTCGAGCTCGAGGGCGACTACGAGAAGGCCTGCGCCGCGTACGAGGCCGTGCTCGCCTCGCACGCCGACCACTTCCCGGCGCGCTTCCGTCTCGCCCGCCGCGCCGATCTGCACGGCGACGACGCCGAGGCCCTCAAGCACTACGAGGGCCTGCTCCAGCGCCGGCCGATCCCGACCTCCGCGCTGGTCAACCTCGGGGTGCTCTACGAGGACCGCAACGACTTCGAGAAGGCCTGCGGCTGCTACGGCGCGGTGCTGCGCCGCGACCCGGGCAACCCGGTCGCGCGGCTCTACTTCAAGGACGCCCACGAGTCCCTCGACATGTTCTACGACGAGGAACTCGAGAAGAAGGAGGACCGGCTCATGCAGGTCCTGCGCACCCCGATCTCCGACTTCGAGCTCTCGGTACGCGCGCGGAATTGCCTCCAGAACATGGACATCCGCACCCTCGGCGACCTGGTCTCGCACAGCGAGCCCGAGCTGCTCGAGTTCAAGAACTTCGGCGAGACCTCGCTGAACGAGATCAAGCGCGTGCTGCACGCCAAGGGCCTGCGCCTCGGCATGCGCCGCGACGACGGCAGCTTCGTCATCCCCGAGGAGTTCGAGGCCGAGCCCGACTTCGACCCGGACCGCGACCTCGCCTGGCTGGGCGAGCTCAGCGACGACCAGCACGAGGGCCTCGAGCTGCAGATCTCGACCCTCAACCTGTCGGTGCGCTGCCACCGCGCCCTGGTCGAGCGGCTCAACCTCCAGCGCGTGGCGGACATCCTCCGCTACACCGAGGAGGACCTGCTCAGCATGCCGAACTTCGGCATCACCTCGTTGAACGAGCTGACCAGCAAGCTCAACGAGCTGGGCCTGCGGCTGCGCAGCGGCCGCGGCGACGAGTACGTCGAGGGCCAGGGCTGATCCCACCGGACGGTGTTCGACTTCCTGGACGGTCGCATCGAGTCGGTGACGGCCGGGAGCGCGGTCGTCCGGACCGGCGGTGTGGGCTGGCTGGTCGCCACCAGCGCCCGCACCGCGGACCGGCTCGAGCCCGGCCAGGAGCGGCGCCTGCTCGTGCACCTCGCGGTCAGTGACAACGCGCTGACCCTCTACGGCTTCCTCGAGGCCC
Source organism: uncultured Planctomycetales bacterium (assembly GCA_964342475.1). GTDB lineage: Bacteria > Planctomycetota > UBA1135 > UBA1135 > UBA1135 > J029. The sequence goes on from CAYFGE010000001.1 coordinate 107,957, forward strand.
CCGAGCGCGCCGCCTTCCGCCGCCTGGTCCAGGTCAGCGGGGTCGGCCCGGCGATGGCCCTGGGCCTGCTCTCCGCCCTGCCCCCGGCCGAGCTGGCCGCCGCCGTCCGCAGCCGGGACACCGCCGTCCTCACCCGGGTGAAGGGCGTCGGCAAGAAGACCGCCGAGCGCCTGATCGTCGAGATCGGCGACGGCCTCGAGGAGCTGGCCCTGGCCGCCGGCTCCGGCGCCGCCGTCCCCGCCGGGGACGAACTGGCGGACGTCCTGATCAGCCTCGGCTCGCGCGCTCCGGAGGCGCGCGCCGCGGCCGAGAAGGCCCGCCGCTCCCTCGGTCCCGAAGCCAGCTTCGAAGACCTCCTCCGCCACGCCTTGCAGAACCCCTGACCCGCATGACTTCTCCCCGTGTCGCCATCCTCATGGGCTCCGACTCCGACTTCGAGCGGCTGGAGCCCGCCGTCGCCACCCTGCGCGAGTTCGGCGTCGAACCCGCCGTCCGCGTGCTGAGCGCCCACCGCACCCCGGAGGAGGCCTGCGCCTTCGCCAGCGGCGCGCGCGAGGCCGGCATCGAGGTGCTGCTCTGCGCCGCCGGCGGCGCCGCCCACCTGGCCGGCGTCGTCGCCGCCCACAGCAGTCTGCCGGTGATCGGCATCCCGCTCGACAACCCGCCGCTCGGCGGCCTGGACGCGCTGCTCTCGACCGCGCAGATGCCCGGCGGCGTGCCGGTCGGCTGCGTCGGCGTCGGCCGCGGCGGCCCGGTCAACGCCGCCCTGCTCGCCCTGCGCATCCTCGGCGTCGCCGACGCCGAGATGGCCGGCAAGCTGGACGCCTTCCGCGGCAGCCAGCGCGAGAAGGTCCTGGCCAAGGACTCGAAGCTCCAGGCCCGCCTGTGAGCCGCGCGCGATGAGCAGCGGGATCGAACTCGGCTTCGACACGCTGCGCTGGGAGGCGGGCGGCCTGGTCCTGCTCGAGCAGACCCTGCTGCCCGCCGAGGAGCGCTACGTGGCGATCCCCGACGTCCCCGCGCTCGTCGACGCCATCCAGCGCCTGGCCGTTCGCGGCGCGCCCGCGCTCGGCTGCGCCGGCGCCTACGGGGTGGTCGTCGCCGTTCTCGGCGCGACCACCCCGGCCGACTGGGCGGAGCGCTTCGAGCGCGGCGCCGCCGCCTTGGCCGTGGCGCGGCCGACCGCGGTGAACCTCGCCGTCGGCGTCGAACGGGTAGCGTCGGTGGGCCGCGGCCTGCTCGAAGCTGGCGCCGGCTCGCCCGCCGACTGGACCGCCCGCCTGCTCGAGGAGGCCCGCGCCTTCCACCGCGAGGACGCCGCCCTCTGCGCCGCCATCGGCCGCCACGGCGCCGAGCTGCTGCCCGCCCCCGCCACGGTCCAGACGCACTGCAACGCCGGCGCGCTGGCCACCGGCGGCATCGGCACCGCGCTCGGCGTCGTCTACGCCGCGCACGCCGCAGGCAAGCGGGTGCGGGTGCTGGCCGACGAGACCCGCCCCCTGCTCCAGGGTGCGCGCATCACCGCCTGGGAGCTGCAGCGCGCCGGCGTCCCCGTCGTGGTGCAGGTGGACGGCGCCGCCGGCTCGGCCTTCCAGGCCGGCCTGGTCGACGCCGTGGTCGTCGGCTCCGACCGCATCGCCGCCAACGGCGACGTGGCCAACAAGATCGGCACCTACCCGCTGGCCGTGCTGGCCCGCGCCCACGGCGTGCCCTTCTACGTGGCGGCGCCGACGACGACGGTGGACCTCGCCTGCCCTTCCGGCGCGGCGATCCCGATCGAGGAGCGCGCCGCGGACGAGGTGCGCGCCTTCGCCGGCGCTGCCGCCGCGCCCGCCGGGGTCGAGGTCCGCAACCCGGCCTTCGACGTCACCCCGGCCGAGCTGGTCACGGCGCTCGTCACCGAGCGCGGCGTCCTGCACCAGCCGGACGCCGCCTCGCTCGCCGCTCACTGCGCGGCGAGCTGCGGGTAGATCGGCCTGGCCGCGCACAGGGCGCCGACCTCGGCCTTCACCGCCTCCACGACGGCGCCGTCCTCCGGCGCGCGCAGGACCCGGTCGATCCACTCCGCGACCCGCGCCATGTCCTCGGGCGTGAACCCTCGGGTGGTGACGGCCGGCGTGCCGATGCGGATGCCCGAGGTCTGCATGGGCTTCTCGGGATCGAAGGGGATCAGGTTCTTGTTCACCGTGATCCCGGCGGCGTGGAGCGCGTCCTCGGCGAGGCGGCCGGTGATGCCGGGACCCTCCGGACCGCGCAGGTCGACCAGCATGAGGTGGTTGTCGGTGCCGCCCGAGACCAGCCGGTAGCCGCGCGCCACCAGCCCGGCGGCGAGGGCCTGCGCGTTGTCGAGCACGCGCTGCTGGTAGTCGGCGAAGGACGGGTCGAGGGCCTCCTGGAAGGCCACGGCCTTGCCGGCGACGACGTGCATGAGCGGCCCGCCCTGGCAGCCGGGGAAGACGGCCGAGTCGATCTTGCGCGCCCACTCCTCGCGGCAGACGACGGCGCCGCCGCGCGGCCCGCGCAGGGTCTTGTGGGTGGTCATCGTGACCACGTCGGCGTGCGGAACCGGCGAGGGGTGCTTGCCGGCCGCGACCAGTCCGGCGATGTGCGCCATGTCGACCAGGAGGCGGGCGCCGACCTCGCGCGCGATCCCGGCGATGGCCTCGAAGTCGATCGTGCGCGGGTAGGCGCTGGCGCCGGCCATGAGCAGGGCGGGCCGGTGCTCGAGCGCGAGGGCGCGGAGCTGCTCGAGGTCCAGGCGCTCGTCCTGCGGCGAGACGCCGTAGTGGACGAAGCGGTAGAAGATGCCCGAGGCGTTCTTCGGGTGCCCGTGGCTGAGGTGGCCGCCGTGGTTCAGCTCCATGGCCAGGACGGTGTCGCCCGGCTCGATCAGGGCCAGCATGGCCGCCTGGTTGGCCTGCGAGCCGCTGGAGGGCTGGACGTTGGCGTGGTCGGCGCCGAGCAGCCGGCGCAGGCGCTCGCGCGCCAGGTCCTCGACCACGTCGACGTGCTCGCAGCCGCCGTAGTAGCGCTTGCCGGGGTAGCCCTCGGCGTACTTGTTGGTCAGCACCGAGCCGTTGGCCTCGAGCACCGCGGCGCTGGTGTGGTTCTCCGAGGCGATCAGCTCGATCTGCTCCTCCTGGCGCTGCAGCTCGGCGGCCAGGGCGGCGTGGACCTCGGGGTCGGAGGCGGCGATCAGAGGGTAGGGCGCGCTCATCTCAGGGCGGATCATAGTGCCCGCGTCCGGCGCCCGGGTTCCGTAGGATGAGGCGCGATGCGGACCTCCACCCGAGCCACCGGCGCGGTCGCGCTGCTGCTGCTGGCCGCCAGCCTGGTCTCCGCCGGCTGCGACCGCGGTCCGGCCGCGCTCGAGCTGCGCCACCCCCCGCTCCGCGTCGAGCCGAGCGAGTTGCGGCTGCCGCGCATCCCCTTCGGCAAGGGAGCCTCGGGCGAGATCCGGCTGACCAACGAGGGGGACGAGGCGGTGGTCATCACCGGCATCGGCCCGACCGGCTGCGACTGCACGATGGCCGACCTGGTCCTGCCGGACCGGCCCGAGGGCGAGCGCCGGGTGCGGGTGCAGGACTCCGGCATGCGGGTGGCGCTGCAGCCCGGCGAGGCGGCCGTCCTCGAGGTGACCCTGTCGACCCTCCGCTCGCGCCAGCCCACGCGGTTCAAGGCCAGCGCGATCCCGATCCACTTCGAAGGCTGGGACTACCTCGCCCTGGAGTACTCCGCCGACATCTGGGTGCCCTTCTGGACCGAGCCCTGGGCCGTTCAGCTCGGCACGGTCGGTGCGCGCGAGCGCCGCCCGGCCCTGGTCACCGTCCGCGGGCTGGAGGAGGACGAGTTCGAGATCCTCGCTCCCGAGCAGGTCGACGGCTGGGAGCTGCGCGTGACGCGGGTCGCCGACGCGCCCGCCGCCTACAACGTCGAGGCGGTGACGCCGCCCGAGCTGCCGCGCGGCCCCTTCCAGCAGGACTTCGAGCTGAACACCTCCTTCCCGGAGATGAAGGTGCGCTTCAGCGTCATCGGGCTCGCCGTGGCCGACGTCACGCACTCCCCCCAGCGCGTCCTGCTGCGCCCTGACGAGGGCGTGCGCGAGGGGCGCGTGGCCGTCCGGATGCTCCCGGCCGACCGCAGCCTCACCATCCTCGAGGCGGTGGCCGAGACCGAGTCCGGCGCGCCCCTCGAGGTGGACGTCACGCCCACCGAGCCCGGCCGCGGCTACGCCGTCACCGTCCGTCTCCCGGCGGACGCCGCCGGCGTGACCGCCGAGCGCGCCACCCTGCGCCTGCGCACCGACGACGAGGAGACCCCCCTGATCGAGGTCCCGATCCAGATCCTGCGCACCGCCCGCTGAGCATGCCCCGCCGCCTCCTGCCCCTCCTCCTGATCGTCGCCGCCGCGGCCGCGGCCGCCTGGCACTTCAGCCGCCCCGCACCGCCCCGCTTCAACGTCGTGCTGATCAGCATCGACTCCCTGGTGCGCGACCGCCTCGGCGTCTACGGCCACCGGCCGCTGTTCGCGCCCGAACTGGAGGTCTCCCCGAACCTCGACGCCCTGGCCGAGGAGGGCGTGGTCTTCGAGGACGCCCACACCACCTCCTCGTGGACCCTGCCCTCGCACATGGCCCTGCTCACCGGGATGAGCGACTCGGGGCACGAGGTCACGGTGGACAAGTTCTTCCTCGACCCGCTGCGCCGCGGGCTGGCGCAGGAGTTCCAGCGCGCCGGCGCCACCACGGCCGGCTTCTACAGCGGCCCCTACCTCGACCCGGTGTTCGGCTTCGGCCGCGGCTTCGACGTCTACGAGTCGGGCATGATGAGCGAGGCCGAGCTGAAGCAGAAGGTGGACTTCTACCTCGAGCAGAAGAAGCGGGCCGGGCAGCCGGTCACGGCGCAGGACGCGATCGCGGTGCGCGACCGGCTGTCCCACGTGGACATCACCTCGCCGCGGGTCAACCGCAAGGCGCTCGACTTCCTCGACGAGGTGGGCGACGAGCCCTTCTTCCTCTTCCTGCACTACTTCGACGCGCACTACGACTACATGCCGAACCAGCTCGAGCCGGGGCTGGGCGACCGCTTCGACCCGGACTACCGCGGCGAGCGGAGCGGCATGAACTGGATGTTCGACCCGAGCGTGCGCGAGGTGAACGAGCGCGGCAAGACCGTCGGCCGCCTGATCGGCGAGCGCGACCTGCAGCACGTCCTGGCGCTCTACGACGCCGAGATCCACTACGTGGACCGGCACATCGGCGAGGTGCTGCGCAAGCTGCGCCAGCGCGGCCTGTGGGAGAACACCATCGTCTGCGTGACCAGCGACCACGGCGACGAGTTCTTCGAACACGGCTCCATCGGCCACCGCTCGACCCTGTTCCCCGAGCAGACCGAGATGGCGCTGGTCCTGCGCGTGCCCGAGGAGGTGCCGCCCGGCCGCCGCGTCCCCGACCTCGTGCGCTCCTACGACGTCGCCCCGACCCTGCTCGACTACTGCGGGCTCGCGCCGCTTGCCGAGACCGAGGGCGAGAGCCTGCGGCCGCTGCTGGAGGGCGGCGCCGGAGGCCGCGGCTCGATGCACCGCATGTTCGGCGACTGGCCCTTCCGCGACGCCTGGCGCGACGACGACTTCGCGGTGCACCGCAACCTGGTCCCGGACGCCGAGCGGATGCAGCAGCACCCGGACTGGCTGTTCGTGCGCCAGGCCTACTCCGAGCGCGACGGCAGCCGGGCCCTCGCCGCCTTCGACCGGCGCGAGGACCCGGACGAGCAGCGACCGCTGCCCGAGGACGACCCGCGCTTCGCGCAGGCGCTGGCGCGCTTCGCCGCCGCCTTCGACGCCGCCGAGGCCCGCCGCGCCGCGCTGCCGCGTTCCGTGCTCGAGCTGCGCTACACCGCCCCGCGCAGCGCCGAGACCCAGGCGCTGCTCGACGGACTGGGCTACACCGACTCGATGGAGGGCGTGGAGAGCGGCGCGCTCCCCTTCCCGCAGATCGCGCCGCTCCCCCGCCCCGGCGAGGACCGCAGCAGCTGGACCCCGGGCGCAGCCCGCGGATGAGCCGCGGCGTCCGCCTGCTCCTGGTCCTGGCCGCCCTCGCCGCGGCGGCGGCCTGGTACGCCGCGCGGCCCCCGGCGCCGCGGTCCAACGTCCTCCTGATCAGCATCGACTCGCTGGTCCGCGACCGGCTCGGGCTGTACGGGCACCGCCCGTTGTTCGCGCCCGGCCTGAAGGTCAGCCCCCACCTCGACTCGCTGGCCCGCTCGGGGGCGGTCTTCGACGACGCCCAGGCTCCCAGCTCCTGGACCCTGCCGAGCCACATGAGCCTGATGACCGGGCTCATCGACCTCGGCCACGGCGTGGTCGAGGACGGCGACGCGCTCGACCCGCTGCGCGGCACCCTGGCCGAGCGCTTCCAGCGCGCCGGGGCCGAGACCTTCGGGGTCTACAGCGGCCCCTACCTCGACCCGCGGCACGGCTTCGCCCGCGGCTTCGACGAGTACCGCTCGGCGATGATGCCGCGGGAGGAGCTGACCGCCGAGATCGCCCAGTGGGCGGAGCGTCGGCGGCTGGCGGGCGACCCGGTCGACGAGCGGGTGCTGCGCGGCATCCGCGACCGCGTCTCGCACTACGACGTGACCTCCCCGCGGGTGACCGCCGCGGCGCTCGACTTCCTCGACCGCCGCGACCCCGAGCGACCCTTCTTCCTCTTCCTCCACTACTTCGACGCCCACTTCGACTACCTGCCCGACCGCATGGAGGACGGCCTGGGCCACCGCTTCGACCCGGAGTACGACGGGCCCTTCGACGGCACGAACTGGATGTTCGACCGCGCGGTGCGGGACTACGACCCGGCCACGGGGCGCACCCTGGAGCGACGCATCGGCGAGCGCGACCTCGAGCACGTCCGCGCCCTCTACGACGCCGAGATCCACTGGGTGGACCGCCACATCGGCCACGTGCTCGACCGCCTGGAGGAACTGGGCCTGGCCGAGGACACCGTGGTCTGCGTGGTCAGCGACCACGGCGACGAGTTCTTCGAGCACGGCTCCCTCGGCCACCGCTCGACCCTCTTCCCCGAACTGACCGAGGCCCTCCTCGTGCTCCGCGCCCCCGGCCGCACCCGCGCCGGCCAGCGCCTGCCGCAGTTGGTCCGCCTGGCGGACGTGGCGCCGACCCTGCTCGACCTGGCCGGCCTGCCCTCCGCCCCCGAGGCCACGGGCCGCAGTCTGGTCCCCCTCCTCGCCGGGACGGCGCCGCCCCCCGCCAGCACGATCCAGCGCTTGATCGCCGCGCAGCCCCCGCTCGAGGCCTGGCGCGACGCGGACTACGCCGTCCACCGCATCCTCGCCGACGACGACGAAGCGAACGCGGCCCACCCGGGTTGGCGTTTCCTGCGTCAGGCGCGGGACGAGGAGGGGCGGCCGATGCTCTACCTGTTCGACCGCCGCACCGACCCCGACGAGAAGCGGCACCTGTCCGAGCACGATCCGCGGCGCGAGGAGATCCTCGCCCGCTACCGCGCGGCCTTCCTGGAGCTGAGCGCCCGCGAGCAGGCGCTCCCGCGCAGCCCGCTCGCCCTGCGCCGCCATGCGGGCTACAGCGAGGAGGAGCAGGGCTTCCTCGGCGCGCTGGGTTACACGGATGCCCCTGCCCCGCCGGCAGGGCAGGCAGAACTCCGCGAGCTGGCCCCGCTGCCGGTCCCGGGCGAGGACCGCACGAGCTGGCGGCCGGGCGCCGACTGAGGCTCAGGCGCCGCGGACGCGGGCGATGCGGCGCTTGCCGACCTGCACCAGGACGGCCTCGGCGCCGAGCTCGACCTCGGCCGAGGGGTCGGACTGCGCTTCGCCGTCCAGCCGCACCCCTCCCTGCTGGATCAGCCGCCGGGCCTCACTCGTGCTGGCGGCCAGACCGGCCTCCTGCAGCAGGTTCGGCAGCCGGCGCGTCCCGGCCGGCAGGGAGACCTCGGGGATCTCGCTTGGCAGCTCCTTCTCCTTGAAGCGGCGGTCGAACTCCTCGGCCGCGGCGGCGGCGGCGGCCTCGTCGTGCAGCCAGCCGACCACCTCGCGCCCGAGCCGCGCCTTGGCCTCGCGCGGATGGCCGGCGAGCACCGCCGCGGCCTCCTCCTCGCTCAGGGAGGTCAGCATGCGGAACCACTGCGGCATCATCTCGTCCGACAGGCTCATCACCTTGCCGAAGATCTCGTCGGCCGGCGCAGTGAGCGGCACGTGGTTGCCGTAGGTCTTCGACATCTTGCGCCCGTCGGTGCCGAGCAGCAGCGGCGTGGTGAAGCAGACCTGCGGCCGCTGCCCCTCGCGCTCCTGCAGCTGGCGGCCCATGTGCAGGTTGAACAGCTGGTCGTTGCCGCCGATCTCGACGTCGGCGCGCACCATGACGGAGTCCCAGCCCTGCATGAGCGGGTAGATCATCTCGTGCAGGTGGACCGGCAGGTTCTGGGCCACCCGCTTCTGGAAGTCGTCGCGCTCGAGCAGGCGGGCGGCGGTGCCGTGGGCGGCCAGGCGCAGGCAGTCGAAGAAGTCCATGCCGCCGAACCACTCGCTGTTGTGGCGCACCTCGCAGGCCTCGTCGGACAGGTCGAGCACCCGGCCGATCTGGTCGAGGTAGGTGGCGGCGTTCTCGGCCACCTCGTCGGCGCTCAGCGCCGGACGCTGGTCGTTGCGACCGGTCGGGTCGCCGAGGCGGGCGGTGCCGTCGCCGATGATCAGGACCGGCAGGTGGCCGAGCTCCTGGAACAGGCGCAGCACGCGGATGGGCACCGCGTGGCCGACGTGGACGTCGGTGAAGGTCGGGTCGATGCCGAACTTCACCCGCAGGCGGGAGCCCGCCTCGCGGGTCTCCTGCAGACGGCGGACGAGCTCCTCCTCGGTGACGAGGTCGGAGGCGAGGCGCTTCAGTCGGGCGAGTTCCTGCATGGGGACGGCCGGGCTCAGCCGCCGCCATTCTGCCGTTGCGCCCACCACTCGATCCAGCGCTGCGGCGCAGCGCCGAAGCCCAGGCCGGTGAGTCGGTCGAGGGCGACGCCGATGGTGGCGGCGCGTTCGGGCGTCGGCGCCTGCGGCAGGGCCTCGGCGAGTGCGGCCACGGCGGCCTCGCGGTCCTCGGCCGGCAGCAGCTCCGCGCAGACCAGGAGGTGGCGGTCCGCCAGCGGAGAAGCGAGGGCGGCGGCCTGGACCAGGCGCGACAGCGGCTCCGCCGCGAGCTCGCGCCAGCCCGGCGGATAGGCGCGGAAGCGCGCCGGTTGCACCGAGAATTCCGCCATCGGCAGCTCGCGGGCGCCGACCCGCAGGCCGGCGCAGCGGAGGGCGAGGCCGAGCTCGAGGTCCCACACCGCGCTGATCGGGTCGCCCTCGTCGAGGAGGAAGGGCAGTTCCTCGCGGAACACGCCCCCGGGCGGGATCCGCACCGGGCGGCGGAGCCCGGCGACGCGGTTCTGCCGGGTCCGCTCCGCTCCGCCTGCAGGGAAGCGACGCGCGACCGTCCAGTCGAGCTCGAGGCGGTAGCCGTCCGCCGGCATGAGCAGCTCGACCTCCTCCGGGAAGGGGTTGCGCAGCTCGAGGACCAGGCTCAGCTCCTCGCCGAAGGAGACGGGCTCCGTCGGCCCGGCCAGGGCGCCCGCGCGGCCGAGCAGCTGGGCCGCGCCGCGGGCGTGCAGCACGGCCAGCGCGGGCTGGCCCTCGCCCGCTCCCTCCTCGGCAGCAGCCGGCGCAGGAGGCTCAGCCACCGGACGCGGCGGCACCACGGGCGCCTGCTCGCAGCCGGCGAGCAGAAGGGCGACCCCCAAAAGGCAGCCGCCCACGGGACGGGTCCCGTGGGCGGCTTCGCGACTCCGGCGGACCGAAGTCATCCCGGCCTCACTCGGCCTTCGGCTCCTCGGCCTCGGCGGCCGGAGCCTCCTCGGCAGGGGCCTCCTCGGCGACGGCCACCTCGGCCGGCGCCTCCGCGGCCTCCTCGGCCGGAGCGTCGCCGTCCTCGGCCTCGGCCTTGGCGGCGGCCTTCTTCTCGGCCTTGGCCTTCTTCTTCTCCTGCTGCTCCTGGAACTTCGTCCGCACCTCGTCGTTCTCCTCGTACTCGGCGTGGATGAAGCTCAGGCCGATGCGCTCCTCGCCGCAGTCCACGCGGACCACGCGCACTTCCACGCGCAGGCCGGGGAGGCAGAAGCTCTCGGGGTCGTTCTGCCACTCCTGCGGCAGGGAGCTGAAGTGCATGAAGGCCTCGAGGTCCTCCTCGAGCTTGACGAAGGCGCCGGCGGAGATGTTCTTGGTGATCACACCCGACAGCATGTCGCCCATGTGGTAGTTGGAGGGGATGTAGTCCTCCCACGGGTTCTTCGTCAGCTGCTTCATGCCGAGGCTGATGCGCTGCTTCTCGCGGTCGACGTGGAGCACCACGCACTGGATGCGGTCGCCCTTCTTCACGATCTCCGACGGGTGCTGGATCTTGCGGGTCCAGTGGAAGTCGGTGTTGTGCAGCAGGCCGTCGATGCCCTCCTCGATCTCGACGAAGGCGCCGTAGCTGGCCAGGTTCTTGACCGTGGCCTCGATGACCGTGCCGGGCAGGTACGACTCGGCGATCTTCTCCCACGGGTTGCCCTCGACCTCGCGCACGGAGAGGGACATCTCCTTCTTCTCGAGGTCGATCGCCTTGATGAAGACCTCGACCTCGGCGCCCTTCTCGAACTCGGACTCGGGGTTGAGGTTCTGGCGGGTCCAGGACAGCTCGCTGACGTGCACCAGGCCCTCGACGCCGGGCTCGAGCTCGACGAACAGGCCGTAGGGCACGATGTTGGCGATGCGGCCGGTGTGGGTGCTGGAGACCGGGTGGCGCTTGCTGATGTCCTCCCACGGGTCCTCGCTGAGGGCCTTGAGGGACAGCGCCACGCGGTTGCGGTCGCGGTCGATCTTCGACACGAAGACCTCGATGACGTCGCCGATCTTGACCATCTCGCGCGGGTGCTTGATCCGCCCGTACGACATGTCGGTGACGTGCAGCAGGCCGTCGATGCCGCCCAGGTCGACGAAGGCGCCGAAGTCGGCGAGGTTCTTGACCTCGCCCTTGCGGACCTGGCCCTCCTCGATCTCGGCGAGCAGCGAGTCGCGCTTCTCGGCGCGCTCCTCCTCGAGGAGCTGGCGGCGGGAGACGACGATGTTGCGGCGCTCCTCGTCGATCTTCACGATCTTGGCGCGGACGTGCGCGCCGATCAGGTCGGCGGGCTCCGCGGTGCGGCGCAGGTCGATCTGCGAGGCGGGCATGAAGACCAGCACGCCGTCGACGTTGATCAGCAGGCCGCCCTTGATCTTCTTCTTGACCTCGCCCTCGATCACGTCGCCGGGCTCGTAGACGCCGACGACCTTGCTCCAGGAGCGCTCGCGGTCGGCCTCGGCCTTGGAGACCACCGGCACGTTGGTGAGGCGGTCGTCGCCGTAGTAGAAGACCTCGAACTCGTCGCCGGCCGCGGGCAGGCCGTCCTCGAATTCGCTGAAGGGGATCGGCGCCTCGGCCTTGCCGCCGATGTCGACGAGCACGCGCTGGGCCTCTTCGTCGAGGCCGAGCACCTTGGCGGGCACGATGTTGTCGGGCTCGACGGAGCCGGTGTGGCCGCTGATCGCGTCGTCGAGGGTGAAGGTCTCACCGACGGCCGCGGCGAGCTGGCGCTCGAGTTCCTCGGTGTCGATGTCGAAGCGCCGGACGGCGTCTTTGGAAGCCATGGATTCGGTTGGGGTGGGAAGGACCGGAGGACGTCGGCCGCGGACGGCTAGGCCTGCGCGTCGCTGCTCGCGAGCAGCGGCGCGGCGAGGTCCAGGAGGCGCCGGATCGCCTCCTCGACGGAGATTTGCGTGTTGTCGACCACCTGGCCGCCGTCGAGCCGCCGCGGGGCGGACTCGCCGCGCGCGGCGTCGCGCCGGTCGCGCTCCTCCAGAGCGGCCCGCACGGCGGCGAGCTCGCTCTCGGAGTGCGACTCCAGGTGCTGCCGGAAGCGCCGCGCCACCCGGACGTCGAACTCGGTGTCGATGAACACCTTGAGGTCGGCGTCGGGGAAGATCACGGCCCCGGCGTCCCGCCCGTCTGCGACGACCCCGGCGACGCCGGGACGAGCGCGCAGCCCCCTCATCCTCTCAGTGAGGGCCTCGCGCACGGCGGGATGATCGGCCACGTCCGACACGGCGGCGTCGATGCGCGGGCTGCGGATCTCCTCGCGGAGTTCGCGCCCGTCGACGACCACCGCACCGTCGGCGCGGCTGTGGATGTCGATGCGAGAGAGCAGCCCGAGCAGGGCGGAGTCCGACGCCGGGTCGGCGCCGTGCTCGAGCGCGGCCCAGGTCAGCGCCCGGTACCACGCTCCCGAGTCCAGGTAGGACCAGCCGAGCCGCTCGGCCAGGAGGCGGGCGAGGGTGCTCTTCCCCGAGCCGGAGCGGCCGTCGAGGGCGATGACCGGAACCGGCTTCGAAGGTCCAGGGCTGGACATGGGAACGGAATATTCTACGGGCCGTCCGGAGGGGGTCAAATCCCCGTTCCGAGCGGCCGGGGCGGGGATCCGGGGCCCCATGCCGGCAGCACCTCGAGGCGCCCTCCTCCCGCGAGCTCGCGGCGCTCCTCGCGGTGGAGGTGGCCGATCACGGCGCGCTCCGCGCCGCGGGCCGCGAGGGCCTCCCCCACGGCCTCGTCGACGAGGGCCATGGAGTCGAGCGGCTTGCGCGCCACGGCCTCGGCGCTGACCCGCCGCATCCGCCTCGCCAGGGCACGGCGCAGCGACCCCGGCAGCCCGCGGAGGACCGCGCGCAGCGGCCGCCAGCGCAGCGCCCGGCGCAGGCGCTGGTAGGGCCGGTCGCGCAGGCAGTACTCGTCGCCGTGGCTGAGCAGGGCCGCGGCGGCCCCGGGCTCCTCCGGCGTCACCCGCAGGGAATCGGCCAGGCGCGCCCCCAGCGGCCCCAGGTCGGCCGGCTCCAGCAGCACGTCGCGGTTGCCGCGCAGCACCCAGGCCGGGATGCCGCGCGCCTCGAGCCGCCGGAAGGCCGCCACCAGCTCCTCGAAGCCGGGCTCCTCCCAGCCGCCGGGGCCGGCCCAGGCGTCCACCAGGTCCCCCAGCACGACCAGGGCGTCGCAGGCGGCCGGCAGCGCGTCGAGCTGGCGGGCGAAGGCGGCCACCTCCTCGGGCCGGTCGGGGCGCAGGTGCAGGTCGGCGACCAGCCAGACCGCCCGGGCGTCGAGCTCCGCGTGGATCACGCGCCCTCCAGGCCGAGCTCCTTGGCCTTCTGCCACAGCGCCTTGCGCGAGATGCCCAGCAGGGCGGCGGCCTCGGCGCGGCGACCCTGGGTGGCGGCCAGCGCGCGGCGGATGGCCTCGCGCTCGGCCCGCCGGACCGACTCGCGGAGGCTCGGGACGTCCTCCGGGCGCAGCGTGGAGCCGCCGAGGGCGCCGCCGGGCAGGAAGTGCTCGATCCGCAGCAGGCGGGCCCGCCCGGCCAGGGCGGTGGCGCGGGTCACCGCGTTCTCCAGCTCCCGCACGTTGCCCGGCCAGTCGTGCTCGCCGAGCTTGGCCAGGGTCTCGGCCGGCACCTCGAGGCGGCCGGTCGGATCGGCCTTGCGCAGGAAGGCGGCGACGAGGACGGGCAGGTCCTCGAGGCGCTCGCGCAGCGGCGGCAGCTGCAGCGGCACCACCGCGAGGCGGTAGTAGAGGTCCTCGCGGAAGTCGCCGGCGCGCACCGCCTCGAGCAGGTCCACCTTGGAGGCGGCCACCACGCGGCCGCGGAAGGGGACCGGCCGGTCGGCGCCGAGGGGCTGCACCTCGCGCTCCTGCAGCACGCGCAGCAGGGCGGCCTGGGCGGCGGCCGGGAAGTCGTCGACGTCGTCGAGGAAGAGCGTGCCCTCGCCGGCCTGCACGAAGCGGCCGGCGCGGTCCTCCTCGGCGCCCGTGAAGGCGCCGCGGCGGAAGCCGAACAGCTCGCCCTCGAGCAGGCTCTCCGGAATGGCGGCGCAGGACACCGCGACGAAGGGCTGGTCGGCCTTCGGCCCGGCGCGGTGGACGGCGCGGGCCACGCGCTCCTTGCCGCTGCCGCTCTCGCCGGTGACCAGCACCGGCGCCGCGCTGGCCGCGGCGGCGCGCACGCGCTCGCGCACCTCGGCCATCGCGGGACTGGTGCCGGTGAGGCCGAGGTCGTCCTCATCTCCCCCGGAACGCAGGCGCTCGAGCTCGGCCCGCATGCGCCGCATCTCGTCCACGCGCGCCACCTGCGAGAGCAGCGCGTCGGAGGGGAAGGGCTTCTGCAGGTAGCCGAAGGCGCCGCCGCGCATCGCCCCCACCGCCTGCTCGACGGAGGCGTAGCCGGTCATCACGATCACGTCGGCGGGCGGGTCCTGGTGCCGGGCGCGCTCGAGGACCTGGAGGCCGTCGGCGCCGGGCAGGCGGACGTCGGTGACCACGAGGTCGCAGCGCCGCTCCGACAACCAGGCGAGGGTGGCGGCGCCGTCGTGCATCAGGGTGACCGCATGCCCCGCGTCCCGCAGGGCGTCGGCCAGCGGGATGGCCAGCGTGCGTTCGTCCTCGACGAGGAGGATCTCCATCGCCTCAGGACTTCCCGCCCTCCGCGGCGAGGAGGCCGGCCAGCACCATGCGGTGGGCCAAGCGGGCGACGGCGAAGTCGCTGGCGTGCTGCCCCGCCACCGGCATCAGCTCGAGCAGTTCGCCGCCGACGATGCGGCGGCCGTCGGCGACGAGCCGGCGCAGGATCTCGCTGACGGTGTACCAGTCGAGCCCGCCGGGCTCGGGGGTGCCGGTGCAGGGGACCACCGAGGGGTCGAGGCCGTCGACGTCCCAGGAAAGCCAGACCGGGCCGTCCGGCAGGCGCCCGAGGACGCGCGCGACGCGCTCCTCCGGACCGAGCGGGAGCAGCTCGCGCGCCGGGACCGCCAGCAGGCGCGGGTCCCCCGCAGCGTAGAGCTCGCGCTCCTCCGGGGAGATGGCGCGGATGCCGAAGGCCAGGATCCGCGCGGCGGTCTCCTCGTGCACGCGGCGCATCACGCAGCCGTGCCCGTAGCGCGTGCCCTCGTACTCCTCGCGCAGGTCGGGGTGCGCGTCGAGGTGCAGCACGACCAGGTCCGGGTGGCGCGCGGCGGCAGCGCGGATCGGCCCCAGGCTCAGGCTGTGCTCGCCGCCGAGGACCAGCGGGAAGCGCCCGTCGTCGAGCAGCAGGCCGACGCGGCGCTCGAGCTCGTCGGCCAGATCTTCCGGCGGGCCGTCGAAGCGGACGGCGTCCAGGCAGCGCACGCCGAAGCGGCGCGCCTCGTCCTCGAGCCACTCGTCGTGGAACTCCACCTGCTCGGAAGCCGTGAGGATCGCGGCGGGACCGCCCGCCGTACCCTGCTGGTACGTCGTGGTCGCCTCGTAGGGCACCGGGAGGACGACGCCGCGCGCGGCGAGGCCGCAGGCTTCGCCCTCGAGACCCAGGAAGGCGCCGGGCTGCGCGGCGCCGGCGAGGAGGCGGTCGAGGTCCATGGTCGGGTTCCGGATCGTCGGCGCGCACGCGCCGGATCGACGCATTCTAGTCGCCGGCGCACCCGTGGAAACGGTGACGGGCCATCCGCGGCGGCGTAGACTTCCCCCATGCGCCTGGAGTACCAACAGAACCTGCGGATGGAGCAACGCCTGCTCCAGTCCCCGCAGATGATCCAGGCCATGCAGATCCTGCAGTGCACCACGCAGGAGCTGCTCGACCGCATCGAGGCGGAGATCGAGGAGAACCCCTTCCTCGAGGTCGAGGAGCCCGGCGAGGCCCCGCAGCAGCCCGAGGCCGAGGCCCGCAGCGAGGACCCGGACGAACCCGAGGCGCTGGACGACCTGCCCGAGATCGG
The DNA here is from genome assembly GCA_964342475.1 of uncultured Planctomycetales bacterium. Lineage (GTDB taxonomy): Bacteria > Planctomycetota > UBA1135 > UBA1135 > UBA1135 > J029. The sequence goes on from CAYFGE010000001.1 coordinate 123,820, forward strand.
CGAGGTCGACCAGATCTTCGAGGGCGCCGACCGCGGGGCCGGCCGCGCCGCCGGCGACGCCGAGTCGCGCTACGACGCGGTGCAGGACCTGGCCGCGCCGGAGGTCCACACGGCCGACACGATCCTGGCCGAGCTGCGGGTCTCCGACGCCGACGCCGAGGAGGTCGCCGTCGCCGAGCAGGTCATCGCCGCGCTCGACCCGCGCGGTTTCCTGGTCGAGGGCGTCGAGGCCTTCGCCGCCGACGCCGGCCTCGACCCCGACGAGGTCGAGCACGCCCTGCACCACCTGCGCGACCTGGCCCACCCGGCGCTCGGCGCGCAGGACCTGCGCGAGTGCTACCTGCTGCAGCTCGCCGCCCTGCCGGTGGCCCAGCCGGTGGCCGAGGCCCTGGTCCGCGAGCACTTCGAGGACCTCCTCGCCAACCGCCTGCCCCAGATCGGCAAGGCGCTCGGCGTCGGCCTGGCCGAGCTGCGCGGCGCCCTGGAGGTGCTCAGCGGCCTCGACTCGCGCCCGCTGTCCGAGTTCGAGCTCGACGAGACCATGTCGATCCTGCCGGACGTGCTCGTGCAGCCCGACGAGTCCGGCGGCTACGAGGTGGTCCTGGCCCGCGACGGCCTGCCCGAGCTGCGCCTGAGCCGCAGCGCCCAGGAGGCCCTGACCAAGGCCAAGAGCGACAAGCGGCTGCACGGCTTCCTGATGAAGAAGATCGAGCGCGCGCGCTGGTTCCTCGACGCCGTCGCCCAGCGCCGCCGCACCCTGCTGCGCATCGCCACCGAGCTGGTCGCCCGCCAGCGCGAGTTCCTCGACTACGGCCCCGAGCGCCTGCGCCCGCTGAAGATGCAGGAGGTGGCCGACGCCGTCGGCGTGCACATCTCGACCGTGTCGCGCGCGATCCGCGGCAAGTGGGCGCAGACGCCGCAGGGCATCCTGCCGCTGAAGGGCTTCTTCTCCGGCGGCCAGTCCACCTCGACCGGCGGCCAGACCTCGCGCGTCGCGATCCAGGAGCGGATCAAGGAGATCATCGACCAGGAGGACAAGGCCTCCCCGCTCAGCGACGAGGAGGTCGTGCGCATCCTGAAGGACCGCAACGGCGTCAAGGTCGCCCGCCGGACGGTGACCAAGTACCGCAAGGCGATGGACATCCCCTCCTCGACCATGCGGCGCAGCTACGGCGGCTGAGGCGGGCGCTTCCGGCCCCCCAGGGCATCGGGTATCCTGTCGGATCCATCCGGCCTCCCTCCACCCCGATTCAGCAAGATGACGATCAAAGCCACCCAGATCCGCAAGGGTCAGGTCCTGGTCCTCGAGGGCGAGCTCCACCTCGTCACGGACTTCGAGCACATCGCCCCGGGCAACTGGCGCGCGATCAACCAGGTGAAGTGCAAGCACCTGGTCACCGGCAACACCAAGCAGATGCGGCTGGGCTCCGACGAGACCGTCGAGCTGGCCTACCTCGACCGGCGCTCCTGCGTGTTCTCGTACATGGACGGCGACAACTACGTCTTCATGGACAACGAGAACTACGAGCAGTACTTCCTCGGCGCCGACGTGGTCGGCGAGGCCATGAAGTTCGTCAAGGAGAACCAGGCCGTCACCGTGACCTTCTTCGAGGGCAAGGCGATCTCGATCGACCTGCCGTCGGCGGTGGTCCTGCTGGTCACCGAGGCCGAGATGGCGGTGAAGGGCGACTCCGTGACCAACGACAAGAAGGGCGCGGTCACCGAGACCGGCCTGGAGATCCGCGTGCCGATGTACATCGAGGCCGGCGAGTACGTGAAGGTCAGCACGGAGAACGGCGACTTCCTCGGCCGCGCCAAGGCCGACGAGGCCTGAGCCCCGCCCGGGGCGGCCGGCGCGCGCAGGCCGCCCCGCGCTCAGCCCTTGCGGCGGCGCCGCATCCGCTTGGCCGCGTTGATCTGCGCCGCCTTCTTGCGCGCCCGCGCCAGCTCCTGGCGCCACTTCGGGTTGATCTTGCTGCCCTCCTCGAGCGCGCGCTGGATCACCGTGGCGGCCTCGACCGGGTCGTCGGTCAGGTAGAAGAGGTCCGGGTCGTGCTCGGAGATCGTGCCCATGCCGATCATCGAGCGCTTGATCCACCGCACCAGGCCGCCCCAGTAGTCCTTGCCCATGAGCACGATGGGGAAGTTCTCCATCTTCTGCGTCTGGATCAGGGTGAGCGCCTCGAAGAACTCGTCCATGGTGCCGAAGCCGCCCGGCATCACGACGTAGCCGACCGAGTACTTGGCGAACATGACCTTGCGCGCGAAGAAGTAGTGGAAGGTCAGCTCGAGGTCCTGGTAGGGGTTCGGCTCCTGCTCGTGCGGCAGGACGATGTTCAGGCCGACCGAGGTGCCGCCGCCGCGCTTGGCGCCGCGGTTGGCCGCCTCCATCATCCCCGGGCCGCCGCCGGTGATCACCGAGTAGCCGCGCCGGGCGATCTGCTCGGCGACCTCGACCGCGGTGTCGTACCAGGGGTCGTCCTCGGGGGTGCGCGCCGAGCCGAAGATCGAGATCGCCGGGCCGAGGTCGCGCAGCGCCTCGAAGCCCTCCACGAACTCCCCCATGATCTTGAAGACCATCCAGGGATCCCCGGAAGCGCGGGACTGGACCTCCTCGTGGGCTCGGCGGCGGTTGCGGCTCATCCCGGGCCAGGATAGCGCCGGCCTGCGCCGGCCCGCGCCCGCCTGCTAGACTCCCGCCGTGAGCGGCCAGCCCACCGTGTTCCTCGACCGGGACGGGACCATCCTCAAGGAGGTCCCCTACCTCGACACGCCGAAGCGCGCCGAGCTGCTCCCGGGCGTGGCCGAGGCGCTGGCCACGCTGCACCGCGCCGGCGTCCTGCTCGTCGTGGTGACCAACCAGTCCGGCGTCGCGCGGGGCCTGCTCGACGAGGGCGTGCTGCTCGCCATCCACCAGAAGATCGACGCCGAGCTGGCCGCGCACGGGGCGCGCATCGACGCCTACTACCACTGCCCGCACCACACGGTGGTCGGCATCCCGCCGCACCGGCGCCGCTGCCGCTGCCGCAAGCCGCTGCCGGGCCTGCTCGAGCGCGCCGCCGAGGACTTCGACATCGACCTCTCGCGCAGCGCCGGGGTCGGCGACGACCTGCGCGACCTACAGGCCTTCGCCGCGCTCGGGCTCCCCAGCGTCCTGGTCGGCACCGGCAAGGGCCGGGCCTCGCGCCAGAAGCTCGCCGAGGAGGGCAAGGAGGCCGACCTCTACTGCGCCCACCTGGGCGAGGCCGTGCCCTGGCTGCTGCGCTCGACCGCCCAAAAGAATCTTCCTTCCTGAGGGCGGTGAAAACGGCCTTCGGCCGTGGCATGATCGGAGGGATCGGAAATGGCCCAGCCTCCCCCGTCCCGCCGGCTCCTGCTCCTGGACGCCAACCCGTCGAGCGCGCTCCCCGCCGCCCTGCGCGCCGCACTGGCCGACCACGAGCTCCGGGTCGCCTCGCCGCGCGAGGACTGGGCGCCGCTGGCCGAGCAGGCGGAATTCCTGGTCTTCGCCACCAACCCGGCGGACCTCGGCTCGCTGCGCCTGCTCCACCACCTCCTGCGCCGCGCGCCCGAGAAGCGCGCCGTCCTCCTGGTCGGCGACCGCGGCCTGGGTGGCGCGGAGCCGCTGCTCGCCCTGCCCAACGTGCGGCTCCTGCCCGAGCCCTGGACCCCGCGCGGACTCGAGATCGCCCTGGCCTCGGCCGCGCCCGCGCCGGCGGGCGGCTCCGCCACGGAGCCCGCCGCGGCCACGGGCGAGATCATGGCCGGCATCGTCGACGGTCTGCGCGATCCGCTGGCGAGCCTCTCGGGCTACCTCCAGCTCCTGCGCGGCGAGGCCTCCGCCGAGCAGTCGAGCCTGGTCGGCCCGGCGCTCGACTCCGCGCGCGAGATGGACCGCCTGCTCGAGGCGCTCGAGCTCGCCGCGCGCCCGGGCAAGGTGCGGCGCGAGTCGCTCGACGCGCGCAGCGTCGCGCAGCGCCTGGTCGAGGAGGCGATCCGCGAGGGCGCACGCGCCGAGCTCGACTGGCAGGGGCCGGCGATCACCCTCGACGGCGACCTGCAGCGCCTGTCCGCCGCGCTCTACGCCGCGCGCAGCTTCCTCGACCGCTTCGGCCCCGGCGGCCCGCTCCGCCTCCGTGGCGGGCTGGACGAGGAGGGCCGCCCCTTCCTCGCCTGGGAGGCCGTCCAGGCCCCGACGGCGGCGGCCGAGGCCGTGGCCCCGCCGCCCTTCCTGCCGGCCGTGCTCGCGCGCCTCGCCGCGCAGCTCGGCGCCGACCCGGTCCTGCGCACACAGGACGAGAAGGTGCCGCTGGGCGCCGGCCTGCGCTGGGCGCCGCCCGAGGCCTGATCCGCTCCACGCGATCGGCTATCGTTCGGCGGTGGATCCGCCCCGCGGAAGCCTGCTGCTCCTCGCACCCCTGCCCGGCCCGCGGGCCGAGGTCGCCGGCCTGCTCCAGGCCGCCGGTTTCCTGGTCGAGCAGCGGGCCGACCTCGTGGCCGCCGAGGCCTGCGCCCGCGAGGAGCGCTTCGACCTCCTCCTCTGCCTGAGCAGCGGCGGCGGCGAGGAGGACGCCGCTCTGGCGCGGGCCGTCACCGGGCGCTCCGGCCTTCCGCCGGCGGCCTTCCTCGGCCCCGCCCCGACCGGCGAGGCCGCCGCCGCCCTCGAGCGCATTCCCTGGCCGCAGCCCGAGGCCGACTTCCTGCTCGCCGTGGCGCAGCTGGTCGACAAGCAGCGGCTGCAGGGCGAGGTCCGCGTCCTGCGCGCGCGGCTCGAGATCGAGCACTCGCTGGACCACCTCGTCGCCCGCGACCCGAAGATGCTCGCGGCCTTCGACCAGGTGCGGGCGGTGGCGCCGACCCGGGCGACGCTGCTCGTCAGCGGCGAGAGCGGCACCGGCAAGAGCCTGCTGGCCGAGGCGGTCCACCGCCTCTCCGACCGCGCCGGAGGCCCCTTCGTCACCGTCTCCTGCGGCGCCATCCCCGAGTCGCTGCTCGAGAGCGAGCTGTTCGGACACGCGCGCGGCTCCTTCACCGGCGCCTTCCGTGACAAGGCCGGCCGCTTCGAGGAGGCCGACGGCGGCACGCTGTTCCTCGACGAGGTCGGGACGGCGAGCCCCGCCCTGCAGGTGAAGCTCCTGCGCTTCCTGCAGGACCGCGCCTTCGAGCGGGTCGGCGAGTCGCGCACCCGCAGCGCGGACGTGCGCCTGATCTTCGCCACGAACACCGACCTGCGCGAGGCCGTCCGCACGGGCGCCTTCCGCCAGGACCTGCTGTTCCGCATCGAGGTGATCCACGTCGAACTGCCGCCGCTGCGCGAGCGCCCCTCGGACGTCATGCCGCTGACCCGGCGCCTGCTGTCGCGCCTCGCAGCGGCCCACGAGCGCCCCATCCCGCGCATCTCCCGCCCGGCAGCGCGCCTCCTGCTGCGCCACAGCTGGCCGGGCAACGTCCGCGAGCTGGCCAACGCCCTCGAGCGCGGGCTGCTGCTCTGCCGCGACGACCGCATCCAGCCCGAGCACCTGCCCGAGGCGGTCCGCGGCCCGGAACCCCAGGACGACGGCGGGCTCCCCCTCCCCCGGCTCGAGGCCGGGCAGCGTTACTCGTTGAAGGAACTGCTGGCCGAGCCGGAGCGGCGCATCCTGGCCGAGGCCCTGCGCGTCTGCCAGGACGACCGCGAGGCGGCCGCGACCTTGCTGGGGATCGACCGCTCGACCCTCTACGCCCGCATGAGGCGGCTCGGCATGACCCGCCCGCGCGGCGGCCGCCGCTGAGGGCCCCGGCTCAGGGCAGCACCGAGCCGTCGTACCAGTTGAAGTACAGGCTCAGGTGGTAGAAGAGCAGGAGCTGGTAGAGGCCCAGGGCGACGAGGACGCCCACCCGCCCGTTGCGGAAGTTCTTCAGCAGGCAGAACAGCACCGCCGCTGCCCCGATCCCCAGCGCCTTCACCAGGATGAAGGTGCCCATGCCGCCCTCCATCAGCTGGATGGCGACGGGGTTGCCCTCCTCGCCCCCGCGCTGGAGGTAGATCAGCGTGAAGTGGCTGTCGAGCAGGTTGAGCAGCAGGAAGACGCTCAGGGCCACCCAGGAGCGCAGCGAGTAGAGGTCGACGAAGGTGTCGCGGATCTCACCGTCCCGGCGCCCGGCGCGGCGGCGCCCGCCGAAGAAGGAGTAGCGCGAGAGGACCGGGGTGGGCCGCTGGCGGCGGTCCGGGCCGCGGTAGGGTTCGTCCGGTCGGCTGGGATCAGAAGGTGTCACGGATGCGCAGGACCGCGAGCACGGTCAGGAAGAGGATCACGATGTCCAGGAAGACGCTCTGGTTCTCGAGGTAGTAGAGGTCGTAGTCGATGTTCTCCTGGATCGGCGCCTTGCGCGCCGAGCTGACCTGCCACAGGCCGGTGATCCCCGGCTTGGTGTCGAAGCGCAGGTGGTAGACCGGGTCCTCCATGTCGTTCTTGATGTGACCGACGATGAAGGGCATCTCCGGCCGCGGCCCGACCAGCGACATCTCGCCGCGCAGCACGTTGACCAGCTGCGGCAGCTCGTCCAGCGAGGTGCGGCGCAGGAAGCTGCCGATCCGGGTCACGCGCGGGTCGCTGCGGTTCTGCGGCGTCACCGCGTCCACGCACATCTCGTGGTACATGGTGCGGAACTTGAGCATGCGGAAGGTCTCCTCCCGGTAGCCCACGCGGACCTGGCTGAAGAACACCGGCCCCTTCGACTCGCGCTTGATCAGGAAGGCGGTCAGGGCGAAGAAGGGCAGCAGGGCGACCAGCAGCACCGCGGCGACGCAGCGGTCGACCACCGACTTGACGAAGCGGTAGACCGGCCGGCCGGGGTTCCGGTTGAGGCTGATCAGCGGGATCGAGTCGAGGTTGTCGATCGTGAAGCGCTGCGAGAAGAAGTGGTAGAGCCGCGGGACGACCTGGTACTCGATGCGCAGGCTCTCGAGGTGCCGACAGAGCTCGATCAGCTGGTCCTCCTCGAGTTCGGGCTTGGCCACGATGACGCGTGAGATCCCGAGCTTGGTGCGCATCTCCTCGAGACGCTGGCGGCCGCCGAGGAAGGGCTTGGCGGCGGTGTGGCCGGCAGGCAGCTCGTCCTCCTCGTCGAAGAAGCCGACGAAGTGGAAGCCCAGCGTCGGGAAGATGCGCATCTTCTGCTGCACCCGTAGCGCCATGTCCCCGGTGCCGTAGACCGCCACGTTGGTGCAGGCGTAGCCGCGCGCGTGCAGGAAGCTGGAGACCTGGAACATCACGCCGCGCTGGATCACGGTCAGCACGAAGATCAGCGCGAAGATCACCACGTAGATGAAGCGCGACCACTGGTCGATGGCGGCGAGGCCGAAGACGTCGTGGATGCGCTGCAGGACGCCGAAGCCGGGGAAGGTCCACTCGGGGATGATCTCGCCGGCGGCGCGCAGGAGGTAGAGGGCCGTGGCGGTGCCCAGGAAGCTCAGCGCGGTGGCCTGGAAGGCGGCGCGGTACTCCTCGACGTTGAGGATCGACTTGCGCCAGCGGTAGAGACCGCAGCTCCAGAAGCAGAGCAGGGTGACCCCGACGATGACCACGACCAGCTGGCGGTAGAGGCCGAATTCGTGCATCTGCCGGAACAGCCCCAGTCCCATCAGGCAGGCGAACAGGATGGTGATCCCGTCCAGCCAGACCTGGGCCACGATGAAGCAGGTGTCGAAGTTGCGGCGGAGCCAGCTCATGCCGTCCACCGGGGAGGGGCAAGGAGCGCTTGCCGTCGCCGCCGGAGATGGAAAAACTACCCCGTCCCGGGCTCCCCACCAAACCCCCTTTCCGTGCCCTCCACCGCCTTCGACCGCCGCCTCGTCCTGCTGCTGCTCGCCGTGGTGGCCGCCGCGGCCCTGCTGCGGCCCCTGGCCGAGCCGGACGAGGGCCGCTACGGCGAGGCCGCGCGGGAGATGCTCGTCCAGGGCGACTACCTGCTCCCCCGCCAGTCCGGGGTGGTCTACCCGGACAAGCCCCCCGGGGTCTACTGGTTGATGGCCGGCGCCATGGCCGTGTTCGGGCCGACCGCCTTCGCCATCCGCCTGCCGGCCTTCCTCGCGCTCCTGATCCTCGTCGTCCTGGTCCACCGGCGCGCCCGCGACACCCTCGGGGAGGAGGGTTCCGCCGTCGCACCCCTGGTCCTGATGAGCTGCCCCCTGCTCCTCGTCCTCGGGCAGCTCGCCACCCTGGACGTGGTCCTGAGCGCCTGCGTGACGGTCGGCCTCCTCGCGGGGCGGCGCCTCCTCCTCGAGGGCGGCTGGCGCCCCGCCGGGACGGCCGGGCTGGCCCTGGGTGCGGCCTTCCTCGTCAAGGGGCCGGTCGGCCCCGCCGTGGCCCTCGCCGTCCTCCTCACGACCGGGATCGCGGAGGCCCGCTGGCGCAGCCTCCTCCGCCTCCTCCACCCCGCGCTGTGGGCCGGCCTGTTGCTGGTCGGCGCCCCCTGGTACCTGCTCGCGATCCAGGCCGACCCCGGCCTGCGCGAGTTCTGGGTCGGCCGCGAGGTGGTCGGCCGCCTGGCCAGCGACGTGCACGAGCGGGGCCAGCCTGCGTGGTACTACCCGGCGCTGGTCACCGGCGTGGCCCTGCCCTGGCTGCTCGGACTGCTCTCCCCCGAGCGACGGAAGGGCCCGGCCGGCGACCCTGCGGAGCGCCGCTTCCACGCGGTGTGGGCCTTTCTCCCTGTCCTCCTCTTCTCGCTGCCGCAGGGCAAGCAGCCGGCCTACTACGCGCCTGCCGTCCCCGGCCTGGCCCTCTGGCTGGCGGCCTTCTGGTGCGGCCCCGCCTCCCGTGCACCGCGGCGGGTCATCGGCGCCACCTGGGCCGCGCTGGCGCTGGCGGGGCTGGTCCTCCACCTCGACCCGGGCCGCGCCCGCTCGGAGGACCGCGCCGCAGAGGCCCTGGCTGAGGCCGGGCTCCTCGAGGCGCCGGGCGCGCAGCTCATGAGCTGGTCCTACGGCCTGGTCTTCCGCACCGGTCGGTCCGACCTCGAGTGCCTCGGGCCTCCCCCCAAGGCCTGGGCCTACGCCGCGGGAAGAGGAGAGGCGCCGCCGGTCCTCCCGCGCCGCAAGGCCTTCGACCGCGCCGTGGAGCTCCTCAGCGGCACCGGGCCGTCCTTCGTCCTCGTCCACGAACCGGGCGGCGGCTCCGCGAACCTCGAGCGTCTGTTCGAACGGCTCGGCCTGGCCGGCGTGGACCTCGACAGCGGCGTCCTCGAAACCCGCTCCGCCGGCCGCGAATCCACTCTCGTGATGCGCCGAGCGGACGGGGCGCTGCGCGACTGAACGGAACGGCGCCGGGCCGAGCCTCAGCTGCGCAGGCTGCCGCCGAGCTCCTGCGCGGCCCGCTCGACCTTCTGCAGGAACTTGCGCTCGTCCTTCTCCTCGAGCGTGCGGTCCGCCGCGCGCAGGAGGGCGTGGAAGGCGAGGCTGCGCTGCCCGGCGGGCAGGGAGCCGCCTTCGAACAGGTCGAACAGCTCGAGGCGCTCGAGCAGTTTGCCGCCGGCCTTGCGCAGGGCGGTCTCGACCTCGGCGTAGGCGATCTCGGCCGGGAGCGCCAGGGCCACGTCCACCTTGATGCCCGGCAGCTTGGCCGGCGAGCGGAAGCTGGGCAGACGGTCGGCGCCCAGCTCGGCGAGGACGGCGAGATCGACCAGGGCCACGGCGGCGTCCACGCCGTCGAGGTCGAGCGCCTTGGCCAGGCGCGGCTCGACCGCGGCGCTGGTGGCCAGCGGGCGCCCGTCGGCGCTCCAGGCCAGGCTGCGGGCAGGGTGCGCCCAGGCCGGAGGCGCGCCGTCGCGCTCGGCGCAGCCGTCGACGACGGCCGTCCGCAGGAGGTCCTCGACCAGGCTGCGGGCGCGGCCGAAGACGCTCTCGGGGCCGTCGGGCCGCGCACCCTTGCGCTGCCAGAGGACGGCGCCGAGCCAGACGCGCTCGCGCGGCAGCCCCTCCTCGGTGGGCGCGTCGGCCTCGTAGCCCTTGGCGAGCTCGAAGAGGAGACCCGCGCCGCGCTCGCGCACGTTGCCGGCCGCCTGCTCGAGCAGGGTCGGGACCGGGTCACGCCGCACGAGGTCCACCCCCGCCTGCACCGGGTTGGCCAGGCGGGCGAAGGCGTCGACCTCCAGCCCCAGGCGGCCGGCCCAGTTGCGGTCGAGGAAGGAATAGCCTTGGGTCTCGGCCCCGCTCCAGGCCCCGGCCAGGCGGTCGGCCAGGCGGCGGCCCAGCTCCCGCACCGGGTCGACCCAGGGGGGGATGACGGGGGCGGACAGCGGCTCGGGCTGGATCCGGTGGTAGCCGCTCAGGCGGCCCACTTCCTCCACCAGGTCGATCGGAGTGGTGACGTCCTTCGTCGCGCGCCAGGAGGGAACGCGGACCGACAACGGGCCCTGGCCGGAGTCCTCGACGCCGAAGCCGAGGGCGCGGAGGCTGCCGCCGACGGCTCCCCGGTCGAGGTCGAGGCTGAGGAGCTCGGCGGTCCGGGCCGGGTCCAGCTCCAGGTCGATGACCGGGGCGGCCGCGGAACCGGCGGAGGCCGGCGCGCCCACCACCCGGGCCTCCGGGCGCACGCGCTCGAGCAGCACGGCGAAGCGCCGCAGGGCCTGCTCCGCCAGCGCCGGATCGAGGGACTTCTCGAAGCGCGCCGAGGCTTCGCTGCGCAGGTTCAGGCGCTTGGCGGTGCGCCTCACCCGGACCGGCTGGAAGACCGCCGACTCGAGCAGGATCGAGCCGGTCGAGTCCCCGACCTCGGAGTTCGCCCCGCCCATCACCCCGGCCAGCGCGACCGCGCGGCCGCCGTCGGCGATGACGAGGTCCTCGGCGGTGAGCTCGCGCTCGACCTCGTCGAGGGTGGTGAAGCGCTCGCCGGCCGCGGCGCGGCGCACGCGGATCTCCGGCCCCTCCAGGCAGGCCAGGTCGAAGGCGTGGGTCGGCTGGCCGATCTCGTGGAGCAGGTAGTTGGTCAGGTCGACCAGGTCGTTCAACGGCCGCTGCCCGACCGCCAGCAGGCGGCGCTGCAGCCAGGTCGGTGAGGGGCGCGGCGGTCCGTCGAGGTCCACGCGCAGCCCGAGGTAGAGCGGGCAGGCCTCCGGGTCCTCGAGGGTGATCGGGACCTCGGCAGCGGGCCCGTCCCAGGCCTCGCGCACCGGCAGCGGCCGCAGCTCGCGGCCGAGAATGGCGGCCAGCTCGCGGGCGAAGCCGTAGTGGCCCCACAGGTCCGGGCGGTGGGTCAGCGACTTGTTGTCGAGCTCGAGCACGGCGTCGAGCAGCTCGAGGTGGTCGACCAGGCGGGCGCCGACCGGGGCGTCGTCCTCGAGCTCGAGGATGCCGTCGTGCTCCTCGGAGAGCTCCAGCTCGCGGGCCGAGCAGATCATGCCGCAGGACACCTGGCCGCGGAGCTTGGCCTTCTTGATCTTCAGGCCGCCGGGGAGGGTGCAACCCACCGGGGCGAAGGCCACCTTGAGGCCCTGGCGCACGTTCGGCGCGCCGCAGACGACCTCCGCCGGCGCATCCGCGCCGTACTTGACCCGAGTGACGGAGAGCTTGTCGGCGTCCGGGTGACGCCCGCACTCGACCACGTGGCCGACGACGACGTCCGCGATGGCGGCGCCGAAGACCTCGACCCCCTCCACCTCGGCGGTGTGCAGGGAGAGATGCTCGGCGACCTTCTCCGGCGCCAGGTCGGAGAGGTCGACGAACTCGTTGAGCCAGGACAGCGAGATCTTCATGCCGGGAACTGCTCCAGGAAGCGCAGGTCGCCGCCGAGGATCCAGCGGATGTCGTCGATGCCGTAGCAGAGCATGGCCAGCCGCGACAGGCCGAGGCCGAAGGCGTAGCCGCTGTAGCGCTCGGGGTCGACGTCGCAGGCGCGCAGCACGTTCGGGTGCACCATGCCGCCGGGCATGAGCTCGATCCAGGTGCTGCCCTTGCACACCCGGCAGCCGGACTCGCAGAAGGGGCAGCGCGCGTCGAGCTCGAAGCCGGGCTCGACGAAGGGGAAGAAGCCCGGGCGCAGGCGGGTCTCGAGACGGCGTCCGAAGACGCCCTCGAGCATCGCGTTCATCGCGTGGAGCATGTGGCCGACGCCGACGCCCTCGTCCACCACCAGACCCTCCATCTGGTGGAAGGTGTGGTCGTGGGTGGCGTCCTGGGTCTCCTGGCGGAAAACCCGGCCCGGAGCCACGACGCGCAGCGGGGCGCCGAAGCGGCGCAGCGCGCGGATCTGCACCGGGGAGGTGTGGGTCCGCATGCAGACCCCGCTGCCCTCGAGCCAGATCGTGTCCTGGGACTCGCGCGCCGGGTGGTCCGGCGGGATGTTCAGGGCGTCGAAGTTGTTGCCCTCGAGCTCGACCTCGGGGCCGTCCACCACGACGAAACCCATCGAGCGGAACAGGTCCTCGAGCCGGCGCTGGACCCGGCCGATCGGGTGGAGCCCGCCCGCCGGCGCGGCCGGACCGGGCAGGGTGGCGTCGAAGCCGGCGCCGCTCAGGTCGCGGCTCAACGCGGCCTGCTCGAGCCCGGCGCGCCGGGCGGAGACCGCCTCGGCCAGGGCGCCCTTGACCTGGTTGGCCAGCTGCCCGGCCTGGGGCCGCTCCTCCGGCGGCAGGGAGCCGACCGTCTTGAGCAGAGCGGTCAGGGCTCCCTGACGACCGAGCAGGCGGACCTCCGCCTCACGGAGCGTGGATTCGTCGGCGGCCGCAGCGATGGCGGCCAGCCCCTCCTCCCGGAGTTGCTCGAGCCGGTCGCGCATCGCGGCCGGTCAGGCGGCGAGCGCTTCCTTGGCCCGGTCCACCACCGCGGTGAAGGCGGCGGGGTCGTGGAAGGCGAGTTCGGAGAGCGCCTTGCGGTCGATCTCGATGCCGGCCTTCTTCACGCCGTGGACGAGCTTGGAGTAGGTCAGGCCGTGGATGCGGGCAGCGGCGTTGATGCGCTGGATCCACAGCTTGCGGAATTCCCGCTTCTTGTTGCGGCGGTCGCGGAAGGCGAACATGCCGGCGCGCAGCAGGTTCTCCTTCATGGTCCGGATCAGCTTCCGGCGCGCTCCCCAGTTGCCCTTGGAGCGGTGGAAGATCCGGCGCCGGCGGCGCAGGCGGGGGACGACGGAACGTGCGCGAGTCATCGTTCTCCTCCTACTTTCCGAGCAGCGCGCGCATGTTCTGCGCGAACTTGCCGAGGACGACGGTGGAGCGACGCAGCTTCCGGCGACGCTTGGCGGACTTGGCGGAGAGGAGGTGACCGGTGGCCTCGTGTCGACGGAGGACCTTGCCGGTCTTCGTCACCTTCATCCGCTTGGCGATTGCTTTCTTGGTCTTCTGCTTGGGCACTGCTGTTTCAAGTGGCTTGGGTCCAAGGAAATGGGCCGCACATCATACCCGGCCGGGCAGGCCGGTCAAGCGGCCCGGGGCCGGAGTTTCCCGGCCCGGGGAGGGCCTCAGCCCGACTTCCTGCCCAGGAGGATGTTCATACGGCGCCCCTCCATGCGGGGGTCCCGCTCCACCCGGGCGATCTCCTCGAGGGCCTCGACCACCTTCATGAGGACGTCCCGCCCCAGGTTCTGGTAGGCCATCTCGCGGCCCCGGAAGAGGCAGGTCACCTGCACCTTGTGGCCGGCGTCGAGGAACTCCTTGGCCTTGCGGATCTTGATCTCCAGGTCGTGGGAGTCGATCTTCGGCCGCACCCGCAGCTCCTTGAGCACCGAGGAGGCGCTCTTGGACTTGGTCTGCTTCTTCTTCTGCTCGTACTTGAAGCGCCCGTAGTCCAGGATCTTGCACACCGGCGGGCGGCCCTGCGGGGCCACTTCGACCAGATCCAGGCCGGCCTCCTGGGCCAGGCGCTGGGCTTCCTGGGTGGGGACCACCCCGACCTGCTCGCCATCCGCACCGATCAGGAAGACCTCCTTGATGCGGATGCGGTGATTGACTCGATAACGCTCCTTCTCGGGGGGAGCAAAACGCGGTCTTCTCTTGCGCGGCGGAATGGTCGGCTACCTCAGGAGTGGGTCGGGGATGTCGGCGCGGTGTCGGCCGTCGGGGTCATTCTATCGGGGGTCGGCGGCAGGCTCGGCCGGCGCCTGGACGACGCCGAGTTCGGCGAGCTGCTCGGCGTCGACGGCCGCGGGGGCGTCGGTCAGCGGGCAGCCGCCGGCGGAGGTCTTCGGGAAGGCGATCACCTCGCGGATGCTCTCGGCGTCGAACAGCAGCGCGTAGAGGCGGTCGAGGCCGATGGCGAAGCCGCCGTGCGGCGGCGGGCCGAAGCGGAAGGCCTCGAGCAGGAAGCGGAAGCGCTCGCGGGCGACCTCCTGCGGGATGCCCAGGGCGGCGAAGATGGCCTCCTGGACGTCGGTGCGGTGGATCCGGATCGAACCCGAGCCGAGCTCCACGCCGTTCATGACGAGGTCGTAGGCGCGTGAGCGGATGCCGCCCTGCTGGCCGCCCAGCATGGCGTCCAGGTCGTCGGGGTGCGGGCTGGTGAACGGGTGGTGGGCCGGGAACCAGTTGCCGTCGTCGTCCTCCTCGAACAGGGGGAACTCGGTCACCCACAGCAGACGGTCCGGACCTCCGACCAGGCCGAGGGCCTCGCCCGCGGCCCGACGCAGCGCGTCCAGCGCGGTCAGGGCGCGTCGCGGCCGGTCGGCGATGGTGGCCAGCAGGTCGCCCGGCTCGCAGCCGGCGGCGGCCAGGAAGGCCGCTCCGGCCTCGCCCTGGAGGAAGCGGCTGAGGGGGCCGCTCGGGCCGTCCTCCCCCACCTTGCACCAGGCCATGCCGCCGGCCCCGGCGTCCTTGCAGGACTGCTCGAGCGCGTCGATCTGCTTGCGGGTCAGCGAAGCGCCCCCGGGCAGGCGGACGCCGCGGACCAGGCCGCCCTGGGCCAGCACGCCGTCGTAGACGCCGAAGCCGAGCGCCCCGCCGGGCCCGCCGAGGTCGACCACCTCCAGCGGGTTGCGCAGGTCGGGCTTGTCGGTGGCGAAGCGCCGCACCGACTCCTCGTAGCTCATCCGCTCGAGGGGCAGCGAAAGCTCGACCCCCTTCAGCTCGCGGTAGAGGCTGGCCATCACCCGCTCGACCACGGCGTAGACCTCCTCCTCGTCGACGAAGGACATCTCGAGGTCGAGCTGGGTGAACTCGGGCTGGCGGTCGGCGCGCAGGTCCTCGTCGCGCAGGCAGCGGGCGATCTGGAAGTAGCGATCCATCCCGCCGACCATGCACAGCTGCTTGAACAGCTGCGGCGACTGCGGCAGGGCGTACCAGGCGCCCGGCTTCAGCCGGCAGGGGACGAGGTAGTCGCGCGCCCCCTCCGGGGTGGAGCGGGTCAGCAGCGGCGTCTCCACCTCGACGAAGCCGTCCGCCAGCAGCTGGCTTCGGATGGCGTGGTTGGCCTGCGAGCGCTGCATCAGCCGGCGCTGGACCACCGGCCGGCGGATGTCGAGGTAGCGGTACTTGAGCCGCATCTCCTCGGGCACGTCGAGCTCGTCGATGATCTCGAAGGGCACGCGCTCGGCGTGCGACAGCACCTCGACCGTCTCGACCAGGACCTCGACCTCGCCGGTCGGGCGGTCGGGGTTGCGGTTGCGCTCGTCGCGCATCCGCACACGGCCGGTCACCGCGAGGCAGTCCTCCTGCGACAGGCGGCTGAGGCCCTGGCGGGCGGCCTCGGTGGCCTCCTCGTCGGCGACGAGCTGCAGGATGCCCCAGCGGTCGCGCAGGTCGACGAAGTACACGCCGCCGTGGTCGCGGCGGGCGTTGACCCAGCCGCACAGGCGGACGGACTCACCGGCGTGCGTGGCGCGGAGCTCGCCGCAGCGGTGGCTGCGACCGAACGCGGCCTCACTCATGAGCGGCGGCCATACTTCTCACGCGCGATCGCGCGGCGCAGGGCCGAGTAGGCCCGCGCGTAGTCGACCTTGGTGCGGTCGTTGCGGATGCGCTCCCGCGCCCGCTCGGCGGCCCGGCGGGCGCGCTCGAGATCCACGTCCGCCGGCTTCTCGGCCGAGCGGGTGAGGATCGTCAGGGCCCCGTCGCGGACCTCGGCGAAGCCGTCGTGGACCAGGTACTCCAGGGTCTCCCCCGCCGGGGTGCGGGCGGTGAGAGGGCCGGAGTCGGTCAGGGACACCATGGCGGCGTGGCGCGGCAGGACACCGAAGAAGCCGTCGCCGCCGGGGAAGCGCACCGAGCTGACCTCGGCCTCGAGCAGGACGCTCTCGGGCGAGACCACGCGGAGTTGGAAGGTGCCGCTCACGACGGGTCAGCTTACAGGGTCTTGGCCTTCTCGACGGCCTCGTCGATCGAGCCGACCATGTAGAAGGCCTGCTCGGGGAGCTCGTCGTGCTTGCCCTCGAGGATCTCCTCGAAGGAGCGGATCGTGTCGGCCACCGGCACGAAGCGGCCGGGGGTGCCCGTGAAGGCCTCCGCCACGAAGAAGGGCTGCGACAGGAAACGCTGCAGGCGGCGGGCGCGGTGCACGATCTGCCGGTCCTCCTGGGACAGCTCCTCCATGCCGAGGATGGCGATGATGTCCTTCAGGTCGGCGTAGCGCTGCAGCACCCGCTGGACCTCGGTGGCGACCTTGTAGTGGTGCTCGCCGACGACCTGCGGGTCGAGCATGCGGCTGGTCGACTTCAGCGGGTGCACCGCCGGGTAGATGCCGAGCTCGGAGATCGCGCGGTCGAGCAGGATGGTCGAGTCGAGGTGCGCGAAGGTGGCCACCGGAGCCGGGTCGGTGAAGTCGTCCGCCGGCACGTAGACCGCCTGCATCGAGGTGACCGAGCCCTTGCTGGTCGAGGTGATGCGCTCCTGCAGGGCGCCCATCTCCGAGCCCAGGGTCGGCTGGTAGCCCACCGCGGACGGGATGCGGCCGAGCAGCGCGGACACCTCGGAGCCGGCCTGCACGAAGCGGAAGATGTTGTCCACGAACAGGAGCACGTCCTTGCCCTCGCTGTCGCGGAAGTACTCGGCCATGGTCAGGCCGGAGAGGGCGATGCGCAGACGCGCGCCGGGCGGCTCGTTCATCTGGCCGAACACCAGCACCGCGTTGTCGATCACCGCCGCCTTGCCGCCGTCGGGGGTGGTGTACTCGGCCTCGGACATCTCGAGCCAGAGGTCGTTGCCCTCGCGGGTGCGCTCGCCCACGCCGCAGAACACCGAGAAGCCGCCCTTCTCCACCGCGGTGATCCGGATCAGCTCCTGGATGAGCACGGTCTTGCCCACGCCCGCACCACCGAACAGGCCGATCTTGCCGCCCTTGGCGAAGGGGCACAGCAGGTCGACGACCTTGAGGCCGGTCTCGAACACCTCGGACACTGCCTCCTGCTCGTCGAAGGAGGGCGCCGGGCGGTGGATCGGCCAGTGGTCGTCCGGCTCGATGCCGCCCTTGACCAGCTCGTCCAGCGGACGGCCGAGCAGATTGAAGACCCGGCCGGTGGTGGCCTTGCCGACCGGCACCTTGATCGGGGCGCCGGTGCCGATGGCGGGCGCGCCGCGCTGCAGTCCGTCGGTCGAGGACATGGCCACGCAACGGGCGAGGTCGTCGCCCAGGTGCTGGGCCACCTCGAGGACCAGGTCCGGGCCGCCCTCGCGGGGCACGCTCACGGCGTCGTTGATCGCGGGCAGCTCGGCGTCCGGGAAGGCGACGTCGACCACCGGGCCGAAGATCTGCTTGATGATTCCTTGGTTCGACATGGGACAGGCGGGGCGGGTCGGATCAGAGGGCTTCGGCGCCCGACACGATCTCGAGGATCTCGCTGGTGATCTTCTGCTGGCGGGCCTTGTTGAAGGTACGGGTGATCGCCTTCTTCATGTCGCCCGCGGCTTCGGTGGCGTTGCTCATGGCGAAGCGGCGCGAGGCGTACTCGGAGGTGATCGACTCGAGCAGCGCGTGGTAGATCGCGGTCTCGAGGAACTTGGGGATCAGGCGGCCGAGGACCTCGGTGCCGTCGGGTTCGAGGAGGGTCTCGGTGTCGGCCTCCCCCTCGGGCGAGCGGATGGGCAGGAACTCCTCCACCACCGGCTCGTACTTCATCATCGACAGGAAGCGCGTGTAGCACAGGTCGACCGCGGAGGCGCGGCCGGCGCGGAAGGACTGCACGAGCAGGCCGCTGATCGCAGCGGCGTCCGAGAAGTCGGCCTTCTCGAGGGGGTAGTCCTCGAGGTAGGCGTGCACCGGGTAGCCCAGGCGGTGGGCGTGCTCCATCGCCTTGCGGCCCATCACGTAGAGCTCGAAGGGGCCGGACAGCTGCTCGACGTGCTCGTCGAGGCGGCGCTGGACGTTGCTGTTGTAGGCGCCGCAGAGGCCGCGGTCGGAGCCGATGAAGAGCACCGCGCGCGGGGCGGCCGGGTCGGCCACCTCGAACAGGGCGGCGGCGTCCCCGGCGGCGGCCGGCTCGGCCTGGACGGCGCCGGCCAGGCGGCGCACCAGCTCCTCGATGTCGGCCGTGTAGGGCTTGGCCGCGACCGCCCGGTCCTGGAAACGGCGCAACTTGGTCGTCGCCACCATCTCCATGGCGCGGGTGATCTTCTCGATGTTCCCGACGCTGGTGATGCGTTGACGAAGGTCGCGGAGGTTGGCCATGTCGCTGGTCCCGCCCGGATCAGGCGTCGAACTGCTTCTTGAATTCCTCGCAGTGGGCGCGGACGCGCTGGTCGAGCTCGTCGCTCCACTTGGTCTTCCAGCCGTCGAGCTCCTCCATCAGGGCGGAGTCGTTGGCCTGGACGAACTCGACGAAGCCGCGCTCGAAGTCGCCGACCCGGTCGAGCGGGACCGAGTCGATCGACCCGGAGGTGCCGGCCCAGATGCCAACGATCTGCTCGGAGTTGCGCAGCGGGACGTACTGGCCCTGCTTGAGCAACTCCACCAGGCGGGCGCCGCGGTTGAGCGACTGCTGGGTGGCGGCGTCGAGGTCGGAGCCGAACTGGGCGAAGGCCTCGAGCTCGCGGTACTGCGCCAGGTTGATGCGCAGGCCGCCGGCCACCTTCTTCATCGCCGGGGTCTGGGCGGCGCCGCCCACGCGGCTGACCGAGATGCCCACGTTCACCGCCGGGCGCACGCCCGAGTAGAACAGGTTGCCCTCGAGGAAGATCTGGCCGTCGGTGATCGAGATCACGTTGGTCGGGATGTAGGCCGAGACGTCGCCCTCCTGCGTCTCCACCACCGGCAGGGCGGTCAGCGAGCCGCCGCCCTTGCTGTACTTGGCGGCGTTGAGCTCGGGGGCCTTGTCCGACAGCTTGGCCGCGCGCTCGAGCAGGCGGCTGTGCAGGTTGAAGATGTCGCCCGGGAAGGCCTCGCGGCCCGGCGGGCGGCGCAGCAGCAGCATGACCTGGCGGTAGGCCGCCGCCTGCTTGGTGAGGTCGTCGTAGGCGATCAGGACGTGGCGGCCGGCGTCGCGGAAGCGCTCGCCCATCGCGGTGCCCGAGTAGGGCGCGATGAACTGCATCGAGGCCTCCTCGGAGGCCGAGGCGTTGACGATGATCGTGTACGCCAGGGCGCCGGCCTCGGCCAGCTTGTTGGTGACGTCCACCACCGTCGACTGCTTCTGCCCCACCGCGACGTAGATGCAGATCACCTGGTCGGGGTGGCTCGGGTCGCCGCCGCCGGTCTGCTTCTGGTTGATGATCGCGTCGACGATCAGCGCGGTCTTGCCGGTCTGGCGGTCGCCGATGATCAGCTCGCGCTGGCCGCGGCCGATCGGGATCATCGAGTCGAGCGCCTTGATGCCGGTCATCATGGGCTCCTTCACCGGCTGGCGCTCGATGACGTTCGGCGCGTCCTGCTCGATCGGGCGCAGGTCCTCCTCGGTGTGCTCGATGGCGCCCTTGCCGTCGAGCGGGCGGCCCAGCGAGTCGACCACCCGGCCGACCAGGCTGTCGCCGGTGGGCACCGAGATGATGCGGCCGGTGCGCTTGACGGTGTCGCCCTCGCGCACCTTGGCGGCGTCGCCGAGGAGCACGCAGCCGACGTTGTCCTCTTCGAGGTTGAGCGCGATGCCGCGCACGCCGCCCGGGAACTCGAGCAGCTCGGACATCATGCACTCGTCCAGACCGTAGACCCGGGCGACGCCGTCGCCGACCTGGATCACCTCGCCGATCGATTCGGTGGAGGAGCTGGCCTGGAAGCCCTCGATCTCCTTCTTCAGGATCGAGGTGACTTCGGAGGGTTGGAGTTGCATCGTCGTGGTGTGGGCTGGGTTGTCTGGGCTCAGCGGCTGCCGAGGTCGGCGTGGGCGAGGCGGTCGGCCAGCTTGTCGAGGCGGCCGCGGGCGCTGCCGTCGTAGCGGGTCCCGCCAAGGGTGACGCGGATCCCGCCGAGCAGCTCGGGGTTCGTGCGGACTTCGAGGACCACCTCCTTGCCGGTCTGCGCGGCGAAGGCGGCCTCGATCCGGGCGCGCTCCGCGTCGTCGAGCGGCAGGGCGCTCTCCACCGTGCCGCGCACGCGGTTCTGGTGGGCGTCGAGGAGGTCGCGGAAGGCGTGGGGCAGTTCGGCCAGCACGGCGTGGCGGCGCCGGCGGGCCAGCACCTGGAGCAGCCCGCGCGTCAGCGCGTGGGCCTTCTCCCCCACCTGGTCGAGCACCCGCTGCTTGTCGCCGTCCTCCACGCGGGGGTCGGCGAGCCAGCCGCGGACCTGCGGCGCGGCGAAGGCCTGGCGCAGGGCGTCCACGTCGGCGGCCACCGCGTCGAGCGCGGCGGCGCCGTCCGCGGCCCGGAACAGGGCGGCGGCGTAGCGGCGGGCGGCGGGGCCGGAGGTGCGGGTCTCGCTGGCCATGGGATCAGTTGTTGCTGAACTCCTTCTGGAGTTCGTCGACCAGGCGCTTCTGGTCGGCTTCGCCGAATTCGCGCGAGATGACCCGTTCGGCCATTTCGACGCTCAGGGCGACCGAGGTGGCGCGGAGCTCCTGCAGGGCGGAGTTCTTGGCGCGCTCGATCTCCTCGCGGGTGCGCGCGCGCTCCCGCTCGGCTTCGTCCTTGGCGGCGGCCAGGATCTCCTTCTCGCGGGCCTCGGCGCGGGCCTTGGCCTCGGCGACGCGCTGCGCCGCCTCCTTGCGAGCCGTGTCGAGGTCGGCCTGGATGGCCTCCTTCATGCGCTCGGTCTCTTCCCGGGCGGCTTCGGCGGCGCTGGCCGCCTCACGCGCCAGGGACTCGCGGTCCTGCAGCGCCTTGGAGATCGGGCCGAAGACCACCTTCCACATGAGGGGCAGCGAGAGGGCGAAGATCAGGATGGTCCAGTAGATCGAGCTCGAGCCCGAGAACGGGTCGAGACCGCCTTCGCTGGACGCGGCGACGAGGAGGAAGAGGTTCATGGCAGGCTCCGGGGTGGGACCTCGCGCCCCGCCGGCGGGCGGCGGGGCGCATCGTTCCCTCGGGGATTCGCTCAGACCTGCTTCAGAGCGATGAGGAGACCGACGACGATGCCGAAGAAGGTGGCGCCTTCGATCAGAGCGGACAGGATCAGGGCGTTGCCGCGGATGTCCGAGGCGGCTTCGGGCTGGCGGGCGATGGCGTCGTTGCCGGCCGCGCCGATCTTGCCGATGCCCATGCCGCCGCCGATCACGGCGAGGCCGGCACCGATGGCCGCGAGGGGGATCCACGGCGAGGCGTTGGTGGCGGCGTGCTCGGCGGCCTGGGCGACGACGGGGAGGAGAGTGTTCAGCATCCTTCTAGGTGTGGTTTCTTCAGGAACGATTAGTGGTCCGGGTGCAGGCACATCCCGACGAAGATGATCGACAGCAACGTGAAGATGTAGGCCTGCAGGAGGGCCACGAAGCCCTCGATGATCATGATGAAGACGGACAGGCCGATGCCGACGGGCGCGAAGGCCCAGCCGGCCACGGCGTTCATGCTGCCGAAGTAGAGCACGAGGCCCAGGAAGCTCAGCAGCACCAGGTGTCCGCCCATCATGTTGGCGGTGAGACGCACGGTCAGGGCGAAGGGCTTCACGCACAGGCCGACGATCTCGATGACGAACATCAGCGGCCACAGCGGCCCGGGCACGTGCGGCACCAGGCTCAGCCAGAACTTGACCGGGCCCTGCACGACCATGCCGCCGACCAGCATGGTGGCGAAGGTGATCAGGGCGAGCGCCGCCGAGACGTAGACGCTGGCGGTCGCGGTGGCCCCTCCGGGGATCAGCCCGAAGAGGTTCTGGAACATGATGAAGAAGAAGATGGACAGGAACAGCGGCAGCAGCCGGTCGCCGTCCTTGCGCCCGAGGTAGGGGTGCACCATCTCCTCGCGGATGAAGGAGACGAAGCCGGCCAGCAAGCGCTGGACCGGTCCGCCGCTGTTCGTCCGCACGGCCCGCGCCACGCCGAGGAAGGCGAGGAAGATCGCGAGCACCGCGCCGACCTGGAAGTAGGTCAGCGTGTAGATCTCGAGTTTGTGGCCGAACAGCTCGACCCCGTCGCCGACCGGGTGCGGGAAGACGTGGCCGAAGAGCTGCTCGAAAATGCCCCCGCCGCCTTCCGACGCGGGAAGGGCGGCATCCGGGTTGACGGTGGGTGAAGGGATCACTCTTGGGGGGTCTCCCGCGCGCCTCCGTCCGCCGGCCGTCGGGCCGCGGCGCGGGTCGCGCGAAACAGGGCGGTCATGGGGACCGCTTCGCCGAGGACCAGCCCCGCCACGAAGGCGAGGAGGTACGAGGGGTGGTGGTACCACCCGGTCTCGGCTCCGAGGACGCCTCCCGCGGTGACCACGACCAGCTTGCCCAGGAATCCGAGGACCTGGATCCGGAGCATGCGCTGGAAGTTGCGCGCGTCCGCGTCCTGGGTCATGGCGCGCCGGCGCGCGGCGAACACGAGGAGCTCGAGCAGCAGCGCGGCGCACCAGCCCACGCCCAGCCCCAGCCGCCAGGCTTCGGGCCAGAGCGGCAGCGTGGCCAGGCCGGCCAGCGTCAGCAGCAGCAGGAGGATCATTCCCGGTCTCGGTCGGCGTCCGGCGCCTCCTCGTCGTCCTTCCGTCGCGGGGCGAGCTGCCGGGTCATGCGCAGGATCCCGCCGACCAGGCCGGCGAAGATGCCGGTGAGGAGGAAGACGGGGAAGGCGTCCGGCCCGAGCAGGCGGTCGTCCGCGAGGTGGCCGAGCCAGCCGAACACGCCGACGATCGCGGCGAACTCCACCCCGATGGTGGAGGAACGGACGGCGTCGGGACGCGGGGCAGGACTCTTCAGGGCCACGGCGAAAAGACGGGGAAGGGATCTTCCAGTCGTGGAGAGGCGAAAGAACGCAGCGGCTTCCCCATCCCTGGCGGGGTCCGACTGGAATGGGGCGGACATTCTAGGGGCGCTCCCCCTTCCTTCAACCGGGGAATGCCGGAATTGCCCAGGAGCCGGGCCGGGACTACCCTTTCCGCCCCCGGAAACCGTCCACCCGCCCGAATCCCGTGGAAACCACCCTGATCCTGTTCAAGCCCGACGCCCTCCACCGCGGCCTGGTCGGCCGCATCCTCGCCCGCTTCGAGGACAAGGGCCTCCAGCTCGTCGGCCTCCGCCTGATGCGGATGAGCCCCGAGACCGCCGCCCAGCACTACGCCGAGCACGTCGGCAAGCCCTTCTACGAGGGGCTGGTGTCCTTCATGACCGGCTCCCCCATCGTGGCCATGGCCCTGCGCGGCCCCCAGGCCGTCTCGGTGGTGCGCCGCATGATGGGCAAGACCTTCGGCATCGAGGCCGAGCCGGGCACCCTGCGCGGCGACTTCGGCTGCTCGAAGTCCTACAACCTGCTGCACGGCTCCGACTCGCCGGAGAGCGCCGAGCGCGAGCTGGGCATCTTCTTCCCGGACGGCCTCGAGGACTGGGCTCCGATCCAGGCCCCGTGGCTGTGGGACGCCGAGTAAGCTGGTTGCCCGGCCTCCCGGGCCGTCTAGCCCCGCCCATGCCGCGCCTCGCCCCCCTGCTCCTCCTCGCCGCCCTCGCCACGGGCTGCGGGGGCCTTTCCCCCGAGGAGGAGGAGCTGATCGAGGAGCTGCGGCTGCGGGCCAGCCAGTACTACGAGGCCGACGACCTCGGCCGCGCCGAGCAGCAGGCGCGCCGCGGCCTGCAGCTCGACCCGGAGCACGCCGAGCTCAACCACATCCTCGGTCGCACGCTGCTCAAGTGGCAGGACGGGCGCCACGTCTCGGCCGGCCTGCTGTACCTCCAGAAGGCCTACGAGCTGGACCCGCAGTACCGCACCGCCTACTCGCTCGGCGAGTGCCACCTGCGGCTCGGCGAGCTGCGCATCAAGCGCGCGGTGACCCTCGACCTGAGCGCGGAGGAACTCCCCGCCGACGATGCCGAGGGCCGCGCCGAGATGGCCGACCGCGCGGCCAAGCTGCGCGAGAACGCCCAGGAGGACCTGCTCGAGGCCGAGCGCCTGCTGCGCGTGGCCCTGGAGTCCAACCCGGACAACATCTTCTCGCTTCGGCTACTGGCGATGGCCTACACCGACCTCCAGCGCCCCGAGGACGCCCTGGCCACGATCGAGCAGCTGATCGCGGTCCTGGTCGAGTCGCGCCAGTGGAAGAACCAGCGCCTCTCCATGGAGGCCCTGCCGCTGGTCGAGGAGCAGAACCTGCGCGCTCGACTGAAGGAGGACCTCGAGATGGAGATGGAGGCGCGCGGCCTGGCCGCTGCCCTCCACAAGGCCGCCAAGCGCTTCCGCGAGTCGGCCGACCAGCTCACCGAGATCCTCAAGCTGGACCCCGGCCGCGAGCAGGAGTACTTCAACCGCGGCATGTGCCGCTACTGGCTCGGCGACCTGGCCTCCGCCCACGCCGACATGCGCGAGTTCCTGCGCCGCACCCGCCTCGAGTTCGGCGCCGAGCAGGTCGAACGCGCGCTCGACATCGTCAGCGAGTACGAGGCCCGCACGAAGGGCGGCCAGGGCTGAGCCGACCGCGGCTCAGTCGCGCGGCGGCGTCTGCCGCCAGCCCTTCGGCGGCCGCCAGCCCAGCTGGAGCCGCGCCACCCTGGGCTGGCCCTCGCGCAGGAAGGCCACCTCGACCTCCTGGCCGGCGCGGGCGGCGAACAGCGCCTGCTTCAGGCCGTTGAGGTCGACCAGGGGCACGCCCCCCATCTCGACCAGCACGTCGCCCGGGCGCAGGCCGGCGTCCACCGCCGGCGATTCGGGCAGGACCCGGTCGAGCACCAGGAAGGTGGCGGCGGGGCGCCGCATCCCGGCGGCGAGTTCGGGCAGGTAGCGCTCGCGCACGAGGACGCCGAGCCACTGCTGGTCAGGGACCGGGAAGCTGAGGTGCTCCTGGAAGGCGAGCAGCACGCGGTCGATCGGGACCGCGAAGCTGAGCGACTCGGAGCGGACGAGTTCCTCGCAGGCGTCGGTGCAGTCGTCCGGGCAGCCGGACTCGAGCTGGCGCTGACCGACCTCGCGCAGGGAGGTCTTGATCAGCCCGATCACCTGGCCGTGGCGGTTGGCCACCAGGCCGCCGCCGTCGCCGGGGTTGACGGTATTGGTGATCTGGATCAGCCCCTCGACCTCCTCCACCCGGCGGTTCAGCCCCGCGACGAAGCCGAGGTCGAGCGAGCCGCTCAGGCCGAAGGCGTTGCCCAGGCTGACGGTGACCGAGCCGACACGGAGGGAGGCCGGCCAGGCCAGCGGCGGCGGCGGCACCCCGAGCTCGGGAGCCCGGAACAGAGTGAGGCCGAAGACCTCCTCGCGCTGGACCGGCTCGGCCTCGAAGACCTCGCCGTCGAAGCGCACGGCCCGCACGGCCTGCAGCGGCCCGAGCAGGGGCCCCGGAGCGACGAAGAGGCCGCCGCGGTCGATGACCACACCGGAGACCAGGACACGCTCGAGCGGCCCCTCGGCCTCCCCCGCCCCCACGGGGAGGGCGCCGTCCGGCCGCGGGACCGGGATCTCGACCCGGACCATCGCCGGACGCAGCGCGAGGTGGAGCTGGACCAGCTCCTTCTCCAGCGCGCCGAGGGTGCTGTCCGGGGTCATCACGAGCAGGGAGCCCTGCTCGATGCGCAGCGGGGAGGACGGCTGGGCCGGGCGGTCCTCGCCGGCCTGGAACAGGAGCAGGAGGCTCGCGATCAGCAGGGGCATGGGTGGCTCAGAACTCGCCCGAACGGGAGCCGACCGGGCTGGCGACCAGACCGCCCTCCTCGCCGCCCACCTGCCGGAAGGCGGCGCTCTCGCGCAGGAAGCGGTCGAGCTCCTCGAAGGGCACGCGCTGGAGCCCCTCGGCGTCCTCGGCAGCGCCCGGGGTCACCACCGGCCCGGCGAGCGCGGGCTGGGCTGGATCGACGCTCAGCGCGGGCTCGGATCCGGCGCCGGAAGGCATCCAGGGCGGCAGCAGGGCGAGCAGGAGGGCGGCCGCGGCGGCCGTGTAGAGCCAGGGGCTGCGGAACCAGGGGCGGCGCAGGCGGCGCGTGGCGTCGACCGCGTCGAGGCGGGTGTCGAGCCCCTCCCAGAGGCCGGCGGAGGAGGCGGGCTGCCGGACCGAGGAGAGGACGCCGCGGAGTTCCTGGAAGGAGCGGGCCTCCTCGGCGCAGGCCTCACAGCCGGCGAGGTGCAGCTCGAGGTCGGCCGCGCGCGGGCCCACCAGGTCGCCGCCGGCGTGCAGGGGCAGCAGGCGCAGGGCGAGGGAGCACTTCACAGCTCGTCCTCCCCGCTCTCGCGGCCGAGCAGCCGCTCCCAGTGCTGGCGGAACAGCTTGCGCGCGTGGTGCAGGCGCCAGCGCACGGTGCCGGCCGAGATCCCGACCCGGTCGCCGATCTCGCCGCAGGAGAGGCCCTCGATGTCGCGCAGGGTGAGCACCTCGCGGAACTTCACGGGCAGGTCCTCGAGCACCCGGTGCACGGCGCTGCGCCGCTCGGCCAGGGAGGCCTCGGCGACGGGGCCGCGTTCCTGCCCGTCCCAGTCCCCCACGAGTTCGGCCGCGGCACCGGGAGTCCCGGAGGACTGGCGGCGCAGACGGTCCACCGCCAGGTTGCGCAGGATGCGGTAGAACCAGCTGCTGAAGCGCCGCTTCAGGTCGAAGCGCTCGCGGTGGGCGTAGACCTTGAGGAAGGCCTCCTGGGCGATCTCCCGCGCGGTCTCGGTGTTGCCGACCACGGCGCGGGCGGTGTGGACGGCGCGGTCCTCGTAGCGCTCGACCAGGACGCGGAAGGCCTCCTTCTGCCCGGTGCAGGTCAGGGCGAAGAGGTCCTCGTCCTCGAGCGACTCGAGCCCCGAGGCGGCCGCGGAGGCGACCGGCTGGTGATGGACGAGACGGAGGGCGGGATGACCCATGGCTGTCCCCTCGTCTACGAGGCCGTCGGCGCCCCCGTTGGCGGGAATCGGCGTCTCGTTCAAGGCTGGGGCGGCGCCTCCGAGGGGGTCTCCGGCATCCCCGCCAGGCGCTCGGAGGGCGCCGCGCCGGGTCCCGGCGCGGTCACCGGCGCCTCGTGGCCGGTCTGGGCCGGGTCGAGGGCGGTCTCGAGGGTGGCCAGGGAGGCGGCCACGTGGCGGAACTTGCGCCGCCGGGCGGCGATCAGCTCGTCGGCCGGAACCGGGGCCAGCTCGGCGATCCAACGCAGCAGGTGGGCCTTGAGGAGGTCCAGCGCCGCGGCGGGGTCGCGGTGCGCGCCCCCCACCGGCTCGGGCACGACCTCGTCGATGATGCCCAGGCGGAGCAGCGGCTCGGCGGTCAGCTTGAGGGCCTCGGCCGCCTTGTCGCGCCCCTCGGCACTGTGCCACAGGATCGAGGCGCAGCCCTCGGGCGAGATCACGCTGTACCAGGCGTTCTCGAGCATCCCGACCCGGTCGGCCACGGCGATCCCCAGGGCGCCGCCGGAGCCGCCCTCGCCGAGCACCACGGCCACGATCGGGACGCGGACGTCGAACATCTCGAGGATGTTCTCGGCGATGGCCCGGGCCTGGCCGCGCTCCTCGGCGCCCACGCCGGGATAGGCGCCCGGCGTGTTCACCAGGCAGACCACCGGCAGGCCCAGCCGCTCGGCCAGGCGCATCTTGCGCAGGGCCTTGCGGTAGCCCTCGGGATGGGCCGAGCCGAAGTTGCAGGCCATCCGCTCCTTGGTGTCGCGGCCCTTGCGCTGGCCGACCAGCATCACCCGCACCCCGTCGAGGGTGGCGAGGCCGGTGACCATCGCGCGGTCGTCGCCGAAGTAGCCGTCGCCGTGCAGCTCGACCCAGTCGTCGCAGCAGCGCTCGATGAAGTCGCCGACCAGGGGCCGCGCCGGGTGGCGCGCGACCTGGACGCGGTCCCAGGGGCTGAGGTCGCCGTAGATCTCCTCGGTCAGGCGCTGGAGGCGGTCGCGGTAGAAGGCCAGCTCCTCGGTGAGGTCCTGGCTCGTCTGCTCGGCGAGTTCCTCCAGCTCGCGCAGCCGCGAGCGGACGTCCTCGATCGGCTTCTCGAAGGGCAGGACCTGGAAGGCGTCCTGGGCGGCATTCTTCTTGGTCTTGGCCATGATCGGGGCGGAGCGGCTACCGGGCCGCCCGCGGAATCCTTAGGATACCCCGCTCAAGAGGCCGGAAATCAAGCGAAATGAGCAACGCAGCCTGGCGCGTCGAACTGGAACTCTCCCCCGAACGCAGCGACCCGGTCGGGGACGCCGCCCGGCGGGCCCTCGCCCACCGCGGCCTCGAGGTCGGCGCGGCGGTGCGCTCCGCCCGCGCCTACCTGCTCCCGGGCCGCCTCGGGCGCGAGCAGGTCGAGGCCGCCAGCGCGCGCCTGTTCGCGGATGCGGTGACCGAGACGGCGCGGATCCTCGCCCCCGGCGAGACTCCGGCGGACGGCGCTTCGATGCTCCTCATCCGGCGCATGGCCGGAGTGGCCGATCCCGAGGGCAGCTCGGCGGCGCGCGCCCTGCGCCTGGTCGGGATCGAGCTCGCCGAGGGCGAGACGGTCGAGAGCTACCGCGCCTTCCGGGTCGCCGGCGCGGTGGACACCGCCGCCCTGGTCGAGGCCGGGAGCCGCGCCCTGGCCAATCCGGTGATCGAGGAGGTCAGCGCCGGCACCGCCCCGCTCGGCCTGCACCCGCAGCCGGCCGCGCGCACCGGCCAGCGCACCGAGGTCCCGCTGCTCGGGGCCGACGACGCGCGCCTCGCCGAGGTCAGCCGCGAGATGAGCCTCGCCCTGTCGGTCGAGGAGATGCAGGCCATCCAGGCCTTCTACCGCGGCGAGGAGCGCGAGCCGACCGACGTCGAGCTCGAGACCCTGGCCCAGACCTGGTCCGAACACTGCAAGCACAAGACCCTGACCGGGCCGGTGCGGCTGCGCGTGACGGACGAGGCCGGCGCCCTGCTCGAGGAGCGCGAGTACCGCAACCTGCTCAAGCAGACCGTCTTCGAGGCCACGCAGAAGCTCTCGCCGGAGTGGTGCTGGAGCGTGTTCAAGGACAACGCCGGGGTGGTCGCGCTGACCGACGAGGTCGGCGTGGCGATCAAGGTCGAGACCCACAACCACCCGAGCGCGCTCGACCCCTACGGCGGCGCCGGCACCGGCATCGGCGGGGTGATCCGGGACATCCTCGGCACCGGCCTGGGCGCGCGCCCCTTCGCCGGCACCGACGTGTTCTGCGTCGGCCCGGCCGAGCTCTCCGCCGAGGAGCTGCCGCCCGGCACGATGCACCCCGACCGCATCCTCGAGGGGGTGATCGCCGGCGTGCGCGACTACGGCAACCGGATGGGCATCCCGACGGTCAGCGGCACCGTGATCCGCCACCCCGGCTACGTCGCCAACCCGCTGGTCTACGCCGGCTGCATCGGCGAGATCCCGCGCGACTGCGTCGAGAAGGCGGCGCGCCCCGGCGACGCCATCGTGTCGATCGGCGGGCGCACCGGCCGCGACGGCATCCACGGCGCCACCTTCTCCTCCGAGGCGCTGCACGAGGAGTCCGAGACGGTCGACGCGGCCGCGGTGCAGATCGGCGACCCGATCACCGAGAAGAAGGTGCTCGACGTGATGCTCCTCGCGCGCGACCGGCGGCTCTACTCCGCGGTCACCGACTGCGGCGCGGGGGGCTTCTCCAGCGCCGTGGGCGAGATGGGCGAGGAGTGCGGCGCCGAGGTCGAGCTCTCGACCGCGCCGCTCAAGTACCCGGGCCTGAGCTATTGGGAGATCTGGATCTCCGAGGCGCAGGAGCGCATGGTGCTCGCCGTGCCGCCGGAGAAGCTGGACGACTTCCTCGGCCTGTGCGCCGGCCACGAGGTCGAGGCTACCGTCCTCGGCACCTTCACCGACACCTCGCGCCTGGTGCTGCGCTGGCACGGCGAGGTGGTCGGCGACCTGCCGATGGACTTCCTCCACGGCGGCGTGCCGCAGCCGCAGCGCGAGGCGGTCCTCGTGCGGCGCGAGCTGGGCGACACGCCCTGGCCGGCCGGGGCCGACCCGGTCGCGCTGCTGACCCGCGCCCTCGCCCACCCGGACGTGGTGAGCAAGGAGTGGGTCGTGCGCCAGTACGACCACGAGGTGCAGGGCGGCACCGTGGTGAAGCCCTACCAGGGCGCCGAGGGCCGCGGGCCGGGCGACGGTTCGGTGGTCAAGCCGCGGCTCGAGCTCGACGCCGGCGTGGCGGTCGGCTGCGGCATCGCGCCGCGCATCGCCGAGCTCGACTCCTGGGCCGGCGCCGCCTGCGCCATCGACGAGGCGGTGCGCAACGTCGTCGCCGCCGGCGGCAACCCGCACCGCGTCGCCCTGCTCGACAACTTCTGCTGGGGCGACTGCCGCAAGCCCGACCGCTTCGGCACCCTCGTGGCCGCGGCCGAGGCCTGCCGCGACCTGGCGTTGGCCTACGGCGCTCCCTTCATCAGCGGCAAGGACTCGTTGAACAACGAGTACCGCGTCGGCGAGGAGGAGTTCCCCATCCCGCCCACCCTGCTGTGCACGGCCATCGCGCCGATCGCCGACACCGCGCGGGCGACGACCACGCCGCTGCGCCGCCCCGGCGACCTGCTCGTCCTGGTCGGCGCCACCCGCCCGGCGGACGGCGGCGCCTCGGTGGCCTCCGAGCTGCTCGGCCTGCCGGCCTCCCGCCCGCCGCGCCCGGACACCGCCGCCGCCCCGGCGGTCTTCGACGCGGTCCACCAGATCCTCGACGCCGGCCTCGCGGCAGCCTGCCACGACCTGGCCGAGGGCGGCCTCGCGGTGGCCGCCGCCGAGATGGCGGTCGGGTCGAGCGGACTCGGGGTGCGCCTCGACCCGCGCCGGGCCGCCGCATACGGCGAGGCCGGGCCGCTCGGCCTGCTCTTCGCCGAGACGCCGACCCGCTTCCTGCTCGAGGTCGCCCCCGAGCACCTCGACGAGGTCGGCGCGATCCTGCGCACCCTCCCCTGGGCCAGCGTCGGCGAGGTCACCGACGACGGCCTCTTCCACCTCGCCCTGGACGCGGACTCCCCCGCCCCGGTCCCGGTCGAGGAGCTCGCCCGCGCCAACGGAGCCGCCCGATGAACGCCCGCGTCCTGCAACTCTTCGCCGCCGGGGTCAACTGCGACCGCGAGCTCGGCTTCGCCTTCGAGCGCGCCGGAGCGACGGTCGAGTCGATCCACATCCGCCAGCTCATGGAGCAGCCCGAGCGCATCCGCGAGTGCGACCTGTTCTCGGTGCCGGGCGGCTTCACCTACGGCGACGACCTCGGCGCCGGCACGATCCTGGCGACCGAGATCGAGCGCTTCCTCGGCGAGGAGCTGCGCGCGCACCACGAGCGCGGCGGCTCGGTCTTCGGCGTCTGCAACGGCTTCCAGGCCCTGGTGAAGTGCGGGCTGCTGCCCGGCCTCGAGGGCGTGCGCTGCTCGCTGACCTGGAACCACACCCACCGCTTCGAGTGCCGCTGGGTGCGGATGCGCGTCGAACAGGGCCTCGGGCACGTCCTGCCCGCGGGCTCGGTGCTCCCCGCCGCCGCCGCGCACGCCGAGGGGCGCATCGTGCTGGGCGACCCCGCTGCCGACCTCGCCCGCCTGACCGAGGCGGGCCTGGTCGCCTTCCGCTACGTGGACGCCGCCGGCGAGGTCACGCAGGACTTCCCGGCCTGCCCGAACGGCAGCGACGGCGCCATCGCCGGCCTGGTCTCGGCCAGCGGGCGGATCGTCGGCCTCATGCCGCACCCCGAGCGCAACCTCGGCCCGGGCAGCCTGCCCGACCGCGGCGCCGGCGCCTGGGGCGACGGCAGCGAGGGGCTGGCCTTCTTCCGCGGCCTGCTCGCCCCCTACCTCTCCGGCGCCCCCGCCTGAGCTCAAGCGGCGGCCCCGGGCCGGCCGATGAGGGGGTGTGACCTCCCCTCGATCGCGTCTGCTCCAGGACCTGAGCGCTCTGGAGCGGCGTCTGCGTCGTGAGTGGGCGCAGGAGACGCCCCCGCTCTCGGCCGAGCTGCGCCGCTACCGCCAGGACTGGGTCCGCACCCTGGTGCGCGGGACTCCCCGTCGCGCCAGCGAGCACGAGTTGCACGACGCGGTCCGCTCGGGGAACCCGCTCGTGGTCGGGGACCACCACGCCCTGCACCGCTCGCGCCACGGGCTGGGCGACCTCGTGCGCGACTTCCCGGCCGAGGCTCCGGCCGGCCTGCTGCTCGAGCTCCTGCCCCGCGAGTTGAAGGTGGACGCCCGCGCGGCCCTGCGCCGCGGGGACCTCCGGCTCGTCGACGGCCGCCCGCTCGCGGAGGCCTACCGCAGCGCCCTCAGCGCGCTGGCCCGCCGCGGCGGCATCGTCGCCGGCGCCTGGGTCGACGGCTCCCCCGGCGAGCGCGACCGCGCCGCCGCCGCGCGCTGGCGCGAGCTCGCCGACCGCGAGCCGGAGCGGCGCTGGTTGATCTCGATCGGCGACTGGCACCTGGCCGAGTCGCACCTGCCGGCCCAGCTGCGCCGCCTGGGCGCCGCGCCGGTGGTCCTGCACCAGTCGCCCGAACCGATCTGGGGCCGCCACGCCGCCGACGGCGGAGAGGCCGTGCTCGACCTCGGCGCCGGACACTGGGCCTGGCTGCACACCCCGCCGCTCGAGCAGTGGGCCAGCGCGCTGCAGGAGGTCGCTCCCGACGACCCCGAGGCCGCCGCCGAGGCCACCGAGGAGCTGGTCGAGGCGCTCGCCGACCACCTCGCCCGCGCTGCCGGCCTGCCCGCACCCGCCGCGCGTCCTTCGGTCTGGCCGACCCCCTTGTGGGACGGCTTCCGCGCCACCCTGCCCGAGGACCACCGGCGCGCCCTGGTGGCCGGCCAGCCGCCGCGCTGCGCCGTCTTCCACCCGCGCCTGCCGGCGGTCTGGATCCCCGGCCCCTGCTCCTTCAACCAGCTCGCCGAGGCGGCCGCCCACGTGCTGGCCTGCGACTCCGAGCTGGGCGTCCGGGGCGACCTCCACGGCCGGCTGTGCGCGCGCGCCTTCCGCCGCCTCTGGGCCAGCCTGCTGAACCCCTTCCTGCGACCGAGCAGCCCGGCCGAGACCGCCCGCGCCCTGTTCCCGCTGACGGCCTTCCGCCCGCGCCTGGGCCGCGTCTCGACCCTGCTGAGGTCCTGGGAGCACGGCGAGGAACCCTACCTGAGCCCGGCCCGCCGCCTGTTGGCGGTCGAGGTGCTCGGCGCGCGCGCCGGCACCATGCTGGCGGCCGATCCCGGCACCGACCACGCCTTCGTCGAGCTGTTCCTGCGCAGCGGCGGGCGCGCCCTTGGATGGGAAGCGCTCACCGCTACAATCCGGGCAGCCTGACGGAGGTCTCGATGTCTGCTCTCGCCCGCGCTCTGGTTCTCGCCCTGCTCCTCCTCACCCCGGCCTGCGGTGTCGCGCTGGTCGTCGCCGGCGGCGCCGTCGGCGTGTGGGCCTACGACGAGAACGCCGAGGACGGCGGCACGATCGTGCTCCCCTACACCGCCGACCAGGTGCTGCGCGTCGCCGAGGGCGTCGCCCGCGAGCGCGGCGGCGAGGTCGAGGTCTTCCGCGGCTCGCGCCGCATCGAGTGCGTCATCGAGGACATCAACGTCAAGTTCCACGTCCTCGAGGTGGCCGGCAACGACGAGGTCTGCGAGCTGAAGGTGCGCGCCCGCACGCTGTGGCGCGGCCGCGCCGACCTGGCCGAGGACCTGGCGATCACCGTCCAGGACCGCCTGGGCTGAGCCTCCGCCCCGCGGCCGCCTCAGCGGCAGGCCGCGCAGTAACCCTCGAGCGTCAGCGTGTGGTTGAGCAGCGCGAAGCGGTGCTTGGCCGCCATCTCGTGCTGCATCTTCTCGATCTCCTCGCAGCGGAACTCGATGATCCGCCCGCACTTCAGGCAGATCATGTGGTCGTGGTGGCTGTGGCCGAGGATGTGCTCGTAGAGCATCTGGCCCTTCCCGCCGTCGAGCCCGGAGAGGAAGCCGCCCTCGACCATCAGGGCCAGGCTGCGGTAGACCGTCGCGCGGCTGGCCTTCGAGCCCTTCTCGCGCAGCCAGTGGTAGAGCTCGTCCGCGCTGAAGTGGTCGTGCGTGGCCCACGCGGCCTGGAGGATCTCGCGGCGCTGGTCGGTCACGCGCAGCCCCTTGCGGCGCAGGAAGACCTCGAAGCGGTTCAGCGCCGCTTCGGCCTTCACGCGTGCTCCTCCATGGTGTGCAGAGCAGCGTTGCCGATGTCGCGGCGCAGGGTCTTGCCCTCGAACTCGATGAGCTCCGCCGCGGCGTAGGCGCGCGCGCGGGCCTCGTCGAGGTCCGCGCCGAGCGCCGTGACGGCGAGCACCCGCCCGCCGGCGGTGACCAGCTGGCCGTCCACCTCCGCGGTGCCGGCCTGGAAGACCTGCAGCTCGTCGCCCTGCTCGACCCGCTCGAGGCCGTGGATCGGGACGCCCTTCTCGTAGGCGCCGGGGTAGCCGGCGGAGGCCAGCACCAGGGTGACCGCCGGGCGGCGGTCCCACACGGGAGCCTCGAGCTCCTCGAGGTTGCCGCGCGCGCAGGCGTCGAGGTAGGGAACGAGGTCGGATTCCATGCGCAGGCAGAGCACCTGGCACTCGGGGTCGCCGAAGCGCACGTTGTACTCGAGCACCTTCGGGCCGGCCGGGGTCAGCTTGATGCCGGCGAAGAGCACGCCGCGGAAGCGCCGGCCCTCGTGGTTCAGCCCGTGCACGGTGGGCAGCAGGATCTGCCGCTCGATGGTGTCGCGGGTCCGCTCGCTGACCAGCGGGTTGGGGCTGATCGCCCCCATCCCGCCGGTGTTCGGCCCCTTGCCGCCCTCGAGCAGTTGCTTGTGGTCCTGGCAGTTCTCGAGCGGGACGATCGTGCGGCCGTCGGTCAGGGCGAAGCTGGAGGCTTCGGGGCCCTGGAGGAACTCCTCGACGACGACCGTCGCGCCGGCCTCGCCGTGGAGGCCGTCCTCGAGCATGGCGCGGACCGCCTCGCGCGCGGTGGCGGCGTCGGGGCAGATCACCACGCCCTTGCCGGCGGCGAGGCCCGAGGCCTTGACCACCAGCGGGTAGCGCGCCCCGCCCTCGAGGTAGCTGATCGCCGGGTTCAGGTCCTTGTAGACCCGGTAGCCGGCGGTCGGCACGCGGTGGCGTACGAGGACCTCCTTGCAGAAGGCCTTGCTGCCCTCGAGTTCGGCGGCGGCGGCGGTGGGCCCGAAGGCGGCGATGCCGGCCTCGGCCAGGCGGTCGACCAGGCCCGCGGCGAGGGGGTCCTCGGGGCCGACCACGACCAGGTCCACGGCGCGCTCCTGCGCGGCGGCGACCAGGCCGTCGAGGTCGGTGGCCGGGATCGGCAGGTTCTCGCCGTGCAGGGCGGTGCCGGGGTTGCCGGGAGCGATCCACAGCTGTTCGCACAGCGGGGAGCGGGAGATCTTCCAGGCCAGGGCGTGTTCCCGGCCTCCGGAGCCAACGAGGAGGATGCGCATGGTTCGACGAACGGCGCAGATTATGCCGGAGCGGGAGCAGGGCTGGCAGGAAAGCCCCGGTTCCGTTACAGAGAGCGGGTGAGTTTGCCCCTCTGGGTCCGATCGCTGAACAGCTTCGAGTCCGCCCTCTGCGACATCGTCCCGGAGGAGGACCTGCTCGCCCTGGCGCGGCGCGCCGGACGCGTGGCCGGCGCCGAGGCCGCCGCCGGCCACGGCCTGGAGGCCGCCCTGCGCGCCTTCCACGAGCTACCCCTGCGCCCCGCGGAGGAGGGCTTCGTCCTGGCCGCGCCGCACGCCGCCGCGCCCGGCCTGGTGGCCTGGGTGCGCGGCTTCCTCGAGGGCGCCGCCGGGAACCGGGTGGCGGCGGAGGCCCACTACTCCGGCGGCCTGCTGCTGCTGCCCACCGGCGAGCCCTTCGAGGAGGACGAGGGGCCCGACTTCCACCTCCCCGCCACCGGCCCGCTGACGCCCTACCAGCTGGCCCAGGTCGCGGACCTGTCGGCCGACGCGGTGCTGTTCATCGACCAGGACAACCGCATCCGCGCCTGGAACCGCGGCGCGGAGGAGATGTTCGGCTACCGCGCCGACGAGGTCATCGGCCAGCCCTTCGAGATCCTGCTGCCGCAGGACCTGATCGAGTCGGGCGAGGTCGAGCAGCTCGTGCGCCGCACCGCCCGGCACGGGCGGCTGCGCAACTACGTCACGCGGCGCAAGCGGCGCGACGGCCACGAGTTCACCGTCTCGCTGACGCGCAGCCTGGTGCGCGACCGGCAGGGCCGCGAGGTCGGCGCCGGCGCCATCCTGCGCGACATCACCGCCTCGGAGAAGCTCAAGCACGAGCTCGACACCGCGCGCAACCTGGCGGCGCTGGGCGAGCTGTCGGCGCAGGTGGCCCACGAGGTGCGCAACCCGTTGGCCGGGATCCACGGCGCGCTGCAGGTCCTGCGGCGGCGGCTGCAGCCCGCACCCGAGGACGCCGAGGTGTTCGACGCGGTGGCCGCCGAGATCAACCGCCTCGACCGCCTCGTGGTCGATCTGATGCGCTTCGGCCGGCCCGCCGCGCCGCACAAGGACCGCGCCGACCTGGCGGAGTGGGTCGAGCGCTGGGTCGAGCAGTTCACCCGCGAGGCGGAGCAGCGCGGCGCCGAGCTGCGCCTCGAGGTCCGCAGCCGGCCCGAGGTGGAGCTCGACCCGATCATCCTCGAGCAGGTGCTGCGCAACCTGCTGGAGAACTCGCTCGAGGCGCGGCCCGCGGGCTGCGTGGTCGAGCTGGTGGTCGACTCGGACGAGAACCGCGCCTACCTGGACTTCCGCGACAACGGGCCCGGCATCCCGGACGGGACGCGGGACAAGGTCATGCAGCCCTTCTACACCACGAAGACGCGCGGCTCGGGCCTGGGCCTGGCGATCTGCCAGCGGCACCTGCACAGCCTGGGCGGCGGCATGGAGATGCTGCAGCCCGAGAGCGGCGCGGCCTTCCGCATGCGGCTGCCGCGCAGCGCCTGAGCCTCAGGTCTCGTCCTCGAGGTCGAACTTCTCGATCCGGTAGCGGATCTGGTCGCGGTTCATGCCGAGCAGACGCGCGGCCTGGCTGCGGTTGCCGCCGCAGCGCCGCAGCGCCTCGAGGACCCAGGCCCGCTCGAGGGCCTGGAGGTCGACGCCCTCGGCCGGCAGGGCGAGGTCCCCGGCGGAGGCCTCGCCGCGGCGTTCGCCGCCCCCCACCTCGGGCGGCAGGTCGCCCAGGCCGACGCGCTGGCCCTGGGCCAGCAGCGCGGCGCGCTCGACCGCGTTGCGCAGCTCGCGGACGTTGCCCGGCCAGGCGTAGGCCTCCATGGCGCGGACGACCTCCTCGCCGAAGCCCTCCACCGCGACGCCGAACTCGCGGCGGAACTGGCCGAGGAAGAACTCGGCCAGGGGGATGACGTCGGCCACGCGCTGGCGCAGCGGCGGGATCTCCACCGGCACCACCTTGAGGCGGTAGAAGAGGTCGGCGCGGAAGCGGCCGGCGGCGACCTCCTTCTCGAGGTCGCGGTTGGTGGCGGCCACCACGCGCGCCTGCAGCTCGAGCTGGCGCGTGCCGCCGACGCGGCGGAAGTGGCGGTCCTCGAGCAGGGTGAGCAGCTTGGCCTGGATGCCCGGGGGCAGGTCCCCCACCTCGTCGAGGAACAGCGTGCCGCCCCAGGCCAGCTCGGCGAGGCCGCGCTTGCTCTCCTTGGCGTCGGTGAAGGCGCCGCGCTCGTGGCCGAAGAGCTCGGACTCCAGCAGGGTCTCGGGGATCGAGGTGCAGGAGACCGGGATGAAGGGCGCCTCGCCGCCGGCCGCGCTGGCGGCGTGGAGGTAGCGCGCGGCCAGGCCCTTGCCGACCCCGCTCTCGCCGGTGAGCAGCACCGTGGTGGCGCCGCTGCCGCCGATGCGCTGCAGCAGCTCCTGCACCTTGCGCGTGGACTCGGCCTCGGCCACCGGCCACAGCGTGTCGTCGAGGCGCGCGCGCAGGTCGGCGATGCGGCGCAGGTCGCGCTGCTCAAGGGCCCGCTTGGCCGTGAGCAGGAGGTCGTCGAGCTCGAAGGGCTTGGCGACGTAGTCGAATGCGCCCTTGCGCACGGCCTCCACCGCGCCGCGCACCGAGCCGAAGGCGGTGATCACCAGGGCGGCCAGGTCGGTGCCCTCGGCCTGCACCTCCTCGAGCAGGTCCAGGCCGTCGCCGTCGGGCAGCTTGAGGTCGAGCACGAGCAGCGAGGGCCACTGCTCCTCCAGCCTGCGGCGCGCCTCCTCCAGGCTGGCCGCCTCGTCGACCAGCGCGCCGGCCTCCTCGAAGCAGGCGCGCAGGCTCCAGCGGATCATGCGCTCGTCGTCGACGACGAGGATCCGCGGCGGCGGGTCGGAGAAGAGGATCGGCTCGGCCACGCGTCCAGCTTAGCCCGCCAGGGAGCGCTGCACGATCTCGTGCAGGTCCTTGCTCACGCCTTCGGCGGCGGCGATGCGCTCGAGCTGCGCCTTCATCGAGGCGCCGAGCGCCGGAGCCATGCGGCGCCAGCGACCGAGCGGCTGGACCAGGCGCGCCGAGATCTGCGGGTTGAGCGGATCGAGCGCGAGCACCTGGTTCGCCAGGAAGCGGTGGCCCGCGCCGTCCGCGCGGTGGAAGTGCGGCAGGTTCTCGGCGAAGCTGCGGATCAGCGCGCGCGCCTTGTTCGGGTTCTTCAGGTCGAAGACCTCGTGTCCGAGCAGCGCGACCACGCGCTCGACCGTGTCGGGCAGGTCGGCCAGGGCCTGGATCGCCAGCCACTTGTCCATGACCAGGGCGTCGCCCCGCCACTGCTCGAGGAAGGCGCCGAGGGCCCGCTCGCGCGCCGGACCGGGGTCGGAGGCCAGGACGTCGAGCGCGGCGAGGCCGTCGGTCATGTTGTCGGCGGCGGCGAACTGCGCCTCGGCGAGCGCGGCGCCCGCGTCGCCGGGCAGGCGGGCGAGCAGGGCCAGACAGAGATTGCGCAGGCGGCGCCGGCCGGTCTCGGCCGGGTCGTGGCGGTAGGCGCCATTCGGCGCCAGCGCGGCGTAGGCCGCCTCGAGCTCGGCGCGGCAGGCAGCGGCCAGCTCGCGCAGCAGCCACTCGCGGGCCGCGTGCAGGCGGCTCGGGTCGACGGCGTCGATCTCCTCGGCCAGGGTCGCCTCGTCCGGCGGGATCAGGGCGTAGGCCTGCAGGGAACGGTCCACCCCACGGGCGGTGAGGGCCGCGCGCCAGGCCTCGCGCAGCACCTCGGGGAGCTGCGGCCTGCCGTCCTCGCCGAGCGCCGCGTAGGCGGCGAGCAGGACGCGGGTGAACAGCTTCTGCCCCGCCTCCCAGCGGTTGAAGCTGTCGGAGTCGTGCGCCAGCAGGAAGGCGAGCTGCTCGTCCGACTGCGCGAGGCGCAGCTTGACCGGCGCGGAGAAGCCGCGCAGCAAGGAGGGCACTGGTTCGGCGTCGACGCCGGTGAAGACGAAGACCTGCTCGCGCTCGCGCAGCACGAGGACGCCGTCGGAGTCCTCCTCCATGCCCTCGAGGCGCAGCGGGAGGTCGGCGCCGTCGGGCCCGACCAGGCCGGTCACGACCGGGATGAGGAAGGGCTGCTTCTCCTCCTGCCCCGGCGTGGCCGGGCAGCTCTGGCGCAGGGTCAGGGTGTAGCGGCCGGCGGCGGCGTCCCAGCGGCCCTCCGCCTCGACGACGGGGGTGCCGGACTGGTCGTACCAGCGCTCGAACTGCGCCAGGTCCACACCGTTGGCGTCGGCCATCGCCGCGCGGAAGTCGTCGCAGGTCACGGCCTGCCCGTCGTGCCGCTCGAAGTAGAGGTCGGAGCCGCGGCGGAAGCCCTCGGCGCCGAGCAGCGTGTGGTACATGCGGATGACCTCGGCGCCCTTGTTGTAGACGGTCACCGTGTAGAAGTTGTCCATCGCGATGTACGACTCGGGCCGGATCGGGTGCGCCATCGGGCCGCCGTCCTCGGGGAACTGACGGCCGCGCAGCACCTTGACGTCCTCGATGCGCTTGACCGCGGCCGAGGCCATGTCGGCGGAGAACTGCTGGTCGCGGAAGACGGTCAGCCCCTCCTTCAACGTCAGCTGGAACCAGTCGCGGCAGGTCACCCGGTTGCCGGTCCAGTTGTGGAAGTACTCGTGGCCGACCACCCCCTCCACCAGGTCGAAGTCGCGGTCGGTCGCCGTCTCCGGCCGCGCCAGCACGTAGGCGGTGTTGAAGACGTTCAGCGACTTGTTCTCCATCGCGCCCATGTTGAAGTCGTTGACGGCGACGATGTTGAACAGGTCGAGGTCGTACTCGCGGCCGTAGACCTCCTCGTCCCACTCCATCGAGTTCACCAGCGAGCGCATGGAGTGCTCCAGCGAGCCGACGTTCTCGTGCTCGCTCCACACGCGCAGCGTGACCTCGCGGCCGCTGCGGGTGGTGAACCGCTCCTCGATGTGGCCGAGGTCGCCGGCGACGAGCGCGAACAGGTAGGACGGCTTCTTGAAGGGGTCCTCCCACAGCGTCCAGTGGCGGCCGTCCGCGGCCTCGCCCTGCTCGACCAGGTTGCCGTTCGACAGCAGCACCGGGCAGGAGGCGCGGTCGGCCTCGACGCGGACGCGGAACACGGTCATCACGTCGGGGCGGTCGGGGAAGGGCGTGATGCGGCGGAAGCCTTCCGCCTCGCACTGGGTGCAGAACATGCCCGAGGAGCGGTAGAGGCCGCTCAGCTGGGTGTTGTTCTGCGGCTCGATCCGCACCGCGGTGCGCAGCTCACCGGAGGCGGGGAGGCCGCGCAGGACGAGCTGCTCGCCCTCGTGCGCGAAGTCCCCTGCGCCCAGCTCGCGGCCGTCCAGCCACAGGCCGAGCAGCTGCAGGTCCTCGGCGTCGAGCGGCAGGGCGGCGTCCTCCGTCGCCCCCTCACGGCGCTCGAAGCGGATGCGCGACTCGACCCGCGCGTGGTCGTCGAACAGTTGGAAGTCCAGTTCCAGACCGAGGATGTGGAAGTCGAGGGGCCGGTAGTCCCGGCGGAACTTCTCGACCGGAGCGGCCTGCGTCGCGGTGCCCTGTGCCATCCCGGGATTCTAGCCCTGCGCCCCGTCCTCCCGGGCCGGCTTCGCGGTAGCATGAAGGGGCTGTTTCCGGCTTCCCTATTCCAGGAGAACCTCCCCCCATGCCCGGACGCATCCACGATTTCACCGACCTCGCCGCCAGCAACGAGGATTGCAGCGTGGTGTTCGACCTGCACCTGGTGCGCCCGCCGGCCGGCGAGGCCGGCGCCGCGGTCGCCACCTTCGAGCCGGATGGGACCCCTCAGGTCGAGGGCGCGGACGAGGCGGCCAACCTGGGCGATACGCCGGTCCGGTCGGACGAGTTCTCCTGCGGCGGGAAGCCGGCCCGCGCTGAGGTCCGCCCGGCACCGGGGAGGACCTGGGACACGGTCGCCTCCAAGTCCGACCTGGTCGTCACCCTCGTGGCGGCCTGACCCCGTGGCGGTGGGCAAGGCGACAATCGTGCCAAGATCCATGTGTGACCCTTTTTCCGGTCTCAAATGGGCACTCTCGCGGGTTGTCTTTTTTGAGTCACCTTCTGGCGGCATCCTGCCCCCTCCTCTTCCATGACCGACGGCGTCCTCTTCGAAGACCTCTACCAGCACCGCGACTGGCTGCTGGGTTTCGCCTTCCGCCTCACCCGGAACGAGTTCGATGCCGAGGACCTGACCTCGGCCACCTTCACCCGGGCCTTGGAGAACCCGCCGGCGCACGACCGGAACCTCCGCGGCTGGTTGGGCACGTTGGCGAAGAACTTGTTCCTCAAGGACCTGGAGAAGGACAGGACCGCCCAGGCCTGGAAGGAGATGGTCGAGGCCGACCAGGATGCCCAGGCCGAACACCCCGAGGGCCTCGCCGAGGTGGCCGCCAAGGCGGAGGCGGAGCGGTACGTCTCCGGATTGGTCGCCGCGCTGCGCAGCCCGGACAAGGAGATCCTCCTGGCCCGGCACCGCGAAGGCATGTCGTTCGCGGAGATCGCGAGTCGCCTCGGGATGAGCGAAGCCGCCGTCCGACAACGGCACACCCGCGCCATCAAGGAACTGATCCGGAAGATCCGCCG
The DNA here is from genome assembly GCA_964342475.1 of uncultured Planctomycetales bacterium. Lineage (GTDB taxonomy): Bacteria > Planctomycetota > UBA1135 > UBA1135 > UBA1135 > J029. The sequence goes on from CAYFGE010000001.1 coordinate 166,184, forward strand.
CGACCTCGGGCGCGACTGGCGGAGCAAGCTCAGCGCCGCCCTCGGCCTACCCCTGCCGGTCGCGGGGCTTCCCTGGGTCGGCCTGGCCTTGTCCGCCGCGGCGGCGGTGACGGTGAGCCTCGGCGGCTGGTGGATCCTCTCCGCGCCGGTGGAGCCGGCGCCGGTCACGGCGGCGGCCGCACCGGAGGTCCCCGCCCCGGCCGAGGCGACGGCTGACGCGCCCTCGACCCCCGCTCCGGAAAGGGCCGTGGACGAGGCCGCGTCGCGGGAAGCGCTGCCTCCGCCCCTCGCCGCTCCTTCCCCCGAGGCGCTGCGGACGCCCATGGCCTTCGCCACCGGCGTGCGCGGCCCGGATGGCCGGCCCGCCGCAGGCGTCGAGGTGGTGGCCCAGGCCCAGCACATCGAGGTGCGGGGCTTCACCGACCAGGACGGCTGGGCCTTCCTCGAGGCCGACCCGGCGTGGACCCAGACGGTCCATGTCTTCGCCCGGGGCCCGTACCTGAGCACCCATCTCGAGATCCAGGCCGCGGACCTCCCGCGCAGCGAGCAGGTCCTCGACCTCGAGACGGGCTTCGCACACCGCCTCCAGTTCCTCGACCGGAGGACCAGTGCGCCGATCGCCGGAGCCGACCTCTCCCTCGGCTTCGACGACCGGGTCTCGGTCGGTCGCACGGACGCGGAGGGCTTCGTCACCCTGGTCGCCCGCTCCGGTCGGGCTCATCAGCTGCGCCCTTGGCGGCACGGCCTCGGGCGTTGGACCCGGATCCCCTGGGAACATGTGGCCTTCGACCCGGACTCCGCGGCAGCCCTGGTCCGGATCGAGGTCGAGACCCCTCCCGACCGCCTGGAAGCCACGGCGGTCGACGACGAGACGGGAGCGATCCTGGCCGGGGCCGAATTCACGCTCCTGCCGCTCCCCCGTCACGGGGACGGCCAGGACGGCGCGTTGCCCCTCCCGTCCGAGGGAGGCCGGCTCCGCACGGCGAACCCTCGCCTGGACGAACCCGCCTACCTGCTGGCCCGCGCGGAGGGCTACGCGCCGGACTGCGCGGCCGTCTGGTCGGAGTCGAGTGTGATCCGTCTGCGTCGCGAGGCGCCGCTCCGCGTGCAAGTCCTCGATCCCGATGACCGCCCCGCGGCCGGAGCGCTGGTGGAGGCCTGGTTCCTCTCCCCTCTCCAAGGTGAGGTGGCGGGCGAGCGATCCACCTGGGTCCAGAACGGGCAGATCGGGGAGGAGGGCTGGCTCGAGTGGCCCGCCCCGGCCGACCCGCGCGACTTCCTCGTCCATGTCAAGGCCACCCTGGACCACCTGGTGCTCGAACAGGACTGGACCATCCCGGACGACCGCAACCTGGTCCTCCACCTCGAGCCGGTCACGGTGGCCCAGGAACCGGACATTCCCACCTCGCCTCTCACCGGCCGGGTCCTCCTGGCCTCGGGCGAGGCGCCGCCGAAGGGCTGGGCGATCCGCCTGGACTCGGTGGACCGGAGTCCCGAGACGCAGCAGTTCGAAGCCGACGGTGGCTTCGCCTTCCCTTCGACGCCGTTGCGGGAGCTCCGCCTCACCGTGCGGGATGCTCGCGGCACCGATCTGCAGAGCTTCGAACTCGACGGACCCGGCCCCGGTCAGCTCCTCCTCCTCGCCCCGATGCGGACGGTTCGCGTCCGCGGGGAGGAAGGCGCCGCGACCTCGGCAGGAACCGATTCCTTCTGGGTCCACCCCGCAGGACGGGACAGGTCTCGGAGAGGCCAGGTCTCCTCCGGTGGCACCATGGTCTTCGAGAACATCCCCTTGGACGGCGGTTGGGTCGCGGGTCGGCGCGGCATCGACGGCGAGTTGGCCGTCCGGAAGCTGCTCTCCGGTGACGAGGAGGTCCGCCTGGACCTCCGTCCGGGCAGGACCTGCCGCATCCCGGTCCCCGACTCCGAGCTCAGCCTCGGGCGTCTGCTGCCGGAGAACTGGTCCTGCGTGCCGCTCGGCTCGGATCCGAGCGACCCGCGGGCGAGGCTCTGGCGCCAGCTCGACGAGGACGGTCATCTCCTCCTCGAGAACGCCGGCCTCGACGCCTTCCAGGTCCAGTGGTGGGCCGACGGGGAGCCCGTGGGCGAGCCCCTCTCCGTCCCGAGCGGGCGTTAGGATGGCGGCGACCCGAGGTGCGGACCCCGCCATTCCTCCGGCGGGGTCCGCGCCTCGTCAGGCGTCCGCCTCCGAGCGCCCGTAGCTCAACTGGATAGAGCACCGGACTTCTAATCCGGCGGCTGCAGGTTCGAGTCCTGCCGGGCGTGCCACCTCTTCGCCACCACTCCTGATGAACCTCCGACGCTCGTTGATCCTCCTCCTCGGCCTGCTGCTGCTGGCCCCCGCCTGCGGCAACAAGGTCATCCGTCCGTTCAAGAAGAAGCCGGGCCAGCGCCAGGAACGGGCCGAGAACCCGCCGCCGGTGGAGCAGCCGCCGACGCCGCCCACGCCGGAACCGGAGCCGGAACCGGCACCGACCGACCCGCCGCCGGCGCCCCCGCCGGGCGGCAAGGGAGAGGCCAACGGCGAGACGGGGCTGGTGGCCCTGACCCCGCTGCCGCCGAGCTCCGTCCCGGCCGCCAAGCCCGGCGGCGAGTGGTACGAGTGGAGCGCTCCCACGCTCGACTTCCGTCCCGGCGCGACCGACCTCGGCTCCATCTTCCGCACCGGCCCCGCCGGCAAGCACGGCTTCCTCACCGTGCGCGGCGAGGACTTCGTCTTCCAGGACGGGACCCCCTTCCTCATCTGGGGGACCAACCTGGCCCGCGGCGCGCCCGCCCCGACCAAGGAGGAGGCGCCGAAGATCGCGGCGCAGCTGCAGCGCCTCGGCTACAACGCCGTACGCCTGCACCTGATCGACTCGGCCCAGCTGCTGTTCCAGAACACCGACTCGGTCACGGAGTTCAACACCAAGCTGCTCGACCGGATGGACTACCTGATCGCCGAGCTGAAGAAGCGCGGCATCTACTACAACATCAACCTCTACGTCTGGCGGCGCTACGGCAAGAACGACAACGTCCCCGCCGCCCGGGAGATCCCCGAGAAGGGGCGCTACGTCAACTACTTCCACCCCGACGTGTGGAAGGTGGAGAAGGAGTACACGCGGCGTCTGCTCACCCACAAGAACCCTTACACGGGGCTGAGCTACGCCGAGGACCCGGCCATGTGCATGGTGGAGCTGTCCAACGAGAACTCCCTCTTCCCCGGTTGGGCCTCGGGCTACCTCGACCCGGGCGCGCCCGACCGGCGCGGCGTCCCCGCTCCCTACCTGCAGTGGCTGGACCGCGACTTCAACCGCTGGCTGAAGACCCGCTACCGCAGCACCGCCGAGCTCAAGCAGGCCTGGAGCCGCGGCGCCGGCAAGGGGCGTACGGGCCTCACCGGGCAGGAGAGCCTGGAGAAGGGCACCGTCCAGCGCCTGCCCGGCAAGAAGTTCAAGCAGTACTCGCTGGGCCGCGTCGAGGACATGGCGCGTTACCTCTACCACCTCGAGACCGCCTACATCGACGACTACCGCGACTTCCTGCGCAAGGAGCTGAAGGTCAAGGTGCCGATCCTGAACACGCAGAACTACGGCAGCCTGCCCGCGCTCATGGCGCAGGCCCACGCCGACTGGGTGGACACCCACGCCTACTTCGACCACCCGCAGTTCAAGGGCGGCAAGCGCTCGCAACCGCTGATGAAGGTCCACGAGCGCCCGTGGGTGTCGAACCCGATCCTCGAGGACCAGCCCGGCCCGGGCGGGCACGTCAGCCTGCTCACCGAGACGACGATGTCGCGCGTGGCCGGCAAGCCCTACACGATCACCGAGTGGTCGCCGTCCAAGGCCAACCCCTTCGCCTACCAGGTGCCGCAGCTGTTCGGGGCCTACAACGCCTTCCACGACGTCAACGGCCTGTTCCACTTCGCCTACGCCAGCGAGAAGGAGGACTACGCGCCGCACGAGATGAGCAACCACCTGCAGTGGTCGAACGTCCACCCCATGCTGGCGATCAACGCGGTCGCCGCGCTGGCCTGGCGCCGCGGCGACGTCGCCCCGGCCAAGGAGCGCATCGAGCTCCACTACAGCGAGGAGGAGATCTTCGACGTCAGCCGCGCGGCCGACCGCACGCTGTTCTGGTGGGGCAAGGACGTCCCCTCCACCGCGCCCTTCCACGCCCCGATCGCTCGGGTGCTACGCAGCCAGGGCAAGGACAGCGGCCCCCTGCAGTACCTGCGCCAGCCGGACACCAAGCTGTACCGCAGCTCGACCGGCGAGCTGACCTGGGACGCCCGGCAGAAGGCCACCGCGCACGTGGTGATCGACACCCCGCGTTACCAGGGGGTGGTCGGCAGCCTGCAGAAGCCCGCCGAGGCGGCGCAGGTCGCGGTGCGGGGCCAGGGTGACGCCGCCCTGACCGTGATCAGCCTGGACAACCAGCCGCTGGCCCGGACCGGGCACGCGCTGCTGACCGCGGTGTCGGAATTCCGCTTCACCGGCGAGAAGATCACCCGCTCGGGGGAGTACCAGGAGTGGGACCAGGGCCGCATGCCGCTGCAGGTGCGGGCGGTGCAGGCCGAGGTCCGCCTGAAGGGCTGGAGCCGCGCGGGTGACCTGACCTGCTACGCCCTCGACGGCCGCGGCGGGCGCGCCGCCGAGGTCCCGGTGCGGATCCAGGGCGGGGAAGCCGTCATCGACCTCCAGCGCTTCCCCTACGGCTGGTTCGAGCTCGTGGCGGAGTGAGCCGCAGCCCAACAGGAAGACGCCGCAGGCGGCCCTCGGCTGCCTGCGGCGTCCTTGTCTGGTGCCCCCCGTAGGGCTCGAACCTACGACCCGAGGATTAAGAATCACTCAAGGCTACTCCGTAAACCCTTGCCCTTTAATCACTAGTGACCGCATCTGCTTGCACTTGCCAGGGTTAGGCGGACTTGGGGGGGGGAAAGAGGAGGAAGGTCGCGGAATACCGCGCGGCCGTCCGCTGGCAAACCGCTAGCAAACCGATGGATTAAGGCACAGCATTGGAGTGCGGGGCAGGGCGCGGAACAAAGAACATCCGTTCCAGGGCAAGCCCACCCCCCCCGATGCCTACAGAATTGGCAACAACCTCGTCCCGGGGAGGCACCCCAAAAATCGAAGACCCCTCAACGGCTGTCTTCCTTGTAGCCACCCCCAAGGATTATCCAACGGATTCCCTGCGCGTACGCACTCTCCACCGCCGACCGACCTTCTTCAATATCTCGAAAAAGTGGAATGTGCTCCCTGAAGACCGGAGCTCCAGGAAAGGGCAGCCCCTCCATTCCTGCTTTCTTCATACATCGAGACATCGCGTTCTCCATGATGAAAATGTTGCCGCCTAGCGAAGCGTATTCAGCGATCGCTTCATTCCGCACTCGATTCACTTGGTCGACCAAGACAGGGTCTTCAGGAATACTTAATGACTCCAAGGTTTGAAAGCAAAAGAACTCCGCGGGAAACACAATCGGATTTTCTTTCATCAACCTCTGGAGCCGGGGCGGCAGGCTACCATCACCCTCCTCAATCTGCCGGTACCAATCATTCCAAGTTTCCATTTGATACTCGAGCAACCGATGCGCTTCACCCGCGGTGTCGTACATCAACCCCAGGAAGTCATCACGCTCAACTTGATTGAAGACCCGACCGTCCTCCAGATCTCGACTGAAGCGAGCTATTGACTCCTTGAGCGGTCGCTCACCTTGCAGCATCTCTGGGTTTCCCCTCCACTTCGAGACTTCATTCGTGGCTTCCTGAAGGCTCTCCTCCCAGAAAGCCATAACCTGTCCTATCTTTTCTGGATGGTCGTACCAGTGGTGCCCATCACCTGCCTCGTCCTCCGGGCCATCTTCAATTGGGAGGCGCCCACTGGAAACCCCATCAACCGAGGCAGCCAGTTCAATCGCCCCTGGATCTAGACTGGTAGCCTCGTGATCCTTGCCCTTTCCGGCCTTTTCTCCGCCAGGATCCAATGCGACCAAAACAGCCACGCCGATGGCGATAATCGCGAGGAATAGAAAGCCGAGAACGCCCCGGAAGGGCGCCCTCGACGATTGCGTCTCTCTCAAGTGCTGGCTTCGCACGGATCACACTTCAGTTGCCAGGTGATGCCAGCGATGGCGTTGTCTTGATCATCCCTAGCAGTCAAGAATGACGTCCAGGTGTTGCTGCAGTCCACCGCCTTTGAACGGGTGATGACCGTGTTCCCTCCCCAATTCGGAGTATAGGAGGTTCCTCGGTGCTTGAATTCGTACAGGTCCAAAGCATTGGCCTGCGTTGGCGTTGCGATGGAGAGGGTGTAGTTCCATGCGCACGGCTCAGCAGACAAGCATGGAGACACATCGCATTCTCCATCCACCGCAGAATTGATCGTCTTCGAAACGACCAAGATGGGGGCCGAGTAGCCAGGGACAGCCGTCATGTCTTCGTTCGGCAACTCGGCTCCTTCGTCCGGAACCGTCGCGCAAACGCAGGCATCGTCCTGAGTGACAACTGTTGTTGCCGCGAGAGGAGCGAAGAACGCTCCTACTCCGAGAGTCAGCAACGCGAGGAGATGTCTCAAAATTAACCTCCGTTCAAGGGTTTGAAGAACTGTACAGATGGGAAAGAGTCCCACATATAGGTCTCGCTTGTCGTAACCACTCCGTCAAGCAGCGAAAGGCCTGAATTCGGCAAATCTACGGTGGTGGGACATATGGGCATTGGCCTGACCCCATTCTCCGTACACCGAGCAAGGTGACACTCGACTAGGTTTGGGGTTGGGATTGGGCTCCGGCTCTCACGCCCCTGCGGGGCAACCGGAGCGGAGCGGAGGGCGCCCCGCAGGGTTCCGGGCGATCAAGCCCTGCCTAGCCATCCACCGGAAGAGCATGCGCACCAACCCGAGCGTCTTCCGGATCCCGGAGGGGCTGAGGCAATAGCGGTCCTCGAGGTGGTCCAGGAAACGCGCCAGATGCCGCGGCGTCACTCCGGAAACCACGATCCGGTCCGGGAGGAAGGCCTTCAGGCGCTCCCCCACCAGCCGGTAGCGGGCCACGGTGGTGGCCTGCAGCCCGTGCCGCGGCCGCTCCTTCTCGGCGACCCACTCGTCTACTGCCTGGGAGAGCGAGATGTCCCCGCGCATGCCCCACGAGCTGGCCAGCTTGAGCTCTTCCTGGAGTACTCGGAGTACTCGCTCGGCATCCGGCTTCTTCTTCGTTCCCGTGGACCGGCGCAGCGGCTTCCCGTCCTCCTGCCAGACGGTGTAGAAGGTGCCTATGGAGTGTCGCCAAAGGTGGGCGCGGGGCGTTCGAAAAGGGCGCGGCATCACCCAAAGACTGGCAATGGACGGGCAAACCGTCAAGCCCAAGCCCGCAGGCCCAGTACGAAGAAACGCCGCAAACAGCCTATAGGAAGCCGTTTGCGGCGCATTGTGTTGGTGCCCCCCGTAGGGCTCGAACCTACGACCCAAGGATTAAGAATCCTTTGCTCTGCCAACTGAGCTAGGGGGGCGATCGGGCGGAGAGTTTAGCGGGCCTGTGCGGGGAATGCCAGAGGGGGACGGGCCGGAAATGAGCCTGGCAGCCCCTTGGCGCGGGCCCGGGCTTCGGCTAGACTTCCCGTCCCTGAACGCGTGGTGGGTGTAGCTCAGTTGGTTAGAGCACCAGATTGTGGTTCTGGGGGTCGGGGGTTCGAGTCCCCTTACCCACCCCATTCCCTCGCGAGAGTGGCGGAATTGGCAGACGCGCAAGGTTTAGGTCCTTGTAGGGAGACCTGTGGGGGTTCGAGTCCCCCCTCTCGCACCCCACCGCCCCGTTCGGCATGACCGGCCCGGAATCTCGCTTCGCCCGCCAGGTGCGGCTTCCGGGGATCGGCTCCGCGGGCCAGGACCGCCTCCGCGGCTCCACTGCCGCCCTCGTCGGGCTCGGGGCCCTGGGCAGCGTGTCCGCCGACCTCCTGGCGCGGGCCGGAGTCGGCCGCCTGCTCCTCCTCGACCGCGACGTGGTCGAGTGGTCGAACCTCCAGCGGCAGTCGCTCTACACCGAGGACGACGCGCGCGCCGCCCGCCCCAAGGCCGAGGCCGCTGCCGACCGCCTGCGCGCCATCGACGCCGGGCTCCGCCTGGAGGTGCTGCCCGTCGACCTGCACGCGGACAACCTCCCCGCTCTGCTCGCCCAGGCCGACCTCGTCGTCGACGGCACCGACAACTTCGCCACGCGCTACCTGCTCAACGACTGGGCGGTGCGCGAGGGCCGGCCCTTCGTCTACGCCGGCGTGGTGGCGACCTACGGCATGGCCGGGGCGATCGTGCCCGGCGGCGCCTGCCTGCGCTGCACCTGGCCCGAGCCTCCCGACGCCGCCGACGCCCCCACCTGCCGCAGCGCCGGAGTGCTCGGCCCGGCGGTGGCGGCGGTGGCCGCCCTGGCCGCCGGGGAGGCGATCAAGATCCTGTGCGGCGCCGCGGACGCCGTCTTCCCGGGCTACCGGTATCTCGACCTCTGGAGCGGGGAGCAGCGCGCCCTGCGTTCCCGGCCGGACCCGGACTGCCCGGCCTGCGCCCGGCGCGATTTCGCCTGGCTGGAGGGAGCTGCCGGCGCCCGCAGCGCCGAGGTGATGTGCGGCGGCGACGCCGTGCAGCTTCCGCCCGGCCCCGCGCCCGCCGACCTGGACGCCCTCGCCGCCAAGCTGGACGGCACCGTGGCCGACCTGCGCCGGACGCCGCACAGCCTGCGCTTCCGTGTGGACGAGCTCGAGCTCCACCTCTTCGCCGACGGGCGCGCCCTGGTGCGCGGCACCGAGGACGCCGCCCGCGCGCGCAGCGTGCTGGCGAGGACCATCGGCGCCTGAGCCTCCCCGCCGCCGCCGTATCCTGGGCGGGTGGAGACGCTGAACTGGAACCGCGCAGCCAGCGCCGGCGAGCCCGCTCCCGGCGTGGCCGAGGCCGTGCTGGACGGGCTGCGCGCCGGGTCGCCCGGGCGGGGCGCCTCCGACGGTGGCGCCGGCGAGCGGCGCCGCGCCGCGCGCGCCCGGCTGGCCCGGCTGCTCGGTTCGAGCCACCCCGAAGGCGTGGTCTTCGGCCCGGGCGCCACCTTCGCCCTGAACCTCGCCCTGCACGGCCTGGTGCAACCGGGGCAGACGGTGCTCACCACCCGCCTCGAGCACAACGCCGTCCTGCGCCCGCTCGAGGCTCTCCGCCGCCGCGGCGCGGAGATCGTCCAAGCGCCCTTCGACGCGCACGGCTTCGTCGATCCCGCCGAATGGGAGCGCCTGCTCGCCGCGCACCGCCCGGCGTGGGCCGTGGTCTGCCTGGCCAGCAACGTGATCGGCACGATCCAACCGCTGGCCGAGCTCGGCCCGCTGGCCCGCGCCGCCGGCGCCGGCGTGATCGCCGACCTCGCCCAAGGCGCCGGGCAGGTCCCGGTGGCCTTCGACGCCTGGGGGCTCAGCGCCGCGGCCGTCGCCGCCCACAAGGGACTGGGCGGGCCGCGCGGCATCGGCGCTCTGCTGCTCGCCCGCGGCTGCGAGCCCGAGCCGCTGCTGCAGGGTGGCACCGGAACCCACGGCTCCTCGCGAGAGATGCCGGCCGAGTTGCCCGGCCGCTACGAGGCCGGCACGCCGAATCTTCCCGGCATCTACGGGCTCGACGCGGCCGTGCGTCGCCTCGAGGGCGGTCTGCCCGAGCTCGGCCCGGTGCGGACGCGGCTCGCCGCGCTCGAGGACGGCCTGCGCACCGACACCCGCTGGCGCCCGCTGCCCGCGGCCGGCTCCCCCTGGGAGCGGCGCCTTCCCGTGCTGGCGCTCGACCACCCGACCGTCCCCGCCGGGGCCGCCGCCGCCTACCTGGCCCAGCTCGGCGTCCACGTGCGCGGCGGACTGCAGTGCGCCCCGGACGTGTGCGCCGACAGCGGCGCGCCGGGCGGCGTCCTGCGCCTGAGTCCGCCGGCGGACGCTCCTCCCGAGGACTTCGACCGCGTCGCCGCCGCCCTGCGCGAGACCGAGGAGGCGCTGGCTTGAGCACCCCGCGCGTGGACGCGGTGCTGCTCGCCGCCGGCCTCGGCCGCCGCTTCGGCCGCCCCAAGGCCGACCTCGAGCTGCGCGGCCGTTGGATGCTGCCGGCGCTGGTCCACGCCCTGCGCGGCGGGGGCGCCGACCGCGTGGTCCTGGTCCTCGGTCCCGAGTCCGAGCGCGCCATCGAGCACCGCCCGCCCCACGGCGCCGACGGGGTCGTGCGCAACCCCGATCCCGACGCCGGCCGCACCGGCTCGCTGCTCGCCGGCCTCGGCGCGGTGGACGAGGCGGTGGACGGCGTGCTGGTCCACCCCTGCGACGTCCCGCTGCTGTCCCCGCGGGTGGTCCAGCGCGTGATCGCGGCGTGGGCGGCGCGCGCGGACCGCGGCGACTTCCTCGCGCGCCCGGTCACGCCGGCCGGCCGCGGCGGCCATCCCCTTTTGGTCGGTGCTGCGAGGCTGACTAGACTGCGGCGGTACGCGCCGGAGCAGCCGCTGCGCGAGCTCCTCGACGAGGACCGCGCCCGCCTCCTCGACGTGGCGGTCAGCGGCGACCCCGGCCCCTTCCTCGACGTCGACACGGCCGAACAGCTCGCGCTGCTGGAGAACCTGCTTGAGTCCGCCTCCGCTCCCGAACCGCCCCCGGCGCCCGGTGCCTGAGCGCGCCCGGCGCCCGCTGACCTGGGCCGCCCTGGCCGCGCTGGCCGCCGCCCCCCTGCCGGCCTTCTCCGCGGAGGCGCCGGCGGTGCTGCCGCGGCGGGCGCAGGACCCGGCCGAGGAGGGGCGGATCCGCGCCCTCGCGGCCGAGCTCGCCCGCGACGCGGAGGCCGCCGAGGTCTGGTGGGAGCGCACCGCGGGCGAGGCGAAGCGCGGCGAGCTGCTCCGCGCTGCCGCCCGGGCCTGGCGCGACGACCCCCGCCTGGCCGAACTGGCCCGGCTCGGCCTCGGAGGCGGGTTCCCGGACGCCTACGCTGCCGCCGCCGCGGCCGGTCCCTCCCGCGCGCTGGACGACTCGATCGGCGCCGCTCTCGCGGAATCGGGCGCGTCCCCCGCTGCTGAGCTCCTGCGCCTCGCCTGGTCCCGCAGCGTCCTCCCCGCCGAGGACGCGCCCGAGGGTCTGCGCCAGGCCTTCCGCCGCGCAGCCCTGGCGGCGACGGCCGAGGGGGTCCTCCCGCAGCGCCGCCTGGCCGCCTGCGCGTCGGTCCTGCCCCGCCCGGAGGTCCTGCTGCTTCCGCTCAGCGGCCGCCGCCTGCCCGACGGGGAGGTCGCCGCCTTCCTCCGCCTCGACCGCGGGGGCTGGAGCACCGGGGTGGCCGAACTCGTCGACCTGCTGCTCCTCGACCACCGCGCCCATCCCGATCCCGTCCCCGCCCGCGGGGCCCTGTGGAGGCGCTTCCGCGCCGGAGCGCCGCCGGACCCCGCCGCCGCCGCCATCGACGCCGCCCTGGCCACCGGCTTCCGTCGTCACGCGCTCGACCTCGAGCCGGGCCAGCTCGGCGCCGTCGACCCGGTCGCCGAGGCCGGGAGCCGCGGCACCGCCTGGCTCCTGGACGAAGCGCCGGTGGCCCTCTCCGCGCCGCTCCTGACCGCGCTCGTCCGCGACCCGGACGCGCCCCCCGAGCTGCGCCGACGGGCCGCGCTGCGCGTCCTGCGCGCGGACGGCGAGGCGTGGGCCGAGGACTTCCTCGGCCTGCTCGAGCCCGGCCTGCCGGACGAACTCGCCGAGGCCCTGCTCGTGGTCCTCGACGCCTTCCTGCCCGAGGCGCTCAGCGAGAAGGTCCTCGCCCTGCCGCCCTTCCCGGGGCGCGCCGCGGCCGCCGACCTGGAGCTGCGCCTGCGCGGCGGCAGCGCCGAGGCGCGCGCCGTGCAGCTGCGCCGGGTGCTCGAGCTGCCCGCGCCTTCGCGCCTGCGCACCGCGCTGGCCGCCTGGGAGGCCGGACCGGCTCCCGAGCTGCTCACGGTCTTCCGCTCCTGGTCGCGGCACCCCGCACCCGAAGTGCAGGACCTGGCCCGCCGCCTGCTGGCGGAGACCCTGCCCGAGCAGGAGGTCGCGGACCACTACGCGGCCCTCCTCGCGGGCGCGTCCTCCCCGGCCGAGAGCGAAGCCGCGCTCGCCGCGCTCCGCGCGCTGCGGACCGACGCCGCGCTCGGCGTCTTCCTCGGTTGGCTGGACTCGCCGGAGGGCCGGCGCCACCCCGAGGCCGGCGCGCGCGCCGCCCTGGTCGTGCCCGAGGCCGCCTCCTTGCCGATGTTCCGCCGCTGGTGGGACGAGCCGGAGGGCCTGAGCCAGGACCAGCGGGACGCCGCCGCCGCCGCCCTGGCGCCGAGCACCCGCGAGGCGCGGGACTACCTCTACGACCGCCTGCCCCAGCTGCCGCGCACGATGCAGATGCCGATGCTCGACCGGCTGCGGGAGGGCGCCGAGACCGAGGACCACGAGCGCTGGCGCGACGCCTTCCTCGGCCGCGAGTCGAACGCCCACCTGCGGCGCGGCTATGCGATCAACCTGGCCAAGGCGCTCCCGGCTTCCCTCCCCGTGGTGGACGAAGCCCTCGCGCTGCTGGCCGGCCGCGCCCGCATGGGCGCGCTGCCCGACGGGCCGTGGAGCGAGTTCGTCGAGGCGGTCCTGGTCTACGACGCGCCGGAGGACCGCGCGCGGCATCTCAGCCTGCTCCGCTCGATCGAGGCCGACCTCGGCGCCGCCGCGCGCGGCCTGCGCATCGGACGCCTCCGCGGCATCGTGCGGGAACCGCAGCCCGAGGAGCTCGAGCCGCTGGTCACCGAGACGACCGCCCTGCTGGCGGGGCTCCCCGAGTGGACCGCGCCGCGCCTGCCCCTCGTTCCGCAGCAGGTGCAGCAGTCCCTGCCGGAGCTGACCTTCGCCCTGATGGGCGTCGCCGCGCACGGCGAGGCGGGCGATGCGGCCCTCTCCGCGGCCTTGAGCGGAGCCCACGGCGCGGTCGCCGCGGACTGGAAGCCGGAGGCCCTCTGGCTGATCGCGGCCACCGCCGAGGACCGCTCGCCGCAGGCGGCCGGCGCCGCGCGCGCCTGGCTCCGTCAGCTCGAAGCGGACGGGTCCCCCTACCTCGACCCCGCGGCTCCAGGAGAGGACCTGCCTCCCTGGACCTGGACCGAGCGCAGCCGCCTCGTCCCCTGGCTGCAGGAAGCGCTGAGCAGCGACCGCCTGCCGCGCGGAAACGAGGCCGCCCTCCGCGCAGCCCAGGTGCGCTGGCCGGAGGATCGCCGGGTCTGGGACCTGGGCGGGTGGCTGGCCATCGCGCGCGGGGACCTCGACGAGGCGACGGCCTGCTTCGAACGCTCGCGCAGGCGCTCGGGGAGGCTTCCCCAGACTCAACGGGAGCCCCTCCTGGGACTGGCGGTGGTCGCGGAGCTGCGGGATCCCGACTCGGGAGCGCTGGCCGCCCAGCTCGAGCGCGACCCCGACGGCGGCGTCCTCCTGCCCCACCGGCTGCCGGTCGGCCTGCGGCCCGAACTGGCCCGGCTGCTGCCTGAGGCGGAATAGAAAAGAGGCGAGCCCTCCGAGGAGGGCTCGCCGGTTGTCCGCGGAGCGGACGGAGGATCAGCCGATGACCAGAGCCAGGGCGTTGGTGAAGCTGAGGCTACCGAGGTCGGCAGCGTGCAGCCAGACGCTCAGGCCCGTGGTGCCGGCCGGGACGGCCGCGCTCTGGGAGGCGGCGCCGGCGACGTCACAGGTCATGCGGGGCAGTTCCTTGTAGGGCGGGGTCAGCATCAGGTCGCCGATCGGAGTGGTGGTCGGGCCACCGCCAGCGAGCGAGAAGCCGGTGCGGACGAGGCCACCCGGGGTGCAGTTCGTGACGGAGACCGTGGCGGTGCCGCCAGCGACCAGGCCGGTGACGTCGAGCGCCGGGCCCGGGGGAGGCGGAACGACGAGGCTGATGTCATCGACACCGAGGCCGTCCAGGTAGCCGTACGGGAAGTTGTCGTCCTGGGCGAACAGCATGTAGAAGTCGCCGGAGGTGTTGACACCGAGACCGGTGACGTCACCGACGGAGACGGCTTGCCAGGAAGAGAGCAGCGAGGTCCACGGGCCGTAGGCCTGGGTCCAGGTGAGGCCGTCCTCGGAGAGGAAGACACCGTCCCAGGTGTCGGTCTCTTCGCCGTGGTCGATCGCCTGGAAGTCCAGCTCGCAGCCGGCGGAGGCGCCGTTCAGGCCGAGGATGAGGCCGTTGCGGACGTCGTGGTAGTTGTTCGAGGTCGGCAGCAGACCCATCTCGAGGCAGGCGGTGCCGGAGAAGGCGCCGAGGCCCGAGGAGCCAGCGATGTCGACGTAGGCCTCGGGGTCAGCAGCGCCGGTAGCGTTGAGCTCGTTCTCGGCCATGTGGCCCGGGAGGACACCACCGTAGGACTCGAAGTCGTCGAACATGCCGTCGGCGGCGACGAAGCTGGCGGGCAGGTTCGGCCACGCCGGGGGCGGCGGGGGCGGACCGATGTCGTCCACGACCAGGTTGTCCAGTTCCCACTCGGAGGCGAAGTCGCCGGTGTAGTGGTAGGAGATGTTGACGGCGGCGTTGCCCAGGTAGGCGGCCAGGTCCACGTTCAGGACGGAGAAGCCGTCGGCGGACACGTCGTCGAGGACGTTGGTGAAGGTGAGGCCACCGTCGAGCGAGACGTCGACGTAGTGGTGGTCACGCCAGGAGGCGTAGGTGACGCCCTGATCGCAGAAGGCGAAGGCGGCGGTGGCCGCGCTCAGGTCCATCGCCGGCGACATCAGGTAGTTGTCGTTGGCGCCGGTGAAGTCGTCGTGGAAAGCGTGGTCGCTCGCGCTGAGGACGCCGAGGCCAGCAGCCTCGATCTCCCAACCGAGGGTGACGCCGTTGTTGCCCTCGGTCCAGCCGGCCGGGGGCATCACGCCGCCATTGAAGTCCTCAGTGAGGTAGGTGTTCTGGGCGAAGGCGCTACCTGCCAGGGCGGCAGCGGCGACCGCCGCAAGGACGAAACGGGAAGTCGTCATGGGGGTCCAGTTCAGGGGTTGAGGTTCAAGGAGAAAGGGGATGGACGCCGCAAGGCGGGCAGCCACCTGTTCCGAGGTTACAAGATGGTTCCGGGGGAACGCCGGGTTTTCTTCCAAAAGGCCTCAAGTTCTCCCGGAGGAATCCACCGGAAAACCAGCCGGGAATAGAATGCCCCAAATCACTCCGGGGGTTTTCTGGAGATTTTCGTTCACTCCTGGACAAAACGGACCACCCTCAGTCCAGGTCCCAGCGGAAGTGGCCGGCAAGCAGCCACTCGGCCAGGTCGGCGTAGACCTCGCTGTCCCGCGCGTGGTCCTTCTTCCAGGCGAAGGCCTCGATCGGGACCGAGAGTTCCGCCCGCTCCTCCGCCGTCCTCGTCCCGCTCACGAGCAGGTAGGCCGCCCACCGGGGTCCCTCCCGGTCGAGGAAGCCGAGGTGCCCGGCGCCGAGCTCCCGGCTCCAGGTGGAGAGCCAGCGGCGGCGGGACTCCTCCGAGGAGGTCCGCCCGGAGGCGAACTGCCAGATCGGATGCAGCCGCTGGGCGTCGGCGGCGCTCGAGGCGGCCACCGCCCCCCGCAGCAGTTCGAGATCCTCCGCCTCGGGTGCCAGGCCGAGGACCACGGCCGCGGGCCAGGAAGCCGCGGCCGAAGGCTCTGCCTTCCAGCGATCCCGCGCCCGGTCCCGCCAGGCCTCGGCCGTGCTCGCCGCACGTGCCGGGTCGCGCCGGGCGAGCCGCAGGAGCCCGGCCACCTCGGCGTCGCTCAGATCCCCCTTCCTGGCGTGCAGGTCGAGCCCGAGGTCCCCCGCCACGCCCCAGAGCCAGGAGCGGCCCGCGGGTTCCGTGACCCTGGCGTCGAGTTCGGCGAAGGCCGCCGCGGCTTCGGCGGCCTCGACGCGCGCGAGCCCGAGGACGACGGCAGGGTGTCCTCCGAGCAGGGCGCTGCGGAGCGCCGCAGGAGTGGTCGGAGCAGCCCGGCGAGCGCCGAGCACCCACTCCGGGAGACCGCCCTCCTCGAGGAGGAGCGCCGCCTCCTCGGGGAGCGGGGAGCCACCCGGAAGGACGGAGACCAGGGCCGCCGCAGTGGCCTCGGCCAGGTCTGCGGGATCCGCAGCAGGCTTGCCTCCCTGCAAGGACTGCAGGACCCGGACCAGGGCGCGCAAGCGCGGATCCGGTTTCCGTCCGAGGGAGAGCTCACCCTGTCCTTCCAACTCCCGGGCGCGGGACAGGAGGCCGACGAGGAGGCAGCTGCGCTCGAAGTCGGTGGGCAGCCGGTCCCACAACTCTTCGGCGCGCTCTGCGGCGGCAGGATGGTGAGCGCCGAAGAACAGGAGGGCGAAGGCGCGGACCTCGTCGGGACGGGAGCCGGGCTTGGCGGCCTTCTCGAGCGCTTCGAGGCTGTCCGGCGTCCCGAGCAGCGTGGCCGCGGCGAGCAGGGCGCGCCGTCGAGCCGGGGAACCCTTGCCCACCTCGTGGAGCAGCCAGTCCTCCGCCTGCGGTCCGAGGGCGGCCACCGAGACGGCGGCGGAACGTCGGGCTCCCGGATCGCGCGAGTCCAGGTCGCGGCGAAGGGCGGCGTCCGGTTCCTGGAAAGCGAGCAGCGCAGGGAGGAGGAGCAGCGACGTGAGCAGCATGGAAGGACCGACCGGGCGCGGAACACCCCGCCCGGTCAGCATAGCGAGGACGCCTCTCAGCCGATGCGCAGGGCGATCGGCGCCGCCCAGCCCGCGACGTCGTCGTGCGCCTGGAAGCAGAGCTCCAGGCTGCTCACCCCGGGCGGCAGAGCGGGCACCAGCCAGTCGAACACCGCCGAGCCGGACGGATCCACGACCTGCGGCTGGGTGTTGCCGTTGCGCACCTGGGCGCGCAACCAGGGATCGGTGCGGTCGAGGAAGAGGAAGCCGATGCCGTCCCCCGGCTGGAGTTCGAAGCCCGTTCGGACCGCGCGGTAGCCGTGGACCGTGCTGCCCGGCTCCCCGTGACGCAGTTTGAAGCGCGCGGTCTCCCCCGGCTGGTAGCGGTCGAGATCGAGGTCCAGGACCGGAGGCTGCGGCACGCCGCCATCGACGAAGGCCAGGGCGTCGATCTCGGTGGACTGCTGGAAGGCCCAGTCGCCCTCCTCCCAACCGGCGAGGAGTTGCGGCGGCGCCACGCCGGCCGGATCCAGGACGACCACGCTGCCGTCGAGCGAGGAAGGGCTCTGGACCACGATCCCGAGCAGGCCGCTGCCCGGCAGGTGGCTCATGGCGAGGACGTCCCCCACCGGGTTGGAAGCGCCGACGGCTTGGTCGACCTGGAGTTGGACCTCGGCCTCGGTGAAGGCCACGGTGAGGTTGCCGCTGGCCCGGTCCCAGACCAGGACGTCGCCGTCCGCCACGTCCCCCACGACCGTGCCGACGAGGTCCGAGGTGACGGAGAACCAGATCTCGTCCACCCCGGGAGGACGACTGACCCCATCGAGGTCGAAGGACCCGGAAGCCGGCTGCAGCAGGGCGAGGAATTCGGCCTCCGCCACGAGGACCTCCAGTCCGCCTCCCTCGGAGAAGCGCAGGAGGTCCCCGTCCGAGAAGGCGCCGAGGTCCGAGACCATGGAGAAGGCGAAGTCGTGCGGCAACGGCGCCTGGCCGCTCCCCGGGTTCCAGACGCAGAGTGCATCGACTCCCGCCGGCGGGTCGGCCGAACCGTTCCCGGTCAGGTCACCGACCAGGGTCTGCTGGGCGTGCTTGGTCAGGAAGGCGCGGGAACCGACGGCACCGTCCTCCCGACGGATCCAGGCCTCGTCGTGGACGACGGGATCCTGCAACAGGCGGGTGTCGGACGTGGTCGAGGCCAGGGCCACCATCGGACCCTGGGCGAGGCTGAGTGCGAGTGCTTCGAACATGGATTTCCTCCGTGCTCGGCAGACGGCCTCCCGGCCCAACGGTCACAGGGGAATATTCCCCACCCGATCGCGGGATTCTCCCCTCCCGGCGGGGACGTCGGTCCCGAACCTGGAGGATTCTGGCCTCACAACCCCTTACGGATCAACAGCTTGCGACTTGCAAGCCGGAAAGGACGGGAATTCCCGGCCTTGGCACGGCATTCGATGAAAGGGGGACGAGCCATCCTCCGGCTCGATCACGCCACCACCCGCCACACCACCGCCATGCCGGCCACCTCTCCCTGCGCTTCCTCTCCCCAAGCCCTCACCTGGGACTTCGTCCAGGAGATCTTCGACACCGAAGAGCACTTCGATGAGGCGGTCGAAGGTCTGGTAAGCCAACTCGCCGGCGACGCCAGCCCGTTTCTGCCCGAGGCCGACTCCCCCGCCTTCCTCGAGCGCGGCGAGAGCCCGAAGGCCCAGATCCCCGGGGATCCGCTGAGCGTCTACTGGGCCGACCTGCGCCGGCTGCGCCCGACCAGCCGCGAGGAGGAGTTCCTGCTCGCCCGCTCGGTCGATCTGCTGCGCCGCGTCCTCATCCGGATCCTGCGCGAGAACCCGCGCCGCGCCGCGCTGGCCATCGCGACCGAGCACCTCTCCCCCTACTCGATCGTCCTGTCGACGCTGAAGGAGGAAGGCGTGCACGGCGACGACCAGGCCTTCGACGAGGAAGCCCGGGACCTGCTGCAACAGCGCCTGCACGAGCTGCGCGCGGTCCAGAATGCGCTGATCGACCGCAACCTCCACCTCGTCCCGACGGTCGCCAACCGCTACCGCCACGTCGGGGTGCCGTGGGAGGACCTGATCCAGGAGGGCAACACCGCGCTGCTGCGCGCGGTCGAGCGCTATGACCGCAGCGAAGGCGCGCGCTTCTCGAGCTACGCGACCTGGTGGATCCAGCAGGGCATCCTCCACGCGCTGAGCTTCCAGTCGCGCACCGTGCGCCTGCCCGTCTACCTCGCCCAGGCGCTTCACCGGGTCCGCGACGCCGTCGCCGCCTCGCCCGACACGCTGGACTCCTCCGAGCTGGCGGACAAGACCCGCCTCAGCCAGGAGCGCGTCGAGCGCGCGCTGAGCGCCGACCGCACCTGTCTGTCGATCGACCGCAGCCCCGACGGCGACGACGGCGAGGACAGCTTCCGTGAGTTCCTGGCGGACACCCGCGAGCTGCCGCTTCCCGACGAGCCGAGCCACGCCGAGTTGCGCGACACCCTCGAGGACCTCCTCGACCGCCTCCCCGCCCGCGAAGCCCTGGTGCTGCGCCTGCGCTTCGGCCTCGAGGACGGCCGCCCCTGGACCCTGGAGCAGGTCCGCTCCCTGCTCGGCGTCTCGCGCGAGCGGGTGCGCCAGCTGCAGGCCCAGTCGCTGCGCCGCCTCTCGCAGCCGACGCCGCGCAAGGCGCTGTCGCGCTTCGCCTGAGCCTTCCGTTCCTCCGTCGCCGCCGGTCCTCCGCCGAGGGCCGGCGGCGACCCCGTATCCTGCCGGCGTGCTGCTCGCCGCTCTCCTGCTCCAGCTCCCGGACCTGCTGCCGCCGGTCGCGGCGCCGCGCATCGCGCCGGACCCGGGCTACGCCGCCGAGTTCGAGGCGGCCACGGCGGCCCGCGTGCTGGACGAAGCCGCGCTCGAGGGGTTGCGGCCGCAGGGCGCCGCGCAGGAGGCGGTCCTGCTCGACGCGCTCCTCCGGGGCGGCCCGCGCGAGCTGCGGCTGGCCTGCCGGATCAGCGCCGGCTCCGGCCCGGAGGAACGCCTGAGCCTCGCGGCCGCCCACGCGGCCTGGCGGGCGCGAGGGGAAGCAGACGCCCTCGCCGCCCTGCTCGCGCCTTCGGCCTTCCCCGCCGCCGCCTGGCCCGCCCTGGCCTGGATGGCGCTCGACCAGGCGCGTCCGATCGGGGTCCGCGCCGCAGCCACCGGCCGGCTGCTCCGCGCCGGCTGCCGCGGCGCCTGGCCGGTCGCGCGCTCCTTCCTGCGCACCGGCACCGCCCTGGACGAGCAGGCGCCCTGGGCCGACTGGAACCGCCTCGGGCGCTACGAGCTGCCCAAGCGCCTCCTGGTCGGCGAGCTCGACGCCTGGCTGGCCGAACACGACCAGCCCCCCAGCGGCTTCGAGCCGAACGCGCCCTGGCAGGACCAGGTCGACCGACTCGCCGAGCTCGAGCCGCGGGTGCAGGCGCTGCTCGACGCCACCGCGCCGGTGGACGACGCGGGGCTGGCGCGCGGCGTGGCGAAGCTGCTGCGCCACCTCGGCGAGGACCAGGAGCGCGCCTGGCGCGCCGCCGGGATGCTGCTGCCGCACGCGCGCATCACCCTCCAGCAGGCCCTGGCCGAGCCGGACCCGATGCTCCAGTTCGCCGCGCAGCGCGCCTTCGCGCTGCTCCCCGACTAGGGGTAGATCCGCTGCAGCGTGCGCGGGAAGGGGATGCACTCGCGCACGTGCTCGACGCCGGACAGCCAGGAGACGGTGCGCTCCAGGCCGATGCCGAAGCCGCCGTGCGGCACGCTGCCGTAACGCCGCAGGTCGAGGAACCAGCGGAAGGCCTCCTCGGGCAGATCGTGCTCGTGGATGCGGTGCAGCAGCTTGTCGAGGTCGTCCTCGCGCACCGACCCGCCGACGATCTCCCCGGCGGTCGGCGCGATGATGTCGACGCCGAGCACGAGCGATTCGTCCTCGGGGTCGCGCTTCATGTAGAAGGCCTTCACCTCCGCCGGCCAGTGGGTGACCATCACCGGGCAGCCGAAGTGTTCGCCGAGCGCGGTCTCGTCCGGCGCGCCGAGGTCGTCGCCGCGGCGGAACTCCGACTCGTAGCGCCCCTCCGCCTGCCACTCGAGCAGCAGGTCGGCGGCCTCGTGGTAGCGCAGGCGCGGGAAGTCCTGGTCCCAGCCGCGCAGCACCTCGGGGTCGCGTTCGAGGTCGACGAGGTCGTCCGCGCCCTGGTCGAGCAGGTGGCGGATCGTGTGCCGGATCATGCCCTCGGCCAGGTCGCAGACCTCGTCCAGGCCGGCGTAGGCGATCTCGGGCTCGAGCATCCAGAACTCGGTCAGGTGCCGGCGCGTCTTCGACTTCTCGGCGCGGAAGACGGGGCCGAAGCAGTAGACCTTGCCCAGGGCCATGGCGCTGGCCTCGGCGTAGAGCTGGCCCGACTGGGTCAGGAAGGCCTCCTCGCCGAAGTAGTCGGTCTTGAACAGGGTCGAGGTTCCCTCGCAGGCGTTCGGCGTGAACATCGGCGAGTCGACGCAGAAGTAGCCCTGCCCGTCGAGGTAGCCGCGGAAGGCCTGGATCACGCGGTGGCGCAGGCGCAACAGAGCCATCTGCCGCTTGCTGCGCAGCCACAGGTGCCGGTGGTCCATGAGGAAGCCCGGCCCGTGCTCCTTCTTGGTGATCGGGTAGGGCTCGGCGACCTGGTGCACGCGGATGCCGCTCACCTTGAGCTCGGCGCCGCCCGGCGCGCGCTCGTCCACCTTCACGGTGCCGACCACCTCGAGCGAGGACTCCTGCGTCAGGCCCTTGGCGGAGTCGAACAGCTCCTCGCCGACCTCGTTGCGCAGGACCACGGCCTGGCAGATCGCGCTGCCGTCGCGCACCAGCAGGAACAGCAGCTTGCCCTTGCCGCGGGAGTTGTAGAGCCAGCCGCGCACGCGCACGGTCTCGCCGTCATGGGCCCGCAGGTCGCAGATGCGCACGTCGCGCGGAGTCGGATCAGCCATCTCGGTCAGGTCGGTTCTCAGGGGAACATCGTGTAGGAGGGCGAGAGGTCGAGCTCGGTGACCCGCTCGTCCACCACGGTGACGGTGCCGAGGATGCGCAGGCCGCGGCGGCGGCACTCGACGCGCACCCGCTCGGGCGAACCGGCGAGCACCTCGTCCTCGTCGAGGACGTTGACGCCCTCGTAGCCCTCCTCGCGCAGGCGCCGCTGCACCGCGGCGCGGATGCGGACCGGGAGCGGCGGCTCGGGCGCCTCCTTCTCGACCACGGCCGGGACGGCCGCGAGGTCCTCCACGCGCTGCAGCGCGGCCTGGATCGCCTCGAGCTCCTCGCGGACCTCCTCCGGGTCGAGCTCCTCGATGACCCGCGCGAGGGCCTGCAGCCGGTCGGGGACCAGCGAGAGGGGCGCGAACTCGCGCAGCCGCTCCTCGAGGTCACGCAGGCGCTGCCGCAGCCAGAGGGTGGCCGAGGCGCCGCCGGCGACGACGAGCAGCAGCAGGACGAGGAGGAGGGTCTCCATGGCGGACGGGAGCGGGCGCGGCGCGCCGGTACCGGGACAGTCTACGATGGCGCGGCCCATGGCCGCCCGCCTCCTGTTCGCCGGGGTCTTCGCCCTCATCTGCCTGCCCCTGTTCCTGCTCGCCGCAGACCCTGCGGCCCAGGAAGGGCTGGCCCTCGGTCGCGCCCTGCGCGCCGCCTTCCCCGAAGACGCCGCTCCCCCCGCAGCCCTCGTGGTCCACGCCGGGGAGGGCGCCACCGAGCTCGGCGACGAGCACGTCGACGCGTTGCGCAACCTCCTCCCCGCCGCGCGGGTGACCGCGACGGCCGACGGCCTGCGCGCAGTGGTCGAGGACGCGGCCGAGCCCGCGCAGCTCCACCTCCGGGTCCCCCCGGACCGGCGCAGCCTGGAGCTGCTCGATCCGGCGGGCGCGGTCCTCGCCGACGCCCGCATCGGCTCGCGCCTCTCCCTGCTGCCGCCGCTGCTCGCGATCCTGCTCGCCTTCCTGACGCGGAACACGCTGCTGTCCCTCGGCTTCGGCATCCTCCTCGGCACCGTCCTGCTGGTGCCCCAGGGCGAGTCGCTGCTGGCCGGGCTGCACCTCCTGTTCGTCGACATCCTCTGGATCCACGTCATCGGCGACAGCTTCCACGCCTACATCCTGGGCTTCGTCTTCCTGCTGTCCGCCACCGTGGCGGTGATCACCCGGATGGGCGGGATCGACGGCATGGTGCAGGCGATGGTGCGCTTCGCGCGCAGCTCGCGGGGCGCGCAGGGGGTGGCCTACTTCCTCGGCATGGGGATCTTCTTCGACGACTACGCCAACACGATCGTGGTGGGCAACTCGGCCGGGCCGCTGTTCGACCGGATGAAGATCAGCCGCGCGAAGCTGTCCTACATCGTGGACAGCACGGCCGCGCCGGTGGCCGGGGTGGCCGTGCTCAGCACCTGGGTGGCCTACCAGGTCAGCACCTATGCGCCGCAGCTGCCGGCCATCGGCCTGCCCCCGGACCAGGGCTACGCGATCTTCCTCGAGACGATCCCCTACCGCTTCTACTGCCTGCTGGCCCTGCTCATGGTCGGCCTGACCATCCTGCTGAAGCGCGAGCTCGGCCCGATGGTCGCCGCCGAGGCCGCCGCGCGGCGCGGCGAGTCGGACCTGCTCGACGCCGGCGAGGGCAGCTGGACCCGGGTCGAACGCGCGCCCTGGACGCGCCCCCGCTGGTTCAACGGCGTGCTGCCGCTGCTCGCCCTGGTCGGCGTGACCGGCTGGCGGCTCTACTCCCTCGGCGCGGCCACCTTCGAGGCCGAGGCCGCCGCGGCCCTGCGCGCGGAAGGCCTCGGCGCCTGGATCCGCGCGGTGCTCTCGGCCAAAGACAGCTCGCGGGCGATCTTCGACGGCTCGCTGGCCGCCCTGGTCCTCGCCGGCCTGCTCGCCCTCGGCGGCCGGCAGCTGGCGGCTCCCGAGCTCGGCCGCACCACGGTCAAGGGCCTCGGCGCCCTGGTCAAGGACGGCGTGCTCATCCTGGTGCTCGCCTGGAGCATCGGGCAGATCTGCAGCCGCCTGGACACCGCCGGCTACCTGGTCTCCGTCTTCGCCAGCCTGCTCGACCCGGTCTGGCTGCCGTCGATCCTTTTCCTGACCGCCAGCTTCGTCGCCTTCGCCACCGGCTCGTCCTGGACCACGATGGCGATCCTGCAGCCGAACGTCGTCCTGCTCGCGGACCGACTCGGCGAGGGCAGCGCGCTGGGTGGTCACGGGCTGCTCGTGCTCTCCATCGGCGCCGTCCTCGAGGGCGCCATCTTCGGCGACCACTGCTCCCCGATCAGCGACACGACGATCCTCTCCTCCGCCGCCTCGCGGGTGCGCCACATCGACCACGTCCGCACTCAGGCCCCCTACGCGCTGGTCTGCGCCGGCGCCGCGCTGCTCCTCGGCTACCTCCCGGTCGCCCTGCTCGACGCCTCGCCCTTCGTCTCGCTGGCGTGCGGTGCGGCGGCCCTGGTCGGCCTGCTCCTGCTCTTCGGCCGCGATCCCGAGCGGGTCGCCGCCCGGGCGGAGTAGGGCTCACCGCCCCGCGCGACGCAACAACAGGGAGAGCAGGTAGAGCGCGAGGCCGACCGCGGCGAAGGCGCGCGAGGCGTCGCGCCAGACGACCGGGGCGGGCGCGTCCTCACCCCAGGCCGGGCTGGCGGGCGGCGGGGCGCACTCGCTCCAGGCGCGCGGCGGATTCCACGCCAACGCGGACGGGGCGAGCCGCTCGGCGATGCGCGCCACCGCCTCGAGCTCGGGCAGCTCCACGAAGGGATCGCCGTCGAAGGCGAGGACTCCGCCGTCCGCCGCGAAGCTCACCGCGAGGACGCCGGCGCGGTCCTCCGGACGGGCGATCGTCGCGCCGGGCCAGGCGGCGCGGACCGCGTCCCCCCAGCGCGGGTCCGCCCCCTCGGGCAGGCGGAGCCGCACCGGCGGCGGAACCCGGAGGACGTCGTCCTGCGGGTGGTCGTCCCTCCAGGGGGCGTCGCCGGGGCCGACCAGGCGGAGCTCTTCTCCGGGGGCCAGCTCCTCGAGGAGGATGCGACCCTCCTCCCCCGCCAGGCTGCGCCGCTGCTCCCCGACGGCGAGGAAGGCCGGGCCGCCTCCGCCCCAACGAGCCCAACGCAGGCTCCACCCGGGCTCGGCCGGCTCGAGGTCGAGCAACGCGGTGTTGCGCCCCACGCCCGGCAGCCGGCGCCAGTCCACCGTCTCCGGAGTGTCCGGCGGCGGGGGGAGGTCGGTGAGCACCACCACCGGCCGACCGGCGCCCGACCGACGCGCGGCGTCCATGAGGTCCTGGGCCCGGACCGCACCCACCTCCGGGCGGACGAGGAGGGCGTCCGCGCCGACGGGGGGCTGCCAGGCGGCGGTCCGCGCCAGCGGGTGCTCGGCGAAGCTGACGCTCCCGTCGACCAGCCAGAGCGCGGGCTGGTCGGGCCGGCGCATGCCGGCCGCAGCGAGGGTGGCGCAGAGGAGCGCCGACAGGCCGGCGATCAGGGACCAGGGCCAGGCGCGCTGCCTCCCCCCCGACGCGGCCAGCGACGCGAAGGGGGCCAGGCCGCCGACCCGCCAGCGCAGCGGTTCGCGCCGCGTCGACCAGCGGATCCACGGCCACGCGAGGAGCAGGAGCAGCAGCGCCGCCGGGCGCAGGAGCTCGAAGCCTTCAGACAAGGCCGGCCTCCTCGGCGCGCGTGAGCAGACCGACCGGGTCGGGATCGGCGCAGCGCAGCACGGTGGTCTCGTAGCCGGCGGCGCGGAGACCGGCGGACCGGTCACGGAGCCAGCGCTCCCACTGCCCGGCCCATGCCCCGGCCTCCAGCTCGACCTCCAGCTCCGCGCCGCTCTCGGCGCAAAGCAGCCGCAAACCGCCCTCGGGCGGCTCGTCCTCCTCCGGGAGCACGAGCTGCGCCACGCGGGCCCCGGCCGTCCGCGCCACCGGCTGCGCGCTCCAGGGATCCGTCAGCCACACCACCGGGCCGGGGCGGGCGAGGGCGGAGCGGCCGTCGGCGTCCTCGGAGCCGTCCGCGCCCTGCGGGGCCGCCAGGCCCGCCAGGAAGGCCTGCAGCTGTTCCCGTCTCTCGAAGCCGGCGAAGCCCGCCTCGGCACGGGCGGCCGACACGAGCAGCCGCCCGCCGGCCTCGAGGTGGAGCCAACCGAGGGCCAGGGCGAGCCGACGCTGGTCCCGGTCCCGCGCGGCCCCGGACGGAGTGAGGCTGGCGCTGCGGTCGAGGACCAGGCGCAGCTCGCCGCCGCGCTCCTCCTCGCGCAGTCGCGACTGGGGCCGGCCGCGCCGGGCGGTGGCGCGCCAGTCGATCTGCCGCAGGTCGTCCCCCGGGCGGTAGTCGCGGTGCTCGACGCCGAGCAGGCCGCGGCCGGCGCGCGGTCCCGCCGCGCGTCCTCCGTCCGCCCGGCTGCGCCGTCGGGCCAGGGCGGCGAGGGCGGCGAAGAAGGCCGGCGGGAAGAGGGCTCCGCTCACTCAGATCAGGGGAAGGCCGCGGGGTTCTCCCACCGGAGCCCCGTCGGCGAAGGCCAGCCGGCCGCGCAGCCAGACCCGCTCGGGGAAGGCGCGCAGCTCCCATCCGTGGTACGGGCTCCACTTCGACTTCGAGGGGAGCCGGGCCTCGTCCACCGCGCGGTGCCGGGTGGGGTCCGCCACCACCAGGTCGGCGTCGGCGCCGACCTCCAGCCGGCCCTTGCGGTCCAGACCGAACTCCTCGGCGGGGGCCCGGGTCACCATCTCGAGGGCGCGCTCCAGCGAGAGGCCGTGGCGGTCGTGCACGGCCACCAGCAGCGGCAGCAGGAGGTCGATCGAGGGGAAGCCCGAGGGTGCCTTGTCGTAGGGGCGGTCCTTCTCCTCCAGAGGATGGGGCGCGTGATCGGTGCCTACTCCCTGCAGGAGCCCCTGCTCGAGCAGCGCGCGCAGTCCGGCGCCGTTCTCGGCGGCCTTGATCGAGGGGTTGACCTTGAAGCGGTTCTGCGGCGCGGCGGCGGCCATCTCGGCGTCGGCCAGCAGGTAGTGCGGCGCGGTGGTCCCGGTCACCGGCCGGCCCGCTGCGGCGGCCTCGGCGACCAGCCTCCCGCCCTCGGCGGTGGAGATGTGGAAGACGTGCAGCACGGCCCCCACCTCGCCGGCCACGCGGATGGCGTCGCGGATGCTCCGGATCTCCGACTCGGCCGGGCGGCGGAAGTCGTGGCGGACCGCCTGCTCCGGCGTGGCGCTCGCGGTGGCAGCGGCCATGATCTCGTTGTCCTCGCAGTGGGCCACGACCTTGACCCCGGCCGCGGCCGCCGCGGCGAACAGGCGTCGCATGTCCTCCTCGCTCTCGACCCCGCCGGCGCCGGTCGAGCAGCCGAGGAAGCACTTCACCGCGGTCACCCGCGCGGCGATCGCCGGGAGGTCGGCGAGCGCCTCGTCGGTCAGGCTGCCGTAGGGCGCGTAGTCCACCCGCGAAACCCCGCGCAGGTCCTCGATCTTGCGGTCGAGCAGCGCGCGGGTCTCCATCAGCGGCGGGTTGTTCTGGATCTCGAGCACGGTCGTGACGCCGCCGTGCAGCGCCCCGGCCGAACCCGTGGCGTATCCCTCCTTGCGGACCAGACCCGGCTCACGGAAATGCACGTGGCAGTCCACCAGGCCGGGCAGGAGCCAACGGCCGCCGAGCTCGACCCGCTCCGCCCCGGGCGGCACCTCGAGTCCGCTGCCGATCGCGGCGACCCGCTCGCCGACGACGAGCAGTTCGGTGTCGGGATGGAAGGCGCGGCCGTCGAAGATGCGGCCGCCGGTGAAGTGGATGGCGGGTCGGTCGGTCATGTCCAGAGCACGGCGACCAGCGTGCGGTCGTCGTTGCGGGGGCCGGCGTGGAAGGCCCGGACCTCGTCGAGCACGGCAGCCACGCGCTGGTCCGCGCTGCCCGCGGCGCGGCCGACGGCGGTGGCCAGGCCGTCCGCGCCGAAGAAGGCGCCGGATGCGTCGCGCGCCTCGAGCAGGCCGTCGGAGTAGAGGTGGAGCTGGTCCCCCGGACGCAGCTCGCCGGTGGCCAGGGTCTGGTGCTCGACCTCGACGTCGACCCCGAGCGGCGGACCGGTCCGTTTCAGCCACTCGGCCTTCCCGTCGCGCAGGAGCAGGCCCTCGGCGTGGCCGGCGTTCGCCCAGCGCAGCCCGCCCTCCTCCGGGTCGATGACCACCAGGAACAGCGTGAGGAAGCGCTCCGGGTCGAGGGTCTGCGCCAGGTTGGCGTGGACGCGCGTGAGGACGCGGCCCGGGTCGGGCTCGAGGGGGAGCAGGGCGCGGATCTCGCCGCGCGCCTCGGCCGCCACCAGCGCGGGCCCCACGCCGTGGCCGGCCACGTCGGCGACGAACAGCGCCAGCCGGCCGTCGGCCAGCGGGATGAAGTCGTAGAAGTCGCCGCTGATCTCCTCGCAAGGGATCGTGCGGCCGGCGAGGTCGAGCCCCTCCACGCGCGGCGCGCACTCGGGGAGCAGGTCGCGCTGCACCTCGGCCGCCAGCTCCAGTTCGCGCTCGAGGCGGGCCTGTTCGGCGGCGGCGGCGAGCAGGCGCGCGTTGCGCACCGCCAGCGCGGCCTGCCGGCCGAGGGCCAGGAACAGCTCGCGGTCCTCGCCGGTGAAGGTCTTGTGCTGCACGCGGGAATCGAGGTAGATCGCGCCCACCGCCTCGCCCTGGGCCGCCAGCGGCGCGCACATCACCGACCTCAGCTTGAGCTCGAAGACGCTGTGCCCCGCCTCCAGGGCCTGGGAGTCGCTGTCGATCTCGTGGACCACCGGGGCTCCCTGTTCGAAGGCGGCTCGCACCACCGTGGTCGAGAAGGAGATCTCCTCGGGGTCCACGCGACCGCCGGAGGAGGACCTGGCCCGCCGCGCCACCAGGCCGCGGTCGGGGTCGCCGAGGAGGACCAGGGCCCGCTCGGCGCCGCTGAGGTCCAGGCTGCGGCCCAGGATGCGGTCGAGGACCTCGTCGAGGTCGAGCGTGGAGGCGAGGTCGGCGAGGGCGTCGAGCAGGATCTGCTGGCGCTCGGCGGCGCGGGCGGCTGCCGCCGCCTCGTCCTTCTTGGAACTGGACCGGAACACGGGCGTGGAGGAGAGTCGGCTAGACTGCCCGCAGCTTAGCCCCGCCATCCTCCTGCCGGGCAGCTCCACGATGAACATCGACCTCCAAATGGCCGGCCGCTACGCGGTCCTCCGCCTCTCCGGCGACTTCGAGACCTACGCCGTCGGCGACTTCCTCGCCGCCGTCGAACAGGTCCGGGAACAGGACGTCAACCTCCTGGTCCTCAACCTGCGCAAGGTGAAGTTCATGAACTCCACCGCGATCGGCGCCGTGTTGCGCGCGCGCAAGGAGCTCAAGGGCGCCGGCGGCGGACTCGCCGCGGCCCGCTCCTCCGCCTTCGTCCGTGAGGTCTTCGAGAAGCTCGGGCTCGACGGAGTGGTCCCCTTCTTCGACGAGGAGGAGGATGCCGCCGAGGCGCTGCTGGCCCTCGTGCCCGAGGAGCAGACCGAGGCCGTCCTGGCCGAGGGCGACGCCGCGCTTCTGTTCCGCTTCTACGCCCAGCAGCAGGCCGACCTGTTCGGGCGCCGCGGAGTCGGCGCCGCCGAGATCACCGCCATCGAGGTCGAGGGGCTCAGCTTCCAGTGGGACGGCAACCGCCGCGGCACCACGGCCGAGGAGGCGGAGAGCCTCTTCGCGGCCGGGAGCGAGCTGGAGCTGAAGTTCCGGCTTCCCCTGTACAGCCGTTCGACCTACTACGTGGCCGATGCAGCGGTGGTCGGGGCCAGCTTCGAGGACGGGCGCGTCGAGGTCCGGACCCGGTTCACGGGCGAGGAAGGAGAAGCGGCCCGCGCCGTCCGGCAGTACGTGGCCGACATGGCGCTGGTCCGCGACGAGCTGGCCCAGGCCCGCAAGCCCAGCTGATCCGTGGCGACCGGCCCTCCGGGGGCCGGAATTCCGTGGCATGCCACTCCGGCTGCGCCGCCTTTCGCGTCGGCGGCGCAGCCTCCCGATCTAGCTTGGGGGTCGTGAAAGCCGCCCTCCCGCTGATCGCCCTCCTCTCGGCCGCTGCCGCGGAGCTGCCCGCGCAGCAGACCAGCTGGTCGCAGCGAGGCATCGCCGGAGAGGACTTCGGCGCCGCGCTCGCCCCGGTCGGAGACTGGGACCGCGACGGCATCCTGGACTGGGCGGCCGGAGCTCCGTACGGAGGGGACGATCACGGGACGACCGGGGGGTACGTCCGGGTCCTCTCCGGCCGGAGCGGGGCCGAGCTGAACCGGTTCTCCGGTCCGGCGGGCCAGGGCGGCTTCGGTGCCGCCCTGGCTGCGGCCGGCGACGTGGACCGCGACGGCATCCCCGACCTCCTGATCGGGGCACCCCGCGCCGAGGGCCAGGCGGCCAGCGCCGGCCTCGCCCAGGTCTGGTCCGGCGGCACCGGCGAACTGCTCCTCGAGTTCCGCGGTGCCGTTCCCCACGGCCGCTTCGGCGCCGCCGTGGCCGGCATCGGGGACGTGGACGCCGACGGCCGACCCGACCTGCTCGTCGGAGCCCCGGGCGACGACACGGGCGGCCGGGACTGCGGCGCGGCCGCCGTCTTCTCCGGCCTCGACGGCAGCCTCCTGCACCTCCTCCGTGGTTCGGAGGCCATGGAGCGCTTCGGCGCCGCGGTGAGCGGCGTGGGCGACGTGGACGACGACGGACGTGACGACTTCCTCGTCGGCGCCCCCGGAGCCGGCGAACAGGAAGCCGGTAGCGTGCTCCTCTTCTCCGGCGCCACCGGGGAGCTCCTCCGCCTCGAGAGCGGCGCGCGTCCCGGCGCGGCCTTCGGCAGCGCCGTCGCCTTCGCCGGGGACCTCGACGAGGACGGCTTCGGCGACTGGATGGCCGGGGCCCCCGGCGTCGGCAACGGGACGGTCTCCGCCTACTCCGGTCGGACCGGCAGCCTGATCCACCACCTGATCGGCCCCTCCCTGGGCTCGCGCTTCGGCGAGGGCCTGGCCGCCGCCGGCGACCTCGACCGCGACGGCGTGCACGACATCGTGGTCGGCGCGCCCCGCGATCCGCTCGGTGGGGTGGACGCCGGTTCGGTCACGGCCTACTCCGGCCGCGACGGCCGCGTGGTGGAACGGTGGCTCGGTGAGCCCGGCGAGCGCGCCGGCAGCGTCGCCGCCCCGCTCGACCCGACCCTCCGCGAGGCCGGCTTCGTGTCGAGCGGCCGCGGCCGGAAGGACCTCGGCGTGGTCCGTCTGCGCCGCTGGAAGCCGGCGCGCGCCGCAGCGGCGCCGGTCGCGGCGGCCCCGGTGTCCAACACGGCCTACGCCAGCCCGTCCGCGGGTTACTCCTCGAGCAGCTCCACCGTCGTCACCACCCGCTTCTACTTCTACTACTGGGGATCCGGCTGCGGCCCGTGGTGGGGCTACTACTGGTCGCCCTACACCTGGTGGCCGTACCACTCCCGCTGCCACTGGTGGGGACCGCCGCGTTACTGGTGGTGGACCTGCTGGGATCCCTGCTTCTCCTGCGGCTACGACCCCTGCTGCTGCGGCAGCTACTGGGACCAGGGCTCGGGGAACGGGAGCGGCAGCAACGGCTCCAACAACGGCGGCACGCCGCCGCCGCCGCCCGGTCCGGTCGCCGTCTCCCCCTCCCCGGTCGGAGGCGGACTGGGTAGCGGAGCGGGCGGGACGTCGCTGACCGGGACGGTCGGAGGCCGCACCGGGCTCACCCCTGCCGGGAACTCCGCCGGCTCGGCGCCGTCCGGGTCGGCCGCCGGAGGCGGTTCTCTCGGGCGCCCGGGGAGCGGGCCGACGACGCTGAAGCCCGCCGCGACCACGGTCCGCGTCCCTGTGGCACCCGCCCCGGGAGGCTCCGGTGGTTCCTCCGCCGTGACTCCGCCGAGCACCGGCTCGCGCTACTTCGCCCCGCGGGTGGCCCAGCCCGTCCGGCCCGTGGCACCGCCGAGCGCTCGGACCCAGCCCACGCCGCGGAACACGCCCGCCCCGCGCTCGACCGCGCCTCCGCGCAGCACGACTCCGCCCCCGCGCAGCACGCCGCCTCCCCGCTCGACGCCGCCCGTCCGGAGCACGCCTCCGCCGCGCTCCACACCGCCCGCCCGCTCGACGCCGCCCCCGCGGACCAGTGGACCGCCGCGCTCCTCCTCACCGCCCTCGGGCGTGAAGTCGCGCAGCGGCGGCGGCGGCCGCAAGCCGAAGGCGATGGCCAGCGCGAAGGCGCCGCCCACCCCGAAGCCGGTGGTTCGTCCCAAGCCGGCGGCGATGCCGCGGCCCACAGCCCAGCCGAAGGCCGCGCCGAAGCCCGCCGCGGTCAGGACTCCGCGTCCGGCGACAACCCGAGCGAGCGCCGGAGCAACTTCGCGCGGCTCGCGTCCCGCTGGTCCGGGTCGAGCTCGGCGCCGATCCTAGCCTGCAGGTGGCCGGGCTGGATCTGGAAGGAATCCGTCAGCAGGACCACCGGATCCAGGTCGATGCCCAGCTCCTTCCCCACCCCCGTGAGCTGGGCCAGGCGCAGGGTGCTGAGCATCTTGAGCGCCTCGGAGGTCGCGATGCCGGGTTCCTCACGCAGACTGGTGTAGGCCGATTCGACGTCGGCGAGGAAGCCCCGGCGACCGGTCTCCTCGCGCAGCATGGCCCGGCGCACCTCGCGCTCGTAGCTCGCGACCTGGAGGCCGAACTCCTCCACCTGCTGCAACTGGGCGGCGAGGTCCGTCCCCAGCGTGCGCTGGTTGCTGATCTGGTACATGTGCCCGAGGGCCTGGCTGCCCTCCCCGTGGACGCCGCGGACGGCGAGCGAGGACTTCAGGGCGGCCTGGAGCATGCGCTGGAGCGGCGTCCGCGCGCGCGCGAGCGCCGGCAGGTGGATCAGCAAGGAGGCGCGCAGCCCCGTCCCGGTGTTCGTCGGGCAGGCGGTGAGCCAGCCGTAGCGCGCGCTGCGCGCCAGCGGGAACCGGCTCGCCAGCGCCTGCGCCAGCGGTTTGGCGCTGCGCAGGGCGACCTGGAGGTTCAAGCCGCTGGCGAAGGCCTGGACGCGGAAGTGGTCCTCCTCGTTCACCAGCAGGCCGACGCTCTCCTCCTGGTTGAAGAACACCAGGGTCGGGCGCAAGGCCTCGAGCAGGTCGCGGGTGGCGAGGCTGCGCTCGACCAGGAGGTCCTGGTCCGGCCGCGCCAAGCCGTTCGCCTCGAGGACCGCGCCGCCCTCGAAGAAGCGCGCCACGCGGTCGCGGGCCAGCTGACAGATCTCGCGCGCCTCCTCCACCGCGAGGAGCTTGGGGAAGCGGCGGCCGGCCAGGTTGCGGGCCAGCCGGACCCGCGAGGCCACCACCACGTCCGACTCCGGCCCTCCGGGGAGGAGCCAGGCCGGGAGTTTGTCGACGAGCGGTTCGAGGCGCGGATCCATCCGTCCCGCGGATTGTAGGACGGCCCCGCTAGAATCCGAGGCGTTGAAGAAGGGCCGCCAGGAACACGGACGCGTGGCGCACGAGCTCCGTCTGCTCGGGGTCTGGGTGGGCGCGGTGCTCCTGCTCGGAACGGCCGGCTACGTCCTCATCGAGGGCATGGGCTGGTTCGACGCCCTCTACATGACCGTGATCACGGTGAGCACGGTCGGCTACGAGGAGGT
Source organism: uncultured Planctomycetales bacterium (assembly GCA_964342475.1). GTDB lineage: Bacteria > Planctomycetota > UBA1135 > UBA1135 > UBA1135 > J029. Next base: position 199,460 of record CAYFGE010000001.1, read on the forward strand.
CACTCCGCTCAGCCACGCCGGCCGGGTCTTCTCGATGGTGGTGATCACCGCGGGGGTGACCACCTTCTTCTTCGCCGGCGGCCTGCTCGCCCAGGCCGTCCTCGCCAACCTGCCGCACCGGATCGAGAGACGCATGCGCAAGGAGATCGATCATCTGTCGAAGCACGTCATCCTCTGCGGCTACGGCCGCCTGGGCCAGGTCGTGCGCCAGGAACTCGAGGCCTCGGCCCGCGACTACGTGGTGATCGACAACCGCGAGGAGGTGGTCGCGGACCTGCGCGCGCAAGGGGTCCTGTGCCTGCTCGGCGACGCCACCGACGAGGAGCTCCTGGTCGAGGCCGGTCTGGAGCGCGCCGCGGGGGTGATCGCCACCGTGGGGACCGACGCCGACAACGTGTTCATCACGCTGACCGCGCGCCAGCGCAACCCCCACTGCCGCATCGTCGCCCGCGCCGAGGACCCGCGCAGTGAGCGCCAGCTCCTCCGCGTCGGCGCGGACCGGGTGGTGCCGCCCTACCAACTCGGCGGGCTGCGCCTGGCCCAGGCCTTCCTCCGCCCCAGCGCGGTGGACCTGGCCGACCTGGCCCTCGGGGACCGCAAGCAGGAGGTCATCATCGACGAGGTCTCGCTGCCCGAGGAACTCCCCGAACAGCGCCGCACCCTCGCCGGCCTGCAGCTCGGCAGCCGCTTCGGGCTGATCGCGGTCGCGGTCCACCGCGAGGGCGGGAGCCACCACTTCAATCCGCGGGCGGACAGCCCGCTGGGGCCCGGCGAGTCGCTCCTCGTCCTCGGCCGCCGCGCCGACATCGACCGCTTCCAGGCCTTCCTGGCGACGGCCGGCTGAGGCTCACAGGATCGACAGGCCGAAAGCGCTGCAGATCAGGTGGCGCATCGTCTCGGCGCTGCGGTTGCGCTCGTCGAGCACGGGGTTGAGCTCGACCACCTCGAGGGAGCACATGCGTCCGGTGTCGGCCGCGCTCTCCATCAGGAGGTGGGCCTCGCGGAAGTCCACCCCGCCCGGGACGGGGGTGCCGACGCCGGGGGCGACCTCGGGGTCGAGGCCGTCGACGTCGAAGCTCAGGTGGAATCCGCCCGTGCCGCGATTGACGTGCTCCAAGGCCTCCTGGACCACCGCCCCCATGCCGCGCTCGTCGATCTCGCGCATGGTGTAGGCGTGGACCCCGGAGTCGCGGATGATCCTCCGCTCACCGGCGTCGATCTCGCGCAGGCCGATCAGGGCGACGTGCTCGGGCTTGACCTTGGGCGCGAAGCCCGCGATCCCGGCCAGGTCCGGATCGCCCATGCCGAGGAGGTGGGCGAGCGGCATGCCGTGGATGTTGCCGGAGGGCGAGGTCTTCGGCGTGTTCATGTCGCCGTGGGCGTCGAACCAGATCAGCCCGAGGTCCTCCCCGCGGCCGCGGAAGTGCTGCGCCACGCCGGAGACGGTGCCCATGGCGATCGAGTGGTCCCCGCCGTAGACCAGCGGCGTCGAGCCCTCGTCGAGGATCTGCGCCGTCCGCGCCGCCAGCCGCTCGCAGACGTGGAGGATCTCGCGGCGGAAGCGGCGCTCCTTGTCGCGCGGCAGCCGGGTCTCCATCGCCGGCACCAGGATGTCCTGCTCACGCTGCACGGTGTGCCCGAGGCGGCGCAGGCCCTCGCTGACCCCGGCGATCCGCAGGGCGCTCGGGCCCATGTCGGTGCCGCGTCGGCTGGCCCCGAGGTCCATCGGCACCCCGAGGATGCGGATCTCACGCGTCCGGGCGTTCAAACCGCTACTCCGGCTGCACGCCGAGGACGTCGAGGACCTCCTGGGTCCGGGCCTCCATCACCGCGCGGTCGTCCGACTCGAGGTTCATGCGCAGCAGCGGCTCGGTGTTCGAGGGCCGCAGGTTGACCCACCACCAGCCGGCGGAGCCGGGCTCGCCGTAGGCGATGGTCACGCCGTCGAGCTCGCCCTGGCGCCCGTCGTGGAAGTGCGCCTTGAGCTTGTCGATCGCCGCCTGCTTGTCCGCCACCTCGAAGTTGACCTCGCCGGTCGAATGGTAGGGCATCAGCTCGTCGAGCAGCGCGCTGAAGGGCTTCCCGCTGCGCGACAGCAGGTTCATCACCGACAACAGGATGATCTCGGAGTTGTCGGCGAACCAGTTGTCGCGGAAGTAGTAGTGCCCGCTCAGCTCACCGCCGAAGGGGGCACCGTACTCCCGCATGCGCGCCTTGAGGAAGCTGTGCCCCACGCGCTCCTCCACCGGGCGGCCCTGCCCGGCCAGGATGGTCTGCGGCAGGATCCAGGACGAGCGCAGGTCGTAGACGATCGCCGCGCCCGGCTCGCCACGCAGCACCTCACGCGCGACCAGCGCGGTGATGATGTCGTTGCCGATGGCCCGGCCCTTCTCGTCGACGAAGCAGCAGCGGTCGGCGTCGCCGTCGAAGGCGGCGCCCAGCTCGGCCCCGCTCTCGCCGACCAGGCGGATCAGGTCCACCAGGTTCGACTTCTTCAGCGGGTTGGCCTCGTGGTTGGGGAAGCGGCCGTCGAGCTCGAAGTAGAGCCCGTGGTGCTCGACCTCCGGGAGGCGCGCCAGCAGCCCGGGGAAGGTGTGGGCCGCCATGCCGTTGGCGGCGTCGGAGGCCAGCCGCATCGGCCGCGCGAGGTCCGCCCAGCGCATCACGTGGTCGTGGTAGGCCGCCAGGGTGTCCACCTGCTCGATGCCGCCGCGCTCGGCCTTGGGCGCCGGCTGCTCGGCCGCGGTGGCCATGCGCTCGAGGTCGAGGATGCCGTCGTCGGCGCTGATCGGCCGGGCCTCCTCGCGGCACAGCTTGAAGCCGATGTACTGCGCGGCGTTGTGGCTGGCGGTGACGTTCACGCCCCCCGCCGCGCCGAGGTGGCCGATGGCGAAGTAGAGCTGCGGCGTGGAGGTCAGCCCGGCGTCGATCACGTGGACGCCGCCGTCGCGCACGCCGCCGATGAAGGCGCCCTGGATCTCGGGGGCCATCGTGCGCATGTCGCGCCCGACGACCACCGGGCCGCGGCCGAGGAAGTCGGCGTAGGCCCGCCCGATGCGGCGGGCGAGGTCGGCGTCGATCTGGTCGGGATAGGTCCCGCGGATGTCGTAGGCCTTGAAGACGGACATGTTCAGTCGAGGGGGGTGGCGGTGACGATCTCCTGGAGGGCCTGGGCGGCGCGGTCGACGTCCGGGTCGCTCACCATGCGGTGGGTGACGAAGCGCAGCATGCGCTCGCCGACGGCCAGGGCGAGGACGCCGTGGTCGGTGAGGGCGGCCTCCATCATCGGGCCGTCGAGGCCCGGGTGGCTGATCTCGACGAAGAGGATGTTCGTGTCGATGTTCGGCTGCGCGATCTGCAGCCCGGGCAGGCCGAGGATGGCGCCGCCGAGCTTGCGGCAACGCGCGTTGTCGTCGCTCAGGCGCGGGACCACCTCGTCCAGCGCGACCAGTCCGCAGGCGGCGAGGTAGCCGGCCTGGCGCATGCCGCCGCCGAGCCACTTGCGCACCCGCTTGGCCCGCTCGATGAAGGCGCCGCTGCCGACCAGCATGCTGCCCACCGGGCAGGACAGCCCCTTGCACAGCGAGACCGAGAGCGAGTCGCACAGGCTGCCGTAGGCGGCGGGCTCGGCCCCGGTCTCGGCCAGCGCGTTGAACAGGCGCGCGCCGTCCACGTGGACCGGGATGCCGTGGCGCAGGCTCAGGCCGCGCAGCGACTCGAGGTAGGCCATCGGCAGGATGCTGCCGCCCGAGAAGAGGTGCGTCTGCTCGAGGCAGATCAGGGCCGTGCGCGGCATGTGCACCGAAGGGTGACGGATCGCGGCGCGCACCTCCTCGACCGGCAGCATGCCGGCGTCCCCGGCGATGGTCCGTACGTGGGCGCCGGCCACGCGGGCCAGGCCGCCGCCCTCGTACTGGAAGATGTGCGAGTCCGACTCGACGATGACCTCCTCGCCGGGCTCGATGTGCGCCGCCACCGCGCACTGGTTGGACATCGTCCCCGAGGGCATGAACAGGGCCGCCTCGTGGCCGAACAGCTCGGCGAAGCGGCGCTCGAGCGCGGCCACCGTGGGGTCGTCGCCGAGCACCGCGTCCCCCACCTGCGCCGCGGCCATGGCCTCGAGCATGCGCGCGGTCGGCAGGGTGACGGTGTCGGAGCGGAAGTCCGCGGGGCGGCCGGGCATCAGAGCGACTCGACCAGGCCGCGGACGCGGCGCACGCCCTCCTCGATGGTCTCGATGGAGGCGGCGTAGGAGAAGCGCAGGTAACCCTCGCCCTCGGCGCCGAAGGCGGTGCCCGCCAGGCAGGCGACGCCCGCCTCGTCGAGGATGCGCTTCTGCAGGTCGTCGCTCTCCAGGCCCGTGCCGCGGATGTTCGGGAACACGTAGAAGGCTCCGCGCGGCAGGTGGCACTGGAAGCCGGGGACGTCGTTGAGCAGCTTGACGATGTGCTTGCGCCGCTCGTCGAAGGTCTGGCGCATGACCTCCACGGCGGCCTGGTCGCCGGTGATCGCCTCGAGGCCGGCGCGCTGGGTGAAGCTCGCGGTGCAGGAGTTCGAGTTGACCATCAGCTTGGTCACCATGGCGGCCAGCGGCGGCGTCATCACGCCGTAGCCGAGGCGCCAGCCGGTCATCGCGTAGGTCTTGCTGAAGCCGTCCAGCAGGATGATGCGGTCGCGCACGGAGGGGTCGCTCAGCGGCGAGACGTGCTCCTCGCCGTCGTACAGCAGGCGGCTGTAGATCTCGTCGGAGAGGATCCAGACGTCCGGGCGGTCGCGCAGCGCGGCGACGACCTCCTCGAGCTGTTCGCGGCCGGTGACGCCGCCGGTCGGGTTGGCCGGCGAGTTCAGGATGACCATCTTGGTCTTCGGCGTCAGGCGCGTGATCACGTCCTGCGGGTCGAGGGCGAAGCCGTTCGACTCGCGGATCGGGCAGGCCACGGCCTTGGCGCCCGAGAACCGGATCATCGACTCGTAGATCGGGAAGCCCGGGTTCGGGTAGATGACCTCGTCGCCGTCCTCGACCAGGGCGAGCAGGGCGTAGAACATGATCGGCTTGCCGCCGGGCACGACGCAGACCTCGTCCGCGCCGACCGTGGTCCCGCGGGTGCGGCCGACGTAGTCGGCGATCGCCTCGCGGAAGTCCGGGTGGCCCGCGGCCGGGCCATAGTGGGTCCAGCCCTTCTCGAGCGCCTCGACGCCCGCCGCCACCACGTTGGGCGGCGTGTCGAAGTCCGGCTCGCCGATCTCCAGGTGCACGATGCTGCGGCCCTTCGCCTCGAGCGCCTTGGCCCGGGCGAGGACTTCGAAGGCGGTCTCGGTGCCCAGACGGGACATCCGCGAGGCCAGTTTCAGCGGGGGGACGGTCTGCGTCATGAGGCGGGCATTCTAAACCCGCCCCCTCCCCCGTTTCCCACCGGTAACCGCGCGGCGCGCCCGCCGGTCGCCGCCGGGCGGCACGCTCCTTGCTACCCTTCGGCCGTGCGAAGCCTCCTCACCCCCTTCCTCGTCCTCGGGGCCCTGGCGGCCGGCGGCTGCGGCGCCGCGGAGGAGCCCGACCTGGTGGTCTACGCCAGCCTCGACCAGGTCCACTCCGAGCGGATCATCCAGCTCTTCGAGGAGCGCACCGGGCTCCGCGTGGACGCCCAGTACGACGTCGAGCGGAACAAGACCGTCGGCATGGTCAACCGGATCATCCTGGAGAAGGACCGCCCGCGGGCCGACGTCTACTGGAACAACGAGATCGCCCACACGATCCGGCTGAAGAACGCCGGGCTGACCCAGGCCTACGCCAGCCCGAGCGCGGCGGGCATCCCGGCCGGCTTCAAGGACGCCGAGGGCCACTGGACCGGCTTCGCCGCCCGGGCCCGGGTGATCATGTCCCTGCCCGAACTGGTCGGCGAGGCCGGGGTGCCGACCCGGATCGAGGACCTGATCGACCCCCGCTACGCCGCCGACGGCGGCATGGCGGCGCCCCTGACCGGGACCACCCTGACCCACTTCTCGGTCCTCAGCCAGCAGCTCGGCGCCGAGGCGGTGCTCGACTGGCTCGGGCGGGCGAAGGCGAGCGGCCTGCACATCGGCCGCGGCAACGCCGACGTGATGCGGCAGGTGTCGCAGGACCACGACTACGCCTGGTGCATGACCGACACGGACGACGCCGCCGCGGCGCGCCGCAACGGCCACCCGGTCGAGGTGCTCTACCCCGACCAGGAGGAGGGCGGCAAGGGCACCCTGCTCATCCCGAACACGGTGTGCCTGATCGCCGGCGCGCGCCACCCCGAGGCGGCGCAGCGCTTCATCGACTTCGTGCTCTCCGCCGAGGTCGAGGAGCTGCTCGCCCACGCCGACTCCGAGCAGATCCCCCTGCGCCCCGGCGTCCCCGCCCCGGACCACGTGAAGATGCCCGGACGCGACTTCCGGCCCATGGAGGTCGACTGGGTGGCCGCCGCCGCCGAGCTCGAGGCGCGCCAGCCCGACTTCCAGGAGCTGTTCACCGAGTGATCCCGGCCGCGCTGCGCCGCTCCGCCGCGCCGCTGCTGCTCCTCGCCGCCGCGGTGACCTTCTTCGCCGCGTGGCTCCCCCTGCTCCCGGTGCTGCCGCCGCTGTTCGACGGCCGCGCCTTCGCCGACCTCGCCGACCCGCGCCTCGCCGGCCTGTTCGGTCGCACCCTGGGGCTGTCGGCCGGTTCGGCGGCCATCGCGCTGGCGGCTGGCCTGCCGCTCGGCGTCCTGGCCACCCGGGTGGCGGCGCCGGGGCAGGGCCTCTGGCGCCTCCTCCTCCCCCTGCCGCTGCTGCTGCCCCCGCTGCTGCTGGCCCAGGCCTGGCACGGCCTGACCGGGATGGACGGCCCCGGCGCCTCGCGCTTCGTCCTCGGCCTGTGCTACGCCCCCTTCCCGGCGTTGTTCACCGCTCGCGCGCTCGAGCGTCAGTCGGCCAGCGCGCACGAGGCCGCCCTGCTCGCGGGCGGACGCCGCGCGGCCCTCGGGGAGATGCTGCGGACCGCCTGGCCGGCTGCGCTGCTGGGCACCGCCCTGGCCTTCCTCTTCGCCTCGACCGACTTCGCGGTGCCGGACTACTTCGCCGCCGTCGGCGACAAGTTCAGCGTCTACCCGGCGGAGGTCTTCAACGCCTGGCGACGCGCCGATCTCGACCCGTCCAATGCCGCCGCCGCCTACCAGGAGGGCATGGCGGTCGCGGCGCCGCTGGTGGCTCTGACCGCCCTGGTCCTCCTCGTGGCGCTGGTGCTGGGCGACCGCGCCAGCGCGGAGGACGCCGGCGGCGGGCGCCCCGCCCCGGCGCTCGTCCCCGGCGGCCCCTGGCGCCTCATCGCGGTCCTCCTCGGCCTCGGCCTGACCGCCCTCCTCCTCCTGGCGCCGCTCGCGCGCATCGTCTTCGAGACCGGCGCCGCCGGCCCGCTCGCCGAGGGTGCCTGGAGCGACCGCGCCGCCGCCGCCTTCCGCGAAGCCGGCGAGCGCGGCCGCGAGGACCTCGCCCGCTCCCTGCGCACCGGCGTGCTCGCCGGCGGACTGGCGCTGCTGGTCGCCCCGGTGTGGGCCCACCTGCTCCTGCGCCTGGGCCGCGGCCTGCGCGCGCGGCTGCTCCAGGTGGCCCTGGCCCTGCCGCTGATCGCCCCCGCCGTCGGCCTGGGCCTCGGCACCATCCTGGTCTACAACCGCGACCTCTTCTGGGACTTCTACGACGGCCCCCTGCTGCCGCCGCTGGTCCTCGCCGGCCGCTTCCTCCCCGTCGCCGTGTTCCTCCTGCTCGAGCGGATGCGGCGCCAGCCCCGCACCCAGGAGGAGAGCGCGGCGCTGGCCGGCGCCTCCGCGGCGCAGCGCCTGTTCCGCTACCGCCTCGGTCCGGCCCGCGGCGCCTGGCTGCTGGCCGGCGGCCTGGTCGCGGTCTTCGCGGTGCGCGAGCTCGACCTCGCCATCCTGATCCCGGCGGCCAACTCCAGCGCGGCGGTGCGCTACTACAACGCGCTCCACTTCGCCCGCGACAACTTCGTGGCGGCCTTCGGGCTGCTCATCGCCCTGGTCCTCTTCCTCCCCGTGATGATCGCCTCCGTCCTGCGCCGCGAACCGCGCGGCGTCCGCTCATGAGCCTGGTCCTCTCGGCCACCGGCCTCGGCAAGCGCTTCGGCGCACGCGAAGTCCTGCGCGAGGTCGGGCTCGACCTGAGCGCCGGCGAGCGCCTCACCGTCGCCGGCCGCTCGGGCGAGGGCAAGTCCACCCTGCTGCGGATCCTCGCCGGTCTGGAGGCCGCCGACACCGGCACGGTGCACCTCGGCGGCCGCCTGGCCAGCGACGGACGGCGCCACCTGCTGCCGCCCTGGGAACGCGGCGTGCAGCTCGTGTTCCAGGACCTCGGCCTGTGGCCGACGCGCAGCGTGCGGCGCCACCTGCTCGATCCGCTGCGCGCTCAGGGCGTCGCCCGCGTCGAGGCCGCGCGCCGCGCCGACGCCCTGCTCGAGCGCCTCGGCCTGTCCGCGCTGGCGCGGCGCCGCCCCGGCCGCCTCTCCGGTGGCGAGGCCCGCCGCCTGGCCTTCGCCCGCGCCCTGGCCCTCGAGCCACGGCTGCTCCTGCTCGACGAGCCCTTCGCCAGCCTCGACCCGGTCGCCCGTGGCGAAGGCTTCAGCCTGCTCGAGGAGGTGCTGGCCGCCACCGAAGCCGCGGTGGTCCTGGTCAGCCACGACCCCGCCGAGGCGCGCGCCCTCGGCGGCAGGGTGGCCTTCCTGGCCGGCGGCCGGCTCGGCGCGCCGCAGCCCGCCGAACTCGCCTGCGCGGACGAGGACGTCTTCCGCCGCCACCTGGAGGCCCGCTCGTGATCCCCCGCCTCCTCGCCCTCCTCCTCTCCGCCGGCGGCTGCCTGGTGCTGTTCCTCGCCCTGCGCCCCGAGCCGTCCACTCCCCCGATCGAGATCGCCTCGTCGCGCCAGTGCCTCGAGTGCCACGCCGACGTGGCCGCCGAGTGGGAGGCCTCGCACCACGCCATCGCCTACACCAACCCCGAGGTGGTGGCGCTGAGCCAGGACTTCCGCAACGAGGAGTGCCTGGCCTGCCACGCGCCGCGGCCGGTGCTCGACTTCGCCCCCGGCCAGCGCGTCCTCGCCCGCTCCACCGACCGCGCCCTCGGCGTGGACTGCCTCGCCTGCCACGCCCACCCCGAGGGCGGAGTCGGCACCTCCAACCCGCAGCCGAGCGCCAGCGCACCCTGCCGGCCGCGCAGCGAGCCCCGCCTCGCGCAGGTGGACCACTGCGGCGCCTGCCACAACCAGCACGGCACCGTCGACCAGTGGGCGGCCTCGCCCGACACCATCGAGGGCAAGGTGATCCGCGGCGACGGCTGCCTGCACTGCCACATGCCGGTCGCCTGGCGCCAGGGCGGACGGCAGGGCTTCGACCACGGCTTCCGCGCCGCCCACGACCTGCCCTCGCTGCAGAGCGCGGTCCGCCTGACCGGCGAGTGGGCGGAGGTTCCCGTCGTGCGGCTGTTCAACCACGGCGCGGCGCACAACTTCCCCACCGACGAGCGCTCGCGCGCGGCCGACGTCCAGGTGCGGTGGCGCGGCGACGGCTGGGGCGAGTGGACGCACGTCCACCGCTTCCGCGACCCTTATCGCGACGAGACCGACCTGACGAACACCCAGCTGCCCTCGGGCGAGACCTGGGAGGCCGAGCTCGAGCCGCCGGAGGGCGCCGTGGCCGCCGAGGTGCGCCTGCTCTACCGCACCAATCCCTTCCAACCCGACGACGAAGCGGTGGTGGTCGCCGCCCTGGAGTTGGAGCCGTGAGCCGAGCCCGCCTCCTGGCCGCGCTTCCCCTCCTGCTCGGCGCCTGCGGCAGCGACCCCGCCCCGGCGCCGGCCCGGCCCGCGCTGCCGGCGGACTGGCTGCGCCCGGTGCTCGACGAACGGCTCGCGGCCGCGGAGGTGCGCGGCCTGCCCACCACCTCCGTGCTCGCCCCCGCCGAGCTGCTCGATCTGCTGGACGGCGTCCGCGCCGGCGGCCGGGTCGCGCGCATGGCGGAGCGCGAGCTCGCCGAGCAGGAGCCGCGCCAGCTGGCCGCCGACCTGCTCGCCGTGGTCGAGGACCGCCTCGCCGAGCCGGCCGTGAAGGTGCTGGCCTACGACCACCTCGCCGGGATGGGGATGCCCGCCGTCCTGCCGCGGCTGGTCCTGCGGCTGAAGTACGAGAAGGACTGGTTCGCCAACGCCTTCCTCGCCGCGGCGCTCCTCGCCGAAGGAAACGGCGCCGGGCTCGAGGCGGTGCGCACCGTGCTCGCGACCGAGGACGCCGACGCCGCCGCCCGCGCAGCGGCCGCGGCGGTCCTCCCCGGGTTGCCCGGCCTCGCCCCGGACGCGGAGTTCGACGCGCAGTGGCAGCGGCTGCTCACCGCGCAGCAGGACTGGGAACTCGGCCGCCTCCTCGACGGCAGCGCCGAGCGCCTGGAGGACGCCGACCTCGAGGCCGAGGTGTGGCGCATGATCGCGCGCCTGCGCAGCCAACCGCTGCGGCCGGTGGACGACGCGCGCTTCGTCCTCAGCCGGATGCGCTGCGGCCAGGTCGTTCCCGCTCTCCTCGAGGCGACCCACGACACCGACGCCTACGTGCGCGAGCACGCCTACCAGACGCTGGCCTGGATCGGCTACCCCGTCGGCGCCTGGACCCGGCGCACCGGGTTCGACTACCTCGCGGACTTCGAGCTGGCGCTGCGCGACGCGCCGGTTCGCCTGCGCGTCCTCGAAGCCCTCGGCGGCAGCGGCCTGGAGGATGCCGCCGCGCTCGTCCTGCCGTGGCTGCGCGACGGCGACTACGCCGAGCGCAGCGCCGCCGCCGACGCCCTGCTCCGGTGCGCGGGGCCGGGCGTCCTGCCGCAGGTGGCGGCCGCCCTCGAGGGCGACGGGCTCAGTCCCGAGGCCCGCTACGCGCTCGAGCTCCTGCGCGCGGAACTCGATTCCGCGGCGCCGGCGGCCGAAGCGCCGGGCGGACTCGCGACCGGCGAGCAGGCGCGCCGCGACCGCTGGCGGCTCGAGCGCGTGCGGCGCCCCTAGTTCGGGGCGTCCTGCCGCGCGGCCACCGCGAGGTAGCGGCGCAGCACCGCGCGGAAGTCGGCCTGCTCCATCGGCATCAGGAGCAGCTCGTCCACCCCGGCGCGGAGCGCGCGCTCGCGCGTGCCCGGGACGTCCTCGCCGGCCATGCCGAGCACGGCACAGCGCCCCCCCTTGCCCTCGAAGCCGCGGATGCGGCGGGCGGACTCGAAGCCGTCCAGTTCGGGCAGCTCGCAGGCCAGCAGGACCAGGGCGTAGTCGCCGGAGCGGGCCATGCGCAGGGCCTGCCCCCCGTCCTCGGCGCCGTCGGACTCGAGGCCCTCCTGCTCGACCATCTTGCGCAGCACCTTGCGCGCGACGGGGTCCCCGTCGGCGATGAGGACGCGGCCGGAGAGCGGCTCGGCGGGCTCCACCGGGACCGGCGCGGCCGGGCGCGGGGAAGGGGCGCGGAGACCGAAGGCTCCACGGAGCACCTTGGCCAGGGCCTTGGGCGTCGAGCAGCGGCGCAGACTGAGGACCCCCGTGCCCTGCAGGGCCGGGTCGTCGGCCTCGCCGAGGCCGCGGTGCCAGATCCAGGCCGGGCCGTCCGGGCGGGCCCGCTGGGCCACCAGTTCCTCGGAGCGCAGCGCAGCGCGCGTGGCGAGGACGGCGTCGAAGGGGTCGTCCCGGCGGACGGCCGCCTCGATCGCGGCGGCGGCGGACGCGGCATCCTCCGCGTGCTCGTAGCGGCAGCCGAGCCCCCGCAACAGGATGCTGCTGGCCTCGGTGATCGAGGCCTCGTGTTCGACGACCAGGACGCGGCGGCCGGCGAAGTCCTCCTCCCCCGCGGCGCGCGCGGGCGCCGCAGCGGCTTCCAGGACGACCTCGAAGACGGCCACGGTCCCGCCGCCCTCGCGCGGCTCGAGGCGGACCTCGCCGCCCATGCGCCGGGCCATCTCGACCACGAAGGGGATGCCGCGGCCGGAGGCAGAACCGGGAGCGGCGGCCCCCCACACCGGGATCGGCCGGGCGAGCACCTCGGCGGCTTCCTCGGGCGCCATGCCCGCGCCGGTGTCGTGCACCGCGAAGCGGAGGCGGAGTTCGTCCCCCTCTCCCGCCACGGTGTCCACGACCAGCCAGGCGCGGCCCGTGGAGGTGTAGCGGATGGCGTTGCCGGCCAGACCGAGGAGGGCCTGCCGGATGCGACCGGCGTCGCCCATCAGCCACCGCGGCACCGAGGGCCGGCGGAAGCAGGTCCAGTCGAGGCCCTTCTCGGCGGCGCTCGGCGCCATCGCGTCGAGCACGCCGTCGAGGACCTCCTGCAGGTCGAAGCGCGCGCGCTCGAGTTCGAGTTGCCCGGACTCGATGCGGGCGCAGTCGAGCAGGTCGCCCAGCAGGTGGAGCAGCGAGCCGGCGCAGGCCTGGATGGTCGCCAGGTGCTCCTCGGTCTCGGGCTCGGCGGTGGCCTCCTCCGCCAGCTTGGCCACGCCGACCACCCCGTTCAGAGGGGTGCGGAACTCGCGGCTCATCCCGGCGAGGAATTCCGCCTTGGCCTCCGAGGCCCGGTGCGCGGCGGCGCGCGCCTGCTCGACCTCGGCGCGGAGGCCGAGGCCCGGCGTGGCGTCCTGGACGTGGACCAGGATCGATCGCGCCCAGAGGGTGGCGGTGAGGTCGAAGGTGCGCTCCGCTTCGGGCGCGCTGAGCCCCTCGACCCGGAAGCGCTTGCCGTCCATGGCCAAGCGGGCGAAGTCCAGGCGCAGCTGCGGGCTGCGGTGGCCGACGCGGAGATCGAACAGGCTCCTGCCGGCCTTCTCGAGAGCACCGAACATGGCCGAGGCGGCGGGGTTGCGGTAGACCTCGCGGAAGCCGCTGCCCTGGTCGGAGGAGGGTTCGAGGACGAGGAAGCCGTCGGGCAGGTTCTCGAAGGCGCCGAGGATGCCCTCCTCCGACCGGCTGCGGTCCGACTGGGCCCGGGCGGCGCGCCGGCTGAGCCCGCCGATCACGACCATCGAGAGCACCAGGGTGCCGAGCTGCACGAGTCCGCTGACCTGCCCGCCGACCCCGTGTCTCGGCGCCCCGGGCAGCGGACCCAGGAGGAACTCCCAGCCCATCAGCCCGAGCAGGAACAGGGCGTGGACACCGGCCGCGAGGAAGAGGCCCCGGGGACCGAACAGGGCCGAGGCGCCGAGCGGCGCGAGCAGCAGGAGCGGCAGGACCGGAGAGGAGAGGCCGCCGGTGAACCAGGAGATCGCGCCGACCGCGCCGGCGCTGAAGGTCAGCATCGCCGCGCCGCACCATCCGACCGCGCGCCCCTTGCGCAGCAGCATCCAGGCGCCGAAGTGGAGCACCTGGGAGCCGAGGACGGCCAGGGCCACGGCGAAGGCGTCGAGGGCGAGAGCACCGGCCCCGACCAGCGGGCCGACGAGGAGCAGCGTCCCGGCCAGGACCGAGAGGACGCGGCGGCGGCGCTCGGGTTCCATCCCGGCGAAGGCGGGCCCCGGAGGCTTGGCGCGGTGCGGAAGAGGCTGGGGATTCACGGCGGCTCGGACGGACCCGTCCCGGCAGAGGTCCCGGCGGAGGGGCCTCCGGCCTTCTATCGACCGCCCACCGCGAGCCCTTGAGGCTCAGCGACCGCGGAGGCGGCCCACCAGGGCGGCGAGCCCCGTGGCGAACAGGGCGAGCAGGACCGGGACCGGGCCGTAGGGCGTGTCCGCGAGCAGGCTGATCGGCCAGGAGAGGACGACGCTCCCCAGGCCCACCAGGACCACCCAGCGCAGGAAGCCGCGCAGATCGGTGGCGAGCAGGCGGGCGGCCAGGGGCGGCAGGAACAGGAGCCCGAACACCAGCACCGGGCCGACCGTCATGACGCCGCCGCCCACGGCCAGACCGACGAGGAGGATCTGCCGCAGTTCGAGGCCTCGGACCGAGTGCCCCAGCGCGGCGGCGGCCTCCGGGTCGAAGGCGTGGAGCAGGAAGGGCCGCCGCCAGCGCACCAGGCCGGCCAGGACGAGGAGCAGCGCCAGGGCCAGGTGGGCCAGGCCGTGCTGGTCGAGCAGGAGGATCTCGCCGCGCAGGATCGTCTCGGCGAGCGGGGCAGCCGCCGGCCCGGCGTTCAGGAAGAGCAGGGCCGCGGCGGTGGCCACGGCGAAGCCCGCGGCCAGCCGGGAGTCGGCGTGGCTGCGGCGCGCGGCCCCCGCCAGGCGCGCGAACAACGCCAGCGCGGCGGCGGCAGCGCCGACCGCGAAGGCGAACAGGTAGAGCATCGGCGGGTGGCCGTGGTCGAGGAAGTCCTCGTAGACCAGGGGGAAGCTGGGCATCAGCAGCAGCCCGAGGGCCAGGCCGGCGGCCGAGAACTGCGGCACCGCCACGCCGAGGAAGGCCGAGCGGCGCAGGTAGATCAGGGCCCCCACCAGAGGCAGCACGAGGCCGACCAAGAGCGAGGCGAAGAAGCCCTCGCGGACCATCAGCCACCAGAATTCGAGCTGCTCGATCACGCCAGGTACTCCGCGGCGCCGGCCGGGCTGAGGAGGTGGTCCGGGTCGAGCGAGCGCACTTCGCCACCGGCCACCAGGCAGGCGTGGTCGGCCCGGCCCCGCAGGGCGAGCGGGTGGTGCGTGACGACGGCGATGCCGATGCCCTCGCCGCGCAAGCCGTCGAGCACCTCGTGGATGCGCGCGGTGGCGCGCTGGTCGACGCCGGAGGTGGGCTCGTCGAGGAGCAGGATCTGCGGGCGCGAGAGCAGGGCGCGGGCCAGCAGGACGCGCTGCTTCTGACCGCCGGAGAGGGTGCCGAAGCCGGCCCCGCCCTGGTCGGCGAGACCCACGCGGTCGAGCGCCTCGGTGAGGCGCTCCGGCTCCTCGACCAGGCGCGCGCCGCCACCGCGCCAGCCACCCATGCGGACGACCTCGGCCACGCTCACCGGGAAGCGCGGGTCGAGGGCCATCTGCTGCGGCACGTAGGCCAGCCGCGCCCCCTCGCTGCGGATGCAGCGGCCCTCGAGCGGAGGCAGGATGCCGAGCAGGGAGCGCAGCAGTGTGCTCTTGCCGCTGCCGTTGTCCCCCACCACGGCGTGGAACTCACCGGCCGCCACCCGCAGGCGCACGCCCTCGAGGACGCGGACCCCGGGGTAGCCCAGGGTCGCGTCGACGAGTTCGATGGACGCCACGGGGTCAGTCGAGGCCATGGGCGCGGGCCAGCTCCTCGACCAGGACGCCGAGGTGGTCGAGGTACTCCTCCGAGTCCCGGCCCACGCCGCAGGTGGTCGCCACCCGCAGGACGTGGAGCTCCTCACTGGCGGCGAGGGCCTTGACGCGGCGCTCGTCGTACCAGGGTTCCATGAGAAGGACGTGGATCTCCTCGTCCTGGATCTCGCGGACCAGCCGGGCGAGGTGCCCGGAGGTCGGCGGCAGGCCGGGCTTGGGCTCGACGTGGTCGAGCACCACCAGCCCGAAGCGCTGCGCGAAGTAGGGCCAGGAGTTGTGGTAGCTCAGGATGCGGGCGCCGCGGATCGGCTCGAGGCGCTCGGTCCAGGCGGCGATGCGCTGCTCCGCGTCCTCGTCCCAGGCCTTCCAGCGGCGCTGGATGGCCTCCTCGTGCGCCGGCAGTAGCGACACGAGGTGGTCGCGGATCGCCGCAGCCATGATGCGCCCGTTCTCCGGGTCGAGGTGGAAGTGCGGGTTGCCCAGCGGGTGCAGGTCGGCGCCCTGCCCGCGGTCGAGCTGGTCGGGGACCTCGAGCGGCTCGATCCGGGAGCCGAGCTCGAGGTAGCCGGCGCCGCCCGGACGCACCCGCGGGTTGCGCACCTTCTGCAGCAGGGCGGGCATGAAGGAGTGCTCGTAGTTGAGCCCCATCACGATCACCGCGTCGGCGCGCGACAGGCGCAGCAGCATCGAGGGCTTGGCGATCACCGCGTGGGGATCGTCGCCCGGGCGGACGAAGGACTCGACCTCGACCAGGTCCCCCCCGACGGTGCGGGTGAGCGAGGCGAGGTCGGCGATGGTGGTGACCACCTTCAGCTTCTCCTGCGCCGCCACCGTGGCGGCGCAGGAAGTGAAGGCGAGGACGAGCAGGAGCAACCGCTTCATCACCAGTCCACCGAGTGGGAGTGCGAGCCGAGGATCACGGTCCATTGGAGGCCGAGGACGAGGAAGTCCTCTTCGTCCGGGCCCGGGTCATGATGCGACAGCTGCAGGCGCAGGCGGTTGAATTCCGACAGGTTCCAGCTGAGGAAGGCCGCGCGGCTCGCGCCGGCCTCGCCGCCGTGGAGCCACTCCTCGGCCCCCTCCTCGGCGTGCTCCCACCACGCGGCGTGGACCCCGGCGGCCCAGCGCGGCGAGAACTGGTGCTCGTAGAAGCCCCACAGGCCGTTGGCGCCCCCCGAAGCGGGGCCGCCGGACTCCTCGAACTGGCCGCGGTGGTGCCAGAGCTCGAGGCCCACCGTGTCGGCGGTGTTCGTGGAGGCGTCGACGTTGCGCCAGGTCAGGTCCAGGGCGGTGACCGCGCGGCGCAGCTCGAGGCGCTCCTCGTCACCGCTGTCCGGAGTGCCGTCCGGGTCCTCGAAGCCGAGCATGCCCGGCGCGTAGAGGCCGCTCAGGCCCCACTGGAAGGAGCCGTTGGAGCCGACGTCGAGCTGCCCGGTGAAGCGGCCGGTGGCGGTCCAGTTGTCCAGCCCGCGGCGGCCGAAGGGCTCGGCCTCGCCGTGGCCGTGGTCGTGCCCGCCGCCGTCGTGGTCGTGGCCCTCGGCGGCGGAGGCCAGGCCCAGCGACCAGCGCACGGGCATGTCCCCGAGGCCGAACCACTGATGCAGCTCGAGACCGTCGAGGATCAGGGGGCCGCCGAGGAACTCGCGGCGGACGCCGTCCTCGTTCATGAAGGGCTTGTCGTGCGTATGGATGGTGTTCCACTTGCCGAAGTCGCCGAGGAAGCGGCCGGCGCGCAGCGAGAGGTCTGCCGGGAGCTGGTCGAACCACATCGCGGCCTCCTCGACCTCGACCTCGGACTCCTCGCCGGTGTCCGAGGCGACCAGGAAGGCGTAGGCCCAGCCGTAGGGGTCGTAGCGGTGGGCCAGGCTCAGCTCGAGCGTGCGGGCGCGGAGCTGGTTGTAGCGCCCGGCGCCGTCGTCGGCGCCGGAGAACTCGGCCAGGACGTCGAAGGCGACGCCGATGGCCGGGTTGGTGGAGTTGTCGAACAGCCCGAGGAAACCGGACTGGCTGCCCCCCATGCGGCCGGGCTGGGCGGCCGGGTCCAGGGCGGTGGGAGGCTCCGCCTCCTGGGCGGAGAGGAGGGTGGGGATGCTGAGGCAGAGGCCCAGCAGGAAGGGAATGCGGAAGGATCGGGACATGGTCCGTCGTTCTGGGTAGCGGGTGATGAGGAATGCAGGGATGACGCTCCTCTCACCACGGGGTGGTGGCGGGAGGACTCAGAAGCGCGGCGCTGCGGCCGCGAAGACCAGCAATTCCTCAGAACGGCGGAGCTCGGCTCGATCGCAGACCGAGTCGATCGGCCTGCGAGAGGCTCGGCGGGGCCACGACCTGGCGGCCCACCGGCTGCGGAGCCGGTTCGAGTGCGGGCTCGGGATCCGGCAGGACCAGCGCCGACAGGGTCAGGCACAGGTCACAGCTGGCGTCCGGCTCGTCCGCGAGGTGGGCGCCCACGTGGACGAAACCACAGACTGCCAGCAGGACCAGCAGCAGGGCTCGGACGCGGACTCTCGGGTTCATGGCCGGCGAGTATACCATGGGCGTCCGGACGATGCTCCCCCTCGACCGCCGCCAACGCCCGCTGCGCAGCCTCCGCCTGTCGGTCACCGACCGCTGCAACCTGCGCTGCGCCTACTGCATGCCGGCCGAGGACTACACCTGGATGCCGCGGGCGGACCTGCTCCAGTTCGAGGAATTGTCCCGCCTGGTGGACGCCTTCACCGGGCTGGGGGTCGACCGCCTGCGCCTGACCGGCGGCGAGCCCCTGCTGCGCCAGGACCTGCCCGAGCTGACCGCGATGCTGGCCGCCAAGCCGGCGGTCCGCGACCTCGCCCTGACCACCAACGGCGTGCGCCTCGCCGAGCACGCCGAGGCCCTGCGCCGCGCCGGGCTGAGCCGGCTCACCGTGAGCCTGGACACCCTCGACCCGGAGCGCTTCCGCCGGCTGACCCGGCGGGAGGCCCTGCCGCGGGTGCTGGACGGCCTCGAGGCGGCCGGCGCGGCCGGCTTCACGGGCACCAAGATCAACACCGTGGTGGTGCGCGGCTTCAACGAGGACGAGCTGACCACGATGCTCGTGCTCGGCCGCCGCTACGGCGCGACGGTGCGCTTCATCGAGTACATGGACGTCGGCGGCGCGCGCGACTGGTCCATGGCGCAGGTGGTCCCGAAGGACGAGATCCTCGAGCGGATCACGGCGGCCTTCGGCGCCGCGCCGGTCCCGTTGCCCGGCCGCGGCAGCGCGCCGGCCAGTGAGTACGCGCTGCCGGACGGGCAGCGCTTCGGCGTGATCGCCTCGACCACCGAGCCCTTCTGCGGCGCCTGCGACCGCAGCCGCGTGACGGCCGACGGGATGTGGTTCCGCTGCCTCTACGCGCGGGAGGGCACCGACCTCCGCGCGCTGCTGCGCGGCGGCGCCGACGACGCGGCGCTGGCCGCCGCGCTGCGCCGGGCCTGGGAGGCGCGCGAGGACGCCGGCGCCGAGGCGCGCTTCGCCCTGCACGAGGCCGAGCGCACCGCGCAGGGCCCGGGCGCCCCCCACCACGAGATGCACGTCCGCGGCGGCTGATGCTCGGCATCGACATCCTCGCCAGCGGATCGAGCGGCAACTGCGCGCTGGTCCGCGCCGGAACCGGCCTCGAGCGCACCACCCTGGTGCTCGACTGCGGCATCGCCCTGCGCACGGCGCGTGACCTCGCGGCCAGCGTCGGCTGCGAGCTGGGGGCGGTGGACGGGGTCCTCCTGACCCACCACCACAGCGACCACAGCGCCAAGGTCGTGCCCGTGGCGGCGCGCGCCGGATGCCCGCTGTGGGCCCACCCCGAGGCGCTCACCACCCACCCGCACACCAGCGCCCCCGAGCGCCGCCGCCGGCGCATCGTGGACCGCCCCTTCGAGAGCGGTCAGTGGTTCGAGGCCGGCGGGATCCGCTGCCTCCCGGTGCGGCTGTCGCACGACGCCCACCCCACCCACGGCTTCGTCTTCGAGGCCCACGGCATGCGGGCCGGCTTCTTCACCGACCTCGGCAACACCGAGGCGCTGGACGAGGCCGTGCTCGAGGGTCTCGACCTGCTGGTGCTCGAGGCCAACCACGACCCGGTGATGCTGCGCGACGGCCGCTACCCGCCGCACCTCAAGCGCCGCGTCGGCGGCGACGAGGGCCACCTCAGCAACGCCCAGGCCGCCGCCCTGCTGGCCGACCGCTGCCCTCCCGGTTTGAGACGGCTCGCCGTGGCCCATCTCAGCGAGCACAACAACACGCCGGCGCTGGCGCTGCAGGCCGCCGCGGAGGGCCTGCGCAGCCGCGGCCTCGGCGGGCTGGAGGTCGAGCTCGCGCCGAAGCGCGGCGTCCTGCGCCTGGCGCCGGCCTAGGCGAACAGGTTGAACTTGGTGATGTGCCAGAGGGCGGCGACGCCGTCCTTCCAGCCGATCTTCTTGCCCTCGGCGTAGTCCCGGCCGTAGTAGCTGATCGGCACCTCGTAGATGCGCACGCGGCTGCCGTCCGCGCGCCGCTTGCGCGCGATCTTGGCCGTGATCTCGGGTTCGAAGCCGAAGCGGTTCGACTCGATGCGGACCCCCTCGAGGACCTCGCGCTTGAAGACCTTGTAGCAGGTCTCCATGTCGGTCAGGTTCAGGTTGGTGAACATGTTCGACACCCAGGTGAGGAAGGTGTTCGCCATCTGGTGCCAGTAGAGGTGCACGCGGCTCATGCGCGAGCCCTTGAAGCGCGAGCCGTAGACCACGTCGGCCAGGCCCTTCTCGATCGGCTCGAGCAGGATCGGGTACTCGCCGGGGTCGTACTCGAGGTCGGCGTCCTGGATCAGGACGACGTCGCCGGTGGCGTGCTCGATGCCGGTGCGGAGCGCCGCGCCCTTGCCCTGGTTGACCGAGTGGTAGAAGACCTGGACGTCCGGGTCCTGCTCGAGGCCCTGGAGGATCTCGCGGCTGCGGTCGACCGAGCAGTCGTCGACCAGGACGATCTCCTTCTCGAACGGGGTCTCCCGCACGCGGGAGAGGATCTCCAGCAGCGTCTTCTCTTCGTTGTAGACGGGGATGATGACGGAGAGTTTCACGGCGATCCCACAGGCCGTCCGCGGCTGCGCGACCCGTGAGGGGAAGTCTACCCCCCGCCCAAGCCCTTTTCCCGGAACACTTTCAGGCGCGGGACGGGCGGCCGGCGCGGACCAGGAGCACGGCCAGCAGGGCCAGCGCGCCGAGGGCCAGCGGGGTGGACCAGGGGCCCTCGAGGTCGGGCAGCGCGACCTCGCGCGCGCGCGGCACGGCGACCAGTACGCCGGCCACGGCCTCACCCGCCACCAGGCCGGAGGCGAGCAGGACCGCGCGGTCGCGTCCGGCCTGCCGCGCGGCGGGGCCGGCGCGGCGGCCCAGCCGCTCGGCCGCGAAGGCGCACAGGCCGCCGAGGAGGATGCCGGCGGAGAGCCCGAAGCTGAGGTACATCCCCACCGCCACCGGCATGAGGTGCAGGCGGAAGGCCGAGCCGCGCGCGGCCAGGACCAGCTGGTCGAAGACGACGATCAGCAGGCCGACGCCGGCGCCGGCGGCGATCATGTCCCATGGCAGCGCGGTGTCGCCGAAGAAGCCGTCCATCAGCGAGCCGAACAGCGCCGCCTGCGGGGCCTCGAGCGCGTGGCCCTGCAGCTCGGGCGGCAGGTGGGTGTCGCCGCCGATGCCGTAGGCGCCGTGCAGCAGGCCCAGCACCGGCGCCAGGACGAAGCTCGCGCTGAGCACGCCGATCACCTCGGCCACCTGCTGCCGCGCGGGCGTGGCGCCGACCAGGCGGCCGGTCTTCAGGTCCTGGCACACGTCACCTGCGGTGCAGGTGGCGCAGCAGACCACGCCCGCCACGCCCATCGTGGCCAGGATCGCCAGCTCGCCCGAGTAGCCGCACAGGAAGACGAAGGCCGAGGTCAGCAGCACCGAGCAGATCGTCATGCCGCTGACCGGCGAGTTGCTGACCCCGACGAGGCCGACGATGTACGCCGCCACCGCGACGAAGAAGAAACTGCACACCACCATCAGCGCGGTGGCGAGCAGGCTGACGCCGAGATCCCCGGTGAAGCTGCGGTAGAGACCGAGCACGGCCAGGCAGGTGGCGAGCGTCAGGAACAGCAGCCAGCGCCGGTCGAGGTCGCGCTCCTCACGCGGCTCGGCGGCGGCGCCCTCGGCCGGACGCAGCCCGGAGACGGTGCTCCGCAGGCCGCGGGCGATGCCGTGGCGGATGCGCACGATGGAGCTCAAGCCGCCCACCACCATGGCCCCGACGCCGAGGTAGGCGACGCGGGCGCCGAGGGCGGCGCTCAGGGCCTCCCCCTCCAGCCCGGCGAACTCCGCGGAGGTGGAGAGCAGCGGCGCCGCCACCAACCAGCTCAGCGCGCCGCCGGCGAAGACCTGCAGCGAGAGCGGCAGGCCGAGGATCGCCCCCACCGCCACCAGCGCCGGCGAGGCCTTCACGCCGACGAAGCTCCGCCACGGGCCGAGGCCGACCGCGGCCTGCGCCTCGGCGCGCAGCAGGCGGAAGGCGTCCGTCGCCACCTTGAGCAGGGTGCCGAGGGCCAGCGCGCCGAAGACCAGCCGCAAGCCGCTGCCGCCGCGGTCCCCCGCCTCGAGCACCTTGGCGCAGGCGACGCCCTCGGGGAACACCAGCTCCTCGCGCTCGACGATCATCGGCCGGCGCAGCGGCACCATGAACAGCACGCCGAGCAGGCCGCCGGTCATCGCGACCAGCGTGGTCTTCCAGAAGTCGTAGTCCTGCCACACGCCGGTCAGCACCAGGGCGGGCACGGTGAAGATCGTCCCGGCGGCCAGCGACTCCCCCGCCGAGGCCAGCGTCTGCACCAGGTTGTTCTCGAGGATCGTGCCGCGGCGCAGCACGCCGCGAAGCAGGCCCATCGAGATCACGGCGGCCGGGATCGAGGCGCTGACCGTCATCCCGGCGTAGAGGCCGAGGTAGACGTTCGCCACCGTCATCACCAGGCCGACGAGGACGCCGAGGCCGAGGGCGAGGGCGGTGAACTCGGCCTTCTCCGCCATCAGCCCTCCGCCGGGTCGGGCAGGTCGCGGAAGCGGCCCCACAGCCGCTCGGAGACCGCGATCCAGAGCAGGCAGCCGAGCAGGCCGGCCAGGACGTCGACGAGGTAGTGGTAGCGGAGGTAGAGCGTCGCCACGGCCGTGAGCAGCGCCCAGGGCCCGAAGATCCAGAACCAGGCGCGGTCGCGGACCCAGCACAGCCAGGCGACGTAGCTGGACATCATCACGTGGCCGCTCGGGAAGCAGTCGCGCTTGGTCCAGGAGGTGTTGATCAACTGCTCGTGCAGGACCGGCTGCAGGCCGTGGGTCGGCAGGACGGCGGCGTACTCGAGGAAGGCGTAGGGCGAGCGCGCCGGGACCAGCAGGTAGCCGAGGTAGCTGATCAGGAAGCCGACGATCACGCGGTCGACGCCCTGGTAGAGAGTGGGCCAGTCGCGCCGCAGCGCCCAGCGGATGCCCAACAGGAAGGGGAACAGGTAGAAGCTGGTGTAGACCGCCTGGAGCACGTCGCTCAGCAGCGGGTGCAGCCAGGCGCTCCACCAGCCCTCCCAGGAGTAGCCGAGGAAGGCGCGGTCGAAGCGCAGCAGCCACCACTCCTTGTCCTCGGGCAGCACCCAGGGGATGACCAGCGACAGCAGGCTGTAGATGGCGAACAGCAGGCCGCCGGCGACCAGCGGCACGAGGTAGGGCCGCAGGCGCGGCGTGCGCTGCTGGACGGCCTCGACGGCCAGGGCGACGGCCGCGATCAGGGCGAAGCCGCTGATCGCGCGGCCGGGTTCGGCCACGGCCCCCGGGGTCAGCAGGACGAGCGCGACCACCATCCCGCAGAACGCCGGCAGGGCGAACCCGAGGCTGATCGTGCGGAGGTCCTCCTCGACGGCCACGGGGCGTATCATGCGCTCCGCCCGGACCGAATTCCATGCGCCCGCGAACCCGCCCCTTCCTCGCCCCGCTCCTCCTCCTCGCCGCAGCCGCCTGTTCGCAGTCCGAGGCCGGACCGCCCGCGCCGCCGACCTTCGACCAGGAGCGCGCCTGGGCCGACCTCGAGGCCCTGGTGGCGATCGGGCCGCGCCCGATGGGCACCCCTGAACTGGCGGAGGCCCGCGCCTACCTGCGCGCGCAGGTCGAGCCGCACGGCTGGGAGATCGAGGAGGTCCGCTTCACCGCCGTGGCCCCGGCCGGCGCCATGCGCCACGCCAACGGCAAGGAGTGGGAAGGCGTCAACCTGCTGGCGCGCCGCCCGGGCACCGAGCCGGGCGAGATCTGGATCGCCAGCCACTACGACACCTACGACAAGCGCGGCTTCGTCGGCGCCAACGACGCCGGCAGCTCCAGCGCCGTGCTGATCGAGCTGGCCCGGCAGCTGGGCGGGACGACCCCTCACGAGGGTCCGGCCCTGGTGCTGGCCTGGTTCGACGGCGAGGAGCCCTTCTCCCCCGTCCCGTGGAGCAACGAGGACAACTCGACCTTCGGCAGCCGCCACCAGGTCGAGCTGCTGAAGGAGCAGGGTCGCATCGACCAGGTGCGCGCCTTCGTCCTGCTCGACATGGTCGGCGACGCCAAGCTCGGCATCACCCCGCCCCGCGAGTGCGACCGCCGCCTGCTCGGCCTGTTCGAGACCACCGCCCACCAGCTCGGCTACAAGCGGCTGTTCTTCGAGAAGCGCGACATCCGCGACGACCACGTGCCCTTCCACCGCGCCCGCGTGCCGGTGATGAACCTGATCGACCTCAAGTTCGGCCCGGGCCTCGGCAATGACTGGTGGCACACCACCGAGGACGAGCTGTCGAAGTGCAGCGCCGACAGCCTCGGCACGATCGGCCGCCTGGTGCTGGCGGTGCTGCCGAAGATCGGCGACGACTTCCCGGTGCGCGGGTGAGGCCGCAGCGGGAGCGCCCCTGACGGGGCCGGGGCGGGCGCCGCTCAGGCGCCCGCTTCGCGTTCCGCTTCGACCGCCGCCGGCTGCGGCACGCCGCGGTCGGCGGGCGTCAGCGCGGCCAGGCGCTCGGCCGCGGGCGGCACGCCGCCCTCGACCGGCTTGATGTCCTCGGGGAGGTCGGCGAGCTCGACGCCCACCACGAGGCTGACGCCGGCCTTGCGCATCGTGACGCCGAAGAGGCGCTCGCAGCGGGCCATGGTCAGCTTGTTGTGGGTGACCACCATGAACTGGGTGCCGCTGACGAAGTCCTCGAGGACGTCGAGGAAGCGGCCCACGTTGGCGTCGTCGAGGGCGGCGTCCACCTCGTCCAGCAGGCAGAAGGGCGAGGGACGCGAGCGGAACACGGCCAACAACAGGGCCAGCGCGGTGAGGGTGCGCTCGCCGCCGGACAGCAGCTTGATGGAGCGCAGCTCCTTGCCGGGCGGGCGGACGGAGATCTCGATCCCGGCGGTGAGGGGGTCGACGTCGGCCTCCAGCGCGATGTCGGCGCGACCGCCGCGGAACAGGCGGCGGAAGATCGACTCGAACTGGTCCTGGACGGCGTGGAAGGTCTCCTCGAAGCGCACACGGCAGCGCGCGTCGAGGTCCTCGATGGTCTGCTCGAGGTTGGTGCGGGCGTCGATCAGGTCCTGGCGCTCCTGGCCGAGGAAGGTGGCGCGCTCCTCGCGCTCGGCCAGCTCCTCGACCGCGTCGAGGTTCACCGAACCGATCGCATCGAGCTGGCCGCGCAGCTTGCCGACGGTGACGCGCAGCTCCTCGAGCGGCTCGTCGACCGGCGGCTCGCCCTCGAGGGCGGCACCGCGCACCAGGTCCTCGAGCGGCTGCTGGAACTCCTCGGTCACGGCGCGGACCAGCTCGCCGCGCTGCATCTGCACGCGCTGCAGGGCCAGGGCCAGCTCCTGGCGCTCGCCGAGCAGCGACTCGAGGCGGCCCTCGCCGCCCTGGGCGCCGAAGCGGGCCTGCTCGAAGGCGTCGCGCGCGCGCTCGTGCTGCACGCGAGCCTGCTCGAGGCGCTCCTCGAGCTCCCCGCGCTCGGACAGCAGCCCGCGCATCGTGCCGCGGCTCGCCTCGGCCTCGGCGCGCAGCTCCTCGGCGCGGCGGCCGAGCTCGTCGAGCTCCTGGCGGATGCGCTCGCCCTCCTGGCGGTCGCGCTCGTGCAGCTTCTGGTGCGCGGCGATGCGCTCCTGCACGTGGGCCAGCTGCTGGCGCACGCTCTCCTCGGCGAGGCGGGCCTCCTGCAGCACGGCGCTGGCCGCCTCCATCTCCTCCTCGCGCTGCTGCGCGGTGGTCTCGGAGGCCTCGAGGCGGGTGTTCAGCTCGGTCCGGCGGGCCTCGGCGGCGTCGCGCTGGGCGCTCGCCTCCTCCTCGGCGGCGCGGGCGGCCGTGCGCTTCTCCTCGGCCGAGGCCAGCTCGTCGGCCAGCGCGCGGTCCTCCTCGCGCAGGGCGTCGGCGCGCCGCTCGAGGTGCTGTACGCGTGACTGCGCGCGGTCGCGCTCGGCCACCGCCTCGCGCAGCCGCCCGTCGAGGGTCTGCAGTTCGGCGCGGACCTGCTCGAGCTCCTCGCCGGCGCGCTGGGCGCGCTCCCCGGCCTCGGTCTGCACGCGCTCGCCGCGCTCGAGGGTCTCGCGCGCGAGCTCGCGGGCGTTGCGCCGCGCCAGGATGCCCTCGGCGGCGTCCCCGCCGGCCGTCATGCCGACGCGCGCGTAGCCGGCGCCGTGCAGTTCGCCGTCGCGCGACAGGAACAGCGCCGACGGGTGGGCCTCGGCCAGCTCGCGCGCGCGCGCGGCGTCGTCGACGCAGTAGACCTCGCCGAGGCGGGCGCAGAGCGCCGCGCACTTGGCGGCCTCGCCCTCGACCAGGCTGCGGAGAGGAGCAGCGTCCACCTCTCCGGCGGCGACCGGGGAGGGCGCGGGGAAGAAGACGTCGAAGGTCCCGGCCGGGAGCGTCGCCGCCGCCTCGCGGTCGGCCACCCAGACGCCGTGCTGCATGCGGCCGAGAAGGTCCTCGACCAGGCGGTCCCACGGGGCGGGGACGCGCACGCCGTCGAGCAGCAGCCCGGGCGCGCCCTCGCCGTGGAGCAGCTCGCGGACGTGGTCGGGCACGCCCTCGAAGTCCTGGTCGACGGCGGTCAGCGCCTGCAGGCGCGTGCGCGCGGCCTCGGCCTCGCGGCGCGCCTCGTCGGCCACCGCGCGGCTGCCGTCGCGCTCCTCGCGGAGAGCGTCGCGACGGGTGACCAGCTGGCGGGCGCGGTCCTCGTCCTCGCCGACACGCACCCCGGCGCTCTCCAGCGCGCGCCGCGCCTCGTCGAGCTCGCCGACCAGCCGCTCGCGCTCCTGCGCACCCTCCTGGGTGCGGCGCTCGAGCGCGCGCAGGGCCCCCTCGGCCTCGGAGCGGTCATGGGCCGCAGTGGCGGCGAGGTTGTTGTGCCGGGTCCGCTCGGCGAGGGCGTCCAGCACGCCCTGGCGCAGCTCCTCCAGCTCGCCGCGCAGGGCGCGCGAGGTCTCGCGGCAGGCGTCGAAGGCGGCCTGGGCGGCGGCGAGGCGGGCGGTGGCCGCCTCGAGCTCGGCGGCCCGCTCGGCCTGCGTCCCGGCCAGCCCCTCGTCCTCGGCCCGGCGCGCGCGGTCCTCCTGGGTCAGCCCGTCGAGGCGCTCCGCCTCGCGCGCGCGGCGCAGCTCGAGCTCGTGGGCGCGGGCCTCCTGGCCGCGTACGCGCTCCTCGAGGGCCGCCGCCTTCTCCTTGGCCTCGGCAGCGGTGGCGCGCAGCACGTCGTAGTGCTCGCGCAGCGCGGCGGACTCCTTCTCCAGCTCCTGCAGCCGCTGCTCGGCGTTCTCGCGCTCCTTCCGCAGCTCGGCGACACGGCCCTCGAGCTCGGCGGCGCGCGCCTGGAGCTGGTCCTCCTCCTGCTGCAGGCGGGCGGAGTCCGCCCACGACAGCGTGATCCGCTTCTCGCGGTACTCGTCGCGCAGGCGCAGGAAGTTCTTCGCCTTGCCGGCCTGGTACTTCAGCGAGCGGACGGCGCGCTGGACCTCCTCGTAGACGTCCTCGACGCGCGCCAGGTCCTGGGCGACGCGGTTCAGCTTGAGCTCGGCCTCGTGCTTGCGCGCCTTGTAGCGGCTGATGCCGGCGGCCTCCTCGAACACCGAGCGGCGCTCGGCCGGGTTGGCCGACAGCACGGCGTCGATCTTGCCCTGCGCCAGCACCATGTAGCTGCGCACGCCGAGGCCGGTGTCCATGAGGACGTCGCGGACCTCCTTGCGCTTCACCTTGCGGCCGTTCAGCAGGTACTCGGCCTCGCCGCTGCGGAACAGGCGCCGCCCGATCGCCACCTCGCCGCCCGGCTCGACGATGTCCCCCGCGTCGTCGGCCAGGATGATCTCGACCATGGCGTAGGGCGCGGGCGCGCGGCCCTCGGCGCCCTTGAAGATCACGTCGTCCATCTGGTCGGCGCGCAGCGACTTGGCGGAGCGCTCGCCCATCACCCACAGCAGGGCGTCGACGACGTTGGACTTGCCGCAGCCGTTGGGACCGACGATGCCGGTCAGGCCGCGCTGCACCTGGACGACGGTGCGGTCGGCGAAGGACTTGAAGCCCTCGAGTTCGATTCGCTTGAGGAACATGCGTGGGGCGGTCGTCAGGAGGTCGGGCCGGGGGCGGCCAGACGCCGCAGGTCGGGGTGCTGCAGAGCCGCCTCGGCCGAGAGCTCGAGCCACGGGGTGGCGGCGAAGGCAGAGGCGGGAGGGACGGGGGAGGACTCGAGCGGCTCCCAGCCCACAGGGTAGGCGAAGGAGGCCTCGACCGGGTCGAGGGCGGCCAGGCGGGCGCCGGCGCCCTCGGGGTGCGGTGGGGCGAAGTCGCGCAGCACCAGGCCCTGGGCGCGGGCGTGGCGGGCGAAGGTCGCGCGCAGCGTGAGCAGGAAGCGACGCAGCAGGTTCGAGCCGGCGTCGGCGCCGGGCCACAGCTGGCTGAGGGCCTGGGGCAGGCCGGCGGGCAGCAGGGCGATCTCGGAGCGCCCCTCCCCGTCGGCGCGCTCGGCCAGCAGGCGCAGGGCGCCGCAGGCCAGCTCGACCGACTCGCCGACGGCGGCGAAGAAGGCGCGCTCCCCCGCCTCGGGACCGAGGGCGGCGGCGGCCAGGTTGATCACCGCGCAGCCGCGCAGCTCGGTCCGCGCGCGGAGCACGCGCGGGGCAGCAGAAGCCGGCCACCACTCGAGCAGCACGCGGCCCT
Source organism: uncultured Planctomycetales bacterium (assembly GCA_964342475.1). GTDB lineage: Bacteria > Planctomycetota > UBA1135 > UBA1135 > UBA1135 > J029. Next base: position 227,896 of record CAYFGE010000001.1, read on the forward strand.
GCGCCGCGAGATCGGCCTGCAGCTCGCGCGGGGCGTCGAGGAAGCGCATCAGGGGAACGCGCACCCACTCCCCCTCCTGCGCCCACTCGCGGGCCAGGGCCAGGTCGCCGGTGCGCAGGCGGAGGCGGGCGCCCGGGACGGAGAGCCAGCCCGGGGCGCGGCGGGCGAGCTCGCTCCAGGGCCGCCCGGCGGGCCACCAGACCTGGAGCTCGTGGGCGCGGCTGCGCTCCTCGGCGACGCGGCGCCAGAAGGCCTGCTCGCTCTCGTCCTCGGCCGGGCGCAAAAGCAGGCGCGCCGGGCGCATCCAGTCCCCGAGAGCCGGCAGGTCGAAGCGGCCGGTGCGCAGGCCCGCGCGCTGCGGGGCCGAGAGGACGTCCTCGACCGCGAAGCGGGCCAGCAGCTCGCCGCCCAGCGCCGGGCGGGGATCGCGCCCGGGGGCGGTCAGGGCCAGTCCGCCGGCCGCGGTCGGCAGGCAGTCGCCGCCGAGCCAGGCGCGCATCTCGCGCCGGTCGAGGCCGACGTGCTCGGCGCCCAGCGGGTCCGCGCGCAGCCCCATCGTGCGGCACTCGTTGTCGGCCAGCGCCGACACCAGGCGGCCGGTGAGGTGGCGCAGGCCGCTGTCGACCAGGCGGCGCTCGACGCGGCGCGCGACCTGCCAGGCCAGCGTGCTCTCGAGGTAGCGGTCGCGCACCAGCGACATGGCGAGGCGCGGGCGGTCCCAGGGGCGCGCGGCCGTGTCCCGCCCCTGCGCGGTGTGGACGCGGACGCGCGCCAGGCGGTTGAGGCGGGTGACGCGGTGGGCGGTGTAGCGCGCGGCCGCCTCCGGGTGGCCCGAGACCGCCAACGCGCTCTCGGCACCCTCGGCCAGGTCCGCGGTCTCGACGGTTCCCGAGCCGGCCAGGGCACCGGCCACCGCGGCCGCCAGGACCGTGGCCCGCGCGCCGTCCTGTCCGACGGCCTCGAGCGCGGCCTGCAGCGAGTCCGCCAGGCGGACCGCGTCGAAGCTCTCCTCGCGACCGTCGCGCTTACGGACGCGGGTCGGCAGAGCTTCCATGGTTTCCCTTCTCGAGCATCGGCTTCAGCTCCTCGAAGAACTGCGCGACGTCCTTGAACTCGCGGTACACCGAGGCGAAGCGGACGTAGGCGACCTGGTCGAGGCGACGCAGCTCGTCCATGAGGAGCTCCCCGATCACCTTGCTGGGCACCTCGCGGTCGTAGCGCTCGGCCAGGTGGCGCTCGATGCGGGCGGTGATCTCCTCGATCTCCTCCATGGCCACCGGCCGCTTCTCGCAGGCCTTGAACATGCCCTGGAGGATCTTGCTCCGGTCGAAGGGCACGCGGGTGCCGTCCTTCTTGACCACCCGGAGGGGGGTCTCCTCCATCCGCTCGTAGGTGGTGAAGCGGCGGCCGCAGTCCAGGCACTCCCGGCGCCGGCGGATCGAGTAGCCGTCGGCGGAGGATCGCGAGTCGATGACCCGGTCGTTGTCCTGCTTGCAGTAGGGGCAGCGCACCTTTCCAGCCCCATTCCAAGGGGCTCCTGCCCGTTTTACCACAACAACTTGTGCGAATTCCAGGACGCCGCCGGCCTCACTTGCCGAGGCAGAAGCGGGCGAAGACGTGGTCCAGGAGTTCCTCCGGGGTGAGCTCGCCGACCAGCTCGCCGAGGGCCCCGAGGGCGTCGCGCAGCTCCTCCGCGACGAGGTCGGCCGGCAGGCCTCCGCGGCGCCCCTCGCGGGCCCGCTCGACCGCAGCGGCGGCGCGGGCCAGGGCCTCGCGGCAACGCTCCCCCACCACGGCGCCGGCCCGGCGGCGGTCCTCCTCGGCGGCCAGCAGGGCAGCCGTCTCGCGGGCGAGCGCGGCCAGCCCCGTCCCCGTGCAGGCGGAGACCCACACCTGCGGCAGGCCGGGCGGCGCGGCGGCCACGACCGGTTCGGGGACGGCGCGGGGGCGGTCGGCCTTGGTCCAGACCAGCACGGCGGGCCGGCCGGCCGGCGGCTCGGGGAGCGCGGCCGACGGATCGGAGGCGTCGACCAGGAGCCACCAGAGGTCGGCCTCGTCGACGGCGCTGCGGGCGCGGGCGCGGGCGTCCCGCGCGTCCGCGGCCGCGCCGCCGCTGCCGGGGTGATCGGCCAGCCGCCACACCTCCTCCTGGCCCGGGGCGGCCCAGTCGGCCTCGAGACGGTCCCGGGTGGTGCCCGCCTCGTCCGCCACCAGCACCGACGCCCCGCTCAAGCGGGCGAAGAGGCTGGACTTGCCGGCGTTCGGCGCTCCGCGCAGGCCGATGCTCCAGGGACCGGAGCGCAGCCGACGTCCGGCCTCGCCGCGGGCGCCCTCCGCCAGGACGGCGGCGGCCTCGGCGAGCAGGGGCTCGATCTCGTCGGCGCGGACGTCCTGCGAGTCGCCCTCCTCGAAGTCGAGGGTGGCCTCGAGTTCGACGCAGGCGGCGAGCAGGGCGGCCCGGGCGCGCTGCAGGGCGCCGCCCGTCGGCCCTGCCAGCACCCCGGCCGCGGCCCGCGCCTCGGCGCCGCTGCGCGCCTCGACGAGCTGGAGCACGGCCTCGACCTGCGCCAGGTCGAGGCGGCCGTGGAGGAAGGCGCGGCGCGTGAACTCGCCCGGCTCGGCCAGGCGCAGGCCGCGCGCCAGCAGCCCGTCGAGCACCGCCTGAACGACCGGCGGCGAACCGGGCAGGTGCAGCTCGAGGACGTCCTCGCCGGTGGCGGAGGCCGGTCCGGGGAAGACCAGCAGCTCGACCTCGACGCGCGCGCCGGGCGTCCACTCGAGCTGCCCGCCGAGGGCCTCGCGGCGGCCGCGCGGGCGCGGGCAGCCGGGCGGCAGGAAGGCGTCGGCCCGGGCGTGCAGCTCCGGGCCGGTCAGGCGCAGCACCGCCCGCCGCGCGGGGGCGGCGGGCGTCGCCGGGGCGACGACGAGGTCGCGGCTACTTGCCGCCACCCGCGGTCGCCGGCGTCGGCACCGGCCAGCGCTTCTTGATGACCTTCTGCTCGAAGATGCCGAGGCCGCTCGAGGTGATCATGTAGAGCGACAGGCCGGCGGGGTAGTTGTAGAGCATCACGCCGAACAGGATCGGCATGAAGGTCATCATCTTCTGCATCTGCGCCTGCTGCGGGTCGGTCGGCTTCGGCATCGAGCGCTGGTGGACCACCCACAGGAAGACCATCACGATCGGCAGCACGTTCAGCGAGGTGACCCCGCTCAGCAGCCAGACGTCGAGCACCGGGCCGCCGAAGTCGATCAGCGCGTCGGGGCGTGAGAGGTCCTCCATCCAGCCGAAGAAGGGCTGCTGGCGCAGCAGGATCGAGCAGCGCAGGGCGGCGAACAGACCGATGAAGATCGGGAACTGCAGCAGGATGGGCAGGCACCCGCCGAGCGGCGGCGACATCTTGTGCTCGCGGTAGAGCTTCATCGTCGCCTCCTGCTTCTTCGCCGGGTCCTTGGCGAACTTGGCGTTGATCGCGTCGAGCTGCGGCTTCATCTTCGCCATCTTCGCCTGGTAGGTGGCCATCTTGACCTGCGAGTGGCGGTTGATCGGGAACAGCAGCGAGCGCACGAGCAGCGTCATCAGGATGATCGCCACGCCCCAGTTGCCGACCAGGCCCTGGAACATGCGCAGGATCCACAGGATCAGCGGCGCGATCCACTCGGTGAAGAACATGCGGTAGAAGAAGCTGCCGCCGTAGTCGACGTGCTCGATCACCGTGGAGAGCGCGGGGTAGCCCTGCGCGAAGACCTTCGGGTCCTTCGGGCCGAGGTACCAGCGGAAGCTCTGCGACTCGGCGGCCGAGCCGGCGGCGCCGACGTGCATCTGGAAGTCGCCCCCCACCGAGGTGCGCATCCAGGTGCCGTTGTAGCCCGAGCGGCCCAGCTCGGCGACGCGGCCCGAGTAGCGCGCCAGGACCTCGTCCACGCGCAGCTCGTCGACCCCGGCGGCGGCGGCCAGGGCCTCGCGGGTCGGGGCCTCGCCGCCCGCGGCGAGCTCGGCCCAGGCCGACAGCACGCCCAGCGCGGCCTCGCGCTCCTCGGGCAGGAAGGCGGCCATCACCTCCTTCTCGTAGACCTCGTTGTCGACCAGCACCTCGACGGTCGCGCCCTCGAAGTTCTTGCCGATCGGCTGCACGGCGCTGAGGAAGTACTTCGAGCCCTCGAGGACGAAGGCGAAGCGGCCCTTCCAGCTGGCGGCGCTGGCGCGGTCCTCGGGCAGGCCGCCGCTCGGGAGGAAGATCTCCATGTCCTCCGCCTTGCCCTCGGCGATGCGGCCGGCGGCGGCGTAGGGGTTGGGATAGAAGCGGTCGCGCTCGACGACGATGCCGCCGCCGGTGTTGAGCCGGAAGTGGTGGTAGCCGACCGCCTCCACCTCGGCCGTGGGCTCGACGCCGAACTCGAGCTCGACGTGGTGCGCCGCCGCGGGCAGGCGCAGGCGCTTGCTCAGCCTCACGCCGGTGGGCGTGGTCAGCTCGAGGGCGACCTCCTGGCCGCCGTCGGCGGTGCTGCGGACCTCGCCGACGTTCCAGTCGGCGGCGTCGAGGTCGACGCCGAGCACCCCCTTCGGCTCCCACAGGCGGAGGGCGTCGCGGCGGCGGTAGTTCCAGCTGCTGGCCTCGCCTCCGTCGCCGGGCGGTCGGGCCGCCGGGGCGTCGTAGAGGACCAGCCAGTCCGCCTCGGCCAGCGGGCGCTCGGCGCCGAGGCGGGCGGTGTGGTCCTTCAGCTTGACCTGCACGCAGCCGCCGCCGCGCGCGGACCACTTGGTCCACAGCAGCTCGTTCTCGAGCACGAAGGTGGCCTCCGGCTCGGCGGGCTCGTCGAAGCTCTCGACGCGGCTGCCGGAGGACGCCCCGCCGCGGACCTCCTCGGGCGGCTGGCAGCTATTGGCGATGAACAGGGCGGCGACGCCCCAGAGGATCAGGGTGAGGATCGTGCGGAACTTCATCGCGGGAGGACTCAGCGCCCCACCAGGAGGCGGTCGCCGAGGCTGTCGGGGAGGCCTTCGGCCTCGAGGATGCGGCGGCGCGCCGCCTCGACGTCGTACTCGACGCGGCGCCAGCGGACGGTCCCGCCGTGGTAGAGCGCGTAGCCGAGGCGCGGGTCGCCGTCGCGCGGCTGCCCGACCGAACCGACGTTGATGAGATAGCGTCGGCCGGCCTCGAGCCGCAGCTCGTCGCCGGCCTCCTGGGCGCGGACGAAGCCCTCGCCCTCGGCGAACCAACCCGGGTGGTGGGTGTGGCCGAAGAAGGTCAGGCGGTGGTCCGCGGCCTCGAAGTTGGCCTGCAGCTTCTCGGGGGTGCGCCCCATGCCGGGCATCAGGTACTCGGCCAGCGGGTCGCGCGGGCTGGCGTGGACCAGCTGGATCTCCTCGGCGCCGTCGCCGGGGTCGACGGCCATCGCCGGGACGAGCTCGCCGAGCCAGTCCCAGATCGGCCAGTTGCGCTCCTGCTCCGGGTCGAGGGCGCGGCGCGAGAAGTCGACCGCCTGCAGGGCGCGCTCGTTGAAGCCGAGCGCCTCGCGGTCGTCGAGCAGCGCGGCGTCGTGGTTGCCGAGCAGGCAGACCGCGCAGCGCTGGCGCACGAGCTCGACCACCTCGCGCGGCGAGGCGCCGTAGCCGACGACGTCCCCGAGGCAGGCGACGCGCTCGACGCCGAGGGTGTCGAGGTCGGCGAAGCAGGCCTCGAGCGCCTCGAGGTTGGCGTGCAGGTCCGAGATGAGGGCGATCAAGGCGCGGGGCGGCTGGCGGACGGGCTTCCAGGGTGGCTATCCTGGGCACCGGAGCGGGGTATCTTCCGCCTCCCCGCCCCTCCGGGCAAGAACCGACCTCCGAGCCGCATGCTGTCCCTTCTCCTCTGCTCCCTGCCCCTCCTCCAGGCCCCCGCCGACCAGGACCCCCTGCCGCCGGACGTCGTCGCCCGGGTCGGCGGGGTCGAGATCGGCCGCCAGGAGTACTTGGAATTCCTCTACCTGCGGCTGGGCAAGCGGCCGGTCGAGGAGTTCGTCGCCGACCTCCTCGTCCAGCAGGAGGCCGCCGCCTACGGCATCACCCTGCCCGAGGCCGAGCTCGACGCGATGGTGGCCGAGCGCGAGGAGCAGGAGCGCGAGGCCGCCCAGGGCGGCTTCGAGGAGCGCCTCCGGCGCGAGGGCAAGGACCTCGCCATGTACCGCGCCCTGCTGCGCGAGGAGGTCCGCCGCGAGCACCTGACCACCGAGCTCGTGCGCGCCACCCGCGTGGTGACCGACGAGCGGATCCAGCAGGAGTTCGAGCGCGAGTACGGCCTCGGTGGCCTGCGCCTCGAGGTGCGCCACGTGCTGATCATGCCGAACGTCCTGCGCGCCGACCGCCTGCGCGCCGGGGCCAAGCCGAACGAGATCGACGGCGAGGAGCTGAAGACCGAGGCCCGCGCGCTGGCCGCGAAGGCGCGCGAACGCATCGCCGCCGGCGAGGACTTCGCCGCGGTGGCCGCCTCCGCCTCGCACGACCGCGTCACCCGCGAGGACGGCGGCTTCCTGCGCAACTACAACGGCCGCCTCTACGGCCCGGTCTTCCGCGCGGCCGTCGAGGGTCTCGAGGTCGGGGGCGTCAGCGAGGTGATCGAGACCGGCGCCGGCTTCCACGTCGTCCAGCTCGCCGGCCGCACCGAGACGGCGCTGGCCGACGTGCGCGAGGGCATCGTGGCGCGCCTGCTGGAGTCCGAGCCGACCTGGCAGGAGCGCAGCGCCCTGATCCAGAGCCTGCGCGGCAAGGCCGAGGTCCAGCTCTGGTGAGCCGCCCGGCTCAGGCGCGGTAGAGCCCGCGGCGGCGGATCTCCGCCGCCACCGCCGGCGGCAGCGCGTCGGCGCAGTCCTCCCCCGCCGCCAGCCGCCGGCGCAGCTCGGTGGCCGCCAGGTCGACGAGCGGCATGGCCAGCATGCGCCCGGGGATGCCGGGCCGCAGCCGCTCCCAGCCGCGGCGCGGGAACCAGACCGGCGCGGCCAGTTCCAGGATCCGGTCGAGGCGGCGCCAGGAGGCCCAGTGCTCCTGCGAGTCCCCGCCGAGGACCAGCAGCAGCTCGGCGCCGGGGAACTCGGCGGCCAGCGTCTCGAGGGTGTCGACGGTGTAGCTCGGGCCGGGCCGCTCCAGCTCGTCGCGGCGCAGCTCCTCGCGCGGTCGGCCGACGAGGGCCAGGGCGAGGAGGGCGGCGCGCGCCTCCCCGTCCGCCGGCGCGGCGTCCGCCTTGTGCGGCGCGCGGCCGGCGGGGACCCACAGCAGGCGGTCGGGAGCGAGCTCGGCGTGGACGGCGTCGGCCACGGCCAGGTGGCCGCGGTGGACGGGGTCGAAGCTGCCCCCGAAGACCGCCAGCCTCATCCGCCGAGGCGGGCGCGGACGGCGTCCACCAGCGCGTCGAGGGCCACCGGCTCCTCGCTGCGGGTCTCCATGTCGCGCAGCACGGCCTGCCCGGCCGCGCGCTCGTCCGGGCCGACCACCACGACCAGGCGGGCGCCCAGCTTGGCGGCCTCCTTGAACTGCGCCTTCGGCGACTTGCCGCGGAAGTCGAGCTCGACCCCCGGCACGCCGGCGCGGCGCAGGCGTCCGGCCACGGCCAGCACGGCGTCGCGCTCCTCGTCGCCGATCGCCACGCAGTAGACCGCGGCGCCCAGTTCGGCGCGGAGGTCGGCCACCTGCTCCTCCGGCGGCAGGCCGAGCTCGGCCAGGGCCAGCTCGGTGGCGGTGAAGCCGATGGCGAAGCCGACGGCGGGCGTGGCCGGGCCGCCGACCTCCTCGACCAGGCCGTCGTAACGGCCGCCGCCGCACAGCGCCGAGCGGGCGCCCAGCGGCGGGTAGTGGATCTCGAAGATCGTCCGCGTGTAGTAGTCGAGGCCGCGCACGATGGTCGGGTCCTCGACCGGCTCGCGGCCCAGGGCGCGCAGGCCGGCCAGGAAGCCCGCGTGGTGGGCGGCGGACTCGTCCGCCAGCATCCCGCGCAGGTTCGGGGCGCCGGCGTTGGCCTCGCGGCAGGCCTCGACCTTGCAGTCGAGCAGGCGGAACACGTTGCGCTCGTAGCGGGCGCGGCAGTCGGAGCAGCGGCCGGCCAGGCCCGGCGCGAAGAAGGCGCGCAGGGCCTCGCGCCAGCGGTCGCGGTCCTCGGCGTCCCCCATCGTGTTGACCCGCACCTCGAGCTGGTCGCCGAAGCCCAGCTCCTCGAAGAAGCGCAGGGCCAGGTCCACCACCTCGGCGTCGAGGCGCGGGTCCTGGCTGCCGAAGGCCTCGACGCCGAACTGGGTGAACTGGCGCTCGCGGCCCTTCTGCGGCCGCTCGTAGCGGAACATCGGGCCGACGTAGAACCACTTCTGCAGCGGCGCCCGCACCGGGTAGCCGCCCTGGACGTAGGCCCGGGCCGCTCCGGCCGTGCCCTCCGGCCGGAAGGTGTAGGAGCTGGAGGACTCCCCCCGGCCCCGTACGGTGAACATCTCCTTCTCGACGACGTCGCTGGTCTCCCCCAGGGAACGGCTGAAAAGTCGCGTTTCCTCCAGGAGCGGGCTCCGTATCTCGCTGTACCTCGCGGAACGGGCCAGCCGGAAGGCGGTCCGCTCCAGGTGCCGGATCAGGACCAGGTCCTCCGGCAGGAGGTCGCGGGTTCCCCGCGGGGCTTGGTAGGCTTCTCTCGCCATGGCGCCGCGCCAGGATACTCCGGCGGCCCCGGATTCCTCTCCGGCGGCCCGTTGACGGGGGCTCCCCGGCCCCCTAGGCTCTTCTCCCTGAACGCGCCGGCACACGCCGGTCGCATCCCCCCCGAATCGTCCGACGATCCGATGAAGCGAAACCGTCTGTTCGCCGTCCTGGCCGTTGCCCTGCTGGCCGTGACCTTCTCGTCCTGCACCCGCAACATCGGCGACGACCTCAGCCAGAAGGGCCAGGTCATCGCCCGCGACGCCAACCACGTCTACGACACGTTCTCGAAGTACTTCCTGAACCACGATCCGGACGACCCCTACCTGGACTGAGCCTCGCGCTCTTCCGTCCGGGAGCTCGGCAGCACGCCTGCCGGGCTCCCCTGTTTTTTTCTCAGGCGAGGCTGCCGCGCCAGACCACCGGCTCGCGGGGGACGCGGTCGAGGCGGAAGCCCTCGACGAGCGCGGCCGGAGGGCAGGAGGCTCCCGCGGGGGCCAGCCCGGAACTCGCGGCCAGCCAGCCGACGACCCGCTCGGCCGGCACGCCCTCCTCGCGGAAGCGCCGCACCGTGGTGTCGCCGTGCCGCTTGGCCAGGCGGCGGCCGTCGGCCCCCACCACGAGCGGCACGTGGGCGAAGCGCGGCGTCGGCAGGCCGAGCGCCTCGTAGAGCAGCAGCTGGCGCGCGGCCGAGGGAAGGAGGTCGTCTCCTCGCAGCACCTCGTCGACGCCCTGTCCGGCGTCGTCCACCACCACCGCCAGCTGGTAGGCCGGCTCGCCGTCGCGCTTCTGGATGACGAAGTCGCCCAGCTCGCGGTCGACGCGCCAGCGCTGCGGCCCGGCGAAGCGGTCCTCCAGCACGACCTCGCGACCGGCCGGGACGGCGAAGCGCCAGCAGGGCTCGCGGCCCGAAGCCGCGCGGGCGGCCGCCGCGTCGGGGAAGCGCCCGCGGCAGGTGCCCGGGTAGACCGGCCCCTCCTCGCCGGGGTGCGGCGCGGAGGCCGCACGCTCGACGTCCTTGCGGGTGCAGACGCAGGGGTAGGCCAGCCCCGCGGCGGCGAGCCGGGCGAGGGCCGCGGCGTACTCGGCCAGGCGCGGGGTCTGGAACACCGGCCCGGCGTCCCAGTCGAGCCCGAGCCAGGTGAGGTCCTCCAGGGAGGCCTCCGCGGCCCCGGCCCTCACCCGCGGGCCGTCGAGGTCCTCGACGCGCAGCAGGACCTCGCCCCCGCGGGAGCGCAGGTCGAGCCAGGCGAGCAGGAAGCTGCGCGCGTTGCCGAGGTGGAGCACCCCGGTCGGGCTCGGGGCCAGCCGGCCGCGGAGGGTCATGGGGCTATTCTGCCGTCGTGCGCCGCCTCGTCCTCGTCCTCCTCGCCGCCGCGCCCGCCTGCGCCGCCGCCGACCCCGCGCCCCCGCCCGCCTACCGGGCCCGCCTGCTCGGCGCCGCGCAGGACGCCGGGCTGCCCCACATCGGCTGCGAGGCTCCGGTGTGCGTCGAGGCCTTCTCCCGCGGCGAGCGCCGCCGGGTGTCCGCCCTGGCCCTGGAAGGCCCGGACGGCTGGTGGCTGCTCGACGCCACCCCGGACCTGACCGAGCAGGTCACCGCGATGGGTTCGCTGCCGCGCGGCATCCTGCTCACCCACGCCCACATCGGCCACTACACCGGGTTGATGTACCTCGGACGAGAGGGCCTCGGCGCGCGCGGGATGCCGGTCCTGGCCGCGCCGCGCATGGCCGCCTTCCTGCGCAACGAGCAGCCCTGGGCCCAGCTGGTCGAGCTCGGCCAGGTCGCCCTGCGCGAGCTCGAGCCCGGGAAGCCGGCCGACCTGGACGCCCGCCTCGGGGTGGTGCCGCTGCGCGTGCCCCACCGCGACGAGCTGAGCGAGACGCTGGGCTTCCTCATCACCCTCGACGGCCGCCCCCGCGGCCTCTACCTGCCCGACATCGACCGCTGGGAGAAGTGGGACCAGGACCTCGACGCCCTCGCCCGCGAGCTCGACTGGATGGTGCTGGACGGCACCTTCTGGTCGGCCGCCGAGCTGCCCGGGCGCGACCTCGACGAGATCCCCCACCCGCCGGTGACCGTGACCCTGGACCGCCTGCAGGCCGCGCGCGACGCCGGCGGCGCGCGGGTGGTCTTCAGCCACCTCAACCACAGCAACCCGCTGTGGCGCGACGGGCCCGAGCGGGCCGAGCTGCGGGCGCGCGGCTTCGAGCACGCCGTCGGCCCGCGTCCGGGTCAGGGTCCGGTGCTGCCGCTCGGGGACTGATCCCCGCCGGCCAGCCGCTCGAGCGCCTCGCGCGGCGTCAGGCCGAGCTCGGCAGCGCGGCGGCGCAGGGCCTCGAACTCGGGCTTCAGGCGCCGCGCGCGGTCCGGGTCGAGGCGCTCCTTGAACAGCAGCGGACCGAGCGGGGTGTCGGCCTCGGCCACGCGGCGCGGACGCCGCGTGCGCTGGGCATGCGCCACGCGCAGGCCGAGGGTGCCGAGCAGGCGGAACATCCGCTCCTCGAAGGCGGCGCGCTCGCCGGCGGCGGCGAGCACCACGACCTCGAAGGCCGGGCGCCCCTTCTTGGCCAGCGCGGGCAGCGCGAAGGCCTCGACCGCGCCGGCGGCGTGGAGCTCCTCGAGGGCTGCGCCGACCACCTCGCCGCTCTGGTCGTCGACCAGGGCGCGCAGCTCGAGGAGCTGCTCGGGCGCGCCGTCGGCCTCCTCGACCACGACGCGGAGGAAGTTGGGCATGTCCTCGGTGTCGCGACTGCCGGCGCCGTGGCCGACGGCCAGCGGCGCGGCGGGAGGCCGGCCGCCCCAGCGCACGCCCCAGGCCCGCAGCAGGGCGGCCCCGGTCGGCGTGGCGCGCTCGCCGCGCAGCTCCCGGCCGGTCAGCGGCACGCCGCGCAGGAGCTCGAGGGTGGCCGGCGCGGGGACCGGCAGGCGGCCGTGGGCGCAGTCGACCGTCCCGCTGCCGACCCCGACCGCCGAGGCCCACACCGCGGCGGGGTCCAGCGCGTCCAACAGGGCGCAGGCTCCGGCCACGTCGACCAGGGCGTCCACCGCGCCGACCTCGTGGAAGTGGACCTCGTGCGGCGAGCAGTCGTGGCAGCGCCCCTCGGCGACGGCCAGCTCCCAGAAGGCCGCGCCGGCCCAGGCCCGCGCCCGCTCGCTCAGCTCGAGGCGGTCGAGCAGGGCCTCGACGTCGGCGAAGTGGCGGTGGACGTGGCCCTCGCGCGCCTCGACGACGAAGCGCCGGGCGGCGATGCCCTGACGCGTGCACGCCTCGAGCCGCCAGGCGAACTCCGGCGGTAGACCGTCCAGCGCGGCGCGCAGCGCCTCCTCGGGCGCGCCGGCGTCGATCAGGCCGGCGACGAGCATGTCCCCCGCCACGCCGGCGGAGAGGTCGAGGTGGACCTGGCGCATGGAGGCGGATTCTAGCCCGGCCGGCGGCCGGTCTCGGGCACGCGACAGAGGGTCAGGGCCCCGACCGACCGCACCCCGGCCGCGCGCAGCGCACGGGCCGCCTCGAGCAGGGTGGCGCCGGTGGTCAGGACGTCGTCGACCAGCCAGGCCCGGTCGGGCGGGTGGCGCACCCGGGCCTCGAAGCAGCCGACGAGGTTGCGCCGGCGGGTCCCCGCGTCCAGGCCGGCCTGGGCCGGGCGCTCCTCGCGGCGCCGCAACCGCACCCCGCACGGCCATCCGGACCTCCGCCGGAGCTCGGCGGCGAGCTCCTCGGCCAGGTGCCAGCCGCGCCGCCGACGGGCCCGGGAGGGAGGCACCGCGAGGAGGGCGCCCGCCTCCATCCCGGAGGCGCGGAAGCCGACCCACATTCCCGCGTGGAGCAGGCCCAGGCCTGCCGCCAGGCGGTCCTCCTTGGCGCGCAGGACGAGCTCGCGGGCGGCCCCCCCGTAGAGCCAGGCGCTGCGCACCTCGAGGCCGCCCGGCAGGAGGACGCGCCCCCCGACACGAGGCCAGCGCGCGCGGCAGTCCGCGCAGGGGCGGGCGGGGTCCTCCGGCGCGGCCTCCCCGGTACAAACCGGGCAGACCGGGTCGAGCAGGGCGCGGAGGCCGACGCGGAGGGAGCGGAGCACCCCGGGCAGACGCGCGCGGCGCCCGCCGGTGACGGCTCACCAGCGCTTCGAGGTCTTGCCGAAGAGGCGCGAGGGCGGCTCGCTGATTCCGAGCTCGGCGCGCAGGCGCGAGCAGTACTTCTCCAGCGTGTCCTCGCCGGAGGTCGGCACCTGGAACAGGTCGCCGATGTCGCGCGCCAGGGCGATGTTGTGCTCGAAGTCGAAGGGGTGCGTGCGCAGGTGCTTGCGCAGGGCGCGGCGCAGCACGCCGGCGACGTAGGCGTCGGCGACGAAGAGGAAGAGCACCCCCAGGCCGACGAGGACGCCGCCGCCCAGCAGCTGCAGCGACAGGTCGGAGGGACCGGGCAGGACGAAGCCGAGCGCGAGCAGCACCGAGCCGATCACGAAGAAGACCGAGGCGGCCTGGCCGCGGACCTTGGCGTGGATCGCGTCGCGCAGCGAGCCGAGGCTGCTGGCGGCGGTGCCGAAGACCACCTGGAGGCGGTAGGACGGCCGGCCCCGCCCGATCGAGGCGAACATGAACACGCCGGTCAGGACGTAGGCGAGGAAGCCGAGGACCACGAAGTCGAGGTCCCAGGCCTGTTCGACGGGCGCCGCTTGTCCGGTCAGCACGCGTCCATCCTACGGGCCGGGACGGGGGCGGCCAAACGGGCTGGCGCTGCGCCGGACCCGGCGCACAATGCGGGCATGCGCGATCCCGTGGTCGCCCGGCGGCTGCTCGTCGCCCAGCTGCGGGACGCCGGCGTACGCGACTCCCGCGTCCTCGGCGCCCTGGAGCGGGTGCCGCGCCACCTCTTCGTCCCCGCGCCCGACCGCGGCCGCGCCTACGAGGACTGCGCCCTGCCGCTGGCCGAGGGCGCGACGATCAGCCAGCCGCGCGTCGTGGCCTGGATGCTCGCCGCCCTGGACGTGCTGCCCGGGGAGCGCGCGCTCGACGTCGGCAGCGGCTCCGGCTACACGAGCGCCCTGCTGGCCGAGCTCGGCGCCGAGGTGGACGGGATCGAGCGCCTGCCCGGACTCGTGGCCGCCTCGCGCGCCACCCTGCGCGAGCTGGCCCACGCCCGGGTGCGCATCCACCTCGGCGACGGCCACCGCGGCCTCCCCACCCGCGCCCCCTTCGACGCGGTCCTGGTCAGCGCGGCCTGCGATCCGGTGCCGCCCGCGCTGCTGGCCCAGCTCGCGCCCGGCGGCCGCTTGGTCGCCCCCGTGGGCGCCGCCGGCCACCAGCAGCTCGAACTGTGGCGCCGCCACGGCGAGGCCCCGGCCGAGCGGCTCGAGCGCGGCGAGGCGGTCCGATTCGTCCCGCTGTTGCGCGAAAGCCGCTCCGCTCCGTCCTAGATTGGATCTCCTCCGGACCTCCACCCGACCCCCATCATGAAGACCACCGCCTTCCTCGCTGCTCCCGTCCTCGCCGCCGCCGCCTTCCTGCCCGCGCTGACCGAGGCCTCCCGCCCCGTCGACGCGCCGGCCCCGTAGGCCGAGGCGCCCGCACGCTTCGCCGTCGACACCGCGCACTCCTGGATCCTGTTCAAGGTCAACCACCTCGGCATCGGCACCGCCTGGGGCAGCTTCTCGAGCTTCGAGGGCGCCTTCACCCTGGACGCCGAGGACCTCTCCGCCAGCAGCGTCGAGCTCAGCCTCGACGCGGCCAGCGTGACCACGAACAACAAGAAGCGCGACGACCACCTGCGCGGCCCGGACTTCTTCAACGCCAAGGAGTTCCCGCAGGTCCGCTTCCGCTCGACCGCCGTCGAGGGCAGCGCCGACGCCTTCCGCGTCACCGGCGTGCTCAGCCTGCTCGGCAAGGAGCAGGAGGTGGTCGCCGAGCTGAAGAAGGTCGGCGAGGGCGGCGACCCGTGGGGCAACCACCGCGCCGGCTTCGAGGGCCGCTTCACGCTCGACCGCACGGCCTTCGGCATGGATTACATGAAGGAGGGCCTCGGCACCGAGGTCGAGGTGATCCTGGCCTTCGAGGGCGTGCGCGAGAAGTAGCCGCTTGTTCACCACCCTGCTGTTCTTCGGCGCGGTCGTCCCGGCGGCCGCGGCCGGGCTGCTCGCCCTGCTCCTCGGCGAGGACGCCGAGCGCGAGGGGCGCGCCATGCCGGGCGCGGTCGCCGTCGGCGGCGCGGTGGCGGTGGCCTTCCTCGCCGCCTTCGCCGCCGAGGACCTCAGCGCGCCGAAGAGCTGGCACTGGATCCTGTGGGCCGCGGCGGCTTGCGCCGTGCTCGGCCTGCTGCGCGGCCGCCCGAGCGCCCTGCCGCTGCGCGTCCTCGCCGCAGTCGGCCTCGCCGCCGCCGCGAGCGCCGTCCAGCTCGGTCGGCTGGTGCCGCACGCCCTCGACACCGGCCAGGTCCTCCTGCACGCCGTCGGCGTCGGCCTCGGCGCCGGCGCTGCGGCCGCCGCCCGCTCCCTCCCCGAGCGCAGCCTCGCGCCAGCCCTCGCCGCCTGGGCCGGCGCCGCGGCCGGCCTGATGTTCGAGCTCGGCAGCGCCCGCCTGGGGCAGATCACCGGCTTCGCCGCCGCCGCGACGGGCGTGCTCGCCCTGTTCGCCTGGCTGCTCCCGCGGCGCCGCTGGCTGCGCGGGGCCGAGCTGCCGCTGGTCGTCGTCCTGGGCGCCACCGGGGTGAACGCGTACCACTTCGGCTCCGACGTGGCCGCCGCGCCCCTGCTGCTCGCCGCCGCCAGCCCGCTGTTCCTGGCCGGAGGCTCGCGCCTGCGCGCTCTCCGCGGAGCCCGCCCGCTGCTCGGCGCCGCGGCCTGCACCCTCCTCGCCGCGCTGCCGCCCCTGGCCGGATTCCTCCTCGCCCTGCGCCTCGCGGCGGGAGAGGCCGACGGCGGCGGCGGACTGCCCTATTGAGCGCGGAAACGCGCCCTTCCGGCCTCTCCGGGGCGGAGCGCCCGGCTTGTCCCCCGTCGACCGAAGGGCGAGAATGGTGCCGATGCGCGTCCTGAGGTTGACGGTCAACGGGGACGAGGTGCGGGTCGCCGCCCCCTCCCACTGGACCCTGCTCGAGGTCCTCCGCTACCAGCTCGGCCTGACCGGCACGAAGCAGGGCTGCGACAAGGGCGACTGCGGGGCCTGCACCGTCCTGCTCGACGGCGAGCCGACCCTGAGCTGCCTGCTGCCCGCGGTGCTGGCCGAAGGCCGTGCGGTGACCACCATCGAGGGACTGGCCCCCGCCCACCGCGCGCGCGGCGGGGAGGGCGCGGACCCGGTGCAGGAGGCCTTCGACGCCTGCGGCGCGCTGCAGTGCGGCTTCTGCCAGCCCGGCATGATGCTGTCCGCGCGCGCCCTGCTCGACCACGAGCCGGCGCCCGACCGCCGCCGCGTCCAGGAGGCCCTGAGCGGGAACCTCTGCCGCTGCACCGGCTACGAGCAGATCCTGCAGGCGGTGGAACTGGCGGCGGCGCGCGCGCGCGGCGAGGACGGAGGCGAGGCCTGATGGCCGCGCGCGACCGCCACGGACCCGACGCCCCCTGGGGCGACTTCCACGTCGTCGGCAAGCGCCACCGCAAGGTGGACGGCATGGACAAGGCGACGGGCCGCGCGCTCTACGCCGACGACATCCAGCTGCCGGGCATGCTGCACGCCAAGACCCTGCGCAGCCCCCACGCGCACGCGCGCATCGTCTCGATCGACACCTCGCGCGCCGCGGCGTTGAAGGGCGTGCACGCCGTGATCACCGGCGCCGACCTGCCGGTGAAGTACGGCGTCATCCCGTGGACCCCCGACGAGACCGCCCTGGCGGTCGACAAGGTGCGCTTCATCGGCGACGAGGTGGCGGCGGTCGCCGCGGTGGACGAGGACACCGCCAACGCCGCCCTCGAGCGGATCGAGGTCGAGTACGAGCTGCTCCCCGCGCGCCTCACCCCCGAGGAGGCCCTCGCCCACCCCGAGCCGCCGATCCACGAGGACCGCAAGCGGCGCGACAACATCTCGAAGCACGTGCTGCTCGAGTTCGGCGAGGTCGAGGCCGGCCTGGAGGGCGCGGCCGTCCGCGTCGACCAGGAGTACGCCTTCCACGGCACGACGCACGCCGCGATCGAGCCGCACTGCGCGGTCGCGCAGGCCACCCCCGACGGCCGCCTGACGCTGTGGTCCTCGACCCAGATCACGCACTACGTCCACCGCGAGCTGTCGCGCGTGCTCGGCCTGGACCCGGTGGCGATCCGCGTCGTGCAGCCGCACCTCGGCGGCGCCTTCGGCGGCAAGAGCGACCCCTTCAGCCTCGAGTTCGTGGTCGCCAAGCTGGCGCTGCTCACCGGGCGCCCGGTCAAGCAGCTGTGGACCCGCGAGGAGGTCTTCTACGCCCACCGCGGCCGCCACCCGATGCGCATGCGCTACCGCACCGGCGCCGACGCCGACGGCCGCATCCGCGCGGTCGACGCGAAGATCCTGATCGACGGCGGCAGCTACTCGAGCTTCGGCCTGGTCACCACCTACTACTCGGGGCAGCTGCTCACCGGGCCCTACCACTTCCCGGCCTACCGCTTCGACTCGACGCGGGTGTTCACCAACAAGCCGCCCTGCGGACCGAAGCGCGGGCACGGCTCGGTGCAGCCGCGCTTCGCCTTCGAGTCGCAGCTCGACGAGGTGGCGGCCGAGCTGGGCCTCGACCCGATCGAGATCCGCCGGCGCAACTTCCAGGGCTCGGACACGCGCACGGTGAACGGCCAGCGCATCACCTCCAACGGCTTCCTGCAGTGCCTCGACGAGGTCGAACGCGCCAGCGGCTGGAAGGAGCGCCGCGGCCGGCTGCCGCGCGGGCGCGGCCTGGGCGTCGCCGGCTCGATGTACATCTCGGGCACCAACTACCCGATCTACCCCAACGAGATGCCGCAGGCCGGCATCCAGATCAAGCTCGACCGCAGCGGCCTGGCCACCGTGTTCACCGGCGGCAACGACATCGGCCAGGGTTCGAGCTCGGTGGTCGCCTACCTGGTGGCCGAGGAGCTCGGCCTGCTGCCCGAGCAGGTGCGCGTGGTCGCGGCCGACACCGACCTGTGCCCGGTCGACCTCGGCGCCTATTCGAGCCGGGTCACTTTCATGGTCGGCAACGCCGCCATCGACGCCGCGCGCAAGCTGCGCGGGCAGCTCGTGCAGGCGGTGGCCGAGGAGTGGCAGGTCGAGCCCCGCCGCGTGCGCCTGGTCGCCGGGGCGGTGGTCGACCTCGAGGACGCCGAGCGCGGCATGAGCAGCCGCGAGGCCTTCCAGCTCGCCGAGGCGCGCTTCGACACCTTGGGCGCGACCGGCAGCTACAACACCCCCACCCTCGGCGGCGACTACCGCGGCGGCACGATCGGCGCCTCGCCGGCCTACTCCTTCACCGCGCACGTGGCCGAGGTCAGCGTCGACGAGGAGACCGGGCGCATCACCTGCGAGAAGGTGTGGATCGCCCACGACTGCGGTCGCGCGCTGAACCCGATGCTGGTCGCCGGCCAGATGGAGGGCTCGGCCTACATGGGCGTGGCCGAGGCCCTCATGGAGGAGCACACCGTGAACCGCTACGGCCTGCACCGCGGCCCGAACCTGCTCGACTACCGCATCCCCGCCGCGGTGGACACGCCGGAGCTGCAGGCCCTGATCGTCGAGAGCATCGACCCCGAGGGCCCCTACGGCGCCAAGGAGGCCGGCGAGGGCCCGCTGCACCCGGCCATCCCGGCGATCGCCAACGCGGTGTACGACGCGGTCGGCGTCCGCCTGCGCGAGCTGCCCTTCAGCCCCGGGAAGGTGCTGAAGGCGTTGGCCGCCCAGCGCGGCGAGGAGGCGGCGTCGTGCTGAGGCTGCCGCCCCACGAGGTGCTGCTCCCCGAGACGCTCGAGGAGGCGCTGTCCCTGCTCGCCGAGCACGGCGAGCGGGCGATGATCCTGGCCGGGGGCACCGACCTCCTGCCGAACATGAAGCACCGCCTGTTCGAGCCGGAGGTACTCGTCGCGCTCGGCCGGGTGGCCGGGCTGCGCGGCATCCGCGAGCACGACGGCGGCCTCGAGATCGGCGCGATGACCACCCTGACCGAGGTGGCCGCCTCGCCGCTGGTGCGCGAGCGCGCCCCCGCCCTGGCGCAGGCCGCCGGCCTGGTGTCCGGGCCGCAGCTGCGCAACATGGGGACGATCGGCGGCAACGTGATGCTCGACACGCGCTGCCAGTGGTACAACCAGACCTTCTTCTGGCGCCAGGCGCTGGGCTTCTGCCTGAAGAAGGACGGCACGAAGTGCCACGTGGTCGAGGGCGGCCAGAAGTGCGTCGCCGCAGCGAGCAACGACACCGTGCCGGCGCTGATGAGCCTCGGCGCCGAGGTCGCCGTGGCGACCGCCGCCGGCGCACGCCGCGAGGCGGTGGACGCGCTGTGGCGGCCGGACGGTATCTGGAACAAGAAGCTGGCCCCCGGCGAGCTGCTGACCGCGGTCCACGTCCCGGCGCAGGCCCCGGGCCACCGCGGCGCCTACGGCAAGCTGCGCGACCGCGGCTCGATCGACTTCCCGCTGCTCGGCGCGGCCGCCCGCGTCGACCTCGACGACGCCGGCGCGGTGAGCGACGCCGACCTGTGCTTCGTCGCCCTACAGGCGCGGCCGACGCGGGTGCGCCGCGTGGCCGAGCTGCTGGCCGGCACGCGGCCGGGCGAGGCGGCCTTCGACGCCGCCCTCGAGGCCGCGGCCGCAGCCGCGGCCAAGCAGTGCAAGCCGCTCGACAACATCCCCGGCGACGCCGAGTACCGCCAGCTCATGGTGCCGGTGCTGGCCCGCCGGACGCTGCGCGCCGCCGCCGAGGGTGCTACCGTCGGCGTGCTGTGAGCGACCCCGCACCCGCGAACTCCTCCACCACGCCGCGCCGCGCCCCCTTCCTGCTGCGCGCCCTGATCGCGCTGCTCAGCTCGGCCGCCTTCCTGCTCACCCTGTGGCTGCTGGGCTTCGTGCTCGGCGACCTCGGCCGGCTGGAGATGCCCGACCGCGCCGCGCTGGAGACGGAGCTGGTCTCCGCCGAGGACCTCGGCCTCGCCCGGAGCCAGCGCGCCGAGCTCGACCTCGTCGAGGGCGACCTGCGCCGGCAGGCCGAGCTCCAGACCGGGCTGCGGGCCTCGATCGACAGCGCCCGCGGCACCATCGACCAGATGCTCGCCATCCGGCGGCTGGCGCTGGAGAAGGACCTCGACTGGGCCGAAGCCGAGCAGCAGGCCCTGGCCACCGCGCAGGAGCGCTTCCTGGCCAGCCAGGAGCAGCTCGACGCCTCGCTCGACCGCGCCGCCGCCCTCGAGCAGCGCCGCCACGAGCTGCGCGGTTCGCTCGAGGAGACCGAGGCCCGGCTGCGGAGCCAGAGCCTCCCCGCGGAGCAGGCCTACCGCGACGCCCTGCGCGCGCGCGAGTTCCGCGTCGCCGCAGCGAAACTGGCCTTCCTGCTGCCGGTCTTCCTCGTCGCGGCCTGGTTCGTCGCCCGCCGCCGCGGCAGCCTCTACCGCCCGCTGCACCTGGCCGTCCTGCTCGCGGCGACCTGGCAGCTGGGCGCGGTGATCCACCAGCACTTCCCGGCCGAGTTCTTCAAGTACCTCGCGCTGGCCGCCGGCCTGGCGGTGACCGTGGCCTTCCTGGTCGCCCTGCTGCGCAACGCCTCGCGCCCCTCCGGCGCCGTCCTGCTCAAGCGCAACCGCGAGGGCTATCGCAAGGCCGAGTGCCCCCAGTGCGCCTTCCCGATCGCCGGCGGCCCGGAGAGCGGTCCGGGTACCTGCCCGGCCTGCGGGCTGGACCTGTTCCACCCCTGCGCCGCCTGCGGCGCGACGCGGCACAGCCAGCTGCCGCACTGCCTGAGCTGCGGCGCCGCCTGAGGCCGCACTCAGCCCAGCGCGCCCGCCGCCCGCGCGGCGGCGGCGAAGTCCGCCGCGAGGCGGTGCTCGGCCCAGTAGCGGTCGGGGTCGCG
>CAYFGE010000001.1:248631-312146 GCA_964342475.1 uncultured Planctomycetales bacterium
GGTCGCGCAGCGCGGCCTCGGCCTCGGGGCCGAGCGGCACGAAGGGGTCGTCGGCGGCGTGCAGCACCACTCCCGGGAGGCGCACGCGGTCGAGCACGCGCAGCGCGCTCGCCTCGTCGTAGTAGTGGTCCGCGTCGCGCCAGCCGAAGGAGGGCGCGGTCCAGCGCTGGTCGAAGTCGCGCACCGAGCGGATCCCGCGCATGCCGTCGGCGGGGAAGCGCTCCGGGTCGAGCCGCGTCCGCCGACGCCAGGCCGCGCGGAAGTCGCGCAGGAAGTACTGCACGTAGATGCGGTTCCAGCCGCCGGAGTGCAGGCTGCGCGAGGTGGCGTGCAGGTCGAAGGGGGCCGACTGGATCCACAGGCGGCTCACCCCCGCCGGCGGCGACGCCCCCCAGCGCGCGGCGGCGTGCAGGGTGATCGAGCCGCCCAGGCTGTACCCCACCAGCCCGGTCCAGCGCGGGGAGCGCTCGGCGGTGCCCCAGGCCACCGCCGCCTCGAGGTCCTCGGTCAGCGCGGCGTGGTAGAGGCTGCGGGTGAGGGCCTCGGTCCCGCCGCAGCTGCGCAGGTTCAGCCGCAGGGTGGAGAAGCCGGCCTGCCAGAGCCGGGCGGCGGCGCCGACCACGTAGTGGACCCGGGCGCTGCCCGACAGCCCGTGGAGCAGGACGGCCAGCGGGGCCCCCGGCTCCCGCCAGTTGGCCTCGACCCGGACGCGCGTCGAGGCGTCGACGGCGATCACCCGCTGCTCGGCCGCGCGGCGGAAGGCGCCGAGGAAGCGCGGCAGCTTCACCCCGAGCATGGTGTTCGCATGCGGGTGCCGCAGGAGGGGCGCCGGGCGGAAGGCCGGCGTGGTGGCGGGGTCGGGTTCGTGGATCAAGGCGCGCGGACCGGGCGCGGCATTCTAAGCCGCGGGGTCGGGCGGTTCCGCCAGGCGGCGGCCGCACACCGCTGCCAGCACCCGCGCGTCGGCCACCAGCCCGGCCAGCTCGCCCGGGAGCAGCGCCTGCGGCCCGTCGGAGCGGGCCTGCTCCGGTCGCGGGTGGACCTCCACCGCCAGGCCGTCCGCCCCGCAGGCGACCGCCGCGCGGGCCAGCGGCGCGATGAAGCGCGCCACCCCCACGGCGTGCGCCGGGTCGACGATCACCGGCAGGTGGGTCAGCTCGCGCAGCAGCGGCAGCACGGTCAGGTCGAGGGTGTTGCGGGTGGCCGTCTCGTAGGTGCGGATGCCGCGCTCGCACAGGATCACCTGCGGCGCGCCGAAGGCGCACAGGTACTCCGCCGAGTAGAGCCACTCCTCCACCGTCCCCGACAGGCCGCGCTTGAGCAGCACCGGCCGCCCCGCTGCGGCGATCGCCTTGAGCAGGGAGAAGTTCTGCATGTTGCGCGCGCCGACCTGGAGCAGGTCGATGTCGTGGTCGAGGAAGGCCGGCAGGTGGGCGCCGTCGAGGATCTCGGACACCACCGGCATGCCGAAGGCCTCGCCCGCGTCCTTGAGCTGGGCCAGGCCCTCGACGCCGAAGCCTTGGAAGCTGTACGGGCTCGTGCGCGGCTTGTAGGCGCCGCCGCGCAGCACGTGCGCGCCGGCCTGCTTGCAGTGGCCCGCCACCTCGAGCATGAAGTCGCGGCCCTCGACCGAGCAGGGACCGGCGATCACCGCCACTCCGGGCCCGCCGAAGCCGACCCCGCCCACGCGGACCACGGTGGGATCCTCGCGGAAGGCGCGGTGGGCCAGGCGCAGGTCGCCCTTCGGGGTGACGACCTCCTCCACGGCGCGGTCCTGCTCCAGGGCGGCGGCGAGCTCGCGCGGGACGCGGTCCACCACCGCCACGATGGGCCGCGCGGGGTCGGCCGAGCGGATCGTGCGCGCGCCCGCCGCCTGCACGCGGCGGCACAGCTCCTGCACCTGCTCGGCGCTGGCGTCGGGGCGGAAGCGCAGGATCACGACCGCACCTCCGCGCGCGGGACGCAGCCGCGGTCGACCACGGCGAAGAGCTCGGCGAGGCAGGCGGGGTCGAAGCCGCCGGCGTGACGACGCAGGAGGTCCTCGACCGCGGCGGCGCGGCCCGGGTCGCCGGCGGGCACTGCGGCCAGGAGACGGGCGCGCTCGTCGAGCAGCGCGAGCAGGGCGCGGTCGAGGTGGGCGAGCTGGTGACGCAGGGCGGGATTCATCGCAGTCCTCCGCGGAGTTCGGTCAGGTAGGCGACGGCCTCGGCGGCCGGGTCGGGCGCGGCGTGCAGCCGCTCGACGAGGGCGGTGCCGACGATGGCGAGGTCGGCGTGGCGGACGGCGGCGCGCACGTCCTCGGCGCTGCGGATGCCGAAGCCGACGGCGGTGGGCAGGCAGCCCGTGGCCGCCACGCGGGCGAGGAAGTCCTGGGTGGCCTCGTCGAAGCGCGTGACGCCGCCGGTCACGCCGGTGCGCCCGACCACGTAGAGGAAGCCGCGGCTGGCGTCCATCGCCGCGGCCACGCGCGCCGGCGGGCTGGTCGGCGCGGCGAAGAAGACCGGGCACAGCCCGTGGTCCGCGGCGGCCGCGCGCAGCGGGGCGCCCTCCTCCAGGGCCAGGTCAGGGACGATCAGCGCGTCGACGCCGGCGTCGGCCGCAGCGGCGCAGGTGCCGTCCCAGCCGCGCCGCAGCAGCGGGTTGGCGTAGCTCATCAGGGCGACGGGCAGGGCGCCGCCCTCGGCGCGGAAGCGCGCCACGGTGGCGAGGATGCCGGCGAGGTCGGTGCCGGCCGCGAGGGCGCGGTCGGCGGCGGCCTGCAGCGCGGGGCCGTCGGCGATCGGGTCGCTGAAGGGCACGCCCAGCTCGACACAGGTCGTGCCGGCGCCGTCGAGGGCGTGGAGGAGTTCGAGCGTGCGGTCCAGCCCGCCGTCCCCGGCGGTGAGGTAGGGCGCCAGGCCGCGCTCCCCCGCCGCGCGCAGGGCGGCGAGGCGCGCCTCGAGGCGGTTCGGTCCGGCGCGGTGGCTCACGAGGCCCTCCCCGCGCGCAGGGCGAGCACGCTGTCGAGGTCCTTGTCGCCGCGGCCGGACAGGTTGACCACCACGCGGCGGCCGCGCAGGGCCTCGGCGTGGGCGACCACCCAGGCCACGGCGTGGGCGCTCTCGAGGGCGGGGAGGATGCCCTCGCTCTCACCGAGCAGGGCGAAGGCCTCCAGGGCCTGGGCGTCCGTCGCCAGCTCGTAGCGCGCCCGCCCGCGGGCGTGGAGCGCGGCGTGCTCGGGACCGACCGCGGGGTAGTCGAGGCCGGCGCTGACGCTGTGCGTCTCGCGCACCTGGCCGTCGGCGTCCTGCAGCAGCCAGGTGCGGCAGCCGTGCAGCACGCCGGGCTCCCCGCCTGCGAAGCGCGCGGCGTGGCGGCCGGTCCCGCCGCCCTCGCCCCCGGCCTCGACGCCGACCAGCCCGACATCCTCGTCGGCGAGGAAGCCGCGGAAGATGCCGATGGCGTTCGAGCCGCCGCCGACGCAGGCGACGACCTCGTCGGGCAGCCCGCCGGCCTGGGCCAGCACCTGCTCGCGCGCTTCCCGTCCGATCACCTGCTGGAACTCGGCGACGATCGAGGGGAAGGGGTGCGGCCCGAGCGCGCTGCCGAGCAGGTAGTGCGCGTCGGGGTCGGACACCCAGGCGCGCATCGCCTCGTTGATCGCGTCCTTCAGCGTCCGCTGACCGTGCTCCACCACCTCGACGCGCGCGCCGAGCAGCTCCATGCGGGCGACGTTCGGCGCCTGGCGCGCGGCGTCCACCGCCCCCATGAAGACCACGCACTCGAGGCCGAGCAATGCGCAGGCCGTGGCGCTGGCGACGCCGTGCTGGCCGGCGCCGGTCTCGGCCAGGATGCGCGTCTTGCCCATGCGTCGGGCGAGCAGGGCCTGGCCGAGGGTGTTGTTCAGCTTGTGCGCGCCGGTGTGCAGCAGGTCCTCGCGCTTCAGCCACAGTTCGCAGCCGAGGCGCGCGGACAGGCGGCGCGCCGGGGTCAGCGGCGTCGGGCGGCCGGCGTAGTCGCGCGACAGCGCGTCGAGCTCGTCGCGGAAGGCGGCGTCCTCGCGCGCGGCGAGCCAGGCGGCCTCGAGCTGCTCGAGCGGGGCCATCAGGGTCTCCGGCGCGTACACGCCGCCGAAGTCGTCGAAGTAGGTCGGGGTCTTCACGGGCGGATCTCCCGCAGGGCGGCGGAGGCGGCGGCGACGAAGGCGCGGACGAGCCCGGGGTCCTTGCGGCCGGGCGAGGCCTCGAGGCGCGAGGAGGCGTCGACGCCGTGCGGGCGGACGGCGGCGACGGCGGCGGCGACGTTGTCGGGGCCGAGGCCGCCGGCGAGCAGGCAGGGCGTGGCGCCCGCCGCGGCGACCAGGGCGGCGGCGGAGTCGAGGGCGACGGCGCGGCCGCTGCCCCCGGCGCTGGACGGGTGGTCGAGGACGAAGGCGGCCGCGGCGCTCCATGCGGCCATCTCCTCCTCCGCACCCGGCCCGACGCCGATGCGGCGCAGGAGCGGGAGCGGGAAGCCGGCGTAGTCGCCGGGACGCTCGCCGCCGCAGAGCTGGACGGCGGCGACTCCGGCAGCGGTGGCGAAGGCCAGCGCCTCCTCAGGGGTCCGGTCGACCAGCACCGCGACGGCGGGAGCGCCGTAGGGCAGTTCGGCCACCACTTCCCGGGCGGCGGCGGCGTCGAGCGAACGCGGCGAGGGCGCGTGATGGACCACGCCGAAGGCGTCGGCGCCCGCCGTGTAGGCGAGCGCGGCGTCCGCCGGGCGGGCCAGGCCGCAGACCTTCACTCGGGGGACGAGGAAACGGCTCACCGCGCTCCCTCCCCGGCCAGGGCGGCGCGCCAGCCGCGCAGCTCGGCCGCGGGGTCCGCGGCGCGCATCAGGGCGGTGCCGACCAGGGCGGCGTCGGCGCCGGCTGCGCGCACCCGGCGCAGGTCGGCCGGGCCGGCCAGGCCGCTCTCGGCCACGCGCAGCGTCCCCGCCGGCACGCGCGGCAGCAGGCGCTCGACCGTCCCGAGGTCGACGCGGAAGTCGCGCAGGTCGCGCGCGTTGACCCCGAGGCAGTCGGGCTCGACGGCCAGCGCGCGCTCGAGTTCGGCTTCGTCGTGCACCTCGAGCAGGACCGCCAGGCCGCACTCCGCGGCGCAGGCCCGCAGCTCACCGAGAAGCGGGTCGGGCAGGCAGACGGCCAGCAGCAGCACCGCGTCGGCACCGGCAGCGAGGCTCTCGAGCACCATGCCCTCGTCGAGCAGGAAGTCCTTGCGCAGGCGCGGCAGGCCTGCGTCCGCCACCGCCGTGAGGTCGGCGAGGCGCCCGCGGAAGTGGTCCTCCTCGGTGAGGACGGAGAGGGCGGCGGCGCCGCCGGCGGCGTAGGCCGCGGCGCGCGGCGCGAGGTCGACCTCGCCGGCCAGCGCGCCCTCGGAGGGGCTGCGCCGCTTGCACTCGGCGAGGAGGGCCAGCTCCGGTCCGGCCAGGGCGGCGCGGAAGCGCGCGCCGCGCGCCGGATCGGGGCGCAGGCCGGCGCGGAGCCCGTCGAGCGGCTGGTCGCGGCGGCGCGCGGCAGCGCGGGCGCGCACCGAGTCGAGGATCGGGTCGAGCCGGGTTCCTGTGCTCACGCCGCCTCCTCCTGCGCCAGCCGGGTCGACAGCTCGGCCCATCGCGCCAACCGCGCCGCGGCGGCGCCCGAGTCGACCGCCGCGGCGGCGCGCTCGAGGGCTGGGGCGGCGTCCTCCTCCACCCCGGCCGCCAGCAGGGCGCCGGTCGCGTTGTAGAGCACGGCGTCGCGCACGGGACCCCGCGCGCCGGCGAGGAGCTCGTGGAACATGCCGAGGTTGTGGGCGGCGTCGCCTCCGGCGAAGGCCTCGCAAGCGGCGCGGCCGAGGCCCAGTTCGAGCGGGTCGGCCGGGAGCTCCGGCGCGGCGCCGACCACCGCCACCCGGTTCGGCCCGGCCAGGGTCAGCTCGTCGGCCCCGCCGGCGCCGTGCACCACGTAGGCGCGCTCGAAGCCCAAGGCCGCCAACGCCTCGGCGAGGTCGTCCACGCGGCGCGGGTCGCTCACCCCGAGGAGGTGGCGCCGCACCCCGCCCGGATTGCACAGCGGGCCGAGGAAGTTGAAGATCGTGCGCACGCCGAGGCGGCGGCGCACGGGCGCGGCGAAGCGCATCGCCGGGTGGAAGGCGGGCGCGAAGAGGAAGACGATGCCGACCTCCTCGAGCACCTCGCGGGCGGCGCGCGGGCCCTGGCCGAGCGCCACGCCGGCCGCCTCGAGCAGGTCGGCGCTGCCGCACTTCGAGCTGACGCTCCGGTTGCCGTGCTTGACCACCGTGGCCCCCGCCGCCGCCGCCACCAAGGCGGCCGCCGTGGACAGGTTGAAGCTGTGCAGGCCGTCCCCCCCGGTGCCGCAGGTGTCCACGGCATCCGCGTGCCCGTGCTCGAAGGGAAGCATGGCCCGGCGCAGCGCCGCGGCCGCGCCGGCGATCTCCTGCGGCTGCTCGCCGCGCGCGGCGAGGGCCAGGAGCAGTTCGCCCAGGCCGGCCTCGTCCGCGCCCTCGCGCAGCGCGCCCGCGAACAGCGCCTCGGCCTCGGCGGCCGAGAGGGCGCCCCCCGCGCGGACGGTGGTGGTGGCGGCGGCGAAGTCCATTCAGCGCCCCCCCACGCTCTCGCCGGCCACGGCCAGGAAGCGGCCGATCAGCCGGTCGCCCTGCGGGGTGAGGATCGACTCCGGGTGGAACTGGATGCCGAAGCGCGGCAGCTCGCGGTGCTGCACGGCCATGACCAGGCCGTCCTCGGTCCAGGCGGTGAGGCGCAGCTCCGCGGGCAGGTCCTCGCGCGCGGCGCGCAGGGAGTGGTAGCGGCCGGCGCTGAAGGGGTTGGGAAGGCCGCGGAACAGGCCCTCGCCGTCGTGGTGGACCAGCGAGGCCTTGCCGTGGGTCGGCACCGGGTCGAGCTCGAGGCGGCCGCCGTGGTGCTCGACCAGGCCCTGGTGGCCGAGGCAGACGCCGAGCAGCGGCATCCCCTCGGGCAGCGCGCGCAGCAGGTCGGGCAGCACGCCGGCCTGCGCCGGGCGGCCCGGACCGGGGCTGAGCACCACGCCGGCCGGGCCGCGGGCGAGCAGCTCCTCGACGGTCTCCGCGTCGTTTCGCACGACCACCACCTCGGCGCCCTGGCCGGCCATCGCCTGGTAGAGGTTGAAGGTGAAGGAGTCGTAGTTGTCGAGCAACAGGATCATCGTCCGGCCTCCTGGAAGCAGGGCGTGGCGGCCAGGCGCGCGGCCCGGAACAGGGCGTCCGCCTTCTCGAGGGTCTCGCGGTACTCGCGCTCGGGCGAGGAGTCGTGGACCACGCCGGCGCCGGCCTGGATGCTCAGGGTGCCGTCGCGGACCACCAGGGTGCGGATCATGATGGCCATGTCGAGGTCGCCCGCGCCGTCGAGGTAGCCGAAGGCACCGGCGTAGGCGCCGCGCGCCTCCCCCTCCACCTCGGCCAGGAGCTCCATCGCGCGCACCTTCGGCGCGCCGCTGACCGTGCCGGCGGGGAAGCTGGCGGCCAGGGCGTCGAGGGCGTCGCGCCCGGCGGCCAGCTCGCACTCGACCCGGCTGACCAGGTGCTGCACGCGGGCGAACTTCTCGAGCTGGGCGTACTCCTTGACCGCCACCGTTCCCGTGCGGGCGACGCGCCCGAGGTCGTTGCGTGCGAGGTCGACCAGCATGTCGTGCTCGGCCCGCTCCTTCTGGTCGCCGAGCAGCTCGGCGCCCAGGCGGGCGTCCTCGTCGGCGTCCTCGGCCCGGGCGCGGGTGCCGGCGATCGGCCGGTTCTCGACCCGGCCGCCCCGCACGGCCACCAGGCGCTCGGGCGAGCTGCCGACCAGGGTCTCCTCCTCGCCCTCGAAGTAGAACATGTGCGGCGAGGGGTTGGTGAGCCGCAGCACCCGGTAGAGCTGGAAGGGGTCGCCGGCGAAGCGCTGGTCGAAGCGCTGCGACAGGACGGCCTGGAAGATCTCGCCCTCACGGATCGCCTGCTGCAGGCGGGCGACGCCGGCCTCGTAGCGGGCCCGTTCCATCGCCGGGACCGGCTCGGGATCGATCAGGCGCAGCGGCTCCCCGGCGGCAGGTTCCCGGCCCAGGTCGGCGGCCAGGCGGCCCAGGCGCTCCATCGCGGGGCCGTGGCCGGCGGACCCGCCCTCGCAGGAGGTCAACAGGACGACGCGCTGAGCAGCGTGGTCGAAGGCCACCACGGTCGGGAAGAAGTGGAACTCGGCCTCGGCCCGGGCGCGGGGGCCGTCGTGGCGCGGCACCCGCGGCTCGAGGGTGGCCGCCCACTCGTAGGCGAAGCTGCCGATCCAGCCGCCGCAGAAGGGCGGCAGGCCGGGCTGCGGCCGAGGGCCGGGGAAGCGGGCCACCGCGCGCCGCAGGAGCTCCTGGGGACTCCCCTCCGCCTCTTCCTCGCCCTCCGGCCCCCGCAGGCGGCCGCGCCCCCGGGCGCAGCGGAGGACGGCGCGGGGATCCACTCCGAGGAAGGAGAAGCGGGCCAGCCGCTCGGGGCCCTCGGCGGACTCCAGCAGGCAGACCCGCCGTCCGGCGGCGCGGAGGGCGAGGAAGGCGCGCACCGGGGTGTGCAGGTCGGCAGGAAGGGCGGCCCAGGCCAGCCGGCTGGCGTCGGCCTGGTCGGGGTTCGAGGTGGCGAGGAAGGCGGTCACGGATTCCCTACATCGGCAAGAGAAAACGGGCCTCCGAGTCTTTCGGAGGCCCGTGGGCGGTGGAGGCTGGTGCCGTCAACGACCGGCGCCCGGCCCCGAGTCACCCTCGGGCCCCGTGGGCCACCACCAGCGGTCGTCGCGGATCTGCGTCATCACGGCCAAGCATACCCCGGCCTCCCCGCCGGGGCGATGGAGAATCGCCGACGGGGAGGCCGGAAGGGAATCGGAAGGGGAATCAGTAGGCCGACTTGGCGTGGCACTGGTCGCAGCCGTTGGGGCCCTGGTCCTCAGGATCCCACAGCAGCGAGAAGGGCTGGTCCGAGCCGTGCGCGTAGTGGCAGCTCAGGCAGAGCACGCCGTTGCGCGCGCCGGAGATCACGCCGGCGTCGGCGTAGTCCACGGCGTTGGTGGTGACGTACCGGACCCGCTCGACGCCGAAGCCCGCGCCCACGCCGGCTTCCCAGTGGGCCGAGTTGGTCGAGCCCTTGGAGTCGCCCTGGGCGATGTGGTTCAGGTCGTTGCGCTCGACGTCGTAGGCCGGGTGGCGCTCGTGCAGCCCGTCGTTGTTCGGGTCGGTGTAGAGCACGCCGGAGAAGACGTGGTGGCAGTCGATGCACATGTTCGACGGCTCGACCATGTAGATCGAGTCCTGGCTGCCGTAGCGCACGTTCTCGCGCTCGTAGCGGGCCAGGTTGCCGAAGCTCGAGCCGACGGCCGGATCCATGAGCAGGCCGAACTCGGGCTCTCCACCCGGATAGCTCGCCCACTGCAGGTTGCGCGCCTTGCCGTTGCCGTGCTTGTTGTGGCAGTCGACGCACTCGACCTGGGCGGTGGCGAAGGTGCCGCCGAAGTGGCAGCGCATGCACATGTTGAAGCCGCCCTTCAAGGACTCGGGGATGTAGCCGAGGTTGTGGCCGTAGGGCGGGTTGGTGTCCGGCTCGCCGAAGTGGCCGCCGGAGCGCTGCGTGAGGTTGTTCACGTCGGCACCGACCACGTCCGGGATGCCGACCTGGTCGTCGTGGCAGGCCAGGCAGAGGTCCAGGGTGTTGTCGGCCTTGAGCAGTTTGGTGTTCGGCTGCGCGGTCCAGGGGTAGCCCCCGGAGGCGAAAGGACCGGGATCCGTCCCCCCGTCGTAGTCGTGCTGCTGGCTGAAGTGCATCGAGTGGCAGTCGCTGCAGACCAGGGAATCCTCGTTGTGATAGGTGGGCAGACCGTCGAAGGAGGAACGGCCGGGGTTGTGGCCACCGGGATGGAAGTTCGCCCGGCTGTGGAGGGAGCCGAGCTGATCCGTCACCGAGGAGTCCTGGGCCCACGCCGCCCCGCCGGAGAGGAGGAGGACCAGGGGAATGAGATATCGCATGGACTTGGATAAACGCGCCGGATCCCGGGCCAAGAGAGGATCCTGGAATTCCTGACAAAATCATGACAGTTGCCTCGCCTTGGCCCGGAGGCCGGAGGGCACGATAATGCCCTGCTCGGCGCCCAGGCCAGGGTGCGCCTGATCCGGATTCGCGGGATCAGTACGCCGACTTGGCGTGGCACTGGTCGCAGCCGTTGGGTCCCTGGTCCTCAGGGTCCCACAGCAGCGAGAAGGGCTGGTCCGAGCCGTGAGCGTAGTGGCAGCTCAGGCAGAGCACGCCGTTGCGCGCGCCGGAGATCACGCCGGCGTCGGCGTAGTCGGAGGCTCCCTGGGTCACGTAGCGCACGCGAGGGGCGCCGAATCCGGCGCCGGACCCGGCTTCCCAGTGCGCCGAGTTCGTCGAGCCCTTGCTGTCCCCCTGGCTGATCGTGTTCGTGTGGGACCGCTCGGAGTCGTAGGCCGGGTGCCGTTCGTGCAGCCCGTCCCCGTTCGGGTCGGTGTAGGTCCCGCCGGAGAAGGTGTGGTGGCAGTCGATGCACATGTTCGACGCCTCCCGGAGGTCGACCGAGTCGAGGCTGGCATAGCGCACGTTCTCGCGCTCGTAGCGGGCCAGGTTGCCGAAGCTCGAGCCGACGGCCGGGTCCATCAGAATGCCGAATTCGGGCTCCCCGCCCGGCCAACTGGCCCACTGCAGGTTCCGCGCACGGCCGTTGCCGTGCTTGTTGTGGCAGTCGATGCACTCGACCTGGGCGGTGGCGAAGGTGCCGCCGAAGTGGCAGCGCATGCAGTATTCCCACGATCCGGCCTGGGAGGGCAGGATGTAGCCGAGGTTGTGCCCGGTCGGCGGATTGGTGTCCGGGTCCTCGAAGTGACCGGCGCTGCGCTGGTTCAGGTTGTTGACGTCCGCGCCGAGGACGTCCGGGATCCCGACCTGGCCGTCGTGGCAGGTCAGGCAGAGGTCCAGGGTGTTGCCCGCCTTCAGCAGTTTGGCCGTGGGCTGCCCTGCCCAGGGGTACCCCCCGGTGGCGAAGGGATCGGGGCCGTTCCCGCCGGCGTAGTCGTGCTGCTGACTGAAGTGCATCGAATGACAGTCGCTGCACACCAGGGAATCCTCGTTGTGATAGGTCGGGAGGCCGTCATGGGTGGAGCGCCCGGACGACCCGCCCGTGGGGTGGAAATCGGAACGCCCGTGGAGAGCACCGAGTTCGGCCCCTACCGAGGCGTCCTGGGCCCAGACGGGACCGGAAGCGAGGAGGATGAAAAGGGGAAGGAGGAACCGCATGTTTCAGGATAGAACACCCCCGGCCCTGACCAAGCCAGGAATGCGCATTTTCCGACAAAACCGTGACAATTGGGGAGGGAAATGGGCCGCCCTCGCCGCGCACCATCATTCCCACTCGATCGTCCCGGGAGGCTTGGACGTGATGTCCAGCACCACCCGGTTGATCCCGCGGACCTCGTTGATGATCCGCCCGGAGATCGCCTGGAGGCAGTCCCGGCTGGGGTAGACCCAGTCGGCGGTCATGCCGTCGTTCGACTGCACTGCGCGGATCGCGCAGGCCTCCTCGTAGGTCCGGTGGTCCCCCATCACCCCGACCGAGCGCGCGCCGGTCAGCACCGCGAAGTACTGCCACACGCCGACGTGCTCGCCGCGGGCCTCGAACTCCTCGCGCACGATGCGGTCGGCCTGGCGCAGCAGCTCGATCCGCTCGGGGGTGCACTCCCCCACGCAGCGGACGCCGAGGCCCGGCCCGGGGAAGGGCTGGCGGGCCACCATCTCCTCGGGCAGGCCCAGGTAGCGTCCCAGCTCGCGCACCTCGTCCTTGAACAGCAGGCGAAGGGGCTCGACGAGGTCCATCTCGAGGTCCTCGGGCAGGCCGCCGACGTTGTGGTGCGACTTGATCACCGCGGTGGGGCCGCCGTGCGCGGCGACCGACTCGATGACGTCGGGGTAGAGGGTGCCCTGGGCCAGGAAGTGCGCGCGCTCGAAGCGCTTCGCCTCCTCGCGGAAGACCTCGACGAACTCGTAGCCGATGATCTTGCGCTTCTGCTCGGGGTCGGTCACGCCGGCCAGCTTCTCGAGGAAGCGGTCGGCGGCGTCCACCACGGTCAGGTCGAGCTCGAAGTGGTCGCGGAAGGTCTCCTCGACCAGCTCGCGCTCGCCGGCCCGCAGCAGGCCGTTGTCGACGAAGATGGCGTGCGTGCGGCGGCCGACCGCGCGCTGGCAGATCGCCCCCACCACCGAGCTGTCCACCCCGCCGCTCAGGCCGAGGACGATCTCGCCGTCGGCGCCGACCTGGGCCGCCACCTTGGCGACCAGCTCCTCGGCCAGGTCGCCGGCCGACCAGTCGTGGCGGCAGCCGCAGACCCAGTGGAGGAAGTTGCGCAGCACGGTCACCCCCTCGCGGGTGTGCGAGACCTCGGGGTGGAACTGCAGGCCGTAGAGGCTCCGCTCGTCGTCGCCGATCGCCGCCTCGGGGCAGTGCTTGCTGGCCGCCAGGCGGCGGAAGCCTGCGGGCAGCTTCTCGACCCGGTCGCCGTGGCTCATCCACACCACGGTCTTCGGCGAGACGCCGTTGAGCAGCCCCTCGTGGACCTGCACCTCCATCTCGGTGAAGCCGTACTCGCGGCTCTCGCCGGGGATCACCGCCCCGCCGAGGGTCTCGCACAGCCACTGCATGCCGTAGCAGATGCCGAGCACCGGCACACCGCGGTCGAGCAGCTCCGCAGGCAGGGTCGGCGCGCCCTCGGCGTAGGCGCTGGCCGGGCCGCCGGAGAGGATGATGCCCTTCAGGTCGTCGCCCTGGGCGCGCTCGACCGCGTGGTGCGGGGCGACCACCTCGGAGAAGACCTGGTGCTCCCGGACCCGCCGCGCGATGAGCTGGGTGTACTGGGAGCCGAAATCGACGATGAGGATCCGTTCGTGCATCGGGAGCGGGGCGCGGCGCGGCGCCGGCTCAGTGGCTGATCTGGTAGTTCGGGGCTTCCTTGGTGATGCGCACGTCGTGCGGGTGGTTCTCCTTGACCCCCGCGCCGGTGATGCGCACGAAGCGGGCCTTGGCGCGGAAGACGGCGAGGTCCTCGGCGCCGACGTAGCCCATGCCGGCGCGGATGCCGCCGACGAACTGGTAGACGAAGGGGGCGAGCGAGCCGCGGGTCGGGATCATGCCCTCGATGCCCTCGGGCACCAGCTTCTGCGTGTCGTGCACGCCGGCCTGGCCGTAGCGCGCCTTGCCGCCCTCGATCATGGCGGCCAGCGAGCCCATGCCGCGCACCGCCTTGTAGGTGCGGCCCTCGTAGAGGAAGCTCTCGCCGGGGCTCTCGTCGACCCCGGCGAACAGGCTGCCGAGCATCACGGCGGAGGCCCCGGCGCCGAGCGCCTTGACCGCGTCGCCGCTGTGGCGGATGCCGCCGTCGGCGATCACCGGGACGTCCTCGGCGGAGCACACCTGGCTGACCTGGAAGACCGCGGTGAACTGCGGCACGCCGACCCCGGCGACCACCCGCGTGGTGCAGATCGAGCCGGGCCCGATGCCGACCTTGACGCCGTCGGCGCCGGCCTCGAGCAGGGCCTCGGCGGCCTCGGAGGTGGCGATGTTGCCGGCCACCACGTCGACCAGGTCGCGCCGCTTCAGCTCGGCCACGGTCTCGACCACGTTCGAGCTGTGGCCGTGGGCGGTGTCGACCACCAGCACGTCGACCCCGGCCTCGACCAGGGCCTCGGCGCGCTCGTAGTCGTGCACGCCGACGGCGGCGCCGACCACCAGACAACCGTCACGGTCCTTCGAGGCGCTCGGGAAGGTCTCGGTCAGGCGGATGTCCCGCATCGTGATCAGGCCCTCGAGGTTGCCGGCCGCGTCCACCAGCAGCAGCTTCTCGACCTTGGCCTGGTGCAGGATGCTGCGGGCCTCGCTCAGCGAGGTGCCCGGCTTGGCGGTGACCAGGTGCTCGCGGGTCATCACGTCGCACACCTTGGTGTCGTCGCCGCCCTGGAACTTCAGGTCGCGCCGCGTGAGGATGCCGACCAGCCGGTCGCCGTCCACCACCGGGAAGCCGCTGATGTTGTGCTCCTCCATCAGGCGGCGCGCGTCGGCCAGCCGCTCGTCCGGCGACAGCGTCAGCGGGTCGTGGATCACGCCGTGCGCCGAGCGCTTGACGATGTCCACCTCGCGCACCTGGTCGGCGATCGACAGGTTGCGGTGGATGACCCCGATCCCGCCCTGCTGGGCCAGCGCGATGGCCAGCGAGGACTCGGTCACCGTGTCCATGGCCGCGGAGGCCACCGGCACGTTCAGGCGGACGTTGCGCGAGAAACGGGTCTCCGTCCGGACATCGGTCGGGAGGACGTCGGACTCCTGCGGAACCAGGAGGACATCGTCGAACGTGAGCGCAAGCGGCAGGTCCATAGACCAATTTAGCGCTGCGCCCCTGCCTGTTTCCAGTCCCGAAGCGCGCGGGTCGCCGTTAGGCTGAACCCGTCATGCGCGCCCTTTTCCTCCTCGCCCTGCTGATCCCGGCGCCCCTCGCGGCGCAGGGCCTCGACGGAACGCTCGCTGCGGCCGACGAACAGGCGGCCGCCGGGGAGTACCAGAAGGCCCGCAAGACCCTGCTGGCCGCCCTCGGCGAGGGCGCCGACCGCGGGGCGGTGCTGGCCGCCATGGACGGGATCGAGCGGCGCCTGGCCGCCTGGGCCTTCGCCGAGACCGCGCCCGAGCCCGAGCCGGGCGACCTGCTGGCCGGCGAGGTGCGCTCCTGGAAGGAGAAGGGCTACAAGCTGCGCATCACCTACGACTGGGCCGGGCTGGACGCGGCCGAGCGCGGCAAGGACTTCTTCAGCGCCGGCGAGATGAGCTTCTTCCGCGTCCCGCTGACGGGGGACTTCAAGCTGGTCCTCGAGGGCGACTACCCGGCCGACCCGGGCGAGTTCGCGCTGCTGGCCGGCTTCGACCGCGAGGGCGAGAACGGCTGGAAGTTCACCCCCGGCTACAAGCGCGAGAAGACCAAGCCCGTGCTGCTGCTGCCGCGACGGGCCGAGCGCATCGGCGCGCCCTTCGAGCTGTTCGAGACCGAGGTCGAGGGCCTCGACGAGCCCGAGGGCGACTGGATCTACTCGATCGAGCTGCGCCGCGACACCTTCACCTTCAAGCGCGGCTCCAAGAAGCTCGGCAGTTGGAAGACGGAGTTCAGCGACCGCACCGACGGCTACGTCGGCTTCCTCGGGGCCGGCGTGCGCGAGGTCGAGCTGACCGCGGCCCTCCAGCCGCAGGCCTGGGAGACGCGCCGCGACGTCCTGGTCGAGCGCCACCGCGAGAGCTTCCTGCGCGAGGAGTACGACGTCTCCGCCGACCTGCCGGCCTGGTACGCGGAGATGAAGGCGGCCTCGGCCGCGGCCCTCCCGGGCCGCGCCCCGGAGGGCATCCCCGAGGAGGCGGCGCGGGACTGGGCCCAGCTGCTCGACCCCGACCTGCCGATGACCGCCGCCGACTGGGTCGAGGCCCACCCCGGCCTCGAGGCCGGGCCGGCGGCCTTCGCCACCGCGCTGCGCTACGCCACCTTCGGCGAGTGGCGCGCCTGCGCCGCCCAGGTCGAGGCCGCCCGCGCCGCGATGCCCGAGTTCGGCCCGCTCCTGGCCCTCGAGGCGCGCGCGCGCTTCCACACCAACGAGCGGCGCAAGGCCGTCGAGGAGCTGCGCCCCCACCTCGCCGCCTGGCCGGACGACGTCGGCCCGACGCTGGCCCGCCTGAGCGGCCGGCTGGAGGGCCCGCGGGCCATGCTGGCCGTCCTCGACGAGACCCTCGCCGCCGGCGGCCTGTCCGACCGGGTGCGGGACGCCCGCCGCGTGCTGCAGACCGCCCTGGCCTTCCCGGAGGAGCCCGGCAACCAGCGCTTCAGCGGCACCGCGATCCACCTGTTCAGCGACGGCCCGCAGGAGTTCACCCAGGAGTTGGGCCAGAGCTCGGTGGCCCTGATCGGCTTCCTCACCCGCTACTGGAGCCAGGTCCGCACGCCCCAGGAGCCGCACTTCGTCCTCCACTTCCGCGGCGAGGAGGGGCGGCTCGACTTCTGCCGCCGCGCCGGCCTGCCCGAGGACGCCCGCGGCTACCTGCCGGCCTACCGCATCTCGCTGGTCGTGCTCGACCCGCTGACCGCCGATCCGGCCGCCCCGGTCCCCCTCTTCTCGGCCCTGTGGGAACAGTTCCTCGACACCACGGTGGACGTCGAGGTCGCGCCGCGCTGGTTCGTCAAGGGCTTCGGCGGCATCGCCGGCGGCTGCGTCAACGTCGGCGCCGGGGTCGAGCTGCACGCCAACCGCGAGCTGATCCGGGCCAGCAGCCAGAACGAGGCCGGCTGGTTCTTCACGCCCGGCCAGCTGGTCAACCTGCCGAACGCCGAGTGGGACAAGCACGTCCACTGGGCCGAGCCCGAGGCCTACCTCCTGGTGCGCTACCTGTGGGCCCACGCCCCGCGCGAGCAGCAGGACCAGTTCCGCGCCTTCGCCGACACCGTGCTGCACGGGCTGACCCGCCAGGAGGGCCTGGCCAAGCTCTTCCAGGGGGTCGACCAGGCCGCCCTGATCGACGGGCTGAAGGCCTTCCGCGAGGGCGAGATCGCCGGCCTCTGAGGCCGGCCGGGGCGGGCCGCCCCGGATCGGGAGCGGGAAGCCGCCCGCGGTTATCCTAGAGGGTTCCCCGGGGCCCCCTCCGCCCCCGGTCCGCCCGCTCCGCAAGCCGTGAACCCCGCCACGACCCCCGAGACCTCCGCCCCCTTCGGCCTCGACCAGGACCAGATCGCGACCCTGTCGCGGGTCTGCGACCGGGCCCTCGCCTGGTGCACCCACATGATCTGGGAGGCCAACCACCGGGACGACGTCCAGCCCGGCGACCCCAAGGTCGGCGGCCACCCCGCCTCCTGCTCCTCCTCGGTCCACCTGGCCGGCGCCCTCCACCTCGTCGCCCGCGACGCGGCGGACTTCTACTGCGCCAAGCCCCACCTGGCGCCGATGGACCACAGCTTCCACTACGGCCTGGGCTTCTTCCGCCACGCCGACGGCCGCTGGTTCGACGACACCGAGTCCGAAGCGGTCATGCACCGGCTGCGCTCCTTCAGCCAGGAGGGCGAGCCGGTCTTCCAGAGCTACCACGCCGAGGGCGACCCGGACTCCTGGCGCATCCTGCCCTCGGGCACCGTCGGCATCCCGCCGGTCTGCTCGGCCTACCTGGCGCTGGCCTACCGCTACGCCGCCGACCACAAGCTCTGCTCGCAGACCCCGCACCACTTCTGGTCGATCATCGGCGACTCGGAGCTGCGCGAGGGCTCGCTGATGGAGGCCATGCCCGACATCGCCGAGCGCGAGCTGGGCAACGTCACCTGGATCGTCGACTACAACCGGCAGAACCTCGACGGCACGCGCATCCCCAACCAGCGCGGCCTGCGCGGCACCGACGCCGACCGCATCCAGCGCACCTTCGAGGCCAACGGCTGGAACGTGATCCAGCTGCGCCACGGCCGCGCCCGTCAGGCGCTGTTCGCGCGCAAGGGCGGCGCCGCGCTGCGCGAGCTGCTCGAGCACGGCTTCAGCGACTACGAGTTCCAGGCGCTCCTGTGGAAGCGCGACGCCGAGCTGACCCGCCGCGAGCTGCTCGAGCGCGACCCCTCGCTGAAGACCTTCCTGGCCAAGGTCCAGGACGAGGAGCTGCTCGCCGCCTGCGCCGACCTCGGCGGCCACGACCTGAACGAGATCCTCGCCGCCTACGCCGAGGCCCGCGCCGACGAGCAGGTGCCGACCCTGATCGTGGCCCACACGATCAAGGGCTGGGGCCTCGAGTGCTTCGCCAAGCCCGGCAACCACAGCTCGCTGCCCTCCGAGGAGGAGGTCGCCGCGCTGCTCGCCTCCCAGGGCCTCGACCGCGAGCAGCCCTACGGCCGCGTCGGCTCGTGGCACGCCAGCGGCGCCGAGCTGAACCTGCTCGCCACCCGCGGCGCCGAGCTGCGCGAGGGGGTGGTCGCCGCCGAGGGCCGCATCGCCGAGAACCGCGAGCGCATCGCCGCCCACCTCGCCCCCACCCTGCCGCTGCCGGAGGACTTCGGCATCAACCTCGGCATGGTGCCGATGGCCCACACGCAGTGGCTGTGGGGCCAGGTCGCCGGCCGCCTGGTGCGCGTCGGCACCCACGACGAGCTCAGCGACGCCGGCCTGGACCCGGGCCGCGACCTGGACGAGCTCGAGGCGCGCTGGAGCAAGGTCGCCGACCTCATGCTGACCCTGTCCCCGGACGTCGGCACGAGCACGAACATCAACCCGGCGATGGACGCCAAGATCTACGGCCCCGAGCACACGACCAACCTCGAGGCCCAGTTCGAGCTGAGCGAGCGCGGGCGGCCGGAGCTGTACAGCCACTCCGAGCCCTGGACGCGCCACATCCGCTTCGAGATCGCCGAGGCCAACTGCATGTCGGCGGTGGCCTCCTTCGGCAAGATGGGCAAGTTCGCAGGCGTGCCCTTCCTGCCGATGATGACGGTCTACGACTTCTTCATCAAGCGGGCCCTGGACCAGCTCTACTACGACGTCTACTGGCGCTCGAGCTTCATCCTGGTCGGAACGCCCTCGGGCGTCACGCTGTCGCCGGAGGGCGCGCAGCACTCGTGGAAGAACGACCTCCAGATGCCCTCGATGGTCACCTGGGAGCCGGCCTACGCCAAGGAGATGGAGTGGATCCTGGCCGACGCGGTGCGCCGCCACGTCGACGGCGACAACGTCGACCGCGAGGGCGTGCTGCTGCGGGCCGTGACCCGCGGCCAGATGCAGAAGGACTTCGACCAGCGGCTCAAGGCCCAGCCCCGCTTCCAGGGCATGAAGAAGGACGAGATCCACGCCGCCGTGCGCAAGGACGTCCTGGCCGGCGGCTACCTGCTGGTCGACCGCTCCGGCGAGCCCGACTACGCCCCGGGCGAGAACGTGGTCAAGATCCTGGCCATGGGCGCGCTGGTGGACCAGGCCCTGGCCGCCAGCGACCGCCTGCTCGAGGTCGGCATCCACGCCGACGTCGTGGTGGTCAGCTCGGCCGACCTGCTGCTCGGCCGCTTCGCCCAGCGCGACGGCTACGCCCAGCTGGCCGAGCTGGGCCTGAGCGGCGACCTCCACCTGGCCCCCGCCGGGGCCGAGCCGGTCGGCGCCGCCGACGCGCGCCTGCTGGGCGCCCGCACCGTGCCGGTCGTCTCGGTGGCCGACGGCGAGGAGGGCCTGCTCGACAACGCCGGCTCGATCCTCGGCGTGCCGCAGGTGGTCTGCGCCGTGCGGAAGTTCAGCAAGTCCGGTCGCCCGCAGGACCTTTACCGCTACCAGGAGATCGACGCCGAGGCCGTCTTCCGCGCCGCCGGCGAGGCCCTGTCGCGGGCCGCCCTGCGCGAGGTGCGGCTGTCGCCGGCCGCCCTGCGCGCCCTGCAGGACCCCGCAGCCGCCCCGGTGAAGGACTGGCGCCAGCTCTGGCCCTACGAATTCGAGGCCTGATCCGTCGGTTCCGGGCCTGAACCCGGACGCGGCGGGGAACGGAAGCCTTTACGCCGCGTGAGCATGGGTTATTCCTTGGCGAGGTCGCCCGACCTCTCCAGTGAGAAGTCCCATGCCCGAGAAGAACGTTCCCTACCCCGGTCGCCCCGCCACCGCGGACGGCTCCCAGATGGTGGCCTACGTCGAGACCCATGTCGGCGAGGCCGCCTGCGGCTATCCCATCACCTCGTCGACCAACATGGGGCAGGCCTTCGAGGTCTCCGTCGCGGCCGGCAAGACCAACCTGTGGGACACCCCGCTGGCCTTCTTCGAGCCCGAGAGCGAGCACAGCGCCGCCTCGGCCTGTGAGGGCTACGCCGCCGCCGGCGGCCGGGTGACCACCTTCACCTCCGGCCAGGGCCTGGTGCTCATGAAGGAGGTGCTCTACACGATCGCCGGCAAGCGCCTGCCCGCGGTCTTCCACCTCGGCGCCCGCGCCCTGACCAGCCACTCGCTGAACGTCCACGCCGGCCACGACGACGTCGCCGCCATCCTGGACTGCGGCTGGGGCGTGCTCATGGCGCGCAACGCGCAGGAGTCGGCCGACCTGGCCCTGGTCTCCCGCCGCGTGGCCGAGGACACCGCGACCCCCTTCATGAACGTGCAGGACGGCTTCCTCACCACCCACACGGTGGAGAACGTGCTGCTGCCCGAGCCCGAGTTCATGAAGGAGTTCGTCGGCGACCCGCGCGAGAAGGTGCCGAACCTGATGAGCACGGACACCGCCCTGATGAGCGGCGTGGTGCAGAACCAGGACTCCTACATGAAGGGCAAGATCGCCCAGCGCGCCTTCTACGACCGGCTGGCGCCCAAGCTGGACGAGGCCTTCGCCGAGTTCGCCGCCAAGACCGGCCGCGAATACGGCCTGATCGACTCCTACCAGTGCGAGGACGCCGACTACGTGGTCGTCGGCATGGGCTCGCTGATGGAGACCGTGGCCGCCACGGTCGACTGGATGCGCGCCAACACCGGCCTCAAGGTGGGCTGCGTCTCGGTGATGAGCTGGCGGCCCTTCCCGGGCGTCGAGCTGGCCCGCGCCCTCGGCCGCGCCAAGGCCGTGGCGGTGATCGAGCGCCTCGACGTGCCGAGCGCCCAGAGCAACCCGCTGACCGCCGAGATCAAGGCCGCCCTCTACGACGCCAACTCGGGCGCGCCGGGCTACCCGGCGCTGAACACCCTGCCGGTGGTCTACGAGGGCTCCGGCGGCCTCGGCTCGCGCGACGTGCGCGCCGGCGACGTGAAGGCGCTGTTCCAGCACATGGCCGAGGGCAAGCAGACCGCCGCCGGCCGCTACTTCTCGCTGGGCATCGACCACCCGAGCGCCATCGTGCGCACCGACGACCCGGACGTGCGCCCGGCCGGCTCCTACTCGATGCGCGGCCACTCGGTCGGCGGCTACGGCTCGGTGACCACGAACAAGGTCATCGCCACCCTGGTGGCCGACCTGTTCGACAAGCAGGTCCAGGCCTACCCGAAGTACGGCTCCGAGAAGAAGGGCCTGCCGACGACCTACTTCCTGACCATCGCGCCGGAGCACATCCGCATCCACTGCGAGCTGAACCACGTCGAGTTCGTGCCGCTCAACGACGTCAACGCATTCCAGAACGGCAACCCGCTGTTCGGGCTGGTCGACGGCGGCTCGATCCTGATCCAGTCCTCGCTCGACGACCCCGAGCAGGTCTGGCGGCACATCCCCGAGAAGGCGCGGCAGCAGATCCGCGAGCGCAACATCCACGTGCACTGGCTGGACATGGTGCAAGTCGCCCGCGAGGTGGCCAGCAGCCCGGACCTGGTGGTGCGGATGCAGGGCATCGTGCTGCTGGGGGTCTTCCTCAAGGTGACCCCCTTCTCCGAGGAGTCGGGCCTCGACCACGACCAGCTGCTGGCCGGCGTCGAGCGCTCCATCCGCAAGTACTTCGGCCGCCGGGGAGACCAGGTGGTGGCCGAGAACCTGGAATGCGTGCGCCGCGGCCTCGACGAGGTCCGCGAGGTGCCGCGCGAGATCATCGAGTCCCAAACCACCCTCAGCGTCTGAGCCGCCCCATGTCCACCACCCAGGAACAGGACCTCTTCGACCTCCTCGACGTCGAGGACTTCAAGAACCGCATCGTCTGCGGCTACAACGAGGGCAGCGCGGAGCTCGGCCTGCCGGCCGACGTCTCCGTCGCCCGCTCGATCATCGCCCCGGGCACCGCGGCCCTGCGCGACTTCAGCTACATCGCGCCCGACATCCCGGTGCTGAACAGCGCCAACTGCGTCGGCTGCATGGAGTGCGTCACCGAGTGCCCGGACACCGCGATCCTGGCCAAGGTCGTGCCCCAGGGCGACTACGAGCAGCGCCGCGACGCGATCGCCGACCCGGCCGAGCGCGCGCAGTTCGAGGGCCACTTCAACCGCACGCGCAAGTACTACGACGCGGTCGAGAAGAAGGGCGACGAGCCGGGCATGTTCGGCATCTTCATCGACCCGACGAAGTGCAAGGGCTGCGCCGAGTGCGTCGAGGTGTGCGGCGAGCACGACGCCCTGGCCATGGAGGCCAAGGAGGACCGCGGGCTCGAGTGGTACCGCACCGGCTGGCGCCACTTCCAGGAGCTGCCCGAGACCCCCGAGCGCTACATCAGCGAGCGGGTGCTCACCGACATGATGCTGTCCACCGAGGCGGTTTCGACCTTCACCGGCGGCGCCGGCTCCTGCATGGGCTGCGGCGAGGTGACCGCGCTGCGCATGATGCTCGCGGCAACCGCCTTCGTGCACGGCAAGGACAACATCGGCCTGGTGGCCGCCACCGGCTGCAACACGGTCTACGCCTCGACCTACCCCTACAACCCCTACACCGTGCCGTGGATGAACTCGCTGTTCGAGAACGCCGCGACCACGGCCGCGGGCGTGCGCCTGCGCTGGGACCAGATGGGCTGGGGCCACAAGAAGATCTGGGCCCTGGGCGGCGACGGCGGGATGATCGACATCGGTTTCCAGGCCCTGTCGCGCCTGCTGGCCTCGGGCATGAACGTCAACGTCATGATCCTCGACACGCAGGTGTACTCGAACACCGGCGGCCAGACCTCGACGGCCTCCTTCTTCGGCCAGGAGGCCAAGCTCTCCGCCCACGGCAGCGCCCGCGGCGGCAAGGTCGAGCGGCGCAAGGAGGCGGCGCAGATCGCCATGATGCACCCGAACGTGTTCGTGGCGCAGACCACGGCGGCGATCCCGAACCACTTCTACCGCGCGATCGTGGCGGCCAACGAGTACGACGGCCCCTCGGTGATCATCGTCTACACCACCTGCCAGCCGGAGCACGGCGTGGGCGACTCGATGAGCTCGCACCAGGCCAAGCTGGCGGTGGAGTCGCGCGCCTTCCCGCTGCTCATCCACGACCCGCGCGAGGGCGAGTCGCTGGCCGAGCGGATCAGCCTGAAGGGCAACCCGGCGGTGAAGGAGGACTGGGCCAAGGACCCGAAGACCGGCGAGGACTTCACCTTCGTCGACTTCGCGCGCACCGAGGGCCGCTTCCGCAAGCACTTCGGGCCCGGCGGCGAGGCCGACGAGGCGATCCGCGCCGGCGCCGAGCAGCGCCTGCAGAACTGGCGCCAGCTCCAGGAGCTCGCCGGCCTGCGCTGAGCCGGCCCGCCCCGGGGCGCCCGCCGCGCGCGGCGGGCGCCCCGTCCTTTTCCCCGGCCCCCTCGGACGCGGAACTAAATTGAGCCCCATGGAGACGGTCTCCCTCCTCGGCATCGGCGCCTACGTCCCCGAGC
This sequence comes from uncultured Planctomycetales bacterium, assembly GCA_964342475.1. Classification (GTDB taxonomy): domain Bacteria; phylum Planctomycetota; class UBA1135; order UBA1135; family UBA1135; genus J029. The sequence goes on from CAYFGE010000001.1 coordinate 271,958, forward strand.
GCATCATGGAGAACGAGGAGTGGACGCAGTACGTCGACACCTCGGACGCCTGGATCCGCGAGCGCACCGGGATCGAGCGCCGGCGCATCTGCGGCCCGGACCAGTCCAGCGCCGACCTGGCCGAGGCCGCGGCCCGCGCCGCCCTCGCCGACGCCGGCGTGGACATCGGCGAGATCGACGAGATCGTGGTGGCGACGGACACCCCGGAGGCCGACTGCCCCGACACCGCGGCCTTCCTGCAGCACCGCCTGGGCGCCCGCGGCATCCCGACCTTCGACCTGGCCGGCTCCGGCTGCGCCGGCTTCCTGCAGGCGGTGGACGTCTGCCGCTCGCGCGTGCTGACCGGCAAGCGCCGGGTGCTCGTCGTGGGCGTCGAGGCGATCTCGCGCCAGATGAGCTGGACCGCGCGCGACACCTGCGTGCTGTTCGGGGACGGCGCCGGCGCCTTCGTCCTGGGCGCGCGCGAGGCGGGCCGGCCCGAGCTGCTCGCCGTCTCGGTCGGCACGGACGGCAGCCAGACCGACATCCTCGGCCGCATCAACGGCGGCAACCGCTGCCCGGCGACGCCCGAGCTGATGGCCGAGCCCGACTGGAACGCGGTGGTCATGAAGGGCCGCGAGGTGTTCAAGGAGGCGGTCGGACGCATGTCCGCCGCGGCCCAGGAGGCCCTGCGCCTGAGCGGGCTCGGCTTCGAGGACGTCGACCTCTTCGTCCCCCACCAGGCCAACCTGCGCATCATCCAGTCCGTCGGCAAGGCCCTCGGCATGCCCGCGGAGAAGGTCTACGTGAACGTGCAGGAGTACGGCAACACCGGCTCGGCCTCGGTGCCGCTCGGCCTGTGGGAGGCGCGCGAGAAGGGCCTCGTCCCGGCCGGCAGCCGCGTGCTGCTCACCGCCTTCGGCGCCGGCTTCCACTGGGCCGGCGCGGTGGTGCGCTTCTAGTCGTCGGCGAGCATCCGCTCGACCGGCATGCGCAGCTCGACCGCGTCGTGCTCCGGCACGGTGTAGATCCACTCGCTGCCCGGCATCCAGGCGTAGCGGCCGTCACCCTCGGCCGGCCGGCCGAGGTAGACGACGTGCTCTCCGCCGCCGGCGTCGAAGGCGCGGTAGGCGTTGGTCGAGAAGCCGTAGCGCGGGTCGTCCAGCTCGGCCTTGGTGGCGCGGGCGACGACGTCGAGCGGCCCGAGGCCGCTGAAGGTGAAGGCCCAGGAGTCGCCGGCGTAGAGGGTGGCCGGCTCGTCCACCGGCTGCACCATGCGCCAGGCGTGGTCCTCGCGCTCCTCGGTGGCCGGGTCGTCCTCGGCCGGGCGCCGTTCCAGGATCCAGGACTCGGCGTTGCGGCCGGCCAGGTCGCGCCGCTCGAGGCGGACCAGCTCCTCGCGCTGGATCGGGAAGAAGCGGCGCGACAGCCAGCGCGCCGGGGAGGTGGCGGGCGGGCCGAGCTCTTCGACCAGCAGGACCTCGTCGCGGTCGAGCGGCCGCACGTAGAAGGCCAGGCGGACCTCCGCCACCTGGTTGATGTCCTGGCCGCGCAGCCGGCCGGCCACCAGCGCGGCGAGCTCCTCGCCGGCCTCGTCGAGCACGCGGACCTCGACCCCGCTCTCGTCCACGCCGTAGACCGCGCGCTTCTCGGCGTTGGTCGAGACCGTGTCGCGCGAGTCGAGCGCCGCCAGGGCGTCGAGCAGGAGGCGCAGCCGGTAGCCGTCGGCCGGGTGGCCGAAGCGCTCCTCGACGCGGAAGAAGTCCGCCTCGCGGACCAGGGTGGTGGTCTCCCCGGCCGGTCCGCGCAGCTCGACGCGAGCGGCGCGCAGCGGGTCGCGGGCGAGGCGCGGGAAGAGCGGCTGCACGGCCGCCTCGGTGCGGGCGTGTTCGCCGCCGCGCCAGGGCTGCTCGAGGAGCAGGGCGGCCGCGCCGCAGACGAGCAGCGCGGCGGACAGCCAGCGGTTGCGCCTATTCACGCCGCCCCCTCCCCGCTGCGCGGCGCGTAGGGCCGCGAGGCCCGGCGTCGGTGGAAGGCGAGGTGGGCCAGGCCCAGCAGCAGCACGAGGACCGGCGGCCCGAGCACGTTGGCCCAGCCGATGGAGCGGCGCATCCGGCGTTCGTGGGCGTCGGCCTCGCTGACGCGACGGAGCCGCTCGGCCGGCTCCAGCTCGCCGTCCAGGCCGCCGAGCGCGGCCAGGTGTTCGCGCCCGAAGGAGACCAGCCGGCGCGGCTGCGCGCCGCGCACCCGCAGCCCGATCAGCCCCTCCTCGGAGGACAGCCAGTCGATCAGGTTGAGGGCGAACTGGGTGTTGCCACCCGGACCCAACTCGTCCGATGCGAGGTCGATGCCGTTGTTGCTGAACAGGTCGCCGTCGGCGCAGACCACGAGCAGGCCGGGCGCCGCGGCCGAGACCACCTCGCGGCCCTCCCGGGGCGCCGGCCGGCCGGCGAAGGCCGAGGGGAAGGCGCCCCGCAAGGAGGCGACCAGCGCGTAGCTGCGCGGCTCGGCCCCGAAGGCGGCCTGGCGGTCGAGCTTCTCGAGGTTCTCGAGGTAGGGCTCGAGCTCGATGTCGCCGCTGAGCAGGCCGGTCCGCGGCGAAGTGGCGGCGATCACCTCGGCCTCGAGACCATCCGGGACGCCCTCGAGGACCATGCCGTGGGCCCACAGGAAGACGACGTTGGCCAGCCCCTGGGAGACCACGTGGCCGGGCGCGAACCCGGCGTCCTGCACCACCGGCCACAGGCCGTAGTTGACCGGCCGCGTCCCGCCCGGGACCTCCCGCCCGCCCGGCAGCTGCACCGGGGGCGCCGGCACCGGGAAGGGGAAGCCGGACTCGTGGTCCCACAGGAGCTGCGGCATCACCCGCAGGCCGAGCCGGGCCAGCCAGGCGTCGAGGCCGGTGTCGATCGGCGCAGCCGTCGTCGTGCGCGGGTCGACCTCCTCGGCGTCGTGGAGGATCAGGACGTGGCCGCCGGCGGCGAGGTACTGGTCGAGCTCGAACAGCTCGACCTCGCTCAGCCCGGTCGGGCGGGCCACGACCAGCGCGGCCAGGTCGTCGAGCGCGGGCTCGGCCGCGCCGAGCTCGACGTCGCGCACCGCGTAGCGCTGGCCGAGGCGCATCCGCAGGGCCTCGAAGATGCGGCCCGCGGGCACCTGCGGCACGACGTCGGGCAGCATCGGCGGCATGGCCGGCTCGCGGCTGAAGAAGCCGATCACCGGCCGCTTCTCGCGCACCAGGGCGTCGACCGCGGCGGCGAAGGCGAACTCCACCTCGCCCGGCACCAGCACCGGCAGGACCTCGGTGCGGTCCTGGTAGCGCAGCTCGATGCCCTGGTAGACCAGCACCTCGCCCACGCCCTGCAGGCTGCCCCGCGGCACGGGGATCGGCGTGATGCCCGCCGCGTCGGCGGCCGAGCGGGCGCCGACGCTGGTGGTCGGGTCGACCGTCTCGACAGCGACGCGGCCGCGCCCGGCCGCCTCGACCTCGGCGAGGAAGTCCTGCAGTTGGAGCCGCGCGGGCAGCAGCGCCTCGGCCCCCTCCACCTCGCGGTTGAAGTAGAACTTCACCTGCAGGCGGTCCTCGAGCCGGGCGAGCAGCTGCCGCGTGGCCGGAGCCAGCGAGAACTGCTGCTCGGCGGTCAGGTCGAGCCGGCCCGGCAGGTGGCCCGCCAGCACGAGCAGGGCCGCGGCGAGGGCGAACAGCAGGGCCGCGCTGAGACGGCGCTGGGCGGCCTCGCGGAGGGCGCGCGACCGGCTCATCCCCACCTCCTCGCCTCGAGGCGCAGGCCGTTCGCGCACAGGAAGAGAGCGGTCACCACCAGGTAGAAGGCCACGTCGCTCCAGGCGATCAGGCCGCGGGCGATCCCGGCGAAGCGGTTGCCGAAGTCGAGCGCCCACAAGACGCGGCCGAGGGCTTCGGGCATCTCGGCGGCGGTGGCGGCGGGTGCCAGCAGGTTGAAGGCCAGCAGGACGACTACGCCCAGCAGCCAGGCCACGACCTGGTTGCGCGTGCAGGAGCTGAAGAAGGCCCCGACGGCGATGCTGGCCGCGCCGAGCATCAGCGCGCCGAGGTAGCCGCCGAGCACCGGCCCCCAGTCGAGCGGGCCGAGCGCCGCCACGGTGAGCGGCACCCCGAGGGTGAAGCCCAGCGCCACGGCCAGCAGCCCCCAGGCGCCGAGGAACTTGCCGAGCACCAGGTCGCGCAGGCGGAAGGGGTAGGTCGCGAGCAGCTCCTCGGTCCCGCCGCGGAACTCCTCCGCCCACAGGCGCATGGTCAGCGCCGGGGCCACCGGGACGAAGAGCAGCGGCAGCAGCGCGAACCAGTCGCGCAGGGTGGCCGTCCCCTGGTCGAAGAAGGGACCGAGGACGAAGAAGAAGGCCGCGGTGAGCGCCGGCAGCAGGGCCAGCACCAGGTAGGCCAGCGGCGAGTCGAAGGCCGCGAAGAGCTCGCGGCGGGCGATGACCAGCGCGCGCATCAGCGGGCCTCCTGCGCGGGCGCGGTGAGGCGGCGGAAGACCCCCTCCAGGTCGTGGTCCTGCGGCGCCAGCTCGACCAGCTCGAGGCCGGCCGTGCGCGCCGCGGCGGCCAAGCCGGCGAGGGTCTCGGCGCCGTGGGGCAGCCGGGCCTCGGCCGCGGCCAGGCCGGCGGCGCCGAAGGGAGCCGGGCGCCGGCGCAGCTCCGTGGCGCCCGCGGCGGTGAGCAGGGATTCCAGCGCGGCGTCGCTGCCGCGCACCGCCACCCGGACGCTCATCCGATCGGCGCCGGCGCCGCGACGCAGCTCCTCGAGCGGCGCGTCGGCCACCACCTCGCCGCGGTGCAGCAGGACCACGCGCTGGGCCAGCGCCTCGACCTCGGGCAGGACGTGGCTGGTGAGGACCACCGTCTTGGTCTGCCCGAGGCGCCGCACCAGCTCGCGCATCTCGACCACCTGGTTCGGGTCGAGGCCGTTGGTGGGCTCGTCGAGGACCAGCAGCGGCGGGTCGTGCAGCAGGGACTGGGCCAGGCCGACGCGCTGCCGGTAGCCCTTGGAGCACTGCCCGATCGGGCGGCGGAAGACCGGCTCGAGGCCGGTGGCGGCCACGACGCGGTCGAGGTCGGCGGCGCGGCGCGCGCGCTCGAGCCCGCGGGCCCGGTGGGCGAAGACGAGGAAGTCCTCGACCCGCTGCTCGAGGTAGAGCGGGTTGTTCTCGGGCAGGTAGCCGACGCGGCGCTTGACCTCCAGCGGGTCCTGCTCGACGTCGAAGCCCGCCACCCGGGCCTGCCCCTCGTCGGCGGCCAGGAACCCGGTCAGGATCTTGATCGCGGTGGTCTTGCCGGCGCCGTTGGGGCCGAGCAGGCCCACCACCTGGCCGGCGGGGATGCGGAAGGACACCCCGCGCAGCGCCTCGACCGGGCCGTAGGCCTTGCGCAGGCCGACGACCTCCACCACCGCGTCAGTCGACATCTTCCATGGAGAACGCGTCGAGGAACTCGCGGTTCGACGGGTACTGGGCCAGGCGGTTGACCATCAGCTCCATCGCCTCGAGCGGGCGCATCCGGCTCAGGACGCGGCGCAGGATGTTGATCCGCCGCATCGTGGTCCGCATGAGGATCTTCTCCTCCTTGCGCGTGCCGGAGCGGTCGACCGCGATCGCCGGGAAGACGCGCCGGTCGGCCAGGCGGCGGTCGAGCACCAGCTCCATGTTGCCGGTGCCCTTGAACTCCTCGAAGATCACCTGGTCCATCTTGGAGCCGGTGTCGACCAGGGTGGTGCCGAGGATGGTCAGCGAGCCGGCATCCTCGGTGTTGCGCGCGGCGCCGAAGAAGGTCTTCGGCCGCGCCATGGTGCGCGCGTCGAGGCCGCCCGACATGGTCTTGCCGCTGTTGCCGCTGACGTGGTTGTAGGCGCGCGCCAGGCGCGTGATCGAGTCGAGCAGGATCATCACCTCGCGGCCGGACTCGACCAGCCGCTCGGCGCGGGCCTGCACCAGCTCGGCGAGGCGCACGTGGTTCTTCGGCGTCTCGTCCATCGTGCTGACGTAGACCTCGCCGCGCTCGAGCTCGCGCTTCCAGTAGGTCGCCTCCTCGGGCCGCTCGTCGATGAGCAGGACGATGAGGTGGACGTCCGGGTAGAGCGCCTCCATGGCGCGCGCGACCTGCTGCATGAGCATGGTCTTGCCCGAGCGCGGCGGCGCCACGAGCAGCGCGCGCTGGCCGCGGCCGAGCGGGGCCAGCACGTCGAGGATCCGCATCGAGATCTGGCCCTCCTGCGCGTGGGTGCCGAGCTCGTAGTGGAAGTCCGGGTCGATGACCGTCAGCTTGCGGAAGTTGCGGCGGCGGCGGTGGTCCTCGACCCGCATGCCGTCGACGGTCTCGACGAAGCGCATCCGCGGGGCGGGCTGCCCCGGGAAGCCCTGCCCGGCGACCTCGCTGCCCTCCTTGAGCTGGAACTTGCGCACCAGCTCCTTGGGCACCATCGGGTCGCCCTTGCGGTCCTCGAGGTTGCGGGCGGGGTCGCGCAGGAAGCCGGTGCCGTCCTTGCGCAGCTCGAGCACGCCGCTCAGGGCGACGGACTCGCCGCGGTCGGCGCCGCGGTCCGGGGCGCCACGGTCCTTCGCCGCCGGGGCGGCGTCCCCGCTCGCCCCCCCGCCGGAACGGCGGCGGCGGCGGCGCGGACGCCCGTCCTCACCGGCCTCGGCCGGGGCAGCGGTGTCGGACGGGGAACCGCCCTCCGCCCCGTCCACGACGGGGGCGTCGGTCGGCGGTCCCGCCGCGGGCCGGCGGCGCCGCCGGCGGCGGCGACGACGGGCTTGGGCGCCCGGGTCCGGGCTCTTCTCGTCGGTCACGCGGGCCTCCTGGAAAGGGGAGGTCAGGGAGAGACCCGGGCGCGTGGACGGGAGATCCACGGTCTCCGCCCGGGAGGTCCGCTCCCCTGGGAATGCCGGGGTCCGGGAAGGACACACGTCGGCGGGAAGCGGGAAGGTGGTCGGGGCGAGAGGATTCGAACCTCCGGCCTCTGCGTCCCGAACGCAGCGCTCTAGCCAAGCTGAGCCACGCCCCGATTCAAGGGCGGGCATTGTCCGCCGCCCGGGCCGGGAGGTCAAGCCTCCCGCGCCGCCGGAGGGCGGATTTTCGCCCCCGCCCGGGCGGGGCCTCCCCCGCCGCGGCCGGCCCCGGCTCAGCGGCCCAGGTCGACGAAGACCCCGCCGCTCTTGGTGGCGAGGTCGTACATGAAGTCCTTCTGGAACTCCCCGATGGCGATGGTGTGGATGACCACCCGGCGGAACTGGTTGATCTTCTTCACCGCGCCCAGGATGTCGTCCGGGTCGACCAGCTCGCCCACGCTGGGCCGGCCGTCGGACAGGAAGAAGATCGTGTCCACGTCCGACTTCACGCCGCGCGAGGACTCGGTGGCCGGCCCCAGGCCCTCGGCCTCGGGCACGCCGAGCGCCGCGCACAGCGCCGCGTAGGTGTTCGTCCGCCCCATGGTCAGGCCCGAGCTGCCGACCAGGCCGGCGTTGGCCAGGTCGCCCGAGGCGGTGCCGCCGATCGGTTCGAGGTCCTCGACGAAGGCCATCGCGCTGCGCTTGTTCAGCGCGTTGGCCGGCGCCAGGTCCTTGCGCCACGGGGTGACCTCGGTGGCGAAGGCCAGGATGTTGAAGCGGACGTTGTCGCCGAGCGACTCGACCGTGCGCAGCAGCTCCTCGCGCACGATGTCGAGCTTGCCGAACTGGGTGAAGCCGCGCTCGCCGAACATCTCGCGGTCGACGACCTCCTCCTCCATCGAGCCCGAGACGTCGATCACGAAGATCACGCGCTCGCTGGGCGTGTCCACGCCGAGGAAGCTGGCCGAGGTCTTGGCGGCGCGGTACTCCAGGTTGGTCTGGTCGCGCGCCGCGCGCCGCTTGGCGATCTCGGCGTCGCTGAGCAGCTGGTAGTCGGCCGCGGCCCGCTCCCACCAGCCGCGCCACTGCTCCGCGTCGTTGCGGAAGGGCAGGTCGGTCAGCTCGATCAAGGTCGGGTAGAGCAGGTCGAGGATGCGCCCCTCGGCCTCCTCCATCATCCGGATCAGGACCGGGATGGCCTCGCGCACGCGCACGACCTGCACCGCGAGGCAGGCGGCGGTCTGGACCGACAGGTCGAGGTCGTCGAGGGCGGCGACGAGCGGAGGGCCGGCGACCTCCTCGTGCCCCTTGCCGAGCACCTTGAGGGTGTCGATGCAGGCCACACGGATGGCCGGCGACTTGTCGACGTTGGCCAGCGCCGCCACGGCCGGCAGGGCCTCGCGGTCCATCAGCTGGCCGGCGGCGACCACCGCCCACAGCCGCGTCTCGTCGTCCTTGGCCCCGATCAGCTCGCGGATGGGGACGGTGAACTCGGCCCAGTTGCCGGCCCCGGCGGCCCGCACCACGATCGGCACCAGCTCCTTCGGCTTGCCCTTCTCGAAGACCGGCAGGAAGGGCAGGCGGGCGCGCTCGGAGGGCAGCTCCGAGATCACCTTCAGGGCGGCCGCGGCGACGCGCGGCTCGTCGTCGGTCAGCACGGGCATGAGCACCTTGGCCACGCCGGGGTCGTCGATCCCGGAGAGGGCGTGGACGTGCTCCTCGCGCTCGGCCGGATCCTTGGCCTTGCGGAAGAACTTCTTGAAGTCCCGCACGGTCTCGTCCTGCTGCGGCACGGCCAGGAGCAGAGCGGAGAGGAGCCACAAGACGGAGGCACCCATGGTTCCCTAGGATAGCGGCCGGGATGGAACTCACCCTCTCGACCCACCTGCTGGTCTACCGCGAGCTCGACGACGCCGCCCTCGAGCGCGTGGCCGAGGCCGGATACGGCAAGGTGGAGGCCTGGCTGGCCGAGCCGCACCTGCCCTGGCGGCAGGAGACGGGCCCCGAGCGCGTGCGCGAGCGCCTCGCCGCCTGCGGCCTGCGCGCCGGGACCGTGCACCTGCCGTTCTACCCCTCGGTCCCCGAGCTGCTCGAGCGGGGGCGCCGCTGGTCGGTGATCGACCCGGATCCTCCGGCCCGCGCCGAGGCGCTGGACGGCGCGCGCCGCGGCCTCGCCGCCGCCGCTGCGCTGGGCGCGGAGGGCGCGGTGCTCCACCTCGGCTGGCAGGGCGACGCCTGGGAGGGCGACACCGCCGCCCTCGCGCGCGAGGCGGTCGCCACCCTGCTCGACACGGCGCGCGAGCACGGCGTGACGCTGCTGCTCGAGAACATCATGTCCGCGGGGACGCGCGCCGCGCGCCTCGTCGAGCTGCTCGACGAGCTCGACCCGGAGGGCCGCGCCGGCATCTGCCTCGACCTCGGCCACGCGCACGTCGAGGGCGGCGGCGGGGCCGGCATCCTGGCCGAGCTCGAGGCCGCGTTGCCGCGCCTGCGCCACCTCCACGTGCACGACAACGACGGCTGCAGCGACCAGCACCTCGTCCCCGGCGCGGGCACGCTCCCCTGGCGTGGAGTGCTCGAGCGGCTGAGGGCGTCCGGCTTCGGCGGCGAGGCGGCGCTCGAGATCCGCGACGGCGAGCGCGGCCGGCGCCCCGCCGCCGAGGTCCTCGACGACACCCTTCCCCGGGTCGGCGCCTTCGTCGACCGCTGGCGCGCGGAGGGCCTGCTGCCGTGAGCGAGTCCCTGCTGCGCGAGGCCCTGGCCGCCGGAACCGAGCACGAGGCGCTCACCCCCGAGGCCGGGGACCGGCGCTACTTCCGTCCCGCCGCGGCGCCGGGCTGGCTGCTGGTCCGCACCGCGACTCCCCCGCCGCGGCCCAGTGCCGAGTGGCTCACGGGGCGCGGGGTCCGCACGCCGCGCCTCGGCGCGGCCACCGCCGAGGGCTACCTGGTCGAGGACCTCGGCGACCGGCACCTGTGGCACGCGCCGACGGTGGACCACTACCGCGGCGTGCTCACCGCCGCGCGCCGCCTCGCCGGCGGCCACCTCCCGGCCGGCCATCCCTGCGCCGGCCGCGCGCTCGACGCCGCGCTGTTCCGCACCGAGCTCGGCATGTTCCGCGAGCTCTGGGTGCAGGAGCGCCGCGGCCGGTTCCGCACGCCCGCCGCCGCGGCCGCGCTCGAGGGGGCCTGCGACGACCTGGCGCGCGCCGCCGCCGCGCCGCCGTGGCGGGTGCAGCACCGCGACCTGCACTCACGCAACGTCCTGCTGCCCGAGGACGGCGGCGTCGCGCTGATCGACCACCAGGACCTCCGCCCGGGCCCGCTGTTCTACGACCTGGCCTCGCTCGCCACCGACGCCTACCTCGACCTGCCGCCCGAGGTGGACGCCCTCCTGCAGGCCGAGGTGACCACCCTGGGGCACGAGGCCGGCCTCTCCGCCGGCGAAGCGCGCCGGCGCTTCCGCGCCACCGCCCTGCAGCGCGTGCTCAAGGCCCTCGGGACCTTCGCCCGCATGCTGCGCGCAGGCCGCGAGGACTACGCCGACGCCGAGACGCGCGCGCTGGCCCACGCCCGCCGCCTGCTCGGCGACGGCGCCGAACACCCGCTGCTGGCGGAGGCGGTCGGCGCTTGAGCACGGCGCTGGTCCTGGCCGCCGGCCGCGCCACGCGCCTCGGCGAGCTGCGCGACCGCTGGGCCAAGGCCTGCGTCCCGGTCGCCGGGGTCTCGCCCCTCGCCTTCCTTCTGCCGCGCCTGGCCGCCGCCGGCGTGCGACGCGCCTGGGTGAACCTGCACTACCGCGCCGAGCAGGTGCGCGAGGAGGCCCGGCGCCATGCGCCCCCCGGCCTCGAGCTGCGCTTCCTCGAGGAAGAGGCGCTGCTCGGCACCGGCGGCACCCTGCTCGCCGTGGCCGGAGCGGAAGGGCGCGCCCCCGAGCTGGTGGTCAACGCCAAGGTCTACACCGACTTCGACTTCGCCGGCCTGCTGGCCGACCCGCGGCCTGCCCTGGTCCTCCATCCCGCCAGCCCGCTGGCCGAGTTCGGCGGCCTCGCCCACGCCGAGGGGCTCGTCAGCGGCCTGCACCCCCGCAGCGGCGGACCGGACGGCCAGCACGCGGCGGTCTTCACCGGCATCGCGCGCCCCGACCCGGCCTGGCTGCCCCACCTCGCCGCCGCCGCCCCGGAGGACGGCCTGCGCTGCTCGGTCCGCCACGGGCTGCTGCCGGCGCTCGCGGAGGGCCGCGCGCCGCGCGCCGTCCTGCACCGCGGCTGGTGGCAGGAGATCAGCTCGCCCGAGGGCGTCGAGGCCGCCGCCGTCGAGCTGCGCTTCCGCGGCCTGGCGCGCGAAGCAGCCGAGGCCTGAGCTCAGGCGAGCGGGGCCGCCGCGTCCACGAGGATGCGGTTCGGCCCGCGCCGCGCGGTCACGCCACGCTCGTCGAAGAACTCGAGCAGCGGCATGAGGTACTTGCGCGAGGTGCCGAAGCGGTCGCGCAACGCCGGGATGTCGGGGCCGCCGTCGGCGAACTGCTCGACCAGCGCGCCGCGCAGCTCCTCGACCGCGGTCGTGGCGTAGCACATGCCGCCGCTGACCGGGACGGCGCGACCGGCGTCGCACAGGTACTCGAGCGCGCGCGCCACCTCGGCCCCGGCCGCGCCCAGCTCCTCCTCCAGCTCGCCGGACGTGGGCGCGGACAGGCCCGCGCCCTCGAGCCGCGCGCCGATGCGCTCGGCCAGCGCGGCGGTGTCCGCCGGCGGCTCAGCCTCGAGCAGGCGCCAGGTCGTGCCGCGCGCGCGGCCCAGCCCGACCAGCTCGAGCTCCTCGTCGCTCAGGTCGGCCAGCATCATCGCCTTCTGCTTGCCGAGCCGCTCGCGCAGCTCGGTGACCGGGATGCGCACGCGGTGCGGATGGCGCTTGCGGAAGGCGCCGACCGCGGCGAAGACGTCGCGCGCGAGCTCCCCGGCGCGTCCGGCGGCGAGGAAGCGCCCGCCCGAGACGGCGCGGGTTTCGCCGCGCTCCGCGGCGGCCGCCAGCTCCGCAGCGGTCGCCTCGCGGGTCCAGCCGAGGAAGCCGGCGAGGGTGCCGGCGTCCTGCTGGCCGCTGAGCAGCTCCAGCGCGCGCACGACGAGGGCGGCCGGCTCGTCGAGCGCGTCGGCCAGAGCGAGCAGCGCCTCGCGCTCCTCGGCGTCCCGCTTCCTCAAGCGGCGGCGCCCGAAGCCGAGGAAGCGCCCGGAGGCCAGGTTGGTGGCCGGCGAGGGCCGCCGCAGAATCAGGCGGTCGCCGGGCGCCAGCGCCACGGCCTCTTCGAGCTCGACATCGACCAGCACGGACGCGCCCCCCTCCGGCGGCAGCCAGACCCGACCGGCCACGGCCGCGGTCCCGGCGAGGAGCTGCACCTCGGCGCCGTGCTCGAGCGGCGGGGCCCCGCGCAGGGCCTCGACCCGGGCGCGCAGCAGGCGCCCGCTGGCCAGGCTGCCCGGCGCGGCGACCACGCTGCCGCGCCCCCCCCGCTCGGCCTCGAGGTCGGGCAGGTTGAGCGCCGTGCGCAACCCGGGCCGCGCCACCCCGGCCTGCCGCCCGTGCACCTGGACGCGGCGCACGCGGCTGCGCACCCCGGCGGGCAGGACCTCCACCGTGCCGCCCTCCTCGAGGGTCCCGGCGGCGCAGACCCCGGTCACCACCGTGCCGGCGCCGTGCAGGGCGAAGGCGCGCTGCACCGGCAGGCGGAAGGCGCGGTGGCCGTCCCCCTCGCGCTGCGCGCCGAGCGCCACCCGGCGCAGTCCGGCGCGCAGCTCCTCGAGGCCCTCGCCGCTGTGGGCGCTGACGAAGAACACGGGGTGCTCCTCCCAGGGCGAGCCGGCGAGCAGCTCCTCGACGTCGGCGCGCACGAACTCGCGCGTCTCCTCGTCGGCCAGGTCGCACTTGCTGAGCACCACCAGGCCGTGGTCCACGCCGAGCATGCGCAGCACCTCGAAGTGCTCGCGCGTCTGCAGCATGACGCCGTCGTCGCAGGCCACGACCAGCATCGCCGCGCCCATGCCGGTGGCGCCGGCGACCATCTTGCGCACCAGGCGCTCGTGGCCGGGGACGTCGACGAAGCCGACCTCGAGGCCGTCCGGGTAGGCCATCTGCGCGTAGCCGAGGTCGAGCGTGATGCCGCGCTTCTTCTCCTCGTCCCAGCGGTCGGGGTGGGTGCCGGTGAGCGCCTGGATCAAGGCGCTCTTGCCGTGGTCGATGTGGCCGGCGGTGCCGACGACGACCGGAACGGGATGGAGCTCCGTCATCGGTAGAATCGGTCGACCATGCTAGCGGCGGACGCACCGGTGAACACCCTCGGCCGCGCCCTGAAGGCGCGCTTCGGCCGGCGGCTGCGCCGCGTGATGCTCGACCTCGGCCTGAGCTGTCCCAACCGCGACGGCGTCAGCGGCTACGGCGGCTGCATCTACTGCGACCTGAGCGGCAGCGGCACCGGCGCGGCCAAGGAGCAGCAGAGCCTGGCCGCGCAGTGGGAGACCGAGCTGGCCCGCGTGCGCCGCTCGCAGCCCGAGGGCCCTGCGGCGATCGCCTACCTGCAGTCCTACTCGAACACCTACCCCGACCTGCTGCCGCTGGCCGCGGCGATCGACTTCCTCGGCCAGCACGCCGCCACCGCCCCCGTGCTGGCCGTCGGCACCCGCCCCGACTGCTTCGGCGCGGCCGCAGCCGCCCTGCTGGGCCGCGCCCGCGAGCGCTTCGAGGAGGTCTGGGTCGAGTTCGGCCTCGAGACGGCCGACGACGAGGTGCAGCGCCGGATCGGCCGCAACGACACTCTGGCCAACTTCCACGCGGCCTGCGCCCGGGCGCGCGAGCACGGCCTCCAGGTGGTCGCCCACACCATCGCCGGCCTGCCCGGCGAGAAGCCGGACGGGCTGCTCCGCCAGGTCGAGGAGGCCACCGCGGCCGGCGTGGCCGGCATCAAGTTCCACCAGCTCATGGTGCTGCGCCGCACCAAGCTCGAGCACCTGTGGCGGCAGGGCGAGGTCGAGCTGCTGCGCCCGGAGCAGTACGTCGGCATGGTGGCCGACGCCCTCGAGATCCTCCCGCCGGAGGTGGTGGTCCACCGGCTCGTGGCCGAGAACCCGCCGGAGCACTACCTCGCCCCGGAGGGCTGGCCGAGCCGGGCCAAGGTCCACGGCTGGATCGAGCAAGAGCTGCGCAACCGCGGCGTGGTGCAGGGCTGCCGCGCCCCGCAAGGAAAAGGGCCCGCAGCAGGGCTGCGGGCCGACTGGTAGGGGCACTAGGGCTCGAACCTAGGACTTACTGGTTAAAAGCCAGCTACTCTGCCAACTGAGTTATGCCCCCGTGGAGCGCGCGCGCTCCGGGCGCTCAGACCTCGAGGATCTCCTTGGTCTTGGCGGCGAGGATCTCCTCGATCTTGCCCTCGTGCTCCTTGAGCAGGTCCTGGATCGAGTCCTTCGCCTCGCGCACGTCGTCCTCGGTGACCACGACGTCGCGGCCGCGGTCGCGCGAGGCCGTCTCGACCTCCTTGATCACGTCGCGGCGCACGTTGCGCATCGAGACGCGGGCGTCCTCGGCGAGGGTCTTCACGCGGCCGGCCAGCTTCTGGCGCTGCTCCTGCGAGAGCGGCGGGATGCTGATGCGGACCATCTTGCCCTCGAGGGAGGGGTTGAAGCCGAGGTCGCTGGCGAGGATGGCGCGCTCGATGTCCTTGAGCGCGCTGGCGTCGAAGGGCTTCACCACCAGCGAGCGGGCGTCGGGCACCGAGACGGTGGCGAGCTGGCTGAGCGGGGTCTTCGAGCCGTAGTAGTCGACGCGGATGTTGTCGACCAGACCGGTGTTCGCGCGGCCGGTGCGCAGGCCGCGGGTCTCGGACTGGAAGTGCTCGACCGACTTGTACATGCGGTCGCGGGCGTCGTCGAGGAAGGGCTGGATGGGTCGGGCCATGTCAGTTGTGGATCAGCGTACCGACTTTCTCGCCGCGGGCCGCGCGCACGACGCCGTCGGCCTCCTGCATGTTGAAGACGACCAGGGGCAGGTCGTTCTCGCGGCAGAGGGCGAAGGCGGTCTGGTCCATCACGCGGAGCTGCCGCTGGAGGACCTCTTCGAAGCTCAGGTCGGGCAGCAGCACGGCGTCCGGGTTGCTGCGCGGGTCGGAGTCGTAGACCCCGTCGACCATCGTCGCCTTCATCAGGACGTCGCAGTCGAGCTCGACCGCGCGCTGGGCGGCCGCGGTGTCGGTGGTGAAGTAGGGATTGCCGAGGCCGCCGGCCAGCACGGCCACGCGGCCCTTCTCGAGGTGGCGCAGGGCGCGGCGCCGGATGAAGGGCTCGCACACCTTGTGCACCTCGATGGCGGAGAGCACCCGGGTCGGCACCCCGTGGGCCTCCAGGGCGTCGCACAGGGCCAGGCCGTTGATGACCGTGGCCAGCATGCCCATGTAGTCGGCGGTGGCCCGGTCGATGCCGAGCTCGGCCGACTGCGCGCCGCGCAGGATGTTGCCGCCGCCGATCACGCAGGCGACCTGCACGCCCTCGGCGGTCAGCGTGGTCAGCTGCTCGGCCAGGACGCGGACGCGTTCGACGTCGAGCCCGGTGTCCCCCTTGCGCGCGAAGCCCTCCCCGCTGACCTTCAGCAGGAGGCGCCGGTAGCGAGGTTCCATGTCCGGGCCGCCGTTCAGGCGCCCAGCTCGAAGCGCGAGAAGCGGTTGACCTTCATGTTCTCGCCGACCGAGGCGATGGTCTTCTTGACCAGCTCCTCGACGGTGAGGCTGGGGTCCTTGACGAACTCCTGGCTGTAGAGCGCGCGCTCGCTGATGAACTTCTTGATGCGGCCGCCGACGATCTTCTCCTTGATCTCGTCGGGCTTGCCCTGCAGGTCCTCGGCCTGGAGCAGCTGGCGCTTCTCCTCCTCGACCAGCTCGGCGGGCACGTCGCCCTCGGTCACCGCGAGCGGGGTCGGGCGGATCGCCGCGATGTGCATGCAGAGGTCGTTCAGCAGCTGGGTGAAGGCGTCGCCGCGGGCGACGAAGTCCGTCTCGCAGGCCACCTCGACCAGCACCCCCACCTTCTGGTTGTGGTGGATGTAGGCGTGGACGCGGCCGTCGCCGGTGCTTCGGTCGGCCTTCTTGTCGGCCGACTTCAGGCCCTTGGCGCGCAGCAGCTCCATGGCCTTCTCCTCGTCACCACCGGTTTCCACCAGGGCCTTCTTGCAGTCCATCATGCCGGCGCCGGACTTGGCGCGGAGGGTGGCAACGGCTTTGGCGCTGATCTGGGTCATCGTTTCGTGCGGATCTCGGGCGCGGTTCGCGCGGTCGTCTTGCTGAGGCGGTTGGGATGGAGGCTCAGTTCTGCTCGCCGTCGCCGGCGGGAGCGTCGCTGGTCGGGGCGTCGGCGGCGGGGGCGGCCGGCGCAGCGGGCGCGTCGGCCGGGGCCTCGGAGGAGGCCTGCGCGGCCGCGGCCTTCCTGCTCTCGTCCACGGCCTTCTGGATCTCGACCTGGCGGTTCAGGCCGCCCGGGAACTGGCGCTGCGGGCGGCGACGGCCGCCGCCGCGCGGGCGCGGGACGGGCGCGCCGGAGGCGGCGAGGTCCTCGCGCTCGGGGGTCTTCACGCCGCGCTCCTCGCGCAGGCGCTTGCCCTCGACCACGGCCTCGGCCAGCTTGCCGAGCACCAGGGCCACCGAACGGATCGCGTCGTCGTTGGCCGGGATGACCAGGTCGCACACGTCCGGGTCGCCGTCGGTGTCCACGATGCCGACGACGGGGATGCCCATGCGCTGCGCCTCGCGCACCGCGTTGGCCTCGGTCTTCGGGTCGATCACGACCAGCGCGCCCGGCAGGCGGAACATGTCCCGGATGCCGTGCAGGTTGCGCCAGATCTTGCGCTTCTCCCGGTTGAAGCGGGCTTCCTCCTTGCTGGTCAGCGTGTCGAGGTAGCCCTCCTTCTCCTTCTTCTCGAGGTCCTCGAGGTAGCCGATGCGGCTGCCGATGACCTCGTAGTTGGTCAGCGTGCCGCCGATCCAGCGGTCGTCGACGTAGTGCATCCCGGTGGTCTCGTGGGCCTTGCGCACCTCGGGACGGATCTGCGGCTTGGTGCCGACGAAGAGCACGTCCTGGCCGCTGGCGACGATCTCGCGCAGGAAGTGGCGGGCACGCAGGATGCCTCGGATGGTCAGCCGCAAGTCGATGATGTGGATGCGGTTGCGCGACCCGTAGATGTACGGTTCCATCTTCGGGTTCCAACGGCTGACGCGGCACCCGATGTGGGCGCCGGCATCGACGAACTCCTGCACGGAGAGGTCAGACAAGGCTTCGAGAAGGGGTACGGGAAGGGTTTCCGGGAGGGACCTCCGACCTCGTGGCGGCCGGGGTCCGTTTTTCGGGCCGAATATCTTAGCCGCTGGGATCGCCCCGTCAACGACCCCGTCCGGGCCCTCCCCCCGCCGCGCGGGGGCGCTCCGCCGCCGCCCCCGCCGCCTGAGCCCAAATTTGAAACTTCCTAGCTCCCCGGGTGATAGATTTTCCCTGGAGCATGCACTCTGCCCCTCTGGACTCGAGGTTCGGACCGCCCAGCCTGGCCGTCCTGAACCACCGCGGCGAAGCCCTGGACACCCTCCAGGGCGAATTCCGCGCCCGCGGGTGGCAGGTGCACGCCTCACGGGAGCTGACCCGCAGCGTGGAACTGCTGCGGGCCGAGACCCCCACGGCGGCCCTGATCGCGCCCCTCACCCTGAGCCCCCACACCCTGGAGTGGGAGCTGCTCCTGGACCACCTCTCGCCGCGGACCGCGGTCCCCTGGCTGCTGGTCCCCTGGGTGGAGGCCCCGCCGCAGGCCGTCGCCGCCCTCCTGCGCGAGCGCGAGGCCGTGGCCGACTGGCTGGTCCCGCCGGCCGAGCTGAGCCAGGCCGACGCCCGGCTGCAGAACCTGATGCGCCTCGAGGCCATGCTGGCGCAGAGCCGCAGCCGCAACGCGGCGCTCGAGGGGCAGCTGATCACCGACCACAAGACCGGGCTGTTCAACGACCGCCACTTCCGCGCCCGCCTCGCCGAGGAGTTCGAGCGCACGGTGCGCCACGGCAGCCCGCTCAGCCTGCTGCTGCTCGACCTCGACGACTTCAAGGGCATCAACGACTCGACCAGCTACGAGTCCGGCGACCGCGCCCTGGGTTCGATCGGCGAGGTCCTGCGGCGCAGCGTGCGCGCGATCGACATCCCGGCGCGCATCGGCGGGGACGAGTTCGCCGTGCTCATGCCGAACACCGGCCTGGAGGAGGCGGTCTCCGTCGCGATGCGCATCCGCACCTCGACGCGCCACTCGCGCGTCGAGACGGAGCTCGGCTTCCTCACCCTGCACCACTCCCAGGGCGTCGCCTGCTTCGCCGGCCAGGGCATGAAGGAGGAGCGCGAGCTCTTCCTGCGCGCGAACGAGGCGCTCAAGGCGGCCAAGCAGGCCGGCAAGGACCAGGTCAGCTTCTTCGACGCGCGGCGCCGCAAGCCGGTGGCCGCCAGCCGCGCGGGCGAGCCGCCCGCCGGCCGCGCGAAGGAGTCGGGCGCCGACTAGCCGCCGGCCGGGTCGAAGCGCGGCAGCAGCCAGTCGGCGTGGCCGCCGAAGGGCAGCGGCCCCTCGGGCCGCGCCACCAGCCGCAGGGTGCCCGCCCGAGGCACTTCCACCTCGAGGAGGTGTGCCGCCTGGCCGACCCGCTGCGGCGGGGACTGGGCCAGGGGCTCGCCGTCGAGCTCGACCGTGAAGCGGACCGGGCGCGGGTTGCGGTAGGCGGCCACCTCGTCGTCCACGCCGACCCAGCTGCGGAAGACGCCCGGGCCGTCCACCGCCACCTCCACCACGGTGGGCACGCGCACGCCCCAGCCGTCGGGGTACTCGCGACCGGCGCAGCGCAGCGGCCGGCCCTCGACGCTGCGGCCGCGCTTCGGGCTCCAGTCCACCACCTCGGTCGCCGGGGCCTCCGCGGTCCGCCAGTCCGCGGCGAGGAGGGCGGAGCGCTCGGGGTAGACCGCCGCCACCGCGGACCACGGCAGCTCCACCGTCCCGCCCCAGGGCGGCTCCGCCACGAGCGGCCGGTCGGGGCCGCCGTCGCGCGGCCGCAGGAGCAGGAAGCCGCCGCCGTCGAGGACCACCCAGCACCAGCCGCCCCCGCGGCGGGCGGGCGGCGGCTCGGCGAGCACCTCGAGGCCGGAGATCCGGTCCCAGGCGTACTCGGCCTCCCCGGCCGGCCCCTCGAAGACCAGGCCGGTCGCGCGCCACTGGAGCAGCCAGCCGCGCAGCCGGTCCGGCGCGCCGCCCGGGGTGCTGAGCCAGAGGACGTCCTTCTCCTCGGCCTCGCGCGCGGGCAGCGGGCGGCCGACCCGGCGCAGCCAGAGGGAGTCGAAGTCGAGGGCCTGGCCGCCGGGCAGGCGCCAGGAGCCGGCGTCCTCGCGGCCGAGGCCGGGCGAGCCGGGCAGCAGCGGGCCCTCGGCCAGCTCGAGCCGCCAGGGGCCGTCGGCCGGGACGGCCGGCCGCGGGACCAGCTCGAGGCCCAGCCAGCCGGGAGCGGCGGCGCGGCCGGCGACCACCGGGCGACCCTCCTGCCAGCCGCCGAAGACGCCCTCGCGCGGGCCGCCCGGCTCGGCCAGGCGGGCCTGGGCCCCGAGCGGGCCGGACAGGGCGAGGAGGGCGGCCGCGGCCCAACCCAGGAGGGCTTGGCAGGCCGCCCGCGGCGGGCGGGCGGGCGCGGGTGCCAAATCGGCAGGGCCGGACAGCGGGGAGCGGGATTTCCTGCGCATCGCGGTTGGCATCAGTTTTGCTGTTGTAGGCCATCGTGGCAACCGGTCCATGCCTAGACGGCACCCTCGGGGCGGTTGCCCGGTCTCCCCTGCCCCCCTTCGTAGCGCTGCGAAGAACATCATGACGAAGCAACTCACCTTCGACACCGAGGCCCGCGACGCCCTGTCGCGCGGCGTCGAGAAGCTCGCCCGGGCGGTGGTCTCCACCCTCGGACCCAAGGGCCGCTGCGCGGTCCTCGACAAGTCCTGGGGCGGTCCGACCGTCACCAAGGACGGCCACTCCGTCGCCAAGGACGTCGAGCTGGCCGACAAGACCGAGAACCTCGGCGCCCTGCTGGTGCGCGAGGCGGCCACCAAGACCTCCGAGCGGGCCGGCGACGGCACCACCACCGCCACCCTGCTGGCCTGGTCGATCTACCGCGAGGCGCTGCGCCACCTCACCGTGGGCGCCAGCCCGGCCGGCATGATCCGCGGCCTGCGCGCGGCCAGCGCCGACACCTGCACCTTCCTCGCCTCGAAGGCCAAGAAGGTCGGCGGCAACGAGGACATCCAGGCCATCGCCACCATCGCCTCGAACAACGACGCGAACATCGGCAAGCTCCTCGCCCAGGCCTTCGCCAAGGTCGGCCAGGACGGCGTGATCAGCGTCGACGAGGGCAAGAGCCTCGACACCGAGGTCAAGGTCGTCGAGGGCATGCAGTTCGACCGCGGCTTCCTCAGCCCCCACTTCGCCACCAACGTGGACACGCTGGAGGCGGTGCTGGAGAACCCCTACGTCCTGGTCCACGAGGACAAGATCTCCTCGGCGCAGAAGCTGCTGCCGCTGCTCGAGCAGGCCAAGGAGGCCGGCGTCCCGCTGCTCATCCTCGCCGAGGACGTCGAGGGCGAAGCCCTCGCCACCCTGGTGCTGAACAAGATGCGCGGCATCGTCGACGTCTGCGCGGTGAAGGCGCCCGGCTACGGCGACCGCCGCAAGGAGATGCTGCGCGACATCGCCACCCTGACCGCCGCGGTGCCCTTCATGAAGGACAGCGGCCAGGACCTGGAGAAGGCGCAGCTCGGCGACCTCGGCCGCGCGCGCAAGATCGTGGTCAACAACTCCGAGACCACCGTGGTGCAGGGCGCCGGCCGCAAGGCCGACGTCGAGGCCCGCGCCGGCCTGATCCGCCGCCAGATGGAGGAGACCACCTCCGACTACGACCGCGAGAAGCTCGAGGAGCGCCTGGCCAAGCTGGTCGGCGGCATCGCGCAGATCTCGGTCGGCGGCGCCACCGAGACCGAGGTCAAGGAGAAGAAGGCCCGCTTCGAGGACGCCAAGAACGCCACCCGCGCCGCCATCGAGGAGGGCGTGCTGCCGGGCGGTGGCACCGCGCTGCTGCGCGCCGGCGCCCAGCTCGACGGCAGCGGCGAGGGCGACGAGGCCCTCGGCCGCCGCATCCTGGCCAAGGCGCTGGCCCAGCCGCTGCGAACCATCGCCGAGAACGCCGGCCTCGACGGCTCCGTCGTGGCCCACGCCGTGCTGCGCGAGAAGAAGTTCTCCCACGGCTACAACGCGCTGACCGACGCCTACGGCGACCTGATCGAGATGGGCGTGATCGACCCCGTCAAGGTCACCCGCACCGCGCTCGAGAACGCCGTCAGCGTGGCCTGCACCCTGATCTCCACCGACTGCCTGGTCACCGAGCTCCCCAAGGAGGAGGTTGGCGGCGACCAAGGCGACTACGACGCCGACTTCTAGACCCACCGCGAGGAGAACCCCACCATGGCCAAGACCGCCAAGAAGAAGAGCGCCAAGATCGCCTTCACCCCCATCGAGGACCGCCTGCTGGTCGCGCCCGCCGAGGGCGAGACGGTCAGCGCCGGCGGCATCGTCCTGCCCGACTCCGCCAAGGAGGCGCCGACCCGCGGCACCGTGGTCGCCGCCGGCCCGGGCCGCCTGAACCGCAGCGGCAAGCGCGTCGAGATGCCCGTCGCCCCCGGCGACGAGGTGATCTACGGCAAGTACGCCGGCAGCAGCGTCGAGATCGACGGCACCGAGTACAAGGTGCTGCGCGCCGACGAGATCCTGGCCAAGATCGAGCGCTGAGGAGAGAACCATGGCGAAGCAGATCCTGTTCGACGACAAGGCCCGCGAGAAGCTCCACGCGGGCGTGGAGAACCTGGCCAGGACCGTGGCCGTGACCCTCGGCCCGTCCGGCCGCAACGTGATCCTCGAGCGCAGCTTCGGCGGCCCGACCGTGACCAAGGACGGCGTCACCGTCGCCAAGGAGGTCGAGTTCGAGGACCCCTTCGAGAACATGGGCGCGAAGCTGGTCCGCGAGGTCGCCTCGAAGACCAACGACGAGGCCGGTGACGGCACCACCACGGCGACCGTGCTGGCCGCCGAGATGGTGCGCCGCGGCCTGCGCTTCATGGCCAGCGGCGTGGCGCCCACGGCGCTGCGCGCCGGCATCGACAAGGCGGTGGCCGCCGCCGTGGCCGAGATCGCCGGCATGAGCAAGAAGGTCCGCGGCCGCGAGGACGTGGCCAAGGTCGGCACCATCTCCGCCAACCAGGACGCGGTGATCGGCGAGCTGTTCGCCGAGGCCTTCGAGAAGGCCGGCCCGAAGGGCGTGATCACCGTCGAGGAGGCGCAGGGCGTCGAGACCGGCCTCGACTTCGTCGACGGCATGTCCTTCGACAAGGGCTACCTGTCGCCCTACTTCATCACCGACCTCGGCGAGATGACCGCCGAGTACGAGGACGCCCTGGTCCTGATCCACGAGAAGAAGATCAGCAACCTGCAGGACTTCCTGCCGGTGCTCGAGCTGGTGGCCCAGACCGGCCGCCCGCTGCTGGTGATCGCCGAGGACATCGAGGGCGAGGCCCTCGCCGCCCTGGTGGTCAACAAGCTGCGCGGCGTGATGAAGGTGGTCGCGGTCAAGGCGCCGGGCTTCGGCGACCGCCGCAAGGCCATGCTCGGCGACCTCGCCACCGTGACCGGCGGCACCGCCATCATGGAGGAGACCGGGCGCAAGCTCGACAGCGTCACCCTCTCCGACCTGGGCCGCGTGTCCAAGGTCACCGTCGAGAAGGAGCGCTGCGTGCTCGTCGGCGGCGGCGGCAAGAAGGCCGACATCCAGGCCCGCATCCGCCAGATCGAGGCGCAGGTCGAGCGCAGCACCTCCGACTACGACAAGGAGAAGCTGAACGAGCGGCTGGCCAAGCTGGCCGGCGGCGTCGCCATCGTCCGCGTCGGCGGCCTGACCGAGGCCGAGATGAAGGAGAAGAAGCACCGCGTCGAGGACGCGCTCCACGCCACCCGGGCCGCCCTCGAGGAGGGCATCGTCCCCGGCGGCGGCACCACCCTGCTCCGCTGCATCGCGGCGGTCGAGGGCGTGCGCGCCAAGGGCGAGGAGAAGTTCGGCGTCCAGATCGTGCTGCAGGCCCTGCGCGCCCCCACTGCCGCCATCGCCGGAAACGCCGGCTACGACGGCAGCCTGGTGGTCGAGGAGGTCCTGGGCCGGAAGGGCTGGAACGGCTTCAACGCCCTGACCGGCCAGTACGAGGACCTCGGCAAGAGCGGCGTGGTCGACCCGGCCAAGGTCGTGCGCACGGCCCTGCAGAACGCGGGCTCGATCGCCGGCCTGCTGCTGACGACCAACACCCTCGTGACCGACCTCAAGGACGAGAAGAAGGGCGCCGAAGGGGCGCTCTCCTGATCCCGCGCGGCCGGGGGCGGCACCCCCGCCCCCGGCCGCTCCGCCCCCATGAGCCAGCGCGACTACTACGAGGTGCTCGGCGTCCCCAAGGACGCCGACGAGGCCGCGATCAAGAAGGCCTACCGCCAGCTCGCGCTGAAGTTCCACCCCGACCGCAACCAGGGTGACGAGGCGGCGGCGGAGAAGTTCAAGGAGGCCTCCGAGGCCTACGCCGTCCTGTCCGACGGCGAGAAGCGCGCGCGCTACGACCGCTTCGGCCACGCCGGGGTCGGCGGCCCGGGCGGCGGCGGCGTCCACTTCGACAACATCCAGGACATCTTCTCCCAGTTCGGCGACATCTTCGGCGGACAGGGCGGCGGCTTCTTCGAGAACCTGTTCGGCTTCGGCGGCGGCCGGGGTGACGGCTCCCGCCGCGGGCGCAGCCTGCGCGCCGCGGTCGAGATCGAGCTGGCCGAGGTGGTCGACGGCGCCGAGCGCACGCTGGCCATCCAGCGCGAGGAGACCTGCACCGGCTGCGCCGGCTCCGGCGCCGCCGCAGGCAGCCGCCCGCAGACCTGCACCGGCTGCGGCGGCCGCGGCCAGGTCCACCAGCAGCAGGGCTTCTTCGCGGTGCGCACGACCTGCCCGCGCTGCCAGGGCGAGGGGGAGGTGGTCTCGGACCCCTGCAAAGGCTGCGGCGGCTCCGGTCTGGCACCGCAGCGGCGCGAGATCCTGGTCAAGATCCCGGCCGGCATCGAGGACGGCGCGCAGATCCGCCTCAGCGGCCAGGGCGAGTCCGGCCGCCGCGGCGCCCCCGCCGGCGACCTCTTCGTCGAGGTCCACGTGCGCGAGAAGCCCGGCTTCCACCGCGACGGCCGCGACCTCTACGTCGAGGTGCCGGTGAGCTACAGCCAGGCCGCCCTCGGCGACAAGATCGACGTCGCCACCCTCGACGGACGCATCCGCCTGTCCGTCCCCGCCGGCTCCCCCACCGGCAAGGTGTTCCGCGTGCGCGGCGAGGGCCTGCCCCGCCTGCACGGCGGCCGCCGCGGCGACCTCTTCGTCCGGGTCTACGTCGTCGTGCCCGAGAAGCTCAGCCGCGAACAGAAGAACCTGATCAAGAAGCTCCGCGAGCTCGACCCCGAATCGCTGCGATGAGCAAGCGCAAGAAGGACCGCACCCAGAAGGCCGCCGAAGAGGACCTGGCCGCCGCCGAGGAGGAGGCCCGCGCGGCCGAGGAGACCGCCGCCGAGGCGGGCGCCGAGCCCGGGACCCCGCAGGAGGGCCTCGAGGACTGGCGCGACCGCGCCCTGCGCGCCCACGCCGAGATGCAGAACATGCGCAAGCGGCTCGAGGGCGAGGTCGAGGAGCGCACGCGCATCCGCATGGAGGCCTTGCTCAGCGAGCTGATCACGCTGCACGACCACCTCGACCTGGCCCTGGGCGCGCTGCCCGCCGAGCTCGAACGGGACGCCGCCGCGGCGCCGTTCACGATGGGCGTGCGCGCGATCCACGCCTCCTTCGACGACCTGCTGCGCCGCTTCGGCCTCGAGGCCATCCAGCCCTCCGCCGAGCAGGAGTTCGACCCCGAGAACCACGAGGCCGTCGGCACCGAGGACCGCGACGACCTCGAGCAGCCGCGCCTCGAGCTGGTCCGGCGCGGCTACCGCATGGGGCGCCGCATCCTGCGCCCCGCCCAGGTCCGCCTTCTGCGCCCCGCCGGCGCAGCCGACCCCGAGTAGCATCGAGACGACCATGCCGCACTACGACTACCGCTGCCAGGCCTGCTCGCACGAGTTCGAGGTGTTCCAGCAGATGAGCGCCGACCCGCTCCGCAAGTGCCCGGAGTGCGGCAAGCTGCGCCTCGAGCGCCTGCTCGGCGGCGGCGGCGGCCTCCTGTTCCGCGGCCAGGGCTTCTACCAGACCGACTACAAGAAGTCGGACCCGGCCGGCCCCGCCTGCGGCAAGGACAGCGGCTCCTGCGGCCCCGCCGCGGGCGGCTGAGGCATCGGCTGAGCCGCGCGGTCCGCGCGGCCGACCGGGGAATCCGGTCATTTCCGGCCAAGCCCGGCCGCCTCCCGGCGTATGGTAGAGGCCGTTCCCGGGCCGACCGCGCCGTCCGGCGCCGGCCCGCACCCGAGTTCCGCCCATGGCCCGACTCCTCCGCCTGCTCTCCACCGCCCTCGTCCTGCTGGCCGTCCTCGCGCCGGACGCCGCCGCCCAGAAGGCCCGCGTCGGCCGCGACTGGTTCCCGGACACCCACTACGGCTACCGCTTCCGCTACCCGCAGGACTGGCTGATCTCGCCCGTCCAGGACCGCGAGAAGGCGCGCGGCCTGATCGCGCAGATGGACGGCCCCGCGCTGTCCACCAAGCTGCCGGGCAACAAGGTCTACAACTACCCGACCTCGCTCATGGTCTACGCCTTCGCCCAGCGCGAGGCGGTGACCCGCGACGAGGACGAGGGCAGCGGCGGCCTGCGCGGCCGCATCGGCAGCGAGAGCGGCGGGCGCGCCACGATCGGCGAGCTGCTGCCGAACATCAGCTTCGGCGGCGCCTGGCGCGAGCTGCCCAAGCTGCAGGAGGAGGAGGAGGTCAAGGTGAAGGACCTGGTCGCCAGGCACGAGGTCTGGAAGGGCCACAACGGCGACGTCGAGGTGATCTTCGACTGCTGGACCTTCCGCCTGGACGACCACGACATCGCGCTGGCCTACGCCATCCCCGAGCAGCACTTCGACAAGTGGGACAACGTCTTCAAGGGCACCGCGAAGACCTTCGAGAAGATCGAGAAGGAGGAGTCCGCCGACTTCGTCGGCTCGAGCGCCTCCTACGAGGAGCTGCTCGCCTACCACACCGACGAGGTCAGCCGCACGCCCGGCTGGAGCATCGTCGAGGTGCCCTCGCAGCGCTACATCATCAAGACCTCGTCCGACGACAAGAAGTTCCTCAAGTCGATCGTCGAGCGGATCGAGCGCTCGCGCGACCTCTACGAGCGCGACTTCCCGCCGGACAAGCCGATCGAGAACATCTCGGTGGTGCGGGTCTGCGCCACGGAGAAGGAGTTCCACAAGTACGGCAAGACCGGCGGCGGGGTCGCCGGCTGGTTCAACCCGCGCTCCGAGGAGCTGGTCATCGTCGACTTCAAGATGTACGACCGCAACATGACCTACGGGGTGACCAGCCACGAGGCCTTCCACCAGTACTGCCACTTCCTGTTCGACCAGTCCGAGGCGCACCGCTGGTTCGACGAGGGCCACGGCGATTACTACGGCGCCTTCGAGTTCAAGGGCAAGCGCGCCATCCCCAGCATCAAGATGGCCGGCGGCCTCGACCGCTCCGGCGTCATCCGCGACATGATGCGCGAGGGCAGCTGGATGCCGATCGCCGAGCACATCCGCCTCGACCACGCCAACTGGCAGCGCGGCGGCATCCCCAGCTACAGCCAGAGCTGGGCGCTGATCTACTTCCTGCGCCAGGGCATGCTGGGCGACGTCCCCGGCAAGCTGTGGGAGGACGAGTACGGCCTGATCATCCCGAGCTACGTCCGCACGCTGCGCGAGGGCTACCGCAAGGCCTACGAGGAGATCGACAAGGAGCTCGAGACGCGCAAGAACGAGAACGGCGAGCCGCTCAGCCCCGAGGAGAAGGCCGACTTCCGCCGCTGGAGGGTGCAGGACTCCAAGGAGCAGATCTGGAAGGACGCCCTCGAGGCCTCCTGGGGCCAGGTCGACATCGACGAGTTCCAGGAGAACTGGGTCGAGTACTGCACCAAGCACCTCAAGTGAGGTGCTCAGGCCGGCGGCCCGCCGCGGTCGCCGGCCCCCTCGCGGTCGGCCCAGCCGAGCAGCCGGCGGGTGACGAAGAGGTAGACCGGCTTGCCGCTGCGGCGCCACCAGCGCGCCGGCCACGAGCGCTGCGCGAGCCGCGCGCGGTCCTCCTCGGTCAGCGCATCCGGGCAGTAGCTGCGCTTGTGCTTGAGCAGGTGGCGGCGGTCCTCGCGGCGCTCGAGCTCCGCCCAGCGCCCGCCCGGCCGGCGGCAGCGGGCGAGCTGGAAGTCCACCAGCGCCGGCGCGCCGTCGGCCCGCACCAGCCAGTTGGGCTCCTTGGCCAGGTCGTTGTGGCGCACGCCGCGCGCGTGGACGGCTTCCAGCAGGGCCGCGGCGGCCTCGAACCAGGCCGGGTCGGTCGGCCGCGCGCGCTGCATCGGCTCGCCGTCCATCCAGGTGCGGACCAGCACCCCGCCCGACCAGGAGACGAGCCGCGGCACGCCGTCGAGGCCGTCGAGGACGCGCAGGGCGCGGGCCTCGCGCGCGGCCAGCAGGCGGGCCAGCCAGCGGACCCAGGTCCGCGCCGCCCGCGTGTCGCGGCGCACGAGGGGAAGCGCCTCCCCGCCCCCGCTAGAATGCCCGCGTTCGACGCGTCCGAAGAGGTCGGCCTTGAGCAGGGCTCCGGCCACGAAGCCGTCGCACCCCGCTCCGTCGCTCCGCTCCGGCACGCCGCTCATCTCCCCCGGATGCTAACAGGCCGCCCTCTCCGCCGTCCGTCGCTCGCCCTGGCCGCCGCGCTGCTCTGCGCCGTCCTGGCCCCGGGCCTCCGCGCGCAGGACTCCGCCCTCGACCGCCAGCTCGAGCGCGCCGAGCGCCGCTTCGCCCAGGCCCAGGAGGAGCGCGAGGCCGCCTACGAGGAGCTGCTCGCCGAGTACCGCGAGTGCGAGGCCTGGTTCGCAGGCGAGGAGGACGCCCCCGCCGAGGCGCCCAACGCCTTCGCCCGCTGGTTCCGCGTCCGCGACCTGCCCGAGGAGGAGTGGCCGGCCGAACGAACGCGGCTGGCCGCCGAGAGCGCCTTCCACGAGGTGTGGAACGCCGAGCTCTACAAGCGGGCGCGCGCCGCCCGCGGCTTCCGCGAGAGCCAGCGCAAGCTCGAGTCCGCCTTCCACGCGCTCGAGAAGCTGCGCCACCCCGAGCGCTACCAGCGCGGCTTCGAGGACACGCCGACGGGCATGGCGCTGGTCCCCGCCGGCACCTACGAGCTGGTCCCGGCCACCGGCTACCTGATCGGCCACCCCGACCTGCAGGAGGCGCGCAAGCTGCGCCTCGCCGCCTTCTACCTCGACCGGCGCGAGGTCAGCTGCGCCGAGTACGCCCGCTTCCTCCTCTCCCTGCCTCCGGCCCTGCGCGAGGAGCACCTGCCCGCGGCGTGGGCCTGGAGCCCGGAGGGATCGCCCGTCTTCCCCGACGGCACCGCCGGCCTGCCGGTGACCGGGGTGAGTTGGAAGTCGGCCGCCAGCTACGCGGAGTGGGCCGGCAAGCGCCTCCCCACCGAGGACGAGTGGCAGGCCGCCGCGGCCGGCTTCGGCGCGCGCCGCTACCCGCTCGGCGACCAGTTCGACGCGACGCGGATCAACGCCCGCGCCCACGGCGCCGGCGTGCCGCTGCCGTCCTCCGAGGTCACCGAGGACCACACGCCGCAGGGCATCCTCGGCCTGTCGGGGAACGTGCGCGAGTGGTGCGCCGACCTGTTCGAGGAGGAGGCCGGCAAGGACGAGGCGGACCGCGTCGACGAGGCCGGCCCCGCGACCCTCGCCGTGGCGCGCGGCGGCAGCTACCTCGACGGCCCCGAGGCCTGCGAGAGCTCCTACCGCTGGCTCTTCCCGGCGGTGGGCACGCAGCTGCCGAACGTCGGCTTCCGCTGCGCGATGGACGTCCGTTGAGCGCCTTCCCCACCGTCGCCCGCGAGACCGCCGCCGCCCTCGGTGACCTGCTGCTCGCCGCGCCGCGCCACCTGCTCGGCCTGGCCGGTGCCGCCGCGCGCCGCGAGGCCTTCGCCGGGCTCGCGCACGACGCCCTCCCCGCGCTCGACGAGGCCGCGCCGCCCGCGCGCCCCCTGCGCCGCGTCCTGCTCTCCTGCGGCGACGTCTCGGGCGAGGCCCACGCCCTGCGGCTGCTCGAGGAGCTGCGCGCGCGCCACCCCGCGCTCGAGCTCGCCGGCTTCGGCGGGGAGAAGCTCCGCGCGGCGGGCATGGAGGTCTGGGAGCCGCTCGCCGACCTCAACGTGATGGGCTTCCGCGACGTCGCGGCCCAGCTGCCGCTGTTCTTCCGCTGCGTCGCCCGCTTCACCCGCGAGCTGCGCGCGCGCCGGCCCGACGCCGTCGTGCTGGTCGACTACCCCGGCCTGAACCGCCACCTGCTGCGCATCGCACACCGCGCCGGCGTCCCGGTGGTCGACTACATCGCCCCGCAGCTCTGGGCCTGGGCGCCGTGGCGTGTGCGCGACTTCCGCCGCGCCGACCGGCTCCTCACCATCCTGCCCTTCGAGGGCGACTGGTACCGGCGGCACGACGCGAAGCCGGCCTACGTCGGCCACCCGATCGGCGACGGCCTGGAGGACGCCGCCACGACCGAGGCCGCCCCGCCGCCGCTCGACCCGGCGCGGACCTGGGTCGGCCTCCTCCCCGGCAGCCGGCGGCGCGAGGTGGCGGAGAACCTGCCGCTCCTGCTCGAGGCGGCCGGTCGGCTGGCGGACCGCCGGCCGGAGGTCGGTTTCGTCCTGCCCCACCTGCGGGAGGAGCGCTGGCCGCAGATCGACGCCCTCCTGGCCGCCTCGCCGGTCGAGGTGGTGCGGGCCCCCGGCTGCTTCCACGCCGCCCTCCCCGGTCTGCGCGCGGCCTGGGTGGCCAGCGGCACGGCCCTGCTCGAGGTCGCCGCCCACCGGGTGCCGACCGTCCTGGTCTACCAGCTGGGCTCGCGCCTGGCCGACTGGCTGCGGCGCCACGCCCTGGCCGTGCCCCACGTGGGCTCGCTCAACCTGATGGCGGGCCGCGAGCTCACCCGCGAGCACGTCGGCCTCCACCTCGACCCTGCGGCCCTCGCCGCCGACCTCGAGGCCCTGCTCGACGGCCCGGCCCGCGCGGCCCATCTGGACGCGCTCGACCCGCTCCTCCCCGGCTTCGCCCGCCGGGGGGCCGCCCGGCGCGCTGCCCGCGCCGTCGAGGACGCCGCAGAGGCCGGAAATGTCTGAATCCCCGCGAGATCCCGGCGTAGAGCGCCCCATGATCACGGCCGCCCCGCCCGAGAACCGCGAGCAGGACCTCCTGGACGCGGCCCTCGGCGGCGACCGCGAGGCCTTCGGCGAGCTGGCGCTGCTCCACCAGCCGCGCGCCATCGCCCTGGCCGCCGGCATCCTCGGCACCAGGGAGGAGGCCCAGGACCTGGTCCAGGAGGCCTGCCTCAAGGCCTTCCGCGCCCTCGACACCTTCGTGCCGGGGCGCCCCTTCTTCCCCTGGTACTACCGCATCCTGCGCAACGCCTGCATCCAGCAGCTGCGCCGGCGCAAGGTTCGGCGGGCGGCCTCCCTCGACCGCCGCGACCAGGACGACGAGGCCGTGTTCGAACTGGCCGACGCGACGACCCCGCTCCCCGAGGAGCTGGTCGACCGCGACGAGCGCAGCCGGCGCGTGGGCGAGGCCCTCGCCCTGCTCCCTGCCGCCGACCGCGAGATCCTCCTGCTCAAGCACTTCGAGGGTCTGCCCTACAAGCAGATCGCCGAGGCGCTCTCGATTCCCGTCGGGACGGTCATGTCCCGCATCAGCACGGCGCGCAAGCGCCTGCGCAAGCTCTTGCCGGACCTGGCCCGATGACCCTGCCCCTCGACAGCCCGACCTGGCCGCCGCGCGACTGCGACGAGATCCACCTCTGGCTCAGCGCCCGCTGCGACGGCGAGTGCACGCCCGCCCAGGAGGGCTGGCTCGCCGAGCACCTGCAGCAGTGCGCCGGCTGCGCCCGCGAGTGGGGCGAGCTCGAGCGCGTGCGCCTGGTCTTCGAGACCGCGCGCCTGCGCGAGCCGGCCGACTTCGAGCGCGACGCCCTGCGCCGCGCCATGGGTCCGCGCCTGCTCGAGACCGCCGGCTGGTCGCTCTTCGTCGGCGGCGCCCTGGTGCTGACGATCTTCGCCGTCATGGAGATCTTCGACGACGGCCCGCTCCTCCAGCACCTGGCCGCCGCGGCCGTGCTGGGCGGCCTGCTCATGCTCTTCCTGCGCGTCCTGCTGGACCGGATGCGGACGCTCCCCCACGATCCCTACCGCGACGTGCAGCGATGATCCTCTCCACCACCGAGAACGTCCCCGGCCGCCGGACCGTCGAGGTCCTCGGCCTCGTGCGCGGCAACACCGTGCGCGCCCGCCACCTCGGCCGCGACATCTTCGCCGCCCTGCGCAACGTGGTCGGCGGGGAGATCGAGGAGTACACCAAGGTGATGGCCGAGGCCCGCGAGCAGGCGCTCGACCGCATGCGCGACCAGGCCGTCGCCCTCGGCGCCGACGCGGTGGTCATGGTGCGCTTCAGCTCGGCCGAGGTGATGAAGAACGCGGCGGAGGTGATCGCCTACGGCACCGCCGTCCGCCTGGCTCCGGCCGAGGCCTGAGGCCGCCCCCCGGACTCGGGGCAGGAAGGGTCGAACCGGGCTCCGGGTGGCCCGTTAGAATGTGGGTTCGGACCCGCCATGATGATCCTCACGAGTCTGCTCCTTTCCCTGCCGGCCCTCGCGGTCGCGCCGGCCCCGGCGCCCCAGGGCGGCCCCTCGGTCAAGGACCTGTTCGACGCGGAGCTGGCGCCCATGCGCCGCGCCCAGGGGGCCGACGGCTCCTACGGCGGCCGCGTGGACACCGCCTTCGTGGTCACCGCGATGGCCCTGTCGCCGCGCGCCTACCGCGAGGAGGACGGCCCCTTCGTCCGCGACGCCGTGATCTGGCTGATCGGCCGCTCGGAGGCCGAGGGCGACCCGGCCGCCGACCTGGCCACCGCCCTCGCCCTGCAGTGCGTGGACGCCGCCCGCTACACCGAGCGCATCGCCGGCCTGGCCCGGCGCGGCGGGGTGTCGGCCGAGGCGATCCGCCGCCTCGCCACCCTCGGCGCCTGGGACGGACCGGCCGCGGAGGGGCTCCCCCTGCCGGGCGAACAGGACGCCGCCGCCGTCCTCGGCGGCCTGCCGGAGTACGCCGGCTTCAGCATGCGCGCCGAAGCCGCCGCCCGCGCCGGCCTGGCGCTGAAGCGCGCCCAGGCCGCGACCGTGGCCGCCCCGGTGACCGAGGCGACCTACGAGCGCGGCGTCGACTTCCTGCTCGGCGCCCGCGGCGCCAGCGGCATGTGGGAGGTCTTCGGGCAGCCCGAGCCGGGCATCTCCGCCCTGGCCGCCCGCGCCCTGCTCGGCTCCTCGCGCGAGGAGGCCCGCGCCGCCGCCCTGCCGGTGCTCGACTACCTGAAGGGGCTGCAGAAGGAGGACGGCTCGATCTACCAGCGCGGCCTGCCGGTCTACGTGACCTCGGTGGCGATCATGGCCTTCGCCGCCGGCGGCCGCGAGGAGGACCGCGAGGCGATCGCGCGCGGCGCGAACTTCCTGCGCAGCACGCAGGTGGACGCCGGCGAGGGCTACAGCGAGGCCGACAAGTACTACGGCGGCATCGGCTACGGCGGCGACCTGCGCCCGGACCTCAGCAACCTGCAGTACGCGCTGCAGGCGCTGCACGACTCCGGTGCTGCGGCGGACGACGAGGCCTTCCAGAAGGCGCTGGTCTTCCTGCAGCGCACGCAGAACCGCAGCGAGGGCAACCCGGAGACCTACAAGCGGATCGGCACCGACGAGCCGGTGCGCGCCGGCAACGACGGCGGCGCCGCCTACATGCCCGGCGACTCCCCCGCCGGCTACGTGGAGATGCCCGACGGCACGCTGGTCGCGCGCAGCTACGGCTCGATGACCTACGCCATGCTGAAGTGCTACGTCTTCGCCGGCCTCCCCGCCGACGACCCGCGCGTCGAGGCGGCGGTCGGCTGGCTGCAGCGGCACTGGACCCTCGAGGTGAACCCCGGCTTCGACGTCCTGCGCGATCCGCGCGGCGGCTTCCAGGGCCTCTACTACTACTACCTCTCGCTGGCCGAGGCGCTGCGCGCCGCCGGCATCGACGAGGTGGTCGGCGCCGACGGCGCCACGCACGACTGGCGCCGCGAGCTGGCCGCCAAGCTCGCTGCCGAGCAACTGGCCGACGGCTCCTGGGTCAACGAGATGGCCGACCGCTGGTGGGAGGGCAATCCGGTCCTCTGCACCGCCTACGCCCTGGCCGCCCTGCACACCACCCGCTCGTGAGCGCCCTCCGCCGCGCCCGGCGCCCCGACGGCAGCCCCGCCTGGCTGTGGCGCGAGGGCGAGCGCTTCCGCGACCTCTCCGCCGCCGGCCTGGCCGACGAGCTGGCCGAGGCGGCGGTGGTCCTGCTCGAGGAGGAGCTGCGCCGCTCGCTGCTGTCGCACGCGCCGGACGTGGCGGCGGCCGACTGGCCGCTGCTCCGCCCCGGTCGGCCCGGCAAGGGCCTGGCCATCGGCAAGAACTTCGCCGCCCACGCGCGGGAGTTCGGTGCCGAACCGCCCGAGGAGCTGGTCTGGTTCGCCAAGCTGCCCGAGGTGCTGATCGGCCCGGGCGAGCCGGTGCGCATCCCCGCCTGGCTCGACACCCGCGTCGACCCCGAGGCGGAGGTCGTCCTCCTGGTCGGCGAGCCGCTGCACGACGCCACGCCGGAGCAGGCGGCGGCCGCCGTCGCCGGCTACACGCTGGGCAACGACGTCACGGCGCGCAAGCAGCAGGGGCTCGACCGCGAACGGCAGTGGCCCTGGCTGCGCTGCAAGAACATCGCCAGCTTCGGCCCGATCGGCCCGGAGTGGATCCCGGCCTGGACCCTCCCCCCGCTCGAGGAGATCACCCTGCGGGGCAGCGTGAACGGTGAGCTGCGGCAGGAGGCCTCCCTCGGCGACCTGATCTGGCGGCCGGCCGAGGCGCTGGCCGAGATCTCGCGCTGGTGCCCGCTGGTGCCCGGCGACCTGGTGTTCCTCGGCACGCCCGCCGGCGTGGCGGCGGTGCACCCGGGGGACGAGATGGTGGTCGAGGCCGACGGCCTGGGCCGGCTGGTCAACCCGGTCGTCGCCGCTCAGGGCAGCACGTAGACCAGGCGACCGACGAGGTGGTCGAAGGACACCGCGCCGAAGCGGCGCGAGTCGTACGACACCGAGGCGTGGTCACCGAGGGCGTAGAAGCAGCCTTCGGGGACGCGGGTCGACAGGAACAGGCCCGGCTCGAGGTCGCCGGGCAGGGCGACCGGCTGGCCGTTGACGCGCAGGCGGCCGTCCTCGAAGCGCAGCTCGTCGCCGGGCAGGCCCACCAGCCGCTTCACGTAGCGGCGGCCGGGATCCATCGGCGAGTCGAAGACCACGACGTCGCCGCGGTGGAGCGGCAGGATGCCGGCCGGGAGGGCCTGGTAGAAGACGGTCTGGCCGGTGAACAGGGTGGGCTCCATGCTCGCCCCCTGCACCGGAGCGATGCGGTAGACGAACAGGAAGGCGCAGGAGGCCAGCAGCAGAAAGAGGCTGCCCGCCCGGCGAACACGAGTGAGGAGACCGTGTCGTTCGCCGGGCGAGCCGCCCGTCGGAGAATCAGGCACGCCCCTCCTTCGGCCGCTCCCGGGGCCTTCCTTGAGCCTCTCCGGGCGGAAAACCCCCGCCCTTGAGAGCGGCCGCGGCGATCCGGACAATGGCCCGGGCCATGAGCTCGCCCCCCGCCGTCAGCCTCGTCGTCCCGGTCTACGACGAGGTCGAGAACCTCGAGGAGCTGGTCGCGCAGATCCGCGCCGCCCTCGGGGACGGCCCCCCGAGCTGGGAGGTCATCCTGGTCGACGACGGCAGCCGCGACGGCTCCTGGGAGCGGATCGCCGCCGAGGGCGGCCGCGACCCCCGCGTCCGCGGCCTGCGCTTCGCCGCCAACCGCGGCCAGACCGCGGCCTTCGCCGCCGGCTTCCGCGCCGCGCGCGGCGACCTGGTCGTCACCCTCGACGCCGACCTTCAGAACGACCCGGCGGACATCCCGCGCATGCTCGAGCTGCAGCGCGAGAAGAACGCCGACGTGGTCCTCGGCATCCGCTCGAAGCGCAACGACAACTTCGTGCGCCGCTGGTCGTCCAAGCTGGCCAACGGCTACCGCCGCTGGCGCACCGCCGACGACACCATCGACACCGGCTGCTCGCTCAAGGTGTTCCGCACGCGCTTCGTGCGCGACATGCCGCTGTTCACCGGCATGCACCGCTTCCTGCCGACGCTGGCGCGGATGCAGGGCGCGACGCGGATCGAACAGACGCCGGTCAACCACCGCCCGCGCACGCGGGGGGTGTCGAAGTACGGCGTGTGGAACCGCCTGTGGGTCGGCCTGGCCGACGTCAGCGCGGTGCGGTGGATGCAGAAGCGCCACCTGGGTTACGAGGTCGCCGAGGAGTCCGGCGGGGAGTGAGCATGGCGGAAGTCCTGCAGGAGTGGTGGAACCAGCTGGCCGGCAACCTGACCTGGCTGGTCGTCCTCGGCCTGGTCGGACAGCTCGTGTTCATGGGGCGCTTCCTCGTGCAGTGGATCGCCTCGGAGCGCGCCGGCGAGAGCGTCATGCCGGTGGCCTTCTGGTGGCTGTCGCTGGCCGGCGCCGGCCTGCTGTTCGCCTACGCCGTGGCCATCGCCGACCCGGTGTTCATCCTCGGGCAGTCGCTCGGCTTCTTCATCTACACGCGCAACCTGGTGCTGATCCGGCGCGCCGGGCGCAAGGCCCGCCCGGTCGGTGGCTGAGCCGGCCCTGCGCCTGACGCGGGCCGAGGGCGCCGAGCCCGCCGCCCTGGCCGAGGCCTTCGCCGCCGCGCGCGCCACCGGCCGCGTGGTCAAGGACGAGGAGGAGACCCTGCTCGTGCGCGAGGAGGGCGACGCGGGCGCGCGCTGGTGGAAGCTCTACCGGGTGCCGCCGCGGCGGCGCGCCTTCGCCCTGCTGGCGCGCAGCCGCGCCGGCCGCGAGTGGCGCGCCCTGCGCGCGATGCAGGCCGCCGGGCTGCCCGTCGTCGCCCCGCTGGCCTTCGGCGAGGCCCGCCCCGGCGGGGTGCTGCGAGGCTCGCTGCTGCTCACCGCCGAGGCGGCCGGCGCGCGCGACCTGCGCGAGCTGTGGGCCGAGGCCGCCGGGCAACCGCACCGCTTCGAGCTGGCCGAGGCCGCCGGCCGCGCCGCCGCCCGCCTGCACGAGGCCGGCTTCGGCCACTTCCGCATGCAGCTGCGCAACCTGCTGCGCGATCCGGACGGGGCGATCCGTTGGCTCGACGCCCCCTACGCCTGCCGCTGGCGGGGCCCGGCCCCGCGCCGGGTGCGGGTGGTCGACCTCGTCGACCTCTGCGGTGACGACGCCGCCTTCGGCGTGGAAGCCGGCCGCCGCTGCCTGCTAGCCTACGCAGCGGAGGCGGGCTGGGCCCCGCCCCTCGAGGCCGTGCGCGGCCGGGGCCGTCCGGCCCAGAAGCTGCGCCGCATCGCCTACTACCTGCTCGCCGTGAACTTCGGCCGCCGCATCCCCCCGACGCCGTGACCCTCCCCCACCGCCTGGCCGAATACGACTCGCCCGAAGGGGCCCAGGAGTACCTCGAGGAGTACGAGAAGCTCCACCGCAAGCTGAGCGACCGCCGCGAGCGGCGCCTGCTCGACCGCTTCTTCCGCCGCGTCGGCCGCGTCGACTCGGCGCTCGACCTGCCCTGCGGCTGGGGCCGCTACCTGCCCGTGCTGCAGGAGCTCGGCGCGCGCGTCGTCGAGGCCGACTACAGCGGCGACATGCTCGTGCTGAGCCGCCGTCTCCACACCGAGGAGCCGGCGCTCGGCCACTTCCGCGCCTTCGGCCACGTCATCCCGCTGGCCGACCGCGCGGTCGAGCTGGTCTTCTCGATGCGCCTGAACCACCACCTCGCCGACCCCGAGGTGCGCCGCCAGCACGTCCGCGAGCTGTTCCGCGTCGCCGGACGCTGGGCGGTGTTCAGCTACTTCGACCACAACTCGGTGAAGAGCTGGACGCGGCGGGTGCGACGCCGGCTGGGCAGCAAGCGGCGCCTGAAGAGCACGCTGAGCCGCGGCGAGGTGCGCGCGATGGCGGCCGAGGCCGGCTTCACCGTGCACGAGGACCCGCTGCTCTTCCTGGTCGGCAGCGGCCACCGCCTGGTGCTGGCCGAGCGGCGCTGAGCCGCGGCCGGCGCGCTCAGGCCGTCGGGCCGGGCCAGGCGGCCGGCGCGACGCCGGCGAGGGCGGACGGCAGCTCACCGTGGCGCACGGTGACCGTGGTGGCGACGCCGCCGCGCAGGTTGAACTCGCCGCGCACCTCCATCCACACCGGGTCGGTGGCGGCCACGAGGTCGGCCAGGATGCGGTTGGTCACGTCCTCGTGGTAGTGGCCCTCGTCGCGGAAGCTCCACAGGTAGAGCTTGAAGGACTTCAGCTCGAAGCAGCGTGGGCCCGGGGCGTAGCGCACGCGCAGGGTGGCGAAGTCGGGCTGCCCGGTCTTCGGGCAGACGCAGGTGAACTCCGGCGTGACCGACTCGACCAGGTAGCTCTGTTCGGGCCGCGGGTTGGGGAAGGTCTCGAGCTCGCGGGAGGGGGTGGTGCTCACGCGGCAGATTCTAGGAAAAGGAAGCCGCCCGGGCGCGGGCCCGGGCGGCGGTGGAAGAGCGGGCTCTTCCGCGGTGGATCAGCCGATGATCTCGGCCAGACCGTTGGTGAAGGTCAGGCTGCCGAGGTCGAGGGCGTGCATCCACACCTGGATGCCGGTCGTGCCGGCCGGGACCGGCGCGCTCAGGCTGGCGTCACCCGAAGCGTTGGCGGTCATCGCCGGCAGCTCGGTGAAGGGCGGGCTCAGCAGCAGGTCGCCCCACGGAGTGGTGGTCGGGCCGCCGCCGAAGAGCGAGTAGCCGTGACGGACCACGCCGCCCGGGGTGCAGTTCGAGGCCGAGATGGTGACCACACCACCGGCCACCAGGTTGGCGACGGACAGGGTCGGCCCGGGAGGGCCGGTCTGCTCGACGTACATCTCCATGATGCACCAGTTGCCGGCCGAGGTGGACACGTCGATGTCCACGCGGTCGAAGCTGCCACCGGTCATCTGGTAGTACTGCGTGCCGCACAGGCCGAAGGTCGAGGAGGTGTGGGTGTAGATCAGCGAGCCGCCGGAGTAGAAGTTCAGCACGGCCGGGCCGACCCAGTCCCCGACCAG
Organism: uncultured Planctomycetales bacterium; assembly: GCA_964342475.1. Lineage (GTDB taxonomy): Bacteria > Planctomycetota > UBA1135 > UBA1135 > UBA1135 > J029. Next base: position 310,334 of record CAYFGE010000001.1, read on the forward strand.
CAGGCCGAACTCGGTGCTGGCGGCGCCGAGGTCGAGGCTGATCGTGAAGGCGTCGAAGGCAGCGCCGCCGGAGTTGTCGATGATGTGCGGCACGGTGCCGCCGGTGCCGGAGCCCGCAGCCAGGGCGTAGCCGCAGACCTGGGTGTTGTAGACACCCGCGGCGGCCGCCTTGGCGGACAGGGTCATGCCGGCCAGGGTCGCACCACCGTTGGTGCCGGCCGCGTTGAGGGCGGCGAGGCTGGTGGCGCCCAGGGGCAGGGCGTCCATGTCGATGAACGAATTCGGCACCGTCATGCCGCCGACCTCGGTCACGACCTGGGCGGAGAGAGGAGCGGCGATCGCCAGGAGGGCGACCGAGGCAAAGGCCAGGTTACGCATGGAGATTCTCCAGGGTGGGAAGGGGAAGGGATCTCCGCCGCAGCGGACCGAGGCGGAAACCGGGGAACAACCCGAGCCTACTCCCGTTTTTCTGCGCCGCGCAAGGGCTTTCGGGGTGGATTCCGGGGGAATCCGGCGGGATCCCCCACCATGCCAGGAAGCCGGATTCCCTGCCGGGGCGGCCGGTTCCGCCCCTAAGTCCTTGCTGGGCCGGCCCGATCGCCGGAGGCGGCCGCCTCAGCGGGCGAACAGCGAGTCGTTGAGCTGCCAGTAGGCCGCGGTCTCGAACAGGGCTTCGTTGGCCCGCGCGTGGTCGAGTGCCGTCTGCCCGCCGATGTCCTTGGCCCGGGCGTCGGCGCCGGCCGCGAGGAGGGCGACCACCACCTGCGGGTTGGCGTTCTCGGCCGCGGCCCACATCAGCGCGGTGCGGCCCTCGATGTCGCGCGCCTCGAGCGAGGCGCCGGCGGCGAGGAGGGCTTCGATCACCTCCACGCTCGGGTTCGAGCGCGCCGCGCCCAGCAGCGGCGGCCAGTCCTCGCCTTCCTCCTCCACCACCGCGCCGGCGCCGAGCAACAACCCGATCACCCCGGCGTTGGCGTTGCTGCGCGCGGCGAGGTCGAAGGCCGTGGCGCCGTAGTCGTTGCGGGCGTGGACGTCGGCCCCGGCCGCCAGCAGGGCACCGACCACCGCTTCGGTCGGATTGGCCGCGGCGGCGTGCATCAGCGCGTTCCAGCCCGAGCGGTCCCGCGTGTCCAGGGAGGAGCCGCGGCGCAGGAGGGCCTCGACGACCCCGGCGTCGACGTTGGCGCCGGCAGCGACCATGAGCGGCGTGCGCCCCTCGTGGTCGCGCGACTGCACGCCGGCGGCCGCGAGCGGACCGTCGAGGCTCGCCGTGGCGGCGGCCGCGTCGCCCGACCGGAAGGCCTGCCAGGCGGGATCGAGATCCTCGCCCTCCGCGGAGCAGGCGAAGGACGGGGCCAGGAACGGGATAAGGAGGAGCGAGCGGAAACGCATCGTCACAGGATCGGAAGGGAGGCGACCGGACAGGGGGGCGTACCGGAGGACGGGGAGGACCCTCTCGATTCTGCCCCCGGATGCCCGCGGGAGCAAACGAGCGGGTTCGCATGCCCGCTCCCCGATCCCGGTTCAGGCTGAGGTCCAGCCCCCACGGTCCGTACGCCCCCCTGGCAACCCTCACGGATCCGTGACCTCTCCGACGACCCTCTCCCTCTCTCCCTCGCTCCGCCTGTCCCTCGCCCTCGGCCTGCTGGCCCCCGCCGCAGCCGCGCAGCGCTTCGAGGACCGGGTGGTCGATCCCGACGCCTGTTCCGCGACCGAGGTCCGCGTCGCCGACCTCGACGGCGACGGCGACCTCGACCTGGTCTCCGTGTCCCACCAGGACCGGAAGGTCGCCTGGTACGAGAACCTCGGCGGC
>CAYFGE010000001.1:312246-383199 GCA_964342475.1 uncultured Planctomycetales bacterium
TCGCCTGGTACGAGAACCTCGGCGGCAGCTTCGGCAGCGAGCAGGTGATCTCGCTGGCGGCCAACGGCCCGCGCGACGCCCGCGCCGCCGACCTCGACGGCGACGGCGACCTCGACGTCGTGTCGGCCTCCTCCTACGACGACCAGATCGCGTGGTACGAGAACCTCGGCGGCGGGAGCTTCGGTCCGCTGCAGTCGATCACCACCGCGGCGGACGCCGCCTTCTGCGTCGTCCCGGCCGACCTCGACGGCGACGGCCACGTGGACCTCGTGTCCGCCTCGATCCTCGACGACCAGGTCGCCTGGTACGGCAACGGGATCGCCGGCCCCGGCCTGACCCTCAGCCCGATGCCGCTGCGCCGCGGCCAGCCCGCCGACCTCGCCGCGTGGCGCCTGATGCCGCGCTCGCGCGTCTACTTCCTCTACTCGCTCGCCGGCGCGGGCCCCTTCACCCACCCGACCCTCGGCTTCGTGCTCCAGCTCACGCCGCCCATCAAGATCATCGGGACCGACTCGACCCGCAGCGGCACGACGGCGGCCCTCTCCACGTCGATCCCGGCGAGCGTGCCGGCGGGCACCAAGGTGTGGCTGCAGGCCGTCGAGAGCCAGGGCGCGCCGAGCTTCGCCTGGCACGTGACCGACGCGATCGACACGACGGTGCAGTAGGCGACCGCCTCATTCCGATACGGCCCGTCCCGGCCTCGTCCCCTTGCCGGACGAGCGGATTGTTCGTTGTCGGATTTCCCTCCTAGCCTGTCCCGATGAACCGCCCCCTCCTTCCCCTCCTCCTCCTGGCGCTGGGCCCGGCTCCCCTCGTGGCCGCCCAGTCCACCTGGTACGTCCCCGACAACTTCGCCACGATCCAGCAGGCGATCGACGCCTCGCAGGACGGCGACACCGTGATCGTCCGCGACGGCATCTACCAGGAGAACCTGAACTTCCGCGGCCGCGGCATCACGCTGCGCAGCGAGAACGGCGCCGCCACGACGGTCATCGAGGGCGGCGGCACCGCCCCCGTGGTGGTGTTCGACCACCGCGAGAAGCGCGACTCCGTGCTGCGCGGCTTCAAGATCCGCGACGGCCTGGCCACCAGCCCGGTGCTCCAACCCACCGGCGGTGGCGTGCGCTGCGACACGCGCACGGCCCCGGTGATCGAGGACTGCATCTTCGAGTTCAACAACGGCTACCGCGGCGCGGGCCTCGGCGCGATCGGCGCCAGCCCGACCCTCACGCGCTGCATCTTCCGCAGCAACTTCGCCACCGAGAACGGCGGCGGCGTCGCGCTGGACGGCGGCTCGACCGTCGTCATCACCGACTGCTCCTTCCTGTTCAACTCGGCCCAGGGCGGCGGCGGCGGGCTCTACTCCTTCCAGTCCGGGCCGGTCCTGCTCCGCTGCGAGTTCCGCACCAACTCTGCCCTGAGCGCGATCTCGGGTGGCGGCGCCATCTCCCTCCGCGGCGACAGCTTCCTCCATCCCACCACGGTGGTCGAGTGCAGCTTCACCACCAACCTCGCGCAGAACCACGGCGGCGCGGTCTACGCCAAGAACTACAACTTCCAGGGCGACGCCCTGTTCCGCCGCTGCTCCTTCGAGGAGAACACCGCCATCGCCGACGGCGGGGCGGTCTACCTCGAGGACTTCTTCGAGCTCGCCCTCGACCACTGCACCCTCACCAACGCCAACGTCGCGACTCGCGGCGCCAGCGTCGCGGTGACCGACTTCGCCGAGCTCCAGCTGAGCAACTCGATCCTGTTCGACAACGATGCGGACGACCTGTTCGTCGACACCGCCGGCAACGCCGCGGCCACCGTGTCCTACTGCATCGTCGAAGGCGGCTGGCCCGGCACCGGGAACCTCGACCGCGACCCGGGCCTGCGCGTGGACCTGACCCTCATGAGCGGCTCGCCCTGCATCGACGCCGGCGACCCGGCCGGCGCCGCCGACCCGGGCAACACCCGCGCGGACATCGGGATGAAGCCCTTCGAGCAGGCGCTGCCGCACCTCATCGCCAGCGCGCTGACCGGGGAGGAGCCCGCCGCCTTCCTGCTGAAGAACGCCACCCCGGCGTCGGACGTCCTCCTGGCCTGGTCCCTGGCCGGCGGCGGCCCGACGAACACCGCCTACGGGGACGCCTTCGTCACCCCGCCCTACCAGCTGAGCCGCCACCGGACCGACGCCTCGGGCCGGGTGGTCTGGATCAAGGAGATCCCCGCCGCCCTGGCGGGCTCGCCGATCTGGATCCACGGCGTGGACCTCGGCTCCGGCGCCCCGCTCAACCCGCTGGCTCTGACGATCCAGTAGGGAATCGACGCACACCGGGGCCGCAGCGGCCCTGGGACCCGCACGTGGTGGCCGAGCTGAACGGCCAGCACGTGCGGCTCGCCAAGCTGCACGGCGAGTTCATCTGGCACGCCCACGCCGACGAGGACGAGCTGTTCCTGGTCTTCGAGGGGCGGCTCGAGATGCAGTTCCGCGACCGGCGGGTGCAGCTCGGCCCCGGCCAGATGCTCGTCGTGCCGCGCGGCGTCGAGCACCGCCCGGTGGCGGCCGAGGAGGTCCAGGTGCTGCTGTTCGAGCCGGCCGCCACCGTGAACACCGGGACGGCCGGCGGCGAGCGGACGCTCGGCGAGCTGAAGCGGCTCTGAGCCGCCGGCCGCTCAGCGCTCCAGCCAGGCCTCCGCGAGCAGCTCGCCGAGGGCGACGACGCCGCGCGCGTCGAGCACCAGCTGCTCCTCCTGCTCCGGCAGCCCGAAGGCTCGCAGGTGGTGCGTGTGCGGGTCGGCGGCGGCCAGCTCCGCCAGCGCAGCGGTGACGTCGATCGCGTTCAGCCGCTCGTCGTCCGTCGGCGGCTCCTGGCTGAGGTACCAGTCGAGCTCGGGCAGGCCGAGCTCGGCGCGGCTGCCCTCGACCAGCGCGCGGACACCGTCGGCGGCGGCGCGGCGGAAGGGGCCGAAGGACATGTCGTTCTCGCCCAGGTGGTAGAAGACCCCGGCCAGCTCGACGGCGTGGCCGCGGGCCTCGAGGTCGGCCACCGCCTCGCGCACGAAGCGCAGGAAGCCGGGGTAGACGTGGCGGAACTCCACCCCGCCGCCGGTCGGCGTCCAGTCGGGGATCTGCGAGCCGGAGTGCGTGTACTTGGCCACCGCGAAGGGCTCGCGCAGGCCGCGGCCGAGGCGGCGGGCGAAGCTGAGCTCCGGGCCGAAGGTGTCGAAGCGGCCGCGCGGGCCGAGGGCCACCCAGCCGCCGGAGTCCTGCACCCCCCCGCCGAGGGAGTAGCGGAAGGGCACCTTCGGCGCCTCCTTGGCCAGCGCGCGGCCGCCGCGCATCCCGCGCAGGTCGGCGACGAAGGCGCGCTCGCCCTCCATGTTGCGGTGGCCGGCGAGGACGAAGAGGCGCACCGGCTCGCCCTCCTCGAAGGGCCAGTCCTCGAGCGGGTCCGGCGGCGGCGCGGCGAGGCCGAGGTGGGCGAGGTAGGCCTCGGCGTACTCCACCCCGTGCTCGAGCTGGCCGAGGGTGCCGTAGTGGTAGTGCAGGCCGACCCCGCCGCCGATCTCGACCCCGACGTGCGAGGTGCGGACGTACTCCGCCAGCGGGTCGGCGTCGGCCACCGCCCGCTGGCCGCGGCTGATCGCCGCCATGCGCGGGCGCAGGTCCATGCCCCAGATCGTCTTGGTGCAGAGCTCGCCGATGTAGAAGCGCAGCTCCGGCGCGTCCAGGTCGCGGCGCACGCGGGCGATGAAGCGGGCCAGGTTGGCGCCGTAGGCGGCCTGGTAGCCCTCGTCGAACATGTCGTTCTCGCCCTGGTGCCACATGAAGCCCTCGAGGCGGTAGTCGATCCCCTTGCGCTCGAGCTCGGCCAGCGAGGAGCGGACCAGCTCGAGCATCAGCGGGTACATCTCGAAGCCGCTGGGCTCGTCCGGGTTCCAGTCGCCGCCCAGATGGGTTCCCCCGGCGGCGCACTTGATGATCGCGACCGGCGCGTCGGTGCGCGCGGTGAGCTCGCGGGCGAAGCTGAGCTCGGGCCCGACCACCCCGCCGACGGGCTGCAGCTCCACCCAGCCGTCGCTGCGCCGCTTGTCCTCCCGCCCGATGCAGTAGGAGAAGCGCACCTTGCGCTGCGCCTCGCCGAGCCCGGCGAAAGGCGGGAAGCGGTCGACGTCGGCGACGCGCGAGTCGGAGCCGACCATGTTGGACTGCCCCGCGAAGATGAAGACCCGCGTGGGCTCGCGATCGACCGAAGCAGGGCCGAGGAGGCCGGAGGCCAGGAGGAGGGCGGCGAGGAAGTGCACCGCGACAAGCTAGCGCACCGGCCGCAACGGGCACGACCCTCGCCGGCCCGAGGCCGGACGAGGGTCGTTTCTGGTAGCGGAGAAGGGACTCGAACCCCCGACACGCGGATTATGATTCCGCTGCTCTAACCAACTGAGCTACTCCGCCGTTCGCCGCGCCGGAGCCCGGCGAAGGGGCGGAGATTCTACCGCCGGTCGCGGCTTCTATCCACCCCCACCGTCGAGCAGCAGGTCCACGCCGCGCTCGGCCCAGGCCAGCAGCAGGCAGCCCTCCGGCCCGGCGCTCGGGGCGTGCGCCGTCCCCTCGGCGTAGCGCAGGAAGCTGCCCGCCGGGTAGCTGCCCTCGGCGTCGCGGTAGCCGCCGCGGATCACGAAGACCTCCTCGACGCCGCGGTGGCGGTGCGGCGGGTAGGCCGCGCCGGGCCCCATCTCGATCAGCACCCGGACGCTGCCGTCCTCGCGGTGCTCGAGGAAGGCCAGCCGCAGGCCCGCGATCGAGGTCGTCTTCCAGACCAGGTTCGGATAGGGAGGCTCCACGGCCCCAGCCTAGTCCCCGAGTCGCGGCCGGTCTCGCCTCCGTCCTAGAATCCCCCCATGCAGCTGCGTCGCCCCGCCCCGCTCCTCGCCCTGCTCCTGGCCGCCGCCCCCGCCGCGGCCCAGGTCGTCGACGAGCCCGCGCCGCCCCCTCGCCCCGCCCCCCCTGCCGGCGGCGAGGTCCAGGTCGACGAGGCCCGCGAGCAGGCCGCCCTGGAGGAGATCAACGCCTACGCCGAGGCCAACCAGATCCCGCCGCCGAAGGAGCAGGCGGAGGCCGAGCGGCACTTCACCGCCTTCCGCGACGGACTCCTGGCCCTGGAGAAGAAGCACCACGGCACCTGGGCCGCGTGGCAGGCGCTGATGACCGTCGGCCAGATCGAGTCGCGCATCTTCCGCGACCGCCAGGCCAGCGTGAGCTCCTACCGCCGCGTCTGGCAGGGCGTCCGGCTGCGCACGGACACCCCGCCGCAGGGCATCTTCCTCAACGTGCCGCGGGTGGCGATGCGCTTCGCCGAGGAGCTCATGCGGATCGACCAGCTCGACGAGGCCGAGGTCGTGCTGCGCGAGGTGGCCGGCACCGAGCTGCCCGAGGGCGAGCGCATCCGCGAGCGCCTGCGCGAGATCCCCGAGCGGCGCCGCATGCTGCCCGGCCAGCCGGCCCCGCTGGTCGAGATGGTGGACACCGCCGGCCGGCCGCAGAACCTCGCCGACCACCGCGGCGACGTCGTCCTGGTGCACTTCTGGTCGGCCATCCACGGCGGCAGCCTGTCCACCATCCCCCAGGTCAAGGAGCTGCTCGAGCAGCACGCCGCCGCGGGGCTGAAGGTGGTCTCGGTGAACACCGACCTCTACGTCACGCGCGAGATCCACGAGCAGATGAAGGCCGCCGGGCAGCGCTTCCTGCCGCGCCTGTTCGACCGCGAGGACCTCGACGAGGCGGTCGCGCGCCACGGCATGGACTGGCCGGTGGTGTGGGACGGCAAGGGCCTGAACGGCCCGGTGCCCGACGCCTTCACCGTGCGCCAGCTGCCCTCGATCTACGTGGTCGGGCGCGACGGCCGCATCGTGATCCGCAACCGCTACAACGAGGACCTGACCGAGGCGGTCGTGCGGGCGCTCGAGGCGCCCCGAGCGGACTAGGCCCGCGCCGCGCCGCGCAGCCGCGCGAGGCTGCGCTCGCGGCCGAGCAGGCCGAGGATGTCGCCCACCGGCGGCCCGCCGAGGGTGCCGCTGAGGGCGGCGCGCAGCGGCTTCATCACCTTGCCCATGCCGAGGCCGAGCTCGGCGGCCAGCTGCTTGGCGAAGGCGTCGAAGTCGGCCGGCGGGAAGTCCCCCGCGCCGAGCGCCTCGGCCGCGGCGGCCAGCACGCGCGGGGCGTCGGCGTCGGCCAGGGCCGGGGCCGCCTTGGCGTCGGGCTCGGCCCGCTCGCCGCGCAGGAAGGCGGCCTGCTCCCCCACCTCGGAGTAGAGGCGCAGGCGCTCGCGGAAGGCCGCGGCCAGCCGCTCGACCCAGGCCGGGTCGGTGCCGTCGTCGGCCAGCCCGGCCTCCTCCAGCCAGGGCAGCAGGCGGCGGGCCAGCTCGCCGGGCCCGGTGCCGCGCAGGTACTCGCCGCAGAGCCAGTGCAGCTTGTCCACGTCGAAGACCGCGCCGGCCTTGTTGATGCGGCCGAGCTCGAAGGCGGCGACGAGCTGCTCGGGGCGGAAGACGTCGGTCTTGTCGTCGATGGCGAAGCCGAGCAGGCCGAGGAAGTTGAACATCGCCTCGGGCGGGTAGCCCTTGGCCTCGTAGTCCCCCAGCGCGGTGTCGCCGGTGCGCTTGCTCAGCTTCTTGCCGTCGGCGCCGAGGATCAGCGGCACGTGGGCGAACTCGGGTTCGGGCAGGCCGAGGGCGCGGCACAGCAGCACCTGCTTGGGCGTGTTGGCGAGGTGCTCCTCGCCGCGGATCACGTGGCTGATCTCCATCGCCGCGTCGTCGAGGGCGCAGACGAAGTTGTAGGTCGGCATGCCGCCCGAGCGGACCGCCACCCAGTCCTCCACCTCGCCGCTGCGGAACACCACATCGCCGCGGATGTGGTCGCGCACGACGACCTCCTCGTCGTCCGGCACGGCGAAGCGCAGGACGCAGCTCTCGCCGGCCTCGGCGCGCCGCGCGGCCTCGGCCCGGTCGAGCCCGCGGCAGGTGCGGTCGTAGCCGATCGCGGCCTGCTTCTCGGCGCGCTGGCGCTCCTTCAGCTCGGCGACGCGCTCGGGGCTGCAGAAGCAACGGTAGAGCCAGCCCTCCTCCAGGCCCCGCGCGGCGGCGGCGGCGTAGCGGTCGAGCCGCTGCGACTGGAAGTAGGGCCCGTGCGCGCCGTCCGCCTCGGGGCCCTCGTCCCAGTCGAGCCCCAGCCAGCGCAGGCTGTCGAGGATCGAGCGCAGCGACTCCTCGCTGTTGCGCTCCTCGTCAGTGTCCTCGACGCGCAGCACGAAGGCGCCGCCGTGGCGGCGGGCGTAGGCCCAGTTGAACAGGGCCGTGCGCGCCCCGCCGACGTGCAGGCGGCCGGTCGGGGAGGGCGCGAAGCGGACGCGGATCGGGCGGTCGCTGGACATGGACCGGGCATTCTAGCCGCGGCCGCGCCGGCTCAGCGCTCGGTCAGGACCGGGGTGAGGTCCTCGTCGAACTCGAGCTCGTAACCCCAGTAGACGTTCTGCCCCTGCCCCGGCGCCAGGCGCAGGCGCCAGCGGTAGACGCCGCGCTCGCGCTGGTCGCGCAGGTCGGCCTCGTCGCGCAGCGGGTTGGGCCGCAGCTCGACCGGCTTGATCTCGAGGCCGCCGCCGCGCACGACGGGGAGGGCCTCCTCCACCAGCACGTCGACCGCCCCCAGCGCGGCGGCGCTCAGCTTGAGCTTGGCGCGCCACACGCGGGTGATCGTGGCCGTCGAGCTGAGCAGGCCGGGGTCGTCGCGCTCGTCGCGCACCACCTCGAGCTCGACCGCCAGGTTCGGGTCGACGCCGAGGTTGAGCGTGGTCGAGTCGCCCGGGCGCAGCACCGGGAAGCGGGTGTCGCCGAGGTAGTCCGGGCCGAGGAAGATCTTGGCCTGCCCCGGCAGCAGCGGGGTGTCGCCGGTCAGGCGCACCTCGGCGCGCAGGAAGGCGCGGTCGCTGCGCGAGGGCACCAGGTAGCGCTCGGGGCGCACCTCGAGCGGCACCTCGCGGATGCGGTAGCGGTAGGGTTCGCCGTCGCCGCGGATCGTCTTGCGGTCGGGCAGCTGGAACAGCGCGCTCAGACCGAGGTCCTGGATCTGCGCCTCGGGGGCCGCGCGGAAGCCCTTGGCCGCCTCGTTGGGCAGGGCCAGGCCCTCGACCTCGGCGAAGGCCGCGCCGCCGCGGTCGAGCGCGCGCGCGTCCACCGAGGACGGCGTGGCGCGCTGGATCTCGAAGACGCGCAGCGGGACCGGCGGCGGGTCGAGGCCGACGCTCGGCGTGGAGGTGCTGAGCAGCACCTCGGCGTCGGTCCAGTCCTCGCCGGTGCGCTGGTCGAGCTCGGCGACCAGGCCGACGGTGACGCCGGTCAGGTCGGGGGCCACGCGCACGTCGTAGGTCGGCCGCCAGCGCGCGCCGCCGATCAGGTAGCTGGCGCGCAGCTCGACGCGCCCGGCGCGCTCGGCCCACACCTGGATGCGGCCGAGGTGGTAGCGGCGCAGGGGCGCGCCGTTCTCGCCGCCGAGCTCCTCGCGGACCCCGGCGATGCGCTGCTCGAGTTCGGCCACGGCGGCCTCGAGGGCGGCCAGCTCGCGGTCCAGCTCGGCGCTGCGCTCGCGCACGAAGCCGAACAGGGCGTCGAGGGCGGTGCCGTCGACGGCCGACTCGAGGATGCGGGCGCCGCCGTCGGGCGTGGCCAGCGAGGCGATCACCGAGGCCACCATCTGCTGGCCGGCCTCGATCGAGGCGCGCTCGGCGTCGAGGTCGCGGCGCTCGGCCAGCATCTCGGCCAGGCGGGCGCGCAGCTGGTCGCGCTGGCCGCGGTCGAGGGCGTCGCCCGTCACGATGCGCGTCTCCACGCCCTGGATCACGGCCTGGCCGGCCTCGACCTTGGTCTGGAAGGAGCTGGTGTCCAGTCCGAGCGGCAGCGGGCCGATCTCGACCGTCATCGGGCCGGGCTCGTCCGCCTCCACGGCGAAGGTGCGCTCGACCAGGGCCTGGGCGGCATAGACCGTGACCCGGTCGAGGCGGGTCGAGGCCGGGACCACCGGCTGCTCCTGAGGAGCGGCGGCGGCGGCGAGGACGGCGACAGCGGTGAAAAGCATGGAGGTGCTCCGGAGGTGGTCCCGCGGGACCGCGGAGGGGCTATTCTAGGCCCCTTGCGGCCCCCCGCCTCCCCCGCGGGAGAGGGCCGGTCCCGCGCGATGGAACCCGTCCCCGTGGTCGGCGCCGGCCTGGCCGGCTCGGAGGCCGCCTGGCAGCTGGCCGAGGCCGGCATCCCCGTGCGCCTGCACGAGATGCGGCCGGTGGTCCCGACGCCGGCCCACGAGACCGACCGCTGCGCCGAGCTGGTGTGCAGCAACTCGCTGGGCAGCCGCCTGCCCGACCGCGCCGGCGGCGTGCTCCAGGCCGAGCTGCGCGCGATGGGCTGCCGCCTGCTCGAGCTGGCCGAGGCCACCTCCGTCCCGGCCGGCCAGGCGCTGGCGGTGGACCGCCTGGCCTTCGCCGCCGCGGTGACCGAGGCGGTCGAGGCCCACCCGCGCATCGAGCTCGTGCGCGGCGAGGTGCCGGCGGTGCCGGAGGGCCCGGCGGTGATCGCCAGCGGGCCGCTGACCAGCGAGGCCCTCGCCGCCGACCTCGCCCGCCTGGCCGGGTCCGAACACCTCGCCTTCTTCGACGCCATCGCCCCGGTGGTGACCGCCGACAGCCTCGACCGGGAGGTGGTCTTCGCCGCCTCGCGCTGGGGCCGCGGCGAGGGCGACGACTACCTCAACGTGCCGCTCGAGAAGGAGCACTACGAGGCCCTGGTGGACGGCCTGCTCGGCGCCGAGCGCCACGAGCTGAAGGACTTCGAGGCCGCCGACCCGCGCGCCGCGCGCTTCTTCGAGCGCTGCCTGCCGGTCGAGGTGCTGGCCGCGCGCGGCCGCGACGCCCTGCGCTACGGCCCGCTGCGCCCGGTCGGCCTCGACGACCCGCGCACCGGCCGCTGGCCCTACGCCGTGATCCAGCTGCGTGCCGAGAACCGCGGGGCGACGCTGTTCAACCTGGTCGGCTTCCAGACCAACCTGCGCTACCCCGAGCAGGAGCGCCTGCTGCGCGCGCTGCCCGGCATGGCCGGGGCCGAGTTCGTGCGCCTCGGCAGCATGCACCGCAACACCTTCCTGTGCTCCCCGCGCGTGCTCGACGCCACCCTCGAGTGGCGCGAGCGGCCCGGCCTCTACGTCGCCGGCCAGCTGACCGGCATGGAGGGCTACCTCGGCAACATCGGCTCCGGCCTGCTGGCCGGGCGCAACCTGGTCCGCCGCCTGCGCGGCCAGGAGCCCGAGGTCCTGCCGCGCAAGACCCTGCTCGGGTCCCTGGCCCTCCACGTGGCCGAGGCCCCGGCCGAGTCCTTCCAGCCGATGAAGGCCGAGTTCGGCCTGCTACCCTCTCTGCCCGGCCGCGTGCGCCGGGACCAGCGCAAGCGCGCCCACGCCGAGCGCTCCGCCCAAGCCCTGCAGGATCACCTGCGCCGACACCCCATGCCCGCCCCCGACCCGGCGGCCGCCTGAGACCATGCTCCAGTCCACTCTCGAGATCACCCCCTTCCAGAACGAGCCCTTCACCGACTTCTCCGCCGAGGAGAACGCCAAGGCCTTCCAGGAGTCGCTCGCCAAGGTCGAGGCCTCCTTCCCCGTCGTCGTGCGCAGCTGGATCGACGGCGACGAGGGCGAGGGCGGCTCCGGCACCTTCGAGTCGGTCGACCCGAGCCAGGTCTCGCGCGTCGTCGCCAACTCGGCCAAGTGCAGCCGCGACGACGCCCTGCGCGCCGTGGTCGGCGCCCACAAGGCCTTCGGCGAGTGGTCGCGCAAGACGCCCGAGCAGCGCGCCGAGTACCTGTTCCAGGCCGCGCGCCTGATGCGCCTGCGCAAGCACGACTTCTCGGCCATGATGGTCTACGAGGTCGGCAAGAGCTGGGCCGAGGCCGACGGCGACACCGCCGAGGCGATCGACTTCCTCGAGTTCTACGCCCGCGAGGCGATGCGCTACGGCGGCCCGCAGCCGATCACCCCGCACCCGGTCGAGAAGAACGAGATGATCTACGTGCCGCTCGGCGTCGGCGCGGTCATCCCGCCGTGGAACTTCCCGCTGGCCATCCTGGTCGGCATGACCACCGCGGCGCTGGTCACCGGCAACACCGTGGTGCTCAAGCCGAGCAGCGACAGCCCCGGCATCGCCTCGATGTTCGTCGACCTGATGAAGGAGGTCGGCATCCCGGCCGGCGTGCTGCAGTTCGTCCCCGGCAGCGGCGGCGAGGTCGGCAACACCATCGTCGAGCACCCGCTGATCCGCTTCATCAGCTTCACCGGCTCGGCCGAGGTCGGAATGGGCATCTACGAGAAGGCGGGCAAGGTCGCCGAGGGCCAGATCTGGCTCAAGCGCGTGGTCGCCGAGATGGGCGGCAAGGACTTCATGTTCATCGACGAGGACGCCGACCTCGACGCCGCGGCGCAGGCCACCCACGCCGCCGCCTTCGGCTTCCAGGGCCAGAAGTGCTCGGCCTGCTCGCGCCTGATCCTGCACGAGAAGATCCACGACGCCTTCATGGAGAAGTTCCTGCCGCTGGTCGAGGCCACCACGATGGGCCACCCGAGCGACGCCAAGAACTTCCTCGGCGGCATGATCAACGAGAAGGCCCGCCAGGGCGCGCTCGACGGCATCGCCAAGGGCAAGGAGGAGGGCAACACCCTCGTGGCCGGCGGCGAGGTCGGCGAGGAGGGCGGCTGGTACCTGCAGCCGACCGTGTTCACCGGCGTGAAGCGCAGCGACCACCTGTTCCGCGAGGAGCTGTTCGCCCCGGTCCTGGCCGTCCACCAGGTCGCCAGCTTCGAGGAGGGCATCGAGGCCGCCAACGACACGATCTTCGGCCTGACCGGCAGCTACTTCGGCCGCGACGAGGAGAAGATCGCCACCGCGCGCCGCGAGCTGTTCTGCGGCAACCTCTACATCAACCGCAAGTGCACCGGCGCGCTGGTCGGGGTCAACCCCTTCGGCGGCTTCAACATGTCGGGCACCGACTCGAAGGCCGGCGGCCGGGACTACCTGCTCCTGTTCCTGCAGGCCAAGTCGATCAGCCGGCTGAAGTGAGCCCCGCGGGGGCCGCAGGCGGGCGGGGGCGCGGCGCGCTCCCGCCCGCCGCGCGCTCCGGCTAGACTCCTGCCATGGCCGAGGAGCCGCTCGACCGCCGCGCCTTCTTCCGACGCGGCCTGCGCACGCTGCTCGACACCGTCAGCGAGACGGTGAAGGCCACGCGCGGCCTCGGCGGAGGCCGCCCCGCGCCCGCCCCGCTGCGGCGGCTGCGCCCGCCCGGCGCCCTGCCGGAGGCCGACTTCCTCGCCGCCTGCACGCGCTGCGACGACTGCGTCAGCGCCTGCCCGGCGGCCTGCATCGTGCGCGTGCCGGCCGGCGAGCCCGACGCCGGCACCCCGGTCATCGTGCCCGACGCCCGCGCCTGCGTGCTGTGCTCCGGCCTGAACTGCACCCGGGTGTGCGAGCCCGGCGCGCTGCGCCCGCTGCACGCCCCGGAGCAGGTCCGCATCGGCGTCGCGGCGGTCGACCGCGACCTGTGCTACCCGTGGATCGGCAGCTACTGCTCCGCCTGCCTGTCGATCTGTCCGACCGAGCCGAAGGCCATCGTGGTCGACGAGCAGCAGCGGCCGGGCGTGGACACCGCGCTGTGCACCGGCTGCGGCCTGTGCGAAGAGCGTTGCCCCACCGTGCCGCGCGCCGTCACCATCCAGGTCGTCGACCGTCTCCTCCCCCGCCCCGCCGCGAGCTGACCCGTGTCGCAGAACAGCCGCCGCATCGAGCCCGTCCCCGAGCACTTCGACCCCGACGAGGTCTTCGACCCGCAGCGCGAGGCGCGCCCGGTGCTCGCGCTCTGGCTCCTGGTCGGTCCGCTGCTCGGCGCGGTCGGCACCGTCGGCTGGCTGCGCCTCGTCGCCGGGGTGCCTCTGCCGCTTCCGGACGAGCTCGACGGCGGGGCGCTGCTCGTGGACACCCTGCTGCTCCTCCTCTTCGTCGTCCCCCACTCGCTGCTGGCGCGCGGCTCGGGGCGGGTGCTGCTCAACCGGCCCTTCGGCCCGAGCGGCGAGCGCCCGCTCTACGTGTTGGTGGCCGGCGTGACCCTCAGCCTGCTCGTGCTCGGCTGGCGCACCACGGGGCCGGTGCTGTGGGACTACGACGGCGCGGCCAAGATCGCCGCCCGCGGGGTGCAGGCGCTAGGCCTGCTGCTCGCCACCTGGGCCACGCTGCTCACCGGCGCCGGGCGGATGCTCGGCCTGCCCCACCTGCGCGCGCTCGAGAACGGCACCCAGCCGCCCTCGCGCGAGCTGATCGCCCTGCCGCCCTACCGCTGGGTGCGCCAGCCGGTGAACCTCGGCTTCCTGCTCATGATGGCGGCGATGCCGGAGGGCACCCCCGACCGGCTGCTGCTCGCCGTGGGCTTCGGCCTGTGGATCCTGGTCAGCGTGCCCTTCGAGGAGCGCGACCACGAGCCGACCTTCGGCAAGGCCTACCTGCAGTACCGCGGCCGCACGCCGCGCTGGATCCCGCGCTTCCGCGCCCGCGACGAGGAGTGAGCCGCGCCGCCGCGCCCGCCGCCGACGCCGCCCCCGCCCTGCCGCGCGGACTGCTGGCCGAGCTGCGCGCGATCGTCGGCCCGCGCTTCGCCCTCGACGACCCCGGCGCGCTGGCCGCCTACGAGTCGGACGCCCTGACCCTGTTCCGCTGCCGCCCCGGCGCGGTGGTCCTGCCGGCGGACCGCGAGCAGCTGGTCGCCTGCGTGGGCGCGCTGCATGCCGCCGGCGTTGTCTTCGCCGCGCGCGGCGCCGGCACCGGGCTGTCGGGCGGCGCGCTCGTCCCCCCCGGCGGCGTGGTCCTCGGCCTGAGCCGCATGAACCGCGTGCTCGAGCTCGACCCGGCGCGCCGCTGGGCGCGGGTGGAGCCGGGGGTGGTCAACGCCGAGCTGTCGCGCGCCGCCGCGCCCTTCGGCCTGCGCTACGCCCCCGACCCGGCCAGCCAGACCGTCTGCACGCTCGGCGGCAACCTGGCCGAGAACTCCGGCGGGCCGCAGTGCTTCCTGCACGGCATGACCGGCCAGCACGTGCTGGCCGCGGAGGTCGTCCTGCCCGACGGCCGCGTCGAGACCTGGGGCAGCGGCCTCGCCGAGCAGGAGGACCTCGACCTGCGCGGCTTCCTGGTCGGGTCGGAGGGCAGCGTCGCCATCGCCGCCTCGATCGAGCTGCGCCTGATCCCGGCGGCGGAGGCCGTCGCCACCCTGCTCGGCGCCTACCCCACGATCCGCGCCGCCTGCGAGACGGTGGCCGAGATCGTCGCCGCCGGCCTGCGGCCCGTGGCGCTCGAGGTGATGGACCAGCGCGCCGTGCAGGCGGTCGAGAACTCGGTCTACCGCGCCGGGCTGCCGACCGAGGCCGGCGCCGTGCTGCTGGTCGAGGTCGAGGGCCCGGTCGCGCGCGTCGACGGCGAGGCGGCCGAGATCGAGGCCATCCTGCGCCGGCGCGATCCGCTGCGCGTGCAGCGCGCGGCCGACGCCGCCGAGCGCGCCGCGATCTGGAAGGGGCGCAAGGGAGCCGGCGGCGCGATGGGCCAGCTCGCGCCCGACAGCCTGGTCATGGACGGCGTGGTGCCGCGCGCCCGCCTGGCCGAGATCATGGCCTACGTCGAGGAGGTGGCCCAGGACGCCGGGCTGCCGGTGGCCAACCTGTTCCACGCCGGCGACGGCAACATCCACCCGCACTTCAGCTTCGACGCGCGCGACCCCGACCAGGCCCGCCGCGTCGAGGAGGCCGGCGCGCGCATCCTGCGGCGCTGCCTCGAGCTCGGCGGCTCGCTGAGCGGCGAGCACGGCATCGGTCTGGAGAAGGAGGAACTGCTCGCCGAACAGTTCGACGCCGCGACCCTCGACTTGATGCGCCGGGTGCGCGCGGTCTTCGACCCCGGCGAGCGCCTCAACCCCGGCCGCGGGCTGCCGCTGCCGCGCGGCTGCGCCGAGGCCTTCCGCCGCCACCGGAGGACGCCGGATGAACGCTGAGCTGCTCGCGCCGGCCACCGCCGCCGAGGCGGCCGAGGCGATCCGCGCCGCTCAGGCCGAGGGCGTGTCGCTGCTCCCTTGCGGGCGACGCTCCCGCCTGGCGCGCCACGCGCCCGACGCCGCGCCCGCGCGCTGGCTGTCCACGACGGCGATGGACCGGGTCGTCGAGTTCGACGCCGAGGACCAGACCTGCGTGGTCGAGGCCGGCCTCTCCCCCGCCGCGCTCGACGCGGCCGCCGCCGAGCACGGCCTGGAACTCGGCGTCTGCTCGCCCGGCGCCGCCGCGGGCACGCTGGGCGGCCTGTTCCTCGCGCCGGAGCTCAGCCTGGCCACGGCCTTCTTCGGCCCGCCACGCGACCAGGTGCTCGGCGCCGAGTGGCTGCTCGCCGACGGCACCGCGGTGCGGACCGGCGCGCGGGTGGTGAAGTCGGTCGCCGGCTACGACCTCACACGCCTGTTCCTCGGTAGCCGCGGCCGGCTGGCGCTGTGCACGCGGCTGATCCTGCGCCTGCGCCCGCGGCCGCGGCGGCCGCTGTGGTGCCGCGGCCCGGCGGACGCGGTCGGCGCCCTGCCGGCGCCGCGGCTGGCCTTCCAGTCCGGCCCCGGAGCGGAGGCCTGCGCGCTGCTCGAAGGCGTGGCCGAGCCCGGCGCCCCAGGCTGGCGCGCGATCGATCCGGCCGAGGGCGAGGCGGCGCGCGACGCCGTCCTGCGTGCCTTCGCCGAGGCGCCCCGCCGCGCGAGCTGGCCCGCCGGTCGCGAGGCAGCCGCCCTCCCCTGGCCGCGCGACCTCCTCGGGCTGCAGGCGCCCCTGCCCGGTGGCGGACCGCCGCCCGCGGGCGCGCACGTCTTCCCCCCGGGAGCTCCGTCCCCGTGGCTCGAGGCGATCCAGCAGGCCTGCGCCCCCGGCGCGCTCCCCTTCGGCGGGAGGCCCGCATGAGCGGGACGCGCGCCCCGCTGCCGCCGGACGACCCGCTGGCCGGCGTCCCGCAGCTGCTCGACTGCATGCACTGCGGCCTGTGCCTGCAGGAGTGCCCGACCTACCGCGCGACCGGCCTCGAGACCGAATCGCCGCGCGGGCGGCTGTTCCTCATGCGCGCGGTGACCGAGGGCCGGATCGAGGCCGCGGCCGCCACCGGCGCGCTCGACCGCTGCCTGCAGTGCCGCGCCTGCGAGCCGGTGTGCCCGTCCAAGGTCGGCTACGCGCACGCGCTGGAGCGCTTCCGCGAGGGCTCGACGCCGACCGTGCTGCGCGCGGCCCTGCGCTCGCTGCTGCCGGTGCGCAGCCGCCTGCGGGTCCTCGGCCTGCTCCTGCGCCTGGCCCGGCGCAGCGGCCTCCTGCGCCTGTTCGAGCGGCGCGGCGGGCCGCAGCGCAGCGACGGCCGCAGCGGCCTGCGCGACCGCCTCGACGCGCTGGCCGCAGCGGTGCCTGCGCGGCCGGAGCGCTTCGTGCCGCGCGCAGGCAGCCGCTTCGCCGCCCGCGGCGAGGCGCGCGGCCGCGTCGCCCTCCACCTCGGCTGCGCGCAGGCCGAGCTGCTCGGCGGCGTGCTGCGCGACACCGTTCGGCTGCTCACCGCGCAGGGCTTCGAGGTGGTCGTCCCCGAACAGCCGTCCTGCTGCGGCGCGCTGCACGCCCACGCCGGCGACGCCGCGCACGGCGGGGAGCTGGCCGAGGCGACCGCCGCGGCCTTCGCGCGCGCGCAGGCGGAGTCCGGTCCGGTCGACGCCGTTCTCGTCCCGGCCGCGGGCTGCCTGGCCCACCTCCTCGAGCGGGTCCCGCAGGCCGCCTTCCGCGAGCCGGTGCTGTTCCTCGCCGAGGCCGGCTGGCGCGGCGCGATGGCGCCGGTGCCCGGCCGCGTCGCCTACGACCCGCCCTGCCACCTGCAGAACGTGGTCGGCGGCGGCGAGGCGATCCCCGCCCTGCTCGCGCGCGTCCCCGGCCTCGAGCTGCGCGAGCACCTTGGCGCGCGCCACTGCTGCGGCGCCGGCGGCGTGGCCTTCGCGCGCGAGCCCGTCGCCGCCTTCCCGGTGACCGCGGGCAAGGTCGGAGAGCTGCGGGCCTGCGGCGCGCAGACCGTCGCCACCGGCAACCCCGGCTGCATGATGCGCCTCGAGGCCGAGCTGCGCCGCACCGGCGGCGGCGTCGAGGTGGTCCACCCGGTGACGCTGCTCGCGCGCGCCGCCGGACCCGAGGCCTAGCCCTCGAGCGGGACCGCGGTCAGGAACATCCAGCCGGCGGTGGCCACGGCGAGCACGACGAGGACCACGAAGCCGGCCACCCAGCGGCGGTGCACCGGGCGCGCGACGCGGCCGCGCGCGAGGCCGACCCCGGACCAGGCGACGCCCGGCAGCGCGCCGAGGGCGGCGAAGGCGAAGCCGAGGTGGACGTTCAGACGCATCGCGTCGAACTCGAAGCCGCGGCCGAACAGCTCGGCCTGCACGATGGCCAGCAGCAGCGCGACCGTGGTCGCGGCGACCAGCGTGTAGTGGAGGCGGCGGCGGCCGGCCCGTCCGCTGGCGAGGGTGAGGGCCAGCAGGGCGACGGTGACGGCCAGGTTGGCGAGGAACAGCGGACCGGACAAGGGGCGGCAGAATACCATCCGCTCATGCCCGCCACCCCGGCTCTGCTCTTCGCATTCCTCTCGCTGTTCGCCGCGCAGGAGCCGCGCGAAGGCGACCTGGTGCTGCGCGACCTGCGCTGCTGGACCGGCCCCGGCGAGGTCTCGGCGCCGCGCACCCTGCTCGTGCAGGACGGACGCGCCTTCCCGGTCGAGGACCTGGACAGCGCGCTGCGCCGCGCTCCCGGCGCGCGCGTCGTGGTGGCCGAGGAGGACTGGATCCTCTACCCGGGCCTGGTCCACGCCGACTTCTCCGCCGAGTTCGACGCGCCCGAGGAAAGCCCCTACGCCGAGCGCGCCACCGACACGCGGGAGGACGTGATGCCGGCCATGGAGTACGGCGCGCGGCGCGCGCTGCGCGGCTGGCTGAACGCCGCCGACGTGGCCGTGTGGAAGCCCGAGCAGGGAGAGAGCTGGCGCGAGGCCGGCTTCACCACCGCGCACCTCGTGCCGAAGGCGGGCGTGCTCGCCGGACGCAGCGCGCTGGTCTCGCTGAACGGCGAGCCGCTCGGCGGCGCGCTGCTCGCGCGCGAGGGCCGCGTGGTCCACGGCCTGCGCGGCCGCGGCGGCTATCCCGGCACGCCGATGGCGGCGCTCGCCCTGCTGCGCCAGCTCTTCCTCGACGCCGACCGCGCGCGCGCCGGCCACGGCAGCCGCTTCGAGTCCCCCGACCTGGCGGCGGTCGGTGACGGCATCTTCCTGGCCGACAGCCCGCGCGCGATCGAGAACGTGCTCGACCTGCTGCGCGACCACGCCGGCGGCGGCGCCGGCTCGGTGGTGCTCGGCGGCAGCGGCGCCTGGAAGCACGCCGAGCGTCTGCGTGCTCAGGGCGTCGGCGTGGTCTTCGTGCTCGACCTGGACGAGGCGCCGAAGGGCGACGACGAGCTGAAGACGGCCCCCGAGGACGCGCGCCCCTGGTGGCAGGCGCCGCCGCGGCTGCGCGAGGAGCTGCGCCGCGAGCACGCCGAGACCGTCGCCGAGTTCCGCCGCCTGCGCGAGGCCGGCGTGGCCTGCGCGCTGGCCCCGAGCGGCAGCGCCAAGGCCTGGCGCGAGGCGGTCGCGCAGCTCGTCGAGGACGGCCTCGACGCCGAGGAGCTGATCGCAGCGACGAGCCGCGACGTGCTCGCCGTGCTCGGCCTGGCCACGGATCCGGCTGCCGCCGACTTCGTCGTCTCGCGCGGCCCGCTCGATCCCGCCGACCCCGACCTCGCCTGGGTCCTGGCCGGCGGCGCCGCCTGGGAGTGGCTCGCCGAGGACGATGAGACGGAGGGCGCGGAGGGCGCCGCCCCCGCCGCCGACAGCGGCTCGATGGCCGGCGACTGGCTGGTGTCCTTCGACACGCCGATGGGCGCGCAGGAGTTCGGCATGGAGCTCGTCCCCGACGAGGGCGGCGTGCTGCTGTTCGACCCGAAGGACCCGAGCGGCCGCGAGGAGGCCCGCGACATCCGCTACCGCGACGGCGGCGTGAGCTTCGGCTTCACCCCGCCGGACTTCAACATGCCGATGGAGCTGAGCGTGACGCTCGGCGCCGACGACGGCCGCGGCACGCTGAAGATCCCCGGGATGGGCGTCGAGCTGCCGGTGGAGGTCGAGCGGATGGCGGACGAGAGCGCCGCGCCGCCCGCGGCCGCGCCGGTTGCCGAGGCCGACGACGACGCGGCGGAAGAGGCCGCGTCCGACCCCGCCCTCGGCCACCCCGCCTGGCCGGTCGAGACCCGCGCCGACCGCGCTCCCGCGCACGCGCTGGCCGGCGAGGTGCTGCTGCGCGGCGGCACCCTGTGGACGATGACCGGTGACGAGCCGGCCGTCGGCGACCTGCTGATCCGCGACGGACGCATCGCCGCGGTCGGCGGGGCGATCGCCGCGCCGGACGGCGTCCCGGTGATCGACGCCGCCGGCTGGCACCTCATGCCCGGCATCATCGACGCGCACTCACACCTCGCGCTCGACTCGATCAACGAGGGCTCGGTGGCGATCACCGCCGAGTGCCGCGTGGGCGACATGATCCACCCCGAGGACCTCGGCATCTGGCGCGCCGCCGCCGGCGGCACCGCGGTGGTGCAGTCGCTGCACGGCTCCGCCAACCCGGTCGGCGGCCAGGCGGCGGTGTGGGAGCTCGACTACCACGCGCCGTCGATCGCCGGCCTCCTGGTGCCGGACGCCATGCAGGGCATCAAGTTCGCCCTCGGCGAGAACGTGAAGCGCTCGAACGGCAGCGGCTGGGGGCAGCGCTTCCCCGGCAGCCGCGCCGGCGTCGAGGCGGTCTACCGCCGCGCCTTCCAGCGGGCGCAGCACTACGCCGAGGAGCGCGCCGCCTTCGAGCGCGGCGAGAACCCGGGCTTCCGCCGCGACGTGCGCCTCGAGGTGCTGGCCGGAGTGCTGGCCAACGAGATCCACATCCAGTGCCACGGCTACCGCGCCGACGAGCTGCTCATGTTCCTGCGCGTGTGCGCCGAGTTCGGCATCGAGCGCCCGACCTTCCAGCACGTGCTCGAGGGCTACAAGATCGCGCCCGAGATGGCAGCCGCCGGTGCGATGGGCTCGACCTTCTCCGACTGGTGGGCCTACAAGCTCGAGGTGATCGACGCGATCCCGTGGAACCCGGCGCTGATGCAGCGGGCCGGCGTCACCGCCTCGATCAACTCGGACAGCGACGAGATGATCCGCCGCCTGAACACCGAGGCCGGCAAGGCGCTGCGCTACGGCCGCGTCGGCTGGCAGGAGGCGATGGCCATGTGCACCACGGCCTCGGCCGAGCAGCTGCGCCTCGAGCAGCGCCTCGGCAAGCTGGCGCCGGGCTACGACGGCACGGTCAGCGTGTTCGACGCGCCGCCGCTGTCGACGCGCGCGCGCTGCGTCCTGACCCTGGCGCGCGGCCGCGTGCTGTTCGAGCGCGCCGCGGACCACGACGCGCGCTGGGCCGCCTACGCCGAGGGCGCGGCCGCCTTCGCCGCGCGCCTCGCCGCCGCGCGGGAGGACGGGTCGGAGGGAGCCGGGGCCGCCGGAGCGGCCCCCGAAGCGGACGCCGACGAGGCCGCCTGGGAGCCGTGGATCCGCGCCGGCCGCGGCCGCGCCACCCTGATCCGGAATGCGCGGGTCCACCCCGTCTCCGCCGCCCCCTTCGACGGCGAGATCCTGATCCACGACGGCCGCATCACCTGGACCGGCCCGCGCTGGGACGGCCCGCTCCCGGCCGGCTGCGAGGTGGTCGACGCCGGCGGTCTGCACGCCTACCCCGGCTTCCTCAACGCCGGCGACGTCACCGGCCTGTGGGAGATCGGCTCGCTGCGCGCCTCGCGCGACGACGCCGAGACCGGCACCGACCAGCCCGACCTCTCGGTGGCCAGCGCGATCCACGCCGACAGCAAGCACCCGCGCGTCACCCGCCTGAACGGCGTGACCCACGTGCTGGCGCGACCGACGCAGGGCCGCATCCGCGGCCGGGCGGCGCTGATCCAGCTCGACGGCGACTCGCCCGAGGCGATGGTCACCGTGCCCGACCTCGCCCTGTGCATCGCCTTCCCGCGCGCCCGCGCGCCGAAGCCGGGCCAGGAGCCCGAGCGCCCCGACGCCGTCGACGAGCTCGACGAGTGGTTCGACCAGGCCCTCGCCCTGGGCGAGCGCATCGACCGCCAGCGCGCGGCGGGCGCGCCGCTGCCGCCGCCCGACCCCAAGCACGAGGCGCTGGTCCCCTTCGCCCGCGGCGAGAAGCCGGTGATCCTCGAGGCCGAGGACCTGTGGACGCTCATGGCCGCCCGCGAGTGGGCTGCCGCGCGCGGCCTCGACGTGATCTACGCCGGCGCGCAGGACGCGTGGAAGGCGGCCGGCCACTTCGGCGCCGACGGCGCGCGCATGATCCTCGGCCCGGTCCACGCCCTGCCGCGCGGCGAGCACGACCCCTTCGACGCGCCCTACCGCAACGCCGGCGTGCTCGAGGCGGCCGGCTGCGCCGTGGCGCTGCGCACGGCCAACCCCGAGGTCACCCGCAACCTCCCCTTCCAGGCCGCCACCGCCGCGACCCACGGCTGGAGCCAGGAGGCCGCCCTGCGGGCGATCACCCTCGGCGCGGCCGAGGTGCTCGGCGTCGAGCGCTTCACCGGCAGCCTCGAGGCCGGCAAGGCCGCCAACCTGTTCCTCGCCGAGGGGGACCCGATGGACTTCCCCGGCGCCGTCCGCCGCATGTGGATCGGCGGACGCGAGGTCGAGCTGAGCAGCCACCAGACCGAGCTGCGCGACCGCTACCGCTCGCGGATCGACCGCATGGCGGCCCAGGACTGAGGCCGGCCCCGCGGCCCGCGCGGGCGGAGTAGGATGGATCCTCCTCCGCCCGCCACCATGATCCGCCACCTCGTCGCCCTCCTCCTCCTGGGCGGCTCCCTGCCGGCGCAGACCGATCTCCACCTGGAGGAGATCCGCGCGCTGCCGGCGCTGGGGGTCTCCAGCGATCACGCCGTCGTCGCCCTGAACCGCAGCGGC
Organism: uncultured Planctomycetales bacterium; assembly: GCA_964342475.1. Lineage (GTDB taxonomy): Bacteria > Planctomycetota > UBA1135 > UBA1135 > UBA1135 > J029. The sequence continues at coordinate 334,437 of CAYFGE010000001.1, forward strand.
GACCTCCTCGTCGCCTGGCAGAGCCTGTCCCGCGCGGGCTCGACCACCCGCCAGGTCGAGGCCGTCCTCCTGCCCCGCACCGGCCCCGGGAGCTGGGCCTTCCCCGCCGCGGGCGAGGTGCTCCTGCTCGGCGACCCGGCGCCGTCGCGGATGGGCAACGACACCTGCCAGAAGCCTGTGGCGGTGGCGCTCGACGAGGACTTCCTCGTCGGCTGGATCCGCGCCGACCAGGCCAGCCAGACGGCCCGCGTCGAGCTCGTCCGCGTCCTGCCGGGCGGCATCGTGGACGCGCCGCAGCCCGGGGTGGGCTGGACCGCCACGCCGGACTACCCCTGCGGCTCCTCCGGCCGCACCCTCGCGCTGTGCCGCCGCACCTTCGACCCGGACCGCCCGGGACGGCGGCTCGACACCTCGGTCCACTTCGTCACCGTGACCGAGACGCGGCGCGACGGGGTGCAGCGCGACTACCGCCTGGAGGCCTGGACCGCGGACTTCAAGAAGTCGCCCGGCCACGCTCCGGACACGGCCGGCCCGTGGCCCCTGGCCGAGGGGGTGGCCGTCGACCTCGCCGTGCCGGGCGGCCACGGGCGCATCCCGCCCTCGGTCCTCGAGGACGACGCGGGGGACCTGCTCCTGGCCTTCGAGGAGTACCGCGCGCAGGCGCGGCATCCCGCGGCGGGCGGCCACCAGGGAGGCATCCACCTGCGGCGCTTCCTCACCACCCGCAACGGACCGGTGGCGGACGGCGCGCTGCTCCTGCGCGGCGACCACCCGGACTGGCTGCAGCGCCGCCCCCACCTCGACGCCTCGCCGCACGACGACAACGACCTCGTCACGCTGTGCTGGACCGAGTTCGACCCCGACGGCGCCCGCGGCCGCGGACACCAGTACGAGATCCGCTTCCCGGGCGCAGGAGCCGAGGTGGTCGAGGTGCCGCTCCCGGTCGCCGGCGACCCCGCAGCGACCAGCGTGCGCTCCCTCCACGGCAGCGGCCTGTTCGTCTCGCTGTCCACCCACGACCGGCCGAGCGAGCAGCTGCTCGGCCTGCAGGCTTCGCCTCCCGCAGCCCTGCGCAGCTGGAGCTTCCCCGGACGGCGGGTGCAGCGCCCGCACGCCGACCTGCGGGACGAGGGCCTCGCGCCCGGCCAGCGCGACCTGGCCATGGCCTTCGACGTCGATTCGGGCGCAGGAGGCCGCATCCTCCTCGTGGTCTACCGGGTCTGAAGCCGGCGCCGGGTTCCGCGCCACTTGCCCTGATCCCGGTCACGGGCGTGGTTTAGAATTGCCCTCGTGACCGTGAAGACCCCTCCTCGAACCGTGTCCATCCCCGAGGACTGCGGCGCCGACGCGGCCGCCCGCGGGTTCTCCGCCATGGCCAACGCGATGGTCGGGTCCTCGATCCTGGTCATCGCCAACGAGATCCGCGCGCTCCTGGCCCAGGGCGTCGACGTGGCCAACATGACCGTCGGCGACTTCGACCCGAAGGAGTTCCCGATCCCCGACCGCTTCCGCGAGCTGCTGCGCGAGGCGATCGACCAGGGCGACACGAACTACCCCCCGCCGGCCGGGCTCACCGAGCTGCGCCAGGCGGTGCAGCGCCACGTCCAGCGCACGCAGGGGCTCGACTACCCGCTCGACGGCATCGCCGTCGTCAGCGGCGGCCGCCCGGCCCTCTACTCGACCTACCGCCTGCTGGTCGATCCCGGTGAGCTGGTCCTGTTCCCCGTCCCCTCGTGGAACAACCACAACTACCGCGACACCTGCCAGGTGCGCGTGCGGGCGATCCACTGCGGCCCGGAGACGGCCTTCCAGCCGACGGCGGAGGGCATGCGGCCGCACATCGCCGACGCCCGCCTGCTGGTGCTCAACACGCCGCAGAACCCGAGCGGCGGGGTGATGGTCCGCGAAGAGGTCGAGGCCTTCGGCCACCTCCTGGTCGAGGAGAACGCGCGCCGCGCGCAGAGCGGCCAGAAGCCGCTCTACCTGCTCTACGACCAGATCTACCGGCCGATCGTGTTCGACCAGCACGCCCACTGGTCGCCCGTCACGCTGGTGCCCGAGTGCGCGCCCTACGTGATCCACTCGGACGGCGTGTCCAAGGGCTTCGCCGGCACCGGCCTGCGCTGCGGCTGGCTGTTCGGCCCGCCCGCGATCGCGCGCAAGGTGGTCGCCCTGCTGACCCACGTCGGCGCCTGGGCGCCCAAGCCGGTGCAGGCCGCCACCGCCCGCTTCCTCGACGACGCCGAGGCGATGGCCGGCTGGGAGGCCGAGATGATCCGCCGCGTGCGCGTGCGCCTCGACGCCCTCCACGAGGGCCTCGAGCAGCTGCGCGCCGAGGGCCTGCCGATCGGCTTCATCGAGCCGCAGGGCGCGATCTACCTGTCGATCCGCTTCGACCTCGCCGGCAAGGTCACCCCGGACGGCAAGGTCCTGCAGAACAACGAGGACATCCGCTCCTACCTGACCCAGGCCGCCCACTTCGCCCTGGTGCCCTTCTCCGCCTTCGGCGTGGACGAAGCCCACGAGGACGGGTGGAACCGGGCCAGCGTCGGCGCGGTGAGCGTCGAGCAGGTGCGCGCCTCGATCCCGCGCCTGCGCGAGGCCCTGCTCGCGCTGCGCTAGGCGGGCCGCTCGAGGACGAAGGGCAGCTCGGCCACCGGCTCGCCGTTGAGGAAGAAGCGGATCCGGCAGGGTCCGTCGATCAGCGGCGCGGCGCGCGTGTCGAACAGGCGCTCGCGGCTGCGGACGACCAGCTCCTCGCCGCCGGGCAGCCGCAGCGGCCGCCCGTGGTAGCGCTTGCGGCGCGGCCGCTGCGGGTTCTTGCCGGGGGTCTCGATCTCGTAGACCAGCTTGGCGCTGGCGGCGCGGCCGCGGTTGCGCACGCGCAGGTCGAAGGCCAGCATCTGGTTCGGCCGCGCCGTCCCGGGCTCGGCCAGCCGCGCCTCGGCCTCCACCTCGAGGGCCTCGAAGCCGAGCAGGCGCAGCGCCTGGGGGTCGCCCGCCTTGGTCAGCGTGCGCAGCCCCTTGGCCGCGATGTGGCGCAGCAGCGGCCCCGGCTCCGCCTCCTCCAGCCAGCCCTGCAACACCTCCTTGGTCAGCTGCGGCCGCGTCCAGGAGATGTCGTTCAGGCAGTTGGCCACCGCGTTGGCCGGGTAGAGCTCCTCCTCGTGCCGCATGCGGCGCAGCATCGGCAGGAGCAGGGCGGGCTGCTCGACGGCCCAGCGCAGGTGCTTCACCCACACACCGCGCGGGCGCGTGGCCTCCACCGCGGCGCGGCGCACGAAGGGCGAGGCGTCCTCGGTCCAGGGCCGCAGCACCTCGAGCACCGGCGGCCCGAGGCGCTCGGCGGCCGGGCGGACGGCGAAGGCCTGCACGGCCTCGGCCACCCGCTTGTCGCGGTCGGCGGCCATCCGCCGGCAGATCGGCAGCACCAGCTCGGGCTGCTCGCCGAGGACCCGGTCGAGCGCGGCCGGGACGAAGAAGCGGATGCGGGCGTCCGGGCTGGAGGCCAGGGCGAGGAGGGGCGGGAGGCGGTCCGGCGCCTCCTCGAGCTGCTCGGCCAGCACCCGCGAGACCAGGGCCCACTGGTCGAGCAGGGAGGCCTCCCAGTAGCCCGCGGCCACCACGGCCCGCTGCAGGCCCAGAGCTCCCGGCACGCCCGCCTCGAGGCAGGCGGCCTCCAGCAGGGGCAGGACGGAGTCCTCCGGGGACTCGCGGGAGAGGCCGTCCCCTCCCCGACGGCGGCGGCGCAGCTTGCCGGGCACGGCTCCAGTCTAGCCCGCCAGGCCCCCGGCGCATCTGTCCCAGATCTGGACGGATCCGGTCACGAACTCCGGCATCCAGGCATTCTGTCTTGTAGGATTCGAACGTCCCCTCCTATCCCTCTCCTCCCCGCTTGTTCCCCCGCCTCCACCTCCTCCTGCTGGCCACGGCCGGCCTCGCCCCGCCGATCGCGGCGCAGGGCACGGCTCTGCTCCAGGACGTGATCGAACTGCCCCGGCTGGGCGCCGGCGAGGCCGACCACGCCACGGTGGCGCTGAACGCGAACGGCGACGCCTTCGTGACCTGGCACGCGCGAAGCTCCTTCGGCGGGCCGCACCAGGTCGAGGGCGTGCTGGTCCGGCGCGGGACCGGCATGAGCTGGGAGATCCCGGCGCCGACCGACACGATCCTGCTCGGTGATCCCTCGCTGGCCCTGCTCAGCCCCTTCGAGGAGTGCACCAAGCCGGACGTGATCGCCCTGGGCGACGACTTCCTCGTGGTGTGGCCGCGCAATGCTCCCTTCAGCGGCTACAGCCAGCTCGAAGCGGCGCTGGTCGTCGTCCCCCCCGCCGGCCCGCCGGTGGTGGACCAGCCCCTGCCCGGCCAGGGCTGGACCGTCGACGCCAACCTGGTCGGCGGAGACGCCGGGGTGATGCCCAACCTCAGCGCGCGCGAGGCCTTCCCCGGCACCGCCGCGGTGGTCTACGCCCACGAGACCTTCGCCCAGGCCGCGCTGCGCGAGTACGAGGTCCGCGCGACGACCCTCGACTTCAGCGTCTCGCCGCCGGTGATCGGCGCTCCCGCCGCCGTCGCCAACGGAGTGCCGGTCGACAACACGACCTGGGGTCCGGCCGGCGGCCGCGTGCTGCCCGACCTGGTCGAGGACGACCACGGCTACTTCGTGCTGGCCTACGAGAGCTTCGAGCTGGCCGTCCACCACGGCCTGCCCACCGACGAGGGGCACATCGTGATCCAGCGCCTGCAGGAGAGCGGCGGCGCGTGGAGCGTGCTCGAGACGCACCTCATGAGCGGGCTGAGCCTCCAGGACCGGCAGCGGCGTCCCAGCCTGGCCACCTCGCGCGCGGACAACGAGAACACGGTCAGCATCTCGTGGTTCGAGCAGGGCAACGGCTTCCTCGACGACATCGACACCCGCTACGGCGAGATCGAGTTCCTCGGCGGCTCCCAGGTCGGCACGGTCGCGCAGTTCAACTACGTGTTCCCGAACCTGCCCAAGCGGGACCACTCGCTGTCGGTGCCGCTGCACTCCCCCGGCTTCCGCACCGTGCTCTGCTCGCGCTGGTACAGCTTCATGACCGGCGTGGTGGCCTTCTCGGCCCAGCCCTCGCTGCCGGAGCGCCCGCTGCCGAACCAGCCCAGCTGGTCCTGGCGCCCGGCGGCCGACCTGCTCGAGATCGGCGCGCCCGGCACGCGCGACTCGCGGCTGATCGCGGTCAGCTACGAGGCCGACAGCCTCACCACGCCCTACGACGTGATCTTCCTGCAGCTGTTCCGCCGTTAGGCGGGGCCGGCGGCGAGGCGCTCGCGCAGGGTGCGCCCGACCACCTCGACGGTGAAGCGCACGGCGTCGGTCGGATAGGGCCGCGGCTGCGGCTCGACCTTGACCAGGCCGCCCTGCTTCTTCGGCGCCACGCGCAGGTAGTAGATCTGCGAGAAGGAGCCGTCGGCGCTCAGCACCTTGAGCAGCCAGCTGTCGCTGGCGCGGAAGCACTCCTTCACCTCGGCCACCTTGCCGGACTCGCGGAAGCTCTGGCCGACGAGGGCCTCGACGGCCTCGGCGCGGAGGGGCTGGTCGATGTGGACGCAGTGCATGGCGGGATCGCGGATGATGCGGTCGGCGGCGGCGCCCTCGAGCAGGCGGGCCTCGACGCGGAAGATGTCGCGGCCCTCCTCGAGCCACTTCTGTTCGTAGCGGGTGCGGAAAGGGCGAGCGGGATCGACCTCGAGCGGGCCGAGCTCGAAGCGCCCGTCCCCCGACAGGAAGTCGTGCGCCTCGGTGGCGTACCAGCCCTGGTCGGTGACCAGTTCGAAGCTGCCGCCCGGCCGCAGCACCGTGGCGAGGACCGCGGCGAAGCCCGGGCTGCTCACGCGGTGCTTGGCGTGCTTCTCCTTGGGCCACGGCATCGGGAACTGCATGAGCACCTTCTCGAGCGAGGCGGGCGCGAACAGCTCGCGCAGCAGGGTGCGCGCGTCGCCGCGCACGAGCCGCAGGTTCTCCAGGCCGGCGCGCTCGAAGTCGCGCGCCGCGCGCCAGACGCACTCGGGCGGCTGCTCGATGCCGACGAGGTTCCACTCCGGCTGCTGGGAGGCCCACCAACCGAGGTACTCGCCGCCGCCGAAGCCGACCTCGACGGCCAGCGGCGCGGGGCGACCGAAGATCTCCGCCCAGGCGAGCGGGTAGCGCTCGGCCTCGTGGGCCGGGACCAGGAAGCGTTCCAGCGCGGACGGGCGGGGTCGCATGGATTCCGCATTCTCCCCGCGCGGCCCGGGGGAGGGAAGTCCCCGGGAAGGGCTGGATTTCTCCCGCCCGCGAGCCGATTCCTGTCGTAGACTGTACCCGGATCGTGTCGCACCGCCTCCATGTCCTCGTGGCCGTCCTGCTGCTGCTCCTGCCGAGCGGCGCGCAGGCCTGGGCCGCGGCGTCGCCCTGCGATCCCAGCGCCTGCTGCTGCGAGGTGCCCGAGCCCAGCCCGGGCCCGGCGGTGACCCGCGGCTGCTGCTGCGAGGCCCGGCCCGCGCCGGCCCTGCCCTTCGAGGCGCCCGCCCCCGAGCGCGCGCCCTCCGCCGGCCCCGAGCTGCCCGAGCTCGAGGCCTGCCCTGCCGCGGCCCTCCCCCTCGCCGCTCCTGTCCGACCCGTGGCCCGCGTCCTGCGCTCCCCCGCGCCGCGACCGCCACCCCGGCCGCTGTTCCTGCTGCACGCCGCCTTCCTCTGCTGATCGTCCCCGACGCTCCGGTCCGCCCCCGGTCCGGAGAAGTGGCCCTTCCCGCCCGTCCGTCGTGAACCCGATCCCGCAGAGGAACATCCATGGAACACCGATCCTGGCTCGCCGCCGCGCTGCTCGTCGCGTGCGGCTGCAGCGCCCCGCCCCCGCCGCTCTTCCAGCAGCGGCTGGACGAGGCCGACGCGCGCGCCGCCGCCTTCCTGCCGCCCGCGGAACCCGTCCCGCTCTCCGCCGCCCCCGACCTCGCCGAGCTGTGGGCCGCCGCCCAGCGCGGGAACCCCGGCCTGCGCGCCGCCTACCACCGCTGGCGCGCCGAGCTCGAGGCCGCCGGCGGCGCGGGCGAGCTGCCCCAGCCGCGCCTCGGCATCGGCGCCTTCCTGTCCGCCGTCGAGACCCGCAGCGGGCCGATGCGCGGCCGGATCGGGCTGAGCCAGGCCCTGCCCTGGTTCGGCACGACCGCCGCGGCGCAGGACCGCGCCCTGGCCGCCGCTGAAGCCGCGCGCGAGGACTTCGAGGCCGCGCGCACCGCGCTGCGCGCCGAGCTGGCCCACGCCTGGCTGGAGCTGCACGACCTGCAGCGGACCCTGGAGACGACCCGCGCCCACCGCGAGCTGCTCGTCCACCTCGAGGCCGTCTCGCGCGTGCGTTACGAGAGCGGCAGCGGCGGCCACGGCGACCTGATCCGGGCCCAGGTCGAGCTGGCCCAGCTCGAGGACCGCCTGGCCGAGCTCGAGGACCTGCGCGCGCCCTCCGTGGCGCGCCTCGAGGCCCTCCTGGGGCGCCCGGCCGGCGAACCCCTGCCGTGGCCGGCGGACGAGCTCCCGGCCTCTCCTGGGCTCCCGGAGGGCCTGGAGAGCGGCCTCGCGCAGAGCCACCCCGGCCTGCGCGCCCTCGCCGCCCGCGCCGAGGCCGCCCGCCACGGCGTGGTCCTGGCCGAGAAGGCCTACCACCCCGCCTGGACGGTGGGCGCCGAATGGACCTGGATCGGCGAGGCCGACGACCCGGCCATGCCCGACTCCGGCAAGGACGCGGTGGCCCTGACCCTGGGGGTCGAGCTGCCGCTTCGCCGGGGACGCCTCGACGCCGGCCTCGCCGCGGCCCGCGCGCGCGAGGCCGAGACCGCCGACCGGGCGGCCGACCTCGAGCGCCGCCTCGGCGCCGAACTGGCGCTGGTCCGCCACCGCCACCGGGACGCCGCCCGCCGCGTCGCCCTCTACCGCGAGGGCCTGGTCGCCAAGAGCGAAGAGGCCTTCGAGACCACGCTCACCGGCTACCAAGCGGCCACCGCCCCCTTCGACTCGGTGATCGACGCCGCGCGCCACCTGCTCGAGTTCCAGCTCGCCCAGGCCCACGCCGAGATCGACCTCGTGCAGGCCGCGGTCGACGCCGAACGCGCCACCGGCCTCGTCCTCCTGCCCTTCTGACGACCATGCGCCTCACGCCCACCCGCGCCGTCCTCCTCGCTCTGCTCCTCCTCGCCCTCGGCTGGGGCCTCGGCCACCGCGCCGCCGCGCCCGCGCCCGCGCCCGCGCCGGACGCCGCCTCGGAGCAGACGGCCAGCGCCGAGCCGACGATCTGGACCTGCTCCATGCACCCCTCGGTGAAGCTGCCCGCGCCGGGGCAGTGCCCGATCTGCTTCATGGACCTGATCCCGCTGGTCGAGGACCCCTCCGCCGGCGCGCATCCCACCCGCGTGCGCCTCTCGGCCGGCGCCGCCGCCCTGGCCGGCATCCGCACCGCCGAGGTCGCGCGGCTCGACGTCGCCCACGAGCGCACCCTCTCGGGCAAGGTGGCCCTCGACGAGACCCGCGTGGCGACGATCACCACCTGGGTGCCGGGCCGCCTCGAGCGCCTCTACGTCGACTTCACCGGCGTGCGCGTGCGCCCCGGCGACCACCTGGTCGAGCTCTACAGCCCGCAGCTCTACGCGGCGCAGCAGGAGCTCAAGCAGGCGCGCGCCGCCGCCGCCCGCCTGACCGGGGCGAGCGGCAGCCTGGGGAGGGTGAGCGACGCGACGGTCGCCGCGGCGCGCAGCAAGCTGCGCCTGCTCGGGCTCGACGAGGCCCAGGTCGCCGAGATCGAGGCCAGCGGAGAGCTGCTCGAACGGCTCACCCTGCACGCCCCCATCGGCGGCGTGGTGATCGAGAAGCAGGCCGTCGAGGGGCGCTACGTCGACACCGGCACGCCGATCTACACGATCGCCGACCTGAGCCGCGTGTGGGTCGAGCTGGAGGCCTACGAGACCGACCTGGCCTGGCTGCGCTACGGCCAGGAAGTCACCTTCCAGGTCGAGGCCTACCCCGGCGAGGTCTTCCACGGCCGCATCGCCTTCGTCGACCCGCTGCTCGACGACGCCACGCGCACGGTGCGCGTGCGCCTCAACGTGGCGAACCCGGAGCAGAAGCTGAAGCCCGAGATGTTCGTGCGCGCCACCGTCCGCGCCGAGCTGGGCGCGGACGGCCGCGTGGTCGACGCCGAGCTGGCCGGGCAGTGGATGTGCCCGATGCACCCCGAGGAGGTCTCCGACGCGCCGGGCGCCTGCGGCTCCTGCGGCATGGACCTCGTGCCCGCCGCCGAGCTCGGCTTCCGCCCGCGGGCCTCGGCGGAGTTGCCGCTCGTGGTGCCCGCCACCGCGCCGCTGCTGACCGGGCGCCGCGCGGTGGTCTACGTCGCCGCCGGGACGCCCGAGGAACCGGCCTTCGACGGCCGCGTGGTCAGCCTCGGCCCGCGGGCCGGCGACTGGTACGTGGTGCTCGACGGCCTCGCGGAGGGCGAGCGCGTGGTGGTGAACGGCGCCTTCAAGCTCGACAGCGAGCTGCAGCTGCAGGGCCGGACCAGCATGATGCACCCGGGCGAGGAGGAGACCGCGCCGGCACCGGCCGACGCGGTCCCGGCTGCCTTCCAGGAGCAGCTCGGCGCCTTGCTGCCGCACGCCCTGGCCGTCCAGGTGGCGCTGGCGGCGGACGATCTCGAGGCGGCCCGCGGCCCCGCCAGCGCCCTGGGCGCGGCCCTCGACGCGGTGGCCGACGCGGCCCTGCTCGGGGAGGCCCGCTCGGCCTGGAACGGCGCCCGCGCCGGCATCGCGCGCGGCGCGGAGGGCTTGGCCGCGGCCGAGGACATCGAGGCGGCGCGCGCCGCCTTCCAGCCGCTGAGCGACGGCCTGATCGTCGCCCTCGCGCGCTTCGGCTACCGCGGCGGGCCGACCGAGGTCCAGCGCAGCCACTGCCCGATGGCCTTCGACGACCTGGGCGCGGAGTGGCTGCAGCTGCCCGGCACCCTGGCCAACCCCTACTTCGGCTCCGCCATGCTGCGCTGCGGCACGGACGAGGGCCGCTTCACCGCGGAGCGCTGAGCCGTGCTCGACGCCCTCCTGCGCTTCGTCCTCGGCCAGAAGCTGGTCGTCGCCCTGCTGCTGCTGTTCGTCTGCGGCTGGGGCGCGCTGGTCGCGCCCTTCGACTGGGAGCTCGGCGGCCTGCCGCGCGACCCGGTCCCGGTCGACGCCATCCCCGACATCGGCGAGAACCAGCAGATCGTGTTCACCGAGTGGATGGGCCGCTCGCCGCAGGACGTCGAGGACCAGGTCACCTACCCGCTGACCGTCGCCCTGCTCGGGGTGCCCGGGGTGCGCACGGTGCGCAGCTCCTCGGCCTTCGGCTTCTCGACGATCTACGTGATCTTCGAGGAGGACGTCGACTTCTACTGGAGCCGCTCCCGGCTGCTCGAGAAGCTGAACAGCCTGCCCTCGGGCACGCTCCCGGCCGGGGTGCAGCCGGCGCTCGGCCCCGACGCCACGCCCCTCGGCCAGATCTTCTGGTACACGCTGGAGGGCCGCGACCCGGACGGCCGGCCGGCCGGCGGCTGGGACCTCGACGAGCTGCGCAGCGTGCAGGACTTCCAGGTCCGCTACGCCCTGGCCTCGGCCGAGGGGGTGGCCGAGGTGGCCTCGGTCGGCGGCTTCCTGCGCGAGTACCAGGTCGACGTCGACCCCGAGGCGATGCGCGTGCGCGGCGTGACCCTCGACCAGGTCTTCGCCGCGGTGCGCGACTCGAACCTCGAGGTCGGCGCCCGCGTGGTCGAGGTCAACCGCGTCGAGTACTTCGTGCGCGGCCTCGGCTGGGTCGAGGGCGTGGAGGACCTGGAGGAGTCGGTGGTCCGCGCGGTGGACGGCGTGCCGGTGCGGGTGCGCGACGTGGCCCACGTCACCACCGGCCCGGCGCAGCGCCGCGGCGCGCTCGACAAGGGCGGCGCCGAGGCGGTCGGCGGCGTGGTCGTCGCCCGCTACGGGGAGAACCCGCAGGAGGTGATCCGCAACGTGAAGGCGCGGATCGCGGAGATCGCGCCCGGCCTGCCGCGCAAGGTGCTCGACGACGGGACCGTCTCGCAGCTCACCGTGGTCCCCTTCTACGACCGCTCCGGCCTGATCGCCGAGACCCTCGGCACGCTGGACGAGGCGATCCGGCTCGAGGTGCTGATCACGGTCATCGTGGTCGTGGCCCTGATGATGCACCTGCGCGCCTCGCTGCTGGTCTCGGCCCTGCTGCCGGCGGCGGTGCTGTTCTGCTTCGTGCTCATGCGCCTGGTCGGGGTCGAGGCCAACATCGTCGCGCTGTCGGGCATCGCCATCGCCATCGGCACGATCGTCGACATGGGGATCGTCCTGACCGAGAACATCCTCAACCGGCTGGAGGAGGCGCCGCCGGGGCGGAGCGCGCGCGAGGTCGTGCGCGAGGCCGCGGGCGAGGTCGGCTCGGCGGTGCTCACCGCGGTGGCCACCACGGTGGTCAGCTTCCTGCCGGTCTTCACCATGGTCGGCGCGGAGGGCAAGCTGTTCCGCCCGCTGGCCTTCACCAAGACCTTCGCCCTGATCGGGTCGGTGGTGCTCGCGCTCTGCGTGGTGCCGCCGCTGGCGCTGCTCCTGTTCCGCCGCCGCCGCGGCGCCGCCCGCGCAGCACCCCGCCCGCGCGCCGCGTGGGTGCGCCGGCTGCGCAACGCGCTGGTCGTGCTGGCCGGCGGCCTGCTGCTCGCCCGGGCCTGGGAGCCGCTCGGCCCCGAGCAGGGCGAGCTGCGCAACGCCGCCTTCGTGCTCGGCCTGGTGGTCGGCCTGCTGCTGCTCTTCGGGCTGTTCCGCCGCGCCTACCCCGCCCTGCTCGGCTGGTGCCTGCGCCACAAGCTGCTCTTCCTCAGCGCGCCGGCGCTCGTCCTCGTCGCCGGCGCCAGCACCTGGCTGGGCTGGGACCGGCTGTTCGGCGGCGCCCCCGAGCCGCTGCGCCGGACCGCGGCCTGGCAGGGGCTGTCCGAGGCCTTCCCCGGCCTGGGCAAGGAGTTCATGCCCCCGCTCGACGAGGGCAGCTTCCTCTACATGCCGACCACCGCGCCGCACGCCTCGATCGGCGAGGCCCTCGACGTGCTGGCCAAGCTGGACCGCGCCATCGAGCAGGTGCCGGAGGTGACCCTGGCGGTGGGCAAGATCGGCCGCGTCGAGTCGGCGCTCGACCCGGCTCCGGTGTCGATGATCGAGACCGTCATCGAGTACGCACCGGAGTACCGCGTGGACGAGCACGGCCGCCGGCTGAACTTCGCCTGGGACGCCGAGGCCGGCCGCCACCGCCTCGACGCCGCCGGCGAGCCGGTGCCCGACCCGGACGGCCGCCCCTTCCGCAACTGGCGACCCCACGTGCGCAGCGCGGCCGACGTGTGGGACGAGATCGTCGCCGCCGCCGAGCTGCCGGGGACCACCTCCGCCCCCCACCTGCAGCCGATCGCCGCCCGCCTGGTCATGCTGCAGAGCGGCATGCGCGCGCCGATGGGCGTGAAGATCAAGGGGCCCGACCTGGCCACCCTCGAGGACGTGGCTCTCGAGATCGAGGCCCTGCTCAAGACCGCGCCGGGCGTCGAGCCGGCCACCGTGCTGGCCGACCGCGTGGTCGGCAAGCCCTACCTCGAGTTCGACATCGACCGCGCCGCGGCCGCGCGCTACGGGCTCTCGGTGCGCCAGGTCCAGGAGCAGATCGAGATCGCCCTCGGCGGCCGCGCGATCACCACCACCGTCGAGGGGCGCGAGCGCTACCCGGTGCGGGTGCGCTACCAGCGCGAGCTGCGCGACAACCTCGAGGCGATGCTGGAGGTGCTGCTGCCGACCCCCACCGGCGCGCAGGTGCCGCTGGGCCAGGTGGCCGAGCTGCGCTACCAGCGCGGCCCGCAGTCGATCCGCACCGAGGACACCTTCCTGACCGCCTACGTCATCTTCGACAAGCAGGCCGGCCTCGCCGAGGTCGACGTGGTCGAGGGCTGCCGCGACTTCCTCGCGGCCGAGGTGGCGGCCGGGCGGCTGGAGATCCCCGCCGGGGTGTCCTACACCTTCGCAGGCTCCTACGAGAACCAGGTCCGCGCCTCGCGCACCCTGGCCCTGGTCCTGCCGCTGGCGCTGTTCCTGATCTTTCTCCTGCTCTACTTCCAGTTCCAGGCGGTCTCGACCACGCTGTTCGTGTTCACCGGGGTCTTCGTCGCCTGGGCCGGCGGCTTCCTCACCCTGTGGCTCTACGGCCAGCCCTGGTTCCTCGACTTCGAGGTCTTCGGCACCGGGATGCGCGAGCTGTTCCAGGTCGGCCCCGTCAACCTCAGCGTGGCGGTCTGGGTCGGCTTCCTGGCCCTGTTCGGCATCGCCACCGACGACGGCGTGGTCATCGCCACCTACCTGCGCCAGACCTTCGCCGACCGCCGCCCCACCACGGTCGAGGAGGTCCGCGCTGCCGTCCTGGAGGCCGGCATCCGCCGGGTGCGGCCCTGCCTGATGACCACCGCCACCACCCTGCTGGCCCTGCTCCCGGTCCTCACCTCGACCGGCCGCGGCGCCGACGTCATGGTGCCGATGGCCATCCCGTCCTTCGGCGGCATGGCCTTCGAGCTGCTCACCATGTTCGTCGTCCCCGTCCTGGCCTGCGCCCAGGCCGAGCGCCGCGTGCGCCGCGGCCTGCCCGCCGCTCCTCTTCCCGACGCGGAGGAGGTCGGTTAGCTTGAGGGGCCCGGCGCGCGGATCGCGCTCGGACTCCTGACCCCATCCAACCACCCACCCCGACCCACCACCCCATGAACCCGATCCGCCTCCTCGTCGCGGCCCTCGCCCTGGCCGCCCCCCTCGCCGCCCAGGCCGGCCCGCCCAAGGGCCCGCCGCAGCCGGCCGACCTCGTCGCCCAGACCACCTGCCCCATCTCCGGTGAGGAGCTCACCGGCGGCGAGGGCGAGAAGGAGGTCGTCTACGAGGGCCAGAAGATCCGCCTGTGCTGCGCCAAGTGCGTCAAGAAGTTCGACGAGTTCCCGGACGCCGTCGTCTACGGCATGTACCGCCAGGGCGTGAAGCCCGAGAACACGCAGACCACCTGCGTGGTCAGCGGCGAGGAGCTCGGCGACGACTACGAGAGCTTCTGGGTGATGAACAAGGAGCTGCGCGTCTGCTGCAAGAAGTGCCTGGCCAAGGTCGCCAAGGACCCGGCCGTCTACTTCGACCAGCTGCAGGGCCGCAAGAAGCAGACCCACTGCCCGGTGATGGGCGGCGAGATCGACCCCGAGGTCTACTCGGTGGTCCAGGGCCAGAAGGTCTACCACTGCTGCCCCGGCTGCGAGGGCAAGATGAAGGCCGACCCGGCCAAGTTCTTCGCCGCCGAAGCCGCCAAGGGCGTGGTCTTCGAGCCGGCCACGAACATGTGCGTGGTCATGGAGGAGCCCAACGAGGACAAGCTGTGGTGGGTCACCTATGAGGGCCGCCGCATCCACTTCTGCTGCCGCAAGTGCGTCGGCCGCTTCGTGAAGGACCCGGCCAAGTACCTGGCGATGATGTGATCGCGCCGCACGGCGCGAACGCCCGAGGGGGAGGCCGCCGGCCTCCCCCTCTCTTCGTTCCGGGCCGCCGCGATCAGCCCCAGTTGGTCATCGCCGCGCGGATGCGGTGGGCCAGCGCCACCGCGCGGGCGCCGTCCTCGCCGGTGACCGGGGCCGGGCCGCCGTCCCGCACCGCGGCGGCGAAGGCGGCCAGCTCGGCGCGCAGCGGCTCGTCCTCGCGCAGCTCGAGCTCCTCGGTGTGCAGCAGGCTCTTGAAGCCCTCCACCGGCTGCGGCGAGGCCGCCGCGGCGCGCACCGCCTCCGGGCTGAAGCCGGGCGCCTTCTGCACCAGGAGCGCGTAGCGGTCCTGGCTGTCGGCGCTGACGTAGCAGTCGGGGCCGAAGACGCGGAAGCGGCGCATGGGCTTCAGGCTGAGCCGGCTGGCGGTCAGGTTGGCCACCGTGCCGCCGGGGAAGCGCAGCCGCGCCGAGCAGATGTCCTCGGCGGTCGACAGCACCGTGCCGCCGGTGGCGTCCACGCTCTCGACCTCCTCGCCCACCCAGGCCAGCACCAGGTCGAGGTCGTGGATCATCAGGTCGAGGACCACGCCGACGTCGGTGGAGCGGAAGGTGTAGGGCGCCAGCCGGTGGGCCTCGATGAAGCGCGGGCGGATGCCGAGCTCCATGGCGCGCCGCAGGGCCGGGTTGAAGCGCTCGACGTGGCCGGTGCCGAGGATCGCGCCGCCGGCGCGGGCGTCCTCGAGGATGGCGGCGCAGGTCTCCGGGTCGGGCGCGAGGGGCTTCTCGACCAGGCAGGCCACCCCTGCGCGCAGGAAGTCGCGCGCGCACTCGAGGTGCTTGACCGTCGGAGTGGCGACGACGGCGAAGTCCACCTCGCCGGGCAGCCCGCTGCGGTCGGCCTGCCAGCGGCAGCCGTACTTGGCAGCCAGCTCGCGGCCGCGGGCCTCGTCCGGCTCGGCGATGGCGACCAGCTCGACGCCGTCGAGCTCGGCCAGGATGCGGGCGTGGTGCCGGCCGAGGTGGCCGACGCCGACCACGGCGGCGCGGAGCGGCCGCACGCTCAGGCCTCCGCCTCGGCGGGCGGCCGGCGCAGGGACTCGCGGTAGCGCCCCTGGTAGCCGCGCTCCATGTCGCGCAGGAAGGAGAGCAGGCGGCTGACCTCCGGGCACCAGTCGCCCTCGGCCTCCATCGCCTGCACCTCGAGCGAGATCGGCTTCTCCTCGGCGAACAGGCGGCGGAAGGCCTCGCGCAGTTGGTTGACGGCCTCCTCGGTGAAGCCGCGCCGGCGCAGGCCGACCATGTTCACGCCGCGCACGCGCGCCGGGCTGCCCTCGATGACCATGTAGGGCGGCACGTCCTTCACCACGCGCGCCATGCCCCCCACCATGGCGTTGCAGCCGATGGTGACGAAGTGGTTGACGGCGGTGCCGCCGCTGACGATGACCTGGCTCTCGATGCGCACGTGGCCCGCGAGCAGGGCGTTGTTGCCGACGATCACGTCGTCCTCGATCACGCAGTCGTGGGCGACGTGCGAGCAGGCCATGAGCAGGTTGCGGTCGCCGATCGAGGTGATCCAGGAGCCGGCCGCGGTGCCGATGTTGATCGTGACGAACTCGCGGATCACGTTGCCGTCGCCGATCGACAGGCCGGACTCCTCGCCGGCGTACTTCAGGTCCTGCGGCAGGCCGCCAATCGCGGCCGAGCCCATGAAGCGGTTGTCCTGGCCGATGTGCGTCTTGCCCTGCACGGTGACGTGCGGGCCCAGCTTGGTGCCGGCGGCGATGCGCACCTTCGGCCCGATGTAGCAGAAGGGCCCGACGACCACGCTGGAGTCGAGCTCGGCGCCGGGGGCGACGAAGGAGCTGGGGTGGATCTGGGTCATCTCAGACGTCGACCAGGGCGAAGGCCAGCACCGCCTCGGCGACGGTGCGCAGGCCGACCTTGACCAGGCCGCGCACCTGGCCGCGGTTGCGGTTCAGGCGCAGGGTCTCGACCTCGATGCGCAGCTGGTCGCCGGGGACGACGGCGCCGCGGAAGCGGACCTTGTCGATCGAGGCCAGGACGGCGACCTTGCCGGTGTGCTCGAGCCGGCGCAGCAGCAGCAGGCCGGCCACCTGGGCCATCGCCTCGAGCTGCAGCACCCCGGGCATCACCGGGTGGTCGGGCCAGTGGCCCTGGAAGAAGGGCTCGTTGATCGTGACGTTCTTGATCCCGACGGCGAAGCGCGTGCCCTCGATCTCGATGACGCGGTCCACCAGCAGGAAGGGATAACGGTGCGGCAGGACGCGGAAGATGTCGCGGATCTCGTAGCCGGTCTCGCGCGGCTCCTCGATCATCTCCTCGGCCTCCAGCTGGGCGCGCAGCAGGCGCGCCATCTCCTGGTTCAGGGCGTGGCCGCTGCGCGTGGCGATGAAGTCCGCGTGCAGGTCCGCCCCGACCAGGGCGAGGTCGCCGATCAGGTCGGCGATCTTGTGCCGCGTGGGTTCGCGGTCGATGCGCAGCTCCGGGGCCTCCTCGCCGCCGAGGACCAGGGTGTTCTCGGCCGTCGCGCCCTTGCCGAAGCCGGCCTCGAGCAGCTTCTCGACCTCCTCGGCGCGGACGAAGGTGCGCGCCGGACCGATCTCGGCGGCGAAGTCGCCGCTGGCGCTGTCCCAGGCGACCGGCCGCGAGTCGAGCCCCTCGGGCAGCTCGGGCAGGTAGCGCACGCGCATGCCCTCCCCGCTCGGGGGCAGCGCGACCAGCTCGCAGTCGCCGTCGCGCACGACCACCGGCTCGCTGAGGTGCAGCACCTTGCGCGGCGCCTTCTGCTCGACGATGCCGCCCTTGCGCAGGGCCTCGACGTAGGGGCGCACCGAGCCGTCGAAGCCGGGCAGCTCGTCGCCGTCCACCTGGACGACCAGGTTGTCCACCCGCATGCCGGCGCAGGCCGCCAGCAGGTGCTCGATCATGCCGATGTCCTGGCCGTCGGTGCGCAGCACGGTGCGGCGCGCCGAGTTGATCAGGTTGCCCGGGGCGGCGCTGATGTCGGCCGGGTCCTCGAGGTCGGCGCGGCGGAAGACGATCCCGGTGCCGACCGCGGCCGGCTCCAGGCGCAGCACGACCGGCCGCCCCGAGTGGAGGGCGACACCCTCCAGCTCGACCGCGCTCTTCAGGCTGCGCTGGTTGCGGGCCATTCCCCTATTCCACCGCTTTCCGGACGGTCCGGCAACCGGGGCTCAGCCCTGGTTGAGGACCTCCACCACCAGCTCGGTGACGTCGTAGCTCGGGTTGGACCACAACAGGTTGCGGTACTGCAGGGCCTCGAGGGCGGCGGCGGGCTGCTGGAGGAGCTCCGGGTCGAGGTCCTTGGGGATGACCATCACCGCGCCGAAGCCCTCGCGGGCGCCGACCCGGGAGGCCGCCTTCTGCACCATGGTCCAGGTGCGGACCAGGAGCTGGCTCTCGGCGTTCTGCAGCTGCTGCCGCGCGAAGTCCATGTCCGAGCGCAGGCGCTGCAGGTCGGCCTCGATGGCGTGCGCCTCGGCGGCGTAGGCCTCGGAGGCCGGGTCCATCACGCGCATCTCGTCGCGGCGGCCCTGCAGGGCGGTCTCGCGGGCGCTGAAGGCCTTCTGGAAGTCGGTGGCGCGCTGGTTGATCGCGCCCAGCTCCTTCTGGGCGGCCTGGTAGGTGTCGAGGCAGCGCTGCAGGTCGACGTAGCGCACGCCCGGATCCGGGTCCTGGGCGCTGCGGTCGGCGAGGAGGGCGCCGGCGCCGAGCAGGGCGGCGGCCAGGGCCAGGGTCGGGAGTGCGGGGAGTCTCATCAGAAGTTGCCGAAGGTGAAGCTGAACACGCGCTCGTCGTCGAAGGGCTCGCTGCGGACGGGCCAGCCGAAGTCGAGGGCGAGCGGCATGGTGGGCATGAAGGGGATCCGGATGCGGATGCCGAAGCCGGCGGCCACGCGGGCCGGCCCCAGCTCGGAGTAGTGCGGACCGACCGCGCCGGCGTCCACCCACAGCGCGCCGCGCACGTACTCGACCTCGGCCACGGCGTCGCGCACGCGGGTCGAGACCAGCGGCACGCGCAGCTCGAGACTGCCGTTCCACGCGGCCTCGCCGCCCAGCGGGTAGAGGCCGTCGCGCGGGCCCACGCCGCGGAAGTCGAAGCCGCGCAGCGTCGAGTGGCCGCCGAGGAACAGGCGCTCGGAGTAGGGCACCCGGCTCAGGTCGCCGAACTCGCGCTGGTGGCGCAGGCGGCCGGAGAAGGCCAGCACGTACTTGCGGTCGAGCGAGTCGGTCCACACCGGCAGGTACTTCTCGAAGGAGAGGTCGGTGGTGTGGAAGTCCCAGTCGCCGCCGAAGATGCCGCCCGCCCGCGAGTAGGAAAGGCGCACGCCGCCGCCGTCGATCGGCGAGAAGGCGTCCTCGACGGTGTTGTAGCTGGCGCCGACGGTGAGCGAGTTGTAGTCGTTCGTGCCCTCGATCTCCTGCACCAGGGCGGGCGCGCCGGTGGCGAGGTCGGCCACCTCGACGGTGGTCAGGCTGGGCGACACCCACAGGTGGGTGAAGCGGCCGAAGGTGCGGCCGAGCGAGAAGTTGCCGCCGGTGCGGGTCTCCTCGTGCGTGTCGAGGAAGAAGTAGCTCTTGAACAGGCCGAGGTTGAAGGGCCAGCGGTCGATGTGGTCGCCGAACAGGTCCGGCTCGCTGAAGTCGATGCGGTACTGGCTGAACTGCGTGCCGGGCGCCAGGAACAGGCGCAGGTTCTGGCCGCCGCCGGTGAAGGCGCGGCCGTCGAGGATCTCGCTCCAGGCGTCCCCCAGCGAGCTCGGCGTGTCGAACAGGTCGAAGTTGTCCTTCTGCAGGCTGACCGAGACGAAGGGCCCGGTGCTGGAGTTCAGGCCGCCGCCGAACAGCATGCGCCCGGTCTGGCCCTCGGCGACCTCGAACTGCAGGTCCACCATGCCGGGGTCGTCGGTCTCGAGGAACTTCCAGTCGACGAAGGGCGCGCGGGTCTCCGGGTCCTGGAACCAGCCCTTGCCCATCAGGCGGCGCCACGAGCGCATCGCCTCGTCGCCGTCGGCCAGCATGCCGGGCTCGAGGCTGATCTCGCGCCGGATCACGCGGTCCTGGGTCTGGGTGTTGCCCAGGACGAGGACGTCGCGCACGTGCATCCGCCGGCCCTCGCGGATGCGGTAGACCACGTCGACCTGGTGCGCCTCGGTGTCGACGGTGAGCTGGGGCTCGCCGCCGTTGGCCGGGTTGAAGGCGAAGAAGCTGCCCTGGCCGGCGTAGCCGCGCGCGGCGGCGGGGTGACCCAGGCGCCCGTAGTACTTGCGCAGGGCGGCCTCGTCGGCGGCGACGCGCGCCCTCTCGTAGGCCTGCCCGGGCTGCAGCCCGACCTCGGCCAGCAGCTCGGCCTCGGGGTACTCGAGCTCGCCCTCGGCCGCCACCACGCGCACGCTGCGCACGGTGTAGAGCGGCCCCTCGTCGACGGCGAAGGTCAGCGCCACGCGCTTGCCGTCGCGGTAGAACTCCTCGCGCGCCAGCTCGACGCGGGCGTCGAGGTAGCCGTAGTCGCGGTAGAGCTGCTCGAGCGCGACGACGTCGCGCTGCACCATGCCCTCGACGTACTTCGAACCGGGAAAGATGAACCAGCCGTCGCCGGCCTCGATCTCGCCGGAGAGGCTGGCCCCCACCCCGAAGAGGGTGCGCGAGGGCAGCGCCTCGTTGCCCTCGAACTCGACCTCGCCGACGCGCACCAGCGGCCCCTCGGTGACCACGATGCGCACCTCGTTGCGCTCTTCCACGGTCTCGGCGCGGGCGCTGGCGAAGTGGTAGCCCTCGCGGCGGTAGTGGGCTTCGACGTCGCCGAGGATGGCCGGGATGCGGGCCGGGTCGACCGCCTGCGCGCCGGTCAGGCCGGCGGCCAGCAGCAGGTCCTCGCGCTCGAACTCCTCCACCCCGAGGAAGACCACGCGCCGGAAGGCGGCCACCGGCTCGACCTTGAGCACCAGCCGCGCCCCGCCGCTCGGCAGCTGGTACAGCTCGTACTCGAGCAGGCGGATGCGCATCGGGCTCCACAGGAACTCCCAGTCGCGCTGCAGGCCGTTGGGCGAGAAGGGCTTGCCGACCTTCGTGCGCAGGGCGGCGAGGATCTCCGCCTCGCGCCCGGGCGCGCCCTGGATCTCGATCTGCTCCACCACCAGCTGCTGCTGCGGGGCCGCCTCCTGCGGGGCGGCGGCGTGGACGGCGGCGGCTGGACCGAGGGCCAGGAGGAGGAAGAGGATTCGCGGGAGCATGCGGGGAGGGGTCAGAGGCCGGAGTCGCGGACGAAGTTCTCGAAGCGCATCAGCTCCTTGGTGAAGCGGAGCTGCACGTCGCCCGTCGGGCCGTTGCGGTTCTTCGCCACGATGACGTCGGCGATGCCGGCGCGCTCGGAGTCCTTCTGGTAGTACTCCTCGCGGTAGAGCATCATGACCAGGTCGGCGTCCTGCTCGATCGCGCCCGACTCGCGCAGGTCGGAGAGCATCGGCCGGTGGTCGGAGCGGTCCTCGGCCTTCCGGTTGAGCTGGGCCAGGGCCAGCACCGGGAGCTTGAGGTCGCGGGCCAGCGCCTTGAGGGCCCGCGAGATGATCGAGATCTCCACCTGGCGGCTCTCGGCGCGCGGCACGGTGAGCAGCTGGAGGTAGTCGATGACGATCAGCGACAGGCCGCCCTCGCGCTTGAGGCGGCGCGCCTTGGCGCGGATCTCGGCCAGCGTCGGCTGCGAGCTGTCGTCGATGTAGATCGGCGCGCGCTCGAAGGAGTCGCCGGAGAACACGATGCGCTTGCGATCGGTCTGGTCCAGCTTGCCGGTGCGCAGCGCGTCGTGGCGCACCTTGGCGTGCGAGGACAGCATCCGCATCACGATCTGGTCGGCCGGCATCTCGAGCGAGAACAGCAGCACCGGCTGCTGGTAGTCGAGGGCCACGCGCTCGACGATGTTCAGCGCGAAGGCGGTCTTGCCCATCGAGGGGCGCGCGGCGAGCACCACGAGGTCGCCCGGGCGGAAGCCCTGGCGCTCGTCGAGGTCGATGTAGCCGGTCTGCAGGCCGGCCGGCGCGCCGTCGGCGTTGAGGATGCGCTCGAGGCTCTTGTGGACCAGGTCCTTGGTCGAGAACAGCTGGCCCTCGACCAGCCGGTCGCCGACCCCGAAGACCTCCTGCTCGGCCGAGTCGAGCAGGGCGCGGACGTCCTCGCTGCCCTCGTAGACGTCGCGCTGGATGCGCTCGGCCGCCTCGAGCAGGTTGCGCCGGATCGACAGGTCGCGGACGATGTCGATGTGGTTCTCGAGGAAGGCCAGCGAGGGCACCGAGAGCATCAGTTCCTCGAGGTAGGCGCGGCCGCCGGTCTCCTCCGCCCCGCTGACGCGGTCGATCTCGTGGCCGACCGTGACCGGGTCGCAGGCGCCGGGGCGCGCGGCCTCGAGCCGCTCGAACAGCGCGAACAGCGCGCGGTGCCGCGGCAGGTAGAAGTCCTCGCGGTCCAGCTTCGCCGACACCTCGGTGGCGCAGCGCGGATCGCGCAGAATGCTCCCCAGCACGCACTTCTCGGCCTCGAGATCGAAGGGCCGCGTCTTCTGCTGCTGCTGGACTTCCATGGGGCTTCCAACGGGTCAGGATAGCGCCGCGCAGGCGAATTCCGCAGCGGCGGGAGCAGGAGCGGGAGCGCCCCTCACGGAGGAGCGCTCCCGCTGGTGGAAAGGCTGTGGAATCAGCCCTCGGCGGGCGTCTCGCTGGCGGCAGCGACCACCCAGACCTTGATCGGGGCCTCCACGTCGCCGTGGACGTGGACCACCACCTCGAACTCGCCCACCTCGCGCAGCGGCTCGGCGAGGCGGACCTGGCGGTCCTCGACGGGCAGCCCCATGCCGGAGAGCGACTCCGCGATGCGGTGCGCGCTGACCGAACCGTAGAGGTGCCCCTCTTCGGAGACCTTCTCCTCGAAGGTGAGCTGGACCTCGGCCAGACGCGCGGCCACGGCCTCGTGCGCCTTGCGCTCCGCCATGCGGCGCTCCTCGGCCAGCTTGCGGTCCTTCTCGACCCGCTGCAGGGCGTCGGCGTTGTAGGGGTAGGCCTTGCCGAGCGGCAGGAGGTAGTTGCGGGCGAAGCCCGTGGAGACCTCCACCGCGTCCCCGACGTGGCCGAGGGAGGCGATGTCCTCTCGCAGGATGACGCGCGTCTTCATCGGTTGTCGTAGGGGATGAGGGCCAGGAAGCGGGCGGTCTTGATCGCCATCTTCAGTTCCCGCTGCTTGCGGGCGTTGAGCCCGGTGCGCTTGCGGCTGTGGATGCGCCCCTGCGGCGACAGGAAGCGCTGCAGGGTCTCGACGTCCTTGAAGTCGAAGTGATCGATCTTCGGCATCGGCTTGCGCTGTTCGAAGCGGTTCATCATCACTCGTCCTCCTCGTCGTCGCTGTCGTCGCTGTCGTCGCTGTCGTCGTCGGAATCGCCGGAGTCGTCGTCCGAGGAGTCATCGTCCGAGTCGTCGGAGGCGGGCTCCTCCACGATCTCCTCGACGTCGTCCGGGATGACCACGGCCGAGTCCTCGATCTCCTCGATGCCGAAGGCGAGCTCCTCATCCGGGATCGTGTCCTCGCGCAGGAAGGTGCAGCGGAAGACCGGACCGACCAGGTAGAAGTCGGCCTTGGCCTGGTTGACCGCCTCGCCCGAGCCCTCGATCCAGCCGAGGAGGTAGGTGGCGCGGCGGCGCTGGCCGATCGCGTAGGCGAGCTTCCGCTCGCCCCACAGGCGCAGGACCTTGGCGGAGAGGCCGTGCTTCTCGAGCGTCGTCTTGACGCGCTCGCGCACGGCGTTGAAGCCGTTCTGGCGCACCTCCTGGTTGTCCAGGAGGAACATCGCTTGGTAGGTGTGGTTGTCTTGGGTCATGTCGTGCCTTTCCGGTCAAACCGGTTTCAGCCGGGTGGCTCCGCCTAGGGCGAGCGGCGGTTGTAACGGGCGGCGATCTCCTCGACGGAGAGGCCGCGGATCCAGTCCTCGGCAGCGAAGGAAGCGGTCTCGAGGGTCTCCTCGACGACCTTCTGTTCGCCGCGCTTGAACCGGCTGAGGACGAAGTCCACCGAGTCGTGGCCCGGCTCCCCCACCCCGATGCGCAGGCGCGGATAGGCCTGGGTGCCGAGCACCTTCTCGATCGAGCGGAGGCCGTTGTGGCCGCCCGCGCTGCCGCCGGGGCGGATGCGCAGGGCGCCGAGGGCCAGGTGGAAGTCGTCCGTGAGGACAAAGAGCGAGTCCGGCGCACCCCCGACGCGTTCGAGGGCGCGGGCCACCGCGCCGCCGCTCAGGTTCATGTAGGTGAGCGGCCAGAGCAGGGCGTAGCGGCCGTCGGGCGAGCGGTGGAGCCGCCCGACGCGCTGGCCCGCCACCTTGAGCACCGAGGGCTCGGCGCCGAGGCGGGAGGCCAAAAGATCGAGGGCGTCGAAGCCGACGTTGTGGCGGGTGCCGTCGTACTCCGGGCCCGGATTGCCGAGGCCGACGACCAAGCGGGTCGCCGGTTCCGGCGGCTCCCCGGCGGCGGGGTCGGCCGGAACGGGGCCGGGAATCATAGCCGCGCGGCGGAAAGCCGGCTATGCGTCCCCTTCGGGCTCCTCGTCGGAGGACTTGCCCTTGCCGATGACCTCGGGCTCGGCGCCCTCGGCGCCCTCCTCGCCCTCGGTCTCCTCCTCCTCGCTGCGGGCGTGGATGCCGCAGATCACGGTGGAGGGCTCGGTCAGCAGCTCGACGCCCTCCGGCATCTCGAGGTCGCTGGCGTGGATGGTGTCGCCGACGTCCAGGTCGCTGATGTGGACCGCCAGCTTCTCCGGGATCGAGCGCGGGGTGCAGCTCACGGCGACCTCCTGGACGTTCTTGACGAACTCGCCCTTGGCCGCGCCCTTGGCGTGACCGACGAACTCCAGGGCCACCTCGACCTCGACCTTGGTGCCGCGCGAGGCGCGCTTGAAGTCGATGTGCATCAGGGTGTCGCCCATGTGGTCCCAGTGGACCTCGTGGATCAGCACCTGCTGGGCCTTGCCGTCCAGCTCCAGGTCGACCACGCGCTCGTGGTGACGGAGGACGGCCTCGAAGGCATGGGCGTCGACGGAGACGGCGACGGTCTCGCCCCCCTCGCCGTAGACGACGGCGGGCAGGCGGCCGTCGCGGCGCAGGTTGAAGGAGGCGCGGGTCCCGTGGGACGAGCGGGGTTCGGCGTGGAGCGTGGTCATCTTGAACAGGCCGGGCGTCCGGCCCGGGCGGGGAAATCAGTCGTCGAACAGGGCGCTGACCGACTCCTCCCGGTGGATCCGGGTGATCGCGCGGGCCAGCAGCGGGGCGACCGAAACGACTTTCAGGCGTTCGGGCCGCTCACCGCGAAGGGGTATTGTATTGGAAACGTAAATTGCTTCCACCGGAGAATTGTCCAGCCGTTCCCGTGCGGGTCCGCACAGCACGGCGTGGGTGGCGGCGATGAAGACCCGCTCGGCCCCCTGGTCCTTGAGGATCCGGGCCGCCTCGGTGATCGTCCCGGCGGTCGAGATCATGTCGTCGGTCACCAGGACGTCCTTGCCGTCCACCTGGCCGATCACGTTCTCCATCATGACCGAGTCGCCGGAGGTCCGACGCTTGTCCACGATGGCCAGGTTGACCCCCAGGGCCTT
This sequence comes from uncultured Planctomycetales bacterium, assembly GCA_964342475.1. Lineage (GTDB taxonomy): Bacteria > Planctomycetota > UBA1135 > UBA1135 > UBA1135 > J029. The sequence goes on from CAYFGE010000001.1 coordinate 359,661, forward strand.
GGCCCAGGCCCGGGCCAGCTTGACCCCGCCCACGTCCGGGCTGCAGACCACCAGCCGGGAGGGGTCGAGGTCGCCCAGGATGGCGTCCTGCAGGGTGACCCGGGCCCACAGGTGGTCCACCGGGATGTCGAAGAAGCCCTGGATCTGCTGGGCGTGGAGGTCGATGGTCAGCACCCGGCTGGCCCCCACCGCGGTCAGCATGTTGGCCACCACCTTGGCCGAGATCGGCACCCGGCCCTCGTCCTTGCGGTCCTTGCGGGCGTAGCCGAAGTACGGGATGACCGCCGTGATCCGGTTGGCCGAGGCCCGCCTCAGGCAGTCCATCATGAGCATGAGCTCCATGATCGACTCGTTGACCGGCGGGCAGGTCGACTGGACCAGGAAGACGTCCGCGCCGCGGATGTCCTCGTTGATCTTGATGTCGATCTCGCCGTCGGGGAAGCGCCCGACGTGGGCCGAGGTGAGCGGCAGGTCGAGGCAGGCGCAGATCTCGCGCGCCAGCTCGGGGTGGGCGCTGCCGGAGAGGACCTTGATGCGGCCGTGGTCGAGGTCAGGCATCGGGGGAGGAAGGCTTCTCGAGGGGGCGTGCGGGGACGCCGGCCACCACGCCCCCCTCGGGGACGTCGCGGCCGCGCAGGACGACGGCGCCGGCGGCGGTCATGGCGCCCGCGCCGACCCGCACCGGGGCGACCAGGATCGTGCCCGAGCCGACGAAGGCCCGCGCGCCGATCTCGGTGCGGTGCTTGTGCTTGCCGTCGTAGTTGGCGGTGATCGTGCCGCAGCCGATGTTGGCGCGGGCACCGACCACCGTGTCGCCGAGGTAGCTCAGGTGCTTGGCCTTGGCCCGCTCCCCCAGCTCGGCGTTCTTGGTCTCGACGAAGTTGCCGACCTCGGCGCCGTCCTGCAGCACCGTCCCCGGGCGCAGGTGGGCGAAGGGGCCGACCTGGCAGCCGGCGCCGACGCGGACGCCGCGGCGCAGGACGCAGAAGGGCATGACCCGGGCGCCGGGGCCGATCTCCACGCCGTCCTCGACGTAGGCGGTCCCCGGGTCGTCGAAGATCACCCCGTTGGCCAGGTGACGCTCGAGGATGGCGGTGCGCATCACCGCGCCGGCCTCGGCCAGGTCGGCCAGGGTGTTCACCCCGAGGATCTCGTCGGCGTCCCCGATCTGGGCGACCACGCCCTCGGTCTCGGCCAGGACGGCCACCGCGGCGTCGGTCAGGTAGAACTCGCCCTGGGCGTTGTCGGTGCCAAGGGCGGCGGCGGCGGCGCGCAGGCGGGCCAGGTCGAGGACGTAGACCCCGGCGTTGACCAGTCGGACCTCGGCCTGCTCCTCGTCGCAGTCGGCCTGCTCGACGATGCCGGCCAGGCCGCCTTCCTCGTCCAGGACGACGCGGCCGTAGCCGGTCGGGTCGTCCACCTCGGCGGTCAGCAGGGCGCCGCCGGGCTGCTCGACCAGGAAGTTCAGGGTGTCGGGCTGCAGCAGCGGGGTGTCGCCGCACAGCACCAGGACGCGGCCCTCCTCCGGCAGCAGCGGGAAGGCCGAGGCGACCGCGTCGGCCGTGCCGCGGGGTTCGGCCTGGACCGCGACCTGCCAGCCGGCGTGGGCCGAGCCGCGCAGCCATTCCTCGATGGTCTCGCGGTGGCTGCCGCCGAGGACGAGGGTGCGCGACGCGGCGGGGACCTGCTCGGCGGCGGCGAGCACGTGTTCGAGCAGCGGCCGGCCGCAGAGATCCAGCAGGGCCTTGGGGGACCCGGTGCGGATTCGCGTCGACTCGCCGCCCGCCAGGACCAGGACGTGGACTTCCGAGACAGGCATGGGGGGCAGAACCGCGGGCAGTATAGCCGCGCAGGCAGCGCGCCCCGCGCCGCCCGTATGCTGTGCCCGAACGGTGCCCGACCCCCGCTTCCTGCTGACCCTCCCGGGCGTCCCTCGCCGCCTGATCAGCCGCTGCGCCGGCGCGGCGGCGCGGGCGCGGCTGCCCCTCGGCCTGCGCCGGCGGCTGTGGCCGCGGCTGGCCCGCCGCCTGGGCATCGAGCGCGAGCAGGTGCCCGGGGAATGGGAGGACTACGCCAGCTTCCTCGACCTGTTCACCCGCCCGCTGCCCGCACCCGGGCGCCCGCTGCCGGACAGCGACCACTGGCTCTCCCCCGCCGACGGGCTGGTCGTGTCGCGCTCGCCGGTCTGCCCCGAGGGCACCTGGCTGATCAAGGGCACCCCCTACGGCGGCGAGGAGCTCCTGCCCGGCGCCGACCCGCGCGCGCTGGCCGGCTACGAGGCCTACCAGATCTACCTCGCGCCGCGCGACTACCACCGTTACCACGCGCCCTGCGCGATGACCGTCGAGGCGGCCTGGAGCGGCCCCGGCGGCCTGCAGCCGGTCGACCCCGGCCTGGTGCGCCGCTCGATGCGCGTGCTGGCGACCAACCGGCGCGTCCTGCTCCACGGCCGCACCGACGAGGGCGAGTGGGTCGGCCTGCTGTTCGTCGCCGCGCTCAACGTCGGCGGCATGCGCTTCCGCTTCGACCCCTCGCTCGGCGCCGCCCCGATGACGCGCGGCCTGCGGCGCTACGACCCGCCGGTGCGCCTCGAGGCGGGCGAGGAGATCGGCTGCTTCGAGCTCGGGTCCACCGTGGTGGTGTTCGTCCCGCCCGGGTGGAAACCGCTGGTCGAGGTCGGCGGCCGCACCCAGGCCCGCGTGCCCTTCCTCGCCCCGGACGGCGCCACCGAGCACTGATGGACCGCTTCGCCCGCCTGGTCGCGCTGGCCGCCGCGGTGGACCGCCGCGACGACGGGGCGATCCGCGCCGCCGCCGCCGGGCTGCTGCGCGAGGACGGCGCCGAGGCCGTGCGCGAGCTGCTGCGGCAGATCCACCTGTTCCGTGGCTTCCCGCGCGTGGTCCACGCGCTCGGCGTCGTCGCCGACCTGCTGCCCGCGGCCGACCCGGACGAGGCCGCCCCCGCCGCGGCGGACGCGGGCGGGACCTGCGGCCTGCGCGGCGAAGCCCTGTTCCGCGAGCTCTACGGCCCGGACGCCGAGCGCGTGCTCCCCCACCTGCGGCGCCTCGACCCGGTCTTCTCGGCCTGGGTGCTCGACCACGCCTACGGCCGGGTGATGCAGCGCGAGGTCCTGCCGCTGGTCGAGCGCGAGCGCCTCGCGGCGCTGCTCCTGGCCAGCGACGCCTGCTGGAAGCAGTGGGAGTCGCACGCCCGCATCTGCCTGCGGCTCGGCGTCCCGCGCGCCACTCTCGAGGCCGACCTCGAGCGCGCCGGCTGGCTCGACGCCGGCCAGGTCGCGCGCGCCCGCGGCGGCCTCGACGGGCTGGACGTCCCCGGCCCCGGCGGGAAGGCGTGAGCGGCCCGCCCCGGCTCGGCGCCTCCTTCCGCCGGTTGGTGGCGACGCAGTTCCTGACCGTCGTCAACGACAACGCCTTCAAGCAGATCGTGCTGCTGCTGGCGCTGACCCAGGGTTCGGCGATGCTCGGGCAGGACGCGCAGGCCGGCGCCGGCCTGGTCTTCGCCCTGCCCTTCCTGCTGTTCGCGGTCTTCGCCGGCGACCTGGCCGACCGCTGCTCCAAGCCGCGCGTGGTCGTCGCCACCAAGCTGGCCGAGGTCGGGGTGATGCTGCTGGCCGCGCTCGCCCTGGGCATCGGCTCGCTCGAGCTCGGCGTGCTGGCCCTGTTCCTGATGGGCGCGCAGAGCGCCTTCCTCGGCCCGGCCAAGTACGGCCTGATCCCCGAGCTGGTCCCGACCCCCGAGCTCTCGCGCGCCAACGGCAGCTTCAACGCCTGGGTGGTGGGCGGCATCCTGCTCGGCATCGGCGGCAGCGGCTTCCTGCTAAGCGGCCTGGGCCGCGACCGGCTGTGGCTGGCCGGCCTGCTGTTCGCCGCCGTCGCCGCCGTCGGCGCCTGGATCGCGCGCGGCATCGAGCCGGTGCCCGCGGCCGACCCCGCGCGCCCGCTGCGCCTCGACCCCCTGCTGCGCCTGCGCGACGGCTGGCGCCTGGCGGCCCGCCGCCCCGGCCTGCGCAGCTCGATGCTCGGCCGCAGCCTCTTCTACCACGTGGGCGCGGTGGTCCTGTTCGCCTGGAACGAGATGGGCACGACCCTCCTCGAGGTGCGGGAGGACTGGTGGACCGCCGGCCTCGCCAGCCTGACCGTCTCGCTCGGCGCCGGCAGCTACCTGGCCGGCCGCCTCTCGCGCGGGCGTCCCCGCCCCTCCCTGTCGGTGGTCTCGGGCGGCGCGATGGGCCTGCTCTTCCTCGCCGTCGGGCTCGGCCCGCGCGAGCCGACCTGGGTGCTCGGCGTGATGCTGGCGGCCAACTTCTTCACCGGGATGTACCTCGTGCCGCTGATGACGCTGATCCAGCAGCTGCCGGCCGGCGCCGACCGCGGCCGCATCCAGGGCGCGAGCCAGATGATGGACTGGGTCTTCATCCTCGCCGCCAGCCTGGCCAAGATGTCGATGACCTGGCTCGGCCTCGACGCCGCCCAGGTCTTCCTCGTGCTCGGCGCCGAGCTGGCCCTGGCCGCGCTGTTCCTGCGCCGGCTGCCGCGGCGGCTGGCGGCCTAGTCCGGCACCACGCGCAGCCAGACCCGCTCCAGCGTGAGCGAGGGGTCGGCCTGCGAGCGGATCACCAGCCGGTTGCCGCGCAGCGCCTCGACGCGGCCGACCGGGATGCCGTCCAGACTGACCTCCCCGTCGCGCATCTCCAGGGTCTGCGGGGTGCCGGGCTGGAAGCCCAGGCCGCGGCGCTCCTCCTCGCCGACCCGCAGCACCGGCGCGCTCGACGGGCTCGGGTGGAGCAGCTCGACCTGGCCGAGCCAGCCCACCAGCCGCGGGGGCGCCGCGTCCGCCGCCAGTTTCCAGCTCAGGCGCCACTCGGCGACGCGCCACTGGCCGCGCTCCCACGGCAGCGAGTCGCTGCGCGCCGCGCCCCAGCGGGGCTGGCTCCAGCTCAGCTCGACGCCGCCGGCCCGGACCACGACCTCGGCGTCGCCGAGGCGCTCGCGCCAGCGGGCGGCGAGCTCCTCCAGCGGGTCCGGCGGCGCCGCGTCGACGCCCCCGTCCCCGTCCTTCTGGCGCGGCGCGGCGGCCAGGGCGGCGCGCAGCTCCAGCTCCCACTCGTCGATCCAGAAGGCCGGGTCGCGCGCCGGCGGCCAGCGCTCGGCCTCGAGCGGGCGCATGAGCTCGAGCGCGGTCTCGAGCTCGCCGCGGCACCAGGCGACGTGGGCCAGGACCCAGTCCTGCTCCGACGGCCCGGCCGCCACCCGGCTCCGCAGCCTCCCGAGCGGCGCGCGGTAGAGCGCGTCCGCGTCGAGGCCGGCCAGAGCGGCGAGGCGCGCGTCCTCGAAGCGCCCCTCGCGCGACCAGCCGAGCAGGCCGCGGTCCACGGCCCCCCAGTTCACCAGCGCCTTCTCGAGTTCGCCGGCGCGCAGCAGCCTGCGGACCTCCTCGCGGCGCGGGGGCACGGCGCGCGCGGCGCGGTCGTTCAGCGCGTGGGCCTGGAGGTCGCGCAGCCGGTCGACCGTCTGCCGCAGGCGCGCGCGCGGCGAGGAGCCGCCGAGGCGCAGCGGGAGCTCGGCGACGCGCAGGCCGCGGTCGCGCCAGGCCCGCTCGACCATCTCCTCCCAGGCGCGCAGGTCGTGGAAGGGATCGGTGGAGAGGGCGCGCCGCGCCTCGCGCTCGGCCTCCTCGAGCAGCGCCTCGGCCTCGACCGCGACCTCCTCGCCGCGGCGCAGCACCTCCGACTCGGCGCGCCGCAGGTGCCGCTCGTGCTCGGCGGCGAAGACCTCGTCCGCCTCGGGAGGCAGCGGGAGGGCGGCGAGCAGGTCGACCTCCTCGAGCGCCCGGCGCAGGTTGCCGGTGGCCAGCGCCGTGCGCCAAGGGCCCTCGAGCGGCAGCACCCACTGGCGGTGCCGCAGGACCCCGCGCGGGCCCGCGGGCGGGTCGGTCGGCGGGGCAGGGCCGCCGGGAGCGGTCTCGGGGCGCTCCGGCTCGGGGGCGCGGGCCGACGCCTCCTCGGCCGGCCGCGGGCCGGGGCCCTCGGGGAGCCAGCCGAGGAACAGCCGGCCGACGGCGCCGAGCACCACGACGGCGGCCACACCGCCCGCCCAGCGGCGCCGCGCGCGCAGGCGGTGGGCGGTGAGCAGGCGCGGCGCGGCACCGGTCAGCACCCGCGCGAGGTCGGCGCGCAGGTCGGCGGCGCGCGAGTAGCGGCGGTCCGGGTCCTTGGCCATCGCCGCGGCGAGCACCCGCGCCAGCGGCTCGGGGGTCTCGGCGGGCAGCGGCTCGGGCTCGAGGTGGAGCACGCGGTGGATGACCTCCCCCACCCCCGAGCCGAGGAAGGGCGGCTTACCGCTGATCGCGTGGTGCAGGGTGGCGCCGAGCGAGTAGACGTCGGCCGCGGGGCCGATCTCGCTGGGGTCGCGCGCCTGCTCCGGGCTCATGTAGGCCGGCGAGCCGAGGGCGGCGCCCTGGCGGGTCAGGGTCGGGTCCTCGCGCCGCCGCACCAGGCCGAGGTCGGCGAGCACCGCGCCGCGGCGCGGGTGGAGCAGCACGTTGTGCGGCTTGACGTCGCGGTGGATCGCGCCGTGGCGGTGCAGCCGCTCGAGCGCGCGGGCGACCTGCACGCCGATGCGCGCGGCCTGCTCCCACTCGAGCGGCCCCTGCTGCAGGCGGTCTCGCAGGCTGGCGCCCTCGACGTACTCGAGCAGCAGACCGGGGCGGCCGTCCACCTCGAGCTCGCCGTGGCTGTGGACGAGGTTCGGGTGGTCGATCTCGCCGAGCAGCTGCGACTCGCGCCGCCAGCGCTCGAGGATGCGCGGGTCGCCGGCGACGCTGGGGCGCAGCAGCTTCAGGGCGCGCAGCTCGCCGCCCGGCTCCCGCACCAGGAAGACCTCGCTCAGCGGCGAGTGGCCCAGGCGGCGCAGCAGCTCGTGGCCGGGCGGGAGGACGGGCTCGGCCACCGCGGCTCAGTCCTCCTCGTCCTCGGAGGCGCCCTTGCCCTTGCCCTTCGCCTTGCCCTTCTCCTTCAGGCCGTACTTCTCCATCTTGCGCAGGAGCAGGAAGCGGTTGATGCCGAGGCGCTCGGCGGCCCGCGTGCGGTTGTCCTTCTCCTCGGAGAGCGCGTCGCGGATCGCGGCCAGCTCCAGGGCCTCGACCCGCTCGGTCAGGGTGAGCTGCGGGTCGGCCGGATCGGGCGCGGAGGCGGCGGACTCGCGCACCTCGGCCGAGAGCTCGTCCGCCGCGACGGGACCCTCGCCGAGGAGGGTCAGCCGGCGCATCTCGTTGCGCAGCTGGCGCACGTTGCCCGGCCAGGCGCAGGCCTCGAGGGCGGCCAGGGCGTCCTCGCCGAGCTCGCGCCGCGCGCGGCCCTGCTCGGCGGCCTCGAGGGCCAGGAAGTGCTCGGCCAGCAGCCGCACGTCGCCGGCGCGGCGGCGCAGCGGCGGCAGCTCGAGGGTGACCACCTTGAGGCGGTAGTAGAGGTCCTCGCGGAAGCTGCCGTCGGCGACCGCCTGGCGCAGGTCCACGTTGGTCGCCGCGATCAGGCGGACGTCGACCTTGACCACCTCGTCGGAGCCGAGGCGGCGCACCTCGCCCTCCTCGAGGACGCGGAGCAGGCGCTGCTGCATGGCCGGCGACATCTCGCCCACCTCGTCGAGGAAGAGGGTGCCGCCGTCGGCCTCGGCGAAGCGGCCGTCCTTGTTGCGCGTGGCGCCGGTGAAGGCGCCCTTCACGTGGCCGAACAGCTCGGACTCGAGCAGGGTGTCGGGCAGCGCGCCGCAGTTCTCGACCACGAAGGGGCGCGCGGCGCGCGGGCCGCCGTAGTGGAGGGCGCGGGCCACCAGCTCCTTGCCGGTGCCGCTCTCGCCGGTCACCAGGACAGGGACGCTGGCCTCCATGACCCGCTCCATGCGACCGAACAGCTCCTGGATGGCGGGCGAGGAGCCCACGACCTCGCCGTAGCGCACCTGGTCGAGGGTGCGCAGGCGCTGCTGCTCCTCGGTCTCGGCCTTCACGCGGCGGCCCAGCTGGCGCTGGAGGTTGGCGTTGCGCCGCTGCAGCTTGACCACCTGCGCGCGGTCGCGCACCGCCCCCAGCGCGGTCGCGGCGGCGCCGGCCAGGCCGCCGAGCAGCTCGACCTCCTCCTCGCGGAAGGCCCCCGAGGCCAGCCGGTGGTCGACCAGCAGCAGGCCCAGCACCTCGCCCTGATGGCGCAGCGGCACGGCCAGCAGCGAGCGCAGGCCGAGGTCGGAGATGCTCGCCACCCCGGCGAACTCGCCGTCGCTCGCGGCGTCGTGGAGCAGCAGCGGGCCGGGGGAGTCGAGGGCGCGCCGCAGCAGGGTCTGCGACAGCTTGCGCTCCGGTGCGGCGACCGACTCGCGGGCGAAGTTGCGGCCGAGGGCCAGGCCGACCTTGCCCTGGTCGACCAGGAAGACGAAGCCGCGCTCGGCCCGGGTCAGCGAGACGGCGGCGTCGATCAGCAGCTCGGCGGCGCGCTCGACCTGGTCGACCGCCTGCAGCCGGCGCAGCACGGCCAGGAAGGTCTGCACCATCTGCTTCTCGCGGCTCAGCTCCTGGGTCCGGGTGCTCTCGACGGCGGACAGGCGCGACTGGATGCCGCCGGAGACGCGCAGCTGGGTGCTGCCGATGCGGATCACCTCGCCGGCGCCGAGCGGCCGGCGCCGCACCCGCTCGCCGCCCACCCAGGTGCCGTTGGCCGAGTCGAGGTCGACGACGAAGGCCTCCTCGCCCAGCCGCTCGATCCGGCAGTGCTGGCGGGAGGCGTGCGGGTCCTCGATGCGGACCTCGCAGTCCGCCCCCCGGCCGACCACTGCGGCGTCGCCGTCGACGACGACGAGCCGTTCGATCTGGTCGCGCTCGACGACGATCTCGAGGGGTTCCGGCATGGTCTCAGGATAAGCTCTCCGCCGTGACCGCCGCCTCCCCTTCCCCGCGCCCGTGGTGGGCGGACGGCCTGCCCTTCGCCTGCACCCAGTGCGGCGAGTGCTGCCACGGCCGGGGCGGTTACCAGTACGTCTACGTCAACGAGGAGGAGCGGCGGCGCCTCGCGGAGCACCTCGGCCTCGGGCTGGAGGCCTTCCAGGAGCGGTATACCGTGCTCGACGAGGACGGTTACCCCACCCTGCGCTTCCAGGACGGCCACTGCGTCTTCCTCGACGGCAAGCGCTGCGTGGTGCACGAGGCCAAGCCGGTGCAGTGCCGCACCTGGCCCTTCTGGGTCGAGCTGCTCGAGGACGAGGAAACCTACCGCCGCGAGGTGCTCGACTTCTGCCCCGGCAGCCGCGGCGGGCCGCTGGTGCCGGCGGCGCGGATCCGGGCGGCGGTCGAGGAGACCGAGGCCGCCCTCCACGCCGACGAGGAAAGCGGGGACTGAAGCTCCCCGGGCGGGTGCGCCGCGCCCTTCCGGTGGTAGACTCTCCGTCCTCATGGCGGCCGAAACCCCTCCGGAATACGCGCTTCAGGTCATCGGCCTGAACAAGTTCTACGACCGGACCCAGGTCCTCAAGAACATCACGCTGGCCTTCTTCGACAAGGCCAAGATCGGGGTCATCGGGCCGAACGGCTCCGGCAAGACGACACTGCTGCGCATCCTCGCCGGCGCCGACCAGGAGTTCGAGGGCCACCGCATCCAGCTCGGCGGCAAGAGCCTCGGCTACGTGCCGCAGGAGCCGCACCTCGACCCGGACAAGACGGTCAAGGAGGTGCTCGACGAGGCCGTCGCCCACGTCCACGCCATCCTCGACCGCTACAACGAGGTGTGCGGGCTGATGGGCGAGGTGACCGACGACGAGGAGCTGATGAAGCTGTCGGACGAGTTCGAGCGCCTGCAGGGCGAGATCGACGCGCACGACATGTGGCAGGTCGACCGCCTGCTCGAGGTGGCCGCCGACGCGCTCGACCTGCCGCCGCGCGAGCGCAAGTGCGGCGTGCTGTCCGGCGGGGAGGCGCGGCGCGTGGCGCTGTGCAAGACGCTGATCGAGTCGCCCGACATCCTGCTGCTCGACGAGCCGACCAACCACCTCGACGCCAACACCACGGCCTGGCTGGAGCACCACCTCGCGCGCTACCAGGGCCTGGTGATCGTGATCACCCACGACCGCTACTTCCTCGACAACGTGGTCGACTGGATGCTCGAGATCGAGCGCGGCGTGGCGACCCCCTACAAGGGCAACTACTCGGCCTACCTCGAGATCAAGGAGAAGGAGCTCGACATGAGCGAGCGGCAGCAGGAGAAGCGCCGCAAGCGCCTGCACCGCGAGCTCGAGTGGGTGCGGCAGAACCCGAGCGCGCGCGGCAAGAAGAACAAGGCCCGCCTGCAGCGCTACGAGCAGCTGTGCGAGGAGCAGGAGTCCCTGCGCCCCGACACCATCGACCTGGTCATCCCGGCCGGGCCGCGCCTGGGCAACAAGGTGCTGATCCTCGACAAGGTGTCGAAGGCCTACGGCGAGCAGGTGCTGTTCCGCGACCTCGACCTCGAGCTGCCCCCCGGCGCCATCGTCGGCGTGATCGGCCCCAACGGCGCCGGCAAGACCACGCTGATGAAGATGATCGCCGAGCTGGAGGAGCCGGACTCCGGCAGCATCGAGCGCGGCTCCACGGTCGAGATCTGCTTCGTCGACCAGCGCCGCGCCGAGCTCAGCGACCAGAACACGGTGTTCGAGGAGATCTCCGGCGGCTCGGAGTTCCTGCCCTTCGGCGGCGGCGAGATCCAGTCCCGCGCCTACGTCTCGCGCTTCAACTTCAAGGGCGCCGACCAGGAGAAGCTGGTCGGCAACCTGTCGGGCGGGCAGCGCAACCGCGTGCAGCTGGCCAAGATGCTGCGCGTCGGCGGCAACCTGATCATCCTCGACGAGCCGACCAACGACCTCGACCTGCCGACCACGCGGGTCCTCGAGGAAGCCATCGAGCACTACGCCGGCTGCCTCTTCGTGGTCAGCCACGACCGCTACTTCCTCGACCGGATCTGCACCCACATCCTGGCCTTCGAGGGCGGCGGCGAGGTGCAGTTCTTCTACGGCAACTACACCGAGTACGCGGAGTGGCTCGAGGAGCGGCGCGAGGCCGGGGGCCTCGGGCCGGAGTCGAAGGCCGGCAAGTACCGCAAGCTCCGCCTCTGAGCGGAGCCGCGCGGACTACTCGTCGTCCGAGTCGACGTAGCCCAGGTCCTGCAGGTTCTGGTCCGCCGCCTCGGCGGCCATCGGGTCGCTCGGCATGCGCGGCTCGGGCGGCTCGGGGAGGCCGCCGGGCACCGTGCGCACCGGGCGCGCCGCGAGGGCGGCCGGATCGAAGGCCTCGGTGAGCACGCGGCCGGGCAGGTCCGCGGGCACCGGCAGCCCCATCGCGTGGAGCAGGGTCGGGGCGACGTCGTAGAGGTCCGCCACCTCGTCCCCGCCCTCGCCGATGCGCGCGCCGGGGAGGATGCCCGGGCCGCGCAGCAGCACGATGCCGTCCAGGGTGTGGTCGCCGCTGCGGTCCTCGGTGCGGAACAGGTCGCCGGCGGTGACCTCCTGGCCGGCCACGAGCAGCGGGGTGTCGAAGCCGTCGAGGACGCCGGGGGCGTAGTCGACCACGACCAGGCCGACCTCCTCGCGGAAGGGCTGAGGCAGGAAGGGCCGCGCCTCGGGCTTGCCCACGACGTGGCTCTCCGAGAGCAGGCGGTGGACCTCGAGCAGGTCCTGGCGCCCGGCCTCGCCCCCCACCGAGCTGGAGATGTTGAGCTGCTTGCCGGCCACCGAGTAGTTCACCCGCTCGGCCACGCCGAGCAGCTCGAACAGGGCCTGGGCGCGCACACGCCCGGTCAGGTGGCCGCCCTCGGCCGCGGCCTTCATGCCGTGGTCGGAGACCACCGCGACGAGGACCCGGTCGAGGTCGAGCCGCGCGAGGACGCGGCCGAGGTGCCGGTCGGACTCGCGGTAGGCGTCGCGCACGACCTCGGCGCGCTCGGCGCGCAGCTCGGGGCTGACGCCCTCGAAGGCCTCCTCACCGAAGGCCTCGGGCTCGTGGTACTTCCAGTAGTTGTGCCCGAGGGAGTCGACCGGGTACAGGATCAGCGCCGAGCAGCCCGGCGCCTCGCGCAGCATGAGCTCGAACCACAGGTCGGTCTGCAGCCGGGCCTGGACCATCTTGATCCGCCAGTAGCGGTCCTCCTCGCCGAGGCCGCGCAGCAGGATCTCGCCCATCGCGTGCAGGTTCAGCCAGGCGCTGTCGGCGGCAGAGATGGCCATCGCGCTGAGCCCGTCGCCGAGCATGCGGCCGCTCAGCAGCGGCGTGCGCGCCTTCCCGCTCGCCTCGAGGCGCTTGAGGAAGGAGGCCTCGGCGGGCAGGGTCTCGTAACCGCGGGCGAGCCAGCCGGGCACGCCGAAGCCGGGGTAGTCGTCCGGCGGCCAGGTGATGTGCCACTCCATCAGGCCGACGCCGCTGCCGGCCTCGACGGCGGCGTCCCAGAAGCGGCCGACCTTGAGGTTCTGCCGGTCGGAGTTGAAGTCGATCACGCCGTTGACCTCGGTCGGCTGGCCGGTGGCCATGATCGTCCACACGCGCGGCGACAGGCTGGGCTCCTCCGACTTCAGGGTGCCGGAGGCCCCCTCCTCTCGCAGCGCGGCGAGGTGCGGCAGCTCGCCGGCGGCGATCATCGGGTCGATCTGCGGCCAGGTACCGGCGTCGATGCCGACGACGACGACGGGCTGCACGGCGGAGGCGTCGGGCTCGACCGGCGGCGCCGGCCGGGCGGCCACGACCAGGACCCCGAGCACCACGGCCACCGCGCGGCGGCGGCCCGCCGCGCTCAGCCAGACGCCCAGGAGGACGGCCAGCAGGGCCCCGACCCAGCCCATCAGGGGCAGCCGGGCGATCGGCGCGGCGGCCACGCCGAGCCACGGGGCGGCCGCGAGCAGCGCGCCGAGGGCGGCGGCCACCGCGTGGCGCCCGCGCAGGACGAGGCCGAACAGGCCGCCGAAGACCAGGCCGAGCAGGGCCGGGGCGAGGACGAGCAGGGCCAGGGCCGGCAGCAGCGGCCGCGCCAGGGAGGGCGCCGAGACGGACACCGCCACGGTGGCGGCGAGGACGGCGGCGGCGGCGGCGGAGAGGCCCGCGGACGGGCGCGACTCGGGAGGCGCGGTCATGGGACTCCGATTCTACGGGGCCGGGGAAGCGCGGGCCGGCTCAGCGGCCCTCGAAGGCGGGCGGCCGCTTCTCGGCGAAGGCGGCCAGGGCCTCGAGGCGGTCGCGGGTCGGCAGGATGCGCTGGTAGCAGGCCGACTCGTGCTCGAGCCCCTCCTCCTCGGTCAGGTCGAGGCTGCCGTCGATGGCCGCCTTGGCGGCGCGCAGGGCCAGCGGCCCGTTGCGCAGCAGGGCCTCGACCATCTCCTCCCCCGCGCGGCGCGCCCCGCCCGCCTCGGCGGCGAGGTGGACCAGGCCGACGCGCGCGGCCTCGGCGGCGTCGAGCCGCTGGGCGAGCAGGATGAGCTCCTTCGCCTTGGCTGCGCCGACGAGGCGCGGCAGGCGCACGCAGCCGCCGGCCCCGGGGATGATCGCCAGGCTGGTCTCGGTCAGGCCGATGCTCGCCGCGCCGTCGAGCACGCGCAGGTCGCAGGCCAGCGCCATCTCGCAGCCGCCGCCGAAGGCGTGGCCGTTCATCACCGCCACGGTCGGCTGCGGCAGGGCGGCGACGTCGTCCATCGTGCCGCGGATCTGCCGCACGAACTCCCGCACCTGCTCCTCGCTCAGCGTGCGCCGCTCCTTGAGGTCAGCGCCGGCGCAGAAGGCGCGGTCGCCCGCCCCGGTGATCGCCACCACCCAGGTCTCGGGATCCTCGCGCAGCTCGGCGAGCAGGCCGCGCAGGCGCAGCAGCGTGGGCAGGGAGAGGGCGTTGCGCGCCTCCGGCCGGTTCAGGGTGAGCCAAGCCGTGCGGCCGCGGCGCTCGAGGAGGACGAGGTCTTGGTCGGTCATCGCTGTCGCGGCGTCACGCCGAGGTCCGGGCGCGCGCCAGGGATTCTCCAAGGTAACGGGTCGCCTCGCCGAGGGCGCCGCCGTCGAGCGGGAACTCGGCCCCTTCCTCGCGCAGCGCGGCGGCCAGGGCGGCCATGTCGAGGTTGCCCTTGGCTCCGGGCGCGAAGGGGCAGCCGCCCGCCCCGCCGGCGGCGGCGTCGAAGTGGCGCACCCCGAGCTGCCAGGCGCGGCGCGCGTTCTCGGCCGCGTGACCGAAGGTGTCGTGCAGGTGGACGCCGAGGTGCTCGCCGTCGACCCGCTCGAGGGCGCCGCCGACCAGCTCCTCGACCTGCGCCACGGAGCCGGTGCCGAGGGTGTCCGCCAGGACCAGCACTTCGGGACCGGCCCCGGCCCAGGCGTCGACCAGCTCCATCACCCACGCCACGGGCGGCGGGCCGTCGAAGGGGCAGCCGAAGGCCATGGAGACGTAGGCGCGCACGGGGTGCCCGGCGGCGCGCGCTGCCCGCGCCAGGGCGAGGTTCTCCTCGAGCGCCCCGGCCACCGACATGCCGACGTTCGCCCGGCTGTGGCCCTCGGTCGAGGAGACGAGCAGGGTCACGCCGTCGAGGCCGGAGGCGAGGAAGCGCTCCATGCCGCGCGCGTTGGCCACCAGGCCGTAGAGCGCCACCCGGTCGCGCCAGGCGGCGCCGCGCAGACCGGCGCAGACCGCCTCGGCGTCGGCCAGCGGCGGCAGGAGGTCGGGGCGGACGAAGCTCGTGGCCTCGATGGTGTCCGGCCGCGCGGCAGCGAGCCGCTCGATCAGGGCCAGCTTGTCGGCGGTGGGCAGCACCGCCTTCTCGTTCTGCAGCCCGTCCCGCGGCGCGACCTCGTGCAGGTGCGCGCGGCTCACCGCGGCTTCTCCAGGCACACCATGCCGAAGGTGAAGCGGCGGTCGGGGTGGCGCAGGTCGAGCAGGTGGCGCGCGCCGTCGTCGTGGAAGCCCGGCTCCCCCACCCAGGCGAGCCCGAGGTGGTCGACCAGCTCGTGCACGGCCGCGGTGTCGCGCAGCGCGCCCTCGCCCGGCGCGTCGCGCCCGAGCTCGAAGCTGAAGACCATGCGGCCGCCCGGGCGCAGCGCGGCGGCCAGGCGGCGCAGCGCGGCGCGGTGGGCGTCGTGCGGCATGTGCTCGATCACGCAGAAGCTGGTGACCAGGTCGAGCGAGCAGTCCGGCGGCAGCTCCGCGGTGGTCAGGTCGACGGTGCTGGCCTCGAGCTTCCAGCCGAAGCGGCGCGCCGCGCGCTGGCTGCGCTCGACCAGGTCGGCGTCGATGTCGTGGACCCGGACGCGGGCGCCGCGCGCGGCCAAGTAGTAGGCCGGCAGGGTGGCGCCGCCGCCGAAGTCGAGGACGTCCCGCGCCTCCTCGGCGCGCGCGTGGGCCAGGCCGCAGGCGTACTCCCACATCTTCGGACCGCGCACGTAGAAGCGGCCGTGCGGGATGCCGTTGACCGCCACCGCCTGCCCGCGGAGGAACATCCGGCGCACGAAGCGCCGCAGGCGCGCCGCCTGCGAGCGCACCGGTTCCCGGCGCAGGTCGAGGAGGTCGAGGCTCTTGTGGATCGGCTGCGGGGACGCCGCGCTCATGCTCAGGGGAACTTCGGCTCGTGCGCGGCGATGCGCGCCTCCTTCTCCGTCACCTCGCGCGCCCACTGGCGCACCAGCGGGTCGACGCGCGACTTGCACAGGTACTGGAGCAGGAAACGCAGGCGGTCGGCGCGCGTCACCGTGGCGGGCGCGGAGTGGGCCATCGCGGCCAGGTCCTTGACCAGCCAGCGCCGCCGCGGCGGGAACCGCTGCTCGACGCGCTGCAGGTCGATCAGGTAGGGCCGGCCCCAGCGCTCGTCCTCGGTGACGACGAAGTGGGCCAGGTAGAGGTCGCGGTGGTAGAAGCCGCTGCTGTGCAGGCGGCGGACGAGGCCGGCCACGTCGCGCACCACGCGGTCGCGGGCCTGCGCCGCGGTGAGGCCGGGGAAGGCGCCCCAGCCGTCCGCGAGCAGGTGGTCGAGGCGGCGCCCGGGGATCTCGCGCAGGACGAGGAAGCTCTCGCAGGGGCGGCCGGGGCCGATCGGCGCATCGCCCACCGCCACCATCTCCGGGACGTCGAACCAGGCGCGCCGCAGCAGGCGCAGGTTGTCCCACTCGCGGTGGCCGGGGCTGCGGCTCGGCAGCAGCCAGCCCAGCCAGCGGTGGCGCAGGTCGGCGCGCGCGTAGGACTTCAGGTAGAGCGCGCCGGCGGGGGTCTCGATGCGGCGCGTCACCCGCGGCCCGGCCACCCGGACGACCTCGCCCCCGTCGAAGGCCACCGCGCCGGCCACCGTGTCGAGGCCGAGCTCGCGCAGCACCTCCTGGTAGGGCTCGGCCGCCAGCACGCGCCCGTGATCCAGCTCGACGATCGGGAGCTGGCGCGGGCGGTAGCGTCGGGCGGCGCGCGGCGCGTCCATGCGCTCATCCTCGGATTCGGGCGCGGTCGAGACAACCGCCGGAGGGGGAAAATGCGCGGCCGGCGCGCGCGCGCCGGCCCCACGCGGATAACCTTGTCCCCCCTCCGCTCCCCTCTTCCCCCTTGGAGTACCCTGGGAGTCCTCATGGCGGAACCCGTCACCCACTCTCCTGCCGGGCAGGAGTCCAACCCGTTCGTCCAGATGCAGCGGCGCTTCGACCTCGCCGCGCAGCTGCTGGGGCTCGATCCCGGGACCGCCAAGATCCTGTCCACCCCGGCCCAGGAGATCACCACCGCGGTGCCGGTCTCGATGGACGACGGCTCGCTGCGGGTGTTCACCGGCTACCGGGTCCAGCACTCGATCGCGCGCGGCCCGGCCAAGGGCGGCATCCGCTACGCGCCGGACGTCTCGCTCGACGAGGTGCGCGCGCTGGCCGCCTGGATGAGCTGGAAGTGCGCGGTGGTCGACGTCCCCTTCGGCGGCGGCAAGGGCGGCATCATCTGCGATCCGCGGCGCATGTCGCAGCGCGAGCTGGAGCGGATGACCCGCCGCTACACCTCGAACCTGCTCGACCTGATCGGTCCCGAGCGCGACGTGCCGGCGCCCGACATGAACACCAACGAGCAGGTCATGGCCTGGTTCATGGACACCTACTCCATGCACCGCCGCTCGACCCAGACGGCCATCGTGACCGGCAAGCCGATCGGCCTCGGCGGCAGCCAGGGGCGCCGCGAGGCGACCGGCCTCGGCGTGGCCTTCACCGTGCGCGAGTCGCTCAAGCACCTCGGCATGCCCGACCGCGGCTGCCGCATCGTGGTGCAGGGCTCGGGCAACGTCGGCGGCCTCGGCGCGCTGTTCCTGCACGAGATGGGCCACAAGGTGGTCGCCATCTCGGACATGTACGGCGCGATCCACGACGAGAAGGGCCTCGACATGCCCAAGGTGCTCGACCACCTGCGCGACCACGGCCGCCTCGAGGGCTTCCCCGGCAGCACCACGATCAGCAACGCCGAGCTGCTGGAGCTCGACTGCGAGGTGCTGGTGCCGGCGGCCACCGAGAACCAGATCACCTCGGAGAACGCCGCGCGCGTGAAGGCGAAGGTCATCGTCGAGGGCGCCAACGGTCCGACCACGGCCTCGGCCGACGAGATCCTCCAGGGCCAGGGCGTGTTCGTCGCGCCCGACATCCTGGCCAACGCCGGCGGCGTGACCGTGTCCTACTTCGAGTGGGTGCAGGACCGCATGGGCTACTTCTGGGACAAGCAGGACGTCTTCGACCGGATGGAGAACATCATGGTGAAGTCCTTCCACGACGTGGCCACCGCCGCCGAGCGCTACGGCACCAGCCCGCGCATCGGCGCCTACTGCGTCGCCATCGACCGCGTGGCCTACTGCCTGAAGATGCGAGGGATCTATGCCTGATCCGCGGAACACCGCCCCGCCCGAGTTCGAGGAGCAGCAGCCGCCGAGCCCCGCGCTCGACGAGGACGACCCCTTCTCCACGATGATGGAGCGCTTCGACGAGGCCGCCGTGCTGCTCGGCCTCGCCCCGGACGCCTACATGGTCCTCCGCCGCCCCGACCGCGAGTTCAAGTTCGCGGTGCCGATCATCGACGAGCACGGCGAGATCCAGGTCCACCACGGCTTCCGCATCCGCCACAACCTGTCGCTCGGCCCCTGCCTCGGCGGCCTGCGCCTCGACGCCCACCTCAAGCGCGAGGAGCTGCGCGCCCTGGCCGCCTGGACGACCTGGAAGTGCGCCGCGCTGAACATCCCCTTCGGCGGCGCCATGGGCGGCGTGGACTTCGACCCCCGCGGCCGCGACCCGCACGTCACCGAGGGCGTGGTGCGCCGCTACATGTCCGGCGTGCTCGACCTGGTCGGCCCGGAGCAGGACATCCTCGCCCCCGACCTGCACTGCGACGAGCAGATCATGGCCTGGTGCCTCGACACCTACTCGATGCACGCGCGCCACACCGAGAACGCCGTGGTGGTCGGCAAGCCGCTGGGCCTCGGCGGCTCGATCGGGCGCGACTACGCCGTCGGCCGCGGCGCCCGCGTGCTCATGGAGGAGTGCCTGCGCGAGCGGGGCCACGAGGGTCCGGCCGAGGTCGTGGTGCAGGGCACCGGCAACGTCGGCGGCCAGGTCCTTCGCGAGCTCGCCCGCACCGGGCACCGCGTGGTCGCCGTCGGCGACTTCCGCGGCGCCGTACGCCGCGAGGGCGGCCTCGACCTCCAGGCCCTGATGGCCTGGCGCGGCGAGCACCTCACCGTGGCCGGCTTCCCCGGCGGCGAGGCGATCAGCCAGGAGGAGCTCCTCGCCCACCCCTGCGACGTGCTCATCCCCGCCGCGGTGTCCAAGCAGCTGACCGGCGGGAACGCCGGCGGCGTGCAGGCGCGCCTGGTGGTCGAGGTGGCCAACGGGCCGACCACGGCCAACGCCGACCGCGAGTTGGCCGAGCGCGGCGTCACCGTCGTGCCCGACCTGCTGGGCAACGCCGGCTCGGCGATCATCGCCTACTTCGAGTGGGTGCAGAACCGCATGGGCTACCGCTGGGACGAGGCCATGGTGCAGGAGCGCCTCGACCGCATGCTGCTCGACGCCTTCCGCCGCACCCGCGAGGAGGCGCGCAAGCACGACTGCAGCCTGCGCCTCGCCGCCTGCCTGATCGGGGTCGAGCGGGTCGCCTACTACGACCGCATCCGCGGGACCTACGCCTGAGCGCCGGCGCGCCGCGCCCGGGGCGGCCTAGCCCGGCCCGGGCGGCTCGCCCCAGTGCAGCTTGCTGCGCAGGCGGGCGAAGAAGTTGGCGTCGGGGTCGACGACCAGGTGGAAGCGCCGCGTGCTCGGCGTGACGCGCACCACGTCGCCCGGCTGCAGCCGCGCCTCGAGGTGGCCGTCGGCGGTGAAGCCGGCCCAACCGTGCACGTTCAGCTGCGCCATGCGCTGCCCCGGCAGGACCAGCGGGCGCTGGTTCAGGGTGTGCGGGGCGATCGGCGTCACCACCCAGGCGTCCAGCCGCGGGCTGAGCACCGGGCCGCCGGCGGCGAGGCTGTAGGCGGTCGAGCCGGTGGCGGTCGACACGATCAGTCCGTCGCCGCGGTAGCGGCACACCGGCCGCCGGTCGACGGTGAGGTCGATCTCCACCATGCTGGCGCCCCACGAGCGCTGCACGACGACTTCGTTGAGGATGTGCGTGTCGAGCAGCACCGCGCCGTCGCGGGTCACGGTGGCGCGCATCATGGTGTGCCCCTCGCAGCGGCCGTCGCCGCGCAGGACCTGGTCGAGCACGGCGCGCGCGCGCTCGGGAGCGACCGCGGCGAGGAAGCCGATGCGGCCGTAGTTCACCCCCATCACCGGCACGCTGCGGCGGCCCAGGCGGTGGGAAGTGGCCAGCATCGCGCCGTCGCCGCCGAGCACCACCACGAGGTCGGGGTTGGACTCGATCGGGTCGAAGGTGCGCGCGATCTCGACGCCGAGCAGCTCGACGCGGCCGCCGAGGTGCTCCACCAGGGCCTCGGCCTCGCGCTCGAGGTCCTTGGCCGGGTCGCCGAGCACGAGCAGGCGCGGCCGGCGCGAGGCCGGCAGGAAGATGCGGTCGTTCCAGCAGATCTTGCGGCCGCGCTTGCCGTTCCCCGCCCTGCCGGTCATCTCATCCCTCCGCGCGCGCCGGGGACGCGGGGGCGGCCGCGCCGCGCAGGGCGGCGCGCCAGCGCTCGGCCAGCTGCGGCGCGGTCAGGCCGCACTCGGCCAGCTGCTCCTCGCGCGTGGTGGCGTGGGCGATGAAGCGGTCGGGGGCGCCGCTGCGCAGGAGCCGCGGCGGGGCTTCCAGCTCGAGGTCGGCGACCGCCTCGGCGACGGCGGAGCCGAAGCCGCCGGACAGGCTGTGCTCCTCGACCGTGGCCAGCACGCGGTGGCGGCGGGCCAGGTCGGCGACCACGCCGAGGTCGAGCGGCTTGCAGAAGCGCGCGTCCCAAACCTCGAGCTCGAGGCCCTCGGCGGCGAGCAGGGCCGCCGCGTCGAGGGCCGGCTCGACCATCGCGCCGAGGGCCAGGACCGCGCCGTCGGCGCCCGAGCGCAGGCGCTCGGCGGTGCCGGGGGCCAGCTCGGCGCGCGTCTCGGCCGGGCCGCCCAGCTCGAGCAGGGCCTCGCCGCGCGGCCAGCGCAGCGCCCACGGGCCGCCGCGGTCGATCGCGGCCTGCATCATGCGGTGCAGGTCGACGGCGTCGCGCGGCGAGGCCAGGGTCATGCCGGGCAGCACGCGCAGGTAGCCGAGGTCGTAGAGGCCCATGTGGGTCGGGCCGTCCTGGCCGACCAGGCCGCCGCGGTCGAGACACAGCAGCACGTCCTCGCGCTGCAGGGCGACCTCCTGGAAGACCTGGTCGTAGCCCCGCTGGAGGAAGGTGCTGTAGATCGCCGCCACCGGCTTGCGGCCGGCGGTGGCCAGGCCGCCGGCCAGGGCGACGGCGTGCTGCTCGGTGATCCCGGTGTCGTAGAAGCGGTCGGGGTGCTCGGCCGCGAAGCGGTCCAGGCCGGTGCCACTGGGCATGCCGGCGGTGATCGCCACCACACGCGAGTCGCGCGCGGCGAGCTCGCCCAGGGCGTCGGAGAAGACGCCGGTCCAGGACTGCCGCGGGCGGTCGTCGGCTGCGGTGGCAGGAGCCACGGCGGCGGCCTCCTTCTCGGCCACGGCCGGCTTGCCGCTCGGCTTCACGCCGTGCGCGCGCTCGGCGTCGTCGGCGGCCGGGCCGAAGCCGCGACCCTTCTCGGTCAGGAAGTGGACCAGGGTGACCCCGTCGAGCCGCTTCAGGCGCTGGAAGGCGTCCATGCAGCCGGCCAGGTCGTGACCGTCGAGCGGGCCGACGTAGTTCACGCCGAGCTCCTCGAAGACGTGGCCGGGGATCATCACGTGGCGCATGACCTCCCCCACCTCCTCGAGCTTGCTGCCGAGCCAGGGGATGCGGTGGGCCAGATCGCTGAGCCGCTCGTAGGTGGTCTGCAGCGTGCGCGAGGAGCGGATGCGCGACAGGTAGCGGGCCAGCGCGCCGACCGACTTGGCGATCGACCACTCGTTGTCGTTCAGCACCACCAGCATGCGCGGGCGGCGCTCACCGGCGTGGTTGAGGCCCTCGAAGCTGTTGCCGGCGCCGAGGCCGGCGTCGCCCACCAGGGCCACCGTCCACGGGTCCTCCTCCCCGGGCGCTGCGACGCCGCGCAGCCCCTCCGCGACCCCGGTCGCGAAGGAGATCGCGGTGCCGGCGTGGCCGGCGGTGAGCACGTCGTACTCCGACTCCTGGCGGCTGCAGAAGCCCGACATGCCGTCGGTCTGGCGCAGGGAGTCGAAGCCGTCGTAGCGGCCGGTCAGCATCTTGTGCGGGTAGCACTGGTGGCTGACGTCGAAGACCAGGCGGTCGCGGCGGAAGTCGAACACGCTGTGCAGCGCGACGACGAGCTCGACCACGCCGAGGTTGCTGCCGAGGTGGCCGCCGGTGCGGCGGACCTTCTCGATCAGCGCGGTGCGCATCTGGGCGCAGAGGTCCTCGAGCTCTTCGACGCTCCGCCCGCGCAGCGCCTGCGGGGACTCGAGTTCGGAGAGGAGCAGCGGGTTCAACGGCATCGGCTCAGCAGGTATTCGGGCAGGTCGGCCAGCACCTCGCGGTGCCGGCTCACGGGCAGGGCGGCGAGGGCGGCGCGAGCCTCCTCGCCCATCTCATGGGCCGCGCGGGCGGCGCCTTCCAGGCCGAGGGCGGCGACCAGGGTCGCCTTGCCGCAGGCGGCGTCCTTGCCGGCGGTCTTGCCCAGTTCGGCGGTGGTGCGGGTCTCGTCGAGGAGGTCGTCGGTGGCCTGGAACAGGCGCCCGACGGCGCCGGCGTAGGGCGCCCAGGCGGCCGGGTCGGCCCCGGCGGCGCGCGCGCCGAGCTGCAGGGCGACGGCGAGCAGGGCGGCGGTCTTGGCGGCGTGGATGGCCTCCACCTCGGCCGCGTCGGCCACCCCGCCCTCGGCGGAGAGGTCGAGCTGCTGGCCGCCGACCATGCCGCTCGGGCCGGAGGCCCGCGCCAGCAGGCGGGCCTGGTCGCGGGCCAGGGCGGCGTCCTCCTGCGCGGCGAGCACCTCGAAGGCCATCGCCTGCAGGGCGTCGCCGGCGAGCACCGCGGTGGCCTCGCCGTAGGCCACGTGGACGGTCGGCTGACCGCGGCGCAGCACGTCGTCGTCCATGCAGGGCAGGTCGTCGTGGATCAGCGAGTAGGCGTGGATCATCTCGCAGGCCACCGCCGCCGGCAGCGCGCGCGCCGCCTCCCCGCCGTGCGCCTCGCAGGCAAGCAGGGCGAGCGCGGGCCGCACCCGCTTGCCGCCGGACAGCAGCGCGTGCGCGACCGCCTCCTGCAGGAGGACCGGCGCGCCGGCCAGCGTGGTCGCGGCGCAGGCCTCGCTCAGCGCGGCCTCAACCTCGGGCAGCCGGTCGCGCAGCCAGGCCGGGAAGCTACCGCTCGTCGCCGTCAAGGTCTCCGTCATCCGCGTCCTCGGCCTCGAGCTGCTCCAGGCTGCGGCGCAGCTCCTCGGTGAGCTGGTCCACCTGCAGCTCGGCCGCGGAGAGCGACTGCTGCAGCCCCTGGAGCAGGCGGACCCCCTCGCCGTAACGCTCGACGCCCTCCTCCAGGGAGAGCTCCCCGCTCTCGAGCTGGTCGACCAGCTCCTCGAGGCGGGCGAGGCGCTCCTCGAACGGGGCCTCGGCGGGATCGGGCTTCTTCTTGGCGGCGCTCATGACGGGCAGTCCGGTCGGGAAGGGCTCATTCTCCCCTTTCGGGGGCCTCAGGGCCACCGTTTCTGGCAGCTTCGCGGCATTCGTCGACGGTGGCCGCCAGCTCCCCGGCGGCGAGACGGACGCGGATCCGCTGCCCGGGGGCGACCTCGCCCGCGCGGCGCAGGAAGCCCGGGCGGCCCTCGGCCTCGACCAGGGCGTAGCCGCGCTCGAGCAGGGCGGTCGGGGAACCGGCGCGCAGGCGCGAGGCCTGCCCCTCGAGGCGCAGGCCGGCGCGCTGCAGGCCGGCGGCGGGGCCGGCGGCGCGCAGGGCGCGGACGCTCCGCT
>CAYFGE010000002.1:0-183923 GCA_964342475.1 uncultured Planctomycetales bacterium
GCAGGATCATCACGTACACCGCCGGGTGGCTGTAGAACCAGAACAGGTGCTGGAACAGCACCGGGTCGCCGCCCAGCTCGGGGTTGAACACCCCCACGCCCATGATCCGCTCGACCGCGATCAGCATCAGCGCCAGGCCGAGCACCGGGGTGGCCAGGATCTGGATCACCGAGGTGGCGTAGAGCGCCCACAGCAGCAGCGGCATGCGGAACCAGGACATGCCCTCGGGCCGCATCTTGTGGATCGTGACGATGAAGTTCAGGCCCGTGAAGATCGAGCTGAAGCCGAGCACGAAGGCGCCGAACACCGCCCACACCACGCTGGTCTCGGTGGTCGTGCTGTAGGGCGCGTAGAAGGTCCAGCCGGTGTCGAGGCCGCCGGTCAGGATCGAGACCACCAGCAGGGCGGCGCCGATCAGGTACAGGTGGTAGCTGAGCCGGTTGATCTTCGGGAAGGCCACGTCCTTCGCCCCCAGCATCATCGGCAGCACGAAGTTGCCCAGCGCCGCGGGGATGCTCGGGATGATGACCAGGAAGATCATGATCGCCCCGTGCAGGGTGAAGAACTGGTTGTAGACGTCCTGGCTGAGCAGGGCCTTGGCCGGGTCGCCGATGTTCGGCTGCCACAGCTCGCCGCGGATCAGCATGGCCAGCAGGCCGCCCAGGATCATCGCGATGACGATCGACCACATGTACATCACGCCGATGCGCTTGTGGTCGAGCGTGCCGAGCCAGGACTTGATGCCCTTCTCGCAGTTGAGGTAGTTGACCGAGGGGTCGTGCGCGTTGCTCATGACGGATCCCTCCTACTGTTCGCTCTGGCTCTTGATGAACTCGATGAGGCCGACCAGCTCCTGCTCGTTGACCTTGAGCGGGCCGTTGGCGAAGTCCGGCATCGAGGGGGTGTAGCCCTTGGCAACCTTGGCCATCGGGTTGAGGATCGACTCGCGGATGTACTGCTCATCGGCCAGGACGGTGCTGCCGTCCTCCAGCTCGCGCTGCGAGCCGAACAGGTCCTTGAAGGAGGGGCCGACCAGCTTGTTGCCGTCCAGCGTGTGGCAGCTGCTGCAGGTCTTCAGGGTGTAGAGGCGGGCGCCCAGCTCGACCGGCGGCAGGTCGCCGAGGCTGGTCTGCTCCTCGATCCAGGCGTCGAAGCTCTCGCGGCTGCTGTGGATCCACACGTCGGCGTCCATCAGCGAGTGGTTCGTGCCGCAGTACTCGGCGCAGAACATCTTGTAGGTGCCGGGCCGCGTGGCGTTGAACCAGGTCTCGGTGTAGCGGCCGGGGACCGCGTCCATCTTGATGCGGAAGGACGGGATGTAGACCGAGTGCAGCACGTCGGTCGAGCCGATCACCAGCTTGACGTCCTCGCCGGGCGGGGCGTGCAGCTCGTCGCTGGCGAAGCCTTCGGGGTAGGCGAAGGTCCAGGCCCACTTCTGGCCGGTGACGTAGATCGTGTAGGCCTTGGCCGGCGGCGTGCGGCGGTCGACGTAGCCCGTCATGCCGACCCAGAACAGGTAGCAGACGATGATCGTCGGCACCACGGTCCAGATCAGCTCGATCGTGTTGTTGTGGCTGGGCGACTTCTCCACCGCCTCGCCCTTGCGGCGCTGGCGGTAGCGGATCGCGAAGTAGACCGCGCCGACGTTGATCAGGGCGAAGAAGAAGGCCGAGATCCAGAAGATCAGGAAGAACACCCAGTCGTGTTCTCCGGCGGCTTCGGTCGCCTGCGGCGGGAAGAAGATGCCGCCTTCCTGGTCGGCCTGCACGGCGGACGAGGCGGCAAGGAGGAGTGCGAACGGACTCATGCTGCTGGGGTCTCCCGGTTGCGGCGTTCCTGCCGGAAGAGCTTCAGGAGGAAGCCGCCTAGCGCGACCACGAGCACCGCACCGAACACCTTGGTCAGGTTGCGGGCGGCCAGGGCGTAGCTGCCCTCGGCCGGGTCGTACTGGAAGCAGTAGAGGAGGATCTTGTCGGTGGTGGAGCGCAGCTCGCCGGCGGCGGACTCCGCCAGCGACAGCTCGAGGGTGCGCGGCTCGTAGCGGACGCCGTAGAGGTAACGGGCGACCTGGCCGCGCGGGGTCAGCAGGAAGAGCGCCGCGACGTGGGCGAACTCCCCGGTGGCGGGCACGAACTCGTAGCGGAAGCCGACCGCGTCGGCGAGGGCGTGGATGGCCTCCTCGCCGCCGGTCAGGAAGGACCAGTCCGCTCCGTCCCGGCCGTAGGCCTCGAGGTAGCGCGCGCGGGTGGCCGCGGCGGTCTCGGGGCCCTCGTCGGGGTCGATGCTGACGGTGACCAGGCGGAACTCCGCCCCGGCGGTGCGCTCGACGCCGCGCAGGGACTCGACGAGGCCGTCGAGCTGGGCGCTGCACAGCTGCGGGCAGCCGCTGTAGTTCAGGGTCAGCAGCACCGGGCGGCCGTCGCCGGGGAACAGCTCCCCCAGGCGGGCGGGCTCGCCGCGGTGGTCGGTGAAGCCCAGCTCGAGCGGGAGCTGGGCGCCGAGGGCCTCGTCGATCCCGACGGTCGCGGCCTCCTCCAGCGGGGCCGGCGCGCCCTGCGCCGCGACCGCCGCCGTCAGCGCCAGCCACAGCAGACCCGCGAGGGTCGGCCGGTGGACGGTGCCGAGGACGCTGAGCATCGGGTTCCGGATCAGCCCTGGGCTTCTAGGACGCGGGCCTTCGCGGCTTCCAGCCCGGCCAGGTCCTGGCGCTGGTTGTCCAGCATTTCGGTGTACTCGGACACGTCGCGGCCCAGCTGCTTCTCCTGCGCCTGGTCGGCGACCACCACCTCGTAGGCGGCGGCGGCCAGCACGGCGACGACCAGGGTGAGGATCGAGCCGGTGATGGCGATGGTCAGGAGGCTGGACGAGTTCGGGCGGTCGGGTTGGACGGCCATGGCGGCTCAGATGTTCTTGAAGGACAGGCAGTCGCCGAGGAGGGGGTCGTTGACCGGGATCAGCGGGCGGTCACCGGCGATGCGGCACAGCGCCGCGGCGAACAGGCCGATCAGGCCGACGCTGGTGGCGACGTCGAGGACGCCCAGGTGGAGCGCCTCGTGGTCGAGGGCCGGCATGACGAGCCAGTACAGGTCCACCCAGTGGACGACCAGCATGTAGGCGGCCCAGAAGCCGAGCACCGTCAGGCGGCGCTTGACGTGCCGGCTGAGCAGGCCGGCGAAGGGGATGATGAAGTGGCCGACGACGAGGAACCAGGACACGGGCATCCAGGCCTCGGTCTGGCGGTGGGCGAACCACAGCGTCTCCTCGGGGATGTTGCCGTACCAGATCAGCATGTACTGGCTGAAGGCGATGTAGCCCCAGAAGAAGACGAAGGCGAACAGGAACTTGCCCAGGTCGTGGTAGTGCTCGACGTTCACCGCGCTCTGCATGCGGCCGGTGCGCTGCATGAACAGGGCGGTCAGGATCAGCCACGAGAAGATGGCGATCACGCTGCCGGCGAAGATGTAGACGCCGAAGATCGTGCTGAACCAGGCCGGGTCGAGCGACATCAGCAGGTCGAAGGCGGCGAAGGTGAGGCTCAGGGCGAACAGGATCACCGCCGGGGCGCTCAGCTTCTTGGCCGCCAGGGTCGGCGAGTAGTCGCCGGGCGCGGCGCTGTCCTGGGCGAAGGACTTGCGCACGAAGAAGGTGCCGAGCGCGGCCCAGATCAGGAAGTAGACCAGGACCCGGCCGGCGAAGAAGCCCGGGTTCAGCCACGCCGACTTCTTCGCGATCAGCGCGGCGTGGTCGCCGTGCGGGTGGATCCAGGGCCACAGCAGGCCGCCGTACTCCTCGACGCCGGCGTGCGAGAACACCGGGTAGAGCAGCGGCAGGCCGAGCACGCCGACCCACGGCAGGGTCGCCGTGACGAACTCCGCCAGGCGCCGGACCGAGACGCTCCAGTGGGCGTTGGTCAGGTGCTGGATGATGACGAAGAACAGGCCGCCGAGGGCGATCGTCAGGATGAAGGCGTACCCGACGAGGTAGGCGTGGAAGAAGTGGCGCAGGTCGTCGCCCTCGGCCATGCCGAGGAAGACGCCGGCTGCGAGGCCGAGCACGCCGAGGGCGAGGAACATCCGGCCGAGGCGCTTGTTGGCGGCCCCGGACTGGAGCGTGTCGCCGGAGAGCAGCTGGGAAGCGAGGGTCGACATCTTCTCGTCCTCCTACTGGGCGGCTTGGGCGCTCTGCAGCGCCTTCAGGTAGAGGGCGATCGCCCAGCGGTCGTGGGGCGCGATCTGCTGGGAGTAACCCGGCATGTTGTTCTTGCCCTGGGAGATGGTCTCGAAGATCTGGCCCGGCGGCTGGTCGAGCACGGCCTGCGAGAGCAGGTCGGTCGGCGGGGCCCAGTTGGCCTTGCCCTGCGCCTGCAGCGCCATCGCGCGCCGGTTGACCATGCTGTCGCCGCGGCCGTTCGCGCCGTGGCAGGTGGCGCAGTAGATGTTGAAGCGCTCCTCGCCCCGCTCCATCAGCGCGGCGTCGGCCGCGACCGGGAAGGAGCCGAGGTAGCTGCCGTCGGCGTTCTTGCCGGTGACCTGGGGCGAGCTGATGTCCAGCTCGCCGCGGGCCACGGTGCCCTCGACGTCGACGCGCATCGCGCGGCCGTCGTCGAACAGCGGGCTGGTCTGCTGCGCCTTGTACTTCTCCTGGAAGTCCATGTTGAACACCAGGTGGATGCGCGGGTCGGGGCTCTCCGAGTAGCGCGCGTAGAGGATCAGCGCCGGCGGCAGGAAGGCCAGGCTGGTCACGATCCAGGCCATGCTCTTCAGCAGCGGCGGCAGCACGTCCGGCTCGTCCGGGACCGGCACGGTCTCGACCGCGCTGGCGCCCAGGCCGGCCAGCCACTGCGGGGTGTCGGCGCCGAACTTCTCGTCGCGGCCCTCGATGACCAGGTAGAAGCGGTCGCTGGTCGCGCGGCTGAAGCGCTGGACGCGGAACAGCGGGTTGTACCACTTGGGCAGATTGTTCAGCGCCAGCATGCCGAAGAAGGCGCCGAAGCTGGCCAGCAGGATGGTCAGCTCGTAGCTGACCGGCACTGCGGCAGGCAGGCCGAACAGCGGCTTGCCCGAGATGGCGAAGCGGTAGTCCACCGCATTCATCCACCACTGCATGAGGAAGCCGGCGGACAGGCCGACCAGGCCGGCCGCCAGCACGATCCACGGCAGCACGGTCGGCCGCACGCCCATGGCGTCGTCGAGCCCATGGACCGGGAAGGGGGTGTGGGCGTCGAAGCGGCGGTAGCCCGCGTCACGCACCTTCTCGGCGGCCGCGCACAGCGAGTCGACGTCGTCGAACTCGGCCAGCACGCCGTAGAGCTTGGGGTCGGAGCTCATCACTTGCCCTCCTCACCGTGGTGGTGGCCGTGGCCCGGGTGGGCCTCCGGGAGAACCGTCTTCACCTCGGCGATCGCCACCGTCGGCAGGAAGCGGCAGAACAGCAGGAAGAAGGTGAAGAACAGGCCGAAGCTGCCGAGGAAGGTCAGGCCGTCGAACAGCGTCGGGGTGTAGTAGTGCCAGCTCGACGGCAGGAAGTCGCGGCTGGTCGAGGTCACCGTGATCACGAAGCGTTCGAACCACATGCCGACGTTGACGAAGGCGGCGATCACGAACATCACGACCAGGTTCCGGCGCATCTTGCGGAACCAGAAGATCTGCGGCAGGAACACGTTGCAGGTCACCATCGTCCAGTAGGCCCAGGCGTAGTTGCCCAGGGCCCGGTTGATGAAGGTGAAGCCCTCGTACTGGTTGCCGCTGTACCAGGCGATGAAGAACTCGGCGGCGTAGGCGTAGCCGACCATCATGCCGGTCGCCATGATCACCTTGCACATGTTCTCGAGGTGGCGCATGGTCACCAGGTTCTTCAGGCCGAAGAACTGGCGCGCCGGCACCATCAGCGTGATCACCATGGCGAAGCCCGAGAAGATCGCGCCGGCGACGAAGTACGGCGGGAAGATCGTCGTGTGCCAGCCGGGCAGCTGCGCCACCGCGAAGTCGAAGGACACGACCGAGTGCACCGAGAGCACCAGCGGCGTGGCCAGGGCGGCGAGCAGCAGGTAGGCGCGCTCGTAGCGGTGCCAGGCGCGGTTCGAGCCGCTCCAGCCCAGCGAGAACAGGCCGTACAGCAGGCGCGGCAGCTTCTTGGTCGCCCGGTCGCGAAGGGTGGCGAGGTCCGGGATCATGCCCATGTACCAGAACAGCAGCGACACCGTGGCGTAGGTCGAGACCGCGAACACGTCCCACAGCAGCGGGCTGCGGAAGTTCGGCCACATCGCCATCTGGTTGGGGATCGGGAACAACCAGTAGGCGAACCACGGGCGGCCGACGTGGATGGCGGGGAACAGGCCCGCGCACATGACCGCGAAGATCGTCATCGCCTCGGCGAAGCGGTTGATCGAGGTCCGCCACTGCTGGCGGAACAGGAACAGCACCGCCGAGATCAGCGTGCCGGCGTGGCCGATGCCGACCCAGAACACGAAGTTCACGATCGGCCAGGCCCAGGCGACCGGCTGGTTGTTGCCCCAGATGCCGACGCCCTCCCAGAACAGGTAGCCCAGCACCAGGCCGAGCATGCCCAGGATGGACACCGACACGCCGAAGGCGATGTACCAGCCGCGCGGCGGCTTGTACTCCGCCACGCGGGCGACGGTCGTGGTGATCGAGCCGAAGTCCTCGCCGCCCTGGATGAGGGACGGCGGCTTGATCTGCTCCGGCAGGTCGTGCGCGGCGCGACTAGCCATGGTGGACCTCCTCGGCGCCGTGGCCGGCGGGCGCGGCCGACGCCAGGCGCGGGTGCGGGTTCCGCACCTTGGCCAGGAAGCGCGTGCGGGTCTTCAGGTTCAGCTCGCTCAGCATCTCGTAGGCGCGGCCGTTGGCGTGGAGCTTGGCGACCCGGCTCTCGGGATCGTTCAGGTCGCCGAAGACGATCGCCTCGGTCGGGCAGACCTGCTGGCAGGCGGTGACGACGTCATCGCCGCCGACCTCGCGGTCGCCGACGCGGGCGTCGTGCTTGGCCCCCGCGATGCGCTGCACGCAGAAGGTGCACTTCTCCATCACGCCCCGGAAGCGCACGGTGACCTCCGGGTTCATGCCCATCTTCCGCACCTCGGCCTCGGGGTCCTTGAGGTCCTCGTTGTAGTTGAGGTAGTTGAAGCGGCGGACCTTGAACGGGCAGTTGTTCGAGCAGTAGCGGGTGCCGACGCAGCGGTTGTAGACCATGTCGTTCAGGCCCTCGCTGCTGTGGACGGTGGCCGCCACCGGGCAGACCTGCTCGCACGGCGCCATCTCGCAGTGCTGGCAGGCGACCGGCTGGTGGACGACCTCCGGGTCCTCGACCTCGCCCTTGAAGTAGCGGTCGATGCGGATCCAGTGCATCTCGCGGCCGCGCAGGACCTGCTCCTTGCCGACCACCGAGATGTTGTTCTCCGACTGGCAGGCGATGGTGCAGGCGTTGCAGCCGATGCACTGGTTGAGGTCGATCGACATCCCCCACTTGTGCCCGGTCTCGTAGGAGCGCTCCTCCCACAGGGACTCCTGCGGGGGGTGGTGCACCAGGTGCTGGGCGAAGTCGGGGTGCTCGCGGTAGGCGTCCAGGTCGGCCTCGCGCACCAGCTCGGGCAGGCGGTGGTCGCGCCCCTCTTGGCCGATGGCGTCGATGTCGTGGTGGTCCTGGACGGTGGCCAGCGGGTAGGCGATGCCGGTGCCGGTGAGGGTGACCCCGCCGGCGACGGTCAGCGCGTCGCTGCCGCGCAGGGCGTAGGCGTTGGCTCCGACCGGGGCGACGCCGTCGCGCTCGAGGCCGCCGACGTGGCCCGCGGCGGTGCGCCCGTAGCCGAGCGCCAGCGACACCGAGCCGGCCGCCTGGCCGGGCATGGTGTAGAGCGGCGCGCGCAGCTTGCGGCCGGCCAGCTCGACGTCGACCAGGGTGCCGTGGGCCAGGCCCAGCTCCTCGGCGGTGGCCGGGGCGATCAGGACGGCGTTGTCCCAGGTCAGGGTGGTGAGCGGGTCGGGCAGCTCCTGCAGCCAGCCGCTGTTGGCGAAGCGGCCGTCGTACAGGGTGGCGTCGGCGTGGAAGGTGAGCTCGAGCTCGCCGTTGCCCACGTGGTCCTTCTTCTGCGAGGCGGTCAGCGCCGCGGCGGGCAGCTCGCGCGCGCGCACCGCGACGGCGGCCGGGCGGCCCTCGGCGCGGAAGCCGTCGTGCAGCAGCTTGCGCCACTCGGCCTCGCCCGCCTCGGCGTGGGAGGCGCGCACGATCCCGCGGCCGTCCAGCTCGGGGCTCGCGGCCATGCGGGCCAGCAGCTCGAGCTCCGAGCGGCCGCCCCACAGCGGGTCGATCAGCGGCTGGCGCAGCGTCGGCACGCCGTCCCAGCTGCGGCAGTCGCCCCACGACTCGAGGAAGTGGGCGCGCGGCAGGTGCCAGCTCGAGGCCTCGCTGGTCTCGTTGCGGTAGAGCGAGAGGTGGACGCGGTTCGCGGCGGCGGCGTAGGCCTCGGCGAAGCCCAGGTCGGCCGGGGCGTCGTAGACCGGGTTGCCGCCGAGCACGACCACCGTGTCGAGGGTGCCGGCACCGAGGGCGGCGACGACCGCCTTCAGCTCGCCGACCGGGTCGGCCTTCGGCGTGGCCAGCATCTCGACCGTGCGGCCGAGGTTGCCGAGCAGCTCGTTGAGGCGCTGGGCGCGGGCGTGGACCCGGGCCGGCTGGGCCGGGCCGCAGGTGATCAGGCCGGCGCCGCGGTGCGCGGCGAGGTCCTCGGCCACGGCGGCGACGAAGTCGTGCGCGCGCGCGCCGGAGAGGTTCCCGCCCTGGACGCCGCCGGGGACGGCCACCCCGTGGCTGCCGGCCAGCTCGGCCTCGAGGTCGAGCAGGAAGGCCTCCACCTGCTCCGAGCGCAGCGGCAGGCGGTGGTCGGCCGCGCCGCCGGTGGTCGTGAAGCGGCTCTCGACAGCGTAGACCCGGCTCATCTCGCCCTCGGGCTTGCGCTTGGCGGCGAAGCCGCGGGCGTGGCGCAGCGCGTTGGGGTGCGACTGGAGCGGGTCGTCGTCGAGCGACAGCACCGCCATCGCCCGCTCGAAGTGGTAGACCGGGCGCAGGGGCTGGCCGAAGGCCGCCTCGCAGCCGGCGAGCTCGTTCTCGCGGCCGACGGCCTCCCAGGTCGCCCACTTGGCGGCCGGGAAGCGGGCGGCGAAGGCCTCGCGCAGGCGCGCGAAGCTGGGCGAGCTGGTCGCCTCGGCGACCACGGCGAGCGAGGCGCCGCCGGCGGCGAGCTGCTCGAGGTGCGGGCCGAACCAGCTGTCGAAGGCCTTCCACGAGGACGCCTCGCCGTCGCGCAGCACCTGGCGGCTGCGGTCCGGGTCGTACATCTCGAGGGTGGCGGCCTGGGCGTAGAGGTCGGTCGCGCCGGCGCTGGCCGGGTGCTCGGGGTTGCCCTCGACCTTGGTCGGACGGCCGTCGTAGCTCGTCACGACCAGGCCGGCGCCCCACCCGCCGACCTCCATCGAGGTGGCGAAGTGGCGCGGGATGCCCGGTACGCGCCCGTCGGGGCGGTCGGCGAAGGGCGCGATGGTCTCCTTCTGCCAGTAGCAGGAGGAGGCGCCGGCGAGGGCGACGGAGGCTCCGACCAGCTGCAGGAAGCGGCGCCGGCTGGACTCGGTCCAGTTCTCCTCGGCGCCGGCGGGGAATTCCTGCGCGGCGAGCTCCTGGTACTCCGGGGTGGCGGCGAGCTGCTCGAGGCTGCGCCAGTAGGTCCGGGAGGCTTCGTCTCGGATCAGCGGTGACATGTGGAGCAGTTCTCCATCGGGTCCAGGCCGTTTTCGTCCCGGACGAGGCGGCGGGCGGGGAGGTCCTCGGGGCTCAGGTCGGCCGGGCGCTCCCAGCCGAGCTGGGTCACGAACTCGACCGGGCGGCGGTTCGGGTCCGGGTCGCGGTGGCAGTCGAGGCACCAGCCCATGCTGAGCGGCTCGACCTGCTTGACCACGTCCATGCGGTCGACCCGGCCGTGGCACTCGACGCAGCTGACGCCGCTGAGGACGTGCGCGCTGTGGTCGAAGTACACGTAGTCGGGCAGGTCGTGCACCCGCACCCACGGCACCGGGTCGCCGCTCTTGGCGCTGGCCTGCAGCGGCGCGAGCTTCGGGCTGTCGGGCAGCACCCGCTCGTGGCAGTTCATGCACACCGAGGTCGAGGGGATGGCCGCGTGGGCCGCCTTCTCGACGGTGGTGTGGCAGTAGCGGCAGTCCATCCCCAGCTCACCCGCGTGGAGCGCGTGGCTGAAGGGGATCGGCTGCTCGGGGGCGTAACCGACGGCCAGGGTCTTCGGCGAGGCGCCGAAGTAGAAGAGCCCCGTCACGTACGCCGGCGCGAGCAGGAGCGTCACGCCGAGCATCGGGCGGAGCTTGTCCGTCCATCTGGGGAACTGGAACAGGCTCATGGGGGGGTCGGAGGGAGGGTGGACCCCGCGCCCAATCCGGTCTCTCACGGATCCTCCGGCCGGGGGTGGCCGGACAATTTACCGGGGCGTGGCCCCGAGGGGCACCCCTTCCCCGAAAAAGCAGTGCTTTATGGGGTTAAACCCTTCCCGCAGGGAACTATAGCTCCCCTTTCCCCTCACCCGGCCTGGCGCGGGGCGGTCGACCCGAGCCTACTTCTTAAAGCTCCTGATCTTGTAAACCAGGCCGTCGAGCACGTCCTGGTCGTTCGCGTACTGCGGGTGGGCCGGCATCGTGGCGCTCAGGCCCATGGCCTCGCCGCCCTTCACGATGGTCTCCCTGATCTTCTCGTCGGAGATCGAGGCCTGCCAGGCCGCGTCGGTGTAGTTCCGCGGCTTCGGGTCGAGGGCGGCGGCCGCCGGGCCGTCGCCGACCCCGGTCTTGCCGTGGCAGGTCCAGCAGGTCTGGGCGAAGACCTCCTCCCCCTTGGCCTTGGCCACGGCGGAGGGGCCGGCGTCCTCGGCGGCACCACCGCCGCAGGCGAGGACGAGGAGAGTGGTGGCGGCGGACAGAAGGAGGGTCTTCCGGGTGCACAGCATGGGGGTGGAGTATGCCATCGCCGTCACTTAGGAGGAATCCGGTAGGGCTCCGAATCCGGCCGCCCTGCTATCCTCTCCGCCCCGCCGGAGGAATCCCGTCTTCGCCGAAGCCAGGTTCCTCTCACCCTCCGCTGGTTGCTTCCTGGACGTACGGGATGAGCCTGAACACCAAGTTGAATTCCTCCATCGGGGCGAAGACGGTCATGGCCGTCTCGGGCATCCTGCTGATGCTCTTCGTCCTCGGCCACATGCTCGGGAACCTGCAGGTCTTCCTCGGTCCCGACGCCCTCAACGCCTACGCGGCGAAGCTCCAGGGCCTGGGACCGCTGCTCTGGGTCGTGCGCCTCGGACTGCTGGCCATCCTGCTCGCCCACGTGTTCGCGGCGATCCGGGTGTGGCGGCAGACCTCCGCGGCGCGCCCGATCCCCTACCAGCGCCCCGGCGGCGTGCAGACCACGCTGGCCGCCAAGAGCATGCTGCTCACCGGCGCGCTGGTGGTCGCCTTCCTGGTCTGGCACCTGCTGCACTTCACCGTCGTGACCAGCCCCGAGCTGGCGCAGCTGAAGCACCCGGCCGGCGCCGACCCGCACCACCCGGACGTCTACGCCATGGTGGTCGCGGGCTTCTCCCACGGCTGGGTCAGCATCCTCTACATCCTGTCGCAGATCCTGCTCGGGGTGCACCTCAGCCACGGCGCCTCGTCCCTGTTCCAGACGCTCGGCCTGCGCGGCGCGGGCAAGGAGGAGGGGCGCACCGACCGGTTCGCCAAGGCCTTCGCCGGCCTGGTCGTGGTCGGCAACTGCTCGATCCCCGTCTCCGTGCTGCTGTTCGGCCTGGGCGAGGAGTACCTCCAGCACGCCCTGCAGGCGATCCAGACCACCGTCCACTAGGGAGGCAAGACCATGGCCTATCAGCTCGATTCGAAGATCCCGGACGGCCCGATCCAGGAGAAGTGGACCAACCACCGCTTCAACCTGAAGCTGGTCAACCCGGCCAACAAGCGCAAGTTCAAGGTCATCGTCGTCGGCTCCGGTCTCGCCGGCGGCGCGGCGGCGGCCTCGCTCGGCGAGCTCGGCTACAACGTCGAGTGCTTCTGCTACCAGGACAGCCCGCGCCGCGCGCACTCGATCGCCGCGCAGGGCGGCATCAACGCGGCGAAGAACTACCCCAACGACGGCGACTCCGTCTGGCGCCTGTTCTACGACACGGTCAAGGGCGGCGACTACCGCGCGCGCGAGGCCAACGTCTACCGCCTGGCCGAGGTCAGCAACGCGATCATCGACCAGTGCGTCGCGCAGGGCGTGCCCTTCGCCCGCGAGTACGGCGGCCTGCTCGACAACCGCAGCTTCGGCGGCGCGCAGGTCAGCCGCACCTTCTACGCCCGCGGCCAGACCGGCCAGCAGCTGCTGATCGGCGCCTACCAGTCGCTGTCGCGGCAGATCGCCCAGGGCACGGTGAAGATGTTCCCGCGCACCGAGATGCTCGACGTCGTGCTGGTCGACGGCCACGCCCGCGGCATCATCGTGCGCGACATGGTCACCGGCGAGATCCGGCGCCACGCCGCCGACTGCGTGATCCTCGCCACCGGCGGCTACGGCAACGTCTTCTACCTGTCGACCAACGCGATGGGCTGCAACGTGACCGCGGCCTACCGCGCCTACAAGAAGGGCGCCGGCTTCGCCAACCCCTGCTTCACGCAGATCCACCCGACCTGCATCCCGGTCAGCAGCGACCACCAGTCGAAGCTCACCCTGATGAGCGAGTCGCTGCGCAACGACGGCCGCGTGTGGGTGCCGAAGAAGGCCGGCGACAAGCGGCCGGCGACGCAGATCCCCGAGGACGAGCGCGACTACTTCCTCGAGCGGCGCTACCCCAGCTTCGGCAACCTGGTGCCGCGCGACGTCGCCTCGCGCGCCGCCAAGGAGCGCTGCGACGCCGGCCACGGCGTCGGCTCCACCGGGCTGGCGGTCTACCTCGACTTCGCCGACGCGATCAGCCGCCTGGGCCAGGACACCATCGCCGCGCGCTACGGCAACCTGTTCCAGATGTACGAGAAGATCACCGCCGAGAACCCCTACCAGGTTCCGATGCGGATCTTCCCCGCCGTGCACTACACGATGGGCGGCCTGTGGGTGGACTACAACCTGCAGTCGACCATCCCCGGCCTGTTCGTCGGCGGCGAGGCCAACTTCAGCGACCACGGCGCCAACCGCCTCGGCGCCTCGGCGCTGATGCAGGGCCTGGCCGACGGCTACTTCGTGCTGCCCTACACCGTGGGCGACTACCTCGCCCGCGAGGGCGACATGAACCTGAAGGTCGGCACCGACCACGAGGCCTTCGCCGCCGCCGAGCGCGAGGTGCAGGGCCGCGTCGACCGCCTGATGGGCGTCGGCGGCGGGCAGTCGGTCGAGAGCTTCCACAAGCGGCTCGGCCGCATCATGTGGGAGTACTGCGGCATGGCCCGCAACGAGGCCGGCCTGAAGACCGCCCTCGAGGAGATCCCCAAGCTGCGCGAGGAGTTCTGGAGCGACGTGCGCGTCACCGGCGCGCCCGGCGGCCTGAACAGCGAGCTGGAGAAGGCCGGCCGCGTGGCCGACTTCCTCGAGTTCGGCGAGCTGATGTGCCACGACGCCCTGCAGCGGGAGGAGTCCTGCGGCGGCCACTTCCGCGAGGAGCACCAGACCGAGGAGGGCGAGGCGCTGCGCGACGACGCGAACTACGCCCACGCCGCGGTGTGGGAGTGCAAGGGCGACGGCGAGCAGCCCGAGCTGTCCAAGGAGCCGATGAGCTTCGACAACGTCCCGCTGACCACCCGGAGCTACAAGTAGAGGGAGGAGAGAGAGATGGAACTCACCCTGCACGTCTGGCGCCAGGCCGGCCCCGACCAGCCCGGCAAGATGGAGATCATCCGCGCAAAGGAGATCTCCGAGGACATGTCCTTCCTCGAGATGCTCGACAAGGTCAACGAGGACCTGGTCTCCGAGGGCGTCGAGCCGATCCACTTCGACCACGACTGCCGCGAAGGCATCTGCGGGACCTGCTCGCTGATGATCAACGGCATCGCCCACGGGCCCGACGAGGGCACCACCACCTGCCAGCTGCACATGCGCAGCTTCCAGGACGGCGACTCGATCTACATCGAGCCGTGGCGCTCGCGGGCCTTCCCGGTGATCAAGGACCTGGTGGTCGACCGCAGCTCCTTCGACCGCATCATCCAGGCCGGCGGCTACGTGTCGATCAACGCCGGCGCGGCGCAGGACGCCAACGCGATCCCGATCCCGAAGGAGGACGCCGACACCGCGATGGACGCGGCGGCCTGCATCGGCTGCGGCGCCTGCGTGGCGAGCTGCCCCAACGGCTCGGCCATGCTGTTCGTGTCGGCCAAGCTCGGCCACCTCGGCCACCTGCCGCAGGGCAAGGTCGAGCACAAGCGCCGCGTCGCCGCGATGGTGGCGCAGATGGACCAGGAGGGCTTCGGGCCGTGCAGCAACCACTTCGAGTGCGAAGCGGTCTGCCCGAAGGAGATCTCCGTCAAGTTCATCGCCAAGATGAACCGCGACTACCTGCGGGTCTGAGGCGTCGTCCTCACGGCCTGCGCCAGGACCTGCGCGTCGAAGCCGCCCTCGCGGACGCGCAGGTCCAGGTAGGCGATGGTCACCACGCCGGCCTGGAGTGAGCCGGCCAGCGCCGCCCCGAGCAGCTCGTTGAGGCGGAAGTCGCCCAGGGCGAGGAACAGCCCGCGCGCCAGCTGGCCGAGCACCAGCGAGAGCAGGAGCAGCGCCAGCACCCGCCCGCGCGCGCCGCGCCACAGCACGCGGCTGCGCTGCAGCGCCTCGCGGCCGCTCAGCCCCTCGACCACCACGACCTGGTGGACGAACCAGCCGCGCAGGAAGACCACCACGCCCGGCACGACGAGGAGCAGCAGGCCGAGGACCACGCGCAGCAGGTAGACCAGGTTGGTCCACAGCAGCGGCAGCGCGCGGGAGAGGGCGAAGCGCAGCTCGTCGCGCAGCGCCGGCCGCTCGCCGAGGAAGCGCCCGACCACCGCCAGCAGGCTGAGGCCGACCGCGGCCCAGGAGGCCACCTGGCGCAGCAGGAAGCCGGCCAGCAGCAGCGGCTCGGACAGCGGCCCGGCGCCGAGGGCCAGCGCGCGCAGCCAGCCGTGCACCACCTCGACCGGGCCGATCACCGCCAGCTGGATGAGGAACAGGGCCGGCAGGGACTGCAGCGCGAGCAGGACCCCGGCGGCGAGGATCCCTCGCTTGCGCCAGGGCTGCAGGGCGTAATCCACCGGCGAACCCTATCCTGGCCCCGCCCCTCCCGTCACCACCGCCCGATGTCCCAGTCCGAGATCGAAGCCAAGCTCGAGGTCCCCTCGCCCGAGCAGCTGCCGCGCGCCGCGGCCCTCGCCGTGGAGCTCGGCTTCCACGCCGGGCCGCCGCAGCTGCGCCGCCTGCACGACCGCTACCTCGACACGCCCGGTCGGCAGCTGCTGCGCTCGGGCTGGGCGCTGCGCCTGCGCCAGGGCGGGCCCGAGCCGGTGCTGACCCTCAAGGCCTGCCGCCCGGTCGGCGCCGACGGCCTCGCCGTGCGCGAGGAGGTCGAGGAGGTCGTCGGCACGGCGGACCCGGCGCGGCTGCCGGAGGACGCGCTCGGCGGCCGGCTCGCCGCCCTGCGCGGGGGGGAGGAGCTGCGCCCGCTCTTCGAGCTGCAGCAGACGCGCACCGCGCGGCGCCTCGAGGGCGCCGACGGCCTCGCCGTCGAGCTGTGTGCCGACGAGGTGGAGTGGCGGCGCGCCGACGGCAGCACCGACCGGGCCTGCGTCGTCGAGCTCGAGCTGCTCGACGGGCCGGTCGACGGCCTGCGCGCGCTGGTGACGGCGCTGGCGGCGGCGACCGGCTGGGCCGCCGCCGGCTGGAGCAAGTTCGAGCGCGGCCTGCGCTGAGCGCTCAGAACATCTCGTCGAGCAGGCGCGGCGCGGGGTAGACCTCGCGCATCAGCCACAGCACGTAGCGCATGTCCACGCTGACGTTGCGGCTGCGCTCGGCGTTCCAGCCGAAGTCGCCCGAGACGTTCTCGAACACGCGGTCGAAGTTCAGCCCGACCAGGCGGCCGCGTCCGTCCACCACCGGGCTGCCGCTGTTGCCGCCGGTGGTGTCCGCGTCGCTGAGGAAGCAGACCGGCACCGCGCCGTTCGCGGCGCCCGCCTCGCGCAGCGGCGCCGGCGCGTCGAAGGGCGCCTCGCCGGTGTGCTTGTCGAGCAGGCCGGCGACTGTGGTGCGCGGGGTGTGCATCACGCCGTCGCGCGGCGAGTAGCCCTTCACCGTGGCGACCGAGACGCGCAGCGTGCCGTTCGCGTCGGGGTAGAAGCGCTCGCCGCGCCACTCCTCCTGCGCGGTGATCCAGCGCGCGCCGACGTCGAGGCGCGCGCCGGACTGCGCGGCGCGGAAGGCGGACAGCTCCTCGAGCTCGGGGGCGAGCAGGTCCATCAGCCAGACGACCGGCTCGGTGTCGGGGGCGTCGATCAGGGCGACCGCGTCCGGGTCGAACAGGCCGGTGTCGCGGACGAAGGCGCGGCCGGCCTCGGCGGCCTCCTCGCGGCTGCCGACGCGGTCGAACAGCGCGTGCCAGGCCGCGGTGCGCTGGCCCTCGGGCACCGCCCACCACTCCTCGAAGAGCAGGGCGAAGACGCGCTCCTCCGAGGCGCGGAACACGCGGTCGAGGCGGCCCCCGAGGCGCTTCATCAGCTCGGCGTCGCCCGGCGTCCCGCCGTCGGCGAGGTGGCGGGCCAGGTCGCGCCCCATCTGCGCCAGGACCGAGTAGCGCGACAGGGCGTCGAGCAGGAAGTCGCGCTCCTGGCGCGCCAGCTCGCGGCGGTCGAGCTCGAGCAGCTCGTCGAGCACCGCGCCGTGGAGCTCGGCGCGCTTGCGGCTCTTGCCCAGCCAGGCGCGGAACTCGGCCTCCTCGGCCTCCTTGCGCCCGACCACGCCGTTGCGGGCCAGGCCCCAGACCATGCCCTGCGCGTTCTTCAGGCCGTTGGCCAGGCTCTTCACGCGTGAGCGCGCGGCCAGCTCGGCGGCGGGGTCGCCGGCGGTGCTCTCGTGGATGCCGGCGATCATCTCGCCGAACAGCCGCTCGCGCATCGGGTAGTACCACGACTCGCGCATGGCCACCGCGACCGAGCTGAGGTAGCGCTCGGTGCGGCCGGGGTAGCCGAGCACCATGACCAGGTCGCCCTCGTCGACGCCCTCCTCCGAGACCTCGAGCCAGCGCTCCGGCAGATAGGGCACGTTGTCCTCGCTGTAGGGCGCGGGCGTGCCGTCGGGCGCGGCGTAGGCGCGGAAGAAGCAGAAGTCGCCGGTGTGGCGCGGCCACATCCAGTTGTCGGTCTCGCCGCCGTACTCGCCGATCGACGCCGGCGGGGCGTAGACCAGGCGCACGTCCTCGAACACCGTGCGCAGGATGCGGCGCCACACGCGGCCCTCGAAGTAGGGCACGACGACGGCGTCGCGGCCGGGGCCGCGCATCTCGGCGGCCAGCTCGCGGCGGCTGCGGTCGACCGCGGCCTTGCGCGCGGCGGGGTCCTCGCCGGCCTCCTCCATCGCCGCGTGCATCTCGGCGGTGACGTCCTCGTAGCCGGTCACGATCGACACGCGCAGGCCGCGCGCCGGCAGCTCGTCGGCCAGGGTCGCGGCAGTGAAGCCGTCCTCGAGGAGGTTGCGCTCGGGCGTGGAGTGCGAGTTGATCGCGCCGTAGCCGCAGTGGTGGTTGGTGACGATCAGGCCCTGGTCGGAGACGAAGCTGGCGCTGCAGCCGCCGAGGTTGACCGCCGCGCTGAGCAGG
Source organism: uncultured Planctomycetales bacterium (assembly GCA_964342475.1). Classification (GTDB taxonomy): domain Bacteria; phylum Planctomycetota; class UBA1135; order UBA1135; family UBA1135; genus J029. The sequence goes on from CAYFGE010000002.1 coordinate 17,858, forward strand.
CCGGCCTCGCCGTCCCAGATCTCGTCCGCCTTCAGCCTCAGCCCGCGCTTCTTCAGGTCCACCCAGTCGAGGTCGCGGATCTGCTCGGGCAGCCACTGGCCCTCGTCGGCGGACAGGAAGGCGCCACCGAGGAGCAGCGCGGGGAGGAGCAGGAGGGCGGGTCGCAGTCGGCGCATGGGGCGTGGGCCGCGCCGCCGGGTGGTCCGGTTCAGGGCGCGGGGACTCCGATGGTAATGCCGTCGGGCCGCGTGACCTGCGCGGCGACGCCCGCTCGGGCGGCCGCGATCCAGTCGCGCCCGGCCTCGTACCAGTGCCGGCGGAGCCACTCGGCGCGCAGGCGCGGCTCCATCTCCTCGAAGGTCGGGCCCGCGGCGCCCGCGGCGACCTCGACCCCGGCCACCGCCTCGTGGTAGGCCTCGAGCAGCTGCTCGACGGTCGGCGGCGCGAGCTCACCGGCCAGCGCGTCGAGGGTCTTCTCGAGCCGCAGGCGGCGCTCGACGTGGCGCATCAGCGCGTCCTCGCCGAGCCGCTTGCGCAGCGCCTCCATGGCCACGCCGGCGTCGGCCTCCATGCGCGCGCGGTAGTCCTGCACCTCGGCCAGGTCGAGCTCGGGGAAGCGGCGCTCGCCCTCGCGGAGCAGCAGCACGTCCCCGACCAGCGCGCCGAAGCGCGCCTCGGGGTCGGCGGTGAAGCCGTCGAGCGCGGCGAGCGCGCCCTCGGGCGTGACCTCCGCCTCGACGCAGTAGTCGGCCCACTCCCCGGCGAGGAAGCCGGCCAGCACCTCGGCGTCGACCGCCTCGCCGGCGACCTCCATCGACCACGGCTGCGGCAGCTCGGGGGTGTCCCACAGCATCTCGGCCGGCGCCGGACCGGCGGGCCCGGCGTCGCCGCAGCCGGCGGGCGCGGCGGCCAGGAGCAGCAGCGGGAGGGCGGCGCGGCGGAGGGTGAGGGCGGCCATCGTCGGCTCAGGATAGGAAAGCGGGAGGCGCCGGAGCGCCTCCCGCAAGAGGGGATGGGAACACCGCGCCCGCTCAGTAGCGGTTGCGCTGGTTGTTCATCACGGCGCTGTGGTTCTGGCCGCTGCAGCTCTCGCTGTAGTTGTGGAAGCCGTGGAAGGCGCCGGTGTCGAGGTAGGCCTGCATGGTGCAGTTCGGGTCGCAGCAGTGGTTCAGCGTGTACATGTGGCCGACCTCGTGCTCGGTGATGTTCGCCTCGGCGTTGCCGTACTTCTTGATCAGGCCGCGGGGCAGGCCCAGGTAGGCCACGCCGATCGCGCCGCCCGGCGTCGGGTCGTTCGAGAAGGCGATCATCATGTCCTGCCGGTTCAGGCCGCCACCCTCGGCGTAGGCCTCGTCGAGCAGCTGGACGATGTCGCCGCTGTCGTTCGAGTCCCACTTGTAGCCCTTGCGCGGGATCAGATCGATGCCCCAGTTGGCCTTCATCGCCGAGTCGGCCGAGTTGATCAGGCCGATGACGTGCGAGCGGATCGCCGGGATGTTGTTGTTGAAGGAGCTGCGGTACTCCTCGTCGACCGGGTGGGTGCCGTAGACCGCGGCGCGGATGCTGCCGCCGGGAACGGTGCCGGGGTTCGTGTGGACGTGGGAGCTGCCGGACTGGGCGGCCTCCTCCTCCGGGGTCCACGGGCGGTCGATCTGGAAGCGGTGGCCATCGCGGGTGGTGAACACCTCATGGGCGAACTCGCGGTCGAAGTCGGCCGCGCTCGGGTAGTCGCCCAGGCTGGGCAGCTGGGCCCAGACGCGGCCCTGGCTGTCGAGGTAGGGGCCGGAGGTGGTGAGGGGGGCGAAGGCGAGGGAGGCGGCGGCCAGGCCGCCGAGGAGGGACAGTTTCTTCAGCATGCGGGAGACTCCTGGGAAGGGTCGGGGATCCATCCTGGACGCGGGCGGGGCCGCCGGGGTTCCCGGAATCCCGCCGCCGGCTCAGCCCTTCTCGGCCGGCAGCCGGACCACCGTCTCCTCCGGGCGCCGCGCCGGGTCGAAGGCGATGCCGAGGAGCTGCTCGGCCACGAAGCCGGGGGTGTTGAAGGAGTCCTCCGCCTTCATCTCGAGGAACTTGTCGAGCATCGGGAAGACCTCCCGGTCGCAAGCCCGGATGCGCTCCTGCATGGCGGTGTCGACCACCCCGGGGGCCACCGCGTGGGCGCGCAGCCCGCGCTCGGCCTCCTCGAGCTGCACCGTCTCGGTCAACCGGTCGAGCGCCGCCTTGCCGGCGCAGTAGGCCCCCCAGCCGGCGTAGCCGTGCCAGGCCGCTCCCGAGCTGATGTTGAGCAGCACCCCGGGTTCGCCGGCGGCCGCGCCGCGCGCCCCGAGGTGGCGCAGGAAGGCCTGGGTCCCGTGCAGCACCCCGGTCAGGTTGACGCGCAGGTGGGCCTCCAGGGCCTCGGCGCTCAGCTCGCGCACGGGCACCACCGGGTCGAGCACCCCGGCGTTGTTGATCCACAGGTCGATGCGGCCGAAGCGGGCGGCGACGGCCTCGGCGAAGGCGTGGACCGCCGGGCCGTCCCCCACGTCGAGCTGCCGGGCGAGCACCTCCGGACCCTCCGGCAGGGCCGGGGCGGAGCGCGAGCAGAGGCCCAGCCGCATCCCGCGGCCGGCGAAGTCCTGGGCCAGGCCGGCGCCGATCCCCCGGCTCGCGCCGGTGATCACCGCGACCTTCCCGGTCAGATCGGGGAGAGCCATGGAGACAGTCTGCCGGATCGCCGGGAAACGGCTAAAACGAAATGCGGCCCCCCTTCCGCGGACCTCCCGTGAACCTCCTGGAATTCGACGACGGCGACACGCAGCTCCAGCTGCTCCTGCTCAGCCCGGCGAGCCCGCCGCACGGGCCGGCGCTGCGCTTCCGCGTCACCACCGAGTCGCACGGCTTCCGCGGCCGCCAGCCGAAGGCCAAGATCCTCACCGCCGACTTCGAGGCCTTCCTCGCCGCCGCGCGCCAGCTGGCCGCCGGCGACCGCCCCAGCGTCTCGCTGGCCGCGCTCGACCCCGAGGACTTCATGCTGCGCCTGCGCCGCCAGCACGGCGCGGTCAGCGTCGAAGGCTTCGTCGGCGAGGCCTACGCCGACTTCCGCGGCTGGCCGCGGCGGCACCGCCTCGACTTCGGCCTGCGCCTGACGCCCGAGCAGCTCGCCGCCGCCCTCGACGCCTTCTCCGACTGGCGCAGCGCGGTCGCCGACCGGGGCTAGAATCCGCAGAATGCGGATGGCCCACACCATGCTCCGGGTCCGCGACCTGGAGGCCTCCCTCGCCTTCTACTGCGGCTTCCTCGGCCTGCGCGAAGTCCGGCGCGGCACCATCGGCGACGAGGCCACGCTGGTCTTCCTCACCGACGAGGCCGGCGCCTACCACCTCGAGCTGACCTTCAACCACGACGGGCGCGACTACGAGAAGGGCACGCAGTTCGGCCACCTCGCCTTCCACGTCGACGCGCTCGATCCGGTGGTCGCCGAGGTCGAGCGGCGCGGCTGGTGGTACCGCCGCAGCAAGCCCGAGTCGCGCTCCTCCTACATCTTCGTCCACGACCCCGACGGCTACGACGTCGAGATCCTCGAGAAGGTCGGCATCTGATGGACCCGCGCGTCTTCCTCAAGGTCTTCTCCACGGTCTTCGTCGCCGAGCTCGGCGACAAGACCCAGCTCGCCACCATGCTGTTCGCCGCCGACCGCCAGGTCGGACGCTGGACGGTCTTCGCCGCCGCCTCGCTGGCCCTGGTCGCCACCTCCGCGCTCGGCGTGCTCGCCGGCGGCGTGCTGACGCGCTTCGTCAGCGAGCGCACGCTCGGCGTGGTCGCCGGGCTCGCCTTCCTGGTCATCGGCGCCTTCACGCTGTGGAAGGCCCTCTCCCACCCCGCCTGAACCTCTCCCGCTCATGGCCCTCAAGTCCAAGATCCTCGTCGTCCTCGCCGTCGCCGCGGTGGCGATCCAGTTCAAGACCGTCGAGCGCACCAACCCCGAGGTGGTGTCCGACTTCGACGGCCCGCCCGAGATCGAGGCGATCCTGCGCCGCGCCTGCTACGACTGCCACTCGAACGAGACGGTGTGGCCGTGGTACGCGCACGTCGCGCCGATGTCCTGGCTGCTCGCCGATCACGTCGCGGACGGCCGCAAGCACCTCAACTTCTCCGAGTGGGACGAGGACGAGGCCTGGGAGAGCCTGCCCGAGATCGGCGAGGAAGTCGCCGAGGGCGAGATGCCGTTGCGCGGCTACCTGCTGCTCCACCGCGACGCGAAGCTGAGCGAGGCCGACCACGCCGCCCTGATGGCCTGGACCGGCCACCAGGAGGAAGGCGGCGAGCACGACGAAGAGGGCGATTGAGCCGCCCGGCGATCGAGCTCGGCGACGGGCTGCGCTTCGACCCCCCGGTGCTGCTGGCGCCGATGGAGGGGGTCACCGACCGCAGCTTCCGCCGCCTGACCCTGGCGGCCAACCCGGGCGCGGTGGGCGCCACCTGCACCGAGTTCGTGCGCGTCACCGCGCCGCCGATCCCCGCCCGCCGGCTGGTGGGCGAGCTCGACCCGCGGCCGCGGCCCGCCCCGCTCGGGCTGCAGCTGATGGGCAACCGGCCCGACATGGTGGCGGCCACCGCGGTGCACGCCGCCGAGGCCGGCGCGGACTGGATCGACCTCAACTTCGGCTGCCCGGCGCCGCGCGTCTTCCAGCACTGCGCCGGCTCGGCCCTGCTCGACGACCCCCCGGCCCTCGAGCGCCTGCTGCGCGAGGTGGTCGAGGCCTGTCCGCTGCCGGTGACCGCCAAGATCCGCGCCGGAGGGACCGACGACCGCCGGCTCGAGGAGATCGCCCGGCGCGTCGAGCAGGCCGGGGCGCGGCTGCTCACCGTCCATGCCCGCCTGCGGGTCGAGCGCTACGAGGACCCGGCCGACTGGAGCCGGATCGCCCGGGCCGTCCGGGCGGTGTCGATCCCGGTGGTCGGCAACGGCAGCGCCGACTCGGCGGCGGCCGTCGAGGGGCTGTTCGAGCAGACGGGCTGCGCCGGGGTGATGATCGGACGCGCGGCGATGGCCGACCCCTGGATCTTCGCCCGCTGGCTGGCCCTGGACCGCCCGGGCGAGGCCCCCGGGCCGCCGGAGGGGCCCCTGCTCCCCCACCTCGCCGCCTGGCTGAGGGACTACGGCGCGGCGATGGCCGCCGGCGGGGCGACCCCGGTGCAGACCTGCGGGCGCCTCAAGCAGATGCTGCGGCGGCTGGACGCCTCCGGGCTGCTGCCGCTCGGCGGGCAGCTGCCCGCCCTGCTCCGCGAGCGGGAGCCGGGCGAGCTGCTCGAGCGGGCCCTGGCGGCCGCCGCGGCCGCCGGGCCGGGGGCCGGCGAAGGGCCGAACGGGGCCTAGTTGGGCAGGTCGGCGCCGTCGGCGGCCGCCGCGGCGGCCTTGGCCGCGTCGTCCCAGGCCAGGGCGTCCTCGGGGCAGGCCCCGCCGCACTTGGTCTCGGGGTTGCAGCAGTAGCCCTCGGGGGTGCCGCAGGAGCCGCCGCAGCAGAGCTTGGCCTCGGTCTCGGCGCTGCCGTCGGCCGGGGCCGGGCCGGCCTCGGTGGTGCAGGCGGGGACCAGGAGAGCGGCCGCGAGGGCCAGGACCAGGGTGGCGACAGAGCGCATGGAAACAGGATACCGCGCGGCTCTAGGATGAAGGAGATGAGCTCCGGCCCGCACATCGCCCTCGCCGCGACCAGCCTGGCCCCGCGCAAGCGGGCCGAGGCCGCACAAGCCTTCGCCCTTTATTCCGGCGCGTGGTCGCAGACCGCCGGCGCTCAGCTCGCCGCCCCGCCGAAGCTCGAGGACGAGGTCTTCACCGTGGTGCTCGGCGACGCGGTCCACGCCTTCGACCGCCTGGTGGACCTGACCGAGCGTCTGTGGCCGCTGCCGCTGCGCGCGGTGCTGGTCTCGGCCGGCCGCAACGCCGGCGAGGGCGCCCTGCAGCGCGCGCGGCAGAAGGCGCGCGAGGCGCTCGACCGCGCGGCCAAGGACGGCGCGCGCTTCCGCATCCAGCTGTCGGGCCGCGACGAGCAGGACGCGCACCTCGCCGAGGGCCTGGCCCTGCTCCACGCCGTGATCACCGAGGGCTGGACGCCCACCCGCCACCAGGCGGTGCGGGCCTACCGCGAATTGGGTCGGCAGAAGGACGTCGCCGGTCGCCTCGAGGTCACCCAGCAGGCCGTCTCGCAGATGCTGCGCGGCGCCCGCCTGCGCGAGCTGCGCGAGGTCGAGGAGGCCATGCGCGGCTGGTTCGCGGAACCGACCAAGCCGGGGCTCTGGCCGCTCAAGAACCTGAGCCTGGAGCCGGTCGGCGCGGCCGACTGAGCGCGCGGCGCGCCGCTAGAATGCGGGACTGCGGCCGCCCCGGAAGGGCCGGGGAGGGGCCGCAGGAATGCGCCCCCAGATGCCTCAGATCGAGTCCACGCCCGAGTTCGTCCGCGAGACCTATGCCAGGATGCGCCAGCGCCTGGAGGTGGTCCGCGGCCGGCTGAACCGCCCGCTGACCCTGGCCGAGAAGATCCTGTTCGGCCACCTCGACGACCCGCAGGGCGCCGAGCTCGCCGCCGGCAAGGCCTACCTGCTGCTGCGCCCCGACCGCGTCGCGATGCAGGACGCCACCGCGCAGATGGCGCTGCTCCAGTTCATGTCGGCCGGCAAGGACGAGGCCGCGGTGCCGAGCACCGTGCACTGCGACCACCTGATCCGCGCGCACGTCGGCAGCGAGTCCGACCTCGAGGTGGCCAACGACGAGAACCGTGAGGTCTACGCCTTCCTCGAGTCGGTCAGCGCGCGCTACGGCATCGGCTTCTGGAAGCCGGGCAGCGGCATCATCCACCAGGTCGTGCTGGAGAACTACGCCTTCCCGGGCGCGATGATGGTCGGCACCGACAGCCACACGGTGAACGCCGGCGGCCTCGGCATGCTGGCCGTCGGCGTCGGCGGCGCCGACGCCGTCGACGTCATGGCCGGCTTCCCCTGGGAGGTGCTGCAGCCCAAGCTGATCGGCGTGAAGCTGACCGGCCGGCTGAACGGCTGGGCGGCGCCGAAGGACGTCATCCTCAAGCTGTGCGGCATCCTCACCGTGAAGGGCGGCACCAACCACATCGTCGAGTTCTTCGGCGAGGGCTGCGAGTCGCTGAGCTGCACCGGCAAGGCCACGGTCTGCAACATGGGCGCCGAGCACGGCGCGACGACCTCGACCTTCCCCTACGACGAGCGCATGGGGGCCTACCTGCGCGCCACCGGCCGCGCCGAGCTGGCCGCGATGGCCGAGGAGAACCTCGACCTGGTCACCGCCGACCCCGAGGTCGCCGCCGACCCCGAGAAGTACTACGACCGCGTGATCGAGATCGACCTCGACACGCTCGAGCCGCACCTGGTCGGCCCGCACACGCCGGACCTGGCGCGCCCGATCTCGGCCATGGCCGCCGCCGTGGAGGCCGAGGGCTACTGCGACGAGGTCACCGCGGCGATGATCGGCAGCTGCACGAACTCCTCCTACGAGGACGTCGGCCGCGCGGTCGACGTGGCCAAGCAGGCCGCGGCGAACGGCGGGAAGATGAAGGCCAAGCTGATGATCTCGCCCGGCTCCGAGATGGTGCTGGCGACGATCCGCCGCGACGGCCACGCCGAGGCGCTCGAGGGCGTCGGCGCGGTGGTGCTGGCCAACGCCTGCGGCCCGTGCATCGGCCAGTGGCAGCGCGACGACTTCGCCAAGGGCACGCCCAACACGATCGTCACCACCTTCAACCGCAACTTCCCCGCGCGCAACGACGCCAACCCCGAGACCCTGGCCTTCATCGGCAGCCCCGAGCTGACCATGGCGCTGGGCCTCGCCGGCAGCCTGAGCTTCAACCCGCTGACCGACGAGGTGGTCAACGAGGACGGCAGCACCTGGAAGCTCAGCCCGCCCGCCCCCGCGCCGGACATCCCGGCCGAGGGCTTCCTCGGCACCGGCGTCGGCTACCAGGCGCCGCCGGCCGACCGCAGCGGCGTCCGGGTCCAGGTCGACCCGGCCAGCGAGCGCCTGCAGATCCTCACCCCCTTCGCGCCGATCCCGCTCGAGAAGTACGCCGGCATGCCGCTGCTGGTGAAGACGAAGGGCAAGACCACCACCGACCACATCAGCCCGGCCGGTCCGTGGCTGAAGTTCCGCGGTCACCTCGAGAACATCTCGAACAACATGCTGACCGGGGCGATCAACGCCTTCACCGGCGGCCGCGGCACGACCAAGGACCTGCTCAGCGGCGAGGGCAACGTCGAGACCCCGAAGGTGGCCCGCCGTTACAAGGCTGAGGGTTTGCCCTGGGTGGTCGTCGGCGACGAGAACTACGGCGAGGGCTCCAGCCGCGAGCACGCCGCGATGTGCCCGCGCCACCTCGGCGCGGCGGCGATCATCGTGCGCAGCTTCGCCCGCATCCACCAGACCAACCTGAAGAAGCAGGGCGTGCTGCCCTTCACCTTCGCCGACCCGGCCGACTACGAGAAGGTCCAGGAGGACGACCGGGTCTCCCTCGAGGGGCTGGAGTCCCTCGCCCCCGGCAGCGCCGTCCACGCCGTGTTCACCCACGCCGACGGCAGCAGCGACCGGGTCGAGCTGCTCCACACCCTGAACGAGGAGCAGATCGGCTGGTGGAAGGCCGGCAGCGCGCTGAACACGCTGCGCTGAGCGGCCGGCCCGGCGGCCGGCGGGAAAGGGGGTCCGGAAACGGATCCCCTCGCTGGGGGCGATAGTTACACTCGGAGGCACTTTCCGACTGCCCCCCGGCCGCCCATGCGAACGCTCGCCTCCGCCTCGCTCCTCCCCGCCCTCGTCCTCGCGCAGGAGGTCCGGGACACGCCGCCCGCCCCGATCGAGATCGGCTGGCAGGCCCGGAACCGCGTCGCCGATCCCACCCCGGTCCGCTTCCGCTTCGGCTTCGAGCAGACCGAGATCGAGCCGGACGAGGACTTCGGCCTGCTGGGGATGCACCTCGACTTCCTCGAGCCGCTCGACGGCTGGCCCGGCGTCTGGCTCGGCCTCGGCGGCTTCACCGCGGTGGACGGCCAGCGCGGCGGCTTCCTGGCCGGCGGCCTGGAGGGCGGCTTCCGCTACCCGGCCTCCGAGTCGCTGACCCTCGACGCCGGCGCCTTCTTCGGCATCGGCGGCGGTCGCAGCGTGCCGAACGGCGACGGCCTGATGCTGCGCCAGCACTTCGGCGCGCAGTACCAGCTGACGAACCGCTTCGGCCTGCGCCTCGAGGTGAGCAACATCCAGTTCCCCGACGGCGACATCGGCGGCCAGCAGCTGTCGCTCGGCGGCTCCTGGACGATGGCGCCCTGGGTGGCCCGCAACGAGGTCAAGGCCGGCCGCGTGTTCCCCGCGCAGCAGCAGCCGCTGTCCTCGCGGATGCGCTTCACCCTCGGCTTCAGCCAGCTCATGGTGTCGGACAGCTCGCGCGACACCAACGGCGCCGCGCTCGACGAGGACATCGGCCTGGCCTCCGGCCGCGCCGACTTCTTCCTCGACGAGAACTGGTTCCTCGGCCTCGGCGCCGGCGGCGCGCTGACCGGCGACATCGACGGCTACGCGCAGGTCCTGGCCGGCGTGGGCTACTCGGTGCCGGTCGGCCAGATGATGGCCCTCGAGGCCATGCTCTCGGTCGGCGGCGGCGGCGGCGGCGGCGTGGACACCGGCGGCGGCCTGCTCGTCAGCCCCTCGCTGAGCGCCCGCGTGAACCTCGACCCGCAGGTCAGCGCCGGCCTCACCGTCGCCGCCCTGTCCGCGGTGGACGGCGACTTCGACGCCACCGGCGTCGGACTGGACGTGGCCTTCTCGACCGGCCTGCCCGACTACCGGCCGGCGGTGCGCGGCGTCCTGTTGCCGGACCAGACCGCGCTGTCGCTGTGGGTGCTCGAGGTGATGCAGCGCAGCTACCTGCCCGACTCCGGCTCGGTCCGCGACGACGGCAGCAAGCTGGGCAACGTCCAGGAGATGGGCGTCGGCCTCGCCTTCCCGCTCGACCCCAACTTCGAGCTGACCGCGCAGGTCTTCGGCGCCTACGACGGCGTCCCCGGCAACTACGCCGAGGGCTGGCTGGGCGCGCGCTACCGCATCCTGTTCCCCGGCCACACCAGCGCGGCGCAGTGGCACCTGCTGCTGGCCGCTGCCGGCGGCGTGGCCGGCGGCGGCGACATCTCGAACGGCGGCGGCGCCCTGTGGGACGCCCGCGCCGGCTTCGGCCTGTCGGTCTCCCCGACCGTCGGGCTCGACCTCACTGCCGGCCGCACCGCCGCGGTGGACGGCGACTTCGAGGCCTGGTCGCTCCAGGGCGGCCTGAGCTGGCGCTTCGGCCTGCCGGTCACGCGCGGCTGAGCCGTCGACGATGAAGCGGCGCGCCCCGGTCCTGCTCAGCCTGCTGGCGCTGGCCCCCCTCGCCGCCGCGCAGCAGCCCGGCCTCGGCGCCGTCGCCGGCGGCCCCGCCTACGACGCCCAGGACCCGGCGCGCCTGCCCTCGAACCGCGACTGGGTGGCCGACCCGGTGCCGGTGCGGGTGCGCATGACCTACGAGGGCACCAAGGTCCACGACACCGAGAACCTGGGCCTGTTCGGCGTCCACTTCGACCTGCTCGACTTCTGGGACCGCGTCCCCGGGCTCTACGCCAGCCTCGGCGGCTACGGCGCGGCCGCCGGCACGCGCGGCGGTTTCTTCACCGGCGGCTTCGGCCTCGGCTGGCGCCACGACCTCGGCGACGGCCTCGAGCTCGACGCCAACGCCTTCTTCGGCGCCGGCGGCGGCGGCAGCGCGCCGCAGGGCAGCGGCCTCATGCTGCGCCAGTCGCTGGGCCTCGAGTGGGCCGCGAACCAGCGCCTCGGCCTGCGCGTCGAGGCGGCCAACATCCACTTCCCCGACGGGGACATCGACGGCCAGGAGGTCGTCGTCGGCCTGAGCTGGAAGGGCCGGCCGTGGATCGCGCGCAACGACATCGAGGCGGTGCGCGCCTACCCGGCGACCGCCGCGCCCGACCCGAACCGCCTGCGCGTCTCGCTGTCGGCCGTGAGCCACGAGCCCTTCACCCAGGCGACGGACACCAACGGCGCGCCGCTCACCGAGGACGTCGGCCTGATCGGAGTGCGCGGTGACTGGTTCCTCGACGAGAAGCTGTTCGTCACCGTCGCCGCCCACGGCGCGCTGACCGGCGGCGTGGACGGCTACGCCCAGCTGCTCGGCGGCCTCGGCTACGAGCAGCCGCTGGGCCTCGGGCTGGCGGTCGAGGGCGCGGTGCGCCTCGGCGCCGGCGGCGGCGGCGGGGTCGAGACCGGCGGCGGCTTCATCGCCCAGCCGACCATCGGCCTGCGCGCCAACTTCAACCCGACCACCAGCATGGCGCTCCACGGCGGGCGCCTCTACTCGCTGAACGGCAACTTCGACGCCACCACCGTGATGGCGGAGATCGGCTTCAACACCTCGACGCCGAGCTACTCGCCGGGCATCGCGGGCCTGCGCATCCCCGACGGCACGCCGCTGTCGCTGTGGCAGATCGAGGTCAAGGACCGCATCTACTTCCCCACCGCCGGGCAGACGCTCAAGAGCGGCAAGGGGATGAAGACGGTCCACCTGCTCGGCATGGGCGTGGCCTACCCGCTGGCCTGGGACCTCGACTTCACCGGCGAGGGCTTCGGCGCCTACGGCGGCGACGTCGGCGGCTACGCCGAGGGCTGGTTCGGCCTGCGCCTGCGCCACGGCTTCGAGCGCCTGCCCGGGACCGAGGGCATCCTCGGCTTCTCGCTCGGCGCGGCCGGCGGCGGCGGCGTGGAGGTCGGCGACGGCCTGATGGCCAACGGCCGCGCCGGCCTCGGCTGGGTGCTGTCGCCGAGCGCCGCGCTCGAGCTGACCCTGGGCTACACCGACGCGGTGCAGGGCGACTTCAACGCCTACATGGCGCAGTTCGGCGTCAGCTGGCGCTTCGGCCTGCCCGTGTCGCGCTGAGCCGGCGGCGCGCCGCAGCCGCCGCGCTACGATCCGCGGCGATGGAGCAGCCTCCGGTCGTCCTGGTCACCGGCGCGGGCAGCGGCATCGGCCGCGCCACCGCCGAGCGCTTCGCCCGCGAGGGCTGGTGGGTGGTGGCGATCGGTCGCCGCGCCGAGAAGCTGGCCGAGACCGCCGCGGCGGTCGGCGCCGACCCGGCCGTGGGCGCGGCCGGCGGCGGCATCGAGACCGCCGCCCTCGACGTCGCCGAGGCGGGCGCGATGGCCGCGTTGGCCGACCGCGTCGCCGCCGCGCGCGGCCGCATCGACGCCCTGGTCGCCAACGCCGGCATCGCCTACGCGCGCGAGGCCGCGCTCGAGACCACCGACGAGGACTGGGCCGAGACGATGCGCATCAACCTGACCGGCGTGCACCGCTCCTGCTCCGCGGTCTTGCCGCACCTGGTCGCGCGCGGCGCCGGCGCCATCGTCACCATCGCCTCGATCGCCGGCCAGGTCGGCATGGCGAGGCGCGGCAGCTACGGGCCGAGCAAGGCCGGCGTGATCGGCTACACCCGCAACCTCGCGGTCGACTACGCCCCGCACGGCATCCGCGCCAACGCGGTCTGCCCCGGCTTCATCGTCACCGACATCAACCGCCACTCGCTGGCCGCCCTCGGCGAGGAGGGCCTCGCCGCGCTGGTCGCCAAGCACCCGCTCGGCCTCGGCCGGCCCGAGGACGCAGCCGCCGCGATCCACTTCCTGTGCAGCGAGGACTCGCGCTGGATCACCGGCGTCGACCTGAGCGTCGACGGCGGCTACACGGCGTGGTGAGGGCGGCGCGCGCTCAGCGCGGGTAGTCGCCGCTGCGCGTGGCGGTGCGCGGCGGCGGCACGATGCAGAGGTCGAGCCGTTTCACCCTGCCGGCCTCGAGCGCCAAGAAGGCCAGCGCGACGAGGTCGTCGCGCGAGCCCTGCGCGAGGACCACGCAGGGCCGGGTGCCGACGGCGCCGAGCTCGGCGTGGACGGCGTCCCCGCTGCGGCGCACGGCCTCGATCTTGTGCGTGATGTACTCGGTGAAGGCCGCCTTGCCGACCAGGGGCTCGAGGACGGCCTGCGACTCGTAGACGAAGTCGGCCGCGAGGCGCTCGAGGAAGTCGGCGGGGTCGAGGGAGTTCCAGAGGCGGGCATAGGAACGGAGGGCTTCTTCGAGGGAAAGCCGCATAAGGATGGAGAGCATCCCGTCGCGGGCGGCCGGCGTCCAGCCCCGGGGCACATCACGGTCAACGAGGGGACGAACCCTGCCCTGCGCCGTAGAATCCGGCGGTCATGCAAAGCACCGACAGCGTCACGGTCGTCCTGGAGACCCGCCTCGGCATCGACGAGGCCGTCGCCGCCCTCGAGGCCGCCGCCGCCAGCGAGAAGTTCGGCGTCGTCGGCTTCCACCACCTGAACGAGACCATGGCCAAGAAGGGCATCACGATGGAGCGCCAGGTGCGCATCGTCGAGATGTGCCAGCCGAACATCGCCAAGGAGGTGGTGACGATGGAGCCCGAGATCAGCTCGGCCCTGCCCTGCCGCGTCTCGGTCTACGAGCGCGACGGCAAGAACTGGCTGTGCACGATCAAGCCGACCGCGATGCTCGGCATGTTCGACGTGCCCGGGGCCGCCGAGGCGGCGCAGATGGTCGAGGACACCATGCTGCGCATCATGGAGAAGGCGCGCGGCTGAGCCCGCAGCGCCCACCTCACCTCCCTTAGGATGGGAGGCATGACGCCTCCGACCGCTGACCCTGCCGGTTCGGACCCGACCCAGGAGATCCTGCGCGGGATCCGCCGGATCATCCGTACGGTGGACCTCCGGAGCCGGCAGTTGTTCCGCCAGTCCGGTTTGACGCTCCCCCAGCTCCTCTGCCTGCGGGCGATCCAGGAGGGTGAGATCGGATCCACCACCGCGGCAGCCATCGCCCGCCGCGTCCAGCTCAGCCCGGCCACCGTCACCGGGATCCTCGACCGACTCGAGCGGGAGCAGCTTGTCGAGCGGCTGCGCGACTCCGCCGACCGGAGGAAGATCTGTCTGTTCCTGACGCCGGCCGGCCTGGAGCGACTCGAGACCCTTCCCCCGACCTTCCAGGATGAGGCTGCCCAGAAGCTGGCCAAGCTCTCCAAAGCCGACCAGGGCCGGCTGATCGGGGCCCTCCACGACCTCGCCGGCCTGCTCGGCGCGGACGAGGTCGAGGCCTCGCCCCTCCTCGCTCCGCAGGAGCTCCACCGCGAGGGCGGCCCCGTCCAGGGAGAGGGAAGCGCCTGAGAGACCCTCCTGGGGTCTGTTGTCCTCTTATAGTTTCTGTGCTAATCTTTCGCTCAGAAACTATGTCCCGCCCCGTCTCCCCCGAAGAGGCCCCGGTCCCCGCCGTGGCGTCCTCCCCAAGTCCCGATCCGGACACGGAGCCGGCCGCCGGGTCGCTCCAGGCCGAACCCGCCGATTCCTCGGACCCGAGGTGGCAGTCGCGGCACTCCGTGACCGACGCCGACTCCCTCGCCGCCTTCCTCCATGGCCGCGCCTCCGCCGCCTTCCTGGCGGACCTCGACCGGGGCCTGCGGCTCGCCCCGATGCAGCTGCGCCTGACCCCGCACCTCCTCTCGCGCATCGACTGGGACGACCCTTGGGTGGACCCGATCCGTCGCCAGTTCCTGCCGCTGGCCTCCGAGGCGGAGCCGGACCACCCGATGTGCCGCCTCGACTCCCTCGCCGAGCAATCGGACGAGGCGACACCCGGGCTGGTCCACCGGTACCCGGACCGCGCCCTGTTCCTCGCCCTGGACGTCTGCCCCGTCTACTGCCGGTTCTGCACCCGCAGCTACTCGGTAGGCAGCGACACCGATGAGGTGAAGAAGACCGACATCCGCCCGGTCGCTGACCGCTGGGAGCAGGCTTTCGCCTACCTCCGCGAACACCCCGAGGTCGAGGACGTCGTGGTCAGCGGCGGCGACGCCTACATGCTGCCCGCCTCCAGGCTCCGCCGGATCGGGCTCGAGCTCCTCGCCATCCCTCACATCCGGCGGATCCGCTTCGCCACCAAGGGACTCTCGGTCCTGCCGCAGAAGATCCTGCGCGATCGCGCCTGGACCCGAGCCCTCCTCGAAGTGCACCAGACCGGACTCGCCAACGGCCAACACGTCTGCGTCCACACCCACTTCAACCACCCGAGCGAGGTCACCGAGGAGGCCGAGCGTGCCCTCGACCTGCTGTTCCGCAAGGGCGTGACGACGCGCAACCAGAGCGTGCTCATCCGCGGCGTCAACGACGACGCCGCGGTGATGGAGCGGCTCATCCGCCGGCTCGCCGCCTGCAACGTCCAGCCCTACTACGTCTACGTGCACGACATGGTTCCCGGGGTGGAGAGTCTGCGGACCTCCCTGGGGTGTGCCATCGAGATCGAGAAGGAGGTGCGCGGCCGCATCGCCGGCTTCGCGATGCCGACATTCGTCTGCGACGCCCCCGGCGGCGGTGGCAAGAGGAGTGTGCACAGCTTCGAGCACTACGACCCCGAGCGCGGTGTGGCCGTGTTCCGCAGCCCGGTGATCGACCGGGACCGCGGCTTCGTCTTCGTGGACCCGCTGCGCGACCTCTCGCCCGCGGTCCAGGCCGGCTGGCAGGATCCCTTGACCCGTGACGGCTTCCTGGCCGACGCCCACGAACAGGCATCCACAGAAGGCGGCGTCCTGCGCTGCTGATCCCGCGATGAGGCCCCAGGACCCGCACCCGCGCAGCCGGACCCTCCGCCTGACGACCTCCGCTGCGGAGAGCGTCCAGGTGCGGGACGACTTCCACTCCGACCGCCTGCGCTGCGACCACCCCTGGGTCGGAGACGGCGCCGCCCTGGGCGACTGCCTCGTCCAGACCACCCTCAAGCTGCGCCGGTCCCGGGCCATGGTCCTGGCCCACGAGCTTCTCGCTGGTCCGCTCCTGGAGGCGGGCTTCCTGCGCGAGGCGGTGATGCCCGCCTATTATCCCGACGGCGCGGCCTGCCACGTCCTCGGCTGGTCCGCCGAAGCCTGGCGCGCCGAGGAAGCGGCAGTCTCCGCCGAGGTCGACCGGATCCTCGACCAGGCCTCCCACTTGGGGCGGAGCGACCTCCCGCCGACGCGGCGAGCCAGCCCCGCGGACGCGGTGGCCATCGCGGACCTCATCGCCGAGACCTTCGAGACCTACCCCACGCCGAGCGGGTACCCGGGCTACGTCGAGCGGCAGCTGCGCGATGGCATCCCCTTCCGCCTCCACCACGGCCAGGACGGGCGCCTCCTCGGTTGCTCCAGCGCCGACCTCGACCGGCCCAACGCGGCGGCTGAGCTGACCGACTGCGCCGTTCACCCCGCCGCGCGCCGCCAGGGGGTTCTCCAGGCGCTGCTGCGCGACCTCATCGGCGACCTGCGCGGCATGGAGTACCGCACGGCCTTCACCTTCGCCCGGGCAGGGATCCCGGGAGTCAACCGCGCCTTCCAGCTCCTCGGCTTCGCCCGCTGCGGCCGCTCCCCGCGCTCCTGCCGGATCGGTGGAGGTTTCGAGGACATGAACACCTGGAGCCTGAGCCTGGCCTGACGTGGCATTCCTGGACCACCTGCTCATCGGGCTCTACTTCCTCGGCGTCCTCGGGGTGGGTGTCTTCTTCCTGTTCCGGCAGGAGCGGGCGGAGGAATACTTGGTCGGGGACCGCCGCATGGGGGCCGGACACCTCGGGCTCTCCGTGGTGGCGACGGACGTCGGCGGCGGCTTCTCCATCGGCCTCGGCGGGCTGGGCTTCACCCTCGGCCTCGCCGGCGGCTGGATGCTCTTCACCGGGCTGCTCGGCGCCTGGCTCTCAGCGGTGCTCCTCATCCCGCGCATCAAGCCCCTGGCCGACCGCCATGGTTGGCGGAGCTTCCCCGACTACCTCCGCCACCGCTACGACTCGCGAGTGGCGCGCCTCGCCGGTGGGATCTCGGCGGTCGGCTACACCGGCTTCACCGGCGCCCAGATCCTCGCCGGAGCCAAGCTCGCCGAGAGCGCCTTCGGCCTGCCCCTGGTCCCCGCCGCGATCGGGATGGCGGTCATCGTCCTCGGCTACACCGCGATGGGCGGGCTCCAGGCCGTCGTCTACACCGACACCGTGCAGTGGATCGTGCTGTTCGCCGGACTCCTCCTGTTCGCCGTCCCAGCCGCGTGGCAGGAGGTCGGGGGCTGGAGCGGCCTAGCCGATCAGGTTCCCGCCGGGCACCTGGATCCCTTCGCCCTCGACGCCGGCCTCCTGGTCGCGTGGCTGCTCACCATCCTGCCGATCTGGTTCGTGGGCATGACCCTCTATCAGAGGATCTACGCCGCGAGGGACACGCGCACCGCCAAGCGGGCGTGGTTCCTCGCCGGCTTGCTCGAATTCCCACTGATCGCTGGCCTCGGCGTCTTCCTCGGCGTGTGCGGTCGCGCCCTGTTCCCGGAGGCCGACCCGGAGGCCGCCCTGCCCCGGCTGCTGGCCACGGCGCTCCCGGTGGGCGTGACCGGCGTCGTGGTCGCCGCGTTCTTCAGCGCGGTGATGTCGACCGCGGACTCCTGCCTCCTCGCCGCGGCGGGACACGTCGCCCACGACTTCCTCCCCGGGAGGGGGGAGCGCGAGACCCTGCGCCGCTCCCGGGTGGCCACCCTGGTGCTGGGCGCAGCCGCGGTGTCGGTCGCGTTCCTCGCTCCCTCCGTCCTCGACGCCATCCTCGGGGCCTACGCGGTGATCGTCGCCGGCCTCTTCGTCCCCACCCTCGGCGGCCTGTTGCTCCGCTCGGCGCCGGCGTCGGCCGCCCTCGCTTCGGCGGTGGTAGGAGGCGGTGCGGCTACGATCCTGCAGCTCTTCCCGGCATGGAGCCCGGCCGAGGACCCGATCCTGGTCGCTCTGCCGGCGAGCCTGGTGGCCTTCCTCGCGCTCACCGTCGCGAGACCGCGGGCGCGGGCCGGGTAGAATCCCGCCCCATGTCCGATTCGATCGACCGCATCCTCGAGGTCGCGACCGAGGCCGGCCGCGCCGCCTCCGCGATCTGCCGCGCCGTGCTCGCCGAGGCCCCGGCCTCGCCCGACGCCATGGCCAAGCTCGGCAAGGAGCCGGTCACGGTCGCCGACTACGGCTCGCAGGCCGTCATCCTACGCGCGGTCGCCGCGGCCTTCCCCGGCCACGGCGTGATCGCCGAGGAGGGCGCCGAGCACCTGCGCGAGTCGGCCGGCGCGGACGGCACCGAGCAGATCGTGCGCCTGGTCGGCGAGGCGGTCGGCGAGGCGGTGGACTTCGAGCAGGTCTGCGCCTGGATCGACCACTGCGGCGACGCCGACAGCGAGTACACCTGGTCGATCGACCCGATCGACGGCACCAAGGGCTTCCTGCGCCGCGAGCAGTTCGCCGTCGCCATCGGCCTGCTGCGCCGCGGCCGGCCCTACGCCGGCGTGCTGGCCTGCCCCAACCTGCCGCTCGACCTGGACCAGCCCGACGGCCCGCGCGGCGTGATGTTCGTCGCCGCCGAGGGCCGCGGCTGTACCCGCGTGCCGATCGACGGCGGGGAGCCCGCCGCCGCCGCCGTGAACGCCGGCGCCACCCTGGCCGGCGCGCGCGTGCTCGGCTCGGTCGAGTCGGCCCACGGCGACCCCGCGATGGTCGTCGCCGCGATGGAGCAGCTCGGCATCGGCGGCGGCTTCGTGCGCTACGACAGCCAGGTCAAGTACGGCGTGGTCGCGCAGGGCGCCGCTGAGGTGTACGTCCGCCCGCGCTCGAAGCCCGACTACCGCGAGAACATCTGGGACCACGCGGCCGGCGTGATCGTCTGCCAGGAGGCCGGCGGCCGGGTCACCGACCTCGACGGCAAGGAGCTCGACTTCTCGCTCGGCAAGAAGCTGACCGAGAACCGCGGGGTGCTGGCCACCAGCGGCGGCGCGCTGCACGACGCGGTCGTCGCCGGCATCGCGGCGGTCGAGGGGCGCGCCTGAGCGGCGGCGATTTCCGGATCCGCCCCCCGGGTGGAACAATGCGCGGACCATGTCCGAGCTCACCACCCGCAACGAGGCGCTCGAGTACCACGCCTCCGGCCGGCCCGGCAAGATCCAGGTCGTCCCGACCAAGCCCTGCCTGACCCAGATCGACCTGTCGCTGGCCTACTCGCCCGGCGTCGCCGAGCCCTGCCGCGAGATCGCCAAGGACCCCGACAAGGTCTACCAGTACACCTCGCGCGGCAACCTGGTCGCGGTGGTCAGCGACGGCTCGGCCGTGCTCGGCCTGGGCAACATCGGCCCGCTGGCCGCCAAGCCGGTCATGGAGGGCAAGGGGGTGCTGTTCAAGCGCTTCGCCGACATCGACGTGTTCGACATCGAGCTCGGCACGCAGGACGTCGACGAGATCGTGGCCGCGGTGAAGGCCATCTCCCCCACCGTCGCCGGGGTCAACCTCGAGGACATCTCCGCGCCGCGCTGCTTCGAGATCGAGCGCCGGCTGCGCGAGGAGTGCGACATCCCGATCTTCCACGACGACCAGCACGGCACCGCGCTGATCACCGGCGCGGCCCTGATCAACGCCGCCGAGCTGGCCGGCAAGGCGCTCGGCGACCTGCGCGTGGTGGTCAACGGCGCCGGCGCCTCGGCCATGGCCTGCACCGACTTCGTCATCGACCTCGGCGTGGACCGCGACAAGGTGGTCATGTGCGACTCGACCGGCGTGATCTTCCGCGGCCGCACCGAGCGTATGACGCCGGAGAAGGAGGCCTTCGCCGCCGACACCGCGGCGCGCACGCTGGCCGAGGCGATGGCCGGTGCCGACGTCTTCCTCGGCCTCTCGGTCGGCAACGTGGTCAGCCCGGAGATGCTGCTGTCGATGGCGGACGACCCGATCGTGTTCGCGATGGCGAACCCGGACCCGGAGATCCCCTACCCGCTGGCGCGCGAGACCCGCGCCGACGCCATCCTCGCCACCGGCCGCTCGGACTACCCGAACCAGGCCAACAACGTGCTCGGCTTCCCCTTCGTCTTCCGCGGCGCGATCGACGTGCGCGCGACGACGATCAACAAGGAGATGCTGCGCGCCGCGGCCTACGCCCTGGCCGAGCTCGCCAAGGAGCCCGTGCCCGACGCGGTGGCCCACGCCTACGGCCTGAAGACTCTCGAGTTCGGCCGCGAGTACATCATCCCCAAGCCGCTCGACCACCGCGTGATCCGCCGCGTGGCGCCGGCGGTGGCGCAGGCCGCGATCGACACCGGCGTCGCCCGCCGCGAGGTGGACATGGACGCCTACGTGCGCGAGCTCGGCGAGCTGATGGGCTTCGAGCGCGACCTGATGCGCCAGGTGGTGGCCAACGCGCGGCGCGAGAGCCACCGCCGCATCGTCTACCCCGAGGGCGCCGAGGACCGCATCGTGATCGCCGCCGAGGCGGTGGTGCGCGAGGGCATCGCCACGCCGGTGCTGCTCGGCGACGAGGCGGAGATCCGCGGCAAGTTCCGCGAGCACGGCATGTCCGACGAGGGGGTCGAGATCCTCGACCCGCGCCGCTCGCCGCGCCTCGAGGAGTACGCCCAGGAGCTCTACGAGATCCGCCGCCACCGCCGGCGCACCCACCACGAGGCGCGCGAGCGCATCGTCGACCCGCTGTGGTTCGGGCCGATGATGCTGCGCATGGGAGATGCCGACGGCATGGTGTCGGGCGTCACGCGCCACGTGCGCAAGACCATGAGCCCGATGCTCAAGGTGGTGCCGCTGCGGCCCGGCGTGCGCCGCGCCTGCGGCATGACCGCCTGCTTCACCGACGAGGGCGCGCTGTTCCTGGCCGACACCTCGGTCAACGTGGTGCCCGACGAGGACGACCTGGCGGAGATCGCCATCCTCACCGCCGAGGCGGTGCGGCGCCTCGGCATCGAGCCGGTGGTGGCCATGCTGAGCTTCAGCAGCTTCGGCGGCACGCCCCACCCGAACAGCGACAAGATGCGCCGCGCCGTGCGCATCGTGCGCGAGGAGGCGCCGGGTCTGCTGATCGACGGCGAGATGCGGCTCGACGCCGCGCTCGACCCGGTGGTGCAGCAGCGCTACCCCGACTGCCGCCTCGGCGGCCGCCGCGCCAACGTGCTGGTCTTCCCCGACCTGCAGTCGGCCAACATCGGTTTCAACCTCCTGCGACTGGTGGCGAAGACCCCGATGGTCGGCCCGATCATGCTCGGCTTCACCAAGCCGGCGCACATGCTGCAGCCGCACTCGGCGGGCGTGAAGGACGTCGTCCACCTCACCGCGCTGGCCAACCTGCACGCGCAGTTGATCGACGACGACCGGGCCTGAGCCGCCGACGACGGCCACGACGAGGCGGGGCGCGCGGAGTTTTTTCTCCGCGCGCCCCGTTGCGGGTTTAGACCCTCCCGGAGGCCCCGTCCCGGAAGGGGGACGTGGGGAATTCGATGTCCTTGACAACTCGGAAACAGGCACTGGACTACCACGCCCACGGGCGCCCCGGAAAGGTCGAGGTCGTGTCGACCAAGCCGTGCCTGACCCAGATCGACCTCTCGCTGGCCTACACCCCGGGCGTCGCCGAGCCCTGCCGCGAGATCCACGAGGACCCGGACCGGGTCTACGACTACACCGCCCGGGGGAACCTGGTCGCCGTCGTCAGCGACGGCACCGCGGTCCTCGGCCTCGGCGACATCGGCCCGCTGGCCGCCAAGCCGGTCATGGAGGGCAAGGGGGTGCTGTTCAAGCGCTTCGCCGACATCGACGTCTTCGACCTCGAGCTGGCCACCAAGGACGTGGACGAGATCGTCGCCGCGGTGCGGGCCATCGCCCCGAGCGTGGCCGGGATAAACCTCGAGGACATCTCCGCCCCGCGCTGCTTCGAGGTGGAGCGGCGGCTGCGCGAGTGCCTCGACATCCCGGTGTTCCACGACGACCAGCACGGCACCGCGCTGATCGCCGGCGCCGCGCTGCTCAACGCCAGCGAGCTGGCCGGCAAGCGGCTCGGCGAGCTGCGCATCGTGGTGTGCGGCGCGGGGGCCTCGGCCATCGCCTGCGCCGACTACTTCCAGCGCCTCGGGGCCGACCCGGCGCGCATGATCCTGTGCGACTCGGCCGGCGTGATCTTCCGCGGGCGCAAGGAGCGCATGAACCCGTGGAAGGAGCGCTTCGCCGCCGACACCGACGCGCGGCGCCTCGACGAGGCGCTGGTCGACGCCGACGTCTTCCTCGGCCTGTCCGCGGGCGGCCTGCTGACCCCCGCGATGATGGCCGGGATGGCGCCGAACCCGATCGTGCTGGCGCTCGCCAACCCCGACCCGGAGATCAGCTGGGAGGACGCCATCGCCGCGCGGCCGGACGTGATCATGGCCACCGGTCGCAGCGACTACCCGAACCAGGTCAACAACGTCCTCGGCTTCCCCTTCGTGTTCCGCGGCGCGCTCGACGTCCGCGCCACCTGCATCAACGACGAGATGATGCTGGCGGCGACGCGCGCGCTGGCCGAGCTGGCGCGCGAGCCGGTGCCGGCCGACGTGGCCCACGCCTACGGCCTCGACGCGCTCGACTTCGGGCGCCACTACTTCATCCCCAAGCCGCTCGACCGCCGCGTGCTCGGCCGGGTGGCGGCTGCCGTGGCCGAGGCGGCCATCGCCTCGGGCGTGGCGCGCCGGCCGATCGCGGCCGACAGCTACCGCCGCGTGCTCGAGGAGCGGCGCGGCAGCGAGCAGGACCTGATGGACCGCATCGTCGCGCGGGCGCGCAAGATGAAGCGGCGCATCGTGTTCGCCGACGGCCTCGACGACCGCGTGCTGCTGGCCGCCAACGACGTCGCCCGCGAGGGGATCGCCACGCCGCTGCTGGTCGGACCCGAGCGCTCGGTGCGGGCCAAGGCCGAGGAGCACCACCTGCCGCTCGACCTGGTGGAGATCGTCGACCCCAAGACCTGGCCGACCTTCGACCGCTACGCCGTCGAGCTCTACGAGGTGCTGCGCGACGAGCACCACAGCCTCGAGGAGATGCGCCGGCGCGCGGCCATGTCGGCCTGGTTCGCCCCGCTCATGGTGCGCCTGGGCGAGGCGGACGGCATGGTCGGCGTCGCCCCGGCCAAGGTGCGCCGCAAGCTCGAGCCGCTGTTCCGCGTCATCCCTCTGCAGAGCGGTGTGTCGCGCGCCTGCGGCCTGTCCATGGTGTTCGACAGCGACGGCGTCCTGTTCCTGGCCGACACCGCGATGAACATCGACCCGAGCGACGCCGAGCTGGCCGAGATCGCGCTGCTGGCCGCGGCCGAGGTGCGCCGCTTCGGCATCGAGCCGACGGTGGCGCTGCTCAGCTTCGCCAGCTACGGCGCCTCGGACGACCCGCGCTGCGCCAAGGTGCGGCGGGCGGTGGACTTCGCCCGCGCGGTCGACCCGCAGCTGCGCATCGACGGCGAGATGCGCCTCGACGTCGCGCTGTCGCCGCGGGTGCAGGGCGGCCACCCGAACTGCGCGCTCGGCGGCAAGCGGGCCAACGTGCTGGTCTTCCCCAGCCTCGAGGCGGCCGACACCGGCCTCAACCTGCTGCGCCACCTGGGCGACAAGCCGGTGGTCGGCCCGGTGATCCTCGGCCTGTCGCGGCCGGCGCAGCTGCTGCAGCCCGACTCGGCCAGCTTCACCGACCTGGTCCACCTGACCGCCGTCGCCTGCCTGGAGGCCTCGCCCTTCCCCGTCGAGACCTGAGCTACGATGGCGCCATGTCCCCCGCGGCACGGCGCCGTCTCACCGCGGCCGCCGCCGCGGCCCTCGCCCTGGGCTGCGGCCGGCCGGCCGCCTTCGAACCCCGCATGGTCGAGCTCCCCACCGGAGCCGTCGAGGTGATCGCCGGCGGCGGCGCCGGCGGCACCGGCCTGCTGCTGCTCCACGGCGCCGCCTTCAACGCCGAGACCTGGCGCGAGCTCGGCACCCTCGAGGTGCTGGCGGCGGCCGGCCACCCGGTGTGGGCGGCCAACCTCCCCGGCCGCGGCGCGACCCCCGCGTACGACGCGCCGCTCGACGAGCTGCTCGCCGGGCTGGTCGAGGCCACCGGCTGGGGCCGCGTCGTCGTCGTCGCGCCGTCGATGAGCGGCCGCGCCGCCCTCCCGCTGCTGCTCGACCCGCCCCCCGCGCTGCGCGGGGTGGTCGGCGTCGCCCCCGTCGGCATCCCCGAGCTCGCCGACCGGCTGCGCGGCTGCCCCGTGCCCGTCCTCCTGCTGTGGAGCGAGGACGACGCCGTGGTCCCGGTCGCGCACGGCGAGCTGCTGGCCGCCGCGATGCCGCGCGCGCGCCTGGTGCGCTACCCCGGGAACCGCCACCCGCTCTATCTCGACCACACCGAGAGCTTCCACCGGGAGCTGCTCGCCTTCCTCGCCGGCTTCGAGCGCCGCTGAGCCGCCGCCACGGCACAATCCTGCCCCATGCCGCACCGCGTCGTCCTCTGGCTCCCGCCCGACCAGCACCCCGACCGGGTGTCCCCGGGCGAGCTGCGCTTCGCCGCCGGCCGCGAGCTGGGCGTGAAGCCCGGCGAGATCGTCGAGCTGCGCCTGGCGCGCTACAGCTTCGACGCGCGCGAACGGCACATGGAATGGCGCGCCGCGCTCGACGTCTGGCTCGAGGGCGAGGAGCCGCCGCCGGCGTCGCCGCGCGAGCCCGCCGCCATCCCCGCGCCCGCCGCCGGCGCGCCTCATGCGGTGGTCGTCGGCAGCGGGCCGGCCGGCCTCTTCGCCGCCCTGCGCCTGCTGCGCGGCGGCTGGCGCGTCAGCCTGTTCGAGCGCGGCAAGCCGGTGCAGGAGCGCCGCCGCGACATCGCGCAGCTCAACCGCGGCGCGGCGGCCGACCCCGACAGCAACTACTGCTTCGGCGAGGGCGGCGCCGGCACCTACTCGGACGGCAAGCTCTACACGCGCAGCGGCGACGAGGGCGCGGTCCGCGAGGTGCTCGAGGAGCTGGTCGCCCACGGCGCGCCGGAGAGCATCCTGGCCAGCTGGCGTCCGCACGTCGGCAGCAACCGGCTGCCCCAGGTGGTCGAGGCGCTGCGCGGGACGCTGCTCGCCGGCGGCGCCGCGGTGCGCTTCGGCGCGCGCGTCGAGGAGGTGCTCACCGCGGGCGTGCCGCCCCGCGCGACCGGGGTGCGCCTGGCCGGCGGCGAGGAGGTCGCCGCCGACGCCGTGCTGCTCGCCACCGGCCACTCGGCGCTCGACGCGCTGCGCATGGCCGCGAGTGCCGGCGCCCGCCTCGAACCCAAGGGCTTCGCCATGGGTGTCCGCGTCGAGCACCCGCAGGCCTGGCTCGACGAGCGGCAGTACCACGGCGCGAAGGACGCCGCCGACCTGCCGCCCGCTTTCTACGAGCTGACCGCGCAGGCCCGCGAGCGCGGCGTGTACTCCTTCTGCATGTGCCCCGGCGGCTGGGTCGTGCCCAGCCAGACCGACCCCGGCACGCTGGTCGTCAACGGCATGAGCCTGTCGAAGCGCGACTCGCCCTACGCCAACAGCGGCCTGGTCGTCGCGATCGAGCCGAAGGACTGGTGCGGCAAGCGCGGCTGGCGCTGGGGCTGGCCCGAGCTCCTGAAGCGCGCGGCCGCGGTCAGCGAGCACCCGCTGTTGCACGAGCAGGTCGAGGATCCGCGCGGCGGCGCGCCCGTGGACGTCGCTGCCGGCCGCCTGCCGGTGCACCCTGAGATCGACCCGCTGTTCGGCGTGCGCCTGCAGACCGCGCTCGAGGTGCTCGCCGCGCGCGCCGGCGGCGGCGACAACCGCGCCCCGGCGCAGCGCTGCAGCGACTTCCTCGCCGACCGCGGCGCGGCCTCCGAGCCGCTGCCGAGCAGCTACCTGCCCGGGCTGACCGCGGCCGACTTCGCCGCGCTGCTGCCCAAGGGCCTGGCGCTGCGGCTGCGCGAGGCGATGGCCGAGTTCGAGCGCCGCCTGCCCGGCTTCGCCGGCGAGCAGGGCCAGATGATCGGCGTCGAGACGCGCACCAGCTCGCCCGTGCGGCTGGCGCGCGACCCCCACACCCTGCACGCCGTGGGCCTGCCCGGGCTGCTGCCCTGCGGCGAGGGCGCGGGCTACGCCGGCGGCATCGTCTCGGCCGCGCTCGACGGCCGGCGCGCCGCCGACGCGCTGCTCGCCGCGGCCCCGGCCCCCGGGGCATGAACCCCGAGCAGGGCTTCCCGCCGGTCGCCGGGCCAGGCGCGCGCGTGCTCGTGCTCGGTTCGATGCCGAGCGCGGCCTCCCTGGCCGCGGGCGAGTACTACGCCCACCCGCGCAACGCCTTCTGGTGGATCATGGGCCAGCTCCACGGGGCCGGCCCCGAGCTGCCCTACGCCGAGCGCTGCGCCGTCCTCGTCCGCCGCGGCGTGGCGGTGTGGGACGCGCTGCGCCGCTGCGTGCGCCCGGGCAGCCTCGACAGCGCGATCGAGCGCGGCAGCGAGGAGGGCAACGACTTCGCCGGGCTGTTCGAGCGCTGCCCGCACATCCGGGTCGTCGCCTTCAACGGCGCCAAGGCCGAGGAGGCCTTCCGCCGCCACGCCGCGCACGCGCTCGCCGGGCTGCCGCGCGCGCCGCGCACGGTCCGCCTGCCCTCGACCAGCCCGGCGATGGCCGCCCTCACGCGCGAGCAGAAGCTGGCGCGGTGGCGCGAGGGCCTGCTCGGCGCGGAGGCCTAGTCGGCGGTGAAGCGCTCGTGGCCCGCGTCCTCGCGGTCCTTGAGCTGCTGGTAGACCTCGGCGGCCTTCTCGTCGTCGCCGGCCAGCAGGGCCAGCTCGAGGTCGAGCAGCCCCTTCTGCATCTCGACCATGTCGACGCGGTAGGCGGCGACGAAGGCCTCGCGCTCGGCCTCGGCCAGGCTGCCGGTCATCACCGGCACCTCGGTCTTGGCCATCTGCGAGGCCACCTGCATCTCGAGCACCGTCGCCAGCGAACCGGCGCGGTTCTCGGGGTCGCGCAGGCTGCGGCGCAGCCCCTTCATGCCGCTCTTCAGCACCTGCATCTGCTGCATGAGCGGGGTCTCGTCGTCGTGGCCGGGGTCCTGGCCCATCGCCCCGAGCAGGGGCAGCGACATCAGGGTCAGGGCCAGCAGGCCCGCGAGGTGGCGGCGGGTGGGGAGCATCAGCGGCGGAGCGGAGGGATCAGAAGACGCGGGAGGAGCCGGGGACGGGGATCGGGTAGCGGCCGTCGGCGTCCGGCAGGGTCGGCGGGTCGGCGCTCCAGTCGAAGGCGGCCGGCAGCAGCGCGAGGTCGCTGTTGATCGCCTGCTCCCAGGTCAGCACCTGGCCCGAGTAGGTCGCCATGCGGCCGAAGATCGAGGTCATCGTGCTGGTCGCGCCGTAGACGGCCTCGTTGTGCGGCGTGTCGTTGCGCACGGCGGCGAACAGCACGTCGTGCTCGACCTGGTAGGGGTCGGCGTTCTCGCCGCGGTAGCGCCAGCTCCAGCCGCCGGGGCCCTCGATGCGGCCGGCGCCGATGTTGGCCCAGCCGTTGGCGCCGTGCACGTGCTCGGAGACGTTGTTGGCGCAGCCCGGGATGTGGCGGCACTGCGACAGCATCTTGGTGCCGTCGGCGTAGGTGAACTCGACCATGTGGTGGTCGTAGATCTCGCCGTGGTCGATGCCGGTGCGCACCTGGCGGCCGCCCATGCCCTGGGCCTCGACCGGCGGGCCGCCCATCACCCAGTTGCACACGTCGAGGTTGTGGATGTGCTGCTCGACGATGTGGTCGCCGCAGAGCCAGTTGAAGTAGTACCAGTTGCGCATCTGGTACTCCATCTCGGTCTGGCCGGGCTGGCGCGGGTTGACCCACAC
This sequence comes from uncultured Planctomycetales bacterium, assembly GCA_964342475.1. GTDB lineage: Bacteria > Planctomycetota > UBA1135 > UBA1135 > UBA1135 > J029. Next base: position 45,604 of record CAYFGE010000002.1, read on the forward strand.
GCCGCTGCTGTTCCAGTAGGCGCGGAACAGCTTGAACTCGCCGATCGCGCCGTCCTGCAGGCGCTTGACCGTCTCCTGGTAGCGCGGGTCGTGGTGGCGCTGGAGGCCGACGCCGACCTTCAGGTTCTTGCGCTTGGCGTCCTCGGCGGCCTGCAGCACCTTGCGCACGCCCGGCGCGTCGACCGCGACCGGCTTCTCCATGAAGACGTGCTTGCCCTTCGCGATGGCGTACTCGAAGTGCTGCGGGCGGAAGCCGGGCGGCGTGGCCAGGATGACGAGGTCGACGTCGCTGTCGATCGCCTTCTGGAAGGCGTCGAAACCGACGAAGCGCCGCTCGGCCGGCACCACGACCTTGTCGCCGTGGTTGCGGCTGAGCGCGTTCAGCGTCCCCTCGAGGCGGTCGGAGAAGGCGTCGGCCATGGCGACCAGCTTCACCTTGCCCTCGGTGCTCAGCGCCTGGTTGGCGGCGCCGGAGCCGCGCCCGCCGCAGCCCACGAGGGCGATGCGGATCTCCTCGTCACCCATCGCGTTGCGCGGCGGCGCCGGTTCGGCGTCGGTCGCCGCGGCGAGCCGGTCGCCGAGCAGGGCGGAGCCGGCCAGGGCGGCCGAGGAGCGGAGCAGGAAGGAACGGCGGGTCGGGTCGGTCGGGGGGTGGGTCATGGTTCCTGGGGGATCGGCCGGTTCAGCGCTGGCCGCGGCGCTGCTTCTCGAGGATCTCAGCATAGAGCTCCAGGTCGGCAGCCCAATAGCGTTGTTTCTCCTCCTCGCTCGGCTCGACCAGCGGGCGCACCACGCGGAAGCCGATGAAGGGGGCGTCGGTCAGGTACCAGATGCTCTTCGGCAGCTGGGGGTCCTGCACCTTCCAGCCCTTGGTCGAGCCGCGGCGGGCGGCCGAACGCAGGCGGTCGGGGTCGTCGTCCCACGAGCCGCCGCGCACCACGCGGCGGAACTCCTCGTCGGGCCAGGCGACCGGGTTCGCGGCCGAGGCCTCGGGCGTTTCGTAGAACTTGCGGTCGTGGCGGTCGAGCGTCCACTCGGCCACGTTGCCGTGCATGTCGTACAGGCCCCAGGGGTTCGGCTTCTTGGTCTTCACCTTCTGGTACTGGTCGTCTGCGTTGTCGAAGTACCAGGCGTAGGCGTCGATCGCGCCGGGGTCGTCGCCGAAGCTGTAGGCGGTGGTGGTGCCGGCACGGCAGGCGTACTCCCACTCGGCCTCGGTGGGCAGGCGGTAGAAGCGGCCGGTCTTCATGCTCAGCCACTTGGTGTACTGCCGGGCGCAGAACTGCGTCATGCACACCGCCGGGTAGCCGTCGACGCCCATGCCGAAGTCCATCGGCACGTAGGGCGGGGTCGGGCGGCTGACCGCGTCGGCCCAGGCGTCCTGCTCGCCGGCGGCGGCCTCGCCCTTCTCGCGCAGGGTCTGGTCGAGCTTCATCGAGAAGACCAGGAACTCGTCCCAGGTCACCTCGTGCTCCTCGATCCAGAAGGGGGCGATCTCGACCTCGTGCTGCGGCCCCTCGTCCTTGCTGCGGTCCTCCTCGGTGGCCGGGCTGCCCATGAGGAAGGTTCCGCCGGGCACCGGCACCATGCGGAAGCTGGCGCGCGAGCCGGGGATGCGCTCGACGTAGGCCTTCATCGAGGCGGCGTCGGCCGCGTCGGCGCCGTCGACGGCGAGCGCGGGCGGGCTGCCCTCCGGCATGTCGGGGTAGACCTTCGAGTCCTGGGCCGGGAGGGCGGAGGCGAGGAGCAGGAGGGAGGGGAAGAGGATCGACGTCCGGTTCATCGCAGGAGGGCGCATCGCGCGGGAGACAGACTACTCGGGCGGCGGCGGCCGGGGAGGGCTGGTGAGCCTAAGCTAGTTCCTGGAACGGGCCATGGAACCGAAGCTCCGCCTCCTCTTCGCCGCCCTGGCGCTGGGCTCCTGCGCCGTGCCGCCGCTCGAGCGCTTCGAGTTCACCGAGGCGCACATGGGCACCGAGTTCCGGCTGGTTTTCTACGCCGGAGGGCCGGATGTCGCGGAACCGGCCGCGCGCGCCGCCTTCGCCCGGGTGGCCGCCCTCGACGCCGCGCTGAGCGACTACCGCGAGGACTCCGAGCTGAGCCGGCTGGGGCGGGCGAGCGAGGCGGGCGCGCTGCCGGTCACGGTGCCGGTGTCGGCCGACCTGGCCCGCGTGCTGGCCCTGGCCCTGGAGGTCGGCGAGGCCAGCGACGGCGCCTTCGACCCGGCGCTCGGCACCTGCACCCGCCTCTGGCGGCGCAGCGTCCGCCAGGGCGAGCTGCCCCGCCCCGAGCGGCTCGCCGCGGCCCGTGCCGCCGCCGGCCGCGCGCACTTCGAGCTGCGCGGGGAGCCGCCCGAGGTCCTGCTGCGCGCGCGCGGCCTGCGCTTCGACCTCGGCGGGGTGGCCAAGGGCGACGCCCTCGACCAGGCCCTGGCCGCGCTGCGCGCCCACGGCGTCGAGCGCGCCCTGGTCGACGGCGGCGGCGACCTGCTGGCCGGCGCTCCCCCGCCCGGCGAGGCGGGCTGGAAGGTGGCCTACGCCGGCCTCGGTGCCGGACGCCTGCGCCTGGCCCACGCCGCGCTCGCCACCTCCGGCGACCTCTACCAGCACGTCGAGATCGACGGCGTGCGCTACTCGCACCTGATCGACCCGCGCACCGGCCTGGGCCTGACCACCCGGGTCGCCGCCACCGTGCTCGCGCCCGACGGCGCGCGCGCCGACGCCTGGGCCTCCGCCCTCTGCGTGCTCGGCCCGGCCGGGCTGGCGCGCCTCGACGGGCTGCCCGGCGTCGAGGCCCGCGTCGCCGTGCTCGACGCGGACGGCGCGCCGGCCGAGGAACGCACGGCGGGCTTCCCGCCGGACTGGTAGGATCCGACCTCCTTCCGAAGACCGGAGTTCACGGCATGTCCGACATCACGCACCTGCAAGGCAGCGGCCAGCTCTCGAGCCGCCGCAGCTTCCTCCGCACCAGCGGCCTGGCCACCGGCGCCCTGTGCGCCGCCTCCCCCCTCGCCTCCGGCGCGGCCCTCTCCGGGATCGGCGCGCGCGAGACCCTCAAGGTCGGCCTGATCGGCTGCGGCGGGCGCGGCAGCGGCGCAGCGGCCAACGCGCTGCGCGCCGACGCGAACACCGAGCTCTTCGCCATGGCCGACTCCTTCTCCGACCACCTGGAGAACGCCTGGCGCAACCTGAGGAACGCCGACTTCGGCGACCGCGTGACCGTCGACGACGAGCACAAGTTCGTCGGCTTCGACGCCTACAAGCAGGTGATCGACTGCTGCGACGTGGTCATCCTCGCCACCTCGCCGCACTTCCGCCCGATGCACATGGAGTACGCCGTCGAGAAGGGCGTGCACCTGTTCGTCGAGAAGCCGGTCGCGGTCGACGCCAAGGGCGTCAAGCGCGTCATGGAGGCCTGCCGCGTCGCCGCGGAGAAGGGCCTGTCGGTCGTCTCGGGCCTCTGCTACCGCTACCAGTTCGCCAAGCAGGCCACCTTCGAGCGCCTGCACGGCGGCGCCATCGGCGACATCACCGCGCTCGAGTGCACCTACAACACCGGCACGCTGTGGCACCGCGGCACGCGCGAGGAGCACCCCGACTGGAGCGAGATGGAGTACCAGATGCGCAACTGGCTGTACTTCACCTGGCTGTCGGGCGACCACATCGCCGAGCAGCACATCCACAGCCTGGACAAGGTGCTGTGGGCCATGGGCGACGTGCCGCCGGCGCGCATCACCGCCAGCGGCGGCCGCATCCAGCGCACCGCGTCGAAGTGGGGCCACATCTACGACCACTTCAACACCGTGTTCGAGTGGGAGAGCGGCGTGAAGGCCTTCAGCTCCTGCCGCCAGATGGCCGGCACCTCGACCGACGTGAGCGACTTCGCCTACGGCACCAAGGGCGTGGCGGCGCTGCAGAGCCACCGCATCAGCGGCGAGGAGAAGTGGCGCTGGCGCGGCGACGGGCCGGACGACATGTACCAGAACGAGCACGACGCGCTGTTCGCCTCGATCCGCGCCGGCGAGCCGATCACGAGCAACGGCGACTACATGTGCAAGAGCACGATGCTCGCCATCGCCGGCCGCATGGCCGCCTACACCGGGCAGACGCTGACCTGGGAACAGGCCATGAACTCCGAGCTGGACCTGACCCCGCCGGCCTACGACTGGATCGAGCTCGACGAGGTCCCGGTCGCGATCCCGGGCGTCACGAAGTTCGTCTGAGCCCGCGCGCGGCTCAGAGGTAGAGCCACCAGAACAGCACGGGGACGAGCACCCCGGCGAGGGTGAACCACTTGCCGCGGCCGCTCAGGCCCTTCTTCCCCTTGATCATGAACAGGCCCGACACGGCCAGGAAGGCCAGGGCCACGGCGAAGGCGTCGGCCACCCAGGTCCAGGCCTTCTTCGGGTGGTTCAGGTGGAGGAAGTTCGTCTCGTAGAACACCGCCCGCGTGCGCGTCCGCTCGCGCTGCACGCGGCCGGTCGGCAGGTCGACGGTGACCGTGTCGCCCTCGGCGAAGATCTGCAGCGTGCGCGCGTCGGGGCGGAAGGTCGACTTGTGCTCCGGCGGCGCGCCGAGCCGGGCCAGCACCTCCTCGGCCGACAGGCCCTCGGCCGGCCCGATCTCGTGCGTGGTCCGCTCGATCTCCAGGTTCGGGTTCCAGTCGGCGATGTGGTTCACCGCTACGCCCGAGATCGCGTAGACCAGCGTGAGCCCGGCGCACAGGTAGCCGAGGTCCCGGTGGATCACGCGGATCCACTTGCGCCAGCTGTTGCGCGCCATGTCAGGCGCCGACTTCGGCGCCCAGCCCCTTCAGCTGCCAGGCCAGGAAGGGCTCGGTCACCGTCGCCGGGTCGAACTCCTCGCCGGCCTCGGCGGCGGCCTCGGCGCGCAGCGCGCGCAGCTCCTCGACCGTGTAGCTGATCTTGGTCCACACGCCCTCGGCGGCGACCGCGCTTCCCTTGGCCGACATCGGGAAGACCATCACGCCGTCCTCGACCTTGAAGCGCAGCTTCTCGCCCTCGCCGGGGCCGCCGATCTCGATCCAGCAGCCGCGCGCCTCGCAGACGCCGACCACGGTTCCCTCGACGCGGACGGTCTTGCCGATCCAGGCCTCCTTGTCGGCCAGGATGGCGGAGATCGGGGTGGCCTCGGCCACGGTCAGGGCATCGCCGTAGCGGTCGACCCCGGCCGGAGCGGCGGCCTCCTCGGAGCCCTCGGGGGCCTCGGCCGGCGGCGGCACCTCGGCGGTGCAGGCGAACAGCGCGAGGGCGGCGAGGGACGCGATCAGGGAGAGGGAGCGCAGCATCGTGATGGATACTCCACCACGGCCCCGGCTCAAGGCCAAGGGCTTGCGGAAACCGCCGCGGGGAAGCCGGCGGCGGCGAAGCTGGCCGGTGGCGGGGCGCTGATCCGCGGCCGCTCCTCGCGGACCGGGTGGGGCACCTCGAGGACGGCGGCGTGGAGGGCCACGCTGCGGTCGGGCAGCGGCCCGCGGGCGCCGTACTTGAGGTCGCCGAGCAGGGGCAGGCCCATCCGGGCGCAGGCCACGCGCAGCTGGTGCGAGCGGCCGGTGACCGGCTCGAGGCCGAGCAGGACCCGGCGCCCGGCGCGGCCGAGCAGCCGCCAGCGGGTCACCGCCCGCCGCGCGCCCTCGGTGCCGGCGGGGACGGCGCGGACCAGGTTCCGCTCGCGGTCCTTGAGCAGCCACTCCTCGCGCTCGCCGGCCCCGGCGGCCAGGGCGGCCTCGGCGCGCGCCTCGTCGGCTACCTCGGCCACCGCCAGGTAGCCCTTGCGGACGTCGCCGCGGCGCCAGGCGTCCGACAGGCGCGCCGCCGCCTTGCTCGTCCGCGCGAACAGCACCACCCCGCTGACCGGGCGGTCGAGGCGGTGGACGATGGCCAGGAACACCTCGCCGGGCTTGTCGAACTCGCGCTTCAGGTAGGCCTGGCCCATCTGCTGCAGCGAGCGGTCGCCCGAGGCGTCGGCCTGCACCGGGACGCCGGCCGGCTTGTCGAGGGCCAGCAGGTGGTTGTCGAGGAGCAGCGGCCTCACCGCACCCACCGCGCGACGAAGCCGCAGGGCAGCAGGCGCGCGCCGTCGCCCTCGGGCAGGGCGAGCTGGGCCACCTCGGAGCGGCCGCCCCAGCCGGCCAGCAGGTTGTGGAAGGCCAGCGGGGAGAAGTCGATGGCGTAGGCCGACAGCAGCAGGAAGCTGGGCGCCTCAGGCTCGAGCAGGGCGCGGCAGCTCTCGAGCAGCGGGGCGATGCCGACGGCGAAGCTCCACTTCTCGCCCTTGGGGCCGCGGCCGTAGGCCGGCGGGTCGAGCAGGACGCCGTGGTAACGGCGGCCCCGGCGCTGCTCGCGGGCGGCGAACTTGGCGGCGTCGTCGAGGATCCAGCGCACGGCGTCCTCGGGCAGGCCGGACAGGCGGGCGTTGGCCGCGGCCCAGTCCAGGCTGGCCCGCGAGGCGTCGACGTGGGTGACCTCCCAGCCGGCCAGCCGGGCCAGCAGGGTGGCGGCCCCGGTGTAGCCGAACAGGTTGAGCAGGCGGGGAGCCTCGACCCCGGCCGCGGACAGCTCGGCGCGGCGGGCCTCGACCCAGGTCCAGTTGGCGGCCTGCTCGGGGAACAAGCCCACATGCTTGAACGGAGTGGGTTGGATGCGGATCCGGGCCTCCGGCAGCCCCGCCAGGGCCAGGCCGAACTCCCAGTCCTCCGGGGGCCGCCGGCCGGCGTGGGGACGCCAACTGCCGCCGCGGTCGCTCTCGCGCTCGAAGCTCAGGTCGGCCGCCGCCCACTCGCGCGCGCCCAGCCGCGGCCGCCACAGGGCCTGGGGGTCGGGCCGGCGCAGGGTCCACTCGCCGAAGCGCTCCAGCTTCTCGCCGTCCCCCGAGTCGAGCAGGGCGTGGCCGGCCAGGGGCGGATGGTCGAGGACCGCGAAGTGCACGGCGGCAGGATACCGGCGCGAGCGGAGCCCGGCCCCGGCGCGGCCGGGTTACGATTCCCCTTCGCCTCTGCGAGAGAAACCCCCATGACTCACGTCTTCGTAACCAAGGAGAGCGCCCCCGGTGAGACCCGGGTGGCCGCCACCCCCGAGACCGTGGCCAAGATGGCCAAGCAGGGTCTCGAACTCCTGGTCGAGCGCGGCGCGGGCGCGGCCTCCTGGATCCCGGACGAGCAGTACGCCGACGCCGGGGCCACGATGGTCGACGCCGCCGAGGGCTACGACCGGGCCGACCTCGTCCTCAAGGTGGCCGCCCCCACCCTGGAGGAGGCCGGCCGGATCAAGCGCGGCGCCGTGCTGATCTCCCACCTCGCCCCGACGCAGAACCTCGACCTGGTCGAGAAGCTGCGCGACGGCGGGGTCACCTCCTTCGTCATGGAGCTGGTGCCGCGGACGACCAAGGCCCAGACCATGGACGCGCTCAGCTCGCAGGCCAACATCGGCGGCTACAAGGCCGTGCTGCAGGCCGCGGCCGCGCTGCCCAAGTACTTCCCGCTGCTGATGACCGCCGCGGGCACGGTGAAGCCGGCCAAGGTCGTGATCTTCGGCGTCGGCGTCGCCGGCCTGCAGGCCATCGCCACGGCCAAGCGCCTCGGCGCCGTCGTGTGGGCCACCGACATCCGGCCCGAGGTGAAGGAGCAGGTCGAATCGCTCGGCGGCAAGTTCATCGAGGTCGCCCCCGACGCCGGCCAGACCGAGCCGAGCGTCTACGCCAAGGAGGCCTCCGAGGACTACAAGCGGCGCCAGGCCGAGGCCGTCGCCGGCCACGTCGCCGAGGCCGACGTGGTGATCACCACCGCGCTGATCCCGGGCCGCAAGGCGCCGGTGCTGATCAGCGAGGAGATGGTGAAGTCGATGCGGCCCGGCTCGGTCATCGTCGACATGGCGGTGTCGCAGGGCGGCAACTGCGCGCTGTCGAAGTGCGGCGAGGACGTCGTGGTCCACGGGGTCAAGATCCTCGGCCACCCGAACCTGCCGGCCACCGTCCCGGTCCACGGCAGCCAGCTCTACTCGCGCAACGTGTTCGACGTGGTGCAGCACCTGGTGCCGGCCAAGGAGAACGACGCCCACGAGGTCCGCCTGGACTTCGAGGACGAGATCACGGCCGGCTCCGTCGCCGTCCACGCCGGCGAGGTGCGCCACGCCATGACCGCCGAGGCCCTGCAGCAGCGAGGCAGCAACTGATGCTCCTGATCCTGTTCCTGTTCGTCTTCATGCTGGCGATCTTCGTCGGCTTCGAGATCATCACCAAGGTGCCGCAGAAGCTGCACACGCCGCTGATGTCGGGCGCCAACGCGATCTCCGGCATCACGATCGTCGGCGCGCTGACCTGCGCCCACGCCGAGTACGGCTTCCTGGCGCACGTCCTGGGCTTCATCGCCATCGTGACCGCCTCGATCAACGTGTTCGGCGGCTTCCTGGTCACCGACCGCATGCTGGCCATGTTCGGCGGCAAGAAGAAGAAGTGAGGGGGATGAACCGATGAACGACTTCGACCCCACCAAGCTCCTCTACCTGCTCGCCACCGCGCTGTTCATCTTCGGCATCAAGCTGCTGTCGAAGGTCAGCACCGCGCGGCGCGGCAACGCGGTCGCCGGCCTCGGCATGCTGCTGGCGATCATCACCACGCTCGCCGCGCCCGAGGGCGGCATCGAGCTCAGCTGGACCTACATCGTCGCCGGCGTCCTGATCGGCGGCGTGATCGGCACCGTGATGGCCAAGCGGGTCGAGATGACCGGCATGCCGGAGATGGTCGCGCTGTTCAACGGCTTCGGCGGCGCGGCCTCGCTGCTCGTCGCCCTCGCCGTGTTCTGGGGCGACTACCTCGACAAGGACGGCCTCGGCGAGACCGCCGTGGCCGCGCTGCCCGACGGCTCGCTCGGCGTGACCGGCCCGGTGGTCTGGGTCATCGCCGTGATCCTGTCGATCCTGATCGGCGGCGTCACCCTGACCGGCTCGCTGGTCGCGATGGGCAAGCTGGCCGGCAAGATCGGCGACAAGATGCTGCCGGCACGGCACCTGATCACGCTGGCCTGCCTGGTCGCCTCGGTCGGCTTCGGCTACCTCGGCGGCTGGGGAAGCGAGGGAGGCATGGCCGCCATGTGGATGCTGGCGCTGGCCGGCGTCTCGGCCGTGCTCGGCGTGCTGCTCGTGCTGCCGATCGGCGGCGCCGACATGCCGGTGGTGATCTCGCTGCTCAACAGCTACTCCGGCATCGCGGCCAGCATGGCCGGCTTCGTGATCGGCAACTCGCTGCTGATCGTGGCCGGCGCGCTGGTCGGCGCCTCCGGCCTGATCCTGACCGACCAGATGTGCAAGGGCATGAACCGCACCCTGCTGCACGTCCTCGTCGGCGGCTTCGGCGGCGACAGCGTGTCGGAGGACGCGCGCGACTACTCCAACATCCGCAGCTATTCGCCCGAGGACGCGGCGGCCGACCTGCAGCTGGCCGACAAGGTCATCTTCGTGCCGGGCTACGGCATGGCGGTGTCGCAGGCGCAGCACGTGGTCAAGGAGCTCGGCGACGCGCTCCAGGCCCGCGGCGTCGAGGTCAGCTACGCGGTGCACTCGGTGGCGGGACGCATGCCCGGCCACATGAACGTGCTGCTGGCCGAGGCCGACGTGCCGCACGAGCAGCTGTTCCCGACCGAGGAGATCAACGGCGAGTTCAAGAACACGGACGTCGCGATCATCGTCGGCGCGAACGACGTGGTGAACCCGGCGGCGATCGAGGACCCGAACTCGAAGATCGCCGGCATGCCGATCCTGCTCACGCACGAGGCCCGCGCGGTGCACATGATCAAGCGCTCGCTCAGCCCCGGCTACGCGGGCATCAAGAACCCGCTGTTCGAGCGCGACAACTGCTTCATGTGCTTCGGCGACGGCAAGGAGTTCATCCAGGGCGTGATCGACGCCTTGAAGGAAGCCTGATCGCGGCCGAAGAGGCATCCTGGGCGGGCCCGGGGCCGTGAGGCTCCGGGCCCGTTCCCGTTCCCGCCGTGTTCCTGCTCCTCCTCAGCCTGGCCCTCGCCCTCGCCGCCTTCGGCGTGTGGCGGACGGTGGTGCGCGCAGCGGCGCTGCCGCGCGGCTGGCGGCGCGCCGCCGCGGCCGCCCTCGCCGGGCTCACCGCGCTGGTCCCGGTCGCGCTGCCCCTCGCCTGGTGGTTCGAGCGCGAGGTCCACGCGCCGTGGACCTGGGCCGCCTTCGCCTGGATGGGCCTGCTCTTCTACCTGCTGCTCTTCGGCCTGGCCTTCCGCCTCGCGGCAGCGCTGGCCGGACGCGCCGGACCCCCCGACCCCGAGCGGCGCCGCTTCCTCGGCCGCGCGGCGTCGGCGGCCAGCGCGGCCGGCGCGCTGGCCACCAGCGCCTGGGGCCTGCGCGAGGCCGGCCGCCTCGAGGTCGAGGAGGTCGAGCTGGCCTTCCCCCACCTGCCGCCGGCCTTCGACGGCTTCACCGTGGTCCAGATCAGCGACCTGCACGTCGGCCCGCTCGAGGGCGGCGCCTGGCTCGAGGAGGTCGTCGCGCGCTGCAACGCGCTCGACCCCGACGCCGTCGCGGTGACCGGCGACGTGATCGACGGCCCGCTCGAGCTGGTCGGTGCGGAGGTCGCGCCGCTCGCCGGGCTGCGCGCGCGCCACGGCGTCTTCCTCTGCGCCGGCAACCACGAGTACTACTCCGGCATCGCCGCCTGGCTGGCCGAGTTCGAGCGCCTCGGCATCCGCGTGCTGCGCAACGAGCGCGCCGTCGTCGAGCGCGGCGGTGCGGCGATCGACCTAGCCGGCGTGCACGACCTGCACGGCGCGCGCTTCGGCCCGGAGCACGCGCCGGACCTCGACGCCGCGCTCGGCGGGCGCGACCCCGAGCGCTTCTGCCTGCTGCTCGCGCACCAGCCGGCCCACGTCGAGGAGGCCGCCGCCCACGGCGTCGACCTGGTCCTCTCCGGCCACACCCACGGCGGCCAGCTGTGGCCCTTCGGCGCGCTGACCCGGCTGGTGCAGCCCTACCTCGCGGGCACCCACCGGCACACCGCGCGCACCTGGATCCACGTCAACCGCGGCACCGGCTGCTGGGGGCCGCCGATGCGCGTCGGCGCGCCGGCCGAGATCACACGGCTGGTCCTGCGCCGCGGCGAGCCGCGGACGACCTGAGCCCTCAGGGCGCGCCGACCGGCTCGAGCACCACGCAGTCGATGCCGAAGTAGTGGTGCGGCGCGCGCGAGGCGGGGTTGCTGCCCGTCACCGCGAAGCGCACCGCGCAGCGCGCGCCGAGCTCGTGCACGCCGAGGTCCACCGGCGGCAGCTGCTCGATGCGCTCGGCCCAGGTGTCGACGCCGGTGGCGGCGACCTCGCCGTCCACCGCGAGCTCGAGCACGCCGTAGTCCCAGCTCTTGGTGAGGTGCGCCAGCACGCGGTAGCGGCCGGGCGCGGGGACGGGCAGGTCGAGGGTGACGCCCTGGCCGGGCGCCTGCGCGCGCACCCACAGGTGGCGTCCGCCGCTCCAGCCTCGCTCCATGCCCTGCACCTGCCAGCCGCCCGCGGCGTCGCCGACGGCTCGCGCCGTCTCGGCCTCGACCGCGCCCTCGATCCACACCGGCGGCCAGCCGGTGCGCTTGAGCCACAGGTAGTCGAAGGCCACCCCGCCGGCCTCGACGCGCTCGACCTCGAGCACGTGCATGCCGGCGTCGAGCTCGACCTCCTCCCAGCCGAGGCTGATCAGGCGCGTCACCGCGTGCTCGGGGCGCAGCGGCACCACCTCGCCGCCGGTCGCCATGCCGCCGCCGCCGGCGTCGGTCAGGCGCAGCGGCTCGCCGTCCACGAGCAGGCGGATCGCGCCGGCGTCCTGACGCAGGCGCACGACGAGGTTCGGGCGGAAGCGGCCGGCCTCCTCGACCGGCCACGGGACGGCGAAGCGGTGGCCGGGGGCGGCGTCCCAGTCGAGCACGCGGCCGCGCGAGGCCAGCGGCTCGGGGTCGAGCGCGCAGCCGTCGGGCAGGTGCTCGAGGTCCTCGAAGTGCTCGATCTCCGAGTCGCGCATGCCGCCGGCCGCGTCGGGCTCCCAGCGCGGCAGCGGCGCGACCACGAGGTCCGCGTCGGCGATCGGCGGCGTGTCGGCGCTCGCGCCGGGCCGCGCGTACCACCAGGCCAGGCGGGCGTAGGTGGTCGGGAAGTCCTGCCGGTGCGGCCACAGCTCCATGAAGAAGTCGATGCCGCGGCGGAACCGCAGGTCGTCGAGCACGTGGAAGCGCGTGTTCACCACGTAGCCCGCGGTGCCCGGGCCCGAGTCCACCGGCTGCGCGCAGTACGGGTGGTCGAACAGGTCGGGGCGGCTCCACGAGTAGTTGTAGTAGTCCTCCGAGCCGGTGCCGAACAGCGCCGGGAAGGGCGCGCCGTCGACGAAGACCTTCTCGTCGCCCTCGCCCCACCAGTTGCCGCCCGGCGTGGCGATGCGCGAGGGGTTGACCAGCAGCGAGGCCACGCCGACCAGGCGGCCTTCGCCGCGCGCGCGCAGGAAGGCGAGGTCGACCGGCGCGTTGTCCTCGAGCACGACCGCAGGACCCTGGCGCCAGTCGGCGCGGAAGTGCAGCGAACGCTCGTCCCAGGTCCAGGGCTCGGTGTGCGCGGCCAGCTGGACGGCGACCGGACCGCCGCTGCGGTTGAGCAGGCTGAGCTCGGCGCGGCGCGCGAAGGGCATGACGAAGCGGCAGATCAGCCAGCCGTCCGGGCGCACCTCGAGCGGCAGCGTGCGGCCGGGGTGCAGGCCGGAGAAGGTGCCGAAGAAGTCGCCGAGCGGGACCTCCACCTCGGCGCCCGCGTCGTCGAAGTCGAGGCGCAGGAGGACGCCGCGCAGCGCGGCGGAGAGGTCGCCGGTCCGCAGCCGGAAGGCCAGGCCGGTGAGCGCGGCCGAGCCACCGACCCACTCGAAGGAGGGGTCCTCCGCACCTTCCGCCAGGAGCAGGGTGAGCGGCTCCTCGCCGGTGCCGAGGGGGTCGTCCGCGCCGGTCCCTGTGCCGAGCCCGGTCAGCCGCGCGGCGGCGGCGGCGATCCGCGGCGCCAGCGCGGGCAGCCCGCCCTCGTCGAAGGAGCGCACCGCCGTGCCCTCCGCGTAGCGCCGCACCTCCAGGTGGTAGAAGTGCAGCTCGCCGAGGGTGCCCTCCCAGGTCACGCGCAGCCGCTCGGCGAAGGGCACCGGGAAGTAGTCGGCGTCCTGCTGCACGAAGGCGTCGCCCACCTCGAGCGCCAGCCCCTGCCGCTCGGCCCACACGCGGCTGCGGCGCGCCAGGAAGTCGTAGGCGCTGCCGGTGAAGAAGGACTCCTCGGCGCCGTCGATCCAGGCGCGCAGCGTGCCGCCCATGCCGGCCGACCAGCCACGGACCACCGCGCCGGGGCCGCGCACGTCGCACAGCAGGTACTCGCCCACGCCGTCGGCGCCGGGCTCGCGCACCACCGCCTCGAAGCCGGGGAGCGGCTCGCCGCCGAAGCCGTCGGCGTTGCTGAACCAGCCCGCCTCGCCGGGCGCGACCGAGCGCCGGTCGTAGCTCGAGAACTGCACGAGGTCGTAGGACTCCTCGGGCAGCCGCGCCAGCCGCGCGAGGTCGGCGCACTCGTCGAGCAGGCGCGCCAGATCGACCGGGGCGGGTTCCTGCGGGGCGGGAGCGGACGCGAGGAGCAGGAGGAGCGCGGCGACCATGCCCTCAGGATGACGCCGCCGCGCGGGAGCGGAAGCCCGCGACCCGGAGCGTTAGAATCCCGCTCCATGTTCGTCGCCGTCCGATCCGCGGCGCGGGTGGCCGGCTTCGTCCTCTGGACGGTGCTCTGGGGCACGATGGCCCTGCTCGGCCGCCTGCTGCTGTTCCCCAGCGCCGGTCTCCAGGCGCGCTGGGGCGCGGGCTGCGCCAGCTCGTGGGGCCGCGGCTGCAGCTGGTTGTGCGGCCTCGACCTGGTGGTCGAGGGCCCGGAGCCGCCGCCCGGCTCCTTCATCGCCGCCAACCACGTGAGCTGGGCCGACATCTGGGTGCTCGGCGCGGCCTGCCCGGCGATCTTCATCGCCAAGGTCGAGATCGCGAGCTGGCCGATCATGGGCTGGCTGGCCAAGGCGGGCGGCACGCTGTGGGTGGACCGCCGCCGCATGCGCGACACCGTGCGCCTGCGCGAGGAGCTGCGCGCCCACCTCGAGCGCGGCGTGCGCATCCACATCTTCGCCGAGGGCGGCGCCGGCAGCGGCGAGCGCATCCGCCCCTTCAAGCCGCCGCTGTTCGAGTCGCCCGCCGAGCTGGGCGTGCCCTGCGTCCCGGCGGTGATCGTCTACCACGACCCCGAGCTTTGGTGGCCGGACGACGCGGTCCTCGCGCGTCACTTCCTGCAGGTCATGCGCAAGCCGCGCTCGCGCGTCACCGTCCGCTTCGGCGAGCCGGTGCGCGGGATCAGCGACCGCAAGGAGCTGGCCGCCGAGCTGCAGCGCCGCGCCGAGACGCTCTACCCGCTCAGCGGGCCCGGCAGCTCTCGATCAGCGAGTTGATCTCGAGGTCCTGCAGCAGCCGCATGAGCTCCTCCGAGCGGTGGTTGAGCTCGGCGGTCAGGCTGCGGATCTGGTACTCGGGGGCTCCCTCGTCGGCGGCCTGGATCAGGCGCGCGCCGGTCTCGTGCAGCTTGCGGTGCGGCTCCTCGAGCGCGTCGAAGCAGGGCTCGCCGGCGAAGTCGCGGCCGATGCCGTAGTACCACTGCCCGAAGCGGCAGCGGTAGGGGCTGATGCCGACGCCCTCCAGGCCGCCGACCAGGCCGTTGGCGGGCAGGCCGAGCACGCGGTCCATCACCGCCTTGCGCCACTGGATGTGGTCGATCTCGACGTGGCGCAGCAGGCCGATCGGCATGTTGCACCAGCGGCGGCCCTCGGCGACGAAGTCGATGAACTCGCCGAGCGGCAGCGCGTGGCTGATCCAGAAGCCCTGGGCCTCGGTGCAGCCGGCGTGGAGCAGGAAGTCGAAGATCTCCTCGGTCTCCACCCCCTCGGCGACCACGCGGAGGTCCATCTCGTGGGCCATGCGGATGCTGGCCAGGACGATGGCGGCGCAGCGGCCCGAGGTGGTCAGGCCCTTGACGACGCCCTGGTCGATCTTGACTACACTGAAGGGCAGGCGGTGCAGGGCGTCGAGCGAGGAGTAGCCGGTGCCGAAGTCGTCCATCGCCAGCGCGACGCCGGCGTCGACCAGCTGCTCGGTATTGCGGCGCAGCTCGTCGGCGCTGCAGGCCACCGCGGTCTCGGTCAGCTCGACCTGGATCTGCTCGGGGTGGACCATGCCGGTGTGGATCGCGCTGAGCACCAGCTCGACCATCGCGGCGTTCTCGAGGTCGCGCGCCGAGACGTTGAAGGCCACCGGGAAGGCGCCGAAGGTGTCGACCAGCTTGCGCTGGTCCAGGCACAGCTTCGGGAACATCCGCCGGGCGATCTCGGTGATCAGCCCCGCCTCTTCCGCCTGCGGCAGGAAGGCGTCGGGGTAGACCACGGTGCCGTCGGGCTGGGGCCAGCGGATCAGGGCCTCGCAGCCGCTGACGCGGCCGGTGAGGAAGGAGATCTTCGGCTGGTAGTAGAACTCGAAGGCGTCCTCGGCGAGGGCGCGCTCGATCTCCTCGAGGCGGATGCTGGACATGGTTCGGTCGCGGGGAATGGGGATTCCTGTCCTTCCCCATCGGCTCGGATTGCGACATCCCTGAAGCCTGGCAGCGCGGAGCCGCCGGCGGGCCTCAGAAGCCTTCGACCGCGCGCTCGGCGGCGCGCCGCACGAGCAGGGCCACGGCCGCGCCCGCACCACAAGCGGTTGAGGCCGCGATCATGAACATCACCACGATCTGGTAGCGGGCCGCCTCGGTCGGATCGGCCCCGGCCAGCACCTGGCCGGTCATCATCCCGGGGATCGAGACCACCCCGACCGCCGCCATGTTGTTGATCGTCGGGATCAGACCGGCGCGCAGGCTGGCCCGCACCGAGGCATGGACCGCCTCGGCCCGGGTGGCTCCCAGCGAGAGCAGGGTCCGGACCTGCTCCTTGCGGCCCTCGAGGTCGGCGAACAGGCGCTCGACCGCGACGGCGATGCCGTTCATCGAGTTGCCGAGCACCATGCCACCGATCGGCAGCCAGTAGCGCGCCTGCCAGAAGGGCTCGACGCGGACCACCACCGCCAGCACGAGGAAGGTGATGAGCAGGCCTCCACCGCCGACGGCGAGCAGCACCGGCCCGAGCACCGGGGTGCGCAGCTCGCGCAGCCGGCTGGTGATCGTGTGGCCGCTGAACAGGACCATCACGCCGAAGACCGCCCCGGTCAGCGCCGGGTGGTCGCGGGTGAAGAGCACGACCAGCACGTAGCCGAGCAGGATGAGCTGGGCGTAGGTGCGGGTGGCGGCGACCAGCAGGGTGCGGCCGAGGCCGAGGTCGAGCGCGCGCGACAGCCCGGCCACGGCGAGCACGAAACCGGCGGCGAGGACCAGACCGAGGAGGTCGATGGAGATCACGCGACGGCCTCCTCGGCGGGCGGCGCGAGCTGCAGCGCGGAGGCCGGATCGCGCGGACGGTGGCTGGCGACGAGGACCGCGCCGCCGGCGGCGAGGAAGGCGTCGAGGCGCTCGTCGAGGCGGGCAGCGGCGGTCGCGTCGAGCATGGCGTCGGGCTCGTCGAGCAGGAGCACCCGCGGTCGCACGAGCAGGGCGCGCAGCACGGCGAGGCGCGCGAGCTGGCCGCCGCTCAGGTCGGCGGCCGGCGCGTCGAGTTCGACCCGCGCCAGACCGAGCCGCTCGAGCTCGCCGCGCAGCTCGCCGGCCGGCGGGGCGACGGCGCCGCGGTGCTGGCGCAGCGCGAAGGCCGCGGTGAGGTTGTCGGCCACCGTCCCGGGCAGGACCACCGGGTGCTGCGGGCAGAAGGCCACCCGGCTGCGCCAGGCCTCGACCGGCCAGGCTCCCGCCTCGCGCTCCTCCAGCCAGAGGCGCCCCGCCGACGCGGGCAGCAGGCGGGCCAGTCCGAGCAGGAGCGAGGTCTTGCCGCCACCCGAGGGCGCGCAGAGCTCGCGCCGCTCTCCGGCCTCGAGGCCGAGGGCGGCCCCGGCGACGACGGTCCTCCCCCGCCGCTCGATCCGCAGCTCTTCCGCCCGCAGCAGGGTGGCGTCGGCCATCTCCACCCTAAACTAGCGCTTCCATGCGAAGCCTTCCGCTGCGTCTCCTCGTCCTGGCCCCCCTGCTCGGGGCCTGCTCCACCCCCGCGGACCTCGGCGCCACGGCGACGCCCCTGGGCGCGGCGCGTGCCGACCAGCCGCTGCCCGGCTGGGTGGACCTCGACAACTTCGCCATCCTCGGCCCGGGCGTCGCCGGCTCCGGCCAGCCCGCGATGGAGGACTTCGAGGCCCTCGCCGCCCGCGGCTACTCGGCCGTGGTCAACCTGCGCAAGCCGGGCGAGTCCTTCCCCGCCGACGAGGCCGCGCGCGCCGAGGCCGCCGGGCTGCGCTACACCTCCGTGCCGATGGCGGTGGTCGACTTCGGCGTCGAGGACGCCTGGGCGCTCGACGCCGCGCTGCGCGACGCGCCGGCCGGCTCGGTCCTGATCCACTGCGGCTCGGGCAACCGTGTCGGCGCCCTGTGGGGCATGTACCTCGGCCTGACCGAGGGCCTCACCTCCGAGGAAGCCGTCGAGGCCGGCTACCGGGCCGGGATGCGCTCGCCGGCGCTGGCGGAGCGCATCCGGGCCTCGCTCGAGGGCCGCGGCTAGAAGCCGCCGCGGCCGCCGCCGCCGCCCGTGCGGCCGCCGCCGCCGCCGAAGAAGCCGCGCATCCCCTGGCCGACCGTCTCGTTGAAGGTGGCCAGCTGGTCCACGTTCAGGATGCCGCCCAGGGCGATGTTGGTCTCCTCCTGGGCGCGCGTCATGAAGTCGCGCACGGCCTCGCGGTCGAACTCGCCGCTCTCGCGCAGGGTCTGGAAGAACTCGTTGCGCTTCAGGTCGGCCTCGTTGAGGACTTGCTGCATGTCGTGGGCCTGGGCGTCGGTCAGGCCCAGCTGCTCCTGCAGCCGCTCCATCTGCCGGTCGAGGCGCTCCTGGCGGCGCTCCTCCTCGCGCTGACGGCGCTCGGCGGCCTGCTGGGCCTCGCGCTCCTCGAGGAAGTCGCTCATCGCCTGGTCGAGGATCGGCTCGAGGGTGTTCGGGTCGATCGCGCCCGGGGCCGGGGCGGCCTGGTCGACGCGGCGGCGGCCGGCGACCTGGCCCTGGAGCAGGGCGAGCTCGTGCTCGACCGCGGCGAGGCGCTCGTCCAGCGGCCGCAGGTCGGCCGGGTCGGTGCCGAGCGGGCCGGCCGGAGCGGGCAGGTCGGCCTCACCGGCCTGCGGGGCGGCGGCGGGGGCGGCGGCGGTCTGCTCGGTGATCGGCTCGGCGGCCGCAGGTCCGGACATGACCATGCCGCCGAGGATGCCGCCGACGAGGCCGGCGACGAGACCGATGAGGACAGGGGTCGTGGAGCTTTGCGACATGGCGTTCAGGGGGTTCCGATCCCGTGGAACCCGGGGTTCCGGGGGCGGTTCCGGCGGCGGGGCTGAAATCAGAGGCCGGCCAGCCAGGGCAGCCCCAGGCTGACGAGGAACCAGGCCAGCAGGCTGAGGGGCAGGCCCAGGCGGAGGTAGTCGGAGTAGCGGTAGCCGCCCGGACCGTAGACCATCAGGTTGGTCTGGTGGCCGATCGGGGTGGCGAAGCAGATCGAGCCGCCGAAGGCGATGGCCAGCAGGAAGGCTCGCATCAGGTTGTCGGCGGCGGCGCCCTCGTAGCCCAGGGCGCGGTTCATCTCCTCGGCGGCCTTGACCGCGATCGGGGTCAGCAGCACGGCGACCGCGCTGTGCGAGATCACCGCGTTGAAGATGATGCACAGCAGCACCAGGCCGCTGATCACGGCGGACGGGCCGAGGTCCTGCAGCGAGCCGACCAGCCCGTGGGCGAAGAAGGCCGCGGCGCCCGTCTTGCCCATCGCCGAGCCGAGGGCCAGGGTGCCGACCACGAAGAGCAGTACCGGCCAGTCGATGGCGCGGTAGGCGCGGCGCGCCGGCAGGCAGCCGGTGGCCACCATCGCCATCGCGCCCAGGGTGGCGGCCATCGGCAGCGGGAACTGCTTCACGCCGAACACGGCGTAGGCGATGAACAGCGCCACCACGCCTCCGGCCACGGCCAGCGCGCGGCGCGCGCGGTCGCGCAGCACGACGTGCTCCTGGGCGCCGCGCAGCAGGAAGAAGTCGGAGCTGGCCGAGAACTTGATCTGCGAGTGGTCGTCCCCGCAGACCAGCAGGAGGTCGCCGGGGCGCAGCTCGAGCTGCGAGGCGCGCTCGCGGATGTGGTGGCCGTCGCGCAGCACGGCGACGATCACCGCGCCGAAGTCGCGCCACAGGTGCAGGTCGCCGAGCCGCGTGCCGACCTGCGAGGAGTGCGGCGCCACGGCGACCTCGAAGAACTCCATCGTCTTCGGGTCGAAGGAGATGCCGTTGACCATCTTCAGGCCGAGGGTGGTCTGCAGGTTGGCCAGCTCGTCGACCTTGCCCCGCAGCATGACCACGTCGCCCTCGGCGATCTCCTCGTTGAAGTAGGGCGGCCAGTGCATGTCCTCGCCGCGCACGAAGAACAGCATCTCGACGCCGGCGCTCTGGAAGGCCTCGGCGTAGGTGCGCCCCACCAGCGGTGAGGTGTGGCCGATGACCAGCTCGGTGACGTACTCGCGCGCGCCGGCGCCGCCGACCATCGACGACACCGAGTGGCGCTTGGGCAGCAGGCGCTTGCCGAACAGCGCCATGAAGACGACGCCCGCCAGCGCCAGCGGCACGCCGAGCGGCGTCATCTCGAACATCTCGAGCGGCTTCTGGCCGAGGTTCTCGGCGGCGCCGCTCACCAGCAGGTTGGTCGAGGTGCCGACCAGGGTGCACATGCCGCCGAGGATCGAGGCGAAGCTCAGCGGGATCATCAGCCGCGAGGGCGCGATGCCGGTCTGGCGCGACAGGCCGAGCAGCACCGGGATGAAGACCACCACCACGCCGGTGTTGTTGAGCACCGAGCTGACCGCCGCGGCGATCAGGCCGACGAGCAGCACCATGCCGCGCTCGCCGCCGCCGCTGTAGCGCAGCACCATGCGCGCGAGGAACTCGATCGCGCCGGTGCGGTTCAGGCCCTCGCCGATGATGTACAGCGCGGCGATGGTGATGACGGCGTAGTTCTGGAAGCCGTGCAGCGCCTCGGCGACGTCGAGCACACCGGTCGCCACGAGGGCGACCATCAAGCCCAGGCCGATGGCGTCGAGCGAGGCCTTCTCCAGGACCAGCAGGATGAGGACCAGGAAGGTCAGCGCGACGACCAGGATCGCGTCGGGACCCATGGACTAGATCTTAGGGGGCGCGGGGGTGGCCGGCACCCGCGGCAGGCCGGCGCCGCTCAGGGCGAGGACCACCGGGACGGTCCGCAGCAGGATCCCCAGGTCCAGGAGGAGGCTCCGCGCGGCCACGTATTCGAGGTCGCAGGCGGTGCGGCGGGCCGGGCTCAGGCCGTCGCGGCCGCGGACCTGGGCCAGCCCGGTCAGGCCGGGGCGCAGGCTCTGGCGCAGCGCGCGGTCCCCCGCGGCGGGCGGCATCTCCTCCGGCACCAGCGGGCGCGGACCGACCAGGCTCATCTGCCCGACCAGCACGTTCCACAGCTGCGGCAGCTCGTCCAGGCTGGAGCGGCGCAGGAAGCCGCCGAGGGCGGTGGGCGCACCGCCCCCTTCCGGCACCGTGCGGAGCTTGAGCAGCACGAAGGGTCGGCCGCCGAGCCCGACGCGGCGCTGGCGGAACAGGACCGCCCCGCCCTCGCGGCGCAGGAGCAGGGCGAGGACGCCGAGCAGCGGCGCGGCGAGCAGCAGCCCGAACGCTGCCCCTGCCACGTCCACGATCCTCTTGGCGGTCGTCACCCGGTCCATCCCTCCGCGTCATTGTGACGCGGCAGGCGGCTGGAATCATTCCTCATCCGCCGCGGCGAGCATCTCCTCGTGGAGGGCCAGGAAGCGCGCAGCGATCCGCCGGGCGTCGAACTCGCTCTCGGCGCGCTCGCGCGCTGCGGCGCCCAGGCGGCGGCGCGCCTCCCGATCGAGCAGCAGCCCCCGCAGGGCCGAGGCCAGCGCCGCCTCGTCCCCGGGCGGGTGGAGCCGTCCGGTCTCTCCGGGCAGCACCGCGTCGCGGCAGCCCGGCGTGTCACTGGCGACGACCGGCCGGCCGGCCGCAGCCGCCTCGAGCAGCACGCGCGGCAGGCCCTCGCCGTAGCGCGTGGGCAGGGCGAGCAGGGCGCAGGAGGCCAGCAGGGGCCCCACCTCGTCGCGGTGGCCGAGCCACTCGGCCGCGCCCTCGCGCTGCCACCTTTCGAGGGTGGCGGCATCCAGGCTCTGCGGGCTTCCCGGATCGGGGCGGCCGGCCAGGACCAAGCGGTGCTCCACCCCTCCGGCACGCAGCGCGAGGCTCGCCCGCACCAGCTCGGGGACGCCCTTCGGCGCCAACATCCTGCCGAGGTAGAGGACGACGGGCACGCCCTCCGGTTCGGGCGGGGGCGGGTCCGGGTCGATCCGCACCCCCGAGCCCGGCACCACCAGGCTGCGGGCGGGGTCGACCAGGCGGCGGCGGACGAAGAGCTCGCGGTCGGCGGCGTTGTGGAAGACGCAGCGCTCGACGGAGCTGCGGCCGCGCCGCCACAGGGACTCCACCACCCAGCGCAGGGGCGCCGGCGCGCCCTGGAAGACGTAGCCGCGGCCGGTCACGACGCGCACCACGCGACGCACGCCTGCGCGCCGGGCGGCGAGGCCGCCGAGCGCGGCCGCCCGCACCGAGCTGAACTGCGCCAGGTCCGGGCGCTCGGCGCGCAGCAACGCCTCCAGCTCGCGCAGCGCGCGCCGGGCGTCGAGCGGGTTGCGCGTCCGGCGCAGCTCCAGCGGCCGGACCTCCACCCCGGCCGCCGCGATCCGCGCGAGGTGCTCGTCGCGGCCGGCGGCGACCACCACCTCGTGCCCGGCGCCGAGCGCCGCCTCGGCCAGCGGCATCTGGTGGTTCCAGAAGTGCCAGCCGTCGACGGTGGTGAACAGGAGCCGGGCCACCCGCCCAGGCTACTCAGGCCGCCGGCTCGTTGGCGGCCGCCGCCCGCTCGGGGGGCGCCGCCTCGACCGGTTCGGCCACCGCGCGCAGGCCGGACTGCCCGCCGCGGAAGTCGGGCACCAGGCTGCGGAGGACGTCGAGGGCGCGCGCCGCGTCCTGGTGCTGCAGCAGCGCCTCGAGGCGGGCCAGGGCGGCCTCGATCACCGCGGGCGCAAGGGCGACCTCGCGCGCGCGGAAGACCTTGGGGTGCGAGGTCGGGCGGCTGAGCTCCTCGTCGGTGAGCAGCTCCTCGTAGAGCTTCTCGCCCGGGCGCAGCCCGATGTAGCGGACCTCGACCGTCCGACCGTCCGCCACCGGCGTCATCTCGATCATGCGCCGGGCCAGGTCGGCGATGCGCGCGGGCTTGCCCATGTCGAGCAGGAAGACCTCGCCACCGCGGCCCAGCGCGCCGGCCTGGACGACCAGCTGCGCCGCCTCGGGGATGGTCATGAAGTAGCGCGTGACCTCGGGGTGGGTCACCGTCACTGGCCCGCCCTGCGCGATCTGGCGGCGGAACAGCGGCACCACCGAGCCGGCGCTGTCGAGCACGTTGCCGAAGCGGACCATGACGAAGCGCGGGGCGGCGCGCCCGTGGCCGGCGGCGGCGCGCGAACCGACCAGCAGGCAGGCGAGCTCCGCGGCGCGCTTGCTCGCCCCCATCACCGAGGACGGCCGCACGGCCTTGTCGGTCGAGACCAGCACGAAGGTCTCGACGCCGCATTCCGCCGCGGCCTCCGCCGTGCGCAGGGTGCCGAAGACGTTGTTGCACAGGCCGGGGAGAGGGTTCTCCTCCACCAGCGGCACGTGCTTGTAGGCCGCGGCGTGGTAAACGGTCTGGACCCCCTCCTCGCGGAACACGGTGGCCATCCGCGCCCGGTCCCCCACGCTGCCGAGCACCTCGCGCAGCCGCAGGCCGGGGAACTGCTCGCGCAGCTCCATGCCGATGCGGTAGAGCGCGTACTCGCTGTTCTCGACCAGCACCAGGCCGCGCGGCTCCAGCGCGGCGATCTGGCGGCACAGTTCCGAGCCGATCGAGCCCCCGGCACCCGTGACGGCCACCACCTTGCCCGTCGTGTTCGTGCGCAGCAGGCCCTCGTCGGGCGGCACCGCCTCGCGGCCGAGCAGGTCGTCCGCCGTCACCGCGCCGACCTCGTCGAGCTCGAGCCGGCCGCTGACCAGGTCGATCAGGCTGGGCACCGTCGAGACCTCGAAGCCGGCCTCCGCCAGCCGCGCGAGCAGCTTCTGCCGCCGCCAGCCGGGCAGCGAGGGGATGGCGAACAGCGCGCGCCGCACGCCGTGGCGCTCGCGGATCCACTCGAGCGCGGAGGGGTCGTAGACCTCGAGCCCGTACATCCGCACGCCCTGCTTCACCGGGGCGTCGTCCACGAAGCAGACCGGCCGGTACTCGTGCTTCTCGTCGCGGGCCAGCATGCCGGCGAGCTGCAGGCCGGCGTTGCCGGCGCCGTAGATCAGGACGGGCTCGCGCCGGCGCGTGCGCGCCAGGCGGCTGCGCAGCAGGGCCACCATCACCTCGCGCACCCCGAGGAGCAGCGCGGCCGAGAACCCGGCCTCGATGATGATCACCGAGCGCGGGAAGCCGGGCGGCGGCAGCAGCAGCATCGGCAGGCCCACGCCGAGCAGGGAGATGCCGATGCCGAGCAGGATCTGGCGCAGAGCCTCCGTGCCGGTGGCGACCAGGTTGGAGCGGTAGAGGCCGAGCCAGGCGAAGGCGACCAGCCGGATGCAGACGATCATCTGCAGCAGCAGCAGGAAGCCGGCGCCGAGGGGAGGGGCGGGCGTCCCGAGGCGGACGGCCAGGGCCGTGTAGAGCGCGGCGAAGGTCACCAGCGCGTCGATCCCGGCCTTCACCCACTTCCGCTGGCCGCGGCTGAGCCGCTGGACCACGCGGAGGAGCCGGCTCGGACGGCCGGCGGGGACCTGGTCCGTGGGGGGAATCATGGACGGGTGGAAAACAGGTCCGGAAGGGCCGGTTCCGGAGGGTCGAGGGAGGGGGGTCGAGGGGCGGCCCGCTGTTCAGATTAACGCGGCCCCGGAGGGAGCCGGGGCGATCCTCAGCCTTTCCCGCCCACCAGCCCGAGGCCCTCGGCGAACCAGTCCATGGTCCGGTCCAGGCCCTCCTGGAAGCCGACCCGCGGGGCGTAGCCGAGCTCCTCCACCGCGCGGTCGATCGACGCCAGGCTGTGGCGCACGTCGCCGTCGCGGAAGGGGCCTTCTCGGGGCTCGGCCCCGGCGCAGGGCGCGCCGCGCGCGGCCATGCCGGCCTGCAGCGCGGCGTAGAGCTCGCGGAGGTCGGTGCGCCCGCCCAGCGCGATGTTGTACACCGCGTGGTCGCCGCCCGCCTCGCGGGCCGCCGACAGCAGGTTCGCCTGCACCACGTTGGCCACCGGGCAGAAGTCGCGCGAGGTCTTCCCGTCGCCGAAGATCGTGCCGGACTCGCCGCGCGCGAGCAGGGCCAGCCAGCGCGGGATCACCGCGGCGTAGGCGCCGTCCGGGTCCTGCCGCGGCCCGAACACGTTGAAGTAGCGCAGGCCGGTCAGGCGCATGCCGAAGCTGCGCGCGAAGACCGCGGCCAGCACCTCGTCGGCCAGCTTGCTGGCGGCGTAGGGGGACAGCGGCTCGCCGGTCTGCTCCTCGACCTTGGGCAGCGCCGGGTGGTCGCCGTAGACGCTCGACGAGGAGGCGTAGACCAGCGAGGCGACGCCGGCCTCCTTGGCCGCGACCAGCACGTTGCCGAAGCCCTGCACGTTGGCGCGCAGGGTGGCGTGCGGCTCCTCGAGCGAGCGCGGCACCGAGCCCAGGGCGGCCTGGTGGAGCACGTGCCCGACCCCCGCGCAGGCGGCGCGGCAGGCCTCGAGGTCGGCGATGTCGGCCTCGCGGAACTCGAAGCGGGCCCAGGCCTCCTCGCCGACCCGCGCGCGCACGTCGTCGAGGTTGGCGCGCTTGCCGGTCGAGAAGTCGTCGAGGCCGCGCACCTCCTGGCCGTGGCGCAGCAGCTCCTCGGCGAGGTGGCCGCCGATGAAGCCGGCCGCGCCGGTCACCAGCCAGCGGCGCGGGCTGCGGCGGATCTCGTCGAGGAACTCCTGGTAGCGGTCGGACATCTCACAGTCTCCAGTGGCTGACTTCCGGCGGCAGGCTACCGCGTTCGACGGCGGCGGGCACGTCGACCAGCACGCGCACGCCGGCCTCGCGGCACAGCTCCTCGGCGAGCGCGGCCATGCCGGGATGCGGCACCGCCAGCAGCACGGCGTCGACCCCGCGCAGGGCCTCGGGGCCGACCAGCTCGAGGCCGTACTCGTCGCGCACCTCGGCCGCGTCGGCCAGCGGGTCGTGCACCAGCACGCGCACGCCGAAGTCGGCCAGCGAGGCGGCGACCTCCGGCACGCGCGAGTTGCGGATGTCCGGCACGCCCGGCTTGAAGGTCACGCCGAGCACGCCGACGGTGGCGCGGTTGAGCTGGCAGCCGGCGTGCGCCAGCTCGCGCAGGGTGCGGTCGGCGACGAAGGCGCTCATGCCGCTGTTGATGCGCCGGCCGGCCAGGATCACCTGCGGGTGGATGCCGACCTCCTCGGCCTTCGTGGCGAGGTAGTAGGGGTCGACGCTGATGCAGTGGCCGCCGACCAGGCCCGGCTGGAAGGGCAGGAAGTTCCACTTCGTGCCGGCCGCTGCGAGGACCTCGCGGGTGTCCACCCCGATGCGGTCGAAGACCAGCGCCATCTCGTTCATCAGCGCGATGTTCAGGTCGCGCTGCGTGTTCTCGAGCGCCTTGGCCGCCTCGGCGACCTGGATCGACGCCGCGCGGAAGACCCCGGCGTCGACGACCGCCCCGTAGCAGGCGGCGACGCGCTCGAGCGACTCCGCGTCCTGCGCCGCGACCACCTTGACGATCGAGCGGAAGCCGTGCTCGCGGTCGCCCGGGTTGATCCGCTCGGGCGAGTAGCCCAGCTTGAAGTCCACGCCGCAGCGCAGGCCGGAGACCTCCTCGATGGCCGGGCCGCAGACCTGCTCGGTCACGCCCGGGTAGACGGTGGACTCGAAGACCACGACCGCGCCGGGGGCGACGACCTCCCCCACCGCGCGCGAGGCGGCCACCAGCGCGCGCAGGTCCGGGCGGTTGCTGCCGTCGATCGGCGTCGGCACGGCGACCACGAAGAAGTCGCAGCCGCGCAGGTCCTCGAGCCGCGAGCTGAGCTGCAGCCCGCACCCGGCCAGCTCCGCGGCGTCCAGCTCGCCGGTGCGGTCGTGGCCGCGGCGCAGCTCCGCGACGCGCGCCTCGGAGAGGTCGTAGCCGACGGTCGGGAAGACCCGGGCGAAGGCGGCGGCGACCGGCAGGCCTACGTAGCCGAGGCCCAGGACGGCGACGCGCGTCACCTCAGCTCCCCCGCTTCCCCAGCAGGGGGAGGATGCGCTCGGGGAAGACCTGCTCCTTCAGCGTGCGCAGGTCGGGGTGGAAGTCGACCTCGGCCCACTCCTCGGGCGCGCACTCGCGGAAGGACACCGGGAAGCCGGCGTCCATCAGGTTCTGCAGCGCCTGCAGGTAGAAGGTCTGCAGCCCCTCGGGAGTCCGCACCATGCGCTCGAGCTCGTCGGCGAAGGCGCGCGCGCCGCGCGGGCGGAAGCGCATCATGCCGATCGACTCGCCGTTGGCCTCGCCCTCGTCCAGGCCCTTGCCGACCTTCAGCACGCGCCCCCCCTCCGTGACCACCTTCATGTCGTCGTCGTCGAAGGCCGCCTTGCGGCTGACCATCATGGTCAGGTCGTCCTCGGCCTCGAGCAGGCGGCGCATCACCGCCGGGTCGAACACGTCGTCGCCGTTGACCAGCAGGTAGTCCTCGCCGACGTGCGGCTGGGCCAGCCAGGCCGACACCAGGTTGTTCGAGCTGGCGTAGAAGGGGTTGTAGACGATGCGGAAGCGGAAGCCGTCGTCGTGGGCGATCTTGGCCTCGATCTGCTCCGAGCGGTAGCCGGTGACCAGCACCACCTCCTCGACGCCGCACTCGCGGACGGCCTCGAGCTGCGTCTCGAGCAGGGTCAGGCCGTGGCCGAGGTCGAGCAGGCTCTTCGGCGTGTTCCGCGTGAGGGGCATCAGGCGGACGCCCATGCCGGCGGCGAGGATCAGGACTTTCACAGGACCTCCTGGAGGAGCTCGAGGTTGCGGCGCGTCCAGGAAGCGTAGCCTCCCGGCGCCGCACCCCCGGCGGAATAGAAGGAAGGGGGGATGGGGAAGCCGACCTTGCGCCGCTCCACCACGCCGGCGGGCAGGTGCTCGCGGGCGATCTGCTTGAGCGGCGCCTTGGGCTCGTCGTGGACCTCGCTGATCTCGTCGCCGAGCAGGTGGCCGAGCTCGGCGCGCGGAATGCGCTCGGCCACCTTCCACGCGAAGGGCAGCCGGTTGACGAACCCGACCAGCTCGTGGTCGAGGAAGGGGACGCGGGCCTCGACCGAGTGGGCCATGGAGGCGAGGTCGGCGCGAGCCAGCAGGCCGGGCAGGTGGACCTCCTGGAACAGCTGCAGCAGGCGGTCGTGCGGGCCGGCGGCGCCGGACGGCTCGAGGCGCGCGGCGAAGGTCTCGAGCAGGCGCTCCTCCAGCGCGTCGAGCTCGGCGGCGGGGAACATCGGCGCGAGCAGCTCGCGGGCGTGGGCGTGGTCGGTGTAGCCGTAGCGGCGCAGGAAGAGCTCAGGGAAGGACGCCGGGAGCGGCGCGCCGAAGCGGGCGCGCAGCTTGGCGTCCAGCTCCCCGGCGGGCCCGGCCTCGATCGCGCGCCAGTCGTGCGGCAGCAGGAAGATGCGCCCGTAGCCGCCGAAGACCTCGTCGGCGCCCTCGCCGGAGAGGACGACGCGGTGGTCGCGCGCCAGCTCGCGGCTGAGCACCGAGAGGGCGACCTGGTTCGGCACGCCGACCGGCTCCTCGAGGTGGCGCACCAGGGCGGCGTGCTCGGCGCGGTACTCCTCGGCGCCCAGGCGGTACGGGTGGTGGCGCGTGCCGACCGCCGCGGCGACCTCGGCGGCCCAGGCCGACTCGTCCATCGCCGCGTCCTCGGCGCCCTCGATGCCGATCGAGTAGCTGTCGAGCACCGGGGTCGAGCGCGCGGCCAGCGCGGTGAGCAGGCCGGAGTCGAGCCCGCCGGAGAGGAAGGTGCAGAAGGAGTGGTCCGACCGCATGCGCAGCCGCACCGAGGCCTCGAGCAGCTCGCGCACGCGCGCGACCGCCTCGTCGCGGCTGCCGTCGAAGTCCGGCTCGACCTGCGGGCGCCACCAGCGCTCGCTGGCGCGGACGCCGCCGGCGTCGACCTCGAGCAGGGCGCCGGGCTCGAGCTGGCGGATGCGCGCGTCGTAGCCGCCGCCGAACACCGGGTAGCGGAAGCGGACGTAGCCGTAGTAGCCGAGCGGGTCGGGCTGGTGGCCCAGCTCGAGCAGCCGCCGCAGGCTGCGCGTCTCGGAGGCGAAGGCCACGCCGCCGCCCGCGGTCGTGTAGTGCAGCGGCTTGATGCCCAGCCGGTCGCGCGCGAGCAGGGTGCGCCCGGTCCCGCGGTCGTGGTAGGCCAGGGCGAACATGCCGTTCAGCCGCGGCAGGAAGGCCGCACCGTGGCGGCGCAGGCCCTCGGCCAGCACCACGGTGTCGGAGCGCGGCCGACCCGCGCAGGCGGCGCGCAGCTCGGGGTCCTCCTCGAGCAGCTCGAGGTAGTTGTAGACCTCGCCGTTGAAGACCAGCAGGCCCTGGCCGTCGGCCGTCGCGAGCGGCTGCGGCACGGCGCGGTCGCCGATGATCGACAGCAGGGCGTGGCCGAAGGCGGCGCCGTCGAGGAAGCGGCAGTCCTGCGCGTCGGGGCCGCGGTGGGCCATCCCCGCGCAGGCGTCACGGAAGCGGTCCGGGTCGATCGGACGCTGGCGGACGAGGCCGAGGATGCCGCACAAAACAGGCGAGTCGGGAGGAGGGGTGCCGGAAGGGTGAGGGGATCCGGCCGACCCGCCGCGGATTCTAGCCGCGCCCCGCGGCGCTCCCCGCCGCGGGCCAGCGCCCGCCGCTGAGCCGGCGGTAGACCTCGAAGGTGGCGCGGACCACCGCCGCGGTGGAGAACTCGGCCTCGGCCAGCGCGCGGCTGGCGCGGCCCTGGCGGCGGCGCAGCTCGGGGTCGGTGAGCAGCGCGGCGAGGGCCTCGGCCAGCGGAGCGGACTCGCGCACCGGCACCCGCGCGCCGTTCACGCCCGGCTCGACCACCTCGCGGCAGCCGGGCACGTCGGTGGTCACGATCGGCCGGCCCGAGGCGGCCGCCTCGAGCAGGAACAGCGGCACCCCCTCGCGGTAGGAGGGCAGGCAGGCGACGTGGCAGGCGCGGATCCGATCGGGCATGTCGTCGCAGCGGCCGAGGCACTCGACCAGGCCCTCCTCCTCCCAGGCGCGCAGCTGCGCGGCGGGGATGGCGGCGGGGTTGGCCTCGTCGGGCCAGCCGGCCAGCAGGATGCGGTGCTCGATGCCGCGCCGGCGCAGCTCGCGGCCGGCCTCGACCAGCTCGGCGATGCCCTTGTCCCACAGCATGCGCGCGGCGAGCAGGACCACCGGCGGCCCGGGCGGCTCCTCCGAAGGCGTGAAGCGCGCGACGTCGACCCCCGAGCCGCGGATCAGCGCCGTGCGCTCGGCGGGCGCGAGACCGGTGCGGAGGAAGAGCTCGCGGTCGTCCGGGTTCTGGAACACGGTGACCGAGCCCGGCAGGCGCAGGCAGAAGCGGTAGGCCAGGCGTACGGCGGTGCGCAGCAGGAGGGGGCCGCTGATGAACACGTAGCCCAGGCCGGTGACCAGGTTCAGGGTGCGGGGCCGCCCGGCGAACCAGGCCGCGGCCGAGCCGAGCAGTACCGCGCGCATCGAGACGTTGTGCAGCAGGTCGGGGCGCTCCTCGGCCAGCACGCGGCGGATGCGCAGCAGCCCGCCGAGGGCGCGGAAGGGGTTGGCGCTGCGGACCAGCGGCACGTGGCGCAGGCGGAATCCGGCCGCGGCGTAGCGCGCGGCGGTGGTCCCGGGAGGCGCCAGCACGACCACCTCGGCGCCGGCGTCCCGCGCCGCGGCGGCGAGCGCGCTGCGGTTGATCCAGAAGAAGTCCGAATCCGGGACGAGGAAGGCGAGCTTCATGAGGGATGCGGCAGAATACGGGCGCGGGGCGTCCGGCCCCGCGTCCCTCGAGTATGGCCTTCCGAGTCCTCCGCGTCGGCAGTCACCCGACCACCGCCCTCCCCGGCGCCGGGCGCGCGGGCGCGGTGCTCGCCGCCGACCCGCGCTACCGCACCTGCTACCGCGCGCCGGCCTGGCGTCAGGACGCGGACCCGGTGGCCGACCCCGCGCCCGGTGCGGGCACGGACCTCCGCTTCCTGCCCTTCCCGGCGCGCCCGCTTCCGGCGCGGCGCCGCCCCACACCGGCGCTGGCCGCCGCGCTGCTCCACCGCCTGCTCTGCATCCGGCGCTTCTGCCGCGCGGTGCGGCGCGAGGCCGAGCAGGAGCCGCCCGACCTCGTCCACGTCCACTCGCCGATGTACGCGCCGGTGCTGCGCTGGGCGCGGCGGCGCGGCATCCCCACCGTGATGACCTTCCACGGCTCGGAGGTGCGGCTGCTCGCGCGCTCGCGCGTGCTGCGCCGCGCCTGCCGCCACGCCGACGTGATCCTCTGCGTCGCTGCGGCCGCCGCCGACGAGGTGCGCCGCCTGTTCCCGCGCGCCGAGGTCGGCGTGGCCTCGAACGGCGTCGACCTCGGGCTCTACCGCCCGGCCGCGGGCGAACGCCGCGCGGAGGTCCTCGCCGTCGGCTCGCTGCGCTGGCACAAGGACCACGCCACCCTGCTGCGCGCCTTCGCCGCCGCCGCCGGGCCGGAGTGGCGGCTGCGCATCCGCGGCGAGGGCGAGCTGCGCACCGAGCTGACCGCGCTCGCCGAGGAGCTCGGCCTGGTCGGGCGCGTCGAGCTGCCGGGCATGGCCTCGGCGGAGCAGCTTCGCGAGGAGCTCGGCCGCGCCGCGGTGTTCGCCATGTCCTCGGTCACCGAGGGTCTGCCCAAGGCGCTGCTCGAGGCGATGGCGTCGGGCTGCGCCTGCGTCGCCACCGACGTCGGCGACTGCCGCGCGGCGCTGGCCGACCCGGCGCGGGTGGTCCCGGCGGGCGACCCGCAGGCGCTGGCCGCCGCGCTCGCTTCCCTGCTCGACGACCCCGGCCGCCGCCGCGCCGCCGGCGAGGCCGACCGCGCGCGCGCACGCGCCTATTCCTGGGACGCCTACCGCGACCACCACTACGATCTCTACGCCCGCCTGCTCGGCCGCGGCGGCGCGCCCCCCTCCCCGTGATCCCCCTCTCCGAAGTCGTCGCCCGCTCCCGGCGCCCGAACCACGAGGAGAACGTCTGGATCTACCCCGTCTCGGGCCGGATCGCCAAGTACTTCTCCTGGCTCTTCCTCAACCTCGGGATGAGCGCCAACCAGGTGACCGTGCTGTTCTGGCTGTGCGGCGTGGGCTCGGCGGCGGCCTACCTGTTCGACCGCCCGGGCTGGTCGGTCGTCGGCCTGCTTCTGTTCCGGCTGCACATCCTGTTCGACGTCTGCGACGGCGAGGTCGCGCGCTTCCGCGGCACGATCTCGCGCTACGGCGTCTACTGGGACCAGCTGATCCACGTCACCACCTACCCGCTGGTCCTCGGCTGCCTCGGCCTCGGCCGGCTGCTGCACGGCGCCGAGGTCTGGGTGGCGGCGGCGGCGATGCTGGCGATGACCGCGCGCGGCGCCGAGGTGGCGCTGAAGAACATCCACCTGCGCACGCGCTACCAGGCCGGCGAGCCCTACCCGCAGACGCCGGCCCCGGCCGGCCGGCCGGCCCGCGACGCGCGCCGCACCGTGGCCTCGGCGCTCGTCCGCCTCGCCAGCCTCGACGCCTTCCTGCTGTTCCACGCGGTCGCCGGCTTCCTGCCCCCGGCTGGCGGCATCGAGCTGCGCGACGCGCTGTTGGCGGCCTACGCGCTGGCCTTCCTCGCCGCGCTGGCGGCCAAGGCCCTGCTCATCCCCCGCCGCGGCGGGCTGCCGATGCGCAAGGACCTGCGCTGAGCCTCGTCGACCTCCTCGCCGGCGCGGCAGAGGAAGTAGACGTGCTCCGAGGCCAGGCCGAGCAGCTCGGCCGCGCGGCGCAGCCAGGGCAGACCGAAGCCGTAGGGCGAGGCCGCCGGCCCGCGTCGCACCTCGAGCACGGTGAAGCCGTGGGCGCGGAAGGCGGCCTCCCAGCGGCGCCGGCCGAAGGCCAGGAACTCGGCGGCGTTGCTGCGCGAGACGCCGTGCGGTTCGGGCAGCAGCTGCCGCAGGAGGAAGGGCCGCCGCCGGCGCGCCGTCCGGGGGTTGTTGCGCGCCGCGCCGCGCCGCGGCGGCCGGGTCCCGGTGGCCCACTCGAGCGCGCGCACCACGCGGCCGGGGAAGTGGAGCAGGACGTGGCACAGCTTCCAGAAGCGGCTCGGCACGACGTGGACGGCGAGGCCGCCCGGGGCCAGCACCTCGAGCTGGCCGCGCAGCGCGCGCGGCAGGTCGGGCAGGTGCTCGAGCAGGTTGGAGGACCAGACGAGGTCGAAGGCGCCGGGCGCGAAGCTCTCCCCCACGCGCTCGGCGTCGGCCACGCAGCGCAGCGCGGCGCCGCCCTCGGCGAGGCGCGCGCCGTCGAGGTCGGTCGAGACCAGCCGGCGGCACCAGGTGGCGAGGTGGCGGCTCTGGAAGCCGTCGCCCGCGCCGAGCTCGAGCGCGCAGCGGAAGCTCTGCGGGGGGCAGGCGCCGAAGACCCCCTCCAGCTCGCGCGAGCGGAAGTCGTGCAGGCTGGCGGTCCAGTCGGCGGTCAGCTTCACGCCGCCTCCTCCCCGCGGCCGAGGTCGGTGACGCTCCACTGCTCGATCCAGGCCTGCAGCATGAGCAGGTTCCACACGCGGGCGCGCTCGGTGTCGTGGCCGGCGAGCAGCCGCGACCAGCTGCGGCGCACGGCGTCCACCCGCAGCAGGCCCTGGTCGGCCAGGCGCGCCGGGTCGAGCAGTCCCTCGGCCCATTCGCGCAGCGGTCCGCGCAGCCAGGCGGCGACCGGGACGCTGAAGCCCTTCTTGCCCGGCGTGACCAGGCCGGCGGGGAGCTGCCGGGCCAGCAGGCGGCGCAGCAGCGGTTTGCCGCCGACGCCGTAACGCGCCGCAGCGGGGACACGCCAGGCCGCGGCCACCACCTCGTGGTCGAGCAGGGGCACGCGCGCCTCGAGCGAGCAGGACATGCTGGCGCGGTCGAGCTTGGCCAGGATGTCGTCCGGCAGGTAGCCGACGGTGTCCGCCGCGGTCATGCGGGCGAAGGCGGCGTCGCGGCCGGCGGGCGGCGGCTCGTCCCCGCGGGCGGAGCTGAGCGCGGCGCCGAGGACCAGGTCGTCCGGCACCTTCCAGGTCGCCAGGGCGTGCTCGTAGAACTCGTCGAAGCCGGCGCAGCGCAGCAGGGCGCCGGACGAGCGCTCGCCGAGCAGGCGGCCGGCGAAGTGGCGGAAGGGCAGCCGGCTCAGGCGCTGCCAGCGGCGGAAGGCTCCGGCGTAGCGGCCGTAGCCGCCGAACAGTTCGTCGCCGCCGTCCCCCGACAACGCGACGGTCACCTGCTGCCGGGCGAAACGGCAGACCAGCTGGGTGGCGAGCTGCGAGCTGTCGCCGAGGGGTTCGTCCCACCAGCGCGGCAGCTCGGGCACGAGC
Source organism: uncultured Planctomycetales bacterium (assembly GCA_964342475.1). Classification (GTDB taxonomy): domain Bacteria; phylum Planctomycetota; class UBA1135; order UBA1135; family UBA1135; genus J029. The sequence goes on from CAYFGE010000002.1 coordinate 79,487, forward strand.
TCGAGGGCGTCCGCGGCCGTGAGCCGGACCTCGTGGTGCTCAGTGCCGAGCGCCGCGGCCACCGCGCGCGCGCGCGGCGCCTCGTCGAAGCCGTCCTCGTCGAAGCCGACGGTGAAGGTCTTCACCGGCGAGGAGGCGAGGGCCTGCATGCGGGCCACCACCAGGCTCGAGTCGACACCGCCGGAGAGGAAGGCGCCGACCGGGACGTCGGCGACGAGGCGCAAGGACACCGCCTCGTCGAGCGCGGCGAGGAAGCGGTCGGCGAGGGCGTCCTCGTCGCCGCTCCAGGGGGCGGACTCCGCCACGCGCCGCACCTCCTCGAAGGACCAGAAGGCGCCGCCCTCCGGCGCGAGGTCCGGCGCGCGGAAGCGCAGCCAGCGACCGGGCTCGAGCTGCTGCACCCCGCGCAGGATGCTGCGGCCGGCGGGAACCGCCTTGCGGCGCAGGAAGGCGGCCGCCGCGCCGCGGTCGAGGCCGCGGCGGAAGGCGGGGTCGGCCATCAGGCCCTTCAGCTCGGAGGCGAAGCGCAGCACGCCGTCCTGCACGCTCCACGACAGCGGCTTGATGCCCAGGCGGTCACGCGCCAACAGCAGCTCGCGCGTGCGCGCGTCCCAGAAGGCGAGGGCGAACATGCCGCGGAAGCCCTCGAGGGCGGCCGCGCCGCGCCGCCGCAGGGCCTCGAGCACCACCTCGGTGTCGCAGTCGGTGCGGAAGGCCGCGCCCTCGCGCTCGAGCTCGGCGCGCAGCGCGCGGTGGTTGTAGACCTCGCCGTTGAAGACCAGCGCGCAGCCGTCGGCGGCCAGCATCGGCTGCCCGGCCTCGGGGCGGAGATCGAGCACCGCGAGGCGGCGGTGGCCGAGCACCGGGCCGCGGCCGTCCGCCGCGTGCACCCCCTCGCCGTCGGGGCCGCGGTGGGCCAGGGCCGCGGTCATCGCCCGCACGCGCGGCTCGAGCTCCCCCGGTTCCGTTCGCGGGTCCCAGATGCCGGTGAGGCCGCACATCAGCCCGTCCCTCCCGGCGCAGGGTCCAACGGTCCTCCCGCGCGGTGCCGCCGCGCGGCCTCGGCGAGCAGCAGCAGCAGCAGCACCTGCCGGTTGGCGGCCAGGTCGTGGAAGGTGAGCGCCAGCACCGCCACCGCGACGAGCAGCGGCAGGCCGCCGCCGCGGCCGAGCGCGCGGAGGTAGAGCAGCCAGGCGGCCAGCCCCGCCAGCCCGAAGTGCAGCGCGGAGAGCAGGAACTCGTTGTGCGGGCCGATCACCTGCCCGTTCCACGTGACGAGGCGGAGGCCGTCGGGGCCGTGGCCGGTCAGCGGCCGCTCGAGGAAGAGCTCGAGGCTCTGCGCGGCCGCGTCCTGGCGCGAGGAGGTCGACAGGTCGATGTTCCCCGCCCCCGGCAGGCTGGTCAGGCGCGCGGCCATCTCGCCGACCTGGAGGTCCTCCTGCGGCAGCAGGAAGACCGCCCCGCCGGCCAGCACGAGCAGCGCGACCAGGGCGACGAAGGCCCGCGGGTGGCGTCCCGTGCGCGTCGCGAACAGGAAGGCCAGCAGCACCGCAGCCCAGGCCAGCAGCGAGCCGCGCGAGAGGGTCGGCAGGATCACCGCCGTGCCGAGGAGGAAGACGCGCAGCGGCGGCGCGCCGGTGGCGAGCAGGAAGGCGCCGGCCAGCGCGCCGAAGCGGCCGGCGTGGTTCGGGTTGACGAAGAAGCCCGCGGAGCGGCCGTAGCTGTCGCTCCAGGTGCGCGGCTGGAAGACCTCGAACAGGTTCATCACCGCGGCGACGACGAGGGCGGCCCACAGGGCGCGCAGCACCCAGGTGTAGCGCGCGCGGTCGGCCAGCAGCTGCGCCCAGGCCAGCAGGAAGGCCAGCGCGAAGAGGTAGACCTGCAGCGCGGGAAGGCGCGCCGGGTCGGAGCCGTCGGCCACGACGTGGAGGACCGAGAGGAGGGTGTAGGCGCCGAGCAGCGCGGCGAGGTCGGCGCCGTAGAGGCGCTGCGCGCGGACGAGCACGAGCAGGCCGAGGCCGAGCAGGGCGACGTCGAACCAGTAGGCGCCGAAGCCGAGCAGGCCCTGGTGGTAGAGGTAGACGTCCAGGCTCAGGAAGGTGAGCAGCGCCAGCACCGCGGCCGGCAGCGCGCGCAGCAGCTCAGGCACCGGCGCTCCCCCGGGCCACCTCGACGAGGATGCGTTCCGTGCTCGCCACCATCCGCTCGACAGGGTATTCGGTCGACACGCGCGCGAGCGAGCGGCGGCCGCGCGCGGCGAGCCCCGGGCGGTCGGCGGCCAGCGCGAGCAGCGCGCGGGCCCAGTCGGCGGGCGAGCCGTCGCGCAGCACCTCGCCCGCATCCCCGACCAGTTCGGCCGAGTCGCCCGCGCCCGAGACCAGGCAGGGCACGCCGCAGGCCATCGCCTCCCCGACCACGTTGGGGAAGCCCTCGACCGTGGAGGGCAGGGCCAGCAGGTCGAGGCCGGGGTAGACCTCTTCGGCCCGGCCGCCGGCGCCGACCCAGCGGAAGCGGTCGCCGAGCCCGGCGGCGAGGCCGCGCAGCTCCTCGGGGACGCGCGCCGTGTCGGGCGCGGCGGCGACGAAGCGCAGGCGCGGATCCTCCGCCGCGGCGAGCTGCGCCGCGCGCAGGAAGAGGGCGTGGTTCTTCGCCCCGCTCAGGCGGCCGACCAGGCCGACCAGGCAGTGTTCCTCGCCCAGGCCGAGCTCCGCGCGGAAGGCGTGGCGGCGGTCGGCGTCCGGCCGGAAGCGCTGCCCGTCGATGCCGTTCGGCACCACCTCGCCGCGCGCCGGGCCGTAGCCCGCCGCCCGGTGCCAGGCCAGGCCGGCGGCGGAGTTGCTGATCAGCGCCGCGACGCGCCCGCTCCGGGCGCGGCCGAGGCGGAACACCAGGCCGGCCTTCCAGCCGCCGTGGGCGCGGGTGTTGCGCACCCCCCACACCACCGGCACCGCGCGCCGCGGCGCGCACCAGGCGGCCAGCGCGTTGGTCAGGTAGAGGGCGCTGTGGAGCACGTCGAGGGGCTCCTCGCGCAGCGCGGCGTCGAGCCGTCGCGGCAGGCGGAGCAGGGCGGAGCGCCCGCCCTCCCCCGCGCGCAGCAGCGGCCGCAGGCTCACGCCGGGGACGCCCTCGAGCTCGTCCGCCAGCGCGCCGCCGGGGGACACCGTGAAGAAGCGGACCGCGTGGCCGCGGGCGGCCAGCCCGCGCGCGAGCAGGACGAACTGCCGCTCGGCGCCGCCGACCGCGAGGCGGCCGAGCAGCAGGCCGATGCGCAGCCCGGACGCCTCAGGCATCGCCCTCCGCCGGCGGCGGATCGGCCGGGAGCACGCTGAAGATCACGTTGAGGTCCAGACCCTCGAGGTCCCACTCGCCGGTGCGGCGGCCGCCGTCGAGGTCGTAGCGCACCACGCGGGTCGGGAAGGGGGTGTAACCCTTCGGCAGCTGGAAGCCGTGGCGAATCCACGACAGGTTCTTGCGCCAGCGCGTGGCGCGGATGCGCGTGAAGCCGACGAAAGCGGCCCCGTCGGCGAGGGCCAGGCCGCGGCACCACCCGAGCGGCACGCCGGCGCCCTCGACCGCGTTCAGGTCGTGGTCCACCTTGTCCCCGCAGCTCGCCGCGTCGAAGCTGACCACGTGGCCGTTGACCGTCGTGAACCACACGCGGCCGCCGTGCGGGTGGCCGTCGTGGGGGTGGCCGACGGCGATGTCCATGCGCTTCGACGGGTCGTCCAGGCAGACCGCGTCGCTCGGGTGGAAGCGGGTCAGCCAGGTGCCGTGCGCGGTGCGGAAGACGAAGTTCGGGTGCGCCTCGTGCGGCTTGGTGTGCGGCACCCGGCGGTAGTCCGTCGCGCGGTCGAAGCGCTCCCAGGGGTCGCCCTCGAGGGCGTAGCGCAGGCGGGCCTCCTCGCCGCGCAGCTCGAGCAGGCCGTCGAGGCCGGTGGTCACCACCTGCAGCGCGCCGTCGAAGCGGTCGACGTGGTGGACGTCGTTCATCCACGGGTGGCTGTGGGTGGCGAGGACGCGCATCGCGTCCGGGTCGAGCTCGAGCACCTCGGTCTGCGTGCAGAGCAGCAGGCGGCCGTCGCTCCAGGAGCCGGCCTTGAACACCTGCGAGGGCAGCTCCGGCGCGCATCGCTCGGGCGGGCTGGTGTAGCGGAACACCACCTCGGCCGCGCCGCGGTCGGTGTCGAGCAGGACGATGCGCGCCTCGTCGAAGAGGCTCCACTCCGCGTGCTTGCGGAGGCGGGGAGGGCGCTGGCGCGCGCCGAGGACGAGGAGTCGGGTCACCGGAAGAGGGAGAGGGAGGGGAGCGGGTGGGCGTAGGTGCGGATGCCGGTGCGGCGGCGCGCGGCGGCGACGAGGAGCAGGTTCTGCACCAGGATGACGGCGGCGGTGAGGGCGGCCGCGCCGTCCATCCCCGCGGCGCCGACGACCCACCAGCCGAGGACCGCCTTGGCCGCCAGGCAGCCGGCGGTGAGCTTCAGCAGGAAGCCCTGGTGGCCGGTCATCTGCAGCAGCCAGCCGGGGGAGCCGGCGAAGACGTTGAAGACCTGGCCGCCGGCGAGCAGCAGCAGCGGCAGGTGGCCGGCCTCGAAGCGGGCGCCGAAGGCGAAGCCGAGCAGGGGCCGACCCACGAGGGCGAAGAAGACCCAGACCAGCAGCGCCGCCCAGCCGGCCAGCGTGGCGACGCGGCGCAGGACGGTCTCCATCTGCGCCGTGCGCCCCTGCTCGTACATCCCCGCCAGCATCGGCGGCAGGACGAGGTTCACCACCGACAGCAGCATGGTGAGCAGGGCCGAGAGCTGGAGCACCGCGCCGTAGACGCCGACCTCCGCGCCGCCGACCAGCTTGCGCAGGTACCAGAGGTCGACCGCGCCGAGCAGGGTGGCGGCCAGCGCGTGGCCGAGCATCGGCCAGGACTGCCGGGCCACGCCGCGGGGGCCGGGCGCGACGGAGGCGTCCTCCGCGGCGGACGGCGCGGCCCGGCGGACGGCGCGCAGGACCAGGCCGAGGCCGAGCAGCGCCGCACCCGCGGCGACCAGCGTACGGAGGCGGACCGCCTCACCCAGGCGCAGCGGACCTCCGACCAGGAAGAGGCCGCCGAGGACGAGCAGGAAGGCCGCCTGTCGCGGCAGGTTGAGCAGGAGCAGCCCCAGCCGCGGCCGGCCCGTGCTGCGGAAGTAGACCGAGGCCAGCTCCTCGAAGCCCTGGGCCGCCGCCAGCAGCGCGACGAGGCCGGCCATCCCGCCGAGCTCGTGCGCGCCCAGGCCCTCGACCACCAGCGGTCGCCAGAGCAGCGCGGCCAGGGCGGCCACCGCCGCCATGCCGGCCGCCGCCACCCACCCGGCGGAGGCCCAGGTGCGGCGCACCGCCGCGACGCCGCCGCGTTCGCGCGCCACCGGGAGCAGGCGCTGCAGGCCGGTGTTCGTGCCGACCAGGCCCACCATGGCGAGCACGCCGGCGGCGTTCAGGGCGAGCTGGAAGCCGCCGAAATCCACCTCGTCCAGCAACCTGGTGAGGAGGGCGGTGATCCCCAGGCCGGCCGCCATCAGGATCCCGCGCACGACGAAGCCGAGGGAGGCTCCGCCGAGGAGTAGCTTCCATTCTCGCACGGGGAGGAGCGCGCGCCGGGCGTGCCGGCGCGCGCGAGGTGGCCATAGAATAGTCGTCCCGCTGCCCGGACCGCGCGCGAGGCGCGCCGGCCCCGGCGGCTCCGGTTTTGCTCAAGCGCCTCTTCGATCTCGCCGTGGCCTCGGTCCTGCTCCTCCTGCTGGCGCCGGTCCTGGCGGTCGTGGCCCTGCTCGTCCTCCTCACCCTGGGGCGCCCGGTCCTGTTCCGCCAGCAGCGCCCGGGGCGCGGCGCGCGGCCCTTCACCCTGCTGAAGTTCCGCACCATGCGGCAGACGCAGGCCGACGGCCTCGACGCCGTGGCCACCGACGCCGCCCGCCGCACCCGGCTGGGCGACTTCCTGCGCGCGACCAGCCTCGACGAGCTGCCCGAGCTGTGGAACGTCGTCCGCGGCGAGATGAGCCTGGTCGGCCCGCGGCCGCTCATGCTCGACTACCTGCCCCACTACAGCCCGCGGCAGGCGCGCCGCCACGAGGTGCGGCCCGGCATCACCGGCCTGGCCCAGGTCCGCGGGCGCAACGCGCTGTCCTGGGAAGAGCGCTTCGACTTCGACATCTGGTACGTGGACCACCGCTCCTTCCTCCTCGACCTGCGCATCCTGGTCGAGACCGCCCTCGTCGTCCTGCTGCGGCTCGGCAACTCGCAGGACCCGGAGCGGGCGCTGCCCCCCTTCGGCTCCGCCTCCCCCTCCCCTCCCTCGAACCCCTCGGACCACCCGTGACCCGCGACCTCGTCATCGTCGGCGCGAGCGGCTTCGGCAAGGAAGTCGCCTGGCTGATCGGAAGCATCAACGCCGCCGCGCCGCGCTGGCGCCTCGCCGGCTTCCTCGACGACCGCGTCGAGGCCGGGACGAGCTGCCTCGGATTCCCCGTGCTCGGCCCCGTCGCCGCCGCCGGTGCCGGGCGCGACCACGAAGAGGTGGTCGTGGCGGTCGGCGACCCGCGCGTACGCCGCCGGCTGACCGAACAGCTGATCGCCGCCGGCGCGCGCTTCCCCAGCCTGGTCCACCCGGGCGTGGAGCTCCACCCCTCGAACCGCGTGGGCGAGGGCGTGGTGATCTGCGCCGGCAACACGATCACCGTCGAGACGCGCATCGGTGACCACGTCCACCTGAACCTCCACTGCACGGTCGGCCACGGCGCGGTGGTCGAGGACTACTGCACGCTGAGCCCGGGCGTCCACCTCTCGGGCGACGTCCACCTCGAGGAAGGCGCCTTCTTCGGCACGGGAGCGCAGACCATCCAAGGAGTGCGCATCGGCAGCGGAGCGGTGGTCGGCGCCGGCGCGACCGTCACCCGCGACCTCCCGCCGGCGGTGGTGGCGGTGGGCTCGCCGGCCCGCGCGGTGAAGCAGCTGGACCCCTTCCGATGAGCCGCGTCTTCCTCTCCCCTCCCCACATGGGCGCGGAGGAGCGCGCGCTGCTCCTCGACGCCTTCGACTCGAACTGGATCGCCCCGCTCGGCCCGCACGTGGACGCCTTCGAGGAGGAGTTCGCCGCCGCGACCGGCGCTCCGCACGCCGTCGCCCTGTCCAGCGGCACGGCAGCCCTCCACCTCGCCCTGGTCCTCAGCGGGGTCGGCCCCGGCGACGAGGTGCTGTGCTCCAGCCTCACCTTCGCCGCTTCGGCCAACGCCGTCCGCTACCAGGGCGCGACGCCCTGCTTCCTCGACAGCGAGCGGACCAGCTGGAACCTCGACCCCGCCCTGCTCGAGGAGGAGCTCGCGGCGCGCCAGCGCGCGGGCCGGCCGGCCAAGGCGCTCGTCCTGGTCCACCTCTACGGGCAGTGCGCCGACCTCGACGCCATCACCGCCCTCTGCGAGCGGCACGGCGTCGAGCTGATCGAGGACGCCGCCGAGGCCCTCGGCGCCAGCCACGGGGCGCGGGCGCCCGGCAGCGCGGGCCGCTTCGGCGTGTTCAGCTTCAACGGCAACAAGATCCTGACCACCTCGGGGGGCGGGATGCTCAGCTGCCGCGACGAGGCCGACGCCGCCGCGGCGCGCCACCTGGCCACCCAGGCGCGCGACCCCGCGCCGCACTACCAGCACAGCCGCGTGGGCTACAACTACCGGCTGAGCAACCTGCTGGCTGCGGTGGGCCGCGGCCAGCTGCGCCGGCTCGAGGACCGCGTGCAGGCCCGCCGGGCGGTCTTCGCCCGCTACGCGGCCGCCTTCCACGACACGCCGGGCCTCGAGCCCATGCCCGAGGCGCCGTGGGGCCGGTCCTCGCGCTGGCTGAGCGTGTTCCTGATCGACCCGGAGGCCTTCGGTCAAGACCGTGAGGTTGTCCGCCGCCGGCTCGAAGCCGAGGACATCGAGGCGAGGCCGGTGTGGAAGCCGATGCACCTCCAGCCCGTGTTCGCCGGCTGCCCGATGCGCGGCGGCGCCGTCGCCGAGGAGCTGTTCGAGCGCGGCCTGTGCCTGCCGAGCGGCTCGGCCCTCTCCGCCGAGGACCAGGAACGCATCGTCCGGCTGGTCCTCGCGCGCTGATCCCACCCCGAGGGGTGTGGTATTCTGCGCCCCCTCCGGCGGGATTCCCGCCTCCGGTTCGTCCATGATCTCCCTCTCGAGCCCGGCCGCCCGCCTGGGGCTGTTCGCCACCGCCGCGCTGCTGCTCGCGGGATGTCAGAACGACCCGCCGACCGTCGTCGACCGCGAGGTCCCCGAGGCGCTGCGCGACGCCCCCGCCCCCTCGGTGCCGGCCTTCGAGTACCTGGTCGGCCCCGGCGACGTCCTGCGCGTCAACGTCTTCGGCCACCCGGAGCTCAGCTCGATGGCCTACCGCGGCTCCACCCCCGGCACGCCGGTCGAGGCCTCCGGCTCGATCTCGCTGCCGGCGCTCGAGCCGCTGCCGGTCGCGGGCCTGACCGTGTTCGAGATCCGCGACGCGATCACCGAGGCCTACCGCAAGTACCTGCGCCAGCCGCGCGTCGACGTCTCGGTCATCGAGTTCGGCGCCAACCGCGTCTACATCCTGGGCGAGGTGCGCCAGCCCGGCATGTTCGTGCTCGACCGGCCGCTGCACCTGATCCAGGCCCTCGCCCTGGCCGGCGGCTTCAACGAGGACGCCAACCGCGAGCACATCGCCCTGATCCGCGGCGCGATCGCCGAGGAGAACCTGTTCCTGGTGGACGCCGAGAACCTCGACCCGGCCGCCTCGGCCCTGCTGCAGCCGAACGACGTGATCTTCGTCGGCCGCCGCGAGTGGGCCAGCGTCGGCGCCGCGGCGCGCGACATCGTGCCGATCCTGCAGGTGCTGTCGCTGCCCGTCGGGACGGCGCGCGACGTCGCCCTGTTCAACGACCTGGTGGGGAACTGAGTTGGAACCGCTCGGCTCCCGACCCGGCTCGGCGGCGCAGGGCCGCAGCCCCGCCGACTACCTGTCGGTGGTCCTGCGCTTCAAGTTCCTGATCCTCGGCTTCGCCGCTGCTGCCGCCGCGCTGGCCGTGGCCTTCGGCCTGCGCCTCGACCCGCGCTTCGAAGCCGAGGCGCGCATCCGCCTCGAGGACAGCGCCGCGGGCGGCGGCCTGCTCGGCGAGCTGGCGCTGATGAACCAGGCGCCGCCGGCCGAGGCCGAGATCGAGGTGCTGCGCTCGCGCGCCCTCGCCGAGCGCGTCACCGCCGACCCGGCCGGACCCGAGTCGTTCGGCCTGGGCATCTCGGTGCGCGTGGACGACATCGACCGCTTCTGGTCCTGGCCCGGGCTGAAGCGCTCGCTGTTCGGCGGGCCCGCGCCGACCGGCAACCTGGCCGTCCGCCCCGCCGCACCGCCCCGCGGCACCAGCGTGTTCTTCGTCGAGTTCCTCGCCGCCGACCGCGTGCGCCTCGAGACCGAGAAGGTGCTCGGCGGCAGCGTGGCGGAGTACGAGCTCGCGCCCGGACGGCCGCTGAGCTTCCTCGGCAACGAGTTCCACCTGGTCCCCGACGGCGAGCTCACCGGGCGCACCTTCCGCGTGCACCTCACCGACCCGCGCACCGCGGCGGAGAACCTGAAGAACAACCTGCAGGCCGCCGAGACGCAGCGCGGCTCCGGCGTCATCCGGCTGGTGTTCTCCGACCGCCACCCGCAGCGCGCGGCCGAGACCCTGAACCGCCTGGTCCGCGCCTACATCGAGAAGAACCGCGAGCGGATCTCGCTGCGCGCCGGCACCACGGTGGCCTTCATCGAGCAGGAGATCGGCCGCATCCAGGGCGAGCTGGCCGAGGCCGAGGCCGAGCTGGTCGCCTTCCAGGAAGGCTCGGGCGCGGCGATGCTCTCCGAGGTGGCCAGCGCGCTGATCGAGCGCGCCAGCTCGCTCGACCTCGAGCGCGCCGGGCTGGCGCTGGAGATCGTCAACCAGGAGCGCCTGCTCGACCTCATGCTCGACCCCGCGGTCGACGTCGAGGACGTCGCCGCCGGCGTGCAGAACGACCCGGTGGTCACGGCGATGCTGCAGACCCTGGCCGCCCTGGTGGCGCGCGAGAGCGCGCTGGCCCTCGAGTACACCGACGAGTGGCCCGAGCTCGCCGAGGTGCGCTCGGAGATCCTCGACTACCGCCGCCGCATCCGCGCCAACCTGAAGTCGCGCGCCGAGGCGCTGCGCGCGCGCGACGAGCTGATCTCGGGGCAGATCGAGGAGATGCAGGGCGACCTCGACCGCCTGCCGGCCAGCGAGCGCGACCTCGCCCGCTTCCAGCGCAAGGCGAGCAGCTTCGAGCAGATCTACACCTATCTGCTCGGCCAGCTGCAGGAGGCCAAGATCGCCGAGGCCGGCGCGATCGCCGCGGTGGACGTGATCGACTGGGCGGTGCCGCCGAACTCCCGCAGCTACCCGAACCTCAGCCTGTCCGGCGCCCTCGGCCTGGCCGCCGGCCTGTTCCTCGGCCTGCTCACCGCGCTCTACTTCGAGAGCGCGACGCGCAAGGTGCTGAGCGCCGCGCAGCTCGAGGAGGTCACCGGCCTGACCTCCTTCGGCGCGATCCCCGACTTCCGCCGCGGCGCCACGCGCAGCAAGGGCGTCGGCCGCTCGAAGTGGTTCCTCGCGCTGCGCGACGCGCCCAACTCGCCCGCCGCCGAGGCCTACCGCTCGCTGCGCGCGAACCTGCGCTTCGCGGCCAAGGGGCGCGAGCTGAAGAGCCTCGCGATCACCTCCTCGGGACAGGGCGAGGGCAAGAGCGTCACCACGCTCGACCTGGCCATCGCGCTGGCCAACGGCGGCGCCAAGGTGGTCGTGGTCGACGCGGACCTGCGCCGCCCGGTGGTGCACAAGCACTTCGCCATGGACATCTCGCCCGGCCTGAGCCAGGTGCTGCAGGACGAGCTGCCCTGGCGCGAGGCGGTGAAACAGAACGGCGTCGCCGGCCTCGAGGTGATCCCCGCCGGCAAGGTCTCCGGCCAGCCCGGCGACCTGCTCGCCAGCCGCGCCATGGCCGGCCTGGTGAAGGAGCTGGGCCAGGCCTACGACTTCGTGCTGTTCGACGTGCCGCCGGTGCTGGCGGTGGCCGACGCGGCCGGCTTCCTGCACGAGCTCGACGGCATCTTCCTGCTGTGCCGCTACGACCAGGCGCCCGAGGCCGTGGTGGCCGGCGCCGCGCGGCGGCTGCAGACCACCGGCGCCAACCTGCTCGGCTCGATCCTCAACGGCATCCGCCACTCGCGCCTCGCCACCTACGGCAAGTACGGCTATGGCTTCGGATACGGCTATGGCTACGAGTACGCCCCGGACGAGGCCGACCGTGAGCACGCGGGCTAGGCTGCTGCTGCCGCTGCTGCTCGCCGCGGCCTGCGGGCCGGCCGGCGATCCCCCCGCGCCGTCGACCGACGCGCCGCCGCAACGCATCGCGGTGATCGGGCCGTCCACGGCGGAGAACCTCTTCCACCTCGGCGCGGGCCATCGGGTGGTCGGGGTCAGCGACTACTGCCTCGAGCCGGCGGCGGCCGACCTGCCGCGCCTCGGCGGGCAGGCCGACCCGAACCTCGAGCGCCTCGCCGTGCTCGAGCCCGACCTCGTGCTGACGCAGGGCGCCAACCCCCGCCTCGAGGAGTGGTGCCGCCTGTCGGGCGTGCGCTACCGCGCCTTCACCACCGACTCGGTGGCCGAGTGGGAGGAGGAGGTGCGCGAGCTCGGCAGGCTGCTCGAACGCGAGGCCGACGCCGACGCGCTGGTCGACGGCGTGCGCGGCGCCCTGGCCGAGGCCGGGCAGCCCCCCCTCGAGGAGCCGCCCACCGTCCTCCTCGTCATCTCGCGCCGCGTGGGCTCGGCCAGCGGGCTCACCGTCGCCGGCGCGAGCTCCTTCCTTTCCGAGCTGCTCGCCGCCGCCGGCGGGCGCAACCTGCTCGCGGACAACCCGCGCGACTACTTCGACCTGGGCGAGGAGCTGCTGCTCACCCGCCAGCCGGACTTCGTCTTCGAGCTGCTGCCGAGCGACCCCGACCCGGCGGCCACCTGGAAGCGCGACTACCCCTCGCTGCGCGCCGCGCAGGAGGGCCGCGTCATCGCCTTCCCGCAGGAGCACGTGCTGCTGCCGGGCCCGCGCATGGCCGCGGTCGCCCAGAGCTTCGCCGCCGCCCTCAGGCGGTGAAGGCCTGCTCGACCAGCTCGCACCAGAGGTGGCCGAACAGCAGGTGCATCTCCTGGATGCGCGGCGTGTCGTCGCTGGGAGCGACGAAGGCCACGTCGCACAGCGGCGCCAGCTTGCCGCCGCCCTTGCCGGTCACGCCGACCACCTTGGCTCCGCGGGCCTGCGCCGCCTCGACCGCGCGCAGCACGTTCGGGCTGTTGCCCGAGGTGCTGATCGCCACCAGCAGATCGCCGGCGCGCACGTGCGCGCGGACCTGCCGCTCGAAGACCCGGTCGGCCGGGTAGTCGTTGACCAGCGCGGTGAAGTTGCTCGAGTTGACGGTCAGCGCGTGGACGTTGAGCGGCTCGCGCTCGGTCAGGTAGCGGCCGACCAGCTCGGCGGTCCAGTGCTGCGCGTCGGCCGCGCTGCCGCCGTTGCCCAGCAGGTAGACCCCGCCCTCGCCGCGCAGGGCGTCGATCGCCAGGGCGGCGGCCGCCTCGACCGCGTCGAGGAAGGCGGCGTCGAGGCGCGAGTAGGCCTCCTGGGCCTCGGTCAGGCGCAGCGCGATCAGCGCTCGGGGGTCCGCGGCGGGCATGGCACGAAAGGATAGCAGCGGCCAAGATGGGGCGATGACGCTCGCCGCCCGCGCCCTGCACGCCGGATACCCGGAGCAGCCCGAGATCCTGCGCGGCGTGGACCTCGAGCTGGAGCGCGGCCGCTTCCAGTGCCTGCTCGGCCCGAACGGCGCCGGCAAGAGCACGCTGCTGCGCGCGCTGGCGGGCATGGTCCCCCCCGCGGCGGGCAGCGTCGAGCTCGAGGGCCGGCCGCTGGAAAGCTTCTCCCCCGCCGCGCGCGCGCGGCGCATCGGCTTCCTGCCGCAGGAGATCCGCCCCGCCTACCCCTTCCGCGTCGACGAGTCGGTCGCCCTCGGCGCGCGCGTCGCCGGCCACGGCGCCTGGTTCGAGACCCGCCTCGGCGCGGACGCCCGCGCCGCGGTCGCGCGCGCGCTCGACCTGGTCGAGGCCGGCGGGCTCGCCGAGCGCCGCCTGGCGGACCTCTCCGGCGGCGAACGGCGCCGCGTCCTGGTCGCAGGCGTGCTGGCGCAGGAGCCCGACTGGCTGCTCCTCGACGAACCCGCGGCCATGCTCGACCTGCACCACCAGGTCGCGCTGTTCGAGCTGCTGCGCCGCCTGGCCGGCGAAGGCTACGGCGTGCTCTGCGTCACCCACGACCTGAACCTGGCCGCGAGCTTCGCCGACGAGCTCGTGCTGCTGGCGCAGGGCCGCGTCCACGCCCGCGGCAGCGCGGCCGAGGTGCTGCGCGAGGAGCACCTCGGCGCGGTCTTCGGCGACGGCTTCGAGCTGGTGCCCCGGAACGGGGGCGCGCCGGCCGTGCTGCCACGGGCCGGCGCGCGGGCGGGCGCGGAGCGCGCCTAGAAGCGGAGCTCGACGCCGAGGGCGACGAAGGGCGCCGGGTCGGTCTTCAGGTCCTGCGGGCTCGGGCCGCTGAGCGGCGCGACGTCGTACTCCTGGCGCAGGTGGTAGCCGAGGTTGAGCGACAGCGTCAGGTTGTGCTGCGCGCGCCACTCGGTGCCGCCGTAGACCGAGAAGCGGTTCTCGAGCAGGCCGCCGCCGGCGTAGGGGTTGACCGGGTCGTCCGGGTCGAAGGCCACCTGGCGCAGCTGCCAGCCGGCGCCGAAGTAGCAGTCCTGTGCGTCGGAGGTGCGGTACTTCAAGCGCAGGCCGGAGAGGTCGCCGAAGCCGGAGGCGTCGCGCTCGACGTGGCCGGAGCTGAGGCTCCAGGTCTCGTCGATGGTCCAGTCGACCAACGGCACGAGGTACGGGATCGGGTCGCCCTCGAGGCGCGACTGGCCGCCGACCGCGAGGCCGACGGTGAGGCTGTCGTCCACCTGGGTGGTGACGCCGGCCAGCACGCCGTAGTGCAGGGAGTCGGCGAAGTCGGCGCTGCCCTCGGTGCCGGTCTGGGCGCGCAGGTGGAGCAGCAGGCCGGTGTCGTCCGGCAGGGTCCGGCGGTACCCGAGGTAGAGGCTCTGGATGCCGTACTGCGGGAACTGGGCGTCGAGGGCCGGGTTGGCCGCGCCGAGTTCGTCGAAGTCGAGGGCGCCGGCCTCGGCGCCGAAGCCGAACCACAGCGCGGCGCCGCCGTCGAGGGCCATGCCGTACTCGAGGTCCGCGCCGGCGCGGTAGACCGAGACCTCGGCGTCCGGGCTGGTGGAGCCGTCGAACTCGGTCGACGGCCCGAAGCCGCCGTGGAGGCGCAGCAGCAGGCCGGGCTCGCCGCCGGACTGGGCCGGGGCGGCGGCCGCGAGGGCCAGGGCGGAGATGGAAAGGAGGGTGGGACGGAGAAGCGTCGAGGCGAGGTTCATGGTCGCTCCGGGTCGGTGCCCCCATCTTAGACCCGCGAGCGGCGGGGCTGTCGCGCGCGACGGCTAAGATCCTGCCGACCGCCGCGCCCGATGGAGAGACGCCCCCCCGCCGCGGCCCTGCTGGGCCTGCTCGCCGCCGCCTCCCTGGCGGTGCTGGCGGCCGCGCCCTTCCTCGGCGTCACCCCGCTGGATCCCGGGGAAGCCCTCGGTCAGCTGTTCAGCACCCCGCGCGCCGACTGGGGCACCGACGCCCGCATCCTGGCCGACCTGCGCCTGCCGCGCGCCCTCACCGCCTGGCTGGCGGGCGGCACGCTGGCGGTGGCCGGCGCCGTGCTGCAGACCCTCCTGCGCAACCCGCTCGCCACCCCGTTCACCCTCGGCGTCTCGGCCGCAGGCACCTTCGGGGCCTTCCTGGTCCTGGTCTTCCCCGCCCTGGCCCTCGGCGGCTCGCCGCGCCCGGCGGCGCTCCTGTTCGCGCTGCTCGAGGTCGCGCTGGTGCTCGGCGTCGGCCGCCGCTCGGCCCGCGCCGACGGCCTGCTGCTGGCCGGCGTCACGCTGAACTTCCTGTTCGCCGCCGGGATGCTGCTGCTGCGCTACCTCGCCGACCCCTACCGCCTGGCCAGCATGGACCGCTGGCTGATGGGGCAGATCGACGTGGTCGGCTTCGCCACGCCGCTGTCGCTGCTGCCCTGGCTGGCGGCCGGACTCGCGCCGGTGGTGTGGCGGGCGCGCGCCCTCGACGACCTGGCCTTCGACTCCGAGCTGGCCCAGGCCCGCGGCGTGGACCCGCGCGCGGTGCGCCGCGACCTGCTGCTCGGCACCGGCCTGCTCACCGCGGCGGTGGTCGCGCACACCGGGCCGATCGGCTTCGTCGGCCTGCTCGTGCCGCACGCGGTGCGCCCCTTCACCGGGATGCGCCACGGCGTGCTGTTGCCGGCCTGCTGGCTGGCCGGCGGCGGCTTCCTCGTGCTGGCGGACACCGCCGCCCGCTCGCTCGAGGTACTGGGGCGGCACAGCGAGCTGCCGGTCGGCGTGCTGACCGCGCTGCTCGGCGCGCCCGCCTTCCTGTGGATCCTGCGCCGCCGGCCGGCGGACTAGCGCGGCCGCGGCTCGTCGTAGTAGTCGAGCCGGTCGAGCGGCATCACGACGCTGGTGATGATGTTCATCGCGTGCGAGATGATCCGCTTGATGTAGCGGTAGGCCAGCGCCGCCGCGGCGACCTGGCCGCCGCCGTCCTCGCGCAGGATCAGCGCGTCGACCCGTGAGTCGCAGTGGTCCTGCAGCGCGTCGCACTCGGCCAGGAAGGCCTGGGCCCCCTCCTCGTCCTGGCTCTCGTAGATGTTCCGCGCCTTGGCCAGCATGGTGGACACCGTGTCCTTGAGCTTGATGAGGTCCTCCACCGTGTCGGCAGGCAGCCCCACCCCGAGCCGCATCAGGTCGAAGATGTTCTTGGCGTAGTCGCCGATGCGCTCGGCGTCCTTGACCAGGCTCATCAGCGCCAGGCAGACCGGGAACTCGGTGCGGCCGTGGACCGCGGCGTGGGTGATCAGCATGCGGCGGATGCGCCGCTCGTTGCGGTTGATCCGCTTGTCGGTCGCCCACAGGTCGTCCTGGATCACCTCGGGCTTGGTGCCTCCCAGGAGGGCGTTCGCGGCGATGTCGAACGCGTGGCGGCCGTCCTCGAGCATCTGCTCGAAGAACTGCATCATGTCGTGCAGGCCGGAGGGCTGGGAACGGAGGGCTTTGAGCCAGTCGAACATCGGCGTCAGGGTCTAGCGGAAGAGGAGGATGCCCAGGGTGGGCACGAGGACGAACAGGGTGCCGACGTAGGCGAGGATCCAGAGCTTGTTGTCCGCGGCGCGGGTGGCCAGGGCATTGGCCAGGCGCAGCGGGATCCGCCGGATGGCGCGAACGGGGTAGACCAGGCTCACCCCGAGGCCGTTGAACAGCACGTGGACCAGCGCGATCTCGAGGCCGCTGATCTGGTCGGAGGCCATCGAGGCGAGGAAGGCGGTGATCGTCGTGCCGATGTTGGCGCCGAGCATCACCGGGAAGGCGGCCTCGAGCGAGAGGATGCCGGAGCCGCACAGCGGCACGAGCAGCGAGGTGGTGATGCTCGAGGACTGGACCGAGATGGTCACCAGGGTGCCGATCGCGATGGCGAAGAAGGCCGAGCGGCGCAAGGCGGCGTTGAGGGCCTTCTCGGTCTTGGCCGCGATCAGCTTGCGCATGGTCTTGGTGATCGCCGCCAGGGCCACGAACAGCAGGGCGACCCCGACCACCAGGGTCACGCTGGCGGCCCAGCCGCCCTCGAGGCCGAGCGGGCCGGTGAAGAAGTCCTTCACCACGCCGGCGCCGGACTTCACGGCCGCCTTGATCGGGCTCTTGAAGGCCCCGCCGCCGCCCATGGCCAGGCTCTGCGCGATGAAGGTCGCCGTCTTCTGCAGGAAGCCGGTGGCCATCTCGAGCGGGAAGAAGACCGCCACCGCCATCAGGTTGAAGAAGTCGTGGACGGTCGCGGCGGCGAAGGCGCGGCGGAACTCCTGGCTGCGGCGCACGTGGCCGATCGACACCAGGGTGTTGGTCACCGTGGTGCCGATGTTGGCGCCCATCACCATCGGCACGGCGAACTCGACGCTCAGCGTGCCGGAGCCGACCAGGCCGACGATGATCGAGGTCGTCGCCGAGGACGACTGCATGAGCACCGTGGCCAGGACGCCGACGGCGAGGCCGGCGAAGGGGTTGGCGACACCGAGGAACAGGTCCTGGGCGGCGTCCTCGCCGAACATCTTGATCCCGCTCTCCAGCAGCTTGACCGCCACCAGGAAGACGTAGAGCAGGCCGAAGAGGAGGAGGATCCTGACCGCGACGGCCGGGGGGCTCTGGCGGCCGGCCGGGCGCGGCACCACCGGGTCGGTCAGGGCGCGGTCTTGGGGGGGCATCGGTCGATCGGGGGGAGGTGAAGCCGATTCGACCGCTGACCCTAGCCTCCCGTGAAGGATGAGTGAAGGGGCGGGAGGTGGAGCCGTGCGGGGGAGGATCTCCGCCGGACGGCCGCGCCGCTCAACGGTGACGGACGATCTCGCCCTCGATCAGGTAGAGGATGTCCTCCGCGATGTTCGTCGCCAGGTCCGAGATCCGCTCGAGATTGCGGACCGCGCCGAACCACCGCAAAAGCGCTTTGACTTGTTCTTGGGTGCCCCCCACCATCCGGTCCTCCAACTCCTGGAGCATCCGGCTCTGCAGGCGGTCCACCGCGTCGTCCTCGCTCCGGACCTTCTTGGCCATCTCCGGATCCCGGTTGACCAGGGCGTGGATGGCGTGGCGCACCATCTGGCGGGTCCGCGCGGCCATCTCCTCGATGCCCTGCGGCGGGGTGACCGGCTCGCACTCGGTCAGGTCGTGCGCCCGGCGGGCGATGTTGGTCGCGATGTCGGCGATCCGCTCGAGGTCGTTGTCGATCTTGATGGCCGCCACCAGGAAGCGCAGGTCACGGGCCACCGGAGCGTGCAGGGCGAGGATCTTGAGCGCGTCCTCCTCGAGCCGGACCTCGCGTTCGTCGATCTGGGCGTCCCCTTCCACCACCTTCTCGGCCAGGGCGGCGTCCCGCGCCAGGATGGCGTTGATCGAGTCGGCCAGGGCGTCCTCGACCGCGGCGGTCAGCCGCAGCAGGTCGTCGGTGAAGGCCGCCATGTCGCGTTGGAAGTGCTTGGTCATGGTGCGGGCTCCTAGCCGAAGCGGCCCGTGATGTAGGCCTCGGTCTCGTCGCTGGTGGGGTTGGTGAACACGGTCTGGGTGGGGCCGACCTCGACCAACCGCCCCTTGAGGAAGAAGGAGGTGCGGTCGGAGACGCGCGCCGCCTGCTGCATGTTGTGGGTCACGATGACGATGGTGTAGTCGCCGCGCAGCTCGAACAGCAGGTCCTCGATCTTGGCGGTCGAGTTCGGGTCGAGCGCCGAGGCCGGCTCGTCGAGCAGCAGCACCTCCGGCTCGTTGGCCAGGGCGCGCGCGATGCACAGGCGCTGCTGCTGGCCGCCGGACAGGGCCAGGGCCGAGGTTCGCAGGCGGTCCTTCACCTCCTCCCACAGCGCCGCGCCGCACAGGCAGCGCTCGACCTTCTCGTCGAGCTCCGCCCGCGCCACCTTGCCGTGGAGCCGCGGGCCGAAGGCGACGTTGTCGTAGATCGACATCGGGAAGGGGTTCGGCCGCTGGAACACCATGCCCACGCGGCGGCGCAGCTCGACCACGTCGACGTCGTGGCTGTTCACGTTGGTGCCGTCGAGCAGGATCTGCCCCTCGACCCGCGCGCCCTCGATGGTGTCGTTCATGCGGTTGAGGGCGCGCAGGAAGGTCGACTTGCCGCAGCCGGAAGGGCCGATCAGCGCCATCACCTCGCCGCGCTGGACGTCGAGGTCGATGTGCCAGAGCGCCTGCGTGCTCCCGTAGTGGAAGTCCATGTCGCGCACGCGGATCACCGGGTCGGCGGCCGCGTCGGAGCGCTTGCGGCGGGAGGCGGCGTCCGCCGCGATCCTGCCGAGCGAGTGGGTGGGTTCCGGAGCCAAGGGGATCACTTTCCGTTCAGGGAGCGGCGCACCCGGGAGCGGATGCGGATCGCGGTCAGGTTGAGGAGCAGGACCAGGCCCAGCAGCAGCGCCGCCGTGGCGTAGACCAGCGGCTCGGCCGCCTCCACATTCGGCGCCTGGAAGCCGACCGCGTAGATGTGGAAGCCGAGGTGCATGAAGCGCTCGTCGAGGTGCAGGTAGGGGAACTCGCCGCTCACCGGCAGCTCGCGGGCGAAGCCGACCACGCCGGTCAGCATCAGCGGCGCCACCTCGCCGGCGGCGCGCGAGACGGCCAGGATCGCGCCGGTCAGGATGCCGGGCCGCGCGCCCGGGAGGATGACGTGGCGCAGCATCTCCCAGCGCGTCGCGCCGAGGGCGAGCGCCGCCTCGCGCCGCTCGCGCGGCACCGCGCGCAGGCCCTCCTCGGTGGCGACGACCACCACCGGCACGGTCAGGAGCGCCATGGTCACCGAGGCCCACAGCACGCCGCCGGCGCCGAAGGTCGGGCTCGGCAGCGAGTCGGCGAAGAACAGCTCGTCGACGAAGCCGCCCACCCCGTAGACCAGGAAGCCGAGGCCGAACACGCCGTAGACGATCGACGGCACGCCGGCGAGGTTGTTGACCGCCACGCGGACGAGGCGCACGAACCAGGTGTCGCGGGCGTACTCGTTGAGGTAGACGGCCGCGGTGACGCCGAAGGGGATCACCAGCACCGACATCAGGATGACGAGCAGTGAGGTGCCGACCAGCGCCGGCCACACGCCGCCCTCCTGGTTGGCGTTGCGCGGCTCCTCGACGACGAAGCGGCCGACCGAGGCGAACCAGGCGCCGAGCCGCGCGAAGAAGCCCATCTCGTTCGGCCGGCTGGCACGCAGCACCTGGGCCGCGGGCAGCTCGACCGGGGTGCGGTCGGGCAGCTCGAGCTTCCAGCTCTCCTCGCCCTCCTCCACCAGGTAGCCGTGGAAGGGGCCGTTCTCGCTGCGCTCGAGGCGGACGGCGTCGGCCGGCCGCGACCGCGCCTCGATCTGCCCGGCCTCGGCCACCATGAAGTCGAGGTCGTAGTGCTCGCGGTTGGCGATGCGCCCGCGCACCGAGCCGTCGGCCCGCGTCTCGAGCTCCTCGACCAGGTAGACCGCGCCGTCGGCCATGCGCCACTCGACGAGGTCGCGCGGCCAGAAGGCGCTGGCCCCGCGCATCAGGATCAGGGTGAAGAACAGGACCACCGCCAGCAGCACCGCGGCCACGGCGCCGGCGCACAGGAAGCTGCCGATGGCTCCGGAGGGGTCGCGTCGTTCCTTCTTCTCGGCGAGGCTCACAGCGCCTTCCTGCCGCGCACGCGCACGACTTCGGCCAGGGTGTTGATGAGGAAGGTGAAGCCGAACAGGAGCAGCGCCGACAGGAACAGCGTCCGGTACAGCGACTCCCCGTGCGGCGCCTCCGGCAGCTCGACGGCCAGGTTCGCCGACAGCGCGCGGAAGCCCTGCAGGATGTTCATGCTGGTGATCGGCGTGTTGCCGGTCGCCATGAGCACGATCATGGTCTCGCCCACCGCGCGGCCCAGGCCGAGCATGACCGCGGCGACGACGCCGGGCAGGGCGGGCGGCACGATCACCCGCACCGAGGTCTGCCAGGCCGTCGCGCCGAGGGCCAGGCTGGCCTCGGCGAGGGTCTCGGGCACGTTGCGGAAGGCGTCCTCGGCCAGGGTGAAGATCAGCGGCGTGACGGCGAAGCCCATCGCCAGGCCGACCACCGCGGCGTTGCGCTGCTCGAAGGGCAGGCCGAGCGTGTCCGGCGCCCAGTTGCGCAGGGTGTCGCCGAGCAGCGCCTGCTCGAGCCACGGGCCGGCCTCGAGCACCGCCCCGGCGACGACGAAGTAGATGCCCATGAGCAGGAAGGGCGCCCAGCCCTCGTGGAACACGAGGCGGCGGCGCTGGCTCAGGCGCGACCAGGCGAGGCCGAGGAGCGCGGTCAGCCCGAACAGCACGAAGGGCAGCAGGAAGACCGCGAGCATGCGGTCCTGGATGGCCGGCGCCAGGTAGAGGGCGCCGACGAAGCCGAGGATCACCGAGGGGATTCCGGCCAGCAGCTCGATCGCCGGCTTGACGATCTCGCGCGCGCGGCCGCGCAGGAAGCGGGCGGTGAACAGCGCGCCGAGCAGGGCCAGCGGGATCGACGGCAGCAGCGCCCAGAAGGTGCCCTTGAGGGTGCCGACGATGAGCGGGACGAAGCTGGTCTTCGGCTCGTAGGCGTCGGTGCCGCCGGTGGACTGCCAGGTCCAGGCCGGCGCGCGCGCCCCCTCGTAGAGCACCTTGCCGAACAGGGTGCCGGCGGTGACCGCGGGGTAGCCGAGCTCCAGCTCGCGCAGCTCGGTCCGCCCGTCGCGGTGCCGCAGCAGCAGGTGGTCCTCGCGCGGGGCGACGAGGACGTCCACCACGTCGTCCGCGACGGGCGTGCTGCCGAGGTAGGTCGCCGCCGTGGCCTGGCCGATGCGCAGCTCGCCGTCGCCGAGGGCGAAGAACAGGCGCTGGCGCGAGGAGGGCACCACCCGGCGCAGGCCGGGGACGGCCTCCGGGAGCGGGGTGCCGGACCCGAGCTGCGGCGGGCCGCTCTCCTGGGTCTGCAGCATCCACCGCTCGAGGGTGCCGTCCGCGCGTGCGACGAGCGCCGAGCCCGCGCCGATGAGGGCTTCGACCGCCACCACCGGCGCGCCGGGCGGCGAGGTGCCGCGGTCCTCGAGGGCGCCGAGCGAGCGGTCGGGCTGCCAGGCACGGAGCGAGCCGTCCGCGAAGGCGACCAGGACCGAGCCGCTCTCGAGCACCGCGAGGCCGGTCGCCTCGGCCTCCAGCTCCAGGCTCGTGCCCTTGAGGCGCAGCGTCTCCTCGCCGGTCATCCGGTTGCGCCGCACCGAACCCCGCATCAGCTCGAGGCTGCGGCCGCGCAGGGCCGCCGCCCACACCGTGTCGCCGTCGGCGAGGTGGGCGAAGGCGCGGATCGGCTCGCCCGGCTCCTCGACCAGCCAGCGGGCGCTGCCCTCCGCCAAACGGTGGGTGCGCGCGAGCTGCTCGTCGTAGTCGACCTCGAAGGCCAGCCTCAGCTCGGCCAGGCGGCCGGCGCTCGTCGCCGCCACCAGGCTGCCCTGGTCGGGCGACAGACGGGCGGCCACCAGGTGCTCGCCCTCCTCGAGCTCGAAGACCGGGCGCGAGGCCGCCGCGCCCGTCTCGTCCAGCGCGCGCAGGTGGAGGACGCCGTCCGGGTCGAGGCTCCAGAGGGCTTCGGCGAAGGGCTCGACCCCGGCGAGCAGGGGCGCCGCTTCCCCCTCCCGGGCGACCGCGGCGGCCGGCGCGCCGAGTTCGGGACCGCGGGACAGCGGGGCGGCCTCGGCCACCAAGTAGGCCGCGATGAACATCACGGCGGCCACCACGCCGATCCCGCCGAGACGCACCAGGACCGCCACGGCGCGGTCGACGGCGTGGCGGCGGCTGGGAGGAGAAGAGGCCATTCGGTTACGCGGATTCAGGGACACGCCGCCTCGGCGGCGCATCCCTGACAATCTAGGTGCGCGGGGCGGGAAGGAGCCGCCTCAGTTCTTCACGGGCTTGAAGGGGATGCCGAGGGCGCCCAGCTCCTGGGCGGCCACCGCGGCGGTGATCGGCAGGTAGCCCGCCTGGATCACGATCTCCTGGCCCTCCTTCGAGAAGACGAAGCGCAGGAACTCGCGGCGAAGCGGGTCGAGCTCGGCGTTCGGCGCCTTGTTGATGTAGACGTTCAGGAAGCGGCCGAGCGGGTAGTCACCCGTGACCACGTTCTCGAGGTCGGCCTCGAAGAACTCGTCGCCGTCTTCGGAGAGGGGCACGGCGCGCACCCCGGAGGTGCGGTAGCCGATGCCGCTGTAGCCGATCGCGAACGGGTCACCGGTGATGGACTGGACGACCGAGGCGCTGCCGGGCTGCTCCTTCACGGTGTCCTTGTAGTCGCCCTTGCCGAGCGCGTTGGACTTGAAGAAGCCGTAGGTGCCGGAGGCGCTGTTGCGGCCGTAGAGGCTGAAGGTCGCGGAGGCCCAGTCGCCGGCCAGGCCGAGCTGGCCCCAGCGGGTGATGTCCTCCTGGTAGCCGAGCTTGCGGCTCTTGCCGAAGATCGCGTCGACCTGGGCCAGGGTCAGGCCCTGGACCGGGTTGTCCTTGTGGACGAAGACCGCGAGCGCGTCGAGGCAGGTGCGGACCAGGGTCGGCTCGTAGCCGTACTTCTTGATGAAGGCGTCGACCTCCTTGTCCTTCATGTCGCGGCTCATCGGGCCGAGCTGGGCGGTGCCCTCGATCAGGGCCGGCGGGGCGGTCGACGAGCCCTTGCCCTCGACCTGCAGCTTCACCTCGGGGTGGTAGGTGCGGAACTTCTCGCCCCAGAGGGTCATCAGGTTGATCATCGTGTCCGAGCCGACCGCGTTCAGGCTGCCGGAGACGGCAGGCCCGGTGCGCTCGTACTCGGGCAGCTTCTTGTCGACCTTCATCTGCTGGGCAGCCAGGGGGCTGGCCAGGACGAGACCGGTCAGGAGGGCGGCGCAGGTGGTGATTCTCATGTCTGTCTGTGGTTGGAGCCGGGAATCGTGTTCCCGACGTGAACAGACTAGACCCCGAAAATGAAGGCCCGGTGAAGGCTAGTTGAAGCTCGCCTGTCCCGCCCCGGCGAGGGGACGGGCCGGGCTGGGCGGCAGTTCGACCCGGAAGGTGACCCCTTCCCCGGGCTGGTTGAGCACCGAGATCCGGCCTCCCAGCCGGCCCACCAGGTTGCGCACGATGGACAGACCCAGGCCGGTGCCCCCCGAGGCCCGGCTCCGGGCCGGGTCGCCGCGGAAGAAGCGCTCGAAGATCCGCGGGAGGATCTCCTGGGGGATGCCCGGGCCGCTGTCGGCCACCTCGATGAGCACTCCACCGCCCTCCGTGGGCTGGAAACGGAGGTCCACCCGGCCGGCCTCGGTGTAGGAGAGTGCATTGTCGACCAGGTTCGCGACCACCGTCTCGAGGGACTCCGCGTCGGCCACGAGCCCCAGGTCGGGCGGGCCGGGATGGACGGCCAGCTCCAGTCCCTTGGTCTCGGCCTTGTCGCCGAAACGGTCGACGATCCGCTCGGCCAGCTGGGCGGTCTTCACCGCCCTCGGTGTCGGACGCCAGTCCGGGTCCTCCGCCCGGGCGAGGCCGAGGAGGTCCCGGGTGAGGGCCGCCATCGACTGGGCGTTGCGCTGCGCCCGCTCCAGGAGGGTCCGGGCGGATTCCTCATCGGCCCCGTCGAGCAGGTCGAGCAGACCGATCATGGCCGCGAGGGGGGTCTGCAGCTCGTGGGAGGCGTTGGCCACGAAATCGCGCCGCTTCTGGTCGACGGCCGCGGCCCCGCGCAGGTCGCGCAGGATGAGGAAGGAGCGTCGATTCGGAGCGGGGCCGGTGGTCAGCTCGAAGGAGCGGGGGCCGGCCCCCGTCTGGACCTCCAGGACGCGCCGGTGGAGGTGCGCGGGGTTGCCGTAGAGGAGTTGGGACGCCAGCTCAGCTCCGGCCCAATCGGCCAGGTTCGGCCGATCCGTCTCCCCGGGGGGGCGCTGCAGGTCCAGGAGACTGGCGGCTGCCGCGTTGGCGAAGGCCACGCGCTCGCTCGAATCGAGCAGGATCAGCCCCTCCTCGAGGTACTCGGCAGCCTTCCGGTAGGAGGCCCGGCGGTCCAGCGCTTCGTGGTGGAGCCGCTCAGCGGCCTGCCGCCGACCCCGCTCCCGCAGCCACAATCCGCCTGAGAAGAGGGCGGCCAGGAGCGGGAGGACGAACTCAGGACCCATCGTCGGCGAAACGATACCCGATCCCGCGCACGGTCTCGATCAGGTCCGCCCGCTCGCCGAGCTTCTTGCGCATCGACTTGATGTGGGTGTCGACGTTGCGCTCGTCCACGAAGACACCGACGCCGACCGCGTAGTCGAGCAGCTCGGCGCGGCGGAAGACCCGGCCGGGGCTGCCCATCATCGTCTGCAGCAGACGGAATTCGGTCGGCGTGAAGTCGACCCGCTGCTCGCCGAGGCGCACCTCGAAGCGGACGGGGTCGATGACCACCTCGCCGCGGGCGAGGATCTGGTCGTCCATCGGCTGGTCGCGGGCGCGGGCCCGGCGCAGCAGGGCCTTGACCCGGGCGGCCAGCTCACGCGGGCGCGCCGGCTTGCACAGGTAGTCGTCCGCCCCCACCCCGAGGCCGAGCACGACGTCGGACTCCTCGGCGCGGGCGGTGAGCATGAGCACGGTGACGTGCTGGAGGGATCGGTCCGCGCGCAGCTGGCGGCACACCTCGATGCCGTCGAGCTTGGGGAGCATCACGTCGAGGACCACGAGGTCGGGCGCGTGACGGCGGGCCTGGCGAAGGGCTTCCTCGCCATCCCGGGCCTCGACGGTCTCGTAGCCCTCGCGCTGGAGGGTCATGCGGAGAACCTCCAGCAGGTCGGGGTCGTCCTCGACCAGAAGGAGCTTCGGTGCGGTCATGCTGGAAAAAGTATGCCGCGACCGTGACCCGCGGGTGGCGGGAAAATGAAGATCCGGTGAAGGAGGGCTACTCCTCGTCCTCGCCGGCGTCGAGGTAGCCGAGCCCCTCGAGGTTCTCCGCGGTCTCCGCCGAGGCCTTCCAGTGCACCGCCTCGCCCTGCAGGTCGTCGGGGTGGGTGTACCAGCCGCGGGCCTTCATCTCCTCGAACAGGCGCTCGACCAGCTCGGGCCGCTCGGCCGCCAGGTTGCGCTGCTCCTTGGGGTCGGCGTCGAGGTCGTAGAGCTCGAAGCTGACCTCGTCGTTGAAGGAGCTGATCTCGTTTCGGACCATCTTCCACAGCACGCCGTCGACGACCATCGACAGGCCGCGGACGTGCCACGGCGGCTCGCCGTCGCCGCCGGTCTCCATCGGCGCGGGGCGGTGGCCCGACTCCTCGCCGCGCACCAGCGGCATCAGCGAGGCGCCCATCATCTCGTCATTGGGCTCGCCGGCGCCGGTCAGCTCGAGCAGGGTGGGCAGCACGTCGAGCAGGCGGACCTGGTCGGGGACGCGCATCGGCGGCAGGCCGGGGCCCCACAGCACCAGCGGCACCCAGGTCAGCTCGTCGAAGACCACGTGGCCGTGGCCGACCGAGTCGTGCTCCCACAGCTCGTCGCCGTGGTCGCCGACCAGCACGAAGACCGTGTTCGGGAAGCGCTCGCGCAGGCCGCGGAAGAAGGGCGCCAGCTGCGAGTCGGTGTACAGCATCTCCTCGTCGTAGGCGTCGAACAGGTGCTGCAGCTGCTCGGGGGTGATCTCGCGCTTCCCCTCGTGGAAGTCCTTGATCACCGAGTACTCGAGGTTGAAGTCGTCCCCGCTCTGGTCCCAGGTGCCCTGGTAGGGCGCCGGCGGGTCGTAGGGGTAGTGCGGGTCGGTCAGGTGCAAGTAGACGAAGAAGGGGCGGTCCTCGTCGTAGCCGTCGAGCCAGGCCTGCGCCTCGGCGATCATCGTCTCGGCGCGCAGGTCCCAGCTGTCGAGGAAGTCGAAGTGGCGGAAGCCCTGCCCGAAGCCGTAGATCGGCTGGATGTTCGCGTTGTGCGTGAAGGCGATCGTCTCGTAGCCGGCGACGGCGAGCTGCTCGGCCAGCGTGGTGTGGCGGTTGCCCATCGCCACGAAGCGGCGTCCGGAGTCGCGCGGCATGTGCGACATCGCGCCGTGCTTCGACGGCACCAGGCTGGTGAACAGCGTGGCGACGGTCGGCTTGGTCCACGGCGCCTGGGTGATCGCGCGCTCGAAGACCACGCCCTCCTCGGCCATCCTGCCGATCTCCGGCCAGGTCTCGCGCTCGTAGCCGAGGAAGCTGGTGCGGTCGCCGCGCCAGGTGTCGACCAGCACGAACATCACGTTGGGCGCACCCTCGGCCGGGGCCGGGCGGGTGACCCGGGCCAGGCCGCGCGGCAGCAGGGCCAGCAGCAGCACGGCGAAGAAGCCGAGCGGACGGCCGAAGGTGCGGGTGCCCCAGCGCAGCAGGCCGAGGCCGGGGACCGCGCGGCCCTGGAGCAGCTCGCCGAGCAGGGCGAGGACCAGGGTCAGGGCTCCGCCGGCCAGCGCCTCCTTGACGTGCTGCTGGCGGGCCCAGAAGTCGAGCTTCAGCCAGCCCAGGCCGTCCTGGTCCCAGTTCTGGGTTCCGATCTCCTTCCAGGTCTCCCAGGAGGCGAAGAAGAGGTAGGTGAACAGGAAGCCGCTCAGGGCGGCGACCAGGCAGCGGAAGGGACGGAAGGAGGATTCGGCGGCGGACACGGGGTCGTTCCCGGCTCGGTGGAAGGGTCGATTCTACGGGACGGGGGGGCCGCCGGGGCGGTGGCCCGCGGGAAGCGGCCCTGCGATACTGCGCCCATGGCCGAGCTCGACCCCGACTTCCTCGCCATCCTGCGCTGCCCGCTCAGCCGGGCCACCCTGGTCCAGGACGGCGACTGGCTGGTCTCCACCGACGGCGAGACCCGCCGCCGCTACCGCATCGACGATGGCATCCCGGTGCTGCTGGTCGAGGAGAGCGAGGAGCTCAGCCCGGAGGACTGGCAGAAGGCGGTGGCCGCCGCCGGCGCGCAGTGACCGTCTTCGCCAAGATCCTGTCCGGCGAGATCCCCTGCGACTTCCTCCACGAGGACGAGCTGGCGGTCGCCTTCGCCGACATCGCCCCGCAGGCCCCCTTCCACGCCCTGGTCATCCCGCGCAAGCCGCTGACCAGCGTGGCGGCCGCCGGGCAGGACGACACCTCGCTGCTCGGCCACCTGCTGCGCGTCGCCGCCCGCGTGGCCGCCGACGCCGGCCTCGAGGAGGGCGGCTACCGCGTGGTCACCAACGTCGGCCGCGACGGCGGGCAGACCGTCGAGCACCTGCACCTGCACGTGCTGGGCGGGCGCGCGCTGGCCTGGCCGCCCGGCTAGAGCGCAACGCGCCGGCCCCCCGGAGGGAGCCGGCGCGCGACGGCGCGGAGGCGCGGCGGGATCAGCCGCCGAACAGGCCCTTGGTGCGGCGCTTGCCGATCGGGGCCTCGTCCTCCCACACGGCCAGGCCGGTCTTCAGGTCGGTCAGGGTCAGCTTGAAGATGACCACCGACTCCTTGGTGCGGCCCTCCTCGGCGCTCATCTTGATCACCGAGCCGCTGAGGCTGATGTCCGGCAGGCGCACGGTGCGCGCCTGGTTGTAGGTGTTCTCCTCGAACATCGGGTCGTCGATCTCGCGGACCTCCTTGGTCCCGGTGTCCTCGGGGCCGCCGGCGCCGAACTTGACCGCCGTGGTGGTCAGCACCTTGCCGCTCTTGTTGAGCGAGATGCGCACCTTGTCGGTCATCACCTTGGTCTTCAGGTTGGCCGAGGTGTAGTTGTTGATGTCCTCGAGCGCCAGGATGACCTTGCCGTCGTCGTGGCGGGCCAGGCCGGGCGTGTCCAGCGCGCCGGACTGCAGCATCGACTGGATCAGGATCTCGGAGGACTCGGCGAAGTCGTCGTAGGTGATCGCGTCGACGTCGCGGATGCCGCCGGTGGCGGGGTCGTAGGTCTCCGTGTTCGAGCTGCACGCGGCGAGCAGCAGGGGGAGGGTGAGCAGGGCTTGGATCTTCATGGTGGGTTCCTCCTAGTTCTCGCTGCGGAGCTGGAGCTTGAAGCGGTACGCGGACGGGGCGCCGGCCGCGCTCTGCAGGGTGGTGCTGGCACCGGGCAGGATGTGGACGGTGCGCGGCGCGTGCGCCGGCGAGTTGACGACGCGGCCGTCGGCGTCGGCCCACACGAAGCCGGCGCGGACGCGCATCTCGGCGGCCGTGGTGTTGCGCAGCTCGACCACCGCGACGGGCAGGTCGCCCTGCTGCGAGGAGTCGACCGACACGACGCTGAGGCCCGAGCGGACGCCGTAGTCCTGCATCTCGATGACGTAGGGCACGCCGCCGTTGGTGAACAGGATGACCTCCTCGTCGGCCGAGACGCAGGAGACCAGCGCCGGCGCGGCGAGGGCCGCCGCGGCCAGCAGGGTGGTGTTCAAGAAGCTTCTGATCATCGGATTCCTCCGGAGCCGTAGGTGAAGAGGGCCTGGTGCACGACCAGGTTCTCGCGGTTCACGCTGCGCGCGTAGAGCACCGCGACGTCCCAGCCGGACAGGTCCAGCTCGACGGGTTCGACCCCTCCGCCGGAGAGGCCGAGCAGCAGGTGGCCGTCCGCCGGCATCGGCCGCACCAGGAAGTGGTACTCGGCCGGCAGCGTGCGCCAGCTGCGGTCGTCGGCGCGGTTCATCGCCGACTTGTAGAGCAGGCCGCCGAGCGCGGCGACCACGCCGAGGACGTCGTCCTGCTTGCGCGCGGCCTGCGTGATCTCGTGGCTGGCGGTCTCCTGCGCGAGCACGCGCAGCAGCTCGCGGACGAGCACGCCCGGGTAGCGCCGCTCGAACTCGTAGCGCATCACCGTCTCCATGTCGGCGACGCGCAGGCTCTGGTCCTCCTGGCCGAGGCTGTCGCGCACGAACAGGGACTGCGCCGGCCGCCGCGCGGGGCGCAGCGCGGGCAGCGCGAAGTAGGCGCGGTTGAGCAGGTCGTAGACGTCGTTCGTGCCGCGGCCGCCGAGCGCGCGCAGGTAGCCGTAGGGCACCTCGACCTCGACCGACTCGACCACCGGGGCGAGCCCGTTCTCGAACAGCACGTAGACCCAGCCGGCCGGCGGCGCCGCCGCGTCGGCGCGCTGGAACTCCTCGACCAGGTAGCGGTTCTCCGGCACCATCGAGGCCAGGTTGCGCAGGTCGACGTCGGCGCGCTCGTAGGCGTCGTCCTTGACCCGGCGCAGCACCGCCTTGACCAGCAGCGCGAAGGGGTTGACGAAGTCCTGGTAGGCCGGCGGGTAGGCGTCGGCGCCCTGCAGCCAGGGCAGGTCCTCGCGCACCCGCGAGTCGGTCACGAAGACGCCGTAGTCGAGCTGCACGCCCTTGCGCGCGCTGGCGCGGTCGCCGGCCTCGGCCTCGGCGGCGAACTCGCGGATGGCGGCGTCCTGCGCCTCCTCGACCCGGCGCGCCTCCATCAGGGCGCGGTCGAGGTCGTGCTCGAACAACGCGGCCAGCGCCTTGTAGGCGTTGAGCAGCACCTTGTCGCGCACCGCGCCGCGGTAGGGCAGCGCCTTCTGGTTGGTGGCCAGCGACTCGAGCTCGTCCCCCACCTCGCGCGCGCTGACCACCGCGCGCTCGCCGAAGCCCTGGTTGACCACGGTCTCGGCGTCCTCCAGGGCGCGGTAGGCCCCGGGGTAGCGGCCGGCGTCGAGCAGCATCTTGCCCCGCTCGAGGTTCCACAGTACCGCGTCGTCGGCGAAGTCCATGGTGCCGGCCTCGGGGTCGAAGCGCACCTTCCAGCGGTCGCGGTAGCCCTCCTGCATGAGCTCGGCCGCGCCGCTGAAGTCGCCCGTCCGGTAGCGGCCGTAGGGCCCGGCCATCTCCTCCTCGTAGCTCGTCGTCGCGGCGCACGAGGCGCCGAGCCCGGCCAGCAGGGCCAGGGCGGGGACGACGAGGGAGGAGCGCAGCACGGGGGGCATGGTAGGCGGGCATACGCGCGGCGCCGGGATGACGCAGGAGACCAGCGCCGGCGCGGCGAGGGCCGCCGCGGCCAGCAGGGTGGTGTTCAAGAAGCTTCTGATCATCGGATTCCTCCGGAGCCGTAGGTGAAGAGGGCCTGGTGCACGACCAGGTTCTCGCGGTTCACGCTGCGCGCGTAGAGCACCGCGACGTCCCAGCCGGACAGGTCCAGCTCGACGGGTTCGACCCCTCCGCCGGAGAGGCCGAGCAGCAGGTGGCCGTCCGCCGGCATCGGCCGCACCAGGAAGTGGTACTCGGCCGGCAGCGTGCGCCAGCTGCGGTCGTCGGCGCGGTTCATCGCCGACTTGTAGAGCAGGCCGCCGAGCGCGGCGACCACGCCGAGGACGTCGTCCTGCTTGCGCGCGGCCTGCGTGATCTCGTGGCTGGCGGTCTCCTGCGCGAGCACGCGCAGCAGCTCGCGGACGAGCACGCCCGGGTAGCGCCGCTCGAACTCGTAGCGCATCACCGTCTCCATGTCGGCGACGCGCAGGCTCTGGTCCTCCTGGCCGAGGCTGTCGCGCACGAACAGGGACTGCGCCGGCCGCCGCGCGGGGCGCAGCGCGGGCAGCGCGAAGTAGGCGCGGTTGAGCAGGTCGTAGACGTCGTTCGTGCCGCGGCCGCCGAGCGCGCGCAGGTAGCCGTAGGGCACCTCGACCTCGACCGACTCGACCACCGGGGCGAGCCCGTTCTCGAACAGCACGTAGACCCAGCCGGCCGGCGGCGCCGCCGCGTCGGCGCGCTGGAACTCCTCGACCAGGTAGCGGTTCTCCGGCACCATCGAGGCCAGGTTGCGCAGGTCGACGTCGGCGCGCTCGTAGGCGTCGTCCTTGACCCGGCGCAGCACCGCCTTGACCAGCAGCGCGAAGGGGTTGACGAAGTCCTGGTAGGCCGGCGGGTAGGCGTCGGCGCCCTGCAGCCAGGGCAGGTCCTCGCGCACCCGCGAGTCGGTCACGAAGACGCCGTAGTCGAGCTGCACGCCCTTGCGCGCGCTGGCGCGGTCGCCGGCCTCGGCCTCGGCGGCGAACTCGCGGATGGCGGCGTCCTGCGCCTCCTCGACCCGGCGCGCCTCCATCAGGGCGCGGTCGAGGTCGTGCTCGAACAACGCGGCCAGCGCCTTGTAGGCGTTGAGCAGCACCTTGTCGCGCACCGCGCCGCGGTAGGGCAGCGCCTTCTGGTTGGTGGCCAGCGACTCGAGCTCGTCCCCCACCTCGCGCGCGCTGACCACCGCGCGCTCGCCGAAGCCCTGGTTGACCACGGTCTCGGCGTCCTCCAGGGCGCGGTAGGCCCCGGGGTAGCGGCCGGCGTCGAGCAGCATCTTGCCCCGCTCGAGGTTCCACAGTACCGCGTCGTCGGCGAAGTCCATGGTGCCGGCCTCGGGGTCGAAGCGCACCTTCCAGCGGTCGCGGTAGCCCTCCTGCATGAGCTCGGCCGCGCCGCTGAAGTCGCCCGTCCGGTAGCGGCCGTAGGGCCCGGCCATCTCCTCCTCGTAGCTCGTCGTCGCGGCGCACGAGGCGCCGAGCCCGGCCAGCAGGGCCAGGGCGGGGACGACGAGGGAGGAGCGCAGCACGGGGGGCATGGTAGGCGGGCATACGCGCGGCGCCGGGATGTGACGTTCCAATCTGCCGTCACATGTGCGCCGCGCGGCGTGGCGGAGATTCTGCCGTCTTTTCCTCAAGGACGCCGCCGCGGCGCCGCAAAAGGGGCCTGGACGGTACGGCAACCGGGGGGTAACCGGCCGCTCCAGATGGCATTCGCAAGCTGCGTTTCGGGCAGCATTCTTCCTCCGAGCGGAGTGATTCCGCGGCATGTTGGGGCGGCGCTCACGAGCGCCGCCCTTTTTTCTCCCCGCGGCGGCAATCCCCGGCCCCTCAGCCCTCGCGCTCGACCAGCAGACCGAAGCTGGCGCTGAAGCCGTGGATGTAGGGCTTGCCGCAGACGCTGCCGAGCTCGCCCGCGGCGAACATCCCGGCCACCGGCAGCTCGGGGAAGTAGGTGCCGGTCAGCCGTGCGTCGTGGTCCGGGTCGTCGAACAGATTCCGACCGCGACCGGTGCAGGTGAACATCAGGCCGCCGACCGCCTCGGGGTAGAGGCCGCTGGCCAGGCCGAGCAGGTTGCCGAAGTCCTCGTGCGCGCTCGCGCCGTCGCGGGCGTGGAAGCGCAGCTGCATGCCCTCGGGCGCGGCGTCGCTGATCGCCACCACCCCGCTGTCCTGGTCGATGCCGACCACGCCGCGGATCAGGTAGGCCTCCTGGCCGAGGTCGCCGCTGCTCGCCACCGCCGCCAGCCCGACCTGCGGCGCGTTGCGGAAGGCGCGCGAGTCGTCGTCGTCGAGGGCGCCGACCACCTCGCTCAGGCCCTCGTAGGCCGGCGCGGAGTCGAGCTCGTAGATCATGTTCCGCTCGCTGCGGGTGATCGTGAAGGGGCGGCCGACCGGGCGGCAGCCCTGGCTGACCAGCGGCTCGAGCGAGGCGGCGCCGTCGAGGGCCAGGCCCACCGCGCCGCCGGACACCACGCGCTCGTCGACCAGCAGGCGGTTGGCGCCGGGCCGGCTGCCGCCGCTGGCCACGCCGCCGACCAGGTTGGGCGAGGGCTGCGTCGCGCGCAGCGAGTCGAGGAAGGGGCCGAGCGGGAAGCTGAAGGGGTCGACCATCAGCACCACGCTGGCCGACTGGTCGACCATCGGCCAGCCGTGCACCACGCCGCCGCTCGAGCCCTCGAACTCGAGGTGGAAGGACTGCACGCGCGCCCCGGGCAGGCGCGCTGCCCACACCACCAGGCCGGGGCCGTGCTCGACCTCGCGGCTGCCGCCGACCACGCCGGAGGCGCTGCAGCCGACCAGGCAGTCGGGCGTCAGGCCGTCGCGCAGGCGGAAGCTGACCTGCTCGGCCCCGGCGGCGTGGTGCGGCGTGAAGAACACCACGACGAGGTCCGGCTGCGAGCCGATCTGCGGCCGCAGGGCGGCGAGGACCTCGTCGAGGGCCTCGGTCGTGTCCGGAGCCGTCGACAGGGCGACGGCCGCGGCGAAGCGGCCGGGGATGCGCATCCCGCGATTATGCCTCAGCGCCCGAAGGCCTGGGCGATGCCGCCGTCCACCGTGACCGTGCAGCCTGTGGTGCGCGTGGCCTCGGTGGCCAGGAACAGCACGGCCCGGCCGACGTCCTCGGCGTCGACCGTGGTGCGCAGCAGGTTGCGCTCGCGGTAGTGCGCCTCGAGCTCGGCGGGGTCCATGCCCTTCGAGCGCGCGCGCTCGGGGCCGACCTGCGCCCACAGACCGGAGGGGTTGTCGCCGTGGCGGAAGACCGCGTCGGGGCACACCATGTTCACGCGCACGCCGGCGTCGGCCAGCTCGAGCGCGGCGATCTTGGCCAGCTGGTGCGCGCCGGCCTTGCTCGCGCTGTAGGCGCCGAAGCTGGCCCCGGGGGCGAGCACGTTCTTCGAGCTGATCAGCGCGACCGAGCCGCCGAGCCCCTGCTCGCGCAGCACGCGGCCGCCGGCGCGCAGGGTGAGGAAGACGCCGGTCTGGTTGACCTCGACCAGGCGGCGGAAGGCGGCCGGGTCGGTCTGCTCCAAGGTGGCGACGTGGGCCGCGCCGGCGTTCGGCACGAGCACGTCGAGCCCGCCGGCGCGGCGCAGCACCTCGGCCAGGGCGGCCTCGACCGAGTCGGCGTCGGTCACGTCGCAGGGCAGGCCGAAGGCGGCGAAGGGACCGTGGGCGGCGCGCAGGCGCGCGGCGGCCTCCTCGGCGCGCGCGGCGTCGAGGTCGAGCAGGGCCACGGTGGCGCCCGCGCCGGCCAGCACGCGCCCGACGCCCTCGCCGATCGCGCCGCCGCCGCCGGTGACCACCGCGACGCGGCCGGCCAGCGCCGGCGGGCGCTTGCGCCCCAGCTTGGCCTGCTCGAGCGGCCAGTACTCCATGTCGAACAGGTCGAGCTCGTCCAGCCCGCGGTAGGCTCCGAGCGCGCGCGCGGCGGCCTTCGTGCGCAGCGTGTGGGCGGCCAGGTCGGCCACCGCGGCGGCCGCCTTCGCGTCGGGGCCGGCGGCGAACACCCCGGCGCCGGGGACGAGCAGCACGCGCGGCGCCGGGTCGAGCGGCGTCCGCTCGCCGCGCGAGGCGCAGCCGCGCGCGAAGTAGGCGCGGTAGTCGTCGGCGTAGGCCGCGACGGCCCGCTCGACCTGGACGCCGAGCTCCTCGTCGCCGGCCAGCAGGTCGGCCTCGACCCAGCAGGGCAGGTTCTTCGTGCGCAGGCTGTGGTCGGGGGTCAGCGGGGGGCCGACGAAGGTCTCGCGCGCCTCGGGCGCGGCGACCAGGCCGGCCAGCTCCTCGTCCGCCAGCCACTGCAGGGCCGGCGGCGCGGGCATCCATCGCGCGCAGGCGCGGCGCAGCTTCGGCGCCAGCCGCGCGGCCTGGGCGCGCGCGGCGGCGAAGTCGGCGCCGGCCGGCACGACCACGCGGCGGCCGCGCCCGGCGGCGACGAAGGCGGCCGCCTCGTCCACCAGCCGGATGTGCCGCTCGTAGCTCTCGCGCGCGTCGTCGGCGAAGGTGAACAGACCGTGCTGGTGCAGCAGCACGCCCTCGACCCCGCGGTGCGCCTCGAAGGCGTCGGCCACCGCCCGGGCCAGCGGGAAGCCCGGCATGACGAAGGGCAGGGCCACCACGCGGTCGCCGAAGAGCTCGGCGACCAGCTGCTCGCCGTGCTCCAGGTTGCTGACCGCCAGGATCGCGTCGGCGTGGCTGTGGTCGACGAAGCGGTGCGGCAGGAAGGCGTGCAGCAGCGTCTCGACCGAGGGGTTCGGGGCGGCGGCGTCGAACAGGTGGCGGCGCAGCTGGTTGACCATCTCCTCGTCGCTCAGGGCGTCGAGCGCGCGCAGCCGGCGCAGCCCGGCCAGGTCGAGCGCCGGCAGCCCGGCGGGCTCGATGCCGCCGAGGTCCCAGCCCGAACCCTTCACGTGGATCGTCTCGACCGGCGCACCGAACAGGTCCGTTCCTGCGGCCTTGACCGAGACGTTGCCGCCGCCGTGCAGCACCAGCGCGGGGTCGGCGCCGATCAGGCGCGAGGTGTAGACGCGCAGGGCGAGGTCCTCGCCGTGCGCCGGGGCGTAGCGGTCGAGGCAGGCGCGCGCCTCGTCGTCGGACCAGCGGCTGGGCATCTTCGCGGGCGCCCGGAGGCGCTAGAACTCCTGTTCCTTGCCGAGGATGATCCCGCGCGCGGCCGCCGGATCGAAGTCCATCGGCGCGTCGGGGTCCTCGTAGGCCGGGATCGGCCGCAGCACGTCCACGTCGAGGCGGTAGAGGTCCTCGGCGATCCCGTCCTCGGTCTCATAGACCACCTCGAGGGTGCCGACCAGCTCCAGTCCGTCGTAGGTGTAGTCCACCCCTTCCTCGAGCTGGACGCGCACGATCTCGTTCAGCCGCGGGGGCGCGCCGAAGCAGCAGCCCCACAGGCTGCGCACGAGGTGGAACTCGCGGATGTCGCGGAAGTCGACCGAGGGCAGCATGAAGCCGCGGATCAGGACCTTGCGCCCGTCGAGCGCCAGGATGGCCGGGGGGAACACCGGATCCCGGGTCTCGTCGAACTCCCACGCGCCGAGGAAGTCGACGTCGATCGGCACCGGGTCGTCGAGCGTGCCGGCGTGCTTCCAGGGCAGCTCGCCGTCGAGCTCGGTGTCGCGCAGCATGGCCCAGTCGCCGAAGGCCGGGCCGTCCGGACGCGGCGGCAGCGCGACCAGGATCGGAGTCGGGGGGGGCGCCGCGGGCTCGAGCTCCGCCGCCGCGCCGGTCTCCTCGGCCGGATCCTGGGCGGGGACAGGCTCTTCCGGGCCCCCGCAGGCGCCGAGCAGGACCAGGACGAGGAGGAGGCCGCGCATGGGTGGAGAGGATACACCCCGTACCGCGGCCCCGGCCGCCAGGGAGCGGGAGGGGCCGATCCGCCGGAAATCCGGGATTCCGAGAGGGAATTCGGCACAGGAGTGCGCTGATTCGTGGGAGGATGGGGTTCCGGCTCGTCCTCCGTTCCCATCCCTCTCGAACCGACCCATGAGCCTCCCCTCTCCCCTCACCGCCCTGGCCGGCCTCGCCGCCGTCCTGACCCTCACCGCCTCCAGCCCGGCCCAGACCTACGAGGACGCCAAGCTCCTGCCCGCCGACGGCCACGCCGGCCAGGAGTTCGGCAGCGCCACGGCGCTCCACGGGGGCCTCCTCGCCGTCGGCTCGCGCCGCGACGACGACCGCGGCGCGGACAGCGGCTCGGCCTACCTGTTCGACGCCGCCACCGGAGCCCAGCGCGCCAAGCTGGTCGCGCTCGACGGCGGCCTCGCCGTGGTCGGCGCGCCGTTGGACGACGACCGCGGCGCGGAATCCGGCTCGGTCTACGTCTTCGACGCCCAGTCCGGCGCCCAGCTCGCCAAGCTGGTCGCCCCCGACGGCGCCGACGGCGACCAGTTCGGCTGCGCCGTCGCGGTCGGCAGCGGCCGCATCGTGGTCGGCGCGATCTACGACGACGACCACGGCCGCAACTCCGGCGCGGCCTACCTCTTCGACACCCAGTCCTACGCGCTGGTGACCAAGGTGGTGCCCAGCGACGGCACCATGGACGACCTGTTCGGCGAGTCGGTCGACGTCGACGGCGGCATCGTCGTGGTCGGCGCGCACGGGAACGACGAACGCGCCCTGTTCGCGGGCGCGGCCTATTTGTTCGACGCCGCCGACGGCAGCCCGTTGCGCAAGCTGATGGCCAACGACGGCAGCTCCTGGGACTTCTTCGGCGCCGCGGTGGCGATCGACGGCGGCACGGTGGTGGTCGGAGCCTGGGCCGACATGCCCCACGGCGACAACTCCGGCTCGGCCTACCTGTTCGACGCCGCGAGCGGCAACCAGCTGCACAAGCTCGTCCCGAGCGATGGCGACTACCACGACAAGTACGGCATCTCGGTGGCGATCGACGCCGGCGAGGTCCTGGTCGGCGCCGAGGGCAAGGACGTCGGCGGCGTGTTCGACTGTGGCGCCGTCTACCGCTACGACGCCTCGAGCGGCGCGCTGGTCACCCGGCTCCTGGCCAGCGACGCGGCTCCCCTCGACGAGCTCGGCGCGCCGTACTCCCTGGCGATCGAGGCCGGGGTGGTGGCCGCCGGCGCGGCCGCGGACGACGACCTCGGCGCCTCCTCGGGCTCCGTCTACCTCTATGGCGGCGGTGGCGGCGGCTCGCCCCTCACCCTCAGCACGACCGGCGCAGCCGGCGGACCGATGAGCTTCACGGTCGCCGGCGCCACCGGCGGCGGGTTGGTCGGCCTGGTCCGCGCTTTCGGCACCGGCAGCCACCCGGTCTCCAATCCGGTCACCGGCAACACCGTGGTCACCGGGCTCAGCGGCAACGGGTTCAGCCTCGCGCAAGTGCTCACGGCCGGCCCCGGCGGAACCGTCAGCCTCACCACCAACGTGCCCTCGGGCGCCGCGGGGCGGGTGAACGTCCAGGCCGTCGACGCGGCCAGCGACCGGACCTCGAACGTGGTCGGCCTCTAGACCGGCACTACGGCCGCCCGCGACACACCTGGTCCGCCAGCTTCAGCAGCGCCGGCAGCCGGTGCTCGCCGTGCATCCGGGCGATGGCCTCGCGTGTGCGGTGGAGGGCGAAGCGCTCGCCGATGTCCCGGAAGGCCCGCTTGGCGACGCCGATCACGGCGACCTCGCCGCGGAGGGCGTCGTGGAGGTGCTGGCCCAGCCCCGGCTCGGCGACCCCGTCCAGGTGGACGAAGCCGTCGATGACGATCACCTCCAGGGCGAGGCCGTGCTCGCGCAGCAGCGCCAGGATGCAGGGCAGCTCGCGGCGGTAGAAGCTGCCCGGCTGGTACTCGGCGACGCCCTCGACGCGGGTGCGGTAGACCTGCTGGCGTTCGCGGGCGCCCCAGTCGTGGAGGGCCACGCCCGCCACCGTCGCCGCGGACTCCGGGGAGAAGTGGACCCCCTTCCGGTCCGGGGGGGGGCGGGAGAGGGTGGACCAGCCGAGGGAGCCGTTCTGGGGGACGCCGAAGAGGGTGTGGTCGAGGGGGAGGCTCCCTGGGCCGTGCTCCCGCGGCGCGCGCGGCGCCGCTCCGTCACCCCGCCACCGCCCCCTCGCCCGCCTCGTCCCGGCCGCGGAGGAAGCCGACGGCCAGCAGGACCCCCGCCACGAGCATGGTCAGCCCGACGGGAAGCGGGATCATGCTGATCCCTGTTCCCCCACCGCCTCCACCCGCACCCGCTCGTCGTAGTAGCAGGCGCCGCCACCGAGGTCGGTCGAGCGCGGCGCGACCAGGGCGTTGGCGCAGCGACCGGCGGCCAGCCACCCGCCCTTGTCCATGTGCAGGATCGTCGGGTGGAGGCGGTCGTCGTGGCGCAGGACGACCTCGAGTTCGCCCTGGGGGCTGACCACGCGGACGTGGGCGCCGTCGGCCAGGCCGGCCGCGGCGGACGGGTGCACGCGCGCCTCGGGGGGGCCGGTCCGTCGTTGGAACACGGCCTGGCTGCCCTGGCTGCGCGGGGTCGAGATCGCGGTCAGGTAGAGCGGCCACTCCGCCGTCGGCGCGGGCACCTCGGGCGGCGCCGCCCGGACCAGGCGCGCGCGACCGTCCGGCGTGGCGAAGCGGCGGCCGGCGTGGCGGACCTCGGGGGCTTCCGGGTTGCGCACCGGGCCGCGCCGCAGCGCCTCCAGGTCGGCGCCGAGCGGCGCGACGCGCGCCAGCGCCATCCGCTTCCAGTCCTCGACCGGTCGGTCGAACTCCGCGCCGAGGCCGACGCGGCGGGCGAGGCCGGCGACGATCTCGAGGTCGCTGCGCACACCGGGCGGCGGCGGCACCACCGCGCGCTGCTCGCCGATCCAGTGGTGACCGTAGGCGCCGACGAGGTCCTCCTCCTCGAGCATCGTCGCGCAGGGCAGCACGAGGTCGGCCTGCTGCGCGGTGTCGGTGAGGAAGCTGTCCACCACGACCACGAACTCGCGGCGACGCAGCGCGGCGGCGAGCCGGTGCGAGTCCGGCAGCATGACCACCGGGTTGGCGCCGTCGATCCACACCATGCGCAGCGGCGGATCGCTGGCCATGTCGAGCTCCTCGGCCAGCAGGGCCTCGGAGATGCGCCGCGGGGGCTCGGCGGCGACGCCGAAGGAGGTGTCGAAGGCGCCGCGCCGCTTGGTCGAGAAGAAGACGCCGGCGCCGGGGACGCCGAGCTGCCCGGTCACGGCGGCCAGGGCGTCGAGGGCGCGCACGCTGCCGCCGCCGTTGGCGCGCCGCTGCAGGCCCCACCCGACCAGGATCGTGACCGGCCCCGCCTCGGGGCCGGCGGCGAAGGCCGCGGCGAGCGGGTCGAGGTCGGCCGCGGCGAGCCCGGTCGGCGCCAGCCACTCGTCCACGCCGCGCGAGCGCACCAGCGCGCGGTGGTCCTCGAGGCCGGCGCACCAGGAGGCCGCGTCCGGGTGCCAGCGGCCCTCGTCGTGCAGCCGGCGCGACAGCGCCATCGCCAGCTCGAAGTCGGTCCCCGGCCGCGGCTGCAGCACGGCGTCGCACAGCTCGGCGGTGCGGTGGCGTACCGGGTCGACCAGGACCATCCGGGCGCCACGCGCGCGCGCCTCCTTCAGCAGCGGCAGCTGGTGCACCGCGCTGGTGAACACGTTGCGGCCCCACACGAGCACCGAGGAGGCCGCGCGCAGCTGGAACAGGTCGTTGGCCTCGGACACGCCGAAGTCCAGCTCCTGCGCCGCGTCACCGGCGCCCGAGCAGATGTCGCCGCCCTTCGCGCTGACCGGGCCGAAGCGGTCGAAGAAGGCGTCGATCACCCCCTTGAGGATCCCCAGCGCGCCGCCGCAGCGGTAGCGCAGGATCGAGGCCGGGCCGGACTCCTCGCGGAAGCGCACGAGCTGCTCCGCGACGAGGTCGAGCGCCGCGTCCCAGCCGATCGGCTCGAAGCCGTCGCCGCGGCGAACGAGCGGCGTGGTGAGGCGATCGGGGTCGGTGAGCCGCGCGGGGTAGTCGCGGTTGGTGCGCTCGCACAGGAAGCCGCGCGTGACCGGGTGCTCGGGGTCGCCCTGCACGCGCAGCACGCGGCCGTCCTGCACGGTGGCGATCATGCCGCAGGCGTCGGGGCAGTCGCGGTTGCAGGTGGTGCGGATTCGCTGCGGGTCGGCCATGGGTGGTTCACAGCCAGCGCGCCGCCTCGGTGCGGTAGGCCGCCAGGGCGGGGACCAGGCCGGCCAGGGCGCCGACCGCGGTCGTGGCGAGGAGGAGGATACCCTCCGGCCCGCCGGGCAGCGCCGAGACGCTGACCCCGGTCTGCGCCTCGAGCGCGCCGGCTCCGAGCCACACGCCGCCGCCGGCCAGGGCCAGCCCGAGCAGGCCGCCGGCCAGGCTGATCGCGGCCGACTCGAGCACGACCAGAGTGAGCAGCGCGCGGCGGCCGGCGCCGAGCGCGCGCAGCACGGCGAACTCGCGCCGCCGCGCGCCCATGGTGTTCGAGATCGCCACCATCACGCCGACCAGGGCGACGGCGACGACGAGCGCGGCGATCACCCGCATCAGCTGGTCGATGCCGCCGACGATGCGGAACAGGTTCTGCACCTCGGCGGCGGGGCGCGCCGCCTGGGTGTCGAGGCGGTCGTTGAAGTCGCGCCACAGGCGCAGCGCGTGCATGCCGCGGCGCGCGTCGGTGCGCACCAGCACCGCGCTCAGCCCGAGCGGGTCGCGCGCACCGCCGGTGGCGGTGGCGTCGTCGGCGCGGTGGCCGGCCACGGAGTAGAAGGCGCCGAGCGGGATCCAGATCGCGCGGTCGAAGGGGGTGCCGGTCGGAGCGAGCACGCCGCAGACCTCGAGCTCGGCCTCCTCGTGGCGCTCGGCGGTGGGCGAGTCCTGCACGTCGTGCACCGGGACGAGGCGGTCCCCCACCGCGAGGCCGGTCTCGCGCGCGACGGCGGCGCCGAGCACCGCGCGCTGCCAGGACGGGTCGGAGCTGCCGTGGTCGTGGCCGTCGTGGGGTCCGTGGCCCTCGGCCAGCTCGGCGCGCAGCCCGGCGTGGGCGGCGAGCAGCTCGTCGTGGCCGAAGCGCCACGGGCCGCCGGCTGCGAAGCGCAGCGGCCCGGCGCCGCGCAGCTCGAGCTCGGAGAACAGCGCGTCGGTCGTGGCCACGATGCGGTGGCCGCGGTAGCTGTCGCCGACCGCGGTCGGCACCGCCCAGGCCGCGCCCGGGTGGGCGGCGAGCTC
Organism: uncultured Planctomycetales bacterium; assembly: GCA_964342475.1. Taxonomy (GTDB): domain Bacteria; phylum Planctomycetota; class UBA1135; order UBA1135; family UBA1135; genus J029. The sequence goes on from CAYFGE010000002.1 coordinate 121,403, forward strand.
CTCGTAGGCCGCGAAGGGCACGTTCCCCGGCGACAGCCCCAGGTGGTAGAGGGTGTTCAGCGTCAGCTGCAGCGGCGAGCCCTTGGCGCCGACGATCACGTCGCACACGCTCGCCGAGCGGAGGAAGCCCTCCTGCGCGGCCTGGCGCATCGCGCCGACCGCGGCGAACAGGCCGACGCCCAGCGCGACCGACAGCGTGGTGAGCACCGTGGCCAGCGGGCGGCGGCGCAGGTTGCGCAGGACGAGGCGCGGCAGCTTCACCGCAGCTCCTCCACACGCTGCACGCGGCCGAGGCGCGCGGCCAGGTCGAGGTCGTGCGTCGCGCACAGCAGGGTGGTGCCCTCCGCCTCGACGGTGGCGAGCAGCAGCTCGAGCACCGCGGCCGCGGTCGGCGGGTCGAGGCTTCCGGTCGGCTCGTCGGCCAGCAGCACCTCGGGCCGGTTGATCAGCGCGCGGGCCAGGGCGCAGCGCGCGCGCTGGCCGATCGACAGCTGGCGCGGGTCGTGGTGCAGGCGGTCGCCGAGACCGAAGGAGTCGAGCAGGCCGGCGGCGCGCGCGCGGTCGACGCGGTGGCCGGCGAAGCTGGCGCCGAGCTCGACGTTCTCGAGGGCGGTGAAGCCCTCGAGCAGGTGGAAGGCCTGGAACATGTAGCCGCAGTGCGCGGCGCGGAAGCGGTCGCGCTGGGGCTCGCCCAGGGCGGCGATGTCGGTGCCGGCCACCTCGACGCGGCCGCGGTCGGGCAGCACCAGGCCGCTGACCAGGTTGAGCAGGGTGGTCTTGCCCGAGCCGCTGGCGCCGACGAGGGCCACCCGCTCACCCGCGGCGACCGACCACTCCGCGACCTCGACCACCGCGGCGGCGTCCGGGCCGTCGGCGTAGCTCTTGCGCAGGTCGGTGAGTCGGATCATCGCGCCCGGCGCCCGCCTGCCGGGGGGCGCAGGGGCGCTAGAATACGCTGTCCGCCCCTGCGCGAGAGGAGAACGAGATTCAGATGAGCCACTACGAGATCCGCAAGTTCGCCGTCATCGGCGCCGGCAACATGGGTTCCGGCATCGCCCAGAAGATCGCCGCCGAGGGCCACCCGGTGACCCTGGTCGACCTGGACGACGAGAAGGTCGAGCGCGGGCTCGGGATCATCCGCAAGACCCTGGAGAAGGGCGTCGAGAAAGGCGTGTTCCGCCCCGAGAAGGTCGAGAAGATCCTCGGCAACCTGCGCGGCACCAGCGACTGGAGCGAGCTCGGCGACGTCGACCTGGTGGTCGAGGCCGTGTTCGAGGACCTCGAGGTCAAGCGCACGGTCTTCCGCCGCCTCGGCGAGGTGTGCCGGCCGGACGCCATCCTCGGCACCAACACCTCCTCCTTCTACGTCAAGGACGTCGCCGCGGTCACGCCGCACCCCGAGCGCGTCCTCGGCCTGCACTACTTCTACCACCCGGCGATGAACCGGCTGGTCGAGGTGATCGGCCACGACGGCACCGACCCGGCCGCCTTCCAGGCCGCGTGGGCCGCGCAGGAGGCCATCGGCAAGACCCCGATCCGCAGCGCCGACGCGCCCGGCTTCGTCGTCAACCGCTACTTCGTGCCGTGGATCAACGAGTCGGTGCGGCTGCTCGACGAGGGCGTGGCCGACATCGCCACCATCGAGTGGGCGGCCAAGAAGGCCTTCGGCGTCGGCATGGGGCCGTTCCAGCTGATGAACGTGACCGGCGTGCCGATCTCGATGCACGCCGCCAACACCCTGGGCCACGAGCTGCACGGCTTCTACGCGCCGGTGAAGGGCCTGTGCGACAAGGTCGCCGCCGGCGGCGACTGGGACTTCTTGGGCAAGCCCGACGAGTCGAAGTACCACGCCGTGGCCGACCGCCTGCTCGGCGTCGTGTTCTACGTCGCCTGCCAGCTGGTGCAGGAGGGCGTCGGCACGGTCGAGGACACCGACATCGGCGCGCTGGTCGGCCTGCGCTGGCCGCGCGGCCCCTTCCACATGCTCAACAAGGCCGGCGTCGAGCGCGCCAGGCTGCTGGCCGAGGCCGCGGTCACCCCGCACGGCCTCGAGCTGCCGACGCTCCTCACCCAGGCCGACCCGGCAGGCATCCCGGTCCACCTGGTCTCGGTCGAGAAGCGCGGCGAGCTCAGCCACGTCTCGCTGAACCGCCCGGCGGCGATGAACGCGCTCAACCAGAAGACCGGCCTGCAGTTCATCAACGCGATGGAGATGGCGCGGCAGCACGACACGCGCGGCATCGTCATCGGCGCGACCGGCAAGGCCTTCGCCGCCGGCGCCGACGTGAAGTTCTTCGTCGACAACCTGAAGCGCGACACCTTCCAGCCGATCTACGACTTCGCCGCGGCCGGGCAGCGCATCTACCGGCTGCTCAACAACGGCGAGCAGGCCGTGGTCGCGCGGGTGCACGGCCTGGCCCTCGGCGGCGGCGCCGAGCTCGCCCTGGCCTGCGACTGGATCATCGCCAGCCCCAAGGCCAGCTTCGGCTTCCCCGAGACCGGCATCGGCATCTACCCGGGCCTCGGCGGCACGCAGCGCCTGGCGCGCCGGGTCGGCACGCCGCTGGCCAAGTGGCTGGTCTACACCGGCGAGATCCTCGACGCGCGCACCGCGGCCGAGATCCACCTGTGCGACGACGTCGTCCCCTTCGCCCAGCTCGACGCGCGCTGCGCGGAGGCGGCCGGCGCCGGCGTGGTCGGCGAGCGCCCGACCCCGGTCACCGCGCCCGGCCCCGAGTGGCAGAAGCTGTGGGACTTCTTCCTCCACCACAGCGTCGAGCAGATCCTCGGCGGGCAGGCCCCGACGGAGGGCGACGCGCGTTTGGAGCGCGCGGTGAAGAGAATGAAGCAGAAGTCGCCGCACGCCCTGCTCCAGGTCGAGAAGGTCTTCGCCGAGGGCATGAAGCTCGAGCTCGGCGCCGCGCTCGACCTCGAGCTCGAGGGCCTGCGCGAGGTCTTCCTGCACCCCGACGCCCTCGAGGGCATGTCCGCCCTGCTCGAGGGCCGGCGGCCGGAGTTCGGATCCGTGACGGTTTGAACCCCACGGAGAGCCGGTTTCCGTCGTAAATTGGAGGGTCCCCTCTCCACCCCTGAACCCCGATGCGACACCTCTCCTGGCTCTTCTTCCTCGCGCTCACCGGCTCCGCCGCCGCGCAGCAGACCTTCCTCACCGAGGACTTCGAGTCCGGCGCGGTCCCGCCCGCCGGCTGGACCGAGTTCAACAACGGCAATTCCGCGGGCTGGGAGCCGAACGGCGGCAAACTGTTCGGCGCGACCGAGGCCTACCACGACGACTTCACCGGCTACAACGACAACAGCCTGATGTCGCCGCAGATGGACCTGAGCGGCGCCTCCGGCGTGTGGGCCCACGCGCGGCAGTACGTCTACTACGCCTCGTGGCGCGACCACCACTACGTCGACGTCTCGGTCGACAACGGCGTGACCTTCGTCAACCTGGTGGACGACCTCGCCGGCGACGGCCAGTCGGTCCTGACCGCCGACATGAGCGCCTACGGCGGCGTCAACGGCGTCAACGTGGCCTACCGCTACACCGGCGACTACGCCTCCGAGTGGTCGCTCGACAACATCGCGGTGACCGACTCGAGCACGCCGCCGCCGCTGCCGCCCCCGGGCATCATCGCCACGATCACCAACCCGGCGAACGGCCACACCTACCACCTGCTGGAGAAGTCCGACTGGAGCACCGCCGAGAACGCCGCGGTCGGCCTGGGCGGCCACCTGGTCACCATCGACGACCAGGCCGAGAACGACTGGGTCGAGCAGAACTTCGGCCTCTACAACGGCGTGCAGCGCGCGCTGTGGCTCGGCCTGAACGACGAGGCGGTCGAGGGCACCTACGTGTGGGCCGACGGCAGCACCACGACCTACACCAACTGGTCGGCCGGCGAGCCGAGCAACTCGACGGTGAACGACCCGGTCAACGGCGAGGACTACGTCCACATGTACGGCGCCGGCGGCCTCGGCGGCGAGTGGAACGACATGCACAACGCCACCAGCGCCAACTGGGGCTCCGACTTCCACGGCGTGGTCGAGATCAGCGGTCCCCTCGGGCCGCAGCTGGTCGTGACCAACCTGATCGCCGGACAGGTCGCCTTCTTCGACGGCGCGAGCTTCACCGCCAACGGCCCGGCCGTGATCGGCTACTCGCTGACCGGCGGCGGCCCGACGACCACGCCCTTCGGTGTGGCCGACCTCTCCCCGCCGATCCAGCGCCTGCCGACCCTGGTCGCCGACCCCGCCGGCACGATCCACTTCGCCGCGCCGGTGCCGCCGGCCGCGAGCGGCCTGCCGGTCTGGTTCCAGGCCTACGACGTGCTCGGCGCCGCGCTGAGCAACGGGCTCGCCGAGGTGATCGGCTGATCCTCCGGACCTCCGCGCCGCCCCGCGCGGCGCTCGGGCAGGCCGTCCTCTCCGGACGGCCTGCTCTTTTCGGTGTAGGCTCGGGGTTTCCCCCCTCCCCTCCCACCACGACCTCCGACCGTCACGATGCGATCCCTCACCGCCCTCGTGCTGGCCTCCGCCGCGGTCCCCGCCGCCGCCCAGCAGACCTACCTCACCGAGGACTTCGAGTCCGGCCTCGTCCCGCCCGCAGGCTGGATCGAGTTCAACAACGGCAACTCCAACGGCTGGGAGCCCGCCTCCGGCCGGATGTTCGGCGACCACGAAGCCTTCCACGACGACTTCCGCGGCGCCAACGAGAACAACCTCATGTCGCCGGCCATGGACCTGACCGGCGCGTCCACCGTCTGGGCCCACTGCGTCCAGCACGTCTCCTTCGCCTCCTACCGCGACCACCACTACGTCGCCGTCTCGCTCGACAGCGGCGTCACCTTCGTCGACCTGGTCGACGACCTGGCCGGCGACGGCGAGTCCGGCCTGAGCGCCGACCTCGGCGCCTACGCCGGCATGAACGGCGTCCACCTGGCCTACCGCTACCTCGGCGACTGGGACACCGAGTGGCGCCTCGACAACATCGCGGTGACCGACTCGAGCACGCCGCCGCCGGCGCCGACCCCGGGCATCCTCGACACCCAGGTCAACCCGGCCACCGGCAACGTCTACCACCTGCTCGAGTCCTCGACCTGGACCGCGGCCGAGGCCGTCGCCGTCTCCATGGGCGGCCACCTCGTCACCGTCGACGACCAGGCCGAGAACGACTGGCTGAAGAACACCTTCGGCCTGTTCAACGGCCTGCAGACCGACCTGTGGCTGGGCCTGAACGACGTCGCCGCCGAGGGCGTCCACGTCTGGGTCGACGGCAGCACCTCGAGCTACACGAACTGGGCCGCCGGCGAGCCGAACAACTCGACCGCCAACGACCCGAACGGCGAGGACTACGTCTACATGTACGGCGCCCAGGGCTACCGCGGCAAGTGGAACGACAACGACGACGCGCGCGTCTCCTGGCAGGCGCGCATCCACGGCGTGGTCGAGCTGCCGGCGCCTCCCGGCCCGGGGATCACGGTGAGCAACCTGGTCGCCGGCCAGATCTTCAGCATCGACGGCACGAACTTCACCGCCACCGGCGCGGCGGTGGTCGGCTACTCGCTGACCGGCGGCGGCCCGACCACCACGCCCTTCGGCGTGGCCGACCTCAGCCCGCCGATCCGCCGCCTGCCGGCGCTGGTGGCCGACCCGTCCGGCGCGATCCAGTTCAGCGCGCCGGTGCCGCCCGGCCTGAGCGGGACGCCGATCTGGTTCCAGGCCTACGACGTGCAGGCCGCCGCGATCAGCAACGGCCTCGCGGAGGTCGTCGGCTAGCGCGGCGCGGCGTCGCAGATGCCGCGGAAGCGGCAGTACTGGCAGGCGGCCGGAGCTCCGGTGGCCTGCCAGTTCTCCATCATGAGGTCGTCCACGTCGGGGTCGTAGTGGACGTCCATCATCTCGCGCACGCTCTCGGACATGCGGTCCTGCGCCTGGCTCAGCTCCTCGATGGTCACCGGGACCGGCACCACCTCGCCGGTGCCGATGTAGGCGGCGAAGAGGCGGATGGCCTCCGGGTCGGCGCCCCACTTCTCGCAGGCGTAGAGGGCGTAGGTCAGCAGCTGGAAGCGGTCCTCCTCGCGCGGGCGCCCGGTCTTCCAGTCCCAGATGTGGACCTCCTCGCCCTTCTCGTAGCCGAAGTCGGGCACGGCGTAGATCTTGGTGCCGAGGAAGGAGTAGGTGTCGAGCGACTCGAGCGCGCGCCAGCTGTCGGGGTGGGCGCTGCGCACCGGCTCGAGCGCGGGCATCTCGCAGAAGTTCTTGGCGCAGCGCTCGAGGTGCGCGCGCACGGCCTCGAGCTTGTCGGGCGGCAGCTCGCGGCCGTAGTGGTGCTCCTCGAGGTGGGTGCTCTTGTTCGGCCGCGCCTTCCAGCCGTCGGTGCTCGACTGGCGCCAGCCCTCGCGGAACAGCTCGCGCGCCTCCTCGAACAGCTCCTGACCGTTCATCGTGCTGCCCGAGCGCTTGAGCTGGAACCAGCGCTCGATGGCGCGGTGCATGCAGTCGCCGGCGAAGGCGGGCAGCGAGGTCAGCGTCTTGTGGACCATGACCTCGTACTTCTGCGCGCGCGGCTCCTCCTTCCACCAGCCCCACGAGGCGTAGCGGCTGTACCAGTACTCGCGCTTGCAGCGGACGAACTCCTTGGCCCGGCTGGCGGACCAGGAGAGCTCACAGCGGATCTCCTTCAAAGCCACCCCGGGAGTCTACCGGGGCAGGGATGCGGATTCGAACCGCCGCCGCCCGCGCCGCCTCATGCCGCGCCCCCTTCGAGCGCCTCCTTCATCGCCGTGACCGCCGCCAGGGCCTCGCGCTTCAGCCAGGCGGGCGCGGTGACGCGGCCGTGCGCACCCCAGCGCAGCACCCAGCTCAGCGCCTCGCGGTCGCCGTCGATCGGCACGGTCAGGCTGACCCCGCCGTCGCGGTGCTCGCGCAGTTCCTGGTCCGGGTGCCAGGTCCGCTCGCGGATCCACTCGGCCGCCGCGGGCAGGAAGCGCATGCGCACGCGGATCGGGCCGCGGTCGCTCTGGAAGCGGCCGAACACCTCGCCGCGGTCCTCGGGCGACTCCGCCGGGCGCTCGAAGAGCTGGTCGGTGACCACGGCCTGCTGGATGCGCGACACGGCGTAGGTGCGCTCGTCCTCGCGCCCGACGCGGCGCGCGCGCAGGTACCAGTCGCCCCGCCGGCAGGCGAGGAAGGCGGGCTCGACCTCGATCCAGCCGGCGGTGTCGCGGCCGGCGGCGCGGTAGAGCAGGCGGACCACGCGCGAGCGCCGCGCCCCGCGTACGAGCGCGGTCCACACCTCCTCGCGCACCGGCCGCACCGGGCCGAGCTGGAAGCGGATCCAGTCGCGGTGGACGGCCGGGTCGAGCTCGAGCGGCGGGTCGAGCACGCCCTGCAGCTTGTGGAACAGGTGCTCGAGGGTGGCCGCCACCGGGGTGCCGTCGAACTGCGCCGCCATTCCCGCGCCGACCACCAGGTGGAACAGCTCGACCTCCGTGATCTCGAAGGAGAGCAGCAGCGAGTCGCCCTCGTCGAGCACCAGGGAGCGCTTCGCGGGGTCGTACTCGATCCGGGCATGGTGGTCGTCGCGCAGCGCGTCGAGGTCGCGCTGGATCGTGCGCACGCTGACCCCGTTCTCCTCGGCCAGGGTGCGGGCGGTGACCCGCCGGCCGACGCGCAGGGCGGCGAGGATGCGGGACCAACGGAAGAACTGACTGCGGTTGGCGTTCATTTCTGTGCGGATATGACGCGAGATGTCATACCCAGCCTAGATCCTGGAGGCATGTCCGACCAGTCCCGAAAACCCCTGCGGTCGTGGCTGGGGCTCCTCCCCCCGACTCCGGCCGCTCCCTCCCCCGCCCGCGGCAGCGCCTTCGTCCGCTGCCAGCAGGACCTGCTCCGCGCCGCGCTCGCCTGGCAGGACGCGGCGGTGCCCTGGCCCGCCCCCGTCGGCGGGAGGCGCATCCCCCCGCCGCTGCTGGCGCCGCTGGCGGCCTCGCGCCGCGCCGCCGCCTCCTCCCCCCGCCGCGCGCTGGGCGAAGCCCTGGCCGAGCTGACCTCCCACGAAGCCCTGCTCCTGCTCCTGCTCGAGGCGCGCCACAGCCTGCTCGGGGTCGACCGCCCCGAGGCCTTCACCGGCTGGCAGCTGGCCCGCTGCCTGCACCACTCCCCCGGGGGCTTGGCCGATCCCTTCGCCCTGCTCCACCCCGAGGCCGAGCTGCGCGCGCGCGGCTGGATCGCCCCCGAGGCTCCGCCGGACTTCCCCGGCCCCGAGGCCGACGCCGACCTGGCGCGGGCCCGTTTCCGGCTGACCCCCGCCGGCCGGGCGGCCCTCGGCGAGGCCTGCGCCAAGCCGCCCCCGCCGGACGACGAGCCCCGCATCCTCTTCCAGGCCTCCGCCGCGCCCGCCGCCGAGTATCCTGGATCCCCATGAAGAACGCCCTGTTCCTCCTTCCCCTGGTCTTCGCGGCCGCCGCCCCCGCGGCGGACGCGCAGCTGCCGAAGGGTGCCTGGGCTCCGGAGATCGAAGCGCGCGGCTGGTTGAACGAGCCGCCGGGGACCACCCTGGCCGACCTGCGCGGGCGCGTCGTCTTCCTGGAGTACTGGGCCACCTGGTGAGGCCCCTGCCGCAGCTCGATCCCGCACCTCGTTGAGGTGTTCGAGAGATTCGAGCCCCAGGGCCTGGTGATGCTCGCCCTCTCCGACGAGTCGGAGGGCACGATCACCCGCTTCATGGAAGCGAACCCGATGCCGTACCCGATCGGGACCGGCGACAAGAGCGCGCGCTCCTACGGGGTGCGCGGCATCCCGGCCGCCTTCCTGATCGACCACAAGGGCGAGATCGTCTGGCAGGGTCACCCGGGCGGCGGCGGCTGGGAGGCCATGCTGCCGAAGCTGCTCGAGGCGGCGCGCGACGCCGGACCGACCTGGGATCCGGGCGAGCGCCCCGCCGCGCTCGACAAGGCCGTCGCCGCGGCCAAGGAGGGCAAGCTGCGCGAGGCGATCAAGCAGGCCGAGTACGCCGCCAAGGAGGACGAGGCCGCGGCCACCGCCTTCCTCGCCGACCTGCAGGCCTGCGTGGAGCGCCGCGTGGACCGGGCGCGCGCGATGGCCGACGAAGGGCGCTACTTCGAGGCGGTCGAGTACCTCGACCTCCAGGCCGGCGCCTTCCACGGCACGCCGCACGCCGCAGCCTTCAGCGACCAGGCCTCGGCGTGGTCGCGCGACAAGGAGGTCAAGGCGCTGCTCGCGCTCGACAAGAAGCGCATGCAGGCCAACGACGACGCCCGCAAGGGCAAGGCCGACAAGGCCGCCAAGTCGCTCGAGAAGCTGATGAAGAGCGCCGAGGGCACGGCGCTCGAGGCCGCCGTCGCGGCCGACCTCGAGCGGGCGCAGAAGACCCTGCGCTGAGCCCCGACGCGGCGCCGCTTCCGGCCTAGTGCCGGAAGTGGCGCACGCCGGTGTGCACCATCGCGACGCCGCGCGCGTCGCAGGCGGCGGTCACCTCGCCGTCCTTCACCGAGCCGCCCGGCTGGGCGATCGCCACCACCCCGGCCGCGGCCAGGGTCTCCGGGCCGTCGGGGAAGGGGAAGAAGGCGTCGCTGCCGGCCACCGCGCCCTGCGCGCGCTCGCCGGCCTTCTCGACCGCGATGCGGCAGGAGTCGACGCGGCTCATCTGCCCCGCGCCGGCGCCGACCAGCATGCCGTCCCTCACCAGGCAGACCGCGTTCGACTTCAGGTGCTTGACCAGCGTCTGCGCCAGGCGCAGGTCGGACTCGCGGCCGTCGGGGACGGCGACCTTGCCGGCGGTCTTCATCTCCTCGTCGAAGGCGCTGGTGTCGTCGCTGCCCTGCACCAGGGTGCCGCCCCACACGCGCCGGGCCTCGAGCTGCGCGCGCGGCGTGCCGAGGTCGGGCACCTCGACCAGGCGGACGTTCTTGCCCCACTTCGGCTTGGTGCGCAGCAGCTCGACCGCGTCGGCGTCGATGCTCGGCGCGGCCAACACCTCGACGAAGTGCCCGGGGCCGGCCAGGAACTCGGCGCAGGCCAGGTCGACCGGCGCGTTGAGCGCGATGACCGAGCCGAAGGCGGACAGCGGGTCGCCGTCCCAGGCGCGCTCGAGCGCCTCGGCGGCGGTGCCGGCCAGCGCGGCGCCGCAGGGGTTGGTGTGCTTGACCACCACCGCGGCCGGCGCGGGCAGGTCGTTGACCGCGCCGACGGCGCCGTCGAGGTCGAGCCAGTTGTTGTAGCTCAGCTCCTTGCCGCCCGGCAGCACGCGCGCGCCGCCGAGGCCGTCGCGGGCCGGGTCGGGGTAGAAGCCGGCGCCCTGGTGCGGGTTCTCGCCGTAGCGCAGGCCAGCCCCGGCCTGGTCGGCGAACCAGCGCCCGATCGCCGCGTCGTACTCGGCGGTGCGCTCGAAGACCTTGCGCGCGAGCGCGCGGCGCAGGGCCAGCGTGGTGCCCCCGGCGCGGATCTCCTCGGCCACCACCTCGTAGTCGTCGGGGTCGCACACCACGGCGACGGCGTCGTGGTTCTTCGCCGCCGAGCGCAGCATGCTCGGGCCGCCGATGTCGATCTTCTCGATCACCTCCTCGCGCGTGCCGCCGGCGGCGACCGTCTCCTCGAAGGGATAGAGGTTCACGCACACCAGGTCGATCGGTCCGATGCCGTGCTGCTCCATCGCGCCGACGTGGCTCGGGTCGTCGCGCCGCGCCAGCAGGCCGCCGTGGATCTTCGGGTGCAACGTCTTCACGCGACCGTCCATCATCTCGGGGAAGCCGGTGTAGTCGGCCACCTCGGTGACGGGCAGGCCGGCCTCGACCAGCGCGCGCATGGTGCCGCCGGTGGAGAGCAGCTCGGCGCCGGACTCGGCCAGCGCGCGGGCCAGCTCGACGACGCCGTCCTTGTGGAAGACGCTCAGCAGCGCGCGGCGGACGGGGGCGCGGTCGGTCATGGGGTCAGCCTGAGGTGCGGGAGCGGAGGTACTCTTCGATGAACTCATCGATGTCGCCGTCGAACACGGCCTGGGTGTTGCCCTTCTCGTGGTTCGTGCGGTGGTCCTTGACCATCTGGTAGGGGTTGAGCACGTAGCTGCGGATCTGCGAGCCCCAGGCGATCTCGCCCTTCTCGCCGTACATCCGCTTCAGCTCGTCGTCGCGCTCGCGCTCGCGCAGCTCGTACAGCTTGGCCTTGAGCATGCCCATCGCGGTGGCGCGGTTCTTGTGCTGGCTGCGCTCGTTCTGGCACTGCACGACGATGCCGGTCGGCATGTGCGTCATGCGCACGGCCGAGTCGGTCTTGTTGACGTGCTGGCCACCGGCGCCGCCGGCGCGGTAGGTGTCGACGCGGACGTCGTCCATGTTGATCTCGATCGGGGCGTCCTCGTCGAACTCGGGGATCGCCTCGATCGCGGCGAAGGCGGTGTGGCGCCGCGCCTGCGCGTCGAAGGGCGAGATGCGCACCAGGCGGTGCACGCCGCGCTCGGCCTTGAGGTAGCCGTAGGCGTAGGGCCCGGTGACGTGCACGGTGGCGTGGCGGATGCCGCCCTCGTCGGCCTCGGTCACCTCGACGATCTCGGTGCCGAAGCCGCGCCGCTCGGCCCAGCGCAGGTAGAGGCGCAGCAGCATGCTGGCGAAGTCGGCGGCGTCGATGCCGCCGGCGCCGGCCTGCACGGTGAGGTAGGCCGAGCGGTGGTCGTTCTCGCCGCCCAGCATGACCTGGAACTCGAGCGCCTCGACCTGCTGCACCGCCTTCTCGACCGCGCCGGCCAGGTCGGCCTCGACCTCGGCCTCGCCCAGCTCCTCGCCGAGCTCGGCCAGGGTGGCGATCTCCTCGAGGGTGGCGGCCGCCTCGTCGCACGGCTCGACCACCGCCTTGGCGATCTTCAGCGCGCCGACGACCTTCTGCGCGGACTCCTGGTCGTCCCAGAAGCCACCCTCCGACATCTTCCCCTCGAGCTCCTCACGCTCGGCCTTGCGCTCGAGGTAGTCAAAGACTGTCCTTGATCTGCATCAGGCGGCGACCCAGCTCGGCGGCGTGTTCCAGGTATTGCTTCATCTTGTTCGTGAGGGGAGGTCGGACGGCCTCGCGGCGCTAGTTTAGCGGCGGAGGTCCTCCCCTCCGCGGACCTCCCACGACGCCGTGGCCGATCCCCTCCCGCTCCGCATCCGCTTCGCCCGCCCCGACGGGCTGCCGGAGCCCGAAGAGCTGAACGGGCGCTTCGCCGTGCTCGACCTGGCCTTCGACGGCCGCGCCCCCCGCGCCACCCTGCGCTGGATCCGCGCCGCCGGCCCGCGCCTCGTGGCCTGGATCGACCACCACGAGCAGGAGGCCTGGAGCGAGGTCGACGGCGACCCCCGCTTCGTCCTCGCCCCGCGCGCCGAGGCGCCCGCCTGCCCGCCGCTGGTCACCGCCGAGCGGGTGGCCCGGCTGGGGCCGGCCGACACGCTGCTGTGCCACGGCGACCTCGACGGGGTGCTGTCCGGGGCGAAGTGGATGCTGCTCCAGCAGGGGCTGCCCTGCCCGGACTGGGTGGACCCCGACTCCATCGCCGCCGACTCGCGCGTGGGCGAGCTGGGGCCGCGCGGGGCCCGCCTCGACTCGGCCCTGCGCAGCGGGGCGCGCGGCGACCGCGTCCGGCGCGCGATCCTGCGCTCGGTCCTCGCCGAGGGCGCCGGTCTTCCCGAGCCCCCCGAGGTGGCGCGCGAGCTCGACGAGGCCGCCGCCGAGCACGAGCGCATCCTGGTCCGCACCCGGCGGCTGGCCGCCAGCGCCGAGCGCCTCGGCGACCTGGCCGAGGACGTCGTCCTGGTGGAGCTCGACGGCATCCGCGGCCCGGTGGACCTCACCCACCTCCTGCTCAGCCTGCAGCGCGAGCACGACCTCGTGGTGGTGCTGGCGCGCGGGCGCGGCGGCGGCCGCAAGGTGGTGGTCGGCACCGACCCGCGGCGCAGCGGGCTCGACCTGCGGCGCGAGTTCGGGGTGCAGGGCTACGCGCCCTTCCGGGTGCACGCCCCGGAGGACGCCCTGGTCGAGCGGCTGCCGAGCGCGCGCCTGCTGCGCGCCCTCGGCCGCGGCGGGACGGGCTGAGGCCACCCCGCGCGCGGCGGCTCCCTACTCGGGGCAGCCCTGGTCGGCCAGCGCCAGGTTCAGCGCGTGGTAGAGGCCGGTGTTCGAGGCCAGCGTCAGCGGCAGCAGGTGCTTGCGGGTGTCCCGCAGGTAGGCCTCGCGCCGCTCGGCCGGCATGTCCGCGTTCAGCGTGCGGATGTTGTCGAGGCGGTCGGCGGTGCGCAGGAGCTGCGGATCGCGCCCCTCCCAGGCCAGGTGCTCGAAGTGGGCCACGTCGCGGGCGCTCTTGTCCTCGCCCGGCTGGTAGGGCTCGAGGGTCAGCGCGCGCACCAGGTCGGACACCTTCGAGCCGAACTCGCCGAGCAGGTCGTCGCAGCTCAGGTCGGTGTCCTCCACCACGTCGTGCAGCAGGGCAGCGCACAACATGTTGGGGTCCTGGACGCCACCGACCTCCAGAAGGAGGAGGGCGGTGCGCATCGGATGGCCGACGAAGTCGCTGCCGTCCTTGCGTTGCTGGCCGGCGTGCTTCTCCTTGGCGAGGGCGGCCGCGCGGTGGACGGGCGGCCAGGTGCCGTCGCCCACCTTGTCGAGCAGCCGCTTCTCGAGCTGCTCCGGGTCGAGTCGGTAGAGGTCTTCCATGCTCCGGGCTTGGTCGGGGGTCGAGGGGTCAGTCCTTGCGCAGCACCTGGGCCGTCCCGGCGGAATGGCCCTCGATCAGCACGTGGCAGAGGCCGAGGAACAGGCCCAGCTCGGCCACGCCCGGGATCTGCGACATCTCGGCGTGGAGGGCTTCGGGCTGCTCGATGCCTCGATCGAACTTGCAGTCCAGGATGTAGTTCCCGTTGTCGGTCAGGAAAGGGCTGCCGTCGTCCTTCTGGCGCAGGAAGGTCTGCGAGGGGCCGGCGGCCTCGACCTTGCGCCGCGTGGCGGCGAGGCCGAAGGGAAGGACCTCCACCGGCAGCAGGAAGGTGGTTCCCAGGCGCTCGACCCGCTTGCCCTCGCCGACCACGATGGCGACCCGGTCGGCGGCGCTGGCCACGATCTTCTCGCGCAGCAGGGCCCCGCCCCCGCCCTTGATCAGGCGGAACTCCGGATCGACCTCGTCGGCGCCGTCGACCACCAGGTCCAGGCGCGGGGTCTCCCCCAGGTCGGTCAGCGGGATGCCCAGCTCCCGGGCCCTGGCCGCGGTCGCCTCGCTGGTCGGAACCCCTTTCAGGGTAAGGCCTTCCGCGCGTATCCGCAGGGCCAGGGCGTCGAGGAAGTAGGCCACGGTCGAGCCGGTCCCCAGCCCGAGGGCCATGCCGTCCTCCACCAGGGTCGCCGCCCGGTTCCCGGCGGCCTGCTTGGAGCTCATGGCGGTCTGCATCGCCCGACATCCTAACTTTTCCCCCATTTCCGCCCTAGTCCCCGGTTCCCGGATAAGCTATGAATTGGCAACCGCTCCTGAAACTCAGTCTCAACAAGATGGCCCGCCGCACTCTCGCCGACCTCACCCGCCACGAGCGGGCGACCGTGCTGTCCGTCGCCGAGGACGGGCCGGCCTCGGACCGGCTCCGCGAGCTGGGCCTCTGCCGCGGGACCGAGGTGGTGTTCGACCGCCAGGCCCCCTTCGGCGGACCGATCATCTTCAAGCTGCGCGGTTACCGGCTCTGCCTGCGCCCCTCCGAGGCGCGGCGGATCTCCGTCGAGTAGAGGCGTGACGCCGAGCGAGAAGCCCTCGCGGCTCCGGATCGCCCTCCTCGGGAGCCCGAACTCCGGCAAGACCACCCTGTTCAACGCCCTGACCGGGCTGCGGGCGAAGACCGGCAACTACCCGGGCGTGACCGTCGACCGGCGCGAGGGTGTGGCCGACACCCCCGACGGCGCGGTCGAGGTCATCGACCTTCCGGGCACCTACAGCCTGCAGGCCATCTCCGAGGACGAGGCGGTCTCGGTGCGCGTGCTGCGCGGCGAGATGAGCGGCCAGGCCCGACCCGACGGCATCGTCGTCGTGGCCGACGCCACCTCGCTGCAGCGCTCGCTGCCGCTGGTCGCCGAGGCGCAGCAATTCGGCCTGCCGGTCTTCCTCGTGCTGACCATGATCGACGAGCTCAAGGCGCGCGGCGGCGAGATCGACGTCTTCGCGCTGCGCCGCGAGCTCGGCGTGCCGGTGCTCGGCGTCGTCGGCCACAAGGGCCTCGGCGTCGCCGACCTGCGCGACCGCCTCGGCGCCCCGGCGCGCTGGGAGCAGCCTGCAGAGCCGCCGCCGCAGGACACGCAGGAGCGCTTCGCGTGGAGCGACCGCGTGCTCACCGCGGCGACCCGCTCCGCCTCCCAGGACAGCGCGCTGACCCAGCGCCTCGACGCGGTGCTGCTCCACCCGGTCGGCGGCGCGGTCGTCTTCCTGGCCTTCGTCGCGCTCTTCTTCCAGTCGATCTTCAGCTGGGCCGCGCCGCTCATGGACCTGATGAGCGGCGGCGTCGAAGGGCTCGCCGACTGGCTGCTCACCGTCCTGCCCGAGGGCATGTTCGCCTCGCTTGTGTCCGACGGCATCGTGCGCGGCGTCGGCGCGGTGGTCGTCTTCCTGCCGCAGATCGCGCTGCTCTTCACGCTGGTCTTCTTCTTCGAGTCCTGCGGCTACATGGCGCGCGCGGCCTTCCTCATGGACCGCCTGATGGGCTGGGTCGGACTCGAGGGACGCTGCTTCATCGCGCTGTTGTCGAGCTACGCCTGCGCGGTCCCCGGCATCCTCGCCACGCGCACGATCCCGTCGCCGCGCGACCGCCTGGCCACGATCCTGGTCGCGCCGCTCGCCACCTGCTCGGCGCGGCTGCCGGTCTACGCGGTGCTGATCGCCAGCTTCGTGCCGGCCACGCCGGTGCTCGGCCCGCTGAACCTGCAGGGCGTGACGCTGCTCGGCCTCTACGCGCTCGGCACGGGGTCGGCCCTGGTCTTCGCCGCGATCTTCAAGCGCGGCGTGCTGCGCGGCGCCTCGCTGCCCTTCTACCTCGAGCTCCCGCCCTACCGCTTCCCCTCGCTGCAGACCGTGCTGCTGCAGGTGTGGCAGCGGATGTGGATGTTCCTCAAGCGCGCCGGCACGGTGATCCTCGCCGCTTCGGTGATCCTCTGGCTGCTGCTCAACTTCCCGCGCTACGAGGGCGAGCCGGGCATGAGCGAGTCGGAGATGGCCCAGACGCGCATCGAGCAGAGCTACGCCGCCGACGTCGGCCGGGCGCTCGAGCCGGTGATCGAGCCGATGGGCTGGGACTGGCGCGTCGGCATCGGCCTGGTCGGCTCGGTCGCCGCGCGCGAGGTGATCGTGTCGACCATGGCGCAGGTCTACGCCTTCGAGGGCGGCGAGGAGGACACCGCCGGCCTCGCCGAGCTGCTGCACACGCCCGATCCGGAGACCGGCCGCGCGCCGCTCGACCTCGCCAGCGCCCTCGCGCTGCTGGTCTTCTTCGTCTACGCGCTGCAGTGCATCAGCACGATCGCGGTGATCCGCCGCGAGGCCGGCGGCTGGCGCTACGCCGCCTTCGCCCTGGCCTACCAGACCGGCTTCGGCTGGCTGGCCGCCTGGCTGACCTACGTGCTGGTCTCCTGAGCCGCGCCGCTCAAGCGCGGTCGATCAGCTCGAGGACGAAGCGGAAGACCCACGGGAACAGCCAGCCGAAGGCGGCGCCGAACGCGCCGCCGGCGAGGACCAGCAGGAGGAAGCCGTGGAAGCTGCCGAAAGGGATGCACTCCAACACGGCGAAGGAGGCGATCGGCGCCAGGATCGCGAACACGACGGCGCCGACCAGGGCGGCGGCGGTCTTCCCCACCACGGTCAGATGTCGAGGTTCGAGACCTCGAGGGCGTTCTCCTCGATGTAGCGCCGGCGCGGCTCGGTCTCGTCGCCCATCAGCATGCTGAAGATGCGGTCGGCCTCGAAGGCGTCCTCGAGCACGATGCGCTTCAGGCTGCGCTTGGCCGGGTCCATCGTGGACTCCCACAGCTGGTCCGGGTTCATCTCGCCGAGGCCCTTGTAGCGCTGGACGTCGATCTGCTTCTGGCCGAGGTCGCGCAGCGCGACCAGCAGCTCGAGCGGCGAGGCGGCGCGGCGCTCCTCCTTGCCGTGGACGGCGCGGAAGCCGCCCTCCCAGCCGGCCTGCTCGACCGGCACGCCGGCGGCGGCGACCGCGACCAGCGCGGCCTCGACCTCGTCTCGCTCGTGGAAGGCGAAGGCGAGGAAGTCGGCGTCCTCGCGCGGCACCGCCGCGTCGGGGCCCTCCCACACGCGCTTGTCGGCCTGCCCGGCGAGGAAGGCGTCGCGCTCGGCGTCGGTCCAGAACCAGGTCAGCTCGCCGTCCTCGGTGCGCTGCACCAGGTGGAGCGGCAGGCCGTTGCCGGCGCGCGCGGCGAGGTACTCGTTGGCGCCGACGCCCTTGCGCCCGCCGCGGAAGTTGCCGAGGGCGCCCTCGAGCTGCTCGAGCGCGCCGACCGCGGCGGCCAGGCCCTCGCCCGACAGCTCGGTGCCGCTCGGCAGCACGACCTGCGCGTCGTCGACGCCGACCGTGAGCAGCGCGCGGCGCAGGCCCTCGTCGTCCTGGATGTAGCGCCCGGCCTTGGCGCCCTTCTTCTTCACCAGGTAGAGCGGCGGCTGCGCGACGTAGACGCGGCCGGCCTCGACCAGCGGCTTCATCTGGCGGAACAGGAAGGTCAGGATCAGCGTGCGGATGTGCGAGCCGTCCACGTCCGCGTCGGTCATGATGATGATCTTGCCGTAGCGCGACTTCTCGGGGTCGAACTCCTCGCCCACCCCGGCGCCGATGGCCTGGATCATCGTCTGCAGCTCCTGGTTCGCGAGCACGCGGTTGGCGCTGTTCTTCTCGACGTTGATGATCTTGCCCTTGAGCGGCAGGATCGCCTGGAAGCGGCGGTCGCGCCCGGTCTTGGCCGAGCCGCCCGCCGAGTCCCCCTCGACGATGTACAGCTCGGTCTCGTCGCGGTCGCGGCTCTGGCAGTCGGCCAGCTTGCCGGGCAGCGAGCCGCTCGACAGGGCGCCCTTGCGGCGCACCAGGTCGCGCTGCTTGCGCGCCGCCTCGCGCGCGTCGCGCGCCAGCAGCGCCTTGCGCAGGATCGAGCGCGCGGCCTCCGGGTGCTGGTCGAGGTAGTCGGCCAGGCACTCGTTGGTCACGCCCTCGACCACCGAGGCGGCCTCGCGCGAGCCGAGCTTGCCCTTGGTCTGGCCCTCGAACTGCGGGTCGGGGATCTTGATCGAGATCACCGCGAACAGGCCGGCGCGGTAGTCGTCCCCGCTCGGCGCGTCGCCCTTCTTGAGCAGGTCCGACTGCTTCAGCCAGTTGTTCAGCGTGCGGGTCAGGCCGGCGCGGAAGCCGGACAGGTGCGTGCCGCCCTCGGCGGTGCGGATGTTGTTGGCGAAGCTGAAGACGCCTTCGTGCCAGTCGTTGGTGTAGCGCAGCGCGATCTCGACGCCGTAGCTCTTGCCCTCGGCCTCGACCTGGCGCTCGAAGCGCACCACCTCGGTGATCGCCTCCTTGCCCTCGGTCAGGTCCTGGATGTAGGCGACCAGGCCCTCGGGGAAGTGGAAGACCTCCTTCTTGCCGCTGCGCGCGTCCTCCAGCTCGATGCGCAGGCCGGTGCTGCCCATCAGGTAGGCCATCTCGCGCAGGCGCGTGCGCACCACGTCCCAGTCGAAGCCGTCGTGCTGGAAGATCTCGCGGTCGGGGCGGAAGTGCACCCGCGTACCGCGCCGCTCGGTCGAGCCGGTGACCTCGAGCGCGCTCTTGGTGTTGCCGCGCGAGAAGGCGATGTGGTGGACCTTGCCGTCCTTGAAGACCTCGACCTCGGTCCACTCGGACAGCGCGTTGACCACCGAGATGCCGACGCCGTGCAGGCCGCCCGACACCGCGTAGGACTTGCCGTCGAACTTGCCGCCGGCGTGGAGCTTGGTCATCACCAGCTCGACCGCCGGCACCTTCTCGACCGGGTGCATGTCGACCGGGATGCCGCGGCCGTTGTCGGTCACGGTGGCCGAGCCGTCCTCGTTCAGCGTGATGTGGACCGTGTCGCAGTAGCCGGCCAGGGCCTCGTCCACCGAGTTGTCGACGATCTCCCACAGCAGGTGGTGGAAGCCGGCGAAGTCAGTGTCGCCGATGTACATCGCCGGGCGCTTGCGCACCCCCTCCAGGTCCTTCAGGTACTGGATGGACTGCGAGTCGTAGTTCTGCGCTTGCTTGTCGGTCATGGCGGGAGCGCGCTCAGGCGCGGCGGAACTCGACGCGGCGGACCAGCGCGTGCGGCCCTTCGCTGCTGGAGAGTTCGCGGTTCAACAGCTGGAGGAACTCGCTGGCCCGGAACAGGCGGAGCTCCTCGAGGAGCGGCGCCGAGGAGACGGCGACGAGGAGGCGGCCGGCGCGGAAGGAGACCGGCCGGGTGCGCTGGGCGATGGTGTCGGGGACGATGCGCCCCCAGGCGGCGAAGACCGCCGTGTGCTCGGCGTTGCGCCCCAGGCCGCGCTGGTGCATCAGGCGGCTGATCACCTCGCGCAGGAGGGTCGGCTGGCTGCGGCGGGGCTGCGCGGGCACCGGGATCAGGAGAAGGTCGACAGCGGCATGACCACGTACTCGTAGTCCTCGCCGAGGATCAGCTTGGCCGGGCGGGTGGCCTCCTCCATCAGGATCTCGACCTGCTCGGAGTGCGCCGACTTGAGGCCGTCGAGCAGGTAGGCCGGGTTGAAGGCGGCGGTCAGCCCGCTGCCGGCGTAGTCGACCTCGATGTTCGATGCGGCGCGGCCGCGGCCCTCGTGCTCGGCGGTGATCTCCATCGCGTCGGGCGAGATGGCGACGCGCACCACGGCGGCGGCGTCCTGCGTCAGGTGGCTGGCCAGCTTCAGCTTGCGCGACAGCGACTCGCGGTGGACGCGGATGACGTGCTTGCCGTCCTGCGGGATGACGTTGCCGTAGTTCGGGTACTCGCCCTCGAGCACACGGCCGAAGCTCTCGAGCTTGCCGATGCGGAAGCCGACGCGGTTGCCGAGGAAGAAGACCTCGATCAGGTCGGTCTCCTCGTCCTGGCCGAAGCGCACGATCTGGTCGAGCATCTTCGGCAGCAGCACGGAGCGCTGCTTGCCCTCGCCCTGCACCGCGGGGCGGCGGATCACGGCCAGGCGGCGCCCGTCGGTGCCGACCATGGTCACGTCGCCGCTCTGCACCTCGAACAGCACGCCCTCGGTGGCGAAGCGGCTGTCGTGCACGCGCGAGGTGGCGAAGCGCGTGCTGTTGACCATCTGCATGAAGACGTTCTTCTCGATGGTCACGTCGGGGTCGCCCTCGATCGACGGCGGCGGCGGGAAGCCCTCGGGCTCGAGCGCGCCGGAGCCGCTGCTCTCCATCGTGACCAGGTTGCAGCGGTCCTCGCCGCCGACGATCTCGAACTGGCCCTGGTCGGTGAGCGAAACGCTGACGGCGTCGGCCTCGATGTCCTTGAACACGTCGACCAGCTCGCGGCCCGGCACCAGCGCCCAGCCCGGCTCGTCGATCTGCACGTCGTCCATCCGGTAGCGCACCGCGATGTCGAGGTCGCTGGCGATCACCACCAGCTGGTCGTTGGCGGCCTCGACCAGCACACCGCCGAGGACCGGACGGCTCGGCTTGCGGTCGATGGCCATCTCGACGCGCTGCAGAGCGTCGCGGAAGACGGTTCGGTCGATCAGGAATTTCATCGGCGGGTGCGCTTCTTCTGTAAGGATGAGAGAAGAATTTCCGTCCTCACAGTATAGGAGGGCCGGAGTCGTGGAGAAAGTCGGGCCGCAATGCCCAAAGTTCCGGAAGGAAAGAACTTACGGCTGCCATCCGGCCGTGCGGGGCTGTGGAGAAGGCGGGGCTCTCCGGGCAGCCCGGGAGGACTTCCGCCGGCTTCTCCCCGGGCCGTCGGGAAGGCCGCTCCCGGCGCGGGAGTGGCGTGGAGAAAGGGGCCGGCGTTCCCCACCCGCTGCCCTCCCTTTCCACAGCTTCTCCAGGCCGCGAGCGAGCCCCGTTGCGGCCGTCGAGCGGCGCGCCGCGGGGCTCGGGAAGGGCTCATTCGCGTTCCTGGACGGTCTGACGGACCTGACGCTCGAGCTCGGCGAGGGTGACCCCGAACTCGCTGTCGACGCGGCGGCGCTCCTCGACCTTGTTGATGCCGTGCAGCACCGTCGAGTGGTCGCGCCCGCCGAAGTGGCCGCCGATCTCGCTGAGCGACAGCGAGGTGAGCTGGCGGGCCAGGAACATGGCGATCTGCCGCGGCTGCACGATCGACTGCGTGCGGCGCTTGCTCTGCAGCTCCCCCACCTTGACGGCGAAGTGGCGGCAGATGACGCCGAGCACGTCGTCCATGTGGATCGCGCGGCTGTGGTTGGCGAAGTTGGCCGACAGGGCCTGGCGCGCCAGGCGCACGTCCACGGCCTGGCCGAACAGGCTGGCCATGGCGACGAGCTTGGTCAGCGAGCCCTCGAGCTCGCGGATGTTCGTCTCGACGTGCTCGGCGATGTAGTGGGCCACGTCGAGCTTCAGCTCGAGGCCGAGGCGCTCGGCCTTGGCCTGCAGGATGGCGACGCGGGTCTCGAAACAGGGCGGCTCGATCTCGGCCACCAGGCCCCACTGGAAGCGGCTGACGAGACGCTCCTGCAGGTCCGGGATGTCCTCCGGCGGCGAATCGCTCGACAGGATGATCTGCTTCTTCGCGTTGTGCAGCGTGTTGAAGGTGTGGAAGAACTCCTCCTGCGTACGCGCCTTGTTGGCCAGCAGGTGGATGTCGTCGACCACCAGCACGTCCGCGTTGCGGTAGCGGTTGCGGAAGGAGTCGAGGTCGCCGCGCTGCACGGCGCCGATGAAGTGGTTCACGAACTGCTCGCAGGACAGGAAGACGATCTTCTTGTCCGGCGTGACGTCGACCAGGTGGTGGGCGATGCCCTGCAGCAGGTGCGTCTTCCCCAGGCCGACCGAGCCGTGGAGGAAGAAGGGGTTGAAGGCCGCGGCCGGGCGGTCGGCCACCCCGCGCGCGGCGGCGTGGGCGAAGCGGTTGCACGGACCGACGACGAAGTTCTCGAAGCGATAGTCGGGGTTGAGGACCAGGGGCGGCGCCGGCACTTCGGTCGGCGCGGGAGGGACGGCCGCGGTCGGAACGGTCGCAGCAGCTCCGCTCGGCGGAGCGGTGGCCAGCGCCTCGGTGGCGGCGCCGGTCGGGACGGAGCTCTCGGGGAGGGAGATCTCCATCGGCTGGTGTTCCAGTCGGCAGTCGCTGACCTTGAGCACGTCGAGCAGATCGCGAAAGAAGTTCTCGCGGATCCAGCTGACGTGCATGCGGGTCGGGACCGCCAGGGTCGCCCCGTCCTGATCCAGAGCCTGGAGCTGGGCATCGACCAGCCAGGTGTCCACGCTGTCGTCCCCGAGGCGCACGCGCAGATCGCTCAGGGCGCGCGTCCAGACACGGTTGTTCTCGGTGAGCAAGAGGGACTCCGGGGGAGAAAAGGGGGAGGGTTGAGCGCCACCTAAGTCTTTTGGGGGAAAGGACTTGCGTTTAGGGCGCCGGGCGAGGAATTCAAGTTATCCACGCCCCCCGGAGCAGCCCTAGGGAAAAAACGAAGGATTCCCCAAGTGCTTTCAGAGAGGATCGATTCGATTTCCGACTTGGTAAAGCCGGGCCAGGACGGCGACCAGGCGCCGCCCCGCATCCCCACCTTCCGGCGCTCCCTGCGCCCCGCCGAATCCGACGCGAATCGTTGCGCGGGCGAGACTTGCGTCCAGCCCGCAGGCGCGCAGGACCGGGGAGGGCAGGGCGGACCCGCTCGAACAGGCCGAGCCGGAAGAAACGGCGAGGCCCTCGGCGTCGCAGGCTGGGAGCAGGAGCCGTCCGTCCAGCCCGGCGAAGCTCAGGCTGAGGGTGTTCGGCAGGCCCTCGTCGGGGTGGTTCTCCTGCAGGGCCGCGTCGCCGGGCAGGCCGCCGGCGGCGAAGAAGGCACGCACCGGCTCGAGGAAGGCGCGCGCCGCGGCGCTCCAGCGCGCGGTGGCCTCGGCCTGTTCCGCGGCCGCGAGCTCCATCGCGTGCGCGAAGGCGGCGGCGAGGGCGGGCGACTCGGTGCCCGGCCGCACGCCGCCCTGCTGCCCGCCGCCGGCGAGCACGCCGTCGAGCACCGCGTCGCTGCGCAGGCGCAGCGCGGCGATCCCCTTCGGGGCGCCGAACTTGTGGCCGGAGAAGACCAGGCTGTGGGCCTGGTCGAGGCGGTCGTCCCACGGCAACTTGCCCCAGCCCTGCACCGAGTCGCAGTGGAAGTGGGTCGTGGCGGGCAGCGCTGCGGGCAGCGCCTGGATCGCGCCCGTCTCGTTGTTGGCCCACTGCAGGGCGAGCAGCGCCGGGCCCTCGTCCAGCGCGGCGGCCAGGGCGTCCGGGTCCACCCGCGCGTGCGCGTCGAGCGGCAGCGTGCGCAGGGCGAAGCCGCGCTGCTGCAGCAGGCGCAACGGCGAAAGAACCGCCGGGTGCTCGGCCGCCGAGCCGATCAGCAGCGGCTTCGCGCCGCCGAGCCGCTCCATCGCCGCCGCGGCGCCGAGCACGGCGAGGTTGTTGGCCTCGGTCGCGGTGCCGCAGAACACGACCTCGCGCGCCGCGCAGCGCAACAGGGCGGCGACGCGGTCGCGAGCGTCCTCGAGCACGGCCTGGGCGTGGCGGCCCGGCCGGTGCAGCGAGGCCGGGTTGGCGCCGGACTCGCGCTCCGCGCGCAGCCAGGTCTCGGCGACCTCCTCGCGCAGCGGCGTCCCGGCGTTGTGGTCGAGGTAGTGCCTATCCAGCTTCCATCTCCCGCAGCGGCTCCGCTGCGGCGGTCTCGGGCTGGGGCGTGGCTTCCGCCGGGGCTTCCGTCGCGTCCTCCTCGGTCGCGGCGCGGAGGCCGAGCCGGCGGGCGACCTCCTCGGCGACGGCGGCGAAGTCCTGCGCGCCGCCCGACTCGGGCGCGTAGTCGTAGATGGTCAGGCCGTGGCTGGGCGCCTCGGCCAGACGCACGTTCACCCGCACGAGCGTCGGGAAGATCAGCTCGCCGAAGTGGTTGTGCAGCTCCTGCAGCACCTCGCGCGACAGGTTGCGCTGCTTCTGGAACATGCCGACGAGGATGCCGAGCAGGTCCAGGCCGGGGTTGAGGCGGCGCTTCACGCGCTCGAGCACGTCGAGCAGCTGCGCCATCCCCTGCAGCGCGAAGAACTCGGCCTGCAGCGGGATGATGACGTGCTCGCTGGCCACCAGCGCGTTGAGCGACAGGAGCCCGAGCGAGGGCGGGCAGTCGAACAGCACGACGTCGGGCGGCGCCTCGCTCTCGCGGGCGTAGCGGTCGAGCGCGTCGCGCAGCAGGGTTTCCCGCCCGATCTCGGCGGCGAACTCCGTCTCCGCGCCGGTCAGGTCGAGGTTGGTCGGCGCGATGAGCAGGTTTGGCGTGTCGGTGGTCTGGACCACCTCCGCCAGCGGGTAGCTGCCGGCGAGCAGGGTGTAGACCGAAGGCTCGCCGGGCTCGGGCAGGCGGTCGAAGCTGATCGACAGGTGGGCCTGCGGGTCGAGGTCGAACAGCAGCACCCGGTGGCCCGCGCGGGCCATCGCGGCGCCCACGTTGGCGCAGGTCGTCGTCTTGCCGACCCCGCCCTTCTGGTTGATCACCGAGACGATCTTCACATCGCCGAGGATAGCGGGACGAGAGGCGAAATCCTAAGGGATCCTCTGCCCGGAGGCCGCTTCTACAAGCAAAGAGCCTTGAGCGTCGGGTCCTGCCCAGGCGTCCACGGCCTCGGACAAGCGCTCCAGGTCGAGTTGGAACAAGGCGGCGGCGGCGAGCAGCCCCAGGCCGTCCTGCTGCGGGCCGTCGTAGGGCCGCAGGCCCTGGGCCAGGGCGCGGAGCCGGGCCCCGCGGATGCCGTCGCGGTTGCGCAGCCCCCGCTCCACCGTCTTGGTGAAGCCGGTGACCCCGCGGTTCAGGTCGCGGCGCAGGCGGCACCAGGCCCCGAAGAGGCGCGGCTCCTCGGCGCGGATGGCCGCCTCGAGCCCGGCCAGGCGGGCCTCGGTCTCTTCGCGCAGGCCCTCGAGCTGCTCGGCCAGCTTCACCGTCGGCGGCGGGGTGAAGGCCTTCTTCAGCGCGCGCTCCCCCTCCAGGGCCAGGCGGGGCGCCACCTCGAACTGGCGGAGGGCCTGCAGGTGCCGGGGCCCGAACCAGGTCGCCTCCGGCACGGCGCCGAGTTCTTCGTCGGCGGGCGGGGCGTCGTCGCCGGCGCGCACCCCGCACACCTCGAGGCCGGCCTCGCCGAGCAGCGCGCGCCACAGGGCGACCTCGGCCTCGAGCGGGTCGGCGCCGGCCGGCGGCAGCAGCCGCTCGACGACCGCGCCCGCGTCGGAGGTCGGCGGCATGGCGTCGAGCGCCGCAGCGGCCAGGGCGGCGCGCCCGTCCGCGTCGAAGCGTCCGTTCTCCGGGCCGGCCAGCTTGGCGGGGCTGCCCTGGGCGTTGAGGATCAGCAGCTTGCGGTCGTCGGCGCGCAGCAACGACTCGTCGAGCACGAGCCGGGCGCGCCATCCCGCGCCGCGCCGGCGCACCTCGGCGAGCAGCGCGAGCACGCCGTTCAACAGCGCGAGCGGTCCGCCGGCCAGCGCCGGCGCGCGACGCAGGGCCAGGTGACGGGCCGCGCCGCTCACTGCGCCGCGCCGCTGCCCGCGGCGAGCGGCGCCAGCGCGGCGATCATCTCGTCGAGCGCGGCGTCGACGCGGTCCTGCCACGAGGCGAGGTGCTGCAGGTCGTCTCGCTCGTGGGCCCACAGGATCGAGCGGCTGGCGTTGACCACCGCGC
Source organism: uncultured Planctomycetales bacterium (assembly GCA_964342475.1). GTDB lineage: Bacteria > Planctomycetota > UBA1135 > UBA1135 > UBA1135 > J029. The sequence continues at coordinate 147,303 of CAYFGE010000002.1, forward strand.
CGCGCCCGCGGGCGTCGAAGGCCGCGTCGAGGCCGTCGGCGGTGCCGCCCTGGAAGCCGAAGCCGGGCAGCAGGATGGGCGCACGCGGCATGAGGCCGCGGAAGTGTGCGAGCTCCTCGGGGCGCGTCGCGCCGACGACCGCGCCGGCGGGCGACCAGCCGTCCTCGTCGTGCCAGGCCTCGCCCCAGTCGCGCACCATCGAGGCGACGCGGTCGGCCAGCGGCGGCTCGCCGTGCTCCTGGAAGAAGCCGGCGCCCGGGTTGCTCGTCTTGACCAGGACGAACAGTCCGGCGTCGTGCTGCTTGGCGCTCTCGAGGAAGGGCCGGCAGGCGTCCTCGCCCAGGTAGGGGTTGATGGTCAGCGCGTCGCAGGCGGGGAAGGCCGCGCCGGAGAAGAAGGCGTCGGCGTAGGCCTCGCTGGTCGAGCCGATGTCGCCGCGCTTGGCGTCCATCAGCACGAGCAGGCCGCGCTCCTTGGCAGCGGCGGCGCCGTCGGCGAGCGCGGCGAAGCCGGCCGGACCGAGGCGCTCGAAGAAGGCCGCCTGCGGCTTGACGATCGGCACCTTCGGCGCGACCACGTCGAGCAGCTCGCGGTGGTACTCGGCCGTGGCGCCGGCGGCTTCGACCGGACCCGCCGTCGCGCGCGCGCGGAAGGGTTCGGGGAAGTGGTCGGGGCGCGGGTCGAGTCCGACCATCGCCGGAGTGCCCTTGGCGGCGGCGGCCGCCCACAGTCGGGTCGTGAAGCTCACGCTTGCTCCGTGTCGTCGGCCGCCGGCGCGGCCGCTTCGCGTTCGCCCAGCGCGAGGACGACCTCCTCGGCGTGCTGGGCAGGGATGAGGACGCCACCGGACACCACCGTGCGCAGCGCCTCGTCGACGGTCATGTCGATGAGCACGATGTCGTGGGAGGGCACGAACAGGGTATAGCCGGTCATCGGCATCGGCGACGAGGGGATGAACACCGACACCAGCTGGTCGCCCGTGTGCGCGTTGAGCGCGCGCAGCGAGGAGCCGGTGAGGAAGCCGAGCGAGTAGACCCCCTGGCGCGGGTACGGGATCGCCACCACGCGGTCGAAGGGGATCTTGCGCTCGTCCCCGCCGAGGAAGAAGTCGACGACCTGCTTCACGTGCGGGTAGATCGCGCTGACGATCGGCACGCGGGAGAGCAGGCGCTCGAAGGCCCCGACCAAGCGGCGCCCGAGGAAGCCGCTGAACCACCAGCCGACGAGCAGCACGAGCAGCAGGCTGATCACCGCCGACAGGGCGAGGCGCGCCGGCTCGGGCAGCGCCTGCTCGATCAGCTCGGACAGGTCCTCGGCGCGGGTGGCGTCCTCGGTGGTCAGCACCACCACCTGCTCGATGGTCCAGCGCACGAAGTGGTCGACGTGCGTGAAGACCGTGCCGGTCAGGAAGTTCCACACCCACAGCAGCACCGCCAGGGTGAGGAGCAGGGGCAGGACCAGCGCCAGGCCGCGCAGGAAAAGGCGGGTCGCGTGCGACTTCTTCTTCACTCGGTCATCCGGGCCGGGACCAGGGGCGAATCATACCGGCGTGCCGGGCAGCAGTCGCTCGAGCACGCTGTCGAGGAGCACGAAGCCGGCCGGGGTCGCGCGCAGGCGGTCGCCGTCGCGTTCCAGCAGGCCGTCGTCCAGCGCCTGCGCGAGCTCGCGCGGCCAGAGGCGGAAGGGGTCGGCGCCGGCGACGCGCGCGACCCGGGCGAGCGAGACTCCCTCGTGCTCGAGCCGCAGGCCCATCATCAGGCAGTCGAAGGCGGCGGTGCGCGTGTCCGGGGACTCGCGCTCCTCCACCGGGTCCTCGCCGCGGGCCAGCGCCGCTTCGTAGGCCTCGGGCGCGGCCAGGTTGCGGCTGCGCACGCCGTGCCGCCACGAGCCGGCGCCGGCGCCGATGCCCACGTAGTCGAGGTTGCGCCAGTAGGCCAGGTTGTGCAGGCAGGCCTCGCCCGGCCGCGCGAAGTTCGACACCTCGTAGCGCTCGAGGCCGGCCGCCGAACACTGCGCGCGGGTGCCCTCGAAGAGCTCGAGGCGCAGCTCGGCCTCGTCGGCCGGCGGGAAGCGGCCGGCGTCGCGCAGCCGCGTCAGCGCGGTGCCGGGCTCGAAGCTGAGCTCGTAGCAGGACAGGTGCTCGGGGGCGAGGGCGAGGACCCGCGCGAGGTCGTCGTGCCACGCGGCCGGGTCCTGGCCGGGGAAGGCGAAGATCAGGTCGAGGTTGACGCGGGCGAAGCCCGCGGCGCGCGCGGCGGCGAAGGCGTCCAGCGCCTGCTCGGGGTCGTGCGCGCGGTCGTAGGCCTGCAGCACTTCGGGGCGCAGCGACTGCACGCCGATCGACACGCGGTCGGCGCCGTGCTCGCGCGCGGCGGCCGCCGTCTCCGCGTCGAGCGACTCGGGGTTGGCCTCGAGCGTGGTCTCGCGCGCCGTGTCGCGGAAGCCGCTGACCGCGTGCAGGCCGTCGAGCAGGCGGGCGAGCTCGGCCGGCGGCAGCAGCGTCGGGGTGCCGCCGCCGAGGAAGACCGTCTGCGGCCGGAGGCCGGCGGCGCGCAGCTCGGCCTCGCGCAGCACCGCGTCGACGTGGCGCGCGAGGTCCTGCCCGGTCCAGGCCCACGAGTTGAAGTCGCAGTAGCGGCACTTCGACACGCAGAAGGGCAGGTGCACGTACAAGGAGACCCCGCGCTCCTCGAGCGAGGAACGCGGGGTCGTCGCGACCGCGGCGTCAGGCCGGTCGGCGGTCCTTGCCCCGCCCGGAGGCGGGAGCGAGGTTCGGCAGGATCTGCTCGGGAGGGACACCTTCGACCACGTAGGCGTGCAGCTTGCGCAAGGCTTCGCGTTCGACCTGGCGCACGCGTTCGCGCGAGATGCCGAGCGCCTTGGCGATCTGCTCGAGGGTCGCGGGTTCTTCGCCCTCGATGCCGTAGCGCATGCGCAGCACGGAGGCTTCACGCCGGTCGATCAGCTCCAGGATATCCCGCAGGGTCTGCAGGGCGTCCTTCTTGAGCGCGATCTCGTCGGGCGTCAGCCGCTCGGCGGCGACGCCGGGGTGGTCTTCCGAGATGTTGTTGAGCAGCTCGTCACCCGTGCCCGAGGACGAGTTCGTGTTCAACGCCTGCTTCACCACGCGCAGGTTGGCGGCGGACAGGCCGAGCTGGTCGGCGATCTCCTGCGCGGTCGGCTTGCGGCCGAGCGAGTTCTCCATCTCGTTCGACACGCGGCGCCACTTGCTCAGGATCTCCACCATGTAGGAAGGAACCCGCACGGTCTTGGCCTGGTTGATCAGCGCGCGACGGATCGTCTGCTGGATCCACCAGGTGGCGTAGGTCGAGAAGCGGAAGCCCGCTTCGGGGTCGAACTTCTCGATCCCCTTGAGCAGGCCGAGGTTCCCCTCGGCGATCAGGTCGGGGAGGCTCAGGCCTCGGCCGGTGAAGCGCTTGGCCACGCTCACCACGAGCCGCAGGTTGGCGCGGATCATGTGTTCGCGGGCGCGGTCGTCTCCCTGCTGCACGCGGCGGCCGAGGGCGACCTCCTCCTCCGCGGTCAGCAGGGGCACCTGGTCGATGTCCCTGAGGTAGGTCTCGAGGCAGCGGTCGGATGCGATGGTTCTTTCCTCCAGCAAGTAGGACGGGGGCAAAGAGGGCTTCGTTCCCTCCTCGCTCTTTGCGGCTTCGTATTCCGGGTCCATGAGTCCTTTCTCGCGTGGAAATCCGGTCATCGGGTGCAGGGAACCGGCCCCCCCACCCCCGCCCCACCGGGTAGAATCCGGGGCCCCTTCCCTGGACATGGAACCTTCATCCGCGTGGACCGAGCGGCGCCGCAACCGGCGCGTGATCACGGTCGAGGAGTTCAAGCCGCTCCTCGCCAGCCAAGCCCAGGACTTCCTGAAGCTGGCCAACGGCCTCCTCGAGCTCAACCCCGAGCAGTGGAACCAGCGGCAGCTCTACCACCTCTACCAGTCCACCACCGACCTCGAGACCTTCCTCGACGACTACGCCGCGCGCGAGAACCGGGTCTTCTTCCCGGTCCGCGAGCTGGTGGCGGTCGGGCGCTGGCTGGCGGTGGCGATGAGCAGCCTGGTCCACCTCGACGCCCGCCTCCCCCAGTACGCGACGGGCTCGACGAAATGGACGGAAGAGGTTCTTGGAAAACGGGTTAGGGAGAGTGCCCTGAGCCTGGGTGAGATGATCCTGCGCACCCTCGGCGCCCTGCGCGAGACCTGGGAGCAGGTCGGCATGGCCTGGCCCGACGGGGTTCTGCGGATGGACTCGCTGAGCGCTGCGGGCGACATGGTGCGGCTGCCGCGCGACAAGGGCGAGGCGGGTTCCGACGGCGAGGACCACAGTTCCGATGCGGCCCAGGTGGTCTCGCGCTTCCTCCGCCTGGTCAAGCACATGGAGCGGACCGAGCCGGCCCGGGCGAAGGAGCTCGAGCAGCTCCAGCGCATCGTGGCGATGCACTGCACCGAGGCCCAGAGCCGCCGCTTCGAGGCCCGACTGCACAACCTGCAAAGCACTTACGACAGTCTGGTCGCCGCGACCGGTGAGGAGGAGAAGCACCCGGCCCTGCGCTCCGTGCGTGCCGCCGCCAGCGTCGCCTTCCACCTGTTCGAGTCGGTGACGGCCCTGGTCCACCTCTACGAACGCCACCGCCTCGACGACCGCGTGGGTCCGGACGGCGAGCCGCTGATCGCGCTCCCCCGCTTCCTCGACATCGTGGTCAACCAGTGCGTGATGACGGCCTACGAGGCCCTCACCCGCACCGCCCCGGTCGCCCAGGAACTGCTCGACGAGCTCAGCCAACGCTGCAGCAAGGAGTTGCGTGTGCCGGACGGGGTCAGCCTCCACGCCCGCCCGATCACCCTGATCGTGTCGATCGTGAACCACCACCAGGCCTCGGCCGAGGCCGAGATCGAGGGGGAGCGCTGCTCGGCCGCGAGCATCATGCAGCTCCTCGTCCTGGCCGGCAGCCACCCGAGCGTGAAGAAGATCCGCTTCTACGGGCCGCCGGACGTCCTCACCGACCTGGCGGGTCTCTTCGAGGCCGATCTCGGCGAGAAGGGCTTGGACCGGCTGCCGGAGCGCCTGGCTTACCTCGCGCGAGGCTGAGCCGTCGGTTCAGATGCCGTGTACCAAGCGGTCCCCCAGGATCGCGGGGAGGCCGGCCTTGCGGATGAGGCCCTGCTCCTGGGCGATGTCGTAGGGCGTCCGGAGCAACCGAACCCTCTTGGCGGCCAAGTCATAGAGGCAGACCGGTGATTGGGGGTTCTCGTCCCGCGGCTGCCCGACGCTGCCCACGTTGACCACCGCCCGTTGCCCCTCCTGGAGGCGCCAGTCGTCCTGGAAGTGCCACTCGAGCTCCGGCTCGGCAGGTCTCTCGATGAAGTTCATCGGGACATGGGTGTGGCCGCAGAAGCCGATCTCGGCCTCGAAGTCGCCCAGGGAGGCCCGCGCGGCCGGGAAGCTCTGGAGGTAGTTGAAGGCCTCCGGATCGGGCAGGGTGCCGTGGAAGATGCAGAACCCCGGCTCGTCGATGCGCAAGGGCAGGTCGGCCAGGAAGTCCAGGTTGTCCTCCCTCAACTGCTGCTTGGTCCACTCGAGCGCGGCCTGGGCGTAGGGATTGAAGTACTGGACGTCGATCTTGCCGAGGAGGGCCCAGTCGTGGTTGCCGGCCACGGAGCGGATGCCTCGCTCGCGGAGGAAGTCCACGACCTCGTTCGGGCGTGCGCCGTATCCCACAACATCCCCCACACAATAGACTTCGGTCACCTCCTCTCGCTCGAGGACGGCCATCACGGCCTCCAGTGCGGAGAGGTTGGCGTGCAGGTCGCCTAGGATCGCGATGGTGCGCGGTTCGCTCATGCTTGGAACGGATCCCTTCCACCGGTAGGCTACGTTCGCCTCCGGACCCAGAGACTAAGGAAGATTCATGGCCTCACGCAAGCTCGGCAAGGGACTCGACAGCCTCCTCTCCAACCAACACGCCAAGGAGAGCGCTCCGGTGGGCGGCGCCAGCTGGGTGCCGACCGGAAACCTGAGCCCGAACCGGGTGCAGCCGCGCAAGGATCTCGAGCGTGGCATCCAGCGCCTGGCGGAGTCGATCCGGAAGCACGGGATCATGCAGCCGATCGTGGTCACAGCCCTCGACGGCGACCGGTACGAGATCCTGGCCGGCGAGCGCCGCTGGCGCGCCGCCCAACTCGCAGGCCTGAAGAGCGTCCCGGTCCTCGTCCGGGAAGCAACCCGCTCGGATGCCGAGCGGCTGGAGCTGGCGCTGATCGAGAACGTGCAGCGCGAGGACTTGGATCCGATCGAGCGGGCCCAGGCCTGCCAGCGCCTCCTCGAGGACTACGAGCTGACCCAGGAGCAGGTCGCCCAAGGACTTGGCTTCGAGCGCTCGACCATCGCCAACCTCGTCCGGCTGCTCGATCTGCCGCAGGAGCTGCAGGACGCTGTTTCACGTGAAACGATCTCGGCGGGACACGCCCGCGCGCTGCTCCGCCTGAACGGGATGCCGGCCCAGGCCGAGATGTTCCGCCGCATGGTGGCGGAGGAATGGTCGGTGCGCCAGGCGGAAGCCGCCTGCAAGGCCGCTGCGGAGGGCAAGGTGAAGCCTGCCCACCAAGCGCGTCCGCGTCAGCCCTCCTGGGTGTCCGATCTGCAGGAGCGGATGACGCGAGGCATCGGTCTCCGGACCGAAGTCCGTTTGCGGCGCCAAGGCGGTGGCCGGGTGGTCCTCCACTTCCAGGACCTGGACGAGTTGGACCGGCTCTCCCAGTCGCTGGGCCTGCAGAACGAGGTGGACGAGCTGCTCGAGGGCTGAGCTACGCCCCCCGGAGAAACAGAAAGGCCCGGCCGTACGGCCGGGCCTTTCCTTGTCCAGTGGGGCGGGGCTTACTCCACGACCTCGATCGAGGTCAGGATCATGCCGTCGATGGCGTCCGGAGTGTCCGGGCCGGCGTACTGGAGAGCCTCGAGTTGCTCGAGGCCGCTGGTGATCATGCCGAACACCGTGGTCTGACCGTCCAGGTGGGGGGCGGCAGCGATGGTCAGTTCGAAGGTGTCCTCGGCCATCTGGCCGACCTCACCGGGGGTCTGGACGAGGGTCAGGGCTCCCGGCAGGTGGAAGTAGCCGAAGCTCCGCTCGACCATCAGCGGCTCGACCTCCTCGGCGGACTCATCCGCCTTGCCGGTGAACTTGAAGCCGAAGGAGCCCTGGCGGAGACCCGGGGCGCCGGCCAGGCGTCCCGCTCCCAGGGCGGCCAGGAACCGCTCGCAGGCTTGCGGCGCAGCTTCCGGGTAGAGCGCCGCTTCGAACTCGTAAGTGTCGCTTTCGTTGGCAGTTAGGGTGAACTTGACGCGGGTTCCGGAGGGCTCCGGGTTGGCGTAGCTGCGCTCCGCGTCGGGGCTCATGGCCTGCTGGACCCGAGCCAGCGAGTAGGCGAAGACCGATTCGGGGCCGTTGTCGCCGACCAGCCGGTAGCCGGCGAGTTCGGGGTCCTTGGCGAGGGCCTCGAGCTCTCCCTTGAGGATCCCCAGGGCCTGCTCGTCCTTGGCCTGGATGGCGGCGGTCACCCCGGTGTGGACGACCCAGGGGAAGGTCCGGGCATCCTCCCGTGCGCGCGCCAGGGTTTCGCCGACCTTCTCGCCGCTGAAGTTGGCCGGATCGGCGGTCAGCTCCTGGAACAGTCCCCAGGAGGTCGACAAGCTCTGCTGCTGGTGGCGCGGCCAGTAGTAGTTGAAGGCCGAACCCAGGGTCAGCGCGAGGATCAGGAAGGTCAGGTAGCCCTTGTTCTCCTTAGCCCAGCTGATGGCCGGGTTCTCGGGGCTGAAATCGGGGTTGTGGCTTCCCGGCGCGGTGCGCGGGGTCGGGTTCGAGGCGTTCATGTCAGCAGCTGATCAGCGTTGCGAGCGCATCCGCAGGTCGATGAAGACCTTGTGGAAGCCGTCGGAAGTCTTTTCCGTGCTGGTGGTTACGGAGATCTGGAGGCGCGAGGGGCCCTTCGCCCAGGCACCCTGCCCGGGACCGGCTTCCCAGCCGTGGAGGGGCAGCCGCTCGGCGAAGTAGTGCCACACCTGGTCGGCCGTGCCGATGCCCTGGTAGCGGTAGTCGCCGTGGCGGAACTCTCCGACCTGGAGCGAGGCCTCGGCCGGCTGGGTGCGCACCGGCTCGAAGCCCTGCGGCACCGGGACGTCGTCCCAGTAGCTCACCGCCGCCGACGCGGTCGTGGACTCGGGGAGCTGGCAGCCGAGGGTGACCCAGGGCAGGACGAGAAGAAGGGAGAGGGTCTTCGAAGACATCGGACCTCCACGGTGTCGCCGGGCCGTCCAGGCGCGCGGACGGCGGAGTTTATCCACGAAAAGCGATCCCCACAATGGAATGCTCGGGCGTAGGATGCAGCCACCCTGCGTCCAGGCGACGCGAAATCGCGAAATGATGAACCGAACTCTCCCCATCCTCCTCCTGGCGGGCCTCTTCGCGCCCCTCGCTCCGGCCCAGCAGACCCTGGCCGACGAGCTGCCCGGGCAGACGGCGCTCTACTTCGAGATCCCCGACGTCCAGGCCTTCGGGCAGGGCTTCGCCTCGTCCTCGATGGGCCGGATCTGGAGCGACGAGGCCATGCAGGCCTTCCTCGAGCCGGTCCTGCCGATGATCAGCGGCGGGATCGCCAGCGGCAAGGGCCAGCTGTCCGCCATGGGCATGCCGCCCGAGCTGCTCGACCTGAGCGCCTACGGCCGCCTCGAGGTCGGCTTCGCCATCGGCGAGATCTCCGCCACCGGCCCGGACATGGTGATCGGCGCCCACCTCCAGATGAAGGACCCGCAGGTCGCCGCCTCCGTGTTCGGCATGCTCGGCGGCATGCTGGCCGGCCAGGGCTTCGAGGTGGGGGAGAACGCCCTGCGTCTGGACGACGGCGTCGGCACGGTCGACATCACCCTGACCGGCGGCAGCATCAAGCTGATGGCCAAGAAGGGCATGACGGTGACCGACCACCTGGTCGACAACCCGCGCTACGTCGCCAGCCGCAACACGCTCGGCGCCAGCCACATGTTCATGTTCGTCGACTACGAGAAGCTGTTCGGCCTGATGAACGCGGCGCTCGCGATGAGCGGGGAGATGGAGCTGCAGATGATGGTGCCGATGCTCATGAACGGGCTCGGCATGAACTCGCTCGGCAGCTTCGGCATGTCCAGCGGCTGGACCAACGGCGACAGCACCAGCGAGATCGCCATGACCTTCGCCGAGGGCGGCCCGACCGGCCTGGTCGGCGTCGCGATGAAGGGCGGCCCGCCGGCCGACAAGTCGCTGGCCGAGTACGTCCCGGCCAACGCCACCCAGTTCTCGATCGGCAGCACGAACTACGCCGGCATGTGGAACGAGCTGACCGGCATGTTCGACCAGCTGATGGCGGTCGCCATGCCCGGCGCCGCCGAGGGCGACGTGCAGCTGCCGGAGCCGGTCAAGTACTTCGAGTCGAAGCGCGAGGAGTTCGGCAAGGCGGTCGCCGCGATCGGCCCCGAGTCCTTCTCGTGGTCCAAGGCCGAGTTCAGCATGACGGGCGGCGGCGGCGAGGGCGCGACCTTCGTCCGCGTCCGCGACGTCGCGGCCGTGCGCGCCATGATGGGCGAGCTGATGCCGATGATCTCGCAGGCCCTCGAGGAGGTCGAGCTCGTCAGCCTCGAGGTGAAGAACGCGACCGACCGCCAGAAGGACGCCGAGGGCAACTGGACCACCGTCAAGATCGGCGAGTACTACCAGGTGCGCTTCAACCTGGCCGCGCTGCCGCTGCCCCCCGAGGTGCAGATGCAGATGACGATGGCCGCCAGCATGCTCCCGCAGCCGGCCTTCGGCATCACCGACGACGGCTGGATGGTGATGTCCATGAACGGCTCGTCGCCGGTGCGCAAGGCGATGAAGAGCGGCGTGACCAAGCCCGCGGAGAACATCCTGTCCAACCCGGAGGCCGCCGACTTCCTCGGCCGCGTCCCGGCCAGCTCCGGCATGCTCGCGTGGAGCGACCCGCGCCCCTTCGTCGGCGGCATGATCACCACCGCGCAGGGCTTCCTGCCGATGATCGCCGCGCAGGCCGGCGACGAGATGCCGCTCGACCTCGACAAGATGCCCGGCCCGGACAGCTTCACCAAGCACCTGCGGACCTCCGAGTCCTACGCCTGGTACGCCGACGGCATGATGCGCCAGAAGGCGGTCGGCAGCATGGGCGCCGGCGAGCTGATGGTCTTCGCCCTGGCCGGCGGCGCGATGTTCGCCGGCCTCACCACGCAGCAGGCGATGGTGATGGACGAGGCGCAGGCCTACGAGGAGTGGGAGGTCGTCGAGGAGCCGGTCGTAGGTGACCACCAGCACGACGGCGGCGACGCCACCCTCGCCGAGCTGATGCGCCTCGACACCGGGCTCATGCTCTACTCCGCGGTGAACGGCAGCTACCCGGCCAGCCTGTCCGACCTGCTGCAGCCGCAGCAGGACTGGGAGGACGGCTTCCTCGCCGACCGCGACCTCGGCATCGTCGCCGACGCCTGGGGCAACGCCTTCGTCTACAAGAAGGAGGGGGAGGGCTACACCCTCTACTCCGTCGGCCCGAACGGCACCGACGAAGGTGGCGCGGGCGACGACCTGAAGCTTGACTAGGACCTTCCTGGTCCGGCTCCTCTGCGCGGCGCTCCTGGCTCTGCCGGGAGCGCCGCTGCTTCGTGCCGCGGCGCCGCAGCAGTCCGGCCAGGGCCCGGGCTTCACCTGGACCGCCCCTGACGGGCTCGCCCACCTCGCCGAGCGCTACGAGCCCGAGGTGGCGCGGCTCCTCGTCGAGGCGCGTGAATGGACCACGCTCCCGGCCGACCCGCGCCCCTTCCGCGTCGAGTGGGTGGCCGACCGCGACGATCTGGCCCGCGCCCTGCGCCTCGACGGCGTGCCGGCCTGGTACGCCGCCGTCGCCGTCCCCTCCGAGCGGCGCCTGATCATCGCCACCGAGGTGGCCGGCTCGGAGGCGCGACTGTTCTCGACGGTCCGCCACGAGCTGATGCACCTCGCCATGGCCGACCTCGGTCCGGCGGCCTGGGAGCGCCTGCCGGCCTGGTTCCACGAGGGCTGCGCCGAGGTCTTCGCCGGCGAGGTCTACCTCGGCGAGATGGGCGTCTCGCTCTCCTGGCGCGCGGTGCTGGGCGACCTCGAGCGCCTGTCCGAGTACCGCGACGGCTTCCCCGACAGCCCGGCGCGCGCCGCGATCGGCTACGCCCTGGGCGAACGCTTCGTCTCGCGGCTCGTGCGCCAGCACGGCCTGCCCGCCCTGCAGCAGACCCTCGCCCTGGTCCGCTCCGGCGCCTCGCTCGACGCGGCGCTGATCGAGACCACCGGCGAGGGCATCGTCGGCCACGAGGAGGCGATGCGGCAGGAGCTGGTCAACGCCTCCGGCCTGCTCGGCGAGATCTACCCGCAGCTCTTCCTCGGCCTGGCGCTGTTCATGGTGCTGGCCTTCCCGATCGTGCGCGCCACGCGCCGGCGCCGCCGCGAGGAGCTCGAGGAGCGCTGGGAGCGGGAGGACCGCGTCGAGGATCTCGATCCGGTCCTGGCAACCGGGCAGTGGCAGCGAGTAGAAAAGGGGCCTGCCGGCGGCGACGAGGACGCCGAACCCTGGGACGACTGGGACGAAGAAGAGTTTTGAGCGAGAAGCCGCGACCGCTCGCCAAGCGGATCTCCCGCAAGCTGAGCCTGGCGCTCGCCGTCACGCTCGGCCCCTGGCTGCTGCGCGGGCTGGCCGCCACCTGGCGGGTGCGCCGCCTCGGCGCCGCCGAGAGCCTCGACTCCGGCCGCGCGCTCTGCTTCGGGCTGTGGCACGAGAGCATCCCGGCCGGCGTGGCGCTGCACCGCCACCGCGGCCTGACCGTGATGATCAGCAGCCACCACGACGGTGAGCTGATCACGCGCATCGTCGAGCGGCTCGGGTACCGCACGGCGCGCGGCTCGAGCACGCGCGGCGGTGTGCGCGCGCTGCGCGAGATGCTGCGCGCGGCGAAGGACGCCGCCGGACTGGTGCTGACTCCGGACGGGCCGCGCGGCCCGGCGCACGGAGTGGCCGACGGCGTGCTCTTCCTCGCCGCCTCGACCGGCCGCCCGGTCGTCGCCACCGGCTTCGCCGCCTCGCGCGCCTGGCGCGCCGGCTCCTGGGACCGCATGATCCTGCCGAAGCCCTTCGCGCGCGTCGTGGTCGCCTACGACGAGGACCTGCTCGTGCCGCGCGAGGCGCTGCGCGAGGATGCCCGCATGGAGGAATCCCGCGCGTCCCTCGTCGAGCGCTTCGCCGCCTCGCACCGCCGCGCCGCCGCCGAGCTGCTGCGCTGGACCGGAAGGCCCGGCGTGGTGGGAGGGGCGGCGTGAGCGCCGGCACCCTGGTCCTCCAGGTCGGCGTGGAGACCGGCCAGCAGCTGGCCGACGCCCTCAACCAGTCCGGCTACGAGTTCCGCCACGTGCAGCACGCGCGCTACCAGGCGCGCGGGCAGGGCGTGGTCGCCACGCTCTACGAGAGCGGCAAGCTGGTCGTCCAGGGCACGGCGGTCGAGTCCTGGGTCGACCGCTTCCTCGGCGAGGCCGCGCTGCGCCGCGCCCAGTCCAAGAACGGCAACGGCAACGGCAACGGCCAGAAGAAGCGTGAGATGGAGGAGGCCCAGCGGCTCGCCGAGCTGCCCGCGGTCGCCGTGGGCTCGGACGAGGCCGGCAAGGGCGACACCTTCGGCGCACTCGTGGTCTGCGCCCTCGCCGTGCCGGAGGGCCGCGCCGAGGAGCTGCGCGAGGCCGGCGTGACCGACTCGAAGAAGATCACCGACACGCGGGTGCGCACGCTGGCGACCTGGCTGCGGCGGGAGTTCCCGCACGCCGAGCGGGTGCTCGACCCGGACGAGTACAACCAGCGCCACCGCGACCACGGCGGCAACGTGAACAAGCTGCTCGTCGAGCTGCACGCCGAGGTCCTGCTCGAGGTCAGCGGCGAGACCGGCATCCGCAGCTTCGTGGTCGACCGCTTCGGCGCCGACTCGCCGGTGCGGCGCCACCTCGCGCGGGTCGCCCCCGGCGCGCGCGTGCACGAGCTGCCGCGCGCCGAGGTCCACCCCGCGGTGGCCGGCGCCTCGGTCCTCGCCCGCGACCGCTTCCTCGAGAACCTCGAGCACCTCGGCGAGGTGATGGCGATCGACCTGCCGCGCGGCAGCGGCTCGCCGGTGCCGCCGGCGCTGCGCGAGTTCCTCGAGATCCACGGCCCCGAGCAGCTCGGCCGCGTGGCCAAGCTCCACTTCAAGAACGTCCAGGCCGCGATCGACCGACACCTGAGATGAGCCCCGAACCCGAACCCGCCCGCGCGCACGACCACGGCGAGCGCGCCTTCCGACCCCTCGGCCTCTGCGTGCTCGCGGTGTCCGACACGCGCGACCTCCAGTCCGACGCCTCCGGCGCCTACCTCGCCGAGCGCGCGGCCGAGGCCGGCCACGTCCTGGTCGAGCGCGACCTGGTGCGCGACGAGGTCGAGGCGATCCGCGCGAAGGTGCAGGGCTGGTGCGCCGACGAGCGCGTGCACGCCGTCATCGTCACCGGTGGCACCGGGCTGTTCGCCCGCGACGTGACGCCCGAGGCGGTCGAGCCGCTGTTCGACAAGCGCATGCCCGGCTTCGGCGAGCTGTTCCGCATGCTGAGCTGGGAGGAGATCGGCACCGCGACCCTCGAGTCGCGCGCCACCGCCGGCGTCATCGCCCGCACCGTGGTCTTCGTCATCCCCGGCTCGCGCGGCGCCTGCCGCACGGCGATGGAGCGGCTCATCCTGCCGCAGCTCGACTCGCGCACGAAGCCGTGCTCGGTCAGCGGCATGATCGACCGCCTGTGAGGCCTCAGTCCTCCTGGCGCGGTCGCCGCGGCCGCGTCGGCGAGCTGCTGCGCTCGACCGGGCCGTCGTCGGCTTCTTCGGCGTGCGGACCGTCCCCGGGCTCGCCGCCCTCCTCGGCCGCCACGCCGTCGGCGTCGGTCTCCGGCGCGGTCACCTGCGCCTCGTCGTCGCCCTTCTCGCGGCGGTCGCCCGGCCACGGCTGGTAGGGCGGCGCGTTCAGGTCGACCACCGGCTTGGCCTGCTCGACCTCGCGGCGCAGGTCGCGCAGCGTCTGGTCGATGCCGGTCTCGCGGCGCAGGTCGTTCACCGAGCGCTTCAGCTTGAAGAAGGTGCGCCCGATGTCCTTGGCCACCTCCGGCAGCTTGCCGCCGAACAGCAGCAGGCCGACGACCAGGGCGAGCAGGAGCTCGCTGCCGGAAGGGAGGATGGCGAACACGCTCACATTCTAGACCCTGCGGCGCCCGGCCCGCGGTCGACCAGGAAGCGCGGCACGAGCTGGAAGAAGACCCCGCTCTGGCCGCTGGCCTGGTCGCGCTCCACGCCGAACTCGAAGACGAAGTCGTGGCCGTAGCGGCGCACGGCCAGCTCCGAGCGCTTGGAGGCTCCCGGGACGAAGTTGTAGGGCTGCACGAAGCGCACGCCCCAGTCGTCGCTGACCCGCCAGTCGAGGGTGGCCTCGGCCTGGCTGAGCAGCCCGTCCACCTTGCGGAAGCCGAGGCCGTAGGCGAGGCGGTCGTGGGGCTGGACCTGGAGGCGGGCGAACTGCTCCACCCAGCGGCCGGTGTGGAGGTCCTGGCGGACGCGCGCCTCGGCCCGCACCCCGGTCAGGGTGTCGCCGTGGACGCCGGGGATCCAGGTCGCGCGCAGCTCGGCCGGCCCCCAGGACTCGGCCGCCTCGCCGGCGCGGCGGCGCGGGAAGACCGGGTCGAGCAGGGGCTGGTCCGGGTCGGGGTACCAGGGCAGGCGCAGCTCGATGTCGGCCCAGGTGTCTCCGCCCGGGGCGATCCACTCCTGGCGCAGCGCCAGCTCGACGGCCTCGCCCGATTCGAGCGCGTCCCACTCGTCGAAGCCGACCAGGCGCCCCGGGGTCGTGCCGGCGACGTCGAGGTGCCGGTAGCGGGCCACCGGCAGCACGCGGTGCTGCCAGCCGTGGCTCCAGTCCTTGAGGAACAGGGTGCCGACCTCGACCGAGGCCTCGGCGAAGCGCCGGTCGGCGTCGCCGCTGCCGCTGCGGTCGGCGTCGTAGGCCAGGCCCTGCAGGCGGGCGGCCGGGCGGATGTAGAAGCCGCTCAGGTGGATCGGCGCGGCCACCTCGGCCCAGGCCCGCACGCGGTCGCGGGTGGCGTCCGGGCTGCTGGCGAAGGGGGGCGCGCCGGGCGGGGCGAGCAGGTCGCGCTCGCGCCAGCGCAGCCGGCCGAGCTCGGCGCCGGTGGCGAACTGCAGTGGCATGCGGCCGTCCGCGCCGCCGAGCACGCCGGCCGGCAGGGTGAGGAGCGTGGTCGGGTAGGCCTGCCAGCGCAGCACCGGCAGCGACTCGGTGTAGCCGGGCGGGGTTCCGCCGGCAGGGCCGAAGCCCTCGAGCGGGGCGAAGGCGGCGTCGTCGAGCGAAGCCTCGACCCGCGCGTCGAAGAAGGTGCGGCCGCCGGCGTCGCGCCGCAGGTAGACCTCGCTGAGGGTGTCCTCCTGCTCGCGCCAGCGCTCCTCGAAGAACTCGGGGTCGACGAGCACGTCGCTGGTCAGCGCCACGTCGACGTCGAGGCGCCAGGCCGGGTCGAGCTCGAAGCGGTTCCACAGGCGGGCGCGGGTGCGCGTGTCGTCCGCGCGCGCGACGCGGTCGGAGAAGCGGTGGCGGTCCTCCCCGCCGTCCTGCAGGAAGAACAGCTCCCAGTCGCCGCGGTAGCCGGGCAGGCTCAGGCCGAGCTCGGCGCCGAGGGGGACGCCGCGCCGCGTGCGCACGCCGGGCAGCAGCCGCCAGTCGAGCCTGCCCTCCTCGTCCACGTCGGTGCCGCCGCGCAGGTCGAGCTCGAGGGACTGGCCGTCGCGCGCGTTCGAGCCCAGGCGGACCCCGTGCAGGCTGAGCAGGCTGTCGCCCTCGCCGGCGCCGAAGTCCGGGGTCGGCAGCGGCGCGAGGCGGTGGCCGCCGATCTGCAGCCAGCCGCCCTCGGGCGCCCAGCGGTAGCCGGTGGGACCGTCCGGCACGCCGCGCAACCGCTCGACCTCGAGGGCGAAGTGCGGGGCCTCGGCGTCGCAGGTGCTGAGGATCGCCTGCCGCGCCTCGAGGCGGCCGTCCGGCGCCTCGACCAGCTCGTCGGCGAGCAGCCGCAGCGGCCAGCCGTTCGGTCCGTAGCCGGGCGGCAGCATGAGGTCGGCCGCGGTGATCCGGGTCGTGCCCTCGGCGAGGATCGAGTCGAACTGGTCGCAGCGCAGCACGACCTCGCGGGTGACCAGGACCACCTCTCCGGCCATGCGCACCGACTGCAGCGCGGTGCCGGCCTCGTCGGGCAGGCCGAGCACGCCGAGGAGGCGCTCGCTCCACAGCGCGGCGAGCGGCCCGCGCGGCTCGGGGCGCGGCAGGGCGGGGCGCAGGCGCCACTCGGCGGCGGCCTCGGCGTCGCCGGCCAGCGCGCGGTAGCCCATCCGGTCGAAGCGCAGCTCGAGGTCGGCGGCGCGCAGCTCGGAGGCGGCCAGGCCGGCCGCTTCGTCGCCGGGGATCCGCGCCTCGAGGTCGCGGAAGCGGTAGACGACGACGTCCTCCTCCTCGGCGGAGCGCAGCTCGCTCCAGCGCGCCTCCACCTGGGGCGGAGCCGGCTCCTGCTGCGCGGAGGGCAGCGCGGCGAGGAGGAGGATGCTGATCACGGGCGGTCGTCCGCGTTGCCCAGGCTGCCGCTGCTCATGTCGTAGAGCCGCGTGCGGAAGTTGTAGCGCAGCCGCTCCCCGACGAGGACCTGGCCGTTGGCCAGCTGCAGGCGCGCCGGCCGCTCGGCGCTGCCGATCAGCTCGAGCTCGGCGCCGCGCTCGCTCTCGCGCGGCTGGACGAGGCGCAGGCGCTCCGCAGCGGCCTCGAGCCCGCCGGCGCGCAGCCAGGGGCGGTTGCCCTCCAGGGTGATCGTGGTCACCTCGTCGCCACGCTCCCAGCGGATGCGGTCGGCGCCGGCCTCGACGCGTCCGCTCGGGCGGTCGAGTTCGAGGGTGGAGTTCTCGCGGAACAGGCCGCCGTCGGGGGTGATCTCGGCGTGCCGGCCGCGCACCACCAGCTCGCCGGGGTCGTCGCCGGGGCGGTCGGGCGCGAGCTCGACGCGCATCTCGGCCTCGCGGTCGAGCAGGCCGAGCTGCTGCTCGGGCAGGACGCGCACCTCGCGCGCGGCGAAGTCGAAGCGCTGTCCGGCGCTGCCCGGCGCGGCGTCCGGCGAGGGGAGCAGCTCGCCGCGCACCCGCACGCGCTGTCCCGTCCCGGGCTCGAACACGAACACCGGCGCGCCGTCCTCGCCGGGCGCCCACACCACCGACCACGCGTCGAGCTCGAGGCCGCCGCGCGCGCGCACGTCGCCGGTCAGCGCGCCGCGGGAGCCGTCCTGCTGGAAGCGCATGCGCGAGGAGCGCAGCTCGACCTCGTCGCCGGCCAGGCCGAGCTCGCCGGCGGGGAAGCGCAGCACGGGGTCGCCCACCGGGAGGATCTCCGTGCCCTGCAGCACGAGGCGCGCGGCCTCGGCCGTGGCCGAGCCCGCGGGCTCCCCGTCCTCGCCGGTGCGGAACAGCTCCGCGCGGGCGGGTTCGCCGCGCAGCTCGAGGTCCTCGGTGCCGTGGGCGGCGAAGTGCGTTCCGGTGAAGCGGGCGCCCTCCTGCTCGATCACGATCTCGTGGCGCGCGTCGAGGCGCGCGTCGCGGATGCGCGCGGCGGTCTCTCCGGAGCGGGGCGCGGCGGCCTCCTCGGCGCGGAAGTCGGGCACCTCGAGCTGGCCGGAGGCGTCGAGCAGCCGGCTGCGCAGCACCGCCGGGCGGTCCTGCAGGGCGAGGTGCGTGACCACGCCGCCCTCGGCGTGGAAGTGGCGGAAGTCCGGCTTCAGCGGGTCGGGCGCGGTGAGCAGCAGCCGCGGCGCGGCGATGGCCAGCTGCGGATCGGGGCGGAAGACCGCGGTCCCTTCGGCCAGCATGCTGCCGTTGGGAGCGACCTCGAAGCGGTCGCTGAGCACGATGCCGTCGGCCAGGCTGACGTCGCCGCGCGCGGTCCACGCGCGGTCGTCGCCGTAGTAGGAGTCGGCGTGGAACCAGCCGCGCGCGAACCAGCCGCCGACGCCGCCGTAGAGGAGGAAGGAGCGCGCGGTGGCGTCGAGGTGCGCGCCGCCGTCGGCGGTCAGCCAGCCGCCGCGGCTGCCGTCCGGGTGGTCGCCGAGGAAGGCGGCCAGCGGCCCCGACTGGTGGATGCCCTCGAGCGCGGTCTCGTCCCACAGGAACACCGCCTCCTGCCCGAAGGTCGAGCAGTCGCGTCCGTCGAGCAGTTGGCCGACCCAGGAGCTCGGCGCCTCGGCGACGGCGCGGCGAACCGCCCAGCCCTGCGCCCCGCTGCTCGGCGCGAGGCGGAAGTCGAGGCCGCCGCAGCGGAACTCGCCGCTCAGGCCGGACTCCTTCGGCAGCAGCATGGTGCAGCGCTCGCGCGCGCCGAGGACGAGCCGGCGCACGCCGCCCTCCTCCTCGACCAGGCTGCCGCCGCCGTCCGTCGTCCCGCGCAGCAGGCCGCCGGCGGCGGGGAAGCTCCAGCTCAGCGGCTTCTCGGGCGCGAAGTCGATGCGCCCGGTGCCGAGGTCGAGCGAGAGGTCCTCGCCGGTGAACACCATGTCGCCGGAGCGCAGCGCGTAGGGGCCGCGGCCGCGCACCACGCCCTCCTCGGGGGCCAGGCTGGCGGCGTCGATGTCGAGCACGAGCTGCCCGTGCGGTGTGGGCAGCAGCACGCGCGGCGAGCGCAGCTCCCAGTCGCGGTCGGGGTCGGGGGTCGGCCGCTCGGCGCCGGCGACCAGGGGCAGCGAGGCGGTCGGCGCCTCGACGCGGTAGCGCGGCGCGCCGCCGGCCTCGTCGAGGGCGGCGAGGCGCAGGTCCGTCAGCCGCATGGCCTCGGGTGCGCCGTCGGCACCGACCACCGGCTCCGGGTCGTGGCCGTCGATGCGCATGCGCGGGACGGCGAGGCGTCCGCCGTCCTCGGCGCCGCCCTCGCGGTAGAGGGTGAGGCGGACCGGGCCGCGCACCGCGAAGCCGACCTGGCCGAAGTCCTCGACCGGCAGCTGGAAGCCGGGCGGCGGCGCGGGGCTGGAGAAGGCGCCGCGCTCGGCGGTGACGGCCCGGTAGGCCAGGGCGGTGACGACGGCGAGCAGGCCGAGCAGGGCGAGCCGGCGGAGTCGGTTCACGGCGCGGCGGGGTGCTCTCCGCGGGCCAGCAGCAGCAGGTCGGCCACCTCGCGCAGCGCGCCGAAGCCGGCGCGGGCCTGGGTGACCCAGTCGGCGGCCGCGCGCACCGCGGGCACGCCCTCGGGCGGCGCGAAGCGCAGGCCGGCGCGCTCGAACATGTCGAGGTCGGGCAGGTCGTCGCCGATCGCCGCGACCTCCTCGTGCAGCAGGCCGCGCTCGCGGATCAGCTCCTCGACCAGCGGGCCCTTCTCGAAGCTGCCCATGCGCAGCTCGGTGATGCCGAGCTTCTCGACGCGCGCGCGCGCCGCCGGGTTGTGGCGCCCGGTGATCACCGCCACCTCGATGCCGGCGCGGCGCAGCATCACCACGCCGTAGCCGTCCTGCACGTGGAAGGCCGTGCTCTCGCTGCCGTCCGCGTGGACCGTGATGCGGCCGTCGGTCCACACCCCGTCGAGGTCGGACAGGAGCAGCCGCACGCGGGCGGCGCGGTCGAGCAGTTCGCGGGGGAAGTTCAGAGCCGCACCTCGAGCAGGTCCTGGACGTCGACCAGACCGACCACGGTCAGGTCCTCGTCGGCGACCACGGGGAGCTGGTCGACGTGCGCGTCGCGCACGAGGTGGAGCGCCTCGCCGACCAGCTGGCCGGAGCGGACGAAGCGCGGGGAGGGCACCATCGCGCCGTCGATCGGCGCGTCGAGCGCGATGCTGCCGGCCCGGGCCAGGCGGCGCAGGTCGCCGTCGGTGAAGATCCCGAGCAGCGCGCCGGCGGCGTCGGTGATCACTGCCGCGCCGGGGCGGCCGGGGGTGCCGGTCATCACCTCGAGCGCCTCGCGCACCGTGGCGCCCGAGCGCAGCAGCGGCACCTCCTCCCCGCGGCGCATGATCTCGCCCACCTTCATCAGGCTGCGGCCGAGGTCGCCGGCGGGGTGGAAGGCGGCGAACTCCTCGCGCGTGAAGTCGCGCCCCTCGAGCACGGCCATGGCGAGCGCGTCGCCGAGTGCCAGCATCGCGGTGGTGGTCACGGTCGGCGCGAGGCCCAGCGGGCAGGCCTCGCCGAGCGGGCCCATCGCGAGGGTCAGGTCGGCGTGCTGCGCCAGCGGCGAGGCGGCCGACTCGGTGATCGCGATCACCTGCACCCCGATCGCCTTGAGCGGCGGCAGCAGGTGGAGCAGCTCGCGGGTCTTGCCGCTCTTCGACAGCGCCAGGACGAGGTCGCCGGCGCGGACGCGGCCGAGGTCCCCGTGCAGGGCCTCGGCGGGGTGGAGGCAGAGGCTCGGCGTCCCGGTCGAGGCCAGGGTGGCCGAGATCTTCTGGCCGATCAGGCCGGCCTTGCCCATGCCGGTCAGGACGACCGTGCCGGGGCAGGCCAGGACGCGGGCCACCGCCTCCTCGAAGTCGGCGCCGAGCCGGCTCTGGAGGGTGCGGATGGCGTCCGCCTCGAGCTGGAGCACCTCGAGGCCGCGCTTCAGGGCGGGTTTGCGATCGACAGCCATGGCCACGGGGAAAACCGACGAGAGGCCGCCGCCCGGGGGTCTTATTGTAGTGAGCCGGCGCGGTTCCCTGCCGAGGGGCCGCGCGTCCGGCTCCCCGCCCCGTCTCGCATGGACTTCGTCACCATCGGAACCATCGTCGCGGTGATCTTCTCGATCACCAGCCACGAGGCCGCCCACGCCTGGGTGGCCGACCGCCTGGGCGACCCGACCGCCCGCCAATTGGGCCGGGTCACGCTCAATCCGCTGCCCCACATCGACCCCTTCATGACCATCCTGCTGCCGGCCCTGCTCTACATGAGCGGCGGGGTGATGTTCGGGGGGGCGCGACCGGTCCCGGTGGACGTCCGCCGCCTGCGCCGCCCGGCCCGCGACTGGGCCCTGGTGGCCCTGGCCGGCCCGGGGATGAACCTCCTCCTGGGCCTGGGCTTCAGCCTGCTGCTGTCGGCCCTGATCCACACCGGGGTCTTCCAGGCCGGCGACCTCGGGGTCGAGGTGCTGATGAACGCGGTCTTCGTCAACGTCCTGCTGGCCGTCTTCAACATGGTCCCGCTGCCGCCGCTCGACGGCTCCCGGGTGGTCATGTACGGCCTGCACCGCCTCGGAGCCCGCCACGTGCTGGAGCGCTACGTCCAGCTCGAGCGCTTCGGCATCCTGATCCTGATCGGCCTCCTGTTCCTCGTCCCGGGCTTCTGGGGGCTGCTCCACGGGGTCATGGACCCGGTCTTCCACGGCCTCCTGACCCTCGTCGGCCTGACCTGAGCGGGCGCCCGGGCGGTTTGCCCGCGCCTTCCCGAACGGTCAGAATGGCCGCCGACCCGCCCCGGAAGCCTTGATCGAGCCCGCCGACCCCGACCTCATCCCCGCCGCCAAGCGCCCCGCGCCGGCGGTCCCGGAGGACGCCTCCGGCGAGTCGCTGGACTTCACGATCCACCTCGAGCGGGTCTTCCAGGGGCCACTCGACCTGCTGCTCCAGCTGGTCCGCGACAAGGAGCTCGAGATCCACGTGGTCTCCCTGGCGGAGGTCTGCGACGCCTACTGCCGATTCGTCCGCACCATGGAGCGGATCGACGTGGACGAGGCGGCGGACTACCTCGTGGTGGCCGCCACCCTGCTCGCGATCAAGAGCAGGTCCTTGTTACCGCAGGAGGAGCTGGCCGAGGACGAGGATCCCTTCGACCCCGGCGAGGAGCTCGTCCAGCAGCTGCTGGTCTACAAGGAGCTGCGCCAGGTGGCCGACCGGCTGGGCGGGGCCTGGCACCAGCGCGCCCGGCTGCTCGCCGCCGGCGGCCGCTGGCTGGGCCGCTACCGGCTCGAGGAGGACGAGGAGGAGCAGGAGTGGGACCTCGGCGAGGTCTCCGTCTGGGACCTCCTCCAGGTCTTCCGCCGCCTCGAGCGCGAGACCGGCTTCATGCGCCCGCACAAGGTGCGCGAGCCGGGCCGTCCGCTGTCGTGGTACGTCGAGGAGGTCTGGAGCCGGATCCACACCGGCTCGCGCCTCAGCCTGAAGGAGGTCTTCGCCGAGGGCGAGGTGCACCGCGGCGACGCGGCCTACTACCTCGTGGCGCTGCTCGAGCTGGCCAAGCAGAAGGCCATCGACCTGCACCAGGAGGGCACCTTCGGGGACATCCTGGTGTCGCGCAGTTCCCCGCAGGCGGAGGTGCGGCTCGACCAGCTCGACGAGAGCTTCGACCACCACGCTGCGGAGATGGAGGAGGAGGTCGGCGATCTCCTCGAGGACGACGCGCTCTGACCTGGATCCTGCTCCGGGCGTGGTTTAAATTGCACGTCCCCGAACCCGGGAAGAACCATGTCCAACGCCGCTGACGTCGCCGATGCCACTTTCCAAGCGGAGGTCCTCTCCTCCGACAAGCCTGTCCTGGTCGATTTCTGGGCCCCGTGGTGCGGCCCCTGCCGCGCGATGGCGCCGGCGGTCGACAAGCTGGTCGCCGACCTGGGCGACCGGGCCAAGGTGGTCAAGCTGAACACCGAGGACAACCCGGGCACCCCGTCGCAGTACGGCGTCATGGCCATCCCGACCTTCATCGTCTTCAAGGGCGGCCAGGAGGTCGGCCGGCACACCGGCGGCATGAGCTACGACCAGCTCAAGGCGCTGGTCGAGGCGCACGCCTGAGCCGGCCCGCCGGGCCCGCCGACGCGGGGTAGAGTGGCGCTGCGCCATCGCACCCCATGCGCCTGGTCTTCCTCGGTTCCCCTCCCTTCGCCACGGCCTCCTTCGCCGCGCTCTGCCGCCGCGAGGAGAAGCCGGTGGCGCTGGTGACCGCGCCGCCGCGCCGCGCCGGCCGCGGCCGGCGGGAGGCTCCCAACCCTCTGGTCGAGCTGGCCGAGCAGGCGGGCGTGGCGGTGCTGCGCCCGGCCTCGGCTCGCGACCCGGAGTTCCTGCGCGAGTTCGCCGCCCTGCGCGCCGACCTCGGCGTGGTGGTCAGCTACGGGCAGATCCTGACCCAGGCCTTCCTCGACCTGCCGCGCTTCGGCTGCGTGAACATCCACGGTTCGCTGCTGCCGCGCTGGCGCGGCGCGAGCCCGGTCCAGGCCGCCATCCTGGCCGGCGACGCGCAGAGCGGGGTCAGCCTGCAGAAGGTGGTGCGCGAACTCGACGCCGGCGCGGTGCTGGCCGAGCGCGCGCTGCCGCTCGGGCCGCGCGCCCGCGCCGACGAGCTGGCGCCGGCGCTGGCCGAGTTGGGCGCGGCGCTGCTCACCGACTTCCTCGACGAGGTGGGGGACGGACCGCTGCCCGCCGGAACTGAGCAGGACGAGGCGCGCGTCACGCACTGCCGCAAGGTGAAGCGCGAGGAGGCCCGGCTCGACTGGTCGCGGCCGGCGGCGGAGCTCGACCGCGTCGTGCGGGCGATGAGCGGCTGGCCGGTGGCCCACGCCGAGCTGCCGGGCGGGGGCGAGCTGCGTGTGCACGAGGCCGAGGTGGTCGACGGCGCGGGCGCCCCCGGCGAGCTGCTGGCGGCCGAGGGCGAGCTTCGCGTCGCCTGCGGCGCGGGCGCGCTGCGGCTGCTGCGCGTGCAGCGCGCCGGCAAGGTGCTCCTGTCCGCCGAGGAGTTCCTGCGCGGCGCCGCGTTGAGCGCCGGGGAGCGCCTGGCTTGAGCCGTGCCGCCGACCCGCGCCGCGTCGTCCTCGAGCTCCTGCTCGCCAAGCACGAGCTGCCGACGCGCCGCTTCGTCGAGGCGGCGGACGCCGCCGGGCTGGACGGGCGCGACCGCGCCTTCGCCCGCCACCTGCTGGCCGGCACGATCCGCCACCGCCGCACGCTCGACGCGTTGTTCAAGCCCTTCTGCAGCCGCCGCACGGTCGACCCCGCGGTGCTGTGGACCCTGCGGCTCGCGCTGCACCAACGCTTCTGGATGGAGCAGGTGCCGGTCTACGCCGCCTTCGGCGCCACCCTCGACGCCGCGCGCCGCCGCCTCGGCAAGGCGGTCGGCTTCACCAACGCGGTGCTGCGCGCGGTGGACCGCGCCGTTGTCGCCGAGCTGCCCGCGGAGCTCCCGCCGGCCGCCGACCTGCTGCCCGCCGGGGAGCGGAGCTGGAGCTTCGACCGCCCGCTGTTCCCGGACCCGGCTGCGGATCCCGTGGCGCACGCGGCGGTGGTGCGCTCCTACCCCGACGCGCTGGCGCAGCGCTGGCACGCGGCGGCCGGCGCGGACGGGATGCTCGCGCGCATGCGCGCCTTCAACCGCGCGCCGCGCCTCTGCCTGCGGGTGCACGCGCAGCGCAGCAGCGTCGAGGCGCTGCGCGAGGCCTTCGCCGCGGCCGGCGTCGAGACCCAGGACGGGCCCGTCGCCGGCACGCTGCTGCTCGACCAGCCGAGCGGCGACCTGCGCGCGCTGCCGGGCTTCACCGCCGGGCATTGGTCGGTGCAGGACGCGTCCGCCCTCGAGGCGGTGCGCCTCGGGGATCCCCGGCCGGGCGAGCGCGTGCTCGACTGGTGCGCCGCGCCCGGCGGCAAGAGCTTCGCCGCCTGCGAGCACGCGGCGGGCGAAGTGGAGGTGCACGCCTGCGACGTCGACCACGCGCGGCTGTCCCGCCTCGCTCCGGAGGCCGCGCGCCTCGGCCACGCGGTGCGGACGCACGTGATCGGTCCCGACGGAGCCGGCGCGCCGGAGGGTCCGTGGGACCTCGTCGTCCTCGACGTGCCCTGCACGAACACCGGCGTGCTCGGCAAGCGCCCCGAGGCGCGCTGGCGCTTCGGCGAAGCGGGCCTGGCCGAGGCGTGCGCCACCCAGCGCCGCATCGCCGCGGCGGTGGCGCCGCGACTCGGCCCGCGGACCCGCGTGGTGTGGACCACCTGCTCGCTCGAGGAGGAGGAGAACCGCGGCGGCGCGGAGCACCTGGCGGAACTCGCCGGCCTGCGCGTGGTCGAGGAACGCGCCTTCGAGCCGGACGAGCGGCGATCGGGCGGCTACGCCGCGCTGCTCGCCTGAGCCCGCCCTCGGCCCGGGTGGTAGGCTGAAGGGCCTGGGACCCGCCCGGCGACCGCACGATGAGCGAGAAGACCGAGAAGAAGAAGCGCAAGCCGACCCCGCCCGATCCCGGCTTCCTGCCCGGCGCGGCGGCGGCGGTGATCGTGCTCTGCGCCTGGGGCGTGATCGCGCTTCAGCCGGGCGAGGCCACCGCTGCCGAGTCCGGCTCCGGCTCGCGCTCCGCCACCAGCCGCCCCGCCGTCGAGCCGGCTCCCGAGCACGCGCCGCCGGCGCCGCGGCCGACGGTCGAGGTGACGCCGGCCGTGCCGGCCTGGAAGCAGGACGCGCGCTGGCAACAGGCCGGCGAGCTCGGCGAGGACGCGCTCGACCGCATCGACGCCGAGGTGAAGCGCCACGAGGACGAGGGCGACCCCTTCCGCTTCCGCGCCGAGATGGAGGAGTGCCGCAAGCAGATCGAGAAGTCGATGCAGCTGCTCGACGAGCTGGCCGCGGACTACGCCGACGACCCGGTCGCGCTGTCCTCGATCGAGAACCGCAGCAAGCGCTTCGCCAAGAAGATCCGCGCCACGCGCAAGTGACGCCGATGGTGCGGCTGGGCTACAACTCGAACGGCTTCACCAGCCACCGCCTCGAGGACGCCCTGCCCTGGCTGGCCGAGCTCGGCTACCGCGCGGTCGCGATCACGCCTGACGTGCCGCACCTCGACCCGCGCTACGCCACCGCCGCCGAGGTCGAGGGGATCGGCCGCCTGTGCCGCGAGCTCGGCCTCGAGGTGGTGCTCGAGACCGGCGCGCGCTACCTGCTCGACGCGCGGCGCAAGCACCGCCCCAACCTGCTCGAGCCGGACGATTCGCGCGACGTCCGCCTGAAGTACCTGCGCCACATGGTCGAGTGGTGCGAGCCGCTCGGCGCGCGCGTGCTCTCCTTCTGGTCGGGCGCGCTCCCCGCCGGGCAGAGCGCGGAGGGCGCGCTGCAGCGGCTGGCCGACGCCTGTGGCAACCTCGCCGGCCTGGCCGAGCGCCGCGGCGTGCAGCTCGCCCTCGAGCCCGAGCCGGGTCACCTCGTCGCCACGCTCGACGACTACCGCGCCTTCACCCTCGCGGCGCCGGGCCTGGTCGGGCTGTCGCTCGACGTCGGCCACCTGCTGGTCGCCGGCGAGGTCGAACCGCACGAGGCGGTCCGCGAGTGGCGAGACGAGATCCGGTCGATCCAGCTCGACGACATGCGCCGCGGCGTCCACGAGCACCTCGCGCCGGGCGAGGGGGAAGTGGACTTCCCGGCCCTGTCCGCCGCGCTCGCCGAGACCGCCCTCGACGTGCCGGCCTGTTGGGAGCTGAGCCGCGACGGCCACCGCTTCCACGAGCTGGCCCCGCGTTTGCTGGACCGGATCTGATCCGCCGCCGCCGGCTTCCGGTGGTATCGTGCGCGCGTCTCCCCCCGAGGAGGATTCATGCCGCACGTCGAGATCGCCCATGGCCTGAGTCCGGCGCAGGCCGCCGCCTTCGAGGAGCGGCTGCGCGAGGCTCGGATCACCTATCTCAAGGAGGCGGGGCACCACAGCGGGTGCGACCCGCTGGCCGCGCCCTTCGGCGAGCCGCCGTGGTCCGGCGCGCCCTGCGTGCGCTTCCGCGTGCGGCGGCGCTGGGTGTTCCAGGCCCGCGCCCTGCTCACCGAGGTGCTGCAGGAGAGCTGCGCCGGCTCGACCTGAGCCGCCAGGCGTCGAGCGCCGCGGCGAGTTCGGCGACCACCTCCGGGTGGTCCGCGGCGCGGTCGTGGCTCTCGGCCGGGTCCTCGCCGAGGTGGAAAAGCAGCTGACGCTCGACGCTGCCGTCGAGCTTGGCGCGGCGCACCAGCTTCCACGGGTCGCGCACCGCGGCCTCGTTGCGGAAGTCCTGCGTCACCGCAGCGCTGAACAGCACGCGCGGCGGCGGCGGCGCGAGCAGGCTGCTGCCGTCGAGGCCGTCCACCGGCAGCCCGGCGGCGGCGAGCACGGTGGGCGCGAGGTCGAGCGCGGAGCGGCGCGCCGCGTCGACCGCGCCGGCCGGGACCCGCCCCGGCCAGCGCAGCACCGCAGGCACGCGGATGCCGCCCTCGAAGGCGCTGCCCTTGCCGCCGCGCAGCGGTCCGTTGCTGCCCGGCTCGTCCTTGGCGTTGCCGTGGTCGGACAGGAACAGCACCAGGGTGTCCTCGGCCCGGCCGTGCTCGTCGAGCGCGGCGAGCACGCGGCCGACCGCGTCGTCGAGCTCGGCGACCATCGCCGCGTAGAGCCGCGCCGCGCCGTCCTCGATCCCGGTGAAGCGGTCGATGGTCTCGCGCGGCGCCTGCAGCGGCAGGTGCGGCGCGGTGAAGGGCAGGTAGAGGAAGAAGGGGCGCGCTGGATCGCGGCCGGCGATCCAGCGCTCCGCCTCGCCGGCCAGCAGCCGCGTGGCGTAGCCGCGCACCTCGAGCTGCTCGCCGTCGCGCTGCCAGTCGGGCTCGTCGTCGCGGTTGCGGTGGGTGAAGGAGTCGAGGTAGCCGTGGAGGCAGCCGTAGAAGCGGTCGAAGCCGCGCGCGTTCGGGTGCTGCTCGTCGTCGGCGTGGCCGAGGTGCCACTTGCCGACGCAGGCGGTGTCGTAGGCGGCGGCGCGCAGGCGCTCGGCCAGCGTCGGCGTGGCGGCGGTGATGCCGTCGCGGTCCGCCGGCGCGAGGGGGGACTCGGCCAGGCCGCTGCGCATCGGGTCGAGGCCGGTGAGCAGCGCGGCGCGGGTCGGGGTGCAGAGCGCGTAGGTCTGGAAGCGCTCGAAGCGCACGCCGGCCGCGGCCAGCGCATCGAGGTGGGGGGTCGGGATGCTGCCGCCGTGGAAGCCGACGTCGCCCCAGCCGAGGTCGTCGGCGAGGAAGACGACCACGCTCGGCGCGCGCCGCCCCACGGCGGCGGAGGAGCGCTGCGCGCGCGCGGCGTCCGCCCAGTCCGCCGGCGGGGACCAGCCCTCCGGCGGCGCGGAGCGGATGCTCGGGTCCGGGTCCTGGTCGAGGGCCAGCCAGCGGTCGAGCTCGGCGGCGAGGGCGGCGCGCTCCGCCTCGTGTGCCGCGGGTTCCTCCTTCAGCAGGTTGCGCCGCTCGGCCGGATCGGCGGCGAGGTCGAGCAGCCACTCCTCGGCTCCGCCGGCGGGTCGGCCGACGCCGTCGGCGTCCACGACCAGCGCGCGGCGGCGCAGCAGCTTGCGGTCGCCGGCGACCACCGCCTGCGACAGGAAGCGCTCGTCGAGCGCGCCGAGGAAGATCGATCGCTCGGTCGCCGTGCGGTCGCCGCGCCACACCGGCAGGAGGTCGAGGCCGTCGAGCGCGCGCGCGGGTGGCGCGGCGCCGGCTGCGGCCAGCAGCGTGGGGGCGAGGTCGACCACCGAGGCGGGGGTGGCGTCGCGCCCGCCGCCGGCCAGCCCGCGCGGCCAGCGCAGCACCGCGGGCACGCGGACGCCGCCCTCGAAGCAGCTGCCCTTGCCGCCGCGCAGCGCGCCGTTGTCGGCGCCCTCGCGCTTCGCGCCGCCGTTGTCCGACAGGAACAGCACCAGCGTGTCCTCGGCCTCGCCGCTGGCCTCCACCGCGTCGAGCACGCGGCCGGTCGCGGCGTCCATCGCCTCGACCATTGCCAGGTAGGTCCGCCGGCGCGGATCCTCGACCGCCGCGTGGTGCGCCTCGAGTTCGGCCGGCGCCTGCAGCGGCGTGTGCGGCGCGGTGAAGGACAGCAGCAGGAAGTAGGGGCCGCCGCGGGCGGCGCCGGCGATCCAGCGCGCGGCCTCGGCGCCGAGCAGCTCGGTGGCGTAACCCTCCTCCTCGACCGACTCGCCGTTCCGCTGCCAGTCGAGCGCGTCGCCGCGCCGGTGCGTCCAGTAGTCGGCCGCGCCGGTCAGCAGGCCGTAGAAGTGGTCGAAGCCGCGCGCGTTCGGGTGTTGCGCAGGGTCGCCGTGGCCGAGGTGCCACTTGCCGACCAGCGCGGTGGTGTAGCCCTCGGCGCGCAGGAGCTCGGGCAGCAGCACCTCGTTCGCGGGCAGCCCGTGGGTGTCCCACGGCCGCAGCGGGCGGTACTGCAGGCCGGCGCGCAGCGGCGCCCGTCCGGTCAGCAGCGCAGCGCGGGTCGGGCTGCACAGCGGCTGGGCGTAGAAGCGGTCGAGGCGGAGGCCCTCGGCGGCGAGCGCGTCGAGCCGCGGCGTCCGCGCCGGCCCGCCGGTGAAGCCGAGGTCGGCCGCGCCGAGGTCGTCGGCCACGATCAGGACCAGGTTGGGGCGCCCCACCGCCTCGTCGTCGGCCCGCGTCGGGGCAACGCCCGCCGGGCGCGGTTCGGCCCCGTCGTCCCCGGCGCAGGCGCCGGCCAGGAGGAGCGGGAACAGGAGGGCGAGACGCGGCACCATGGGCGGCGGGGGACGATGATAGCCCCCTGCCCGCGGGCCCCCGCGCCCGCCGCCTGCGCCATGCCGTCGATCCGCACCGCACCCGCCGTCCTGCTCCTCCTGTTCCTGCCGGCCGCCTGCTCGGAGGAGGCGCCCCCGCCGCCGCCGGGCCCGATCGACGGCCTCGGCCCGGTGGTCGAGGAGGACATCCCGGGCCTCGTGCGGCGCCCGGTCATCCCCGACGGGGTGCCCCGCCTCGAGCACTTCCTGCCCAGCGGGGCCCGCATCGACCTGGTGACCGTCGCGGCGGTGCCCGAGCTGGAGCCCCACCCGACCGGCTTCCACCTCGACCTGGACGCCGACGGCCAGCCGGCCCTGACCGCCCTCGAGTGGGGCGGGGGGCCGCCGCCCCCGCAGCTCGGCGAGGTGCCCGAGGCCGGCGAGGAGGACCGCCTGCGGGCCTGGAAGGCCCTCGGCGAGGTGCCGGAGGGGGCCGTGGTGGCCCTCTGGCTGGACGAGCGGGTTCAGCTCGGCCAGGCGGAGGCGGTCTTCGAGCTGCTCGCCCGGCGCGGGGTCGGGACGGTCGTGTTCGGCTTCTCCGCCCCCCGGTAGGGCGTTGCGCCGCCCCGGACCAGGGTTTAGCCAGCCCTGTCGGGCCCGGTGTGCCCGCCGGAGTGTTCCATGGAGATCCGACTACACGGCCGAGGCGGGCAGGGCGGCGTCACCTGCGCGAAGATCCTCGCCGCGGTCTATGCGCGGCAGGGCAAGAGTGTGCAGACCTTCGGCGACTACGCGAGCGAGCGCTCGGGAGCGCCGGTGCGGGCGTACACGCGGGTGTCGGACGAGCCGATCACCAACCGCAACAAGGTCTACCACCCGGACCACCTGCTGGTCCTCGACCCGACCCTGCTCGGCGGCGAGGTGGTCACCGGCCTCGCGCCGGGCGGCACCCTGCTGCTGAACAGCCCGGAGCCGGCCGCCACCCACGCCGCGCGCTTCGGCGCGTACCGCATCGCGGTGGTGGACGCCACGGCGATCGCGCGCGCGCACGGCATCGGCACGCGCTCGGTGGTCATCGTCAATACGACCATCGCCGGCGCCTGGGCGCGGGTCATGGGCGTCGAGCTGAGCGAGCTCGAGCACGTCTACCGCGGACTCGGCCTGCTCAGCAACTTCGCCGCCGCGCGCGACGCCTACGAGCGCGTCGAGATCGGCGAGGCGCCGGAGGGCGTGCCGGTGGTCGCCCCCGAGGCGGCGCCGGCGCCGGTCCCCGTCGAGCCGCTGACCGCGCACACGAGCGGCGCGCCGAGCGGGCTGCAGACCGGCAGCTGGCGCACGCAGGCGCCGGCCTACGTCGAGAACCTCGCGCCGTGCAGCGCGTGGTGTCCGGCGGGGAACGACGCCATCGGCTTCGTGCAGGAGATCGCACGCGGCGGCGCCGAGGCGGCGGCGCGCATCCTCGGCCGCACCACGCCCTTCGCCGCGGTGTGCGGGCGCGTCTGCCCGGCGCCGTGCATGGAGGGCTGCAACCGGGCCGAGCTGGACGGCTCGGTCGACATCCGCCGCCTCGAACGGTGGATCGCCGATCACGCGCCGGTGGCGCGCACGGAGGTCGCCGAGTGCGCCGCGCCGAAGCGCGTCGCCGTGGTCGGCAGCGGGCCGGCCGGGCTGAGCGCCGCCTACCAGCTGGCGCTGCTCGGGCACCGGGTGACGGTGTTCGAGGGCGAGCAGGAGCTGGGCGGCGTGCTGCGCACCGGCATCCCGACCTACCGCCTGCCGCGCGAGGCGCTCGACCGCGAGGTCGCCGCGGTGCTCGCCCTCGGCGTGGAGGCGCGCTGCGGCGAGTTCCTCGACGCAGCGCGCGTGGCCCGGCTGGCCGAGGAGTACGACGGTGTGATCCTCGCCACCGGCCTGCAACAGCTGCGCGGCCTCGAGGTGCCGGGCGCCGGGCTCGGCGGCATCGAGCAGGGCATCCGCTACCTGCACCGCGTCAACCTCGAGGGCGGCGCGCCGCTGTCCGGCGAGGTCTTCGTGCTCGGCGGAGGCAACACGGCGATGGACTGCGCGCGCTCCGCGGTGCGCAGCGGCGCCGAGCGGGTGGTGGTGGCCTACCGCCGCACCCGCAAGGAGATGCCGGCCATCCGCGAGGAGATCGAGGAGGCCGCGCTCGAGGGCGTGGAGCTCGAGGAGCTGATCGCGCCGGTCGCCTTCCACGGCGAGGGCCGCGTCGCCGAGCTCGAGCTGGCCGAGGTCGACCTCGGCGAACCCGACGCCAGCGGCCGCCGCCGCCCGGTGGTCAGCGAGCGCACCTTCCGCGTCCCCTGCGACCACGTGCTGCTCGCGCTGGGCCAGTCCGAGGACTGGTCGCTGCTTCCCGCGGGCTGGGAGCTGCGCGAGGCGCAGGCCCACGCCGGCGGCCGCGCGCTGCCGGTCTTCGCCACCGGCGACCTGGCCACCGGCGAGGGCACGGTGACCCACGCCATCGGCGACGGCCGCCGCGCCGCCGGCCGGCTGCTGCGGGCCCTCGGCGTCGAGGCCGAGGTCTTCGAGCGGCCGGACCGCGAGTCGGCGGTGCCGGTGACCGACATCCGCCTCGACCACTTCGGCAAGGCGGCGCCGCGGCCCGCGCGCCACCTCGCCGTGGCGCAGCGCCTCGGCGGCTTCGACGAGGTCGACCTCGGGCTCGGCGACGCGGTCGAGGCCCACCGGTGCTTCAGCTGCGGGCACTGCACCGAGTGCGACACCTGCCTGGTGTACTGCCCCGAGGGGATCATCCGCCGCCAGACCGAGCGCGGCTACGAAGTCGACTACAGCTTCTGCAAGGGTTGCGGCATCTGCGTGACCGAGTGCCCGCGCAGCGCGATGGAGATGCAAGCCTCATGACCGCCGAACTCCTGAGTGCCAACCACGCCGCCGCGCGCGCCGCGACGCTGGCCGGGCGGGCCAACCGCTTCGGCCGCGGCTTCGGCAGCGGCGTCTACCCGATCACCCCGCAGTCCGAGTGCATCGAGCTGCTGTGCCAGCAGGACTTCGACAAGGGCGCCGTGGTGCGCGTCGAGTCGGAGCACAGCGCGATGGGCGTGTGCATCGGGGCCGCCCTCGGCGGCGCGCGGACCTTCACCGCGTCGAGCTCGAACGGCCTGGCCTACATGGCCGAGAACGTGTTCGCCGCGGCCTTCTACCGCCTGCCGATCGTGATGATGGCGGTGAACCGCACGCTCGGCCCGCCGTGGAACATCTGGGTCGACCACGGCGACACGCTGATGCTGCGCGACGCCGGCTGGGTCCAGTTCTACTGCGAGGACAACCAGGAGGTGGCCGACACCACGCTGCTGGCCTTCCGCCTGGCCGAGGACGCGCGCGTGCTGCTGCCGGCGATGGTCTGCCAGGACGCCTTCGTCCTGTCGCACACCATGATGATGACCGACCTGCCCGGCCAGCAGGCGGTGGACGACTTCCTGCCGCCGCTCGAGCTGCCGCACGCGGTCAAGACGGCCCCCGTGACCGTCGGCGGACTCGACTTCCCGCACGAGGCCGAGGTGCACCGCCGCGAGCACCACGAGGCGATGCTGCGCGTGCCGAGCGTCTACGCCGAGGTGCAGGACGCCTTCGAGCGCCACTTCGGCCGCCGCCCGGCCGACCGCGTCGTGCCGTACCGCATGGACGACGCCGAGGTGGTCCTGGTCTCGATGGGCACCACCGCGGCCACCGCGCGGGCGGTGGTGGACGCCGCGCGCGAGCGCGGGGTGAAGGCCGGCGCGCTGCGCGTGCGCATGTTCCGGCCCTTCCCCGAGGACCTGCTCGCCGCGCACCTGCGCGGGCGAGCGCGCGTCGCGGTGCTCGACCGCGACGTCAGTCCGGGCCTCGGCGGCGTGCTGTGGAGCGAGCTCCGCGCGCTGGCCACCGGCGGCCTGGTGCAGAACTACATGCTCGGCCTGGGCGGCGGCGACGTGCGCCCCGAGCACCTCGAGAAGGTGCTGGAGGACGTGATGAAGCGCGACCGCGCCGGCGAGCCGCTGATGATGGAGGTGGCCTGATGACCAGCGAACCCCTGCTCTGCGGGCTGGCCCAGTCCGGCGTCGACCGCGACGAGCCGCTGCTGCGCGCCGGCAACACCAACTGCGGCGGCTGCGGCATGTCGATCGGCCTGAACATGCTCAGCCGCGCGATCGGCAAGCGGCCGGTGCAGATGGTGATTCCCGCCTGCTGCGGCATCGTCACCGCCGGCCAGTACCCCTACTCGTCCTACGGCGCGCCGGTGGTCGCCTCGACCTTCGCCTCGGCCGCCGCGGTCGCCACCGGCCTGGCCCG
The DNA here is from genome assembly GCA_964342475.1 of uncultured Planctomycetales bacterium. Taxonomy (GTDB): domain Bacteria; phylum Planctomycetota; class UBA1135; order UBA1135; family UBA1135; genus J029. Next base: position 181,199 of record CAYFGE010000002.1, read on the forward strand.
CATCGCCGAGATCAACCGCGACAACACGCGGGTGATCGCCTGGGCCGGCGACGGCGGCACCTACGACATCGGCATGGCCACGCTGTCGGCCGCCGCCGAGCGCGACGAGGACATCCTCTACATCTGCTACGACAACGAGATCTACGGCAACACCGGCGGGCAGCGCTCGTCGGCCACGCCGGCCGGCGCGACGACGACCACCACGCCGCGCGGCAAGGACCTCGAGAAGAAGGACATCGTCGGCATCCTCGCCGCCCACCGCGTGCCCTACTGCGCGACGGTGAGCCTGGCCCACCCCGAGGACACGCACCGCAAGCTGCAGCGCGCGCTCGACGCCCGCGGCTTCCGCTTCCTGCACATCCTGGCGCCCTGCCCGACCGGCTGGAAGTCCGAGCCGGCCGAGGGCATCGAGCTGGTGCGGCTGGCGGTCCGCTCGGGCCTGTTCCCGGTCTACGAGGTGGACGACGGCGACCGCTTCCGGATCAACGTCGAGCCGGAGATGTCGCGCGCGGCGCTGGAGGAGTACTTCGCCCTCCAGGGCCGCTTCCGCAAGAACGCCGTCGACCTCGACCGCGTCGAGGAGATGGTGGCCCGCAATTGGAGGCGCATGCGCGCCATGACCCAGGGGGCGTGATGGAACCCAGACCCGACCCGCCGCGCGACGAGGAGCGCGTCTACTGCCGCCGCACCGAACAGCACCTGCCGGTCGACGAGCACCGGCGCTGCCCGTACTGCTTCGGGCAGGAGAACGAGATCGTCGCCGGCGACCACGCGGCCTTCTGCGACTACCGGCCCGGCATCGACCCGCTGCACTTCGGCTTCCCCGGCAACGCCGCGCGCGACGAGCGCGGCTGAGTTCGCCCGGGCGTCCGCCGACCGGGTAGAAAGTAGGGGTCATGGAACCCCTCCGAGCCCTCGAACGCGTCGCCGGCCGCGCCGACGCCTGGCGCGCCGTCTCCCTCGGCGAGCGCGCCGCCCTGCTGCGCGCCTGTGTGCGCGCGATGGAGCCGCTGGTGGACGAGTGGGCGGCCGTCTCCTGCCGCCTGAAGTCCTGCGACCCCGGCTCGCGCTGGCTCGGCGAGGAGGCGGTGATCGGTCCGGCGGTCACGGCGCGCGTGACGCGCCTCTACGCCGACTCGCTCGAGCGCGGCTTCGACGGCCCGGCGCCGGGCGCCTTCGAGGTGCGCCCCGGCCAGCTCGCGGTGCCGGCCTTCCCGGCGGCGCGCTACGACGCGCTGCTCTTCCCCGGCGTGCGCGCCGAGCTGTGGCTCGAGCCCGGCGCGGCGGCCACGCGGGGCGCCCGCGGCCCCCGCGGCCCCGGCGGCGTGGCGGCGGTGATGGGGGCGGGCAACGTCAGCTCGATCCCGCCCCTCGACGCCCTGCACCAGCTGCTGCGCGAGGACCGCGTCGTCGTGCTCAAGCTCAACCCGGTGATGGCCGGGCTGCGCCCGGTGTTCGAGCGCGCGATGGCGCCGCTGGTCGAGGCCGGCTTCCTGGCCTTCGTCGAGGGCGGCGCGGAGGAGGGCGCGGCGCTGGTCGGCGACGAGCGGGTGGACGCGGTGCACGTGACCGGCAGCCACCACACCTACGACGCCATCGTGTGGGGCGTCGGCGAGGAGGCCGCGCGGCGTCGCGCCGCAGGCGATCCGCTCCTGCGCAAGCCGGTCACCGCCGAGCTCGGCTGCGTCTCGCCGGTGATCCTCGCCCCGGAGCGCTGGGACCGCGCCGACCTGCGCGCACAGGCGAGGTCGGTCGCCGGGATGATGGTCAACAACGGCAGCTTCAACTGCAACGCGGCGAAGGTGATCGTCACCTCGCAGCACTGGCCGCAGCGCGCCGCCTTCCTCGCCGAGCTGCGCGCCGCCCTCGCCGCCACGCCGCAGCGCCCGGCTTGGTATCCCGGTGCGGAGCAGCGCTGGCAGCGCTTCGTCGACCGCTACGACCAGACCGAGCTGCTCGGCGAGGCGGTCGCGGGCACGCCGCCCACCCTGCCCTGGGCCCTCATCCCCGGCGTGGCGCCCGCAGCCGGCGAACTGGCGCTGGGCGAGGAGTCCTTCTGCGGCGTGATCGCCGAGTGCGCGCTCGACGTCGCCGGCACCGAGGCCTTCCTCGAGGAGGCCGTCGCCTTCGTCAACCAGCAGGTGTGGGGCACCCTGTCCTGCTCACTGATCACCCCGCCGACCGCGCCGCGCGAGGCGGTCGACCGCGCGGTGGCCGGGCTGCGCTACGGCGGCGTGGCGGTGAACGGCTGGCCGGCGATCCTGTTCGCCCTCGGCCCGACCACCTGGGGCGCCTTCCCCGGCCACACGCCGGAGGACGTCGGCTCGGGCATCGGCTGGGTGCACAACACCGGCCTGCTCGACCATCCGCAGAAGTCGGTGGTGCGCTTCCCCTTCCGGCCGCCCTTCAAGCCGGTGTGGGACCCCGGCCACCGCCGCCTGCGCGCCCTCGGCCGCTCCCTCGCCCGCTTCGAGGCGCGGCCGGGGCTCGGCCGGCTGCTGCCCCTGGCGGCGGCGGGCGCGCTGGGCTGAGATCCGGCCCCGATGACCGGCACCCCCGCCCCCCCGCGCCTGCGCCGCGACCTGCGCGCGATCTTCTCGGACGGGGTCGCCTTCAGCGTCATGGTGGGGGTGGGCGAGAGCTACCTCGTCGCCTTCGGCCTGGCCGCGGGGATGACGCCGGTCGCCGCGGCCCTGCTCGGCAGCGTGCCGATGCTGGTCGGCGC
>CAYFGE010000002.1:184023-323763 GCA_964342475.1 uncultured Planctomycetales bacterium
GCGCTGCGCGGCGGCCTGCCGACCTGGGCGCTGTTCCTGGTCGCGGGGGTCTACTGGGGCACCGGCCTCGGCACGGGTCCGGCGTGGAACACCTGGGTCGGCCGCCTCGTGCCGCCGACGGTCCGCCCGCTCTTCTTCGCCCTGCGCACGCGCGCGGCGCACGCCGCCACCTTCGCCGGCCTGGTCGCCGGCGGCCTGGTGCTCCAGGCGGCGAGCGAGGCGGGACGTGGCCTGGACGCCTTCGCCGTGTTGTTCCTCGCCGCCGGCGCCGCGCGCGCGCTGTCGGCCTTCTTCCTGTCGCGCCAGAGCGAGCCGGCCGGCCTGCTGCCGCGACCCGAGCGCGTGCCGGTGGCCGAGTTCGTCCGCCGCTTCCGCCGCGGCCGCGACGGGCGCGTGGTCGCCTACATGTTGGCGGTGCAGCTGGCGATCTGGGTCGCGGCGCCCTTCTACACGCCGTACATGCTGCGCGACCTCGGCCTCGGCTACGCCAGCTACATGGCGCTGCTGGCCGTCGCGCTGCTCGGCCGCGCGGTCTCGCTGCCGCTGCTCGGCCGCTGGGCCCGCCGCGCCGGGGTCGGCCCGCTGCTGTGGCTCGGCGGCGTCGGCATCGGCTTCTCCTCGATCTTCTGGGCGCTGACCGACTCGGTCTGGCTGCTCGGCCTGGCGCAGGTCTTCGCCGGCGTGGTGTGGAGCGCCTACGAGCTGGCCACCTTCCTGCTGTTCTTCGACTCGATCGAGGAGCGTGAGCGGACCAGCTTCCTCACCCTCTACAACTTCGCCGCGGCGCTGGTCATCGTGGCCGGCAGCCTGGCCGGCGGCGCGCTGTTCACCCGCCTCGGCGGCGACCGCGCGGCCTACCACCTGGTCTTCTTCACCAGCGGCGCGCTGCGGCTCGGCATGCTCCCGCTGCTCGCGCGCATCCGCCCCGAGACCCCGCGCCGCGCGCTGCCCGACCTGCAGCTGCGCCCGCTGGCGGTGCGCCCCGGCGCCGGCGCGATCGAGCGGCCCGTGGTGGCGACCCTCGCCGCCGAGGTGGAGGATTCCGGTCCGGACGAGGCCGGCGCGGGCGAGGAGCCCCTGCGCGGCGCCGACTAGCGCACCTATCCTGGCCCCACCGTGGGCGACCTCTCCTTCACGACCCTCGACCTCGCCGTCTTCCTCGGCTTCCTCGCCCTGGTGGTCGGCGTCTCGCTGTTCGCCTCGCGGCGCGAGCGCAGCACCGAGGACTACTTCCTCGCCGGCCGGCGTCTGAGCTGGTGGCTGATCGGCTTCTCGCTGATCGCTTCGAACATCTCGACCGAGCACTTCGTCGGCATGGCGGGCTCGGCCTTCGGCCGCGTCGGCCTGGCCATCGCCAGCTACGAGTGGATGGCGGCGGTGACCCTGGTGATCGTCGCCGTCTGGCTGCTGCCGAAGTTCCTGCGCGCCGGCATCTACACGATGCCGGAGTACCTCGAGCACCGTTACGACCACGGCACGCGCGCGATCATGGCCGGCTACCTCATGGTGGCCTACGTCATCGTGTTCCTGGCCACGGTGGTCTACTCCGGCGCGATGGCGCTGAACGGCATCTTCCAGCTGCCCGCGCTGTTCGCCGAGCGCTTCGACCTGTCGCTGGCCGCCGACGCGCCGTGGCGGGAGAGCGCGGAGTTCTGGGCGACCACGGCCGGCGTGTGGCTGATCGGCCTGGTCGCCGGCGCCTACACGGTCTACGGCGGACTGACCGCCGTGGTGTGGAGCGACCTGCTGCAGGGCGGCGCGCTGCTGCTCGGCGCCGCGCTGGTCACCTGGCTGGCCCTCGGCGAGCTCGGCGGCGGCAGCGTGGTGGCCGGCTGGTCGGCCTTCACCGAGGCCAACGAGGCCAAGCTCCACACCGTGCTGCCGTGGAACGACCCCGACGTGCCGTGGCTGGCGGTCTTCGTCGGCGGCCTGTGGATCCCCAACCTCTTCTACTGGGGCCTCAACCAGTTCATCACCCAGCGGACGCTCGGCGCAAAGAGCCTGGCCGAGGGGCAGAAGGGCATCCTGTTCGCCGCGCTGATGAAGCTGGCGATCCCCTTCCTGATCGTGATGCCCGGCATCATGGCCTACCAGCTCTACGGCGAGGAGATCCTCGCCCTCGGCGGCAACGCCGGCGACAAGGCCTACCCCTTCATGATCGCGCGCCTGCTGCCGCCGGAGCTGCGCGGCGTGATGTTCGCCGCGCTGTGCGGCGCGGTGATGAGCTCGTTCAACTCGGGCATCAACTCGGCCTCGACGATCTTCACCATCGACCTGTACAAGCGCTACCTGAACCCGGGCTCGAGCGCGGCGAACGACGTCCGCGTCGGCCGCTGGGCCACCGCCGCGATCGTGCTCGTCGCCTGCCTGTGGGCGCCGGTGATCTCGAGCTTCGAGGGCGTGTTCCAGTACATCCAGGAGATCTGGGGCTTCATCTCGCCGAGCATCCTGGCGGTCTTCGTGGTCGGCATCCTGCACCCGCGCACGCCCCCGGCCGCGGCGCGCACAGCACTGCTGCTCGGCGTGCCGCTCTACGCCGTGGCCCGCTTCGGCGGCCTCGTGGTGGACGCCGAGTGGATGCACGCCTTCAACTCGATCGCCTTCCTGCACCACATGGCGATGATCTTCGTCGTGCTGGTGGTGGTGATGCTGGTCATGACCGCGCGCGCGCCGCTGGCCGCGCCGCGCGAGATGCCGGTCAGCCGCATCGACGCCACGCCGCACCCGCGCATCAAGCTGTACGGCGGCGTCGTGGTCGCGCTGACCGCGGTGCTCTACGCCGTGTTCTGGTAGGCCGGGTCAGCAGGCCGCGCTGCAGCCGCCGGCGGCGAGGACCTCGTCCTCGGTCAGCAGGCGGTCGCTGCCCTTGGCCGCGGCGAGGATCGCGTCGATGCGCTCCTCGGTGGCCTCGATGCCGCGCTTCTCGAGGAAGTAGATCACGTTCGACTTGCCGCTCATCGGCCCGACGCTGATCTTCTGCTCGAGGCCGAAGTCGTCGGCCGGCACGCCCGAGTAGACGCGGTTGGCCAGCCAGGTGTCGTTCTTGCGGAAGGCCTTGACCACCGCCGCGGCGTGCACGCCGGTGCCGGTCTCGAAGGCGTCGTCGCCGAACACCGGGTACTCGCTGCGCACCGGGCGGCCGACGGCCTCGCTCGCCACGCGCACGTACTCGCCCAGCTTGGACAGGTCGCGCCCGATCCAGCCGAGCAGCTTCAGGTTGACCAGCAGGAGGTCCATCTCGGCGTTGCCGGCGCGCTCGCCGATGCCGAGCGCGCAGCCGTGGGCGCGCTCGACGCCCTCGGACAGCGCCGACAGCGTGTTGACCAGGCCGAGGCCGCGGTCGCGGTGGCCGTGCCAGTCGATGCCGGCGGACCAGCCGTGGTCGGCCATGAAGTGCTTCATCCAGGACACCAGGTTGCGCACCGAGCCGGGCGTGCCCGAGCCGACGGTGTCGCACAGGCAGACGCGGTCAGCGCCCTCCTCGAGGGCGGCGCCGTAGAGGCGCGACAGGATCTCCGGCGTCGAGCGGATGGTGTCCTCGGTGACGAACAGCACCGGCAGGTCGTGGCTCTTGGCGAAGCGCACCGCGTCGCGCACCTTGCCGACCATCACGTCGAGGTCCCAGCCCTCGGCGTAGGCGCGGATCGGCGACGAGCCGATGAAGGCGCACACCTCGATCGGCGCGCCCAGCTCCTGCACCATGTCGACCACCGGCTCGATGTCCGAGACCACGGTGCGGCAGGCCACGTTCGGCGTGATCTGCAGCGGCAGCATCTCGCGCGACAGGGCGAGGATGTGCTCGCGCGCGTGGCTGCCTGCGCCCGGCAGGCCGATGTCGGCGGTGTCGATGCCGAGCTGGTCCATCAGGTGGATCAGCTCGATCTTCTTGTCGAGCGGCGGGTCGACCACCGAGGGGCACTGCAGGCCGTCCCGCAGGGTCTCGTCGTCGAGCATGACCTTCTTCTTGGGCGGGGCCAGGCCGTGGTGGCCGTGGGTCTCCCAGTCGAAGATCAGGTCCTCGCGCGCGGTGTGCTCACTCATTGCCCTGCAGGAAGTCGTCGATCTCGCGCTCGTCCAGGCGCGGCGGGAGGCCGACCCCGCCGAGCAGGTCCTCGGCGGCCCAGTCGGCCAGGGTCAGGTCGGTGGCCAGGGCCTTGCCCAGGTCGTGGCTCTCGGCGGCGACCACCAGGCCGGCGCGGCGCAGGCGGCCCTTGGGGCCGATGGTGCGCCGCTTGCGGAACAGCTCGGTGCGGCTCTCCGAGACGACGCGCAGGCACTCGAGGGCCGAGATGTACGGCTCGCCCTCGACCAGCTCGCTGAACAGCAGGTGGACGACGAGCAGCAGCTCGTCGGCGGCGAGCTTGTGCTCGCGGCGGAAGCGCTCGATGCGGAAGTCCTGGCCGTCGTGCGTCGCCTTGAGGCGGCGGCGCAGCGCGACCAGCCCGGCGCGCGCGGCCTCGCGCAGGTGGCGGAAGCGCGGACCGACCTCGCCGCCCGGGTCCTGCGGCGGGAACAGCGCCTCGGCGCGGTTCATGCACAGGTTGCGCCAGCGGAACAGGTCCCACAGCAGCTCCTCCTCGTCGCGGTAGGGGCGCGGCTCGTCAGCGGCGTCCTCCTCGTCCTGGCCGCCCCAGCCGGGGGTCCAGAACAGGGCCATCGCGTTCGGGGTGGCCGAGAACCAGGTGTCGATCGGCTCGTGGCCGACCCGCGGCAGGGTGGCGTAGACCCAGTCCTCGCGGCGCAGGCGGCCGGCGGGGTCGATGGCGTCGAGCGCCTGGGTGCGGCTGAAGCCGGCGTGGCGCAGCAGGGCGATCAGGCTGCCGCCGGTCAGGGGCTCGGTGGTGCCGGCGAGGCGGCGGTGGAACAGCAGGGCGAGCGCCATCAGCTCGGCGTCGCCGAGGCTGCTGGCGACGGCGTGCTCGCGCAGGGACGGGAGTTCGGCGAAGAAACGGTCGCGCAGCTCCTCGACCCGGGCGCCGGACTCGCCGGCTGCCGGGTCCGCCCCGGGAGTGCGCGCCTGGAGCTCCCCGATCTGGTCGCAGAGCTGGAGGAGGCCTTCGAGAGGGGTCATGGAGTGCCCATTGTAGGGGGTCGCGAAACCTATAATCCCCTCATGGCGCAGGCTCGCAGACGGGAACGGCGGCACCGGGTGCTGCAGGCGCTCCAGGAGCACCTGGAGCGGGCCCCCGGCACGCCCTTCCGGCCCGACGACCGGGCCCACGTGGCCGACATCGCCGACGTCCTGTGGCTGGACTTCCCGCCCGACGACGCGCGTAAGTTGTTCGCCTGCTTCGACGAAGACCTCGCCGCCGAGGTCCTGGAGGAGGCCGAGCCGCGCTTCGCCGCCAAGCTGCTGCAGGACGCCGACCCGACCTACCTGGCCGAGCTGCTGAACCGGATCCCGGCCGACGACGGCGCCGACCTCCTCGAGGAGCTGCCCGACGCCCTCGGCCAGCAGGCCCTGCAGCACGTCAACGCCGAGGACGCCTCGGACCTGCGCCACCTCGGCGCCTACGAGCCGCACAGCGCCGGCGGTCTGATGACCACCGAGTTCATCGAGACCAAGCCGGACGACAAGGTCGGCGACGTGCTCAAGCGGATCAAGCGGGGCGAGGAGGGCGACGCCGAGACCATCGACACCCTCTACGTCACCGGCCCGCAGGGCGAGCTGATCGGGGTGATCTCGGCGCGGGAGCTGCTCGCGGCGAACATCCACGACGCGATCGGCGAGCTGGCCAACCCGGACGTGATCCACGCCCGCGTCGACGAGGACCGCGAGGAGACCGCCCACCGCCTGCTGCACTACAACCTGTCCACCATCCCGGTGCTCGACCCGCGCGGCATCCTGGTCGGCATCATCACCTCCGACGACGCGCTCGAGGTGCTCGAGGAGGAGGGCTCCGAGGACGCCCTGCTGCTGGCCGGCGCGAGCGGTGCCTCCGAGGCGGCCGAGCCGCTGTGGAAGAAGGTCGTGCACCGCGCGCCGATGCTGCTGATCACCGTGACCGCCGGCCTGGCCATGTCGCGGGTGATGAACCACTTCGCCCCCTCCGAGGCGGGCGACGGCAGCACCTGGATGACCATCCTGTCCTTCATCCCCATGGTGCTCGCGCTGGCCGGCACCATCGGCACGCAGACCTCCGCGGTGCTCGTGCGCGGCTTCGCGGTCGGCCAGATCCCCTCCGGCCGCCGCATGGCGGTCTTCTTCGGCGAGTTCCGCGTCGGCCTCGCCCTCGGCACGCTGTGCAGCGCGATCGCGGTGCCGGCCGCCGCCGTCTTCACCGGCGACTGGAACATCGGCTTCTCGCTGGGCCTGGCCCTGCTGCTGGCCATGACCTGGGCGGCCACCGCCGCGAGCTCGATCGCGATGGGCAGCCAGGCCGCCGGCCTCGACCCGGCGCTGGTCTCCGGCCCGGTGATGATGGCCGTCAGCGACCTCTCCGCGGTGCTGCTGTTCTTCGGCGTCGCCCGGCTCCTGCTCGAGGGCTGATGCGCCGGCCGCTGGTCCTCCTCGGGATCGCCGCCCTGCTGGCCCTGTTCCTGCTCTTCCAGCCGGTCCGCGTGGTCGGGCCCTCGATGCTCCCGACCCTGGCCGACGGCGAGCGCTGCTGGACCACCCCGGCCTGGCTGGCTCCGCCCGAGCGCGACGACCTCGTCGTCTTCCGCGAGCCCGACACCGAGGAGGTCGCGGTGAAGCGGGTCGCGGGCCTTCCCGGCGAGCGGGTGCGGCTGTTCGAGGGCGACCTCCTGGTCGACGGCGCCCGCGCCGCGCGCCGCGTCGACCGCGTCGAGGACCTCGTCCCGCTGGTCGACGCCCCCGCCGCGCGCATCGCCGAGGCCTTCAACGTGCCCGCCGAGGCGGGGGCCGAGCAGGGCTACCTCCACCTGGAGGGGCGCGCCTTCCTGCGCTCGGTGCCGCTCGACGGCTGGCTGCGCGACGGAGTGCTCACCGAGGGCACCCGCCCGGCCTCGGACCTCGGCCTGTGCGCCGACTTCGAGCTGCTCGGCCTCGACAGCCGCATCGAGCTGGTCGTGGTCGAGGGCGGCAAGACCTTCACCCTCGGCCTTCAGGCCGGCCGCGCCGAGCTGTGCGAGGACGACGAGGTCCTGGCCTCGGCCGAGCTGCCGCTCGACCGCACGCGCGGCCGGCTCTTCCTCGGCAAGGTGGACCACCTGCTCCACGGCACGCTCGACGGGCGGCCCCTGTTCGAGCCGGTGCCCTACGTCTCGGGGGCGGCGCCGCCCATCGTCGGCTCGGTCGAGGGCCCGCCCTTCGAGCAGGCCGGCTTCGGCGGCAGCCGGGTCGTGCTGCAACGCATCCGCGTGGGCCGCGACCTCTTCCGCGATCCGGCCGGAACCTACGGGTGCACCAGGGAGTTGCAACTGGGGGAGGACGAGTACTTCCTGCTGGGAGACCACCCTGGTGTCAGCCGAGATTCCCGCCACTACGGACCGGTCCGCCGCGAGCGGCTCCTCGGGGTCGCCCATCTGCGGGACGGGAGGCTCTGGCTTGACTGACGGCGAGCTGGATCCCGGCGTCGTCTGGATGACCGCCTTCCAGGGCGGGGACGAGGACGCCTTCGAGCAGATCGTCGAGCACTACTCCGGGCCGGTCTTCGGCCTGTTGCGCCGCCTGCTCGGCCCCGCCGCCCAGGTCGAGGACCTGGCCCAGGAGAGTTTCCTCCGCCTGTACCGGGCGCGGGACCGCTACGAGCCCCGCGGGAAGCTCTCGACCTACCTGTACCGAATCACCTACAACCTTTGTCTGAACCATCTTAGGGACAGCAAAAGGCGCCGCGAGGTGGCCAACCCGGTGACCCCCGAGGGGGAACCGGTCGAACTGGCCGACGGCGCGGCGGAGGCCCCCTGGGAGGCCGTGGACCGCGACACCTGGGCGGTCCGGGTGGAGCGGGCCCTGGCCCGTCTCCCCGAGAACCAGCGCGCCGCGCTGGTGTTGCAACACTACGACGGTCTGGACCTCGAGCAGATCGGGGACGTCCTGGGCATCAGCTCCAAGGCGACCAAGTCCCTGCTCCACCGCGCCCGGACCCGGCTTCGCGAGATCCTCGCCCCCCTGCGAGATGCGGAACATGACTGACCCCTGGCTCGACGACCTGCTCGACCGCCACCCGGGCGAACCCGTCCCGGAGGGCTTCGCCGAGCGCCTCCGCGCCCGGATCCGGGCTGAGGAGGCCGCGCCGGCGCCCGTCCTGCGCCCCCGCTTCGGCGGCTGGGCCGGCCGCGCCGTGGCCGCGGCGCTGCTGCTCGCCGCCGGCTTCTGGCTGGGCCGCGGCCGCCCCGAGGTCGACGTCGTCCCGGCCGGCCCGGGCGCCGAGCCCGTCAACGCCGGCGGCGCCGAAGTGGACTCCGCCTTCCTCGACCAGCTCGAGGTGCTCTACGAGGACCAGGAGCTCCTCGAGGACTGGGACCTCGTCGTCGGCGAGGACTACGAGCTCGCCCTGCGCGACGCCACCGTCGGCACCTGGGAGCTGGAGGAGGACGGCCAGTGATCCTCGCCGCCCTGCTGCTCGCCCAGGCCCTGCCCGCGCCGGCCGCGCCGCCGGCCGCGGTCGAGCCGCCGCCCGCCGGGCTGCAGGATCCGGCCGCCGGCGAGGCCACCGCGGACGACGCGCGCGAGGAGCGCCGCCGCCGCATGCAGCAGTGGTGGGAGGGTCTGAGCCCCGAGCAGCAGCAGGCCTACCGCCAGCGCATGGAGGAGTTCCAGCGGCTCGGCCCCGAGGAGCGCGACGAGATGCGCCGCCGCCGCGAGGCGGTCGACCGCCAGCGGCGCAAGCTGTGGAGCGAGCTGCCCCCCGAGGAGCGCGAGCGTCTCGGCGCCCTCGAGGAGGACGCGCGCGGCGCCGAGCTCGACCGCCGGGTCGAGGAGCGGCTGCGCCGCCGGCACGAGGAGCTGCGCCGCCGCTTCGGCCCCGAGGGTCCGCCCGAGGCCCTGCGCGGCCGCCCGCTCGACGAGCGCATGGAGGCTTCGCGCCGGCTGATCCAGGAGCTGCGCTCGAGCGACCTCGGCGCGGAGCTCGAGCGGATGCACACCGAGGGCTGGATCGGCGACGGCGCCTACGCCTGGCTGCAGGGGGCCTCGGTCTCCGAGCAGGCGGTCGCCCTGCTCGACGTGCGCAAGTGGCGCGGCCTGGCGCGGATCCGCCAGCAAGGGCTGGCCGAGTCCTGGCAGCTCGACGAGGTGCAGCTGCGCCTGCTCACCGAGATGCCCTCGCGCGACTTCCTGGTCGCCGTGCGCGAGCTCGGCAGCGGCGTGCCCCGTGAGCAGGTCTTCGCCCCGCGCGGGCCGATGGGTCCGCCGTGGGCCGGGGACGCCGGACACCGGCGCGGCGGCGACCGGATGGAGCCCGGCCGCTGGCCGGACCGCCCCGACCGTGGGGAACGAGGCGACCGCCCCGACCGCGAGCGGCGGGACCGCCCCGGTCCGGGTCCTGGCTCCGGCCGCGGTCCCGGCGGCGACCGCCCGGGTCCGGGCCGCGGCCCCGGCGGCGGCGGATTCTGAGCCGGCCGCGCCGCGCGCGGGAACCCCTGCCATAATGGGAGGTTCCCGACCATGAAGGCATCCCGCGCGATCCTCGTCGGCTGGGCCCTGGGCGTCTTCGAGTCCGGCCTGGTCCTGTCCAGCATCCTCCACTACTCCTCCGGGCCGTGGTTCGTGGTGATGTCGATCCTCGCCCCGATGCTGGTCTACGGCTGGGGCGGCTGGATCCTCTCCCGCCTGCCGGGCAGCGACCGCTACCCCTGGGAGACCCTGTTCTTCCTCGGGGCGCTGGTCCTGGTCCACCTGCGCCGCCACCTGTACGTCGGCACCCACGGCCTGCTCGCCCAGTTCGTCGCCCACCCGGCGGACGACATGCGCCGCGGCTTCGGCCTGGTCGGCCTCGCCGCGCTGGCGGGTCTCCTCCTCTGGCAGGTGCTGCGCGACCCCGAGCGGCGCAGCCGCGGCCTCGACCTGCTGCACACCGTCATCGGCCTCTACCTGATCGCGCGCCTGCGCCACTTCAGCAGCAACGGGCCGCAGGACCCGCGCCAGTGGCTCGACCTCGCCGGCCACCCCTTCGCCTTCTCCGCCGACTGGCCCTGGGTGTTCGCCGCCGTCCTCTTCGTGGCCTGGATCTGGGCGGTGCCCGCGCGCCTGCTCCCGCCCGGCCGCTGGGTGACCCGGACCAGCGCCGCCGCGCTGCTGCTGCCCTTCCTCTCGGTCGGCTACCTGTGGACCTCGATCGAGAAGGAACCGCTGCGCCTGGCCGCCCCCGAGGCCGAGGCCGAGGCGTCCGGGCCGAACGTGGTCCTCGTGACCTGGGACACGGTGCGCGCCGACACCCTGCCGCTCTACGGCGGCGGCGGACTCGACACGCCGCACCTCGACCGGCTCGCTGCCGACGGGGTGATGATCGAGCGCTACCACACCATCGCGCCGATCACCGCGCCGGCGCACAACTCGATGCTCACCGGCATGTACCCGCCGAGCCACGGCCTGCGCGCCAACGGCAAGGCGGTGAACCCCGGCGTGCCGCGCATGCCCGAGCTGTTCCGCAGCGAGGGCTGGGCCACCGGCGCCTTCGTCTCCGCGCTGCCGGTGAAGCGCCAGTACGGCTTCTTCCACGGCTTCGAGGTCTTCGACGACCGCCCGCGCATCTCGCCGGTGCTGCCGCTGATCCACTTCGGGGGCTTCCTCATCCGCACCGTCGCCGTGTTCGACCGCTTCCTCCCCGGCGGCCTCGACTTCCTCGCCGCCACCACCGCCGGCGACGTGACCACGGGCCGCGCGATCGAGTGGATCGAGCAGCAGGACCGCCCCTTCTTCACCTGGGTGCACCTGTTCGACGCGCACGACCCGCGCGACACCACCGGCCCCTTCGCCGAGTTCGTCGAGCGCGTGCGCGCGCGGGCCGACGAGGGCCCGAAGGCGGTCAACCCCGAGTGCCAGGAGAGCCTGGTGCTGCAGCGCGCCGAGATCGAGTTCCTCGACCACCAGCTCGGGCGCCTGCTCGAGACGCTGGAGGCCAAGGACCCCGGCCTGGCCAACACCATCGTGGTGCTGGTCGCCGACCACGGCGAGTGCTTCGGCGAGGGCCACGACGAGCCCGAGTTCTTCGGCGAGGGCGGCATCCAGGTGCTGCACACGCCGAGTCTCTACGAGGCCACCCAACACGTCGCCTTCGTGATCAAGCCGCAGGCGGGCGTGCCCGGGCTGCTGCCGGGCGGCGCGCGGCTCGACCTCGCCGGCAGCTCGCACCTCGACCTGATGCCGACCCTGATGCAGCTGGCCGGCCTCGAGCGCGCGCTGCCCCAGGGCCTGCAGGGCCGCACGCTGCTGCCGGCGCTGCGGGGCGAGGAGATGCCCGCGCGCGGCCTCTACCTCGAGGCCTACGGCGAGACCAACCTCGACGGACGCCTGCAGGGCTGGGTCGAGGACGGTTGGAAGTACGTCCGCACCGAGAGCGGCAAGCGCGAGTTCCTCTACGACCTGTCGCGCGGCGACGGCCACGACTTCGTCGACGAGGAGCCGGAGCGCGCGGCGCGGATGCGTGCGGCGCTCGAGCGCGCGCTCGAGGGCATGACGATCGCCGAGGTCTTCGAGGGCGCCGGCAACGACGCCGCGGGCCTCGCCGAGCTCGGCTACGCCGGCAGCTGAGCCGCGCGGCGGATCAGCCGACCAGGCCGCGGATGCGCTCGTCGAGCGCGGCCTGGTCCTGGGTGAAGGCGAGCAGGCCGGCGACGGTGAACAGCGCGTCGAGGCCGCAGCGGCCGGCGGCCACCGCGCCCTGCCAGCGCTCGCGCTTGGGCAGCTTGCCCTCGGCGGCGACGGCGGCGAGCTCGTCCGCGGTCCAGCGCGGGAAGATCCCGCCCTGGCCGGAGGCGTGCAGCAGCTCGACCAGCTCCTCGGCGGTGGTGCGCGCCGGGTCGAGCTCGGCCAGGCGGTCGCAGGCGGCGCGGAAGGCGTCGTCCACCCGCCACAGCGCCTCGAGGCCCTCGGCCTCGGCGTCCACGCCGTCGGCCCAGGCGGGGACGTAGTCGGCCTCGGTGCAGTCGACCACCGAGTCGGCGGCGGGGTCCTCGGCGAGGAAGCCCTCGGCCACGCCGCAGGGCATGGTGAAGACGTCGAGGCCCGCGAGGGTGCGGACCTGCTCGCCGGCGCGCATGCTGGCGCCGATCTGGCGCGTCGCGCACAGGCCGGCCTGGCGCAGCTGGACCAGCGTGGCCTGGCTGGCCAGGGTGGCGCGCTCACCGACCCAGGCGCCGTCGCCGAGGCCCTCACCCGACACGTAGCTGCCGAGGCGGCCCATGAACACGTTCACCCAGCTCGGCCGCGCGAAGCGGGCGACGAGGTGGTTCTGCCGCGCGCTGAAGCCCAGCGTGAAGTTGACCGGGATGCCCTCGTCCTCGAGGCGGCGGGCGGCGATCAGGCCGGCCGGGGTCAGCGGCACCTTCACGATGAAGTGGTCGCACAGCGCGGCGTAGCGCCGGCCGTAGTCGACCGAGCGCTCGGCGTCGTGCGCCAGGTCGGTGTGCAGCTCGACCGAGACGTAGGCGCCGAAGCGCTCGTGCAGGCGCAGGCCGTGGCGGGCGTTCAGCGCGAAGGCGATCTCGAGCACCAGCTCCTGGCCGTCGAGGCCGGGGCGGTCGGCGCGCGCGGCGGCGGCGGCCTCGGGGATCCAGGCGTCGTAGATGCCCTTCTGGATCTCCATGTTGAGGAGTGTGTTGTTCGTCGTCAGCGCGGTGAACTCCGAGCTCCACAGCGCGGCGGCCTGGTCCATGTCGCCGGTGTCCAGCCACAGCTCGGTGCCGAGCTGGCGCAGGCGGGTCCACAGCGGGTGGGAGGTCGCCGAGACGGCGGTCTCGGCCACGCCCTCGCGGATCACGCGGGCCAGTTGGGAAGAAGCGTGGGCAGGGGCGTCCGACATGGCCCCTCAGGATAGCGGCGCCTCAGGCGTTTCCGTCCGTCGCGCCCTGCGCGGCGGGCAGCCAGCGGTGGATGACCTTCTCCAGCGCGTCCACCGTGAAGGGCTTGGCGAGGTAGTCGTCCATCCCGGCGGCGAGCATCGCCTCGTGGTCGCCGGCCAGGGCGTTGGCGGTCAGCGCGATGATCGGCGTGCGGGTGCCCTCGGCCTCCAGGTCGCGGATGGCGCGGGTCGCCTCGCGGCCGTCGAGGCGCGGCATCTGGCAGTCCATCAGGACCAGGTCGAAACCCCCGCGGCTGAAGGCCTCCACGGCCTCCTGCCCGTCGCGGGCGAGCTCGAAGGACATCCCCAGGCGGGTGAGGGCCTTGGTGGTGACGAGCTGGTTGACCGGGTTGTCCTCGGCCAGGAGCAGGCGCGGACGGTCCGGCAGGCCGCCGCCGTCGGTCTCCGCGCTGCGGAAGTCCGCCCCGAGCAGGCCGCGGGTGGGGACGCGCGTCCGCTCGGCGGGTCCGGCGCCCTCCTGCTCGTCCGCCGCCCCCAGGGGGGCCAGGCCGAGCGAGACCGTGAAGCTGAACTCGCTGCCGACCGCGGGCTGGCTGCGCACCTCGATGTGCCCGCCCATCAGCTGGACGATCTCCTGCGAGATGGCCAGGCCCAGCCCGGTGCCGCCGAACAGCCTGGTGGTGGTGTCGTCGGCCTGCGAGAAGGGCTGGAAGATCTTCTCGAGCTTGTCGGGGGGGATGCCGATGCCGGTGTCGCGCACCCGGATCCGCACGTCGGCGGCGGTGTCGCCCGCGCCGGCCAGCTCCACCTTCACCGACACCGAGCCGGCCTGGGTGAACTTGGCGGCGTTGCCGACCAGGTTGAGCAGCACCTGGCGCAGCCGGGTGGGGTCGCCGACCAGGACCTGCGGCACCTCGGGGTCGACGTCGGCGCCGAACTCCACGCCGCTGCCGGGCTTGGTGCCGCGCACGAGGTTGACCACGCCGTGGGTCAGCTTGCGCAGGTCGAAGCGGATGCTCTCCAGGCTCATGTGGCCGGAGTTGGCCTTGGACAGGTCGAGGATGTCGTCGAGCAGGCCGAGCAGGCTGGAGCTGCTCTCGCGGATCAGGCCGACGCAGAAGCGCTGCTCCTCGTCGAGCTCGGACTTCTCCAGGATGTTCACCATCCCCAGCACCCCGTTCATCGGCGTGCGGAGCTCGTGGCTCATGTTGGCCAGGAAGGCGGACTTGGCCCGGGTGTCGGCGTTGGCCTCGTTGATCATCCCGGCGAGCTGCCAGTTGTGGCGCTGCACGGCGCGGATCGCGGTCCAGTAGGAGTGCGAGATCAGGGTCGCCGCGACGGTGCCCCCGAACAGGCCGAGCGCGCAGTGGAAGATCGCGTCCGCCTCCACCGTCCCGCCGAGGGAGGGGAGGTAGCCCGCGGAGAAGGCCAGGCCGGTGGCCAGCGGCCGCAGCGCCACGCCCGGTCCGGTACCCGGGAAGGCGCCCCATGCCGTGAGGATCGGGAAGCAGCAGGCCACGAAGACCCAGTCGCCGATCGCGCGGTCCCCGACCGCGCAGATGCCCCCGACCAGGGCGGCCTGGATCAGGAAGGCCCCGGTCAGCAGGGCCGGCGTGCGGCGGGCAGCCCCCGGACGCAGCAGGAGGAGGGCCAGCGTTCCGGCGACGCTGAGGCCGGCCAGGTGGGCGACGGCCAGCTCGAGCAGCGGCAGCCGGGCGAGGAAGATCTCGACCGCGACCAGGCAGCCGCCCAGCACGAGGTAGCCGACCGACATCCCCACGCACGAGAAGAGCGCGTGCTGGTGCCAGCGATGGCGCAGGAATCCTGCGATCTGGGTGTCGGCTTGGAGCACGGCGAAGAGTGGGGACCACGGCCCTGGAGGAGGGACCGCAGCCTTCCATCGGCTTCCGGCCGGCGGGGGCTTGAGGGCTGCGGGGTAGAATCCGCCCCCTCCATGCGGCTCCCCACGCTCCCCTTCGAGGCCGCCGCGCGGCTCCCCGGCGCCCGCTTCGTCGACCTGCGCAGCCCGGCCGAGTACGCCGAGGACCACGTCCCCGGGGCGGACAGCGCGCCCCTCCTCGACGACGAGCAGCGTGCGGTGGTCGGCACCCTCTACCAGAAGGTGTCGCGCGAGGTGGCCTACGACGAGGGGCTGAGGATCGTCGAGGAGCGGCTGTTCCGCCTGCTCGGCGGGATCGTGGGCGAGGAGGTGCCGCTGGCCGACTGGCTGCCGCGCTTCCGCGAGCTGGCCGCTGCCGGGCGCTCGGACCAGTTCGGCGGCGCCTTCGAGTGGGCGGAGCCGGCGGAGCCGCCCGAGCGTCCGGTGGTGCTGAACTGCTGGCGCGGTGGCATGCGCTCCCGCTCGGTGGTGGCGCTGCTCCACGCGCTGGGCTTCACCCGCGCGGTCCACCTGACCGGCGGCTACAAGGGCTACCGCGCCTGGGTGCGGCAGCAGCTCGCCGCCTTCCCGCAGGACGCGCGCCTGGTCGTGCTGCGCGGGCCCACCGGGGTGGGCAAGACCCGCCTGCTCGCCGCCCTCGAGGCGGCCGCCCCGGGCAGCACGATCGACCTCGAGGGCCTGGCCCAGCACCGCTCCTCGATCCTGGGCGACGTCGGCCTGGCGCCGGTGCCGCAGAAGGCCTTCGAGAGCGCGCTGGCCGCGCGCCTCGGCCGCCTCGGCCCCCCGCCCTGGTTCGTCGAGGGCGAGAGCCGCAAGGTCGGCGACGCGGTGGTGCCGGCGGCCCTCTTCGCGGCGATGGAGGACGGCCTCCACGTACGCCTCGACGCCCCGCTGGAGCACCGCGTCGAGGTGCTGGCCGGCGACTACCTCGAGACCCCCGAGCACACCGCCGAGCTGCGCGAGCGCCTGCCCTTCCTCGAGAAGCGGCTGGGGCGCAAGTGGACCGGCCGGCTGGGCGAGTGGCTCGACCAGGGCGAGTGGCGGCAGGTGGCCGAGGTCCTGCTCGAGCGCTACTACGACCCCCGCTACGGCCACCACGACCGCCGCCGGGTCTGGGCCGCGCGCCTCGACGCCGCGGCCCCGGAGGTGGTCGGCCAGCTGCTGGAGCTGCGCCGCCGGACGGGGGAGGGAGCCGCCCCGGCCGGCGGTTAGAATGCCGCCCGCATGTGCGGCTTCATCGGCATCGCCGGGCTCCCCGGAACCGACGTCGCGGCCGAGCTCTACGAGGGCTTGATCGCGCTCCAGCACCGCGGCCAGGACGCCGCGGGCATCCTCAGCTTCGACGGCAAGTTCCACCTGCGCAAGCAGAACGGGATGGTGCGCGACATCTTCCGCGACCAGGACATGCAACGGCTGAAGGGCAACCTGGCGGTGGGCCATGTGCGCTACCCCACGGTCGGCATGGGCAGCGACGAGGACGCCCAGCCCTTCTACATCAACTACCCCTTCGGCGTCGGGATGGCCCACAACGGCAACCTGACCAACTTCCTCGACCTGAAGGGCCGGCTGTTCCCGCAGGAGAACATCTGCCTGACCAGCTCCTGCGACGTCGAGGCGATCCTCTACGCCTTCGCGCAGGCGCTGCACAACGCCGACCCGCTGGCGCCGATGGCCGACCGCATCCGCGTCGCGGTGAGCGGCGTGTTCCACCGCACCAAGGGCGCCTACTCGGTCAGCGGCGTGCTGAGCGAGAACTACCTGTTCGCCTTCCGCGACCCGACGGGCATCAAGCCCTGCGTGGTCGGCCGGCGCGACACCCCCGACGGCACCGAGTGGTGCGCCGCCTCGGAGAGCGTGGCCTTCGACGTGCTCGGCTTCCAGCGCGTGCGCGACCTGCGCGCCGGCGAGGCCTTCCTGGTGCGCCCCGGCGAGGAGCCGGTGTTCATCCAGGTGGTCGAGCAGCCGCACCGCCCGTGCATCTTCGAGCTGGTCTACTTCGCGCGGCCGGACAGCTTCCTCGACGAGATCAGCGTCTACAAGACGCGGCGGCGCTTCGGCAAGACGCTCGGCAAGCAGTGGATCGAGAGCGGCGCGCCGATGCCGGACGTGGTGGTCCCGATCCCCGACTCCTCGCGCGACGCCGCGATGCGCATGGCGCAGGAGCTGAAGATCAGCTACCGCGAGGGCTTCATCAAGAACCGCTACGTCGGGCGCACCTTCATCATGCCCAACCAGTCGGAGCGGCGCAGCGCGATCCGGCGCAAGCTGAACCCGATCCCGCTCGAGTTCGAGGGCAAGGACGTGCTGCTGGTCGACGACTCGATCGTGCGCGGCAACACCAGCCGCAAGATCATCGAGGTGGCGCGCAACGCCGGCGCCAACAAGGTCTACATGGCGGTGACCAGCCCGCCGCTGATCGCGCCCTGCCCCTACGGCATCGACATGGCGACGAAGGAGGACTTCATCGCCCGCGGCAAGGACGTCGAGGCGGTGCGCCGCGAGATCGGCGCCGACCACCTGGTCTACCTCGACCTCGCGCGCATGGTCGAGGCCGCGCGCGCCGGCAACGAGGAGGTGCAGGGCTTCTGCACCGGCTGCTTCACCGGCAGCTACCCGACCGAGGACGCGGTCGAGCACCTCGAGGCCCTGGCCGCCGAGCGCGCCAGCGCGCGCTGATGCCGCGCGCCGCGGGGCCGCCGCGCCGATGAGCGCGCCCGCCAGCGGCGAGGGCGGCGTCGACCTGCGCCGGGTCTTCCGGCTGTGGTTCCCGCTCGCCCTGAGCTGGGGCCTGATGGGCTGCGAGTCGCCGCTGTTCACCATGTTCGTGGCGCGCATGGCCGACCAGGAGGTGCAGCTGGCCGCCTGGGGTTCGGTGGTGTTCCCGGTCGCGCTGGTCGTCGAGGGACCGATCATCATGCTGCTCGCCGCCTCGACCGCGCTGTGCGTCGACGGCGAGGCCTACCGCAAGGTGCGGCGCTTCATGCTGTGGAGCTCGGGCCTGCTCACCGCGCTGCACGCGGCGATCGCCTTCACGCCGCTCTACGACTGGGTGGCGAGCGGCCTGATCGGCGCGCCGGACGAGGTGCTCAAGCCCGGCCGCCTCGGGCTGAAGATCATGCTGCCGTGGACCGCGGCGATCGCCTACCGCCGCTTCCAGCAGGGCGTCCTGATCCGCTTCGAGCGCTCGCGGCTGGTCGCGCTCGGCACCGCGGTGCGCATGCTCACCGTGGTCGGCTTCCTGGCCGGCGGGCGCGCGCTCGAGATCGGCCCGGGCATCGTGGTCGGCTCGCTGGCCATCGCCGCCGGCGTCACCGCCGAGGCGGTCTTCGCCGGCCTCTGCGTGCGTCCGGTGCTGCGCGAGCGCGTGTTCCGCGCCGCCCCGAGCGGCGAGCCGCTGACGCGCGGCAGCTTCCTGCGCTTCTACCTGCCGCTGGCGATGACGCCGCTGCTCACCCTGCTCATCCAGCCGGCCGGCTCGGCGGCGATGAGCCGCATGCCCGAGGCGCTGCCCTCCCTGGCGGTGTGGAGCTCGGTGCACGGCCTGGTCTTCCTGCTGCGCTCGACCGGCTTCGCCTACAACGAGGTGGTCGTCGCGCTGCTCGGCAAGCCGGGCGCCGAGGCCGCGCTGCGCCGCTTCGCCCGCCTGCTGGCGGTGTGCACCTCCGGCCTGCTCGCCGTGCTCGCCCTCACCCCGCTGGGCGGGATGATGTTCCGCGGCGTCTACGGCCTGCAGCCCGAGCTCGCGGCGCTGGCGGCGTCGGCCATCCTCTTCGCGGTGCCGATGCCGGCCTACCAGGCGCTGCAGAGCTGGTTCCAGGGCGTGCTCGTCCACCACCGCCGCACGCGCGGCATCACCGAGGCGGTCGTGCTCTACGTGCTGACCGCGCTCGCCGGCCTGTCGACCGGCGTGGCCTGGGGCGGCTGGACCGGCATCCTGTTCGCGGTCTGCACCTTCGTCACCGGCGGGATCCTGCAGACGGCCTGGCTGGCTCGGCGCGCCCGCTCCGTCGCCGGGTCAGCGGCGCGAGCAGGTGGGTGAGCGACCACAGCGAGCCGACCCGGCTCTGCCGGCCCTCGGCGAAGATGCGGTGGATGTGCAGGAGGTGCTTGTGCACCTTGTCGAGCTGCTCGTCGTCGAGCCAGCCGGTGTCCGAGCGCAGCGACAGGTGGAGCTCGCC
Source organism: uncultured Planctomycetales bacterium (assembly GCA_964342475.1). GTDB lineage: Bacteria > Planctomycetota > UBA1135 > UBA1135 > UBA1135 > J029. The sequence goes on from CAYFGE010000002.1 coordinate 203,028, forward strand.
GCCGCAGTCCTCCGACTCGAGCAGGCGCGCGCCGCGCCGGCCGAGGCAGCGCCACAGCGCGACCAGGCGCTCGGGGTCGCGCGCCTCGTCGAAGCCGAGCTCGCGCGCGACCACGTCGAAGACCGGCACCGCCCGCCCGCCGACGTCGGTCTTGCCCACCTCGCGCACGATGCCGGCCTTCAGCAGGATGCGCAGGTGGTGGTAGAGACCGTCCGCCGCGGTGTCCATGACCTCGGCCAGCTCGGCCACCGAGCAGGGCGCGGCCGAGACGAGGAACTCGAGCACCTCGAGCCGGCGCGGTGAGGTGACGGCCCGCCACTGCGCCTCGGTGCTCACCGGCAGGCGCTGGAGGCGTCCGGCCAGGCGACCCAGCTCGAGCACCGAGTTGGTGCCGAGGAAGGCGTCCTCGAGGGTGGCGGGGTTGTCGGGGTCGGGCCGCCAGTCCTTCTCGTCGACGACGAACTTGTAGAGGTGCTCGCCCTCGGGCAGGTCCAGGGCCAGCTCCCAGACGTCGGCGGGGGAGAGGACCATCGGGGCGGCCGCGGGGCTCCAGCCGTTGAAGGTGCCCGCGAGGTGGACCGGGGCCGCGCCGGGGGCGGCGGCGGCCGGGAAGCGGAAGAGGACCCGCCAGAGGCCCTCCCCGAGGTCCGTGATCGACAACGGCATCGGTGGAATTTGGAGCTCCCGGGGCCCAGAGGCAAGGAGAGGGGGGCCAGGGGAGCCCGAGAGAGCCCCGGGAGCCCCTCCACCAAGCCCGGAAGCTTGTTCCGGGGTAGAATACCGCGTTCCAGGCCCAGAACTGGACAAATGAAATCCCGGGGGGAATTTCAAAACCCCCCGCGACTCCATGGCGTATTTTCAGACTGTGCCCTTCGGTACGGCCTCGCCCGCCATGTCGCCGCTGCGTCTCCTTCCCCTCCTCCTGCTCCTCCTGTCGCCCGTCCTGCCCGCCCAGCAGGTCGGTTCGCGGACGGCCCTCCCGCCGACCGGCCCCGCCGCCGCCGGCTGGGACTACTACCAATTCACGGTGTGGGACGGCGACCCGCAGATCCGCGTCACCCTGACCCAGGGCAGCGGGGACAGCGCCGACCTCTACCTGCGCAAGGCGCAGCGCCCGACCCTCCGCGACTACGCCGCGCGCTCGGCGCGGCCCGGCACGAGCAACGAGACCGTCGTCCTCAACGCCTCGACGTCGACCGTGCTGACCAGCGGCACCTGGCACATCGGGGTGTGGCGCACCGAGGGAACGCAGTACTCGATCGCCTACGGCCGCGAGCTGATCCCCTCGCAGCACGACGGGATGGGCTCGAACGTGTTCCGCTCGAGCGTGCCCGGGGCCTCGGGCACCAGCTTCCGCGTGTGGGCGCCCAACGCCGCCGCGGTCTCGGTGGCCGGCAGCTTCAACAACTGGTCGACCGCCAGCCACCCGCTGGTCGCCGAGGGCAACGGCAACTGGTCGGTGGACGTGCGCAACGTCGCCGCCGGCGCGCAGTACCAGTACGTCATCGACACCGGGCTGTGGACGCAGTGGCGCAACGACCCGCGCGCGCACCGCATGACCCACTCGGCGGGCAACTCGGTGGTCTACGACCACGCCGCCTTCGACTGGGGCTCGCAGAACTGGAGCACCCCGGCGTGGAACGACATGGTCGTCTACGAGATGCACGTCGGGACCTTCCACGACACGCCCGGCGGCCTGCCCGGCACGCTGGCCAGCGCGGCGCAGAAGCTGCCCTACCTGCAGGACCTCGGCGTGAACGTCATCGAGCTGATGCCGATGAACGAGTTCCCCGGCGAGTACTCCTGGGGCTACAACCCGTCGAACCCCTTCGCCGTCGAGTCGCACTACGGCGGGCCCGACGCGCTGAAGGCCTTCGTCAAGGCGGCGCACGAGCGCGGGATCGCGGTGGTGCTCGACACCATCCACAACCACTACGGCCCGGGCGACCTCGACCTGTGGCAGTTCGACGGCTGGTCGGCCAACGGCTATGGCGGCATCTACTTCTACAACGACGCCCGCGCGCAGACGCCGTGGGGCGACACGCGGCCCGACTACGGCCGCGGCGAGGTGCGCCAGTACATCCGCGACAACGCGCTGAACTGGCTGTCGAACTACCGCTTCGACGGCCTGCGCTGGGACTCGACCAGCTACATGCGCAACGGCCCGCTCGGCGACATCCCCGAGGCCTGGTCGCTGATGCAGTGGGTCAACGACGAGATCGACGGCAGCCACGGCTGGACGATCAACATCGCCGAGGACATGTGGTCGAACCCGTGGATCACGCAGAGCACGGGGGCGGGCGGCGCCGGCTTCGACAGCCAGTGGGACGCCCTCTTCGTCCACCCGGTGCGCGCCGCGGTGATCGAGCCGAACGACGCCAACCGCAACATGTGGGCGCTGCGCGACGCGATCCGCTTCCGGTACAACGGCGACGCGACGCAGCGCGTGATCTACACCGAGTCGCACGACGAGGTGGCCAACGGACGCTCGCGCGTTCCTGAGGAGATCTGGCCCGGCAACGCCGACAGCTGGTACTCGAAGAAGCGCAGCACCCTCGGCGCCGCGCTGGTCATGACCAGCCCGGGAGTGCCGATGATCTTCCAGGGCCAGGAGTTCCTCGAGGACGGCTACTTCGACGACCACGACCCGCTCGACTGGAACAAGCTCAACCTGTTCCCGGGCATCCGCGACCTCTACCGCGAGCTGATCCGGCTGCGCCGCGACTGGTACGACAACACCGCCGGCCTCAAGGGGCAGGGCGTCAACGTCCACCACGTCAACGACACCGACAAGGTCATCGCCTTCCACCGCTGGGACCAGGGCGGCCCCGGCGACGACGTGGTCGTGCTGGTCAACCTGGCCAACCGCGCCTACCCGAGCTACCTGTTCGGGGTGCCGCGCGGCGGCGACTGGCGCGTCCGCTTCAACAGCGACTGGGACGGCTACGACCCCGGCTTCGGCAACTACCCGAGCCTCGACTTCACCGCCCTGAACACGCCGCGCGACGGCATGCCCTACACCGGCGACATCGCCATCGGGCCCTACTCGGTGGTCATCCTGTCGCAGTGAACCCCTTTGCAGCGCCTCCTCCCATGAAGACGACCTCGTTCGCCCTGCTCCTCGCCGGCGCCGCCCTGACGGCCGCCGAGGCCGACGCGCAGGCCACCTACTACGAGACCTTCGCCGCCGAGTCCTTCGAGTACGCGCCGGGCCCGCTCGGCTTCGTCACACCGGCCGACGGCGGCTACGGCTGGGCCGACAAGTGGTACTCCGGCCTGAGCGGCTACGCCGCGCAGGTGGTCAGCCCCGGCCTCGACGCGGTCGGCAACGGCGTCTGGACCCGCTTCCAGAACGACGGCTCCTACCGCAAGATCGACACCGCGCCGCTCGGCCCGCTGGTCGACCCGAACCTCGAGCTCGGCCTCGACGGCAGCGTGGTCTACGTCAGCTTCCGCTCGGTGCGCGACGTGACCAGCAACGACGACTACGGCGGCCTCTCGCTGAACCTGTGGCTGGTCGCCGAGCAGCTCTTCCTCGGCAGCCCGAGCGGCACCGTCGAGTGGGGGGTCGAGAGCCCCGGGATGCCGGCAGTGACCGTTCCCGGCTCGAACTGCACCGTGCCGACCCGGCTGGTCTACCGCATCGACTTCCTCGCCGGCGACGAGCAGGTGCGCCTGTGGCTCGACCCGGTGGACGACCACCCGGACCCGCTGGTGACGCCGCCCGACCTCGACACGATGGTCGCCGACCTGACCTTCAACGAGATCCGCCTGCAGAGCGGCAACAGCCCTGACCTGACCGGCTGGCACTTCGACGCCATCGACTTCTCGGCGCCGGCCTGGCGCCCGCTGCTCAGCATCACCAACGCGGTCGCCGGCCAGGCCGCCGCGATCGACCTGGTCAACCTCACGCCCTTCGCCACCGCGGCGATCGGCTACTCGCTGGCCGGTCCCGGCCCGGTGCAGACGCCGCTCGGCACCGTGTTCCTGTCGCCGCCGATCCGCCAGCTCCCGGCCACCGCCGACCCCAACGGCGAGGTCCACCTCTCCTTCCCCCTGCCGCCGACCCTGAGCGGCCGGACCGTCTACGTCCACGCGGGTGAGACCGCGCCGGCGCAGGCGCTCAGCAATCCCCTCGTGGTGAACATCCAGTAATCCATGCACAGCTCCCGCATCCTGACTCTCGCCGTTCCCGCGCTGGTCGCGGCCGCGGCCCTCGCTCCCGCCGCCTCGGCGCAGAACTACGAAGTGCTCAGCCACGAGAGCTTCGACTACCCGGCCGGCAACCTCGGCGGTCTGGGTGGCGGCTACGGCTGGCTCGGCACCTGGTGGGCCGGCAACAACGCCGACGCCTCCCGCGTCGTCGTGCCCGGCCACGACCCGATCGGCGGCATGGCCGTCTCCCAGATCGAGCACGAAGGCAGCTACCGCAGCATCGACACCCGCAGCCTCGACGCCATCACCGAGAACGGCCTGCTCGGCAAGGACGGCACCGAGGTCTGGCTGAGCTGGCGCGGCCGCCGCTCGGCCGGCAGCGACGCCCTCTACGGCGGCGTCACGCTCGCCTGGCAGTGGGTCGGCGAGCAGCTGATGGTCGGCAGCCCCTACCCGCAGGAGGAGTGGGGCCTCGACCGCCCGTGGGCCGCTCCCGCGACCTACGTGATCGGCTCGGACATCGACCAGCTGACCTGGCTGGTGTGCAAGATCGAGTTCCTGGCCGGCGACGAGCACTGCATGCTCTGGCTCGACCCGCCGACCGAGTACCCCGATCCGCTGGTCACCCCGCCGGACATCGACATCTACTACCCGGACTTCCGCTTCAACGAGCTGCAGCTGAAGTCGGGCCACGGCCTGGTGCCCGAGTTCGACCAGGACGACATCAAGATCTCGGTGCCGTGGTTCCGTCCGGTGCTGGCGGTGAGCAACCCGGTCGCCGGCGCCGCCGCCACGATCACGGTGCAGAACTGCACCCCGGGCGGCACGGTGCTGACCGGATACTCGCTGGCCGGCCAGGGGCCGATCAACACGCCCTACGGCAGCATCTTCCTGTCGCCGCCGTTCAGCCAGCTGCCCAACATGACGGCCGACGCCGCGGGCGTGGCGAGCCTGACCGCCAACGTCCCGCCGACCATCGCCGGCCGCGTGGTCTACATGCAGTCGGTGGACGTCGCCGCCGCCGGTGAGGCGCGCAGCAACCAGCTGGCGGTGCAGATCCAGTAGGGTCCACCCCGCTTCGCCATCCTGGGGCGGCGCCGGAACCCGGCGCCGCCCTGTTGGCTGTTCCGTGTCCGGGAGAACGGAACCCTGTCCCATTCGGCTGACGCAGCACGGGGCGTAGGGCTCCCCGATTGCCCGCCACCGAGGAAGGACGGAATCAGGCCGGGGCCAGGCGGGTCCCGTCCGTGTCGCCAGCGAAGAAGTGGGCGGCGGCCAGGTCGGCTCGGAAGGCGGTCGGCTCCCCCTCGGCCAGCTCGGGGCGCGCGGCGGTGCGGCAGGTGAGCAGCTCCTCGCGGCCGGGCAGGCGGAAGAAGACGTCGGCGCGGTCGCCGAGGTGGTCGACGACGGCGACTCGGCCGCGCAGGAGGGTGGCCGGGGCGCTCGGGTCGTCGGCCGGCGTTCCGGCGGCGGGACTCAGGGCGTCCGGGCGCAGGCCGAGCACGACCTCCTCGCCGACGTGGCCGGCCAGGGCAGCGGCGCGTTCTGGAGGCAGGGCCAGGAGCTGCTCGTCGCAGCGGAAGGCCAACCCGCCGTCCACTCCCTCGAGCCTCCCCTCCAGGAAGTTCATCGGCGGGGTGCCGACGAAGCCGGCGACGAAGCGGTTGGCCGGGCGGTCGTAGACCTCGGCCGGCGGGGCGACCTGCTGGACGACGCCGTCCTTCATCACGACCAGCCGGTCGCCGAGGGTCATCGCCTCCTCCTGGTCGTGCGTCACGTAGAGGGTGGTCGCGCCGAGCCGGCGGTGCAGCGCCTGGATCTCGGCGCGCATCTCGACCCGCAGCTTGGCGTCGAGGTTGCTGAGCGGCTCGTCGAAGAGGAAAGCGGCCGGGTCGCGCACGATCGCCCGTCCGACCGCGACGCGCTGGCGCTGGCCGCCGGAGAGCTGGCCCGGCTTGCGGTCGAGCAGGTGGCTCACCCCGAGGAGTTCCGCGGCCTCCTCGACTCGGCGGTCCAGGGCGGCGCGCTCCTCGCGGGCGGCGGCGCCGAAGCGGGCCAGGGGGCCGCGGTGGCGCAGGCGCCGCTCCAGGCCGAAGGCGAGGTTCCGCCGCACCGTCATGTGCGGGTAGAGGGCGTAGTTCTGGAACACCATGGCGATGTCCCGGTCCTTGGGCGCCACCTCGTTGACCACCCGCCCGCCGATGGCGACCGTCCCCTCGGAGATCTCCTCCAGGCCGGCGACCATGCGCAGGGTGGTGGACTTTCCGCAGCCGGACGGGCCGACCAGGACGACGAATTCGCCGTCCTCGATGGCCAGGTCGACCCGGTCGACGGCGCGGACGCCGCCGGGGTAGACCTTGGCCACGCCGTCCAGATCGATGCGGGCCATGGTGGGAGCTCCATTCTAGGGCGCCCCGGGGGCGGATTCCTGGTGACGGAATCCCCTTCCCGCCGGATGATGCCGGGTTGCCGGCCCAGCGCCGGAATCCCAGATCCCGTCGGCCAACCCCCTCCTTGGAAAGGAACCCGGCCATGACACCCAAGCTCTTCGCCACCATCCTCCTCGGGGCCACCCTCCTCGGCACCAGCGCGAGCGCGCAGCTCGTGAAGGTCGGGGAGATCACGCTCGCCGCCAGCGACAGCGCGCGCGGCGTGAGCTTCGAGTACCCCTTCGCCTACGTCTCCCTGTACGGCAACGGCATGCAGTACAAGGTCGACGTCACCAACCCGTCCGCGCCCTTCCTGTTGGCCAGCTTCAACCCGGCCTTCGGCAACCAGCGCGGCGAGAACGCCGCCGCCTTCAACCGCGTGGTCAGCGGGCACGAGCTCGGCGGCCTGAACCTGTGGGACGTCACCGGCGCGCCCTTCCAGCTCGCCTCGGTCGCGACCAACGACCACTGGGACGGCCTCGAGTTCCACCCGGTCGGTCCGCAGCAGCTCGTGCTCTCCAGCGAGCACAACGCCGGCGGCAACCCGGGCGGCCTGCGCGTCTACGACATCTCGGCCAACACGCTGAACAACATCAGCAACAGCCTCGCCGGCGGCAACGCCCGCGACGGCCGCTTCCTCACCATGACCCAGGACCTCTGGGTCTACCAGCTCGACGGCGGCTTCGGCTCACCGCGCCCGCTGATGCTGAACGTCTACGACCTGACCGTGCCGAGCGCCCCGGTCTTCGTGACGCAGTTCAACATGGGCAACACCGTCGGCGCCTACGCCGGCCTGACCGACCTGCTGCTCGACCCGACCCAGAACTACCTCTACGCCGCCTGCGGCCTCGACGGCCTGCGGGTGATCGACATCACCGTGCGCTCGGCCCCGGTGGTGGTGAACACGCTGTCCGCGCCCAACGCGGTGGTGAAGGAGCTGACCACCCTCCGCGGCACCACCTTCGTCGGCGTGTCGGTGCGCTTCCCCAACGGCCAGTGGCGCTTCCGGCCGCTGAACATCGTGAACCCGGTGTTCCCGGTCCTGACCGGCACCTGGATGGGCGACCCGAACTACACGATCCACGACATCCGGGCCGAGGGCCACGCCACCGGGCCGATCGTGCTGGTCGCGGGGCAGAACGCCGCCGGCGCGGCCACGCTGCAGGTCTGGCAGTGATCCCGCGCGCGTGACGGCGGGTGGGCACCGACCCGCCCGCCGCCGAGCCACCACGAGGCGCGCCCGGCCCGGCCGGGCGCGCCTCATCCCTTCACCGCGCCCTTGCCCAGGCCCTCGACGAACTGCTTCTGGGCGACGAAGAACAGCGCGATGCAGGGCACCATGGTGACGATCGAGACCGCCATCAGGTACTGCACGTCCTCCAGCCCGCCGTACTGGTTGCGGAAGCTGTTGAGCGCCACCGCCAGCGTCGCCTGCTCCTCGCCGTGCAGGTAGATCAGCGGGCCGAGGAAGTCGTTCCAGGCGAACAGGAAGGTGAAGACGGCGCAGATGGCGATCACCGGCCGGCACATCGGCAGCATGACCTTGCGCCAGATGCCGAAGTGGCCGTATCCGTCGATGCGCGCGGCCTCGACCAGCGCCTCGGGCACCTGGGCGAAGAACTGGCGGAACAGGAAGATGAAGAAGGCGTTGCCGAAGAAGGCCGGCACGACCAGCGGCAGGATGGTGTCGACCCAGCCCAGGCTGCGGAACAGCAGGAACAGCGGGATCATCGTCACCTGCGGAGGCAGCATCATCGTCGCCAGCATGATCACGAACAGGGTGCGGCTGCCGCGGAAGCGGATGCGGGCGAAGCCGTAGCCGACCAGGCTGCAGCTCAGCACCTGGCCGACCACGGTCAGCACGGTGACGACCACCGAGTTGGCCAGCGCGTCGAGGAAGCCCTCCCACGGGCGCGTGCCGAGCTGGGCCAGCGCGTCGGGGTAGTTGCGCCACTGCGGGTCGGCCGGGAACCAGGCCAGCTCGCCGCCTCCGGCCACCGCGGCGCCGGCGCGCCCGGGCGTCTCCAGGCTGATGGTCAGCATCCACCAAAGCGGGAAGAGCATGACCAGCGCGCCGGCCACCAGCGGAAGGTAGGGCAGCAGGCGGCGCGCGAGGCGGCGGGCGGGGGATGCGGCGCTCACGACTGCAGGGCCTCGTAGTGGACGAAGCGCTTCGAGCCGCGCATCACCAGCAGGGTGAGCAGCAGCGTCACGAGCAGCAGCAGCCAGGCCAGCGCGGAGGCGTAGCCCATCTCGTAGAACTCGAAGGCCTGGTTGTAGAGGTAGAGTACGTAGAAGCGCGTCAGGTCGCCCGGCTCGCCGCCGGTCATCACGAAGGCCTGGGTGAAGACCTGGAAGCTGCCGATCACCGCCATGATGCCGTTGAAGAAGATCACCGGCGAGAGCATCGGCAGGGTCACCGAGCGGAAGCGGCGCCAGGCCCCGGCGCCGTCGATGGCGGCGGCCTCGTGCAGCTCCTGCGGGATGCCCTTGAGGCCGGCGAGGTAGATCATCATCGAGCCGCCCACGGTCCACAGGCTCATCACCGCGAAGGCGGGCGGACCCCAGGCCCCGGCGTCGGCGCCGAACCACTCGGGCGGCGCGGCGCCGAGCGGCGCGAGCAGCGGGCGCAGCGCGGCGTTGAGCAGGCCGTGGTCCCCGTCGAAGACCCAGCGCCACAGCACCGCGACGCCGACGCCGGCCAGCACGCTGGGCAGGTACCAGGCGCCGCGGAAGAAGCCGATGCCGCGCACCTTCAGGTTCATGAGCAGCGCGGCCCCGAGGGCGAAGGCCTGCCCCAGCGGTACGGCGAGCAGCGCGTAGTAGGCGGTGACGCGCAGGCAGACGCGGAAGCGCTCGTCGTGGCCGAGCAGCTGCGCGTAGTTGGCCAGGCCGACCCACTCCGCCTGGTCGAGCGTGGCGACGCCGTTCCAGCGCGCGAAGCTCAGCACGAGCGAAAGCCCGATGGGGAAGGCGAGGAAGACGAGGAAGCCGGCGAGCCACGGCGAGACCACCAACCATCCGGCCAGCTCTTCGCGCAGGGCGAGGCGGCCGGGGCGGGTGCGCCACCACCAGGCCAGGGCGAGCAGCAGCCCGGCGCCGCCGAGCGCGCAGCTCCAGCCGAGCACCGCGCCCCAGGCCACCGGCGGGAAGCCGCCGCGGGCCAGCGGCGAGGCGCCCTCGACCGCCCAGGCCGCCTCGAAGGCGGCGATCGCCTCGGGCAGCGGCAGGTCGCCCGTCTTGATGCCCTGGTCGAGGCGCGTGCCGAGGAGCGACTCGAACTTCGGGTTCGCCGGCCAGTCGACGCCGCGCGCGTACTCGGCCTGGTCGAGGTAGGCGCGGTCGCTCTGCGGCTCGGCGGCGGGGTCGAGGAAGGCCGGGCTCTCGGCCACGGCGCGCAGCGTCGGCACGGCCAGGCCGAGCGGGGCGGCGGCGGCCTGCGCCGCGGGGCTGCACAGGTGGCGCACGAGCTCCCAGGCCTCCCGCGGGTGCGCGCTGCGCTCGGACACCGACCAGGCCACGGTCAGCACGACGTTCTCGGGCTCGCGGCCGGGCGCGCGCGGCAGCGGGGCGAAGTCCCAGCCGAAGCCCTCGATCTGGCGGTAGCCCGGCACCACCCAGCGGCCGAAGGGTCCGGCCATGCCGACGCGGCCGGTGCGGAAGACGCTGGCCCCGGCGGCGACCTTCGACTTGCCGCTGGTCAGCGTGCCTTCCTCGTCGTGGCGCCAGGCGCGCAGCCGGTCGAGCGCCGCGAAGACCTCGGGCTGGTCGAGCAGCAGGGTCTTGAAGTCGGGCGTCACCACGTCCACGCCCCAGGTGCGCAGGAAGACGCGCACCATGGTCGGCCAGGTGACGAACTCGGCGCCGGTGTAGGGGCGGCTGCCGTCCGGCTCCTCGAGCGCGGCGATCGCGCGTGCGGCGGCGAGGAAGTCGTCCCAGGTCCAGCCGGCGCGCGGCGGGGCGAGGCCGGCGCGGGCGAAGAGGTCCTCGTTCCAGTAGAAGCCGACCGTGGTGAAGTCCTTGGGGATGCCGTAGAGCGCGCCGCGGCCGGTGGCGCGGCCGTCGAAGCGGAAGGCGTCGACCGTCGAGCGGTAGAAGGCGTCGAGGTCGAGGGCCTCCGGGTCGGCGGCGGCGGCGTCCTGGGCGAGGAAGGGCTCGACCGGCGCGAGCAGCCCGGCCGAGGCGAAGGCGGCCAGGCGCTCGGTGCCGACGTAGAAGACGTCGGGCGGCTCGCCCGCCGCCATCATCGTCTGCAGCTTCGTGTAGTAGCTGCCCGAGTCGCCCGGGTTGATGCGGCGGACGCGCACGCCCGGGTGGTCGGCCTCGAAGCCGCGCAGCAGCTCCTCGACGATCGCGTCCTCCTCCTGGCCGCCCTCGCCCGACCAGTGCATGACCGTCAGCTCGACCGCGGCGCCGGGGTCGGCGGCGGCCAGCTCGCGACCGATCACGCGCGCGAAGGACCACACGACCAGGGCGGCGGCGATCGCGGCGAGGGTCCAGCGAAGGGCGGCGCGGAGAGCGGACATGACAGCGGCGGGACGTCCAGATTAGCGGCGCGGCGGGGAGGTTAGATTGGTACGCGATGAACTGGCTGCCCCTCGTCCTCGCCGCGGTGCAGGATCCGGCCTGGCCCCCCGCGCCGCCGCTCGAGCGGCCGGCGCTCGAGCTGGGCGCGGGACTGCCCGCCTCGGTGGCCGTCGAGGCCGGCCCCGGCGGCGTGCGCGCGACCTTCTCCTTCGACCCGCCGCCCGGCGTCGAGCGCGTCTTCCTCGCCGGCAGCTTCAACGGCTGGAACCCCGCGGCCACGCCGATGAGCCGCGGCGGCGACGGCGTGTTCCGCGTCAGCCTGCCGCTCGCCGAGGGCCGCTGGCTGTACAAGTTCGTCGTCGACGGGACGCGCTGGACGCCCGACCCGCGCAACCCGCAGCGCGAGGACGACGGCCACGCCGGCTTCAACTCGGTCCTGCCCCTCGGCCGCCTGGCCTCGCTGAGCGCCTCGGGGGCGCGCGCCGGCGACGGCGCGGTGGACGCCGCCGGGCTGGCCCACGACCCCGCCCGTCCGCGCGACCTGCAGCACCTCGGCGACGGCCGCGTGCTGCTGCGCTACCAGACGCTCGACCACGACGTCGAGGGCGTCACCCTCGCGCTGCGCGACGGCAGCCGCGCGCCGATGGCGCCGGTGCTGGCCGACGGGCGCGTCCAGCTGTGGGAGGCGGCGGTGCGCCCCGCCCCCGCGGCCGAGTACACCTTCCTCCTCGAAGACGGAGACACCCTGGTGAGCGACCCGGCGACCTACCGGCTGGCCCCGGCTCCCGAGCAGCCCTTCCGCACGCCGGACTGGGCCAAGAACGCGGTCTGGTACCAGGTCATGGTCGACCGCTTCCGCAACGGCGACCCCGCGGGCGACCCGCCGCAGGCCGTGCCGTGGACCAGCGAGTGGTTCGAGCTGCAGCCCGCCGAGCGCGCCAGCGGCCAGACCTTCTACCAGTACGCGGTGTTCCAGCGCCTCTACGGCGGCGACTTCGCCGGCCTGCGCGAGAAGCTCGACTACCTCGAGGACCTCGGCGTGGACGCGCTGTACCTCAACCCGGTGTTCCAGGCGCCGAGCCACCACAAGTACGACGCGACCGACTTCCGCCACATCGACGACTTCTACGGCGGCGGCGACGACTACGCCGAGGTCGCGGCGCGCGAGGACCTGCTCGACCCCGCGACCTGGGAGTGGACCGCGGCCGACCGCGCCTTCCTCGCCTTCCTGCGCGAGGCCAAGGCGCGCGGCTTCCGCGTCATCCTCGACGGCGTCTTCAACCACGTCGGCGAGCAGCACCCCGCCTTCCGCGACGTGCGCGCGAAGGGCCGCGACTCGCGCTTCGCCGACTGGTTCCGCGTGAGCAGCTGGGAGCCCTTCCGCCACGAGGGCTGGGCCGGCTTCGGCCAGCTGCCCGAGTTCGCCAAGGACGAGGACGGCCTGGCCAGCGCCGCGGTCGAGCAGCACCTGTTCGCCGTGACGCGCCGCTGGATGGACCCGGACGGCGACGGCGACCCCTCCGACGGCATCGACGGCTGGCGCCTCGACGTGCCCAACGAGGTGCCCGGCGGCTTCTGGGAGCGCTGGCGCCGCCACGTGAAGGACATCAACCCCGAGGCCTACCTGGTGGGGGAGATCTGGGACGACGCCGGCGCCTGGCTCGACGGCCGCCGCTTCGACGCGGTGATGAACTACCCCTTCGCCCGCGCGGCGATCGCCTGGATCGGCCACCGCGAGCGCCGCATCACGGCCGGCGAGTGCGCCGCCCGCCTCGCCGCGCTGCGCCTGGCCTACCCGGCCGAGGCGACCTACGCGCTGCAGAACCTGGTCGGCAGCCACGACACCGACCGGGTGGCCTCGATGATGCTCAACCCGGACCGCGACTACGACCGGCGCAACCGCTCGCAGGACGACAACCCGGCCTACGACAACGCCAAGCCGGGGGCGGAGGAGTACGCGCGCGTGCGCCTGCTGTTCCTGCTGCAGGCGACCTACGTCGGCGCGCCGATGGTCTACTACGGGGACGAGGTGGGCATGTGGGGCGCCGACGACCCGACCTGCCGCAAGCCGATGCTGTGGGACGACCTCGGCCCCTACGCCACGCCGCGCGACAACCGGCCCATGGCCGAGCACCGCGCCTTCTACCGCGAGGCCATCGCGTTGCGGCGCGCCCACCCGGCGCTGCGCACGGGCGCCTTCCGCACCGTGCTCACCGACGACGCGGCCGACGTGTGGGTCTTCCTGCGCGAGGGCGGCGGCGAGCAGGTGCTCGTCGCGCTGGGCGCCTCGGAGGAGCCGGCCGAGCTGCGCCTCGACGCCGAACGCTTGCGCCGCGCCGGCCTCGACGCGCGCGGCTGGCGTCGGTTGCTCGAGCTCGGCGGGGGCGCGGCCGCGGAGCCGGAGGACGGCGCGCTGCGCCTGCGCGTGCCGGCGCGCGGCGGCCTGGTCCTCGGCCGCGGCGACGCGGCGGAGGAGGCCCGGTGAGCCCCGCGCCGAACCCGGTCACCGCGCAGCGCGCCGCCGGCGTGCTGCTCCACCTGAGCTCGTTGCCCGCGGCCTGGGGCGCGCCCCTCGGCCCGGCCGCGCTGCGCTTCGCCGACTGGCTGGGGGAGGCGGGGCAGGGTTGGTGGCAGATGCTGCCCGTCGGCCCGTCCGGACCGGGCGGCTCACCCTACAGCAGCCCCTCGGCCTTCGCCGGCGACCCGGCGCTGCTGCGCGACGCGCGCGGGCGAGCCGAGGGCTTCGCCGTCGACGAGGACGAGCTGGCCGCCTTCCGCCGCCGCCACCGCGACTGGCTGCCCGGCTGGTGCCTCTACGCCGCGCTCAAGGAGGAGCACGGCGGCGCGCCGTGGTGGGAGTGGGATCCCGCCCTGCGCGACCGCGACTCCGCCGCCCTGCGTGCCGCCCGCCGCCGCCTGGCCGGCGCCCTCGACCGCCACGAGCTCGAGCAGTACCGCTTCGCCGAACGCTGGCAAGCGCTGCGCGAGCACGCGGCGGCGCGCGGCGTCCGCCTGCTCGGCGACCTGCCGCTGTTCGTCGAGCGCGACTCGGCCGACGTCTGGGCGCGGCGCGAGCTGTTCCGCCTCGACCGCGCCGGCCGCCCGACCGTGGTGACCGGCGTGCCGCCCGACCTGTTCTCGCGCAACGGCCAGCGCTGGGGCCACCCGCACTACCGCTGGCCCGCCCACAGCGCCGAGGGCTTCCGCTGGTGGCTGCGCCGCTTCGAGCTGTGCCTCGAGCGCTTCGACGCGGTGCGGGTGGACCACTTCATCGGCTTCCACCGCGCCTGGGAGGTCCCGGCCGCGGCCCGCACCGCGCGGCGCGGCCGCTGGGGCCGCACCCCGGGCCGCGAGCTGCTCGACGCGCTGCGCCGCCGCCTGAGCCGCGAGCTGCCCCTGGTGGCCGAGGACCTCGGCGTGGTCACTCCCGAGGTCGAGGCCCTGCGCGACGACTTCGGCCTGCCCGGGATGCGCGTGCTGCAGTGGGCCTTCTGGCCGGAGGCCCGCGCCGAGCGTCCGCACGCCCACGCGCCGCGCAGCGTGGTCTACACCGGCACGCACGACAACGAGACCACGCGCGGCTGGTTCGCCGGCCTCCCCGCCGCGGTGAAGCGCCGCGCGCTGGCCTACACCGGCGGCCGCGCGGAGACGATCGCCGCCGACCTGGCGCGCGCGGCCTTCGGCTCCCCCGCCGCCCTCGCCGTGGTGCCGATGCAGGACCACCTCGGCCTCGGCGCCGAGGCCCGCATGAACCGCCCGGGCACCAGCCGCGGCAACTGGTCCTGGCGGCTCGGCGCGCGGCAGCCGAGCGCGGCGCTGGCCCGCCGGCTGCGCGCGCTGACCGAGACCTTCGACCGCCTGCCCTGAACGCGGCGCGGCCGCGGCGCCCCGCACGGAGCGCCGCGGCCGGCCGGAGGACAGGCGCCCTAGAAGGGGTTGATGCCGAGCGTCTCGCGCGGCGTCGAGTAGACCGGCAGACCGTCGGTGCCGAAGGGGTCGACCAGCACCTTCCGGTCCATGACCGGAGTCGGCAGGCCGCCGTTCAGACCGCGGTGGCAGGCGTTGCAGCTGCCCATCGCGCCGAGAGCGTTCATCGACGTGCGGACGTTGTGGTTGATCCCGAACGGCGCCATGGTCTCGGCCTTGATGCCGGTGCCGTGCAGGTCGAAGTGGTTCACCCCGGAGGGCTGGCCGGCGTCCTCGTACCAGACCTTCTCGCCCTTCACCAGCACCGGACGGCCGGCCACCGGCACGCCGTGCGTGTCGTTGCCCTTCATCGCGGTGATGTAGGCGAGGATCTCGGCCTCGGTGTTGACCTCGGCGATGCCGTCGCCGGTGTCGTCCACCGTGCCCGGCAGCGGGGCGTTGCCCGTGATGCCGCGCACGCGCCACAGGATGACCGGCTGGATCACGTCGTCGGCGTAGTTGGCCGGCGTGCCGTTGTCGTCCCAGTCACCCCACCAGGCGGAAGCCAGGAGCTTGGTCGGGAAGATCCGCACCGCGGCGTCCTGGTCCACCTTCCACACGAAGCCCGGGTACCAGCGGTCGTCGAGCGCGGCGTTCGGGTCGAGCGGGTCGGAGGACAGGAAGGCGTCGGTGTTGTAACCCACGCTGGTCCCGGTGACCGTGTTGTCCACCACCAGCTGGGCCGGAGCCTCCTTGTACGGGATGTGGCAGAGCTCGCAGGACATGACGTCGAGGTGGTTCCCGATGTCGTGCAGCTGCGAGGTCGGCAGGGGAGCCTTGGGGTGCTTGTCCGGACCCGGCAGGTGGCAGTCCCTGCAGGTGCGGATCGTGAGGTAGTCGGTGTCGTCACGGACCGACCCGACCATCTCGCTGCCCTTGGCGATGTCGTGCTCCATGCCCGCGGGGTGGCAGGCCGCGCAGGCCTGGCTCTCGAGCGAGTCGTGGCCGGGGTTGAACGCGCCGTAGTGCACGTCCTTGTCGGCGTCGAACCACTCGCGGCCACGCTTCTTGGTGTCGGCCACCGAGTGGCAGCCCCAGCACGCGTTGTCGCGCGGGCTGGCGACGATCTTGGTGCCCTTGAGGGTCAGGGCGCCCTTGCCGTTCACCTTGAGGTCGCCGTTGGCGATGCCCTCGGCGTAGTCGATCTGCAGGGTCGCAGCCTGCGGAGGCTTGCCCGCCGGCAGCGAGGCGAGGACGAAGTTCGAGTGCCAGCCGGCGCCGGCCGTGGCCGCCGCGGCGAAGGCCGGGACGGTGTTCGACTGGTCGTCGACCAGCGTCGCCAGGGCGCGCAGCGTGGCCTGGCGCCACAGCGCGTTCTGGTTCGTCCCGTTCTCGATCACGTAGTCCGAACGGTGGCACAGGAAGCAGTCCGGCTCGGAGACGCCGGTCTTGTCCCAGGCCGCCGGCACGAGCGCCCCGTTCGAGGTGTTGATGAAGGCGTAGTCGCCGTCGTGCACCACGTCGCCCGCGGTCAGGCCCAGCTTCTCGTAGCCGAACTCGCCCGTCGCCACGTCGTAGTAGAGCTCGCCGTCGCGGTCGAACTCACCGGGGCCGCCACCGGGGTGGCAGGCGCCGCACTTCCCCGTCCAGAAGAACGAGGTCTTGTCCATCTCGGAGGGACCGTTGTTGTCCTTGCCAGCCAACTGGCTGGAATCGGAGGAAGGCGGTCACCACTTGCCGTACATCCCTGCCGAGCGCAGGAAGGTACGGCCGTCGTTGAAGAAGTTGTCCTTCGTCACCACGTTGCCCGCGGCGTCCGTGCGGCCCTGCTGGAAGTGGTAGCCGTTGGCGGCTTCGTCCACGTCGTGGCAGGCCCCGCAGGTCTGGCGCGGGCTGTAGGGTTCGGTGGAACCCGGGGGGAGGGCGGTCCCGAGCCGGTCGCGGAGCACCACGTCGGGGTGCACGCCGCTGGCCGACACGGAGACCGAATCGTCGTCGTTGCAGGCCGGCAACGTGACCAGCGCGACGGCAGCGACGAGCGATCCCCCGCGGAGCAGGAGTCGGTGTCTGTGGAGTGAGTTCATGGAGCGTTGCCGCCGGTTGCGGCGTCTTGCTTCACTCCGTTAATCCGCCCGGAACCCCGACAAAGAGTCGATCAGTTCAGCAATTGACATATTGGTTCTCGACAGATGGAACTGCGGCACTCTGCTGCCCAGGGCGGAAGCATGCTGCGCACGATCCTGCCGTCCTGTTCCCCGGAGTGCGTCGCTCGACCCGGGGGGGAGCGCGCGCGGGAGGGGGAAGGCCTCGGTACGGGGGGGGGTACTTCTCGCGGTGCGAAACAGGGGGGGTCGCTCGCCCGCACGGTTCGCACCGAGGCCGACTTCCAGGTTAGGGCTTCCGCTCCGCGCGTGAAGCCTTTTCTGAGGTCCAGATGGGATTCCGCGGAAGATCCGCGTCACAGAACGATGCGATCCGGCCCCGCGGCGTCGTGCGGGCGGTGGCAGACGCTCAACTGGTCGCCGTGCGCTCGCCGTTTGCGGAATCCCAGCAGGTGGAAGACTTCCACGGTGAACCAGCGGGCGACGCGGCGGTCGACCAGCAGGCAGTCACGGCGGCCGGGGTGGCGCCGGACCCCCGGCAGCAGGGGGGCGAGCCGCCGCATCCCCGTGCGGCGCAGGACCGCGGAGAGGGTCAGCCAGCGCGGGCTGACCGGGCGCGCGAGGAAGAAGCCGTCGTCGCCCCGCCCCTGGTAGAGCGGAAGCAGCACGCGCGCGGCGTAGTTCGCCCGCACCTCGGCGCCCTCGTGCTCGGCGAGGACCTGGCCGCGGGCCACCGGGCCGAAGTTGGCGAAGCCCGGCCGCATGCGGAACTCGTCGCGCGGCTCGAGGACGTGGCGGTAGCGGATCTCGAGCACGGGGGGCACGCCACGCGACCGCTCGGCCAGCCGGGCGCGCGCCGCCGCGGCGCGCGGATCCTGGCGCGGCAGCATCCCCGCGGACGCCAGCCCCGCCCACACCGCGGCCTCGTGGTTCTCGACCGCGGCTTCTGCGTCGTGCTGCCCGCCCTCGAAGCCGAGCGTGACGAAGCCGGCGCAGTTCAGGTGCTCGAGCAGCGCGCCGTCGATCTGCTCCTCGAGGCCGAGCACGATCGGCACCGGGAAGCCGCGCGCGAAGCGGCGGTTGCGCAGGGTGTCGCCGATGCACGCGAAGGGGATGCCCTCGGCGGAGGAGGTGTGCAGGTCGAGGAAGTAGGCGTCGAAGCCGGGGCTGCGTTCGGCTGCGGCGGCGCGCAGCAGCTCGCCCAGGCCGCGCTGCTCCTCGGCCTCGGCGTCGGTGAGCTGCTCGAGCTCGGCCAGGCGCTCGGCGGTCCAGGCGCGGTTCAGGTCGACGTCGCGGTAGCGCACGCCCTCGGCCAGCGCGCCGAGGTTGCCGGCCAGGGCGAGGAGCCGCCCGCGGAAGCCGCCCGGCTCGCGCCGCAGCGCCTCGACCACGCGCTCCAGCGCGACGGTTCCGGCCGGCTCGTTGCCGTGCACCCCGCCGGTGATGACGAGGAGCGGGCCGGTGCCGGCGGCCAGCTCGCCGATCAGGCGCCGCCGCTCCGCGGCCGCCGGCGGGGGAGCGCTCGCCTCCATGCGGCCTACTCTCGCAGCTTCTGCTCGAGGAGCTGGGCGGCGACGCCCATGAAGTCGTGGTCGGTGACCAGCCCGACCAGGCGCCGCTCGGCGTCGACCACCGGCAGGCAGCTGACCTGGTGCTCGCGCATCAGGCGGAAGGCGTCGAGGGTGCGGGCGTCGGCCGCGACGGTCACCGGGTCGCGCTCCATGATCTCGCCGACCGGCACCTGGCGCCGCTCGCCCTCGGCGCGCGAGAAGAAGCGCAGCAGGGCGCGGTGGGTGACCAGGCCGACGAGGCGGTGCTCGTCGTCCTCGACCGGGACGTGGCGGATGTGGCGCCAGTCCATCATGTTCGCCGCCAGGTCGACCAGTTCGTCCTCGTGCACCGTGAAGATGTCGGTGGTCATGAAGGACTCGACCTGCTGGTAGTGCTCGGAGGCCAGCTCGACCTCGGGGCAGCACTCCGCCGGCTCCCACTCGTGGCCCGGCCGGCCGGCGGCCTGGTTCTCGATCGAGGCCTGGACCAGCGCGGCGGCGCGCGCCATCGGGCTGGCCTTCGGGTCCATGGAGGTGAAGGACTTCACCTGCCACGCGGCGCCGGTGCGGCCCGACTCGACGCGCTGCTGGATCACGCGCAGGTAGCGCTCGCTGTCGGCGGGGTCGATGCCGCAGGCGTCGAGGCCCTGGCGGGCGACGGGCAGCAGCTGGCCGAGGATCAGCTCGCCGGCCGGCAGGCGCTGCTCGTCGAGCCAGGCGAACTGCGCGTCGAGGCCGAGGCGGGCGGCGGCGAGCAGGTTGCCGCGCGCGTCGTCGAAGGAGAAGCGGGCCGCGGGGTCGCCCCACTCGGCCGCGCCGCCGTGGACCAGGCCGAACCAGAAGGCGGCGTTGGCCACCTCGTCGACCACCGAGGGGCCGGCGGGCAGCAGGCGGTTCTCGATGCGCAGGTGCGGCTTGCCGTCGCTGATGCCGTAGCAGGCGCGGTTCCAGCGGTAGACCGTTCCGGTGTGAAGCCGCATGGCGAACAGCTTCGGCGCGCGGCCGGCGGCCATCGCCTCGTAGGGGTCCTCGTACTCCTCGGTGCCGATCAGCGCGCGGAAGCGGGCGACGTCCTCCTGGTAGATCTCGAGCACCGACTTCCGCACCCACTCGCTGCCGAAGCTGACGCGGGGCATGAACTGGCGCTGGTGGAGGTCGGTCTTGCGCGTGTCCACCGACTGCTGGAACAGCGCCAGGCGGGTCTCGGCCCACAGGCGCTTGCCGAACAGGAGGGGCGAGTTGACCGCCGCCGCGGTGACCGGCGCGGCGATCAGCTGGGCGACGTTGTAGAGGCGGACGAAGTCCTCGGGGGCGACCTGCAGGTGCACCTGGAAGGAGGTGTTGCAGGCCTCGAGCATCATCGTGTCGTGCTGCACGTTGAGCTCGTCGGTGCCCTTGATGCGCAGGCGGAAGACGCCGCCGCGCAGCCGGCCCATGGCCTCCTTGAGGGCGAAGTAGCGCGGCAGCGGCGTCATGGCCTCGAGGCCGAGGTCGTCCTTGCGCAGCGTCGGCAGGATGCCGGTCATCACCACGTCCCCGCCGAGCTCGCGGGCGGCGCCGCGGGCGCGGCCGAGCAGCTCCTCGAGGTGCAGCTGCAGGTCGCGCAGGCAGCTGCCGCGGAAGTCGAAGGGGTCGAGGTTGAACTCGAGGTTGAAGCGGGCGAGCTCGGTGGTGAAGTGCGGGTCGTCCACCCGCTCGAGCAGCTCCGGCGCCAGCATCGCCGGGCGGCCGGAGCGGTCGACCAGGAACAGCTCCTGCTCGGCCCCGACCCGGCTCTTGTCCGACTCGATCATCCCCTGGTCGAGCATCTCCTCGAGCGCCTGCAGGTCGCGCAGCACGCACTTCATGAAGAAGCGCAGCTGCTCGGTGTCCTGGTAGGCCGTGACCCGGTGTTCGCCCACGGGAGGAGAGATCGGCTGGTGTGGTGGGGGGAAGGACGCCGCGGAGCGAGCTCCCCCGCGGCCGTCGGCCATCTTAGACCGCTCGCCGCCGGCCTCCGCCTCGGAGCGGGAAAAACGGGCAGAATGGGGCGGGGAACCGGCGCCCCCTCGCGCTTGTTTCCTACGCCACCGCACCCTCGCTCCCGAAGGAGAAACCATGTCCCGACGTTTCCTCTCCCTGATCGCCTTCCTGGTCCTGGGCGGCGGCGCGCTGGCCCAGACCATCACCGTCACCACCGACGACGACCTGATCGACGTCGATCCCTGGTCCGCCACCGTCGCGGACCTGCCCGGCCCCGACGGCAAGGTCAGCTTCTCCGAGGCCCTGATCGCCTCGAACCACACTCCTGGGCGGCAGACGATCGCCTTCGCCATCCCCACGAGCGACTGGAACCTCCAGTTCCTCTATCCAGGCCGCGCCGTGCTGACCACCGTCGTCGGCTACTACTGGTCGGCGGACGACCCGGTGACCATCGACGCCACCACCCAGACCGCCTTCACCGGCGACACCAACCCTTACGGCAACGAGGTGGTGGCCGACGGTCCGTCGATCCGCATCAACGCGGACGGCTGCGTCCTGCGCGGCTTCGACAACAGCTCGATCTCGGTGAGCGGCGCGCTGAACGTGGTCGAGGACAACACCCTGGTCAACGTCAGCCTGTTCGGAGGCGGCGGCAGCATCGTGCAGCGCAACACCGGCGGGACGATCAAGATCGACCGCTCCGACGACAACGTGGTGATCGGCAACACGGTGAACCGCGTCCGCGTGCTGGGTGTGCTCGGCTTCGGGCAGCCGGCGCGGAACAACCGCGTGGGCGGCCCTGCGGCCGGCGACCGCAATTTCATCACCGGCTACGGCGCCTACAACAGCGAGGGCCTGCCCTCCGGCAGCGCGGTGCAGCTGTTCGACACGGTCGGCACGCTGGTCGAGAACAACCGCATCGGCACGACGCCCGACGGCATGGCGCAGGGCAATTCCGCCTGCACGATCGGCGTCAGCATCGAAGGCGACAACCAGGGCCTCGTGGTGCGCGGAAACCAGATCTCCGGCATCCTCGCCATGGGCATGGGGCACTGGGCGGGCGCGCTGTTCGGCCGCGCCGTCCTGGTCAGCGGCACGGGCGCGGATCTCGAGATCCTCGGCAACCAGATCGGCCTCGACGCCGCGGGAGACCCCGTCCTCGGCAGCGTGGACGGGATCGACATCGGCTCGGCGGTGACCCACCCCAGCATGATCGACGACATCCGCATCGGCGGCGTGAACCCCGGCGAGGGCAACGTGATCGGCGGACACCGCGGCAGCGGGGTGGTCGTCGGCGGGTCCGCCGACCAGGTGCGCGTGCGCGGGACGAGCTTCCGCGCCAACAGCCGCATGGCGATCGACCTCGTGCCCCCGACGGGCCAGGTCGGGGCCACGCCCAACGACCCGCTCGACGCCGACACCGGCGCGAACGGGCTGCAGAACCACCCCGTCCTCGCCTCCGCGCAGCTCGCCGGCAGCGGCACCCGGGTCAGCGGCGCGCTCGACAGCAGCCCGGCCGGGAATTTCACGCTCGACTTCTACGCCTCGCCCTCGGCCGGCGCGAACGGCCGCGGCCAGGGCGAGCTGTGGCTGGGCTCCCTCGCCGTCGGCACAGACTCGAACGGGCACGCCGCCTTCGACCAGCAGCTGCCGGTCGCCGCACCGGCCGGCTGGCTGGTGTCCGCCACCGCCACGCTCGAGCCGACCGGCGAGACCTCCGAGTTCTCGCCCGAGGTCGCCCTGTCGGCCCTCGAGCTCGCGCTGAGCGGCAACCTCATCCGCGGGACGGCGGTGGACGCCGTCGCCACCTCCGCGCGGGGCGGGGAGACGGTGTGGTTCCTCTACGGCACGACCGGCCTCGGGAACGGCCCCTGCCCGCCGCAGCTCGGCGGCCTGTGCCTGGACCTGCTCGCCCCGGTCCGCATCCTCGGCTCGGCCGCCGCCGACGCCGGCGGACGCGCCGTCCTGGGCTTCACCGTGCCGGCGGGAGCGCCGACCATCCCGGTCCACTTCCAGGCGGTCGCCGCGCGCGGCGCCGGCTCGGTGAAGAGCGCCCCGCTGACCGCGCCGGTGCTCTAGGGAGAAAAGGGGAGGAGGAGCCGGAGCTCCTCCTCCCCCCCTCGGCGACGCCCACGGCCGATCGGAGCGCCGCGTCGGCCGGGCGTCAGTCGACGCCGTACCCCGGGGGGCGCGCCAGCATCACGATGCGCGCGCCGTAGCCGCTGGCCAGGAGCTCGCGGGTGCCGTTGCGCCCGTCGAGCTCGGCGGCCGAGAGCCAGTGCCCCTTGTCGCGGTCGACGAAGACCACCTCGGAGCTCCACTCCTCCCCGCGGCGGGAGAGCAGCTCGACCTCGCCGCTGTAGCCGAACAGCGCCACCGTCTCGTCGACTCCGGGTTCGGCGCTGAAGCGGCCGGCGGCCAGCCCGCGCGGCCCCTGGCGGCCGCGGTGGATGGTCTCGTGGATCCAACGCCCGGCCGGCGTCCACTCGTGGCGCATCACCCGGCCGTCGTCCAGCGTGTGGTAGATCACCGCCGGGTGGTCCGGGTCCCAGGCCAGCCGGCCGAGGCCCATGTCGGTGCGCCACACCTCCTCCCACTCCGGGCCGTCCGGACCCAGCCTCAGCAGCCGCAGCCAGCCGGCGCGGGTCACGGTGGCGATGGCCGGCCCGCCCTTGCCGGGGAGGTCGACCAGGACGGCGTCGCGCACGCGCCCGTCCAGCTCGCCGTAGGAGGTCTGGCGCCACTCACCGTCCTCGCCGTCGGGCGTCATCAGCCAGAGCCCGCCGGGCCGCGTGAAGACCAGCAGTCCGCGGCCGGCGAGCGGCACCAGGGTGTGGATCTCGCGGCCGGGGAACTCCCCGATGCGCCGCGCGTCGAGCGCGCCGTTCGGGTAGGCGCGCAGCTGGTAGAGGTTGCCGAGCTGGCCGCCGGTGTAGAGCTCGGCGCCGGGCGTGCGCGGGTCGAGGTCGCCGTGGGTCAGGCCGCCGAGCCACTTGCCGTCCTGGATGCGCGGCATCGGGGTCCACTTGCCGCTGTAGGACACCAGCACGATGCAGCGGCCCTTGTCGTCGAGGCCGACGACCTCCGGGGAGGCGTACTGCGGGAAGACCTGGTAGGGCTTCACCGTCCAGATGCCGACGTCGTTGTCGATCACCAGACGGGCGTCCCAGCCGTCGCCGGCCGGCAGCGGCACCTCGCCCAGCGCCGGGTCGCCGGGCGGAGGCGGGCCGGCGCCGGCGGAGTCGCCCGCCGCCTGCGGCGCGGCGCAGGCGGCGGACAGGAGGATCGTCAGGAGGGCTGCGGAGGAGCGCATGGCCCTACCATCGCACGCTCAGGGCGGCGGAGAAGTAGAACTGCCGCGGCGGGCCGGCCACCTGGCCGCCGCCGAAGAAGCCGCCGCGCGAGTGGACGTGCCACGACTCGTCGGCGAGGTTGGTGGCGCCCAGCGCCAGCTCGAGCTCGACCTGGTCGTCGAGCTGGGTCAGCTTGGCGATGCGGCCGTCCCAGATCGTGCGGCTCGGGTTCAGGCCGAGGTTGCCGTCCGGGTTGACCTGCGCGGTGTTCGCCTCGTCGGAGTAGCTGTCGCCGACGTAGGTGCCGCCCAGCGCGGCGTACCAGCCGCTCTCGGTCTCGTAGCGGGCCATCCACGAGGCCTTGTGCTCCCAGGCGTACGGGGTCTCGTTGCCGGCGTCGGGGCCGCTGCCGAGCTCGGAGTCCTGCACCGTGAAGGAGGTCAGCATGGAGAAGCCCTCGAGCGAGGTGGTCACCGCGCCGGCGTCCCACTCGAGCACCACATCCGCGCCGGTGGCGGTGATCTGCCCGAGGTTCTCGTAGAAGCCGCTGTAGAACACGCCGAAGTCGTCGTAGTCGACGCGCCAGCCGGTCAGCGAGCCGGAGAAGCCGGCCGCGCCGACCCAGCGCGTGCCGAGCTCCATCGAGCGGCCCTTCTCGAACTCCAGCGCGTCCGCGGGCTTGGTGGTGTAGGCGTAGCCCCACACCTGCGGCGCGCGGAAGCCCTCGGCGTAGTTGCCGAACAGGGCCCAGTCGTCGCTCAGCTCGTAGGAGGCGCCGATGGCCGGAAGGAGGTCCATGAACTCGTCCTCGAACTCCCAGCCGCCGACGCGGTCCTCGCCGCTGGTGCCCGGGATCCACTCGAGGCGCGCGCCGAGGTTGACGAGCAGGTCGTCGGTCGGTCGGAAGGTGTCGTCGACGTGCAGCGAGAAGGTGTCCACGCTGAACTCGGCGTCCTGCGTCAGCGTGCTCGCGCCGCCCGGGTAGGGCTCGGAGCGCAGCTTCCACGACGGGATCCAGTCGCGGTGGTAGCGCGCGCCGAAGTAGATCTCGTGCTCCATGCCGAGCATCTCGGTCGTCGTCTGGCCGCGCAGGCCGACGGCGCCGAAGAAGCTCTCGTCGTCCCAGTCGGAGATCGTCGCCGCGGCGCCGAAGTGCGGCCGCTGCGCGCGCAGGTGCCGGCCGGTCTGCGAGAGGTAGCCGAAGCCCTCGACCCAGGCGTCCTCGCCGCCCGAGTGGTAGACCACGTCGGCCACGCTGCGGAAGCCGTCGAAGCTGTTCTCGGGCCGGGCGTTGCCGAAGGGGTTCTGCTGGAACTGGGCCAGGGTCAGGCCGCCCGGCGCCATGTGCTCGTCCTCGGTGTGGGTGAAGGAGGTGGCCAGCCAGCTCTCGTCGCCCAGCTGCCAGCGGAACTTCAGGTTCAGGTCCTGCTGGTCGAAGCCGCCGTTCTCGCGGTAGCCCTCGCCGCGGCGGTCGACGTAGGTCGCGACGTAGCCGAAGTCGCCGAGGGTCTGGCCGTAGCTCAGCAGGGTGCTCGAGTAGTCGAAGCTGCCCAGCGTGCTGCGGAAGTCGAGGTTGGCGCTGCTCGGGATCGGCGCGGTGAGGAAGTTCAGCACGCCGCCCACCGTGTTCGGCGAGTAGCGCACGGTGTGGCCGCCGCGGATGTAGTCCATGGCGTGGACCCGCTCGGTGGTCAGCGGCAGGAAGCTGAAGGCGGTCCAGCCGTAGGGCAGCGGGCTGGCCGGGACGCCGTCGATGAGCACGTTCAAGTACTCGGTCAGGCCGTCGTCCGGCAGGCCGCGCATCGAGAAGCTCGGCGCGGAGGCTTCGCCGCCGTTGTAGGGGCGGGCCGAGGCGGCCGGCAGGTACTGGACCAGGTCGTTCAGGTCGCGCGCGCCGATCTGTCGGATCTGCTCGGGCCCGAAGACGTCGCGCGAGCCGAAGGCGTCGATCGGGACGACCGGTACGCCGTCGGCTTCGGTGCGGCCGATGACCAGGATCTCGGGGACCTCCAGCTTGCGGGCCTCGGGCTCCTGGTTCCCGCTCGGCGGGTCCTGGGCCACGAGGGCGGGCGCGAAGAAGAGGAGGATGGGAGTGACCGGAAGGAAGTTTCTCAAGGGACGAACCGTGGGGGGAGAGGGCAGACGCCCGGGCCGGTGGCGGGCTCGGGGCGGGGGGAGCAAAAGGGATGCCAAGCCCGGGGCGAACTCCGAATGCGGCGCACCGTTACTCCGCGGGAACCTCGCCCCGGCCCGGGCTAAGCTGCCGCGGTGCGTCTCGCCCTCGCCACCTGCGCCGACCTCCCGGAATGGGAGGTGGACGACCGCCCCTTCCACGAGGCGCTGCGCCGTCGCGGGCATGATGTTTCCCTGCCGGTGTGGGATGACGCCCACGTCGACTGGGCCGCCTTCGACGCCGTCCTCGTCCGCACGACCTGGGACTACATGGAGAAGCAGGAGGCCTTCGTGGCCTGGGCGGAACGCGTCGCCGCGCTGCGACCGCTCTCCGCGCCGCCCGGAGTGGTGCGGTGGAACACCCGCAAGACCTACCTGCGCGACCTGGCGGAGGAAGGCGTCCCCCTCGCGCCGACGCAGTGGCTCGAGCCCGGACCGCCGGCCGACGTCGCAGCGCTGCTCGCCGGCCGCGGCTGGGAGCGCGCCTTCCTCAAGCCGATGGTCGGCGCCACCGCGCGCGAGACGCTGCGCTTCGCCACCGACGCCGCCGGGATGGCCGCCGCGCAGGCCCACCTCGACCGCCTGCAGCCGCGCGAGGGCTTCCTGCTCCAGCCCTATCTGCCGTCGATCGAGCAGGAGGGCGAGCTGAGCGCCGTCTTCTTCGGCGGCCGCTTCAGCCACGGCGTGCGCAAGGTGCCGGTGCCCGGCGACTACCGCGCCCAGGACGACTTCGGCGCGCACGACGAGCCGTGGGACTTCCCCGCCGCCGAGCGCGAGCACGCCGCGGCGGTGATGGCGCGGGCGGAGCGCCGCTTCGGCCCGCTGCTCTACGGCCGCGTCGACTTCCTGCGCGGCGCGGACGGTAGGCTGCTGCTCAACGAGCTCGAGCTGGTCGAGCCCTCCCTCTTCTTCCGCCACGACCCGCAGGCCGCCGACCGGCTGGCCGACGCCTGGCTGGCGCGCCTGGCCGCGCAGGAGACCCCCCGATGAACCGACTCGTCCACTTCGAGATCCACGCCGCCGACCCCGAGCGGGCCATCGCCTTCTACGAGGAGGTCTTCGGCTGGCAGTTCCACAGCTTCGGCGGCGACATGGAGTACTGGCTGGTGGTGACCGGACCGGACGACGAGCCCGGCATCAACGGCGGCCTGGTGCGCCGCCAGGGCCCCTCGCCGCAGGAGGGCCAGCCGGTGGTCTCGATGATCGGTACCATCGAGGTCGCCGGCATCGAGGACACCATCGGGGCGGTCAACGGCGCCGGCGGCCGCGTGGTCGTCCCGGTGATGGAGATCCCGCAGGTCGGCTGGACCTGCTACTGCAAGGACACCGAGGGCAACCTCTTCGGTCTGCACCAGCCGATGGAGGCCTGATCCGGCCCGGCGGGGAGCTTTCCCCGCAGGACCGGCGGCTCGTGCGTAGCATCGGGATCCGCGGGCGAGACCCGCTTCCCCGAATCCTCTTCGCCCGAGCCCATGACGGCACCCCTGCCTCTCCTCCCGCTCCTTCTCTCCACCCTGCTGAACTCCCCGGCGGCTCCCCAGGAGCCGGTCGAGCCGCACGGCCGCATGCTGCGCTGGCCCGACGTCTCGGCCACGCGGATCGTGTTCAGCTACGCCAACGACCTGTGGACGGTGAGCCGCTCCGGCGGCCTGGCCACCCCGCTGGCCAGCCCACCCGGGCAGGAGAGCTTCCCCCGCTTCAGCCCCGACGGCGGCTCGATCGCCTTCGTCGGCAACTACGAGGGGAACCGCGACCTCTACGTCGTCCCGGTGGAGGGCGGCGTCGCGCGGCGCGTCACGCACCACCCGACCGGCGAGGTGCTGAACGACTGGCTGCCCGACGGGCGTCTGCTCTACCACGCCAACGCCTACCGCGGCCTGGCGCGGCAGGCCACGCTGCTGACCGTGTCGCCCGAGGGCGGCATGCCCGAGCCGCTGCCGGTGCCCTACGGGGCCTTCGGCGCGATCGGCGGCGACGGCCGCACCCTGGCCTACACACCGATGAACCGCGACGGGCGCACCTGGAAGCGCTACCGCGGCGGCCTGGCCTCCGACCTGTGGCTGTTCGACCTGGTCGACCACAGCGCGCGGCAGGTCACGCAGTGGGAGGGCACCGACAGCCAGCCGATGTGGCACGGCAGCGTCCTCTACTACCTGTCCGACGCGGGCGACGAGCACCGCCTCAACCTGTGGAGCTACGACCGCACCGACCACCAGCGGCGCCAGCTGACCCACTTCACCGACGCCGACATCGCCTGGCCGGCCATCGGCCCGGGCCCGCGCGGCGGCGGCGAGATCGTGTTCCAGCTCGGCGACGAGCTGCGCCTGTTCGACATCCCGAGCGGCCGCTCGACCGCGGTCGAGGTGCGCATCCCGGGTGACGCGACCTACGTCCGGACCAAGGTGGCCGACGCGGCCGACAACATCGACTCCTGGAGCCTGTCGCCGAGCGGCAAGCGCGTCGCGGTCAGCGCCCGCGGCGACGTGTGGACGCTGCCGGCCGAGCACGGCTCGCCGCGCAACCTGACGCGCAGCAACGGCGCGGCCGAGCGCGAGGCCACCTGGAGCCCGGACGGCCGCTGGATCGCCTACTTCAGCGACGTCACCGGCGAGTACGAGCTGTGGATGACGCAGTCCGACGGCAAGGGCGAGACGCGGCAGCTGACCGCCGACGGCGGGCCCTTCAAGACCGAGCTGCAGTGGTCGCCCGACTCGAAGCACCTGCTGTTCCGCGACAAGACCGGCGCGGCCTTCCTGCACACGCTCGAGGGCGGCGCGACCACCCTCCTCGCCAAGACCGAGTGGGAGTTCTGGGGCGGCGGCATGAGCCGGCCGAACTGGTCGCACGACTCGCGCTGGATCACCTGGTCGATGGCGACGGGCGACTCGCCGGTCTCGCGCGTCCACCTGCACGAGGTCGAGAGCGGCGCCACCCACGTGGTGACCAGCGGCGTCTTCGCCGACCGCGGCCCGGTCTTCGACCGCAAGGGCGACTGGCTGTTCTTCACCAGCGACCGCGAGTTCTCGCCGACCTACAGCTCGCTCGACACCACCTTCGTCTACCGCGGGTCGACCCGCCTGCTGGCGGTGCCGCTGCGCGCGGACGTCGAGCTGCCGTGGGCGCCGAAGAGCGACGAGGAGGAGTGGACCGCCGAGGAAGAGGCCGAGGAGGACGAGGCCGCCGACCAGGCGGAGGAGTCCGGCGACGCGGTCCCCGCGGCCGACGACGGCCTGAGCGGCACCTGGGAGGGCAGCCTCAGTGGCAGCGAGGTCCCGCCCGGCGGCGTGGCGATGAGCATGCGCCTGAAGCTCGGCACCGACGGCTCGGTCAGCGGCAGCGTGACCACGCCGATGGGCACCGCCGACGTGCGCAGCGGCAGCTTCGACGCCGCCAGCGGCCTGCTCGAGCTGGTGCTCGAGACCGACTCCGGCGAGGAGGTCCGCGTCACCGCCACGGTGAAGGACGGCGCGCTGTCGGGCAGCGGCAGCATCCCCGCCTCGGGGGCGGCCTTCGAGTTCGAGCTGTCGCGCACCGCGAAGGGCGGCGGCGGCCAGGACGAGGACGCGGCCGGCAAGAAGAAGGAGGCCCGCGAGCGCGTCGAGATCGCGCTCGACGGCTTCGAGCGGCGCGCGGTCGAGCTGCGCGTCTCCGCTGGCGCGATCGGCCAGCTCGGCGTGAACGACAAGAACCAGCTCCTCTTCGTCCGCCGGCCGCTCGACGGCGGCGGCGCCTCGGTGCAGCTCTTCGACCTGTCCGACGAGGACGCGAGCGAGAAGACCGTGGCCGGCGGCGTGCGCGGCTACGACCTCAGCGCCGACGGCAAGAAGATCCTCGTCGTGCGCGGCCGCTCGGCCTCGATCCAGAACGCCGCGGCCGGCGCCAGCGGCGAGACCGTGCCGACCTCCGGGATGCGCGTGACGATCGACCCGCGCGTCGAGTGGACGCAGCTCTACCACGACGCCTGGCGCATCATGCGCGACTACTTCTACGCGCCGAACCTGCACGGCGTGGACTGGGACGCGGTGCGCGAGCGCTACGCGGCGATGCTGCCCTCCTGCGCCTCGCGCGAGGACGTGCAGTACGTGATCGGCGAGATGATCTCCGAGATGAACGTCGGCCACGCCTACCTCGCCGGCCCGGGCGACGGCGAGTCCTCCCCGTCCGAGAACGTCGGCATGCTCGGCGTGGACTGGGAGCTGTCCGAGGGGGCCTACCGCATCGCCCGCATCCACGAGGGCGGCGCGTGGGACTCCGACGCGCGCGGCCCGCTCAGCCAGCCCGGCGTGGACGTCGCGGCCGGCGACTACCTGCTGGCGGTGAACGGCGTCCCGGTCGACGCGTCCAAGGACCCGTGGGCCGCCTTCGTCGGCCTCGCCGGGCGCCGCATCACGCTGACCGTCAGCGCCGAGCCGGTGCTCGGCGACGCGGCCCGCGAGGTGGTGGTGGAGCCGCTCGGCAGCGAGGTCGGGCTGCGCTTCCGCAGCTGGATCGAGGCCAACCGCCGCTACGTCGCCGAGAAGACCGGCGGCCGGGTCGGCTACATCTACGTGCCCGACACCGGGGTCCGCGGCCAGAACGAGCTGGTGCGCCAGTTCGTCGGCAACCTGACCAGCCCGGCGCTGATCATCGACGAGCGGTGGAACGGCGGCGGCCAGATCCCGACCCGCTTCGTCGAGCTGCTGAACCGCCCGGTGACCAACTACTGGACCACGCGCGACGGCCGCGACTTCCGCTGGCCGCCGGACTCGCACCAGGGTCCCAAGTGCATGCTGATCAACGGGCCGTCCGGCTCGGGCGGCGACGCCTTCCCGGCTTACTTCCGCCAGGCCGGCCTCGGCAAGCTGATCGGGCGGCGCACCTGGGGCGGCCTGATCGGCATCTCCGGCAACCCCGGCCTGATCGACGGCGGCGGCATCACGGTGCCGACCTTCGGCTACTACGAGAAGGACGGGACCTGGGGCATCGAGGGCCACGGCGTGGAGCCGGACATCGACGTCGTCGACGACCCGTCGAAGATGGTCGAGGGCGGTGACCCGCAGCTGGACGCCGCGATCGCGCACATCCTCGCCGAGCTCGAGGCCAACCCCTACACGCCGCCCGTCCGCCCGGCCCACCCCGACCGCAGCGGGATGGGGGTGACCGAGGACGACCGCTGAGCGGCTGATCCGCCCGGGCTTCCTGGCCGCGGCCCCCGTCCGGGGGCCGCGGACCAAGAAAACCGGCCCGCGCCGGAGGGGCGCGGGCCGGGAGGACGGGGCGTCGGGCCCCGCGCGGCATCGGTCGGATCAGGCGCCGATCTTGTCGAGCTCGCCCTGCATGCGCGGGTCGATCTCGGCCTCGATGGCCTTGGCCTGGGCGGCGATCTTCGCAGCGCGCTCGGTGTTCTCCAGCGGGCCGTTGCACCAGATCGCGGCCATGGTGGCCATCTGCTTGACCTCGGTCGCGTCGTGGTAGGTGCCCAGCGCGAGCAGCGCCTCGATCTCGGCGATGGCGGCCAGCGCCGAGGCCTCGTCCCGCACCGTGCTGAACTTGGCCATCACGACCTTCTCGAGCAGGCCCTTCTCGTTCTTCGGATCCATCTTGCGCGCGGCGCCGAAGATCTCCTCGTTGGCCTGGCCGGAGGCCAGCAGCGCCTTGACGGCCTTGAGCCTCATGCCCTTCTTGCCGTCGGCGTCGGCCTGGACGGCCTGCATGACCATGTCGGCGACGATGCTGATGCCGGGGCTGTCGCTGTCCATGCCCTCGAGCATCGCGATGGCCTTCTCGAGCACCGGGGTCTTGTCCTCGGCGGCCTGGTAGTCCTTCTTCAGCTGCTTCAGGTCGGCGAGCAGCTTCTTGCCCTTCGTCGTCAGGGCCTTCATGTCCTCGACGTACTTCTCGGGGCCGCCCTCCTGGTAGCCCATGCGGCCGAAGACCACGCCGTCCGCCGTCATGAGCAGGCAGGTCGGGAAGCCCATGATGCCGTACTTCTCGGACAGCTCCTGGTTGCGCTCGGGGTTCGGCACCTTGGCCTTGGCCTCCTCGCCGTTGGGGAAGTCGAGCGCGACGAGGACGAAGCGCTCCTGGACCGGGGCCAGGAAGCCCTCGTACTGGAAGACCTCGTCGTGGAGCTTGATGCACCAGCCGCACCAGTCGGAGCCGGTGAAGTCGACGAACAGGTCCTTGCCCTGCTCCTTGGCGACGGCGACGGCCTGGTCGAAGTCGGCGTACCAGGTGGTCGCGTGGTCGTCCTGGGCGGGCGCGGAGGCAGCGCAGGCCAGCGCGAGGCCCGCGGTGAGGAAGATGTTCTTCATGGTCTTTTCGGGTCTTGCCCAGGGGCCGGGAGCGGCCGGGCGAAGGCGCATCCTACCCCCGGGGGAGGACTCGCGTGGCCCGTGCCTACGGGCGGCGGCCTTCAGGGGAGGTCGAAAAGAAGGAGTTCGGAGTCCTCCTCGGCGCGCAGGAGCAGCTCGTCCTGCTCCTCGACGGCGGCCCCGTCTCCCGGGCCGAGGCGGACGCCGTCGCAGTCCACGCGCCCGCCCACCACCTGGACCCAGGCGCCGCGGCCCGGGGCGAGGAGGTGGCGGTGCTCCGCCCCGGCGGTGAGGGGGCCGGCCCAGAGGAAGACGTCCTGGTGCAGGCGGAGCGCGCCGTCGGCCCCGGCGGGGTCGACGACCCGCCGCAGGGCGCCGTCGCCGGGCAGCTCGGCCAGCGCCTTCTGCTCGTAGGAGGGCTCGACCCCGCGCGAGGCGGGCAGCAGCCAGATCTGCAGCAGGTGCAGCGGCTCGGCGTCCGAGGCGTTGAACTCGCTGTGAACCACGCCGCGCCCGGCGCTCATGCGCTGGACCTCGCCCGCGCGGATCACCGAGCGGTGGCCCATGCTGTCCTCGTGGGCCAGGGCGCCGGAGATCAGGTAGGTCAGGATCTCCATGTCGCGGTGGGGGTGGGGCGGGAAGCCGGCCCCCGGCGCGATGCGGTCCTCGTTGATCACCCGCAGCGCCCGGAAGCCCATGTGTTCGGGGTCGAGGTAGCCGGCGAAGCTGAAGCTGTGCGCCGCGCACAGCCAGCCGTGGTCGGCCTGGCCGCGCTCGGCGGCGGGGCGGAGCCGGATCACAGCAGTTCGCGGGCGATCTCGGCGCGCGGGCGGCGGTCGCTCGGCTGCTCGCGCGCGGCCAGGTGCTCGGGGAGGGCGCTGCGCTCGCCGCGGTGGCCGACGGCGAAGGCGGCGAGGGCCTCGTACTCCTCCGGGTCGACCCCGAGGGCGGCGTAGGAGGCCTCGGCGTCGAAGCCCCCCATGAGGTGGGTGCTCAGGCCGAGGCGGGTGGCCTGCAGGCTGAGGGCGTAGGCGGCCGCGCCGGCGTCGAAGGCGGCCCAGCGGTTCGGCTTCTCGCGCTCGGCGTCGAGGTGGCGGCGGGCGAAGACCACCCCGAGGACCGGGGCGCGCTCGGCCCAGACCCGGTTGCCCTCGACGAGCAGGCCGGCGACGCGGGCGCGCGGGGCCTCGGCGGTGGCGTGGACGAACAGCCAGGGCTGCAGGTTCATGCAGGAGGGCGCCCAGCGGGCGGCCTCGAACAGGGAGTCGAGGTCGGCCGGTTCGACGGGCCGGTCGGCGAAGGAGCGCGGCGACCAGCGCTCGAGGAAGAGCGGCTCGACCGGGGCGGTGGCGGTGCGGGTGGAGGAATCCATGCGGGGAGAAAATATCCGTATCGACGAATATCGTCAATACGGGTAAAATGTCCGCCATGCACACCGGGCTCCACGACATTCCTCCGTCGCCCTCCCGCTCGGCCTATCTCTCCCTGGTCGAGGCCCACGAGGCCCTGGTCGACGACTTCCGCGACCTCTTCCGCCAGCACGGGCTGACGCCCACCCAGTTCAACGTGCTGCGCATCCTGCTCCGGCGCGCGCCGGAAGGCGTCTCCTGCGGCGACATCGCCGCCGAGCTGCTCCACCGCGTGCCCGACGTCACCCGCCTGCTCGACCGCATGGTGCGCGACGGCCTGGTCCAGCGCGGCCGCAGTCGCAGCGACCGCCGCGTGGTCCTCAACACCCTGACCGAGGAGGGCCGCCAGCGCTGCGAAGCCCTCTACGAACCGATCGCCGAGGTCCACGCGCAGCAGTTCGCCGGCATCCCGGACGAGGAGTTGCAAAAAGTCACGGATCTGCTGCAAAAAGTTGTTGCAATTCGAGGCGGGAAATCTCCTGAAGCCTGAACTTCCCTTGTCCGAAAAGAGAATGTGGTTCATAATGCCACAACGTGGGTGTTCTTGAGGGAGAACCCCACTTCCGCGCCACGCAAGTGGCCGGATCCGTGACAATGGTTTTTTCGCGGCCGCGGGGGTTGAGGGGCCTCCGCGGCTGCACCTTTTTCCGGCCTCCCGGGCGCGCGAGTGTGGTGATCCGCCACACCCCCCTGGAGCGAGATCCTCCAATCTCCGGGGATCTCCCGGCCCAGACCCCTCCAGAAGCCCTCCCCTGCCTTGGCACGGGCCTTGCGCTTGTCCTCGCGGCGGCTCCGCCACCCCGCCAGGAGGAAAAGCGATGTTCGTGCTTCTGGTTCTTCTGACCTTCGTCGCGGCCCTGACCGTCGACTACCTGGTGCAGCGGGCCGACGCGCGCCGCGAGGCGCTCGCCCTGGTCCCCGCCACCGCTTCCCCGGCCCGTCCGGTCCCGCGCGTCGCGCCGGCCCCGGCCGGCGGCCTCGACGAGCTGTCGAAGCTGCCCGCCGGCCTGTTCCTCGCGCCGGGCCACGACTGGCTCCAGCTCGAGAGCTCCGGCTCGGTCCGCCTCGGCACCGACCGGCTGGCCCTCGCCCTGCTCGGCGGGGTGGACCGCCTCGAGCTGCTGCCCGCGGGCAGCGTCGTCCACCAGGGCGACCCGCTGGCCACGCTCCACTTCGGCGAGCGCTCGATCGTCCTGCGCGCGCCGGTCGAGGGCGTGATCGACGAGGTGAACACCCTGGTCGGCGCCGACCCGCAGCGGCTGGCCCGCGACCCCTTCGAGGAGGGGTGGCTCTACCGCCTGCACGCCCGCGGCCTGGCCAAGGCCCTGCACGGCATGAAGGTGGCCGAGGAGGCCGCGGCCTGGATGGGCGGCGAGCTGGCCCGCGTGCGCGACCACGCGGCCGAGCTGGCCCGCGGCGCCCGCGCGGCCGCGACCATCCGGCCCGAAGGCAGCGCCATCCCGGTCGGGATCGCCGGCGCGCTCGGCGAGCGCGACTGGAAGGAGCTGGTCGACCGCATCTACACCCCCGCCGCCTGATCGGAGGAAGCCGTGCAAGCCGCCCTCCTGGTGGACCTGAACCGCTGCGCCGGCTGTGGGAGCTGCGCCCTCGCGTGCCGCGAGATCAACGGGCTCCCCGCCGACGCCCCCGACGACCGGCTCAGCGCCGAGCGCTGGACCTTCCTCGACCGGCAGCACGGGCTGACCATCAAGCGCCAGTGCATGCACTGCCTCGATCCGGCCTGCGCCTCGGTTTGCCCGGTGGGCGCCCTCCACAAGTCGGAGGGCGGCCCCGTGGTCTACGACGAGAAGCTGTGCATGGGCTGCCGCTACTGCATGATCGCCTGCCCCTTCGGGGTGCCGCGCTACGAGTGGGACAGCAACGCCCCGCGGGTGCGCAAGTGCATCCTGTGCTGGGAGCAGCGCGTCAGCCAGGGCGAGAGCCCGGCCTGCGCCTCGGTGTGCCCGTCCGGCGCGCTGCGCTTCGGCGACCGCGACGAGCTGATCAGCGAGGCCCGCGGGCGCATCCGCCAGCACCCGAAGGCCTACGTCGACCACGTCTACGGCCTGCACGAGGCGGGCGGCACCTCGGTGCTCTACCTGTCGCCGGTGCCCTTCGCGGCGATCGGCTTCCCGAGCGTGCAGCAGGACACGCAGTATCCGGGGATGACCTGGGCCATCCTCGAGAAGCTGCCGGCGGCGCTGACCGTCGGCGGCGCCCTGCTCGCCGGCATCTGGTGGCTCACCGGCCGGCGTGAGGTCATGGAGCAGGTCCGCCGCGGCGAGCTGCCGATGGCGGAAGCCCTGCGCCGCCGCCCGCCGCTGGTGGACGACCCCGCCGCGGCGGAGGAGGAGGAACGATGAGACTGCGCACCCTGTTCGGGCGCCTGACGGTGTGGAAGGCCGTGCTGGCCGCCCTGCTCGTCGCCGGCGCCTACGCCGCGGTGGTCCGCTTCGCCCAGGGCCTGGGCGCGGCCACCAACCTGTCGGACGACTACCCCTGGGGCCTGTGGATCGGCTTCGACGTCCTCGTCGGCGTCGGCGTCGCCGCCGGCGGCTTCATCCTCGCCGCCACGGTCCACGTGTTCCGCATCGAGCGCTACGCCGCGATCGCGCGGCCGGCCCTGCTCACCGCCTTCCTCGGCTACCTGATGGTGATCCTGGCGGTGCTGTTCGACCTCGGCCGCCCGCTGCGCATCTGGCACCCGCTGGTGTTCTGGAACACGCGCTCGGTGATGTTCCTGATCGGCTGGTGCGAGATGCTCTACGCCATCGTGCTGGCCGCCGAGTTCAGCCCGCTGCTGTTCGAGCGGCTTGGATGGAAGAAGCCGCTGCGCCTCGTGCGCCGCGCGATGACGCCGCTGGTCATCCTCGGCGTGCTGCTGTCGGTGACCCACCAGTCCTCGCTCGGCAGCCTCTACGTCATCGCCCCCGACAAGCTGCACCCGCTCTGGTACAGCTCGATGCTGCCGCTGCTGTTCCTGATCTCGGCGGTCGCCGCCGGCCTGGCGATGACCATGTTCGAGTCGTGCATGAGCGCGCGCGCCTTCGGCCGCAAGCTCGAGGGCGACCTGGTGCGCGGCCTGGCGCGCGCCGTCGTCGTGGTGCAGCTGGTCTACCTCGTGCTGCGCGGCAACGACCTGCTCTACCGCGGCGCGCTGGGCTACGCCTTCGAGGCCACGCCCGAGGCGGTGCTGTTCTGGGGCGAGATCGGGCTGGGCTCGGCGCTGCCGATGATCCTGCTCGCCTCGCGCCGCGTGCGCCACTCGAGCAGCGGCCTGTTCTTCGCTGCGACCCTGACCGTGATGGGCTTCATCGTCCACCGCCTCAACGTCGCGGTGACCGGCATGGCGGCGTGGACCGGCGTCTCCTACTTCCCGTCGTGGATGGAGGTGACGGTGACGGCCGCGCTGGTCGCGCTCGGCGTGGCGCTGTTCGGCCTGGCCTCGCGCTGGCTGCCGGTCTTCCCGGCGGGCGAGGAGGCGGCCGAGGGCGGGGCGGCCCCGCACCGCGCGGCCGAGCCGGCCGGCGAGCGCATCCTCACGCGCCCGGCGCTGCTCGGGCTGTGGGGCATGCTGGCCCTCGGCGGCGGCGCGGTGCTGCTGACCGACACGGTGGCGGCCTCGCCGCGTCCGACGGCGGCCAGCGAGGCGGCGGCGGCGGTCGAGGTGCCGGCGGTCATCCCGCGCCTGCCGCAGCGGACGATGGAGGACCTCACCCTGCCGCCTCCCTTCCGCTTCCCGGCCTCGGAGGACAGCCCCGGTCCGGTCGGCTTCGACCACCGCGACCACGTCGACCCGGCCGAGCTGCGCTGCGGCGACTGCCACCCGAAGCTGTTCGTCTACACCCGCCCCGGCACGCCGGCGGAGGGGGAGCTGAACGGCGACCGGGCCCACGACGGCGACCTGTGCGCGTCCTGCCACGACGGTGAGCGCGCCTTCTCGCCCTACGACGACTGCACGCTCTGCCACCTGGAGGAGGAGTGAGCGGAGGGTTCCGCCTGGCCGAGCCTCCCGCGGGGCTCGCCTTCCACCCGGGGCACACCTGGGTGGGAGGCGGGCCCGAGGGGGCGGTCGCCGGCGTCGACGGCTTCGGCGCGCGGCTCCTGCCGCGTGCAACGGCGCTGAAGCTGCCGCCGGTCGGCCGCCTCCTCGACCAGGGGGACCCGGCCTTCGAGGTGCTCTCCGGCGACCGGCGCGCGGTCTTCCTCGCGCCGGTCGCGGGCAGGGTGGTCGGGCGCAACGCCGAGCTGGCCGCGCGCCCCGGCCTGCTGTTGGAAGATCCTTACGGCGCCGGGTGGGTGCTGCGGCTGCGGCCGCGTCACTGGGCGCGCGACCGCCGCAACCTGCTGCTCGGGCAGGTCGCCTTCCGCTGGCTCGAGGCCTCCGTCGAGGACCTCCGCGTGCGCATCGCCGGCCTGTCCGGATCGGTGATCCAGCCGGCCGAGGGCGTCGGCTTCCTGGCCTGCCTGCCGGCGGCGAACTGGGAGGCCCTGGCCGCCGAGCTGCTCCATTCGGCCGCATAGGCTCTTTGTCGGGCCGGAGTGGGGGTTTATCCCACACCTGGACCCGCCACCGACGAGCGCAGATGAGCCAGGTCCGCAAACCGGTCGGTCCGCGACGGCTGCCTCTCGGCAACCGCCTGGCCTTCCGTCTCGGCCTCGCGCTGGTGGGCTGCGCCGGGGTGGTCCTGCTCGCGGTCGGTGCCTGGAACCTGCAACTGCAGCGGGAGCACCTGACCCAGCTGGTCGGAGTCTCGGCCGAGGACACCGCCTCGACCATCCGCGGCGCGACGCGCGACGCGATGCTGCGCAACGAGCCCGAGGAGGTCGGCCGCATCCTGCAGGACATCGCCGCGCAGGAGTCGATCCACGCGGTGCGGATCTTCGCCAAGGAGGGCCGGGTGATCAACTCGACCGAGTCGGAGGAGCTGGGCCGCACCTACGACGAGCAGGCGGAGATGTGCATCATCTGCCACGAGCGCCCGGTGCCGCTGGCCAGCGTCGAGCTCGAGCGCCGCCAGCGCGAGTTCTACGACGAGGAGGGCGACCACGTGCTCGGCGTGATCATGCCGATCGCCAACGAGCCGGCCTGCGCGAACGCCGCCTGCCACGCCCACGACGGCGACGGCCAGCTGCTCGGCATCCTCGACCTGCAGCTGTCGCTCGACCGCGTGGACGCGCTGCTGGCCGGCAGCGAGGTGCAGCTCGGCCTCGGCCTGGCGGTGCTGGCGGCGGCGATGCTGCTGGCCTCGGTGACGCTCACCTGGAGCTTCGTGCTGCGCCCCGTGCGACGGCTGACGCGGGCCACCGAGAAGCTCGCCGCCGGCCGCTACGACAGCATGCTGCCGGTCGAGAGCCGCACCGAGCTCGGCCTGATGGCGTCGTCGTGGAACACCATGGTCGAGGAGCTGGCCCGCGCGCGCGGCGAGCTGGAGGACTGGAGCCGCACGCTCGAGCAGCGCGTCGCCGACAAGACCGCCCAGCTCGAGACCGCGGTGCAGCAGATGATCGTGGTCGAGAAGATGGCCTCGCTCGGCAAGCTGGCGGCCGTGGTGGCCCACGAGCTGAACAACCCGCTGACCGGCATCGGCACCTACGCCCGGCTGCTGCGCCGGCGGGTCGAGCAAGCGGCGGCCCAGGGCGGGCCGCTCGAGGCCGGCGAGAACCCGAGCATGAACGAGGCGCTCGAGCTGATCGCCGCGGAGGCCGCGCGCTGCGGCGAGATCGTGCGCAACCTGCTCGCCTTCAGCCGCGGCAGCGGCGCGCGCTTCACGCCGCAGGACCTCGCGCCGGTGCTGCACCGCGCCTCGCTGCTCGTGCGCCACCAGGCCGAGATGCGCGGCATCCGCCTCCGCCAGGAGGTCGCTGACGACCTGCCTCCGGTGGAGTGCGACGCGGGCCAGATCGAGCAGCTCGTGCTGGCGCTGGCCATGAACGGCGTCGACGCCATCGGCGAGAAGGGGGAGCTGGTGCTGCGCGCCAGGCCCAGCCCGGGCGGCGAGAGCGTCGTGCTGCAGGTCTCCGACGACGGCTGCGGCATCCCGCAGGAGGACCTGCACCGCATCTTCGAGCCCTTCTTCACGCGCAAGGGCGGGCAGCGCAGCGTCGGCCTCGGCCTGGCGGTGGTCTACGGCATCGTCGACCGCCACCACGGCGCGATCCAGGTCGAGAGCGAGATCGGCCAGGGCACCACCTTCACCGTGCACCTGCCGCTGCGCCAGCCGAAGGACAAGGCGCCGCCGGCGCCGCAGCGCGCGGAGGACGCGGCATGAGCCCGCACAAGGCCGAGCGCGTCCTGGTGGTGGACGACGAGGCGGTGGTGCGCGACTCGCTCGGCGCCTGGCTGCGCCAGGACGGCTTCGCGGTGCACACCGCGGCCAACGCCGAGGAGGCCAAGCGCGCGCTCGAGCTCGACGAGTACGCCATCGCGCTGATCGACATCCAGATGCCGGGGCAGGACGGCCTCAGCCTGATGCCGGACCTGCTCGCGCGCTGGCCGGCGCTGACCTGCATCATCATGAC
Organism: uncultured Planctomycetales bacterium; assembly: GCA_964342475.1. Lineage (GTDB taxonomy): Bacteria > Planctomycetota > UBA1135 > UBA1135 > UBA1135 > J029. The sequence continues at coordinate 243,348 of CAYFGE010000002.1, forward strand.
CGCCTACGCCTCGGTGGACACCGCGGTGCGCGCGCTGAAGTCCGGCGCCTACGACTACCTGGTCAAGCCCTTCGACCCGGACGAGCTGACCCACCTCATCCGCCGCACCCTCGACCACCGCTCGCTGCAGGACGAGAACCGCCAGCTGCGCGGCGCCCTCGAGGAGGCCACCGCCGCGCCGCCGATCGTCGGCGGTTCCCCGGCCACGCGCGCGATGCTCGAGACGCTGGACAAGGTCGCGGCCACCGACGCCACGGTGCTGGTCACCGGCGAGTCGGGCACCGGCAAGGAGCTCGTGGCGCGCACGATCCACGCGCGCTCGCCGCGGCGCCACCGCCGGCTGGTCATCGTGCACTGCGGTGCGCTGGCGGCCGGCGTCCTCGAGAGCGAGCTGTTCGGCCACGAGAAGGGCGCCTTCACCGGCGCCACCCGCGCGCACGCGGGGAAGTTCGAGCAGGCCGACGGCGGCACGATCTTCCTCGACGAGATCGGCGACGTCGGCCCGCAGGTCCAGGTCGAGCTGCTGCGCGTGCTCGAGGAGCGCCGCGTCACGCGCGTCGGCGGCGCGCGCTCGATCCCGCTCGACTTCCGCGTGGTGGCGGCGACCAACCGCGACCTGCAGGCGATGATCGAGGCCGGTGAGTTCCGCGAGGAGCTCTACTGGCGCCTCAACGTGGTGCCGGTGCGCATCCCGCCGCTGCGCGAGCGCGCCGAGGACGTGCCCGACATCGCGCGCCACCCGCTGCGCGAGCTGGGCGAGAAGATGAACCGCCGCGGGCTCGAGTTCACCGACGCCGCGGTCGACGCCCTGCGCCGCTACCCCTGGCCGGGCAACGTGCGCGAGCTGCAGAACGCCATCGAACGCGCGGTCGTCCTGGCCGGCCACCCGGTGATCGACGAGGCCGACCTGCCGCGCTCGGTGCTGGCCGGCGGGCCGGCCCGAGCGGCGGAGGCGGCGTCGGCGGGGGCCTCCGGCGAGACCCTCGCCGCGGCCGAGGAGCGCCACATCCGCGCCGTGCTCGCCGCCAGCGCCGGCAACGTCTCGGAAGCGGCGCGGGTGCTGCAGATCGACCGCAGCACCCTCTACGCCAAGATCCGGCGTTACGGCATCGACCGAGCCGCCGAGGCCTAGACGCTTCAGCAGTCCTCGGCGGCCGCTGCGGCCTCGGCCGCCTTGCCGGCGCCGGCCAGGGTGTCCTCGACCATGCGGCGGATCACGCCGGGGTCCAGCTCCTCGAGCTCGTAGACCACGTTGGCGATCGGCTTGTTCACCTCGATGATGCGGCTCAGGTCGATCGGCGTGCCCTCGACGACGACGTCCGCCGGGGTGGCGTTGATCGTCTCCTGCAGCTCGCGCACCTGCTCGTCGCCGTAGCCCATCGCCGGCAGGATGGCCGCCGCGTTGGGGTACTTCTCGTAGGTCTCGAGGATCGACCCGACGGCGTAGGGCCGCGCGTCGACGATGCTCGCCGCGCGCGCGTTCTTGGCCGCGAACCAGCCGGCGCCGTAGCGCATGCCGCCGTGGGTCAGCGTCGGGCCGTCCTCGACCACGAGGGCGTGCTTGCCGGCGATCAGCTCGGGCTGCTCCACGGTGATGACCGAGGCGCACTTGACCACCTTGGCGCGCGGGTTGTGCGCCTTGCAGTTGGCCACCGCCAGCTCGACCAGGTCGGGCGGCGCGGTCTGCACCTTGTTGACGATCAGCAGGTCCGCCATGAGCAGGTTGGCGTAGCCCGGGAAGTAGGTCAGCTCGTCGCCGGCGCGGTGCGGGTCGACCAGCGTGATCTGCAGGTCGGGCTGGTAGAAGCTGGTGTCGTTGTTGCCGCCGTCCCACAGGATGACGTCGGCCTCCTTCTCGGCCTCGCGCAGGATCTTCTCGTAGTCGACCCCGGCGTAGACCACGAAGCCGTTGTCGATGTGCGGCTCGTACTCCTCGCGCTCCTCGATCGTGCACTGGTGCGCGTCGAGGTCGGCGTAGGCGGCGAAGCGCTGGCAGGCCTGCTTGGCCAGGTCGCCGTAGGGCATGGGGTGGCGGATGGCGACCACCTTCTTGCCCATGTCCTTGAGGATGCGCGACAGGAAGCGCGTGGTCTGCGACTTGCCGACGCCGGTGCGCACCGCGCACACCGAGATCACCGGCTTGGTCGAGCGCAGCATGGTCTTGCCGGCGGAGCCGACCGCGAAGTGCGCGCCGGCGGCCATCACCCGGCTGGCCTTCTCCATGACGTACTGGTGCGAGACGTCGGAGTAGCTGAACATCACCACGTCGACCGACTCGCGGCGGATCAGCTCCTCGAGCTCCTCCTCCGGCAGGATCGGGATGCCCTGCGGGTAGAGCTCGCCGGCCAGCTCCGGCGGATAGTTGCGCCCCTCGATGTTGGGGATCTGGGTGGCCGTGAAGGCGACCACCTCGAAGCGCGGGTCATGACGGTAGAGGCAATTGAAGTTGTGGAAGTCGCGACCAGCGGCCCCCATGATCACGATGCGCATCCGTGCCATGGTCTTGGCTAACCCACGGAAGCGGCGAAACCAGAGTCCAGACGGTCTTCCCTTAGTCCTTTCTGAACAAGGCTTTGGCGATATCGGCCCAGCTCGCGGGGCGGGCGCCGCGGTCGAGATTGGCCCGTCCGGCGGCCCAGGCGGCGGCCCAGGTGGACGCCAGGGTGCGCCAGGCGTGGAGCACGGAGTGGCGCCGGTCGTAGAGGTGCGCGGGCTCGGCGGTGAGGCCGTTCAGCTCGATCACGCGGAAGCCCTCGCCGCGGGCGAAGGCGGCGGCATCCGGCACGCGCACGTCGTAGCGGCCGTGGTGGAAGCCGGGGAAGCCGCGGCTGAGGCGGTCCACCGCCGCCTCCAGCTCCGGCGTCAGCCGGTGCGCGGCGTCGAGGAAGACGGCGCCGCGGCAGTGCGCGCCGATCTCGCCGAGGAGGACCTCCTCGCCGGCGGCGGGGACCTCGTCGAGGCGCGCGGCATTGGCCTCGGCGTAGGTGCGGGCCAGGGCCACCGCGCGCGGGTCGGCGAGGATCAGCTCCTCGAGGCTGCGGCGGCCGTCCCCGGTCACCGTGGCCCGCCGCTTCTCCACCACCGAGCTCACGCGGCCGCGCTCCGCGCCGGGAGGCCGCAGGTAGAACAGACCGAACTCCTCGCCCGCGACGTGCTCCTGCAGGATCAGCGCCGCCGGGTCGGCCGCCAGCCGGGCGCGCAACGCGTCCTCGTCGCGCACGACCTCGACGCCGTCGCCGCGCTCGCCGACGTCCGGCTTGAGCACCACGGGGAAGGAGAGGCCCTCGCGCTCGAGGAAGGCGCGCGCCGCCGCCAGCCGCCCCTCCCCGTCGCCGCCTCCGCCCGGAGCGGCCGGCAGCAGGCACCACCGCGCGACCAGCGGGTGGCCCTCGCCGAGGCCGCGCAGGATGTCGCTCTTCGACTCGCCGCAGAGCCCGCCGGTCGGGATGGCGGGGTTGGCCGCGGTGACCACCCGCAGGCCGCGGTACCGCAGGGCGAGGAGCAGGAACCAGGGCACCAGCGGCAGGTAGAGCGCCCAGCGCGACCAGAACTCGAAGTGCCGCTTCCGCTTCCACGCGCCGACCAGGCCGCGGCGTCCGCGCCAGCTGAACAGCGGCACGACCAGCTTGAGCAGCAACAACAGGAACAGCGCGATCGCGGCCATCCCCGCCAGGGCGTAGCGCTCGACCAGGTCGAAGGCCTCGGCGATGCCCTCGCCGAACCAGGCCGAGACGCCGACGAGCACCGGCGTCCACACCGTGACCGCGACCACGAAGTAGAGCAGGAACCAGCCGAAGTGGGTCTTGAGCGCGCCGGCGGCGAAGTAGGTCGGCACGCGCAGCCCGGGCAGGAAGCGGCAGGCCAGCACGACCCGCCAGCCCTGCCTGCGGAAGTAGGCCGAGGCGCGGTCGACCGCGGCGGGGCGGATCCACCAGCGCAGCGGCGCCCGCGCCAGCGCGCCGCGGCCGAGCGCGCGGCCGAGCACGTAGAGCAGCACGTCGCCGAACAGGATGCCGAGGAAGCAGCCGAAGCTGCCGGCGAGGAAGCCGATGCGCCCCTGCGCGACGAGCAGGCCGGTGGCGATGCAGGTCAGGTCCTCGGAGACCAGGGTGGCCGCTGCGATGAGCAGCATGGCGAGCAGCAGCGCCGCGCCGGTGAAGCTCGGCACCACCGCCGGGTCGAAGGGCTCGGTCGCCGCCCGCGCCCGCGCCGGGGCGGCGCCCGCCCGCGTCACGGCGCGCCCCTGGTCGACCTCGTCGAGGAAGGTGTCGAGGCGGTCGGCGAGCTCCGCGGGAGCCGTCCACGGAAGGAAGTGGTTGCCGCCCGGCACCAGCTCGAGGCGGCTCTGCGGCATGAGCCGAGCGTGCTCGCGCGCCGCCTCGACCGGGACGAGGAAGTCCTGGTCGCCGTGGAGCACCAGCGCCGGGCCTCCCCACGCCAGGAGCATGCCGCGCATCGGCCGCTGGTCGGTGTCGGCGAAGTTGCGCGCGAAGGCGGTGTCCAGCGGCAGCCGGTCGGCCAGCCCGAAGTGGGGCGTCGCCCAGCGCACGAGGTTCAGGCCGAGCAGCTGGGCGAGATGGACGGCGTGGTTCAGGCGGCGGCTGCCGAAGAGCTCGAGCTCCTGCACGCCGATCGAGCCGAGCAGGGTGAGCGAGCGCACGCGCTCGGGCGCCAGCGCGCTCAGCTCGAGGGCCACGCCGCCGCCCATGCTGTAGCCGACGAGGTGGGCCTGCTCGATGCCGCACGCGTCGAGCAGGGCGAGGAGGTCGCGGGCGTGCTCGGTGGTCGACAGCGGCCCGGCGGGGGTGGGGGAATCGCCGAAGCCGGGCAGGTCGGGGAGGAGCAGCCGCCGCTCGTCGCCGAGGGCGTCGGCCACCTCCGCGAGGTCGGCGCCGCGCCCCGGGCTGCCGTGGACCAGGACCACCGTCGCCGCACCGGGCTCGCGCGCCGGCCGGTCGCGGAAGACGATGCGGCGCGTGCCGCCGCCGGCGTCGGGACGCTCGGCGAGTTCGGCCCCCGCCGGGGGCAGCGGCGGCGCGTCGCGCAGCCACCAGACCGTGTGCGACACGAGCAGGGCGGCCAGCCAGAGCAGGAGGAAGCGGCGTCGGCGGCTCATGCGCCGGGCTCTCCGCTTCCGGTGCGGACGAAGCGCGCCCGCACCTTGGCCTCGGCGCGCCGCGCCAGCTCCTTGCGGTCGTCGGCGCGCACCGGCTCGGGGTCGAAGTCGATCCGCGCTCGGACCGAGGGCAGGCCGATCAGCCGCCAGGCATGACCGCCGAATTCCATGTCGCCCCACCAGGCCACCGCGGTCCGCGCCGGCGCGGCGCCCGACGGTACGTCATAGGCCAGGCTGGCGGTGTGCACGGGCAGACCGCCGGCGGCCGCGACCTCGAACAGGGAAGCCCGGAAGGGCAGCACCTCGTCGCCGGGGCCGCTCGTCCCCTCGGGGAAGACCACCACGCCGAGGCCGGCGGTGAGCCGTGACCGGACCGTCTCGAGCACGCGCGGGAGCTGGCTGCGGCGCTCGCGCTCGATGAACAGCGTGCCGGTGGTCCGCGCCAGCACCCCGACCGCCGGCCAGCGCGCGACGTCCGCGCGCGAGAGCAGCACCGCCCGCGCGCTGGCCAGCACGACCAGCACGTCCAGGTAGGACAGGTGGTTGGCGACCAGGAAGAAGGGCGGGGCCGGGGCCGCGCCGCGGCGCTCGATCCGCACTCCCAGCAGGAGGGCGGCCGCCCGCGCCCAGCCGCCGACGAGGACGAAGTGGCTCCAGGCGCCGAAGCGCGGCCAGATCCACCCGAGCGGCCGCGTGACCAGGTAGACCACCCACGGCAGCAGCGTGAGCGGCACGAGGCCGAGGAGGCGGAAGGAGGCGCGCGCGTGACCCAATCGGTTCCTGCTACCTGGCGAACCGCTCGACGATGCGGGGGTCGAGGCGGTCGAGATCCAGCGTAGTCAGGAAGTCGATGGTACGGAACTCGCGGTCGATGGCCGGCGGCCCGAGGACGCAGGAACCGTAGCGCAGGTAGATCGAGAACAGCTCGGGCAGCCGCGCGGCGCCCGGATAGGGCCCGCCGGGGCACTCGTGGCCGGGGGTCGGGAGGACGCGCAGGTCGGGATGGGCGTAGCCGTCCCGCTGCAGCTGCTCCCAGACCTGCAGGCCGACCCCGGGATCCTGCGTCGGCAGGCTGTTGCAGCCGAAGAAGTGCCGCTTGCGGTTCCACATCATGTAGAGCCACAGTCCCTTCCACAGCAGGGCCAGCACCCGCGTGTCGCGGTGGTCCTGGTGGATGCAGGCGCGGCCGATCTCGACCGCGTTCTCCAGGAAGGAGCCGGGCAGGACCGACAGGTCGAACTCAGCTGCCGAATAGAGCCCTTCTCCCGCCAGCGCCGAGGCGGCGACCTGGGCGCGGTAAGTCCCGACGACCTGCTGCGTGGTCCGGCAGATCACCATGACGTGCTGGCAGACCTCGTCGAAGCGGTCGCGGTCCAGCCCGTCGGCGTAGGAGGCGGCCAGACCCTCGTCGAGCTCGAGGTTGAAGACCTCGAAGCGGAGGCGCTGGACGGCGGCGACGTCCTCCTCGGTCTGCGCGAAGCGCAGGCGGTAGGCCCCCCGCGCCAGGTCGAGCGGAGGCGTGTGGGGGTTCCCCGGGAGGGGCCGGGTCGCCAGGAGAGGGTGCTGGGTGGCCGGGATCATGGCGGCGGGCCGGGCGGAGAGGGATGCCCGGAGGCCCGGGATTCTGGGAATCCCGTGTGATGAAACGGCGAGGACGGCGGGGAGAGGCCGTGAACCCGTCGGCCGTTCAGCGCGCGAAGTCGGCCACCACGCGCGGGTCGAGGGCGGCCAGGTCCAGCGTGGTCAGGAAGTCGATGGTGCCGAACTCGCGGTCGATCGCCGGCGGGCCGAGCACCTTCGAGCCGTAGCGCAGGTAGATCGCGAACAGCTTGGGCAGGGCCACCCGCTCGGCGGACGGCGGGCCTTCGCAGGCGCCGCCGGGCAGCGGTTCGACGCGTAGCGCTGGGTGGACGTGGCCGCCCTCCTGCAGCTGCTGCCACAGGCGCACGCCCTCGGCCGGCTCGCGGCTGGTCAGCGAGTTGCAGCCGAACAGGTGGCGCTTGCCGTGGTGCAGCATGAAGTGGGCCAGTCCGCTCCACAGCAGGCCGAGCACGCGGGTGTCGCGGTGCGCGCGCGCGACGCAGGCGCGGCCGATCTCGACCGCCTCGGCCAGGAAGCCGGCGGGCAGCGGGGCGAGGTCGAACTCGGTGGCCGAGTAGAGCCCCGCGCCGTCGGCCGCTTCGACGGCCAGCTGCAGCCGGTAGGTGCCGACCACCTGGCCGCTGGCCGGGTGCTCGATCATCAGGTGCTGGCACTGCGCGTCGAAGCGGTCGCGGTCGCGGCCGTCGGCGTCGGAGGCCGCGAGGCCCTCTCCCATCTCGAGGTTGAAGACCTGGTAGCGCAGGCGCTGCACGGCCTCGAGGTCGGCGGCGTCGCGCGCGAAGCGCAGCCGGTAGCCGCCGCGCTGCTGGTCGAGCGGAGGTGCGGGGGCGCGCCCCGGCCGAGGCGCGACCCGGTCAGTCGGCATCGCGGTGGACCAGGTCGGGGGAGAAGGCGGGCAGGCAGACCGCCAGGTAGGTCGCGCCCTGCGGCGTGGAGTAGCGCACCCACTCGCCGGCGCGGGCGATGACCGCCTCGCCGGCGGTGACCTCGAGGGCGCCACCCTCGTGCTCGACGCGCAGGCAGCCGGCGAGGACCACGGTGTACTCGTCGAAGTCGGGCCGCTGCCCCGGTTCGCTCCAGCCCGCGGGGCTGACCATGCGCGCGACGCTCAGGGCGGGCTCGCGGTTGTTGACCCGGCCGACGAACTCCTCGATCCGCTTCGGCGGCTCGCCGGGGGCGGGGACCACGGTGGGAGCGTCGATCTTCTCGGGCATCACTCGGAGCGTACGACGACGCGGTCGGGCACCTCGTTGCGGTCGCCCTCGGCCCACGGGAAGTCGGCGGCGAGCAGCTCGCCGATGCGCGCCACGGCGGCGGTCAGGCCGTCGCCGAGCCGGCCCTGGCGGGCCTCGGCCAGCACCAGCTCGCGCACCTGGTCCCAGGTCTCGCGCGGCACGACCGCGTCGATGCCCTCGTCGGCCATCACGATCACCCGCCGCTCGAGCAGCGAGACGAAGAGCAGCACGCCGGTCTTCGCCTCGGTGCGGTGGAGCCCCTGGGCGAAGAACTCCTGGAAGGCCTGCTCCTCGGCCATCTCGGTCATGCGCCAGGGCGCGACGAAGCGCCGGCGCAGCTCGGGCAGGGTGCGCGCGAGCAGCCAGCCGAGCAGGCCGCCGCCGAGCGCGACGAGCAGCATCTCCTGCACGCCGGGCTCGACCGGGAGCACCCAGGCCGACAGGTAGGCGGCGACGGCGAAGACCACCGCGCACCACAGGTCGGCCGCGGGGTAGCGGTCGCTGCGGTCGAGCACGACGGGGACGATCTCGCCGACGGTGCGCTTCTCCGCGTCGACGAGCGCGGCGTGGACCGCCTCGAGCGAGGCCGGGCCGAGCACCTCGCCGCCGCGGTAGTCGCGCCGGCGCATCACGCCCTGCACGACGAGCAGCGCGAGCGCGCCGAGCAGCCCGAGGTCCACCAGCCAGGCCCACAGCGGGGCGCCGTCGCCGGACCACTCCGCGGCCGGCTCGACGGCCTGCGCGAGGAAGAGGAAGAGGGTCTGCATGGTCACCAGCCTCCCGAGGCGCCGCCGCCGCTGAAGCCACCCCCGCCGCCGAAGCCGCCGAAGCCGCCTCCGCCCCCGAAGCCGCTGCCACCGCCGAAGCCACCCCCGCCGAAACCGCCGCGGTGGCGGCCGCCGCCCAGGGCGTTGCCGACGAGGAACCAGAGCAGCGGGCTGCTGCCGCCGCCGCGCCCGCCGCGCCCGCCGCCGATCATGATCAGCAGGAACAGGATGAGGAAGGGCAGGGTGAAGAAGGCGCCGACCTCGTCGCCGCCGCTGCGTCGCTCGGGGATCGCCGACAGGTCGCCGCCGGCCGCCGCGAGCACCGCGTCCACGCCCCGGCGGATGCCGCTCGACGGCCGCCCGGCGCGGAACTCCGGCAGCATGACCAGGTCGACGATGCGCCCGGCGACCAGGTCGGTCAGCTCGCCCTCGAGGCCGCGACCGACCTCGATGCGCAGCTTGCGGTCGGCCTTGGCGACGGTGATCAGGACGCCGTTGTCGACGCCCTCCTCGCCGAGCTCCCACTCGCGGGCGACGGCGATCGAGAAGGACTCGATGTCTCGCCCGCCCAGGTCGGGCACGGTGAGGACGGCCACGGCGTTGCCCGAGGAGCCGAGCCGGTAGCGGTTCAGCGTCTCCTCGAGCTGCGCCTCCTCGGCGGCGCTCAGGTAGCCGGCCAGGTCGGTGACCCAGCCGTCGGGCCGCGGCAGCTCCTGCGCCGCGGCCGGGGCCGCGAGCAGGAGCGCGCCGAGGAGGAGCAGGCGTCGCACCCGGGATCAGCCCCCGAAGTCCACCTTCGGCGCGTCACCGAGCGCTGCGGCGGAGGCTTCGAACAGCGGCTTGGCGGCGAACTCCTCGGCGTCGACGAACCACTTGTTCGGGATCTTGCGCACGAAGCTGTTGAAGTCCTTCACCGCGGCGTTGTAGTCCTGCCGCGCGACGGCGATGCGGTTCTCGGTGCCCTCGAGCTGGTTCTGCAGGTCGGCGAAGTTCTGCGTCGCCTTGATGTCGGGGTAGCGCTCGGCCACCACCATCAGGCGCGACAGCGCGGAGCCGAGCCCCTGCTGCGCCGCCATGTACTGCTGCAGCGCCTCGGGGTTGCCCAGCGCGTCGGCGCCGAGCTCGAGCTTGGCCTGGCCGACCGAGGCGCGCGCCTCGGTGACGGCGGTCAGGGTCTCCTGCTCGAAGTCGGCGGCGGCCTTGACGGTCTCCACCAGGTTGGGGATCAGGTCGAGGCGCCGCTGCAACTGCGTCTCGACGTCGGCCCACTCCTGGCTGACGGTCTCCTGCTTGTCGACTGCGCCGTTCTTCGCGCCGACGACCACGAAGGCGCCGATCACGACGAGGAGGAGCAGGCCGAGGCCGAAGAAGAGGAGGGCGGCGCCGGTGCGCGGCCCGCGGGGGGTTCGGGTACGGAGGATCTTCACGTCGGGTAGGTCGGATTCCGCGGGGCGGACTTCCGGAATGATGCCCCTCTACGCCGCCGGGCGGCAAGGAATGCGCTCATTTCGCGCCGTGGCGCTGCTCCTCGGCCTGCAGCAGCGGCGCCAGGGCGACCGCCAGGGCGTCGGCCTGGCGCAGGAAGCCGAGGTCGTTGGGGTGGGAGCCGTCGACCCCGCCGTCGGCGTCGTCGCCGAGCAGGTCCTCGCCCGGGACGTAGTGGATGCCGCGCAGGCCGGCGTCGAACATCTCCTCCACCGCGGCCATCAGTGCCCCGCGGCTGTTGGCGTGGTGGCGGCGCCGCTCCGGCCGGATCCACGAGTTGGTGAAGCTGCGGTCCTCGACGAAGACGATCGGGGTGTCGGGGCGGAGCCGGCGCAGCTCCTGCGCGAAGGGCAGGGCGCGCTCGGCGACGAGGGCGCCGTTCATGTTCGGCAGGCAGTCGACGACGTAGACCGCGGCGTCGATCTCGCCGAGCAGCGAGGCCATCGCCAGGTCCATCTTCCCCTGCCCGCTGAAGCCGAGGTTGACGACCGGCCGGTCGAAGGCCCGCCGCAGGATCGCGGTGTGCACCATGCCCGGCCGCGAGGCGCAGGCGCCCTGGGTGATCGAGGTGCCGTAGAACACCACCGGCCGCGCGTGGGCCGGCCGCAGGGGGTGGCCCGGCTCGAGCTTGCGGCCGGCAGGCACGCCGACCTCGACCGCCTCGACGCCGTTGTAGAGCGGCAGGAACAGGAGGTACTCGCGCTCGCCCGGGTCCATGCCGGTGACCAGCACCTTCTCGTTCTGCTGCGCGCCGGGGATGCCGGCGGCGACCCAGCGCCAGCGGCCGGTGGCGTCGCGGGCGTAGAGGTCGAGCCCGCTGACGCCGCTGGCCGGCATGTGGTTCATCGCCAGGTTCGCGCGCCGCAGGCTCCAGCGCGCGTGGATCGTGTCGGCGTCGCTGACGAAGCGCAGCGCGATGCCGGCGGAGTCCTGCGACAGGCGCCAGAGCGGGGGGCGCAGGTCGGCCTCGGCGCGCGCGGGCAGGCGGTCCCAGCGGTGGCCGCGCTCGGCCTCCGGCCAGGCCTGGCCCTCGACGGTCAGCTCGTGGCCGGGAACCCAGTGCACTGCCGGCGGGTCGGCCGCCTCCTGGGGGGCGGCGGGGAGCAGGAGGGGGAGGAGGACGGCGGCGGGGAATCCCATTCAGCCCGCACCCTATCCGGTCGATGAGGGCCTGATCCCGCCCATGAGCATCCCCTCGATCCTGCTGCTCGCCCTCCTGTGCGACCCGAGCCTGCCCGAGCTGGAGGCGGCGCCCGTTGCGGCCCCGCTCGAACTCGAAGTCAAGTCCATGAACTTGTTGGCTTCGATCTCCCGGCTCGAGTGGGAGAGGACGCGGGGGCTCACGGGCGTCGATCTCCCCCGGCCGGCCGAGGCCCTGCCTCTGCCCGCCGCCCTGTCCGCCGGGCCCGAGTTCCACGCCCAGGTGAACGGCGACTACCTCGTCGACGACCTGGCCCTCGACCTGGTCGCCAGCCTGGCCTTCGGCGCCGCCGTCGACGAGGTCCCGGACCTCCTCGGGATGCGGATCAGCCTGCTGACCGACCTCGGCGACCAGAGCTTCGGCCTGGCCCTCTGGCGCGCCTTCTGAGCCCGGACTAGCCGAGCGCGCGGCCCAGCAGCGCCACGAGCCGTTCGCGCTCGTCCTCGCCGGGGCGGCGGCCGTGACGCGCGGCGTCCAGTGCGCCGCGCAGGGAGCGGTCGAGCTCGTCGTGCAGCGCGGAGGGCAGGCGGTGGGCCGGCCCGGCCTTGCCCGCGCCGGCGAAGGGGGCGAAGGCGTCGCGCCGCGCGTGCGCCCGCGCGCGCACCGCTCCGAGGTGGAGGAGGGCGCGGTCGAGCAGCACCCAGGCGAAGGCGGGGTTGGTGACCGGCCCGAAGCAGCGGAAGCGGCCGGCCTCGCCGGGGAACAGGCGGCGGGCGAGCTCGCTGCGTCCGTCCCAGGCGCGGGCCACCTTCTGCGAGCCGAACCAGGCGGCGCCGCCGCCGAAGACCCCGCCCAGCACGGCGCCGGTGCCGAAGCTCAGGCCGCCGACCATGAGGTCGATCACCGCGCCGGCGGCCGCGCCCCAGGCGGCGCCGCGCACGAGCAGCTGACGGCGCGTCAGGCCGAACAGCTCGAAGCTGGTCTCGCCGAACAGGTCGGCGGCGAGCAGCTCGAAGGCCGGCGCCTCGGCGCCGAGGCGGTGGTGGCGGAACAGCCGCTCGACCTCGCGCCGCGTGCGGGCTTCGCGCTCGCGCAGCGCGGCGTGGAAGGCCTCGCGCAGGGCGTCGTCGCCGACGCCGGCCTCCTCACCCGGGCGCAGCGGCTGCTTCTCGACGTGCCCGAGGCAGTCGAGCACGCCGTCGGCCACCGCGCGCAGGGCGCGGCGCAGGCGCGCGGCATCCTCGCGCTCGAGGGCGGCGACCGCGCGCTCGACCGGCGCGCGCCACTCCTCGTGCACCTCGGCGAAGGCGCGCAGCAGGGCGAGGCGCTCGCCGAAGCCGACGCCGTGGGCGTCGAACTCGCGCACCACGTGGAAGAACTGGCGCAGCACCGGCTTCCACTCCTCGCCGTGGTCGCCGTCGCCGATGCGGTTGAGCAGCGCCATGCCGGGGCGTCCGGTCCAGCGCAGGATCTCCATCTCGGCCTCGTGGACCGGGCGGTACTCGCGCGAGGCGTCGACCACGAAGAGCAGGCCGACGTCCCCGCCGAGGCGGCCGAGCAGCTCGACCTCGTCGGCGAAGTCCTCGTCGCCGCGGTGGGCGGCGACGAACTCGGCGACCACGCGCGGGCGGTCGCCGGCGTCGCGCGCGCGCTGGCGCATCCACTCGAGCGCGGCCGGCGCGTTCTGGAAGCCGGGCGTGTCGACCAGGCGGAGGACGGGCGCGCCGTCCACCGCCAGCTCGTAGACCCCGCTGCGCCGCGTCGTGCCGGGGGTGCGGTCGACCGGGACGGTGTCGTCCTCGGTCAGCGTGGCGACGACCGAGGACTTGCCCTTGTTGACGTGGCCGACGACGACCAGGGTGGGGACCTCGTTCATGCCGGGTACACCTCCACGCCGAGGTAGGGGTCGCGCAGGCGGGCGAGGGCGTCGCGCCACAGCTGCGCGTCCTCCTCGGCCACCGCGGCGAAGCCGCCGGCGCCGTCGAGCTCGACCAGGCCGGCGACGATCCAGGCGCCGGCGGGCAGGGCGGCGCGGGCGGCGGCGAGGAAGCGGCTGAGCCGCTTGTCCGGCGCCTCTCCGGCCTCGACCAGGACGACCAGCGGCCGCGGGGCGAGCCCGGCGAGGACCGCGCGCCCCGCCTCCTCGTCGGCGCCGCCGGCGCGGTGGACGGCCTCGGCGTGCCAGCCGCGCGGCGCGGCCCCGAGCAGCGCGCACACGCGCTCGTCGTCGGCCTCCCAGCCGCCCCACAGCACCACGGTGGCGTGGTCGCCGCCGGCCACGCGCGCGCCGCCCTCCCCGGCGGGGGAGAGCAGCTCGCCGGCGACCTCGGCCGGGTCGGGGTGCGACCAGGAGGCCGCGCGCGGGCGCACGGCGTCGATCAGCGCGGCGGTCTCGACGTCGTCGAAGGCCACCGCGGCGAAAGCGGCGCGCAGCCGCCACTGGGCGAAGCCCCAGGCCAGCAGGCGCGGGGCGAGACCCCAGGTGATCAGCGAGGCGAGCAGGAAGCTCCACCAGCCACCCGCGTGGTGCGCGGCCTCGGCGGGGTCGCCGGCGAAGCCGCCGATGCGGCCCCAGCGCGTCGCCTCGATCGCCGCCTCGCCCGGCACGGCGTCGGGCATCAGCCAGCGCCAGGGGGCGGCCAGCGCGTCGACCAGCGCGGCGAGGTGGCCGCCGTCGATCTCGGCCGGCGTCGTGCTCCAGGCGAAGACCAGGTCGGTGAACAGGACCAGCGCGGTGAAGGCGAGGACCGCGCCGAGGTTGAACAGGACCGCGCAGCGCTGGGCGAGGCCGAACAGCATCCAGCGCTCGGCGTCGCGGTAGAGGCTGTGCCGGGCGGCGAAGCGGTGCCGCGCCTGCTCGAGGCCGCGCAGCGCCTCGGTGACCCGCTCGGGCGTGCGCCGGGCCAGGCCGTCGAAGACCGGCCAGCGGCCGACGGCGCGCAGCAGCGACTGCAGCGCGCTGGTCCAGGCGCTGCCGCGGACCAGGCCGACGCTCATCGCGAGGACGAGCAGCGCGAGCAGGAGGACCTGGAGCAGGACCAGGCCGCCGAGGAAGGCCCACAGGTTGATCGGCTCCTCGGCGGGGGCCGCGACCGCGGCGCGCGCGGCCAGGGCGCCGAGGAAGAGCGCGAGCAGCCCGAGCCAGCGGCCGGCCAGGCGGTGGCCGCGCACCACGCGCTCTCCGGGGAGGGGCGCGCCGGCGAGGCGCTCGCGCTGGAGGAGGGCGGCCACCCAGCCGGCCGGCGCGTCGTCGTCCGGCGCGGCGCCGAGCGGCTCCGGCGCCGCCTCGCCGGCCGCCCGCCGCGCCAGCAGGACCTCGAGGTCGACGAGGTCGGCGAGCGCGGGGCGGGCGGAGAGGGGCAAGGTCCTCAGGCGGTGACCGGGTTGCGCAGCACGCCGAGGCCGTCGATCTCGACCTCCATCAGGTCGCCGTCCTTCAGGTAGACCGGCGGCTTGCGCGCGAAGCCGACGCCCGGCGGGGTGCCGGTGAGGACGACGTCGCCCGGGTCGAGCGTGACGAACTCGCTCAGGGAGGCGACCAGCTCGGCGATGCCGAAGACCAGCTGGTCGGTGTTCGAGTCCTGCATCGTCTCGCCGTTCAGGCGCAGGCGGATGCCGAGCTTCTCGGGGTCGCCGGCGGCGTCGGCGGTGAGCAGCCAGGGGCCGAGCGGGCAGAAGGTGTCGCAGGCCTTGCCGCGCGTCCACTGGCCGTCGGCGAACTGGAAGGCGCGCGCCGAGACGTCGTTGGCGCAGGCGTAGCCGAGCACGTGCTCGAGCGCGCGCTCGGCGGAGACGCCTTGCGCGTGCCGCCCGACGACGAAGGCCATCTCCGCCTCGTAGTCGGTCTCGGAGTGGCCCGGGGGCAGGCGCACCGGGTCGTCGGGGCCGACCACGCAGCTGCCGAACTTGCTGAACACCAGCGGGCGCTCGGGCAGCGCCATGCCGCTCTCCTCGGCGTGGTCGCGGTAGTTGAGGCCGATGCAGATCACCTTGCCGGGGCGGTCGACCGGCGCGAGCAGGCGCACCTCGCTGCGCGGCAGCAGCGCGCCGGCGCGGGCCTCGCGCTGCGAGGGCTCGCGCTCGAGGCGGCGGGCCAGGTCGAGGGCGGCGGGCAGCGCGGCGCCGTTCAGGTCGCACCAGG
The DNA here is from genome assembly GCA_964342475.1 of uncultured Planctomycetales bacterium. Taxonomy (GTDB): domain Bacteria; phylum Planctomycetota; class UBA1135; order UBA1135; family UBA1135; genus J029. The sequence continues at coordinate 258,835 of CAYFGE010000002.1, forward strand.
CCAGCAGGTCGTGCGGCTGGTGCAGGTCGGCGGCCTCGGCGGTGAAGTCGAGCACCAGGTCGTCGCCGATCAGGGCGCCGTGGCGCGGCAGGGTGTCGCCGTTGCGAAGGAAGCGGACGAGTCTCACGGTTCGGTGGGTTCGGTCGGGGGCGGGCCGGTCAGGACGACGTGCAGCGCGCGCGGGCCGTGGACGCCGAGGACGAGCTGCAGCTCGATGTCGGCGGTGCGGGAGGGGCCGGTGACGAAGGTGGTCACGCGGCTCATGGCGGCGGGGTCCTCGCGGTGGAGGGCCGCGAGCGCCGCGCCGAGCGTGGGCAGGATACGGTCGCGCCGGAGCAGCACGACGTGGAGCGGCGGCAGCAGGCCGACGAGGCGGTGGCGCTCCTCGTCGCCGACGAGGACGAGGGTGCCGGTCTCGGCGACGGCGAGCTGCGCGGTGGTCAGGCCGGCGTCGGCCTCGAGCAGGGCGGCGCGGTCGGCCCAGCCGTCGAAGCAGGCGCGGCCGTCCAGCGCGGCGGCGGCCCCGCGCACGGCGGTTGCGTCGGACAGGGCGACGCGCCGCGCGTCGCCGAGGGCGTCCTCGAGGCGGTCGAAGAAGCGCACGCCGACGGCCTCGGCGGCGGCGACGAAGGCGGCCAGCTCGTCGCCGGCGGAAACCGGCGGCCGTTCGAGCGGCGGCAGCGGCGGCTCCTTCACGCCGCGCAGGCCCGCGCGCACGCGGTCGAGGATGCGGTCGCGCGCGCTCACGGCCGGCCCTCCTCGCGCCACTGCTCGCGGAAGCTGCGCCGCGCCGGGCGCGGCAGCTCGCGGGTGCGCGCCCAGCGGCGGAAGGGGCCGACGCGTGGGGCGAGGGGGAAGAGCCAGCGCGCGAAGCGGGCGGCCCAGGCGTAGCGCCGCGGCGTCGCGGCCCACCAGGCCCACTGGCGGAAGCCGAAGCCCTCGCCGGCCGGCGCGCCGGCGCCCGACTCGACCGCCTCGCGGCGCAGGTCGAGCAGCAGCCGCGGCAGCGGGATCTTCACCGGGCAGACCTCCTCGCAGGCGCCGCACAGGCTGCTCGCGAAGGGCAGCGGCCGCGCCGCGTGGATGCCGGCCAGCTGCGGCGTGACCACCGCGCCAATCGGCCCGGGGTAGACCGAGCCGTAGGCGTGGCCGCCGACCTGGCGGTAGACCGGGCACACGTTCAGGCAGGCGCCGCAGCGGATGCACTGCAGGCTGCTGCGGCGCAGCTCGTCGTCGAGCAGCGCGCTGCGTCCGTTGTCGAGCAGGACGAGGTGCAGCTCCTCGGGCCCCTCGCCGCCGTCGCGGCGTCGCCCGGTGAACAGGCTCTGGTAGCTGGTCAGGCGCTGGCCCGTGCCCGAGCGCGGCAGCAGGCGCAGGAAGACCTCGAGGTCGGCCAGCCGCGGCACGATCTTCTCGATGCCCATCAGCGCGACGTGCACGCGCGGCAGCGAGGTGGTCAGGCGGATGTTGCCCTCGTTCTCGAGCAGCAGGAAGGTGCCGGTCTCGGCGACGGCGAAGTTCACGCCGCTGACGCCCACCGCGGCATCGGCGAACTCCTCGCGCAGGATGCGGCGGGCCAGGGCGGTGAGCTCCTCCGCGCTGGCGTCGGCCGCGCTGCCCAGGCGCTCGGCGAACAGCGCGGCGATCTGCGCCTCGGTCTTGTGGATGGCCGGCACGATGATGTGCGAGGGCGGCTCGCCGGCCAGCTGCTGGATCCACTCGCCGAGGTCGGTCTCGACCGGGCGCAGCCCGCGCGCCTCGAGCTCGTGGTTCAGCCCGATCTCCTCGCTGACCATGCTCTTCGACTTCACCACCGGGCGCTTCCCGGCCTCGGCCAGCAGCCCGGCCAGTACGGCGGTGGCGGCGGCCGCGTCCTCGGCCCAGTGGACCACGACGCCCTGCTCGGCGGCGCGGTCGGCGAACTCGGCCAGGTAGTGGTCGAGGCGGGCGAGGGTGTGGGCCTTCACCGCCTGCGCCCGCTCGCGCAGCGCCTCCCAGTCCTCGCGCTCGGCGACGGCGGCGGCGCGCCGCTCGCGGATCGTGTCGGTGGCGCGGCCGATGGCGCCGCGCTGGACCTCGTCGGCCAGCGCCTCCTGCGACAGGCGGTCGAACTCGCGCGCGCGCAGGCCGTGGATCACCGCGCGGCCTCCGCGGGAAGGCCGCCGGCGATCAGCTCGGCGAAGTGGAGCGCGCGGATGCGCGAGCCGCGGCGGGCCAGGCGGCCGCCGAGCTGGAGCAGGCAGGACAGGTCGGCCCCGGTGACGAAGTCCACGCCGAGCGCCTCGAGCTCGTCGATCTTGCGGTCGGCCATGGCGACCGACACGGCGTCGTTCTTGACCGCGAAGGTGCCGCCGAAGCCGCAGCACTCCTCGCGCAGGCCGGCCTCGACCAGCTCGAGGCCGGCGACCCCGCCGAGCAGGCGCCGGCCCGGCGCGCGCTGGCCGAGCTCGCGCAGCGCGTGGCAGGAGTCGTGCCAGCTGGCCCGCCCCTCGACCCGCGTGCCGAGCCCGGCGAGGTCCAGGCGGTCGGCCAGGAAGGCCGACAGCTCGTGGGTGCGGGCGGCCAGGGCCTCGCCGCGCGCGCGCCACTCCGGCTCGTCGGCGAACAGCTCGCCGAAGTGCCGCGTCATGGCGCAGCAGCTGCCCGAGGGGGTGACCACGGCGTCGTCGCCCTCGAGGGCCTCGATCAGGCCGCGCGCCACCCGGCGGGCCTCGCCGCGGTAGCCGCTGTTGAAGGCCGGCTGGCCGCAGCAGGTCTGCCGCGGGTCGAAGCGCACCGTGCAGCCGGCCCGCTCGAGCAGGGCGACGGCGGCGTGGCCGACCTCCGGGCGCAGCTGGTCGACCAGGCAGGTGACGAAGAAGGAGACGCGCATGGGAGGGGGGCCGGGGCCGGCCCTCCAAGTCTAAGTGGGCGTGCGGCCGTGGGATTTCGGTCCCGCCGCTTACCGGATCGCCGCCGCCGCGGCATCCTACGCGGCGATGCTGCCGCAGCCGCCCGCCGCTCCGCCGCCCGCCCTCGAGCGGTGGTGGGAGGAGCTCGACCCCGCCCTGGTCGAGAAGCTGGCGCTGTCGGCCGCGGTGATCGCCGCCTTCCTCGCGCTGCGCTTCGTCGGCCGCCGCATCCTGATGATGGCCGCGCCGGAGCGGCCCGACGCGCGCCTGCGCTGGCACCTGCGCGTCGGGCAGCTGGCCTTCCTGGTGCTGGCCGGCGGCCTGCTCACCGTCTGGGCCCCCGAGTTGCACTCGATCGCCCTGTCGGCGCTGGCCATCGCCGCCGCGCTGGTGCTGGCCGGCAAGGAGCTGATCATGTGCGTCAGCGGTTCGCTGGTGCGCACGGTGTCCGAGAGCTACTCGGTCGGCGACCGCATCGAGCTCGACGGCATGCGCGGCGACGTGGTGCGCTACGGCCTGCTGACCACCACGCTGCTCGAGATCGGCCCGGCGCACCAGAAGACGGGCCGCACCGTGGTGTTCCCCAACTCGCTGCTGCTGACCGGCAAGCTGATCAACGAGACCTCGACCAACGCCTTCGTGCTGCACACCTTCGTCGTGCCGGTGGACTTCGACGACGACTGGCAGGGAGCCTGCGCGCTGCTCACCGAGATCGCCGAGCGCGTGGCCGGCCCGCACGCCGCGGCGACGGCGAAGCACATGGCCGAGAGCGCGCGCCGCCACGGCCTCGAGGCGCCGAACACCGAGGTGGTGGTCAGCCTGCAGGTGCCCGACCCCGGGCGCGTCAACCTGCTCGTCCGCATCCCCGCCCCGGCCCGCGAGAAGGGCCGGCTCGAGCGGGTCATCCTGCGGGAGTTCCTCGAGCGGCGGTCTGCCGCTCGAGGCGCTTGACCAGCGCGATCCAGGCCGGACTGACCGCCAGCGACAGGGCCACCACGGCCAGCGTCATCTGGTAGCCGAAGTCGGTCAGGATGCCCGAGTTGTGGCCCACCAGGGCGAGGACGAAGGCGAACTCGCCGACCTGCGCCAGCATCGCGCCGCCGACCAGGCTGGGCCCGCGCTCGCGCCCGAAGGAGCGCAGCATGAGGTAGTTGACCAGCGTGTTCAGGGCGAGGACCACGAACACCAGGCCGGCCAGCGTGCCGGCGTGCCCGGCCAGGAAGCGCAGGTCGATCAGCATCCCGACCGACACGAAGAAGGCGGCCAGGAAGACGATCTCGAAGGGCTTGAGGTGGTGGTGGAAGCGGCGCGTCTCCTGCGCCTGGCCGACCACCAGCCCGGCGATGAAGGCGCCGAGCGCGGCCGACAGGTGCATCAGGCCGGAGACCACGGCGAGGCCGAAGCAGATGCTCAGGGCCAGGAAGACCTCGAGCTCGCCGTCGCCCTTCACGTGGCGCAGGAAGGGCAGGTGGAGGTCCTCGCGCCGCACCACCACCCAGGCGGCGAGGCCGAGCATCCCGGCGCCGCCGGCCAGCTGCAGGCCGGCCACGTGCCAGTCGAAGCCGTCGCCGAGGAACAGGCCGAGCACGATCAGCATCGGCGCCAGCGCGAGGTCCTGGGTGAGCAGGATGGCGGTGACGTCGCCGTCGAGCTCGCCGCCGCGGTCCTCGGGCTTCTGCAACCGCTTGACCACCGCGGTGCTGCTCAGGCTGATGGCGAAGCCGATCAGGACCACGCGCGCGGCGGGCCAGCCCGCCAGTGGCACCAGCGCGGCGACCGCGCCGACGCTGAGCAGGACCTGCAGCGTGGTGCCGAACAGCGCGACCTTCCAGCGGCGGGCGAGGTGGGCCGGGTCGATCTCGACGCCGAGGAAGAACAGCAGCAGCAGCACGCCGAGCGCGCCGAAGCGGTCGATGCCCAGCTCGGCCGGCACCAGGTCGAGGGCCGAGGGGCCGATCACCACGCCGGTCAGCAGGTAGGCCAGGATCAGCGGCTGGCCGAGCCGCCGGACGAACATGCCGACCAGGAGCACCGCGAGGATCGCGGTGGCCAGGGCGGGCATCGCCGGGTCGATATGCACGGCGGCAGGCTAGCCCGGCAGGTCGGGGTCGTCGACCGTGACGCTGGAGGAGAGGTCGGCGCGCAGGCGCTCGTGCAGGCTCTCCTCGGGCAGCTGCTCGACGACCTTCTCGATCCGCCGCAGCGGCTGGTCGACCAGGGCGAGGTGGCACACCGGGTCGCCCGGCGCGACCGCCGGCAGCGTGGTCATGCCGAGCACGATGCCGTCCACCGGCGACTCGAGCACGTTCTGCTTGCGCCCGAGCAGGCTGGTGTTGGTCGCCAGCACCTGGCCGGCCTGCACCAGGTCGCCCGGCGCGATGTGGAAGTGGAGGAAGCCGCCGTGCTCGGCGCGGATCCACTTCGTCTTGCGGCTCTCTACCTGGTAGGGCGGCAGCTTGCGCTCGCCCTCGGTCATGCCCTGGTCGATCAGCACGTTGCGGATGCCGCGCACCGCCACCTCGACCACGGTCGGCTCGACCTTCCACACCTCGCCGGCCTCGAGCAGGATCGTCGGGCAGCCGGCGCGCGTCGCCTCGCGGCGGAAGCTGTGGTCCGGCCCCTTGCTGTGCACGATCAGCTCGCAGCCGAAGGCCTCGGCCATGCGCCGCACGCGCTGCCGGTCGAGGTTGCCGCGGATGTTGGGCACGTTGGTGCGGCGCACCGCCGCGCTGTGCAGGTCGATGCCCCAGTCGCAGCGGCCGACGATCTCGCGGAACACGAGGTCGGCCATGCGCCGCGCCATGCTGCCGTCGGCGCTGCCGGGGAAGGCGCGGTTGAGGTCGCGGCGGTCGGGCAGGTAGCGGCTGTGCCGCTCGAAGGCCGGCATGTTGACCACCGGCACCAGGATCAGTGCCCCGGCGGTGAGCTCCAGGTCCTCCTCGAGGATCAGGCGGCGCACGATGCCGGTGCCGTTGATCTCGTCGCCGTGGATCGCGGCGACGACGAAGCCGGTCGGGCCGGGCCGCTCGGCGCGCCACACGTGCACCGGGAGGTGGACGTCGCTGCCGCTGTAGCTCTGGCTCATGACCAGCTCGAGGTCGCGGCGCTCGCCGGGGGCCACCTTCTGGCCGTTCCAGTCGCCGACGTCGAGGCGGGGGAGGCGGGCGCCGTTCACCGCTCGACCTTCTCCTCGGCGGGGCCGGCGGCGCCTTCGGCGTCGTCGCCGCCCGGCGCGTCCTGCGGGGCCGGCGGCTCGGGCGCCGTCACCAGGTCGGGCAGCCGCCGCAGCTTGCGCTTCTTGCGCCGCGTCGGCGGGGCGACCTCGCGCATCGCGGTCAGGCGGCCGAAGCACAGCAGGCGGTCCTCGGCCTCGATCTCGCGCGAGCTGCGCGGGTTGGGGATGACCGTGACGCCGCGCTGCAGCGTGAGCACGGCGATGTCGAGGTCGCGCAGGCCCGACTCGGCGATGGTGCGCCCGACCAGGGCGCTGCCCTCGGGCACGTGCAGCTCGTGCACGCCGTAGCCGGTCGAGACGGTCAGGCGCTGGCGGATGTCCACGTCGGGGAAGCCGACCTGGTCGGCGATGTAGTCGATCACGGCGCCGGCCACGTCGAGCCCGGTGGCGCTCTCGATGCCCTCGAGGCCGGGGGAGGAGTTGACCTCCATGACCTGCGGCCCGTCGTTCGACTCGAGCATGTCCACGCCGGCGATGCGCAGGCCCATGATCTGCGCCGCGCGCACGGCGGTGCGCTCGTAGGCCGGGTCGAGCTGGATGGCCTCGGCGCGCCCGCCGCGGTGCACGTTGCTGCGGAACTCCTGGCCCTGCGCCACGCGGCGCATGGCGGCGACCACGCGGTTGCCGACCACGAAGGCGCGCACGTCGCGCCCCTTGCTCTCGGCGACGAACTTCTGCACCAGCACGTTCTGCCGCGCGCTCTGCAGCGTCTCGATGATCGCCTCGGCCACCTTGGTGGTCTCGGCCAGGATCACGCCGACCCCCTGCGTCCCCTCGATCAGCTTGATCACCACCGGCGCGCCGCCGACCCGCTCGATGGCGGCCAGCACGTCCTTGCGGTCGCGCACAAAGGTGGTCTCGGGGATGCCGATGTCGTGGCGCGACAGGATCTGCAGGCTGCGCAGCTTGTCGCGGCTGTTGGTGATGCCGTTCGAGCTGTTGGCGCAGTACACCGCCATCTGCTCGAACTGCCGCACGACGGCGGTGCCGAAGTAGGTGATCGAGGCGCCGATGCGCGGCAGGGCGGCGTCGTAGCTGCTCAGCCGCTTGCCGCGGAAGTACAGCTCGGGGTGGCCGTGGGCGAGGTCGATCGAGAACTTGGTGGTGTTCAGGACCTTGACCCTGTGGCCGCGCTGCTCGGCGGCCTCGCGCAGGCGGCGCGTGCTGTAGCAGCGGGGGCTGACGGAGAGGATGGCGAGCTTCATGCTCCGGGGGCGGGGTCGGGGCGCCGTGCGGCCTTGCCGGTCAGGCGGTACTTGGTGGCGGGGTCGACGAGGAAGGCGCCGGCCAGCGCGCGGCGGCCGAGCAGCATGCGGCAGAGCATGCCGCGGCGGCAGACGAGGGCGATCTCGACGCGGCGCTCGACGCCGGCGAGGGCCATCGTAGTGGCCACGACCAGACGGCGCTCGACCTGGGTCGGCGTCGGCTTGACCGCGGCGACGCGGACGACCTCGGCCTCGACCGGGACGGTCTTCAGGCGCGGCGCCTCGCGCACGACGACGCGGAAGCGCGCGCGTCCGCCGGGCAGCTCCTCGAGGTCGACGACGTGCAGCGCGCTGGTGCGCGCGCCGGTGTCGGCCTTGGCCTTGATGCGCGGGATGCCCCACTCCGGCAGCGCGAGGAACTCGCGCCAGCCGATCACCACGGGCTCCGCCGGTCCGGGCTGGTCCATGCGCGGCTCAGAGCCAGCGGATGCTGCGCAGCACGACCAGCTCGATCGCGCCGAGGACGAGCAGGCCGCCGCTGACGTACCAGAAGGCGCTCGGGTCGTCGGCGCCGGGCATGCCGCCGACGTTGATGCCGAGCAGGCCGGTGAGGATGCCGAGCGGCAGGAACACGGTGGCGACCACCGTGAACAGGTAGAGCCGCTGGTTCATGCGCTGGTTCATGCGCGACTCGATCTGGTCGTTGGCCACCGCGGCGCGGTCGCGCAGGGCGTCGATGTCCTCGGCCAGGCGCACGACCTGGTCGGCCAGGTGGTGCAGCGCCTCGCGCGCCGAGCGGCTGAACCAGTCGGGCGCGGAGCCGGCCAGCTTGAGGAAGGCGTCGCGCTGCGGGAACAGGAAGCGGCGGATGCCGATGATGCGGCGGCGCAGGCCGGTCAGGCGGGCGTTGGCCTCGGCCGGGTCGAGGTCCTCGGACTCGCCCTCGAAGTCGTCGAACTCGACCTCGAGCTCGGCCACCACCTCGTCGAGCTTGTCGACCGCGCCGTGGGCGAGCAGCTCGACCATCCAGCCGGCGTCGCCCGGGCCGACCTTCTCCTCGAAGGCGGTGCGGGCGAGGTCGAGGATCTTGGTCGGCCGCAGGCGCAGGCTGATCACCCGCTTCGGCGTGGCCCAGATGCGCAGCGAGACCAGGTCGGCCGGCTCGGCGCCCGGCTCGAGGTTGGCGCTGCGCAGGATGAGCAGCAGCCCGTCCGGGCCGGCCTGGCAGCGCGGCCGCGTGTCCTCGGCGATCAGCGCCTCGGCGGTGCCCTCGTCGATGCCGCTCTCCTCGCGCACCCACTGCTGCGTGCGTGCGTTGCCGGCGTCGAGGTGCAGCCAGACGGTGCCGTCGACGTCGAGGTGCTGGCCCCACGGCTCGGGCAGCGGGGACGCGCCCCCGTCGCCGTCGAGCAGGAAGGCGGCCTGGACCGGGGCTTGGCGGGCGTCCATCGCCCCCGATCCTAGCGCGATCCGAGGCGCGCGAAGTGCTCCATCGTCATCCGCACGCCGTCCTCCAGGCTGGTGCGCGGCAGGGCGCCCAGGGCAGCGCCGATGGCGGCGGCGTCCAGCGCCGGCGGGATCGGCAGCGGCGGGCCGTCCACCGTGATGCGCTCGGCGGTCCCGGGCGGCCCGAATCGCACGATCAGCTCACGCACCTCGTCCATGTCGACCGAGTCGCCGTGCAGGTTGTAGACCGCCGCGCCCTCGGGCCCGCGCTCGGCGGCGGCGACGAAGGCCGCCGCGCAGTCACCGACGTGCTGGTAGTCGGTGGCCCCGCTGAAGCGGATGTGGAAGGGCTCGCCGCGCACCGCCGCGCGCATCGCGCAGGTCGGGTCGCTGGTCATGCCCTGGTCGCGGCCGACGCCGTAGACGGTCAGCGGCCGGATGCCGGCGCTGCTGATCCCGTCGTCCTGGGCGTAGACCCGCGCGGCGCCTTCGTTGGCGAACTTGAACACCCCGTAGTGGGTGGTCGGGTGGCAGGCGGTGTCCTCGGTGGGAGGACTGCCGCCGGGGCCGAAGTCGTCGGGGCCGTAGACCGCGGCGGAGCTGGCGTAGGCCAGCCGCCGGATGCCGGCCGCCTTGGCCGCCTCGAAGACGTTGATCGTGCCGAGCACGTTGACGCGCGCGCCGGCCGGCGGGTCGGCCTTGCAGAAGGGCACCTGCAGGCCGGCCAGGTGCACGATGCGCTCGACGCCGTGCTCGGCGACCGCCGCCGCCACCGCCGCGGTGTCGGTGACGTCGCCCTGCACGAAGCGGATGCGGTCGAAGGTCCCGGGCTCGACCACGTCGCGGATGCGCCGCGGGTCGCCGCCGAGGTCGAAGACCACCGGCGTGTCGCCGCGGTCGAGCACGGTCTTCACCACCCAGGCGCCGATGCAGCCGAGCGCCCCCGTCACGAACCAGGTCTTCGTCATCTCAGTCCTCCTCGGTCAGCCCGTAGAAGCGGGCGGCATTGCCGCCGAACAGCGCCGCGCGCTCGGCGGCGGAGAGGGCGGCGCTCCAGTTCTCGACCAGCTCGTGCACCTCGTCGTATCCGCCGGCGAGCAGGCACACCGGCCAGTCGCTGCCGAACATCAGGCGCTCCGGCCCGAAGGCCTCGAGCGCGGTGTCGAGCCAGGGGCGCAGCGCGTGCAGGGTCCAGGCGTCCCACGCGGCCTCGGTGACGACGCCGGACAGCTTGCAGTGGACGTTCTCCCGCCGCGCCAGCTCGACCAGGTCGCCCGCCCAGGGTTCGCGCATGCCGTCGGCGATGCGCGGCTTGCCGATGTGGTCGAGCACGAAGGGCTGCTCCGGCAGCGCCGAGGCCAGCTCGATCGCCGCCGGGAGCTGCCGCTCGTAGACCAGCAGGTCGTAGCGCAGGTCGTGGGCCGCCAGTTTGGCCACGCCCGCGCGGAAGTCCGGCCGGGCCAGGAAGCCGTCGTCGGGCTCGTCCTGGGCGATGTGGCGCACGCCGACGAAGCGCGGGTGGGCGGCGAGCCGCGCCAGCTCGTCCGCTGCGCCGTCGTCGCGCAGGTCGACCCAGCCGACCACGCCGCGGACGATCGGGGAGCCGTCGGCGAGGGCCAGCAGCCAATCCGATTCTTCGAGGCTCTGCCGCGCTTGGACCACCACGCAGCCATCGAAGCCATGGGCTTCGAGCAACGGCTGGAGATCTCCGGGCAGAAAATCCCGGCGTAGGACCGCGAGCGGCTCGGAGATCCAGGGGTACTCCGCGCCGTCGTAGCGCCAGAAGTGCTGATGGGCGTCGATGCGCACGGCTGCGGTATTGTGGCTTCGCCGGTCGTGGCCGGAAGCCCTCGGTCTAGTGGGCGTCCGCGGTTTTCCAAGTTTTCTTCTTGTCTTTCCCCCCCCCTTCGCAACTAGTTTCGCCACACCAATGGCAGCAGGGCTGCCCGCTGCTCCCCCTCACAGTTATCAAGGAGGTTTCTGATGTTGCGTTTCATCATCCTCGCGACCCTGATCACGAGCTTGGCAATTGTTTCTGTACTGACCGGCGGCCAGACCAACACCGGTGGACCGAACCCCCCGACCTTGGACGAATGGGATGACCTCTACGAGAAAGGTTCCTTCGACGAGGGGCAGGCCGGTGCCAACGGCGTGGATGGCCCCTCGGGCATGCCCGGAACCCGAGGCGGCGATGGAACCGATGGCGGCGACGGGACTCCGATCGTCGTTTACGCGACCGGTTCGGATTCGGCCTATGTCATGGGGGGCTGGGGTGGACTTGGCGGGAACGGCGGTTCGGGAGGCAACGGCACCGGTCCGGACAGCTACGGCGGATGGGGTGGTCACGGTGGAAACGGCGGCGATGGAGGTGACGCCACGGTTTCGGTCGTCGACGGTTATGCCGGAGCTGCAGGTGGTTTCGGCGCTCCCGCGGGCGATGGTGGGGATGCTGGCGATGGCGGGTATGGAGGTCAGGGTGGAACCGGGGGAGATGGTGGTGACGGCGGAGATGGCGGCGACGCCACCGCAAGCGCAAGCGGGACGGGGAGCTGGAGGACTGTCGGTGGCGCCGGTGGCGCGAAAGGAATGAAGGGAGGCGCCGGCGCTCCGGGTGGTTCCGCTGGAACGGATGGCGACGACGGTAACGCCGGAACGGGGAACTGATCGGGTTGATCCGACCCCTGATCCTCCCGGGGTCCGTACCCTGGGGGGGATTGCGCGAGTTTCCCATGAAGACAGTTCGACTCCCTCTGTTCCTCCTGGCCGCTGCCATGCTGGGAGTCCTGCTCTGGCAGGTCGATCCGCCCACACCGTCGCCGAGATCGGTGGAGCCGGAGGCCCCGGGTATTGCGCCGACTCCGGCCGCTGGTCAGGGTGCCATGACCAGGGTTCAGGTGGACGAGCAGCAGGGCCCACTCGTCATCGTCGATCGACTCACGGCCGAACCCTTGGAGGTTCCGATCACCCTTGTCCGGGCCCAGGGATCGCGCACCTTCCAGGCTGGGGAGATCGTCGACCTCTCCCCGATCGGGCCTGAGGTCCTGGTCCAGTTCACCGTCCCCGAGGAGAAGGAGCCGCGGTCGGTCACCATGGCAGATTCCGCCCATTGGGATGGTGTCTCGTGGTCCTTGAGGCTCCCCTACTTTGCCGCGCTGGATGTTCAGGTCGAGGGTCCCCTGGAGGGACTGGAGGCGGGCGCCGCGGTCGTCACCCTCTATCCGAATTCGAGGGTGGTCGAGCCAGAGGAGGCGGGTGAGGACGCCGGGCCGTCACCGGGACTGTCCCGCTTCGCCAGGGAGGTCCGGGTGATGAAGCGGAACCACCCGCTCCTCTCTGATCGATCCGACACCACTTTGGCCGGTTTGATGCGTTGGACGCTCCGGAGCAAGGGAGCTGAGGCTCTTGCCTCCAAGGTGTATTCCCATGGCCGAGCGAACCGGCTCCTCTCCGACAGGTCCGGGCCTGTTGTCGCGGGATGGGTCGATCGGAGCGGATGCTCCTCGTTCGTGGAGGCAGTCTTGATCCCGGGAGAGGTGACCGTGGTTCGGATCCCCTTCCAACCCCGCCCGCTCCTCCGGGGCCGGCTGATCGATTGGGAAGGGAACCCTGTGCCGCACGGGGTTCTCTCCTTGTCGACCGCGCTCGACCTTCATGATTACGACTTGTCGCCCTCGGACCCTCACGGGACCATCCTCTACGTTCGTGAGCAATTTCCCCATCACACGGCAAGGCGGGATGTCCGAACGGACGAGGAGGGCCGGTTCTCCTTCAGGGTTCCCAGAGGGACCGGATATGCGATCGAGACCCGCGCCCTGGGGAGCTACTCATTCTGGAGTTGCGACCACGTTTCACTGCTCGTCACCGGCGGCGAGGAGATCCTCCTGGAACTGGCCGACCCCGCCGAGGAGAGGTGGCCCACGGTGACCTTCTTGAGCCAGGATGGATCACCCATGGCTTCTGGTCGTATCGCCTACGCCGTGCCGGGAGATGTTCCTTTCTTCCGCCAACACGCCGAAAAGGTCTCTCTCGACCAAGAGGGCGCGATCCGGCTCGTCGGACTCGAGCCAGGAACCCAGTTGGGCTTCTTTCTCTTCGACTCCTCCCTGAAGGGCGGGTCGTTCGCTCCGCCGATCGTCACCCTGCCGAGCTCTGGCGGGGTTGAGATTCGGGTCCCGGAGTCTGCCCTGCTCGATGCCGGAGGCTGAGGACGACCGGGCCCCACCTTCCTCTTCCGGTCAGCGGCTCGAGGAGGAGGTCGGCCGGAGGGTCGTCAGGGTGTTCGGGGTACGGGGGCGTTAAAGTGACCCGACCTGCGCATTCCGCCCCTTGCCGATGAAGTCCTCCCGCTCCTTCCCGATGATCGCCGCGGCCGCCGCGGCTGCCCTCCTGAGTCTGGCCGCCTGCGGCTCCGAGGACCCGGGCGCGACCGACGGTAGCCTCCGCATCGCCGTCATCCCGAAGGGCACCACCCACGAGTTCTGGAAGGCGGTCCACGCAGGCGCCGAGGAGGCCGCCCAGCGGCTCGGCGTCGAGGCGATCTGGAAGGGGCCGCTGAAGGAGGACGACCGCGCGGCGCAGATCAAGGTGGTCGAGGACTTCATCGCCCGCGGCGTCGACGGCATCGTGCTCATGCCGCTCGACAACCGCGCCCTGGTGCCCGTGGCGACCGAGGCCGCCGGGCAGGGCATCCCGGTGATCATCGCCGACAGCGACCTCGACTGGGACGGGCGCGTCAGCTTCGTCGCCACCGACAACTACCGCGGCGGCGAGATGGCGGCGGAGGCCCTCGGCGGGCTGCTCGGAGGCGAGGGCACGGCGCTGATGATGCGCTACCTCGAGGGCTCGGCCAGCACCATGGCGCGTGAGCAGGGCTTCCTCGACAAGATGGCGGCCGACTTCCCCGGCGTCGAGCTGGTGTCGACCAACCAGTACGCCGGGGCGACCACCGAGAGCGCCTACGCGACGGCCGAGAACCTGCTGCAGAACCACGGCGACGTGAAGGGCATCTTCTGCCCCAACGAGTCCTCGGTCTTCGGCATGCTGCGTGCGCTGCAGGACGCCGGCCGGGCCGGCGCGGTGGAGTTCGTCGGCTTCGACTCGAGCCCCAAGCTGCTCGAGGGCCTGCGCGCCGAGGAGATCGACGCCCTCGTCCTGCAGGACCCGGTCGCGATGGGCCGGATGGCGGTCGAGGCGATGGTCGCCCACCTCGGCGGCGGCGCGGTCGAGGGCCGCATCGACACCGGCGCGAAGGTGGCCACGCCGACCAACCTCGACTCGCCCGAGATCGCCGCGCTGCTGTCCCCCGACCTCTCGATCCTGGGGGAGTGAGGCCGCGGTGAGCGCCGCGCCGTCCGCCGCCGCCGCCGCGCCGGCCCTGCGCATGCGGGGCGTGCGCAAGGCCTTCGGGCCGGTGGTGGCGCTCGACGGCGTCGACCTCGAGGTGCGCGCGGGCGAGGTCCACGCGTTCCTGGGCGAGAACGGCGCCGGGAAGAGCACCCTGATGAAGGTGCTGGCCGGCGCCCACCAGGCGGACGCCGGCAGCGTCGAGCTGGGCGGCGCCCCCTACGCCCCGCGCGGTACGCACGACGCCCTCGACCGCGGCGTGGCGATGGTCTACCAGGAGCTCAACCTGGCGCCGCACCTGAGCGTGGCCGACAACGTCATGCTCGGCCGCGAGACCGCCCGCCGCGGCGTGCTCGACCGCCCGGCGATGGAGGCGCGCGTGGCGGCCGCCCTGACGCGGCTCGGCCGCCCGGACATCCACCCGCGGACGGCGGTCGCCGCGCTGGGGCCGGCCGCCCGCCAGGTGGTCGAGATCGCCCGCGCCATCGTCTTCGAGGCGCGCGTCGTGGTGCTCGACGAGCCGACCAGCTCGCTGTCGAGCGCCGACGTCGAGCACCTGTTCGAGGCCGTGCGCCGCCTGCGCGAGCACGGCGTGGCGGTGGTCTACATCAGCCACTTCCTCGAGGAGGTCGAGCGCATCGCCGACCGCTTCACGGTGCTGCGCGACGGCCGCTCGGTCGGCGCGGGGGTGGTCGCCGACACGCCGATGGAGCGCGTCATCGAGCTGATGGCGGGCCGCGAGCTGGAGGAGTTCTTCCCGCGCGTGCCGCACGAGCCGGGCGAGGTCCTGCTCGAACTGGACGGCCTGGCCGGCGCGCCGCTGCCCGAGCACGCCAGCCTGCGTCTGCGCCGCGGCGAGATCTTCGGCATCGCCGGGCTGGTCGGCGCGGGGCGGACCGAGCTGCTGCGCGCGCTGTTCGCGCTCGACCCGGTCCGGCGCGGCGCGGTCCGGTTGGCGGGGGTGTCGCTGCCGCCCGGCAGCCCGCGCCAGCGCCTGAACCAGGGCATCGGCCTGGTCAGCGAGGACCGCAAGGAGGAGGGGCTGGCGTTGAGCCTGCCGATCGCCACCAACCTGACCCTGTCGCGGCTCGACCCGGTCGCGCCGGGCGGGGTGATCCGCCGCGGCCTGCAGGAAGCCGCCGCCCGCCGCTGGATGGACCGCCTCGCCATCCGCGCACGCGACCCCTGGCAGAGCGCCGGCGAGCTGTCCGGCGGCAACCAGCAGAAGGTGGCGATCGCGCGCCTTCTGCACCACGACGTCGACGTGCTGCTGTGCGACGAGCCGACCCGCGGCATCGACGTCGGCGCCAAGGTCGAGGTCTACCGCGCCCTCGGCGAGCTGGCCGCCGCCGGCAAGGCGGTGATCGTGGTCAGCTCCTACCTCCCCGAGCTGTTCGGGATCTGCGACACCCTCGCCGTGATGCACCGCGGCCGGCTCGGGCCGGCGCGGGCGGTGGGGGACTGGACCGAGCACGCCATGCTCGACGAGGCCACGCGCGGCGCCGCCGCACCGACCCAGCCATGACCGACTCCGCCTCCCCCGACACCGCCGGCCGCGCGCGCCGGCTGGCCGCGCTGCTCGCGCCCTTCATCGGCCTGGCCGTGGTCGTGCTGTTCTTCTCGGTCATGGAGCCGGACAGCTTCCCGACCTTCTACAACTTCAAGAACGTCGCCACCCAGACGGTGATCGTCGGGTTGGGCGCGGTCGGCATGACCTTCGTGATCGTCAGCGGCGGCATCGACCTGTCGATCGGCTCGGTGATCGCCTTCAGCTCGGTGGTCAGTGCCTGGAGCATGCTGCACGGCTTCGGCACGCTCGCTGCCGCCCTGGCCGGCGTGCTCGCCGGCGCCCTGTGCGGCGCGGTAAACGGCCTGCTCATCACGCGGCTGAAGGTCGTCCCCTTCATCATCACGCTGGGCATGCTCGGCATCGCGCGCGGCGCCGCCAAGGCGCTGGCCGGCGAGCAGAAGATCGACGCCGAGGCCTCGTGGCTGGCCGAGCTGATGGCCAAGCCCGCCGGCTGGGAGGCGCCGGTGCTGCCCTACGGGGTGTGGCTGATGCTCGGCCTCGCCGCGGGGATGGCCTTCGTGCTGCGCCGCACCGTGTTCGGCACGCGCACCTTCGCGCTCGGCAGCAACGAGGCCACCGCGCGCCTGTGCGGCGTGCCGGTCGAGGGCACCAAGGTGGCGATCTACGCCCTGTGCGGCGCCTTCGCCGGCCTGGCCGGCGTGCTGCAGTTCGGCCGCCTGACCGTCGGCGACCCGACCACCGCGCTGGGCAAGGAGCTCGACATCATCGCCGCGGTGGTCATCGGCGGCGCCAGCCTGAGCGGCGGCACCGGCTCGATCCTCGGCGCGCTGATCGGCGCCTTCCTGATGAGCTTCCTGGCCAACGGCTGCAACCTCATGGGCGTGCCGAACTACGCCCAGGAGATCCTGATCGGGGGGATCATCGTGCTGGCGGTGACCGTCGACCAGCTGCGCTCGCGGCGCGCCTAGCCCGTCCCCGAGACGACGAACAGGAACTCCCGGTTGCGGAGGTGGCTCACCGTGCCGACCTTCTCGCCCTGGAGGTTGTGGATGCCGATCTGGGCGCCGACGTAGCGCTTGGCCTCGTGGCCGAGGACGCGGACCTCGCCGCGGGTGGCGAGGACCTCCTCCATCTGCTCGCGCGTGACGAAGCCCTCGTCGCTGAAGGACACGATCAGGTGGCGCGCGTCCACCGCCGCGACGGTCTCGCGCCAGGCGTCGAGGAAGGCCGAGCGGCGGTTGAAGTCGCTCTTGCGTTCCTGGCAGTCGACCCGCTTGCGCGCGACCCCGTAGGTGTCGGGCTTGTCCCACAGCACCAGGCTCTCCCACAGGTGGTAGTTGCCCAGGTAGCTGTGCTGGTTGTACGGCGGGTCGAGGTAGGCGAGGTCGCCGCTCAGCGTCCGCGCCGCCTCGCGCGCCTCGAGCCGGGTGGCGCGGCCCTTGCCGGCGGCCGCGCGCGGCAGCAGCTCGGGCAGGCGCAGCTCCAGCTCGTTGTGGCTGCGCGCCGACCACTGCTTGAGGTAGGCCATCTGCACGCCGGTGGTCGAGTCCACCCGGTCGGCCGCCTCGACCAGCGCGACGAGGAGGACGGCCTCGAGCTCGGGCTCGAGGCCCTTGGCGGCGATCGCCTCGCGGACGGCGTCCACCCGCGCGCCGTTCTTCGGCTGCAGGTAGCGGCTGCGCTCGCAGTAGTTCTCGGTGAACCAGCCCGGCTCGCCGGGGAGGGTGTTCAGCTCGGCGATGAGGCGCTCGGCCGCTGCGGCGTGGTCCTCGCGGTCGGCCTGCACGTAGCAGCGCGCGATCGCCTCGGCGTAGTGCTGGCAGTCGTTCGAAAGGACGCGGTAGCCGGCCGCCTTGAGCGCGTGCCCGACCCGCGCGGTGCCCGAGAACAGGTCGATCACCGTGCCCCCCGGCGTCAGCTCCTGCGCCAGGCGGAGGATCTCCGGCACCAGCAGGCGCTTCGAGCCGAGGTACTTGATCGGCAAGGTCAGACCCGCAGGCGCTGGAAGTCGACCAGGGCGTGGCCCTTGAGGTAGGCGACGCCGACGTCGCCGTCCGCCAGGCGGCCGTAGAGCTCGCCCATCGCCTCGTACTCGACGCGCTCGCCGCCGGGCAGCTCGAGGCCGACGTAGTAGCTGGTCGAAGCCGAGCTGTCGCGGCCGCCGCCGGAGATCTCCGTCCGTCCGCCGACGACCATCGCCGGCTCGCGCCGCAGCGGGGCGCTGCGGAAGGAGAAGGTCCGCTTCAGGGCGGAGAAGCCCATGGCCACGCCGAAGACGACGAACATCCCCGGCACGAAGAGCAGGAAGCCCGGCCCACCCATGCTGGCGACGCCGCCGAAGATGGTCAGGGCGGCTCCGATGAAGAGGACGAAGAAGCCGACCGTGAGGAAGGGGGCGCAGCCGAGCGCGGGCAGCACCGGGGTCAGGGCCATCAGGCGGGCCAGGTCGGCGTGCTGCTGCAGCGCGGCGAAGCGGGCCTCGACGTCGCCGTAGGGACCGGCCGCCGGCACCGGGGGCGGGGCCGGCGGCCGCGGTAGCTCGTGGCCGCAGTACTCGCAGAAGCGGGCCGCGGCGCGCGCCACGGCTGCGCCGCAGTTCGAGCACTTGCGCGCCTCAGCGCTGCTCACCGCACTGGCCGCAGAAGCGCGCGTCGGGGGACAGCAGGCTGCCGCAGCCGGTGCAGTGGACCGACGAGGCCGCGGCCTTCTCGGGGGCGGCCTGCAGGGCCTGGCCGCAGGCGCTGCAGAAGCGGCCGGGGGCGACCGAGGCCATGCAGCCCGGGCAGACCACGCCGGCCGCCGCGGGCGCGAGGGTCTCGCCGCCGCGGTGGTCGCGCACCAGCATCTGGGCCAGGCCGAAGCCGACGCCCAGGCCGGCGCCGCCGAGCAGGCCGCCGGCGCCGCCGCCGGAACCGCCCTCGCCCGCGCCGCCGCCCTGCGCCATGCCCTCGCCGGCGCCCATCATCGCCTTGCCGGCGGCGAACTGCTGGTAGGCGCCCACGCCGCCGACGGTGCGCAGGTAGGCCGCGTCGGTGTAGAGCCGCTTCAGGTTGGCGCCGTCCTCCTCGTCGATGGCGACCACGAAGTTGCCCATCCGCGCGATGCGGATGCCGTAGTCCGCCACGTGCTTGCCGAGGCCCTGCAGCACGTCCGCCTCGATCTCCTCGGTGTAGGCGCCGGAGGTCACGTCGAGCAGCGGCCAGTCGTTCTTCACGCACAGCTCGGCGATGCGGTCGCGGATCACCTTGAGCACCTGCTCCTTCATCCACGAGCGGACCAGCCAGGCCTCGGTGCGGCCCATGCCGACCAGGCCGGTGATCAGGCGCTCGGGGTCGCTGACCTGGAAGCTGAACTCGCCGTGGACCATGGTCTCGACCGGCACGCCGCTCTTCGGGTCCTCGACGTGGCCGACGCGGCCGCCGAACTTCACGCCGGGGATCTCGCGCGTGCTGACGAAGAAGACCTCGGCGACGAAGACGTTGCCGCCGGTGAAGCTGTCGACCAGGTTGGACAGGAAGGGCAGGTTCGAGCTGTCCAGCGTGTGGCGGCCGGGGCCGAGGGTCGACACGACCTTGCCGTCGCGGAAGAAGACGGCGACCTCGTCCGACTCCACCGTCAGCTGCGACTTCATCGGGATGGTCGGGTCGGGGTGCTTCCAGACGACCTGCGACTTCGCGTCGTCCGGACGCGCGATCATCATCTCGCCGACGCCGCGCTTGAGCCAATCGATGATTCCCATGGTTCTCCGGGGATGAAGGGGGGCGGAAGAGCCGGAGGCGCGACGGGCCGCGCCTCCGGCATCATAGACCTACGCGCAGCCGGCCCGGATCATCGCCCTTCGCGCGCCCCGGCGCGCGGCGGGCCCTGCGCGGGCGCCCCGACATCGGCGGCCGCGGGCGGGGGACGCGGAGTAGGGTGGGCGCATGGACTCCGCGGTCCCGCCCCCCGAGTCGGCGCGCCACGCCTTCACCTGCGACAACTGCGGGGCGGAGCTGCGCTGGGACCCGGACGCCGACGCGCTGCACTGCGAGCACTGCCAGACCACGCGGGAGGTGCCGCGCGGCGAGGGCCTGATCCTCGAGCGGCCGCTGGCCGAGGCCAGCGCCGCTGCCCGCGGGCTGGGGCGCGAGCTGCGGGTGGCGCGTTGCGAGGAGTGCGGCGCCCGGGTCAGCTTCGAGGAGGCCTCGACGGCCGAGACCTGCGTCTACTGCGGCTCGTCGAGCGTGCTGGCGCAGGAGGCCAACCGCAACGCCATCCGCCCCGAGTCGCTGGTGCCGCTCGACGTCGGCCGCGCCGCGGTCGAGCAGGCCTTCCGCGGTTGGCTGAAGGGGCTCTGGTTCCGGCCCAACGCCCTGCAGCAGACCAAGCGCTTCGCGGCGGTGGGGGTCTACGTCCCCTTCTGGACCTACGACTGCCGCGTCCACTCCGACTGGACCGCCGACGCCGGCTACTACTACTGGGTGACCGAGCACTACACGGTGACGGTCAACGGCAAGACGCAGACCCGCACGCGCCAGGTGCGCAAGGTCCGCTGGGTGCCGGCCTGGGGCCAGCGCGACGACGTCTACGACGACCTGCTGGTGCACGCCTCCGGCGGACTGAGCGAGGAGCTGGTGGAGGAGCTCGGCGCCTTCGACACCTCGGCGCTGGTGCCCTACCGGCCGGAGTACCTCGCCGGGTGGCGCGCCGAGGAGTACGCGCTCGACCTCGAGAGCGGCTGGGACCGCGCCGCGCCGCGCGTCGTGCGCGAGCAGGAGCGGCGCTGCGCCGGCGACGTGCCGGGCGACACCCACCGCTTCCTGCGCGTGACCAACCGCATCGGCGAGCCGCGCTGGAAGCACGTGCTGCTGCCGGTGTGGAGCCTGAGCTACCGCTACCGCGGCAAGGTCTACCCGGTGCTGGTGCACGGCCAGACCGGGCGGGTGGTCGGGCGCGCGCCCTGGAGCGCGGCGAAGATCGCCGGCCTGGTCCTGCTCCTGGCGGCGGCGGCGC
Source organism: uncultured Planctomycetales bacterium (assembly GCA_964342475.1). Taxonomy (GTDB): domain Bacteria; phylum Planctomycetota; class UBA1135; order UBA1135; family UBA1135; genus J029. Next base: position 279,478 of record CAYFGE010000002.1, read on the forward strand.
TGCTCGTGCTGCTCGCGGCGCAGGCCGGACGCTAACTTGAGGGCGGCGCCCCCGCGCCGGAGTCCGTCATGATCGCCGCCCTCGCCCCCTTCCTCCTCGCCACTCTCCCGCAGGTCCACGTCGAGGGGGAGGGGATCTCCCCCGCGCTCGAGGCCGGCGCCGACCGCACCTGGCTCGGCCCCGAGTGGTACGCCAACCGCCTGCAGGACTGGCGCCTGCGCGACGGCCGCATCGAGTGCCTCGCCGCGGCTCCGAACCTCCCGGTGCGGGTCGCCCACCTTCTGCCGTGGACCCTCGAGGCGGACGGCGAGGCCTTCTCCTTGTCGGTCCGCGTCCGGCCGGTCGAGGCGGGCGTCCTCGACGCCGAGCCGGGCGGGGCGGCCGACGGCTCCTGCGCCGGCTTCCTGATCGGCACCGGCGGCGAGGGGGTGGACTGGCGCCTGTCCGCCCTGGCGCACCACCGCCCGGCCGAGGACGGCGGCCTCTTCGTCGGGGTGGACGGCGCCGGCCACGCCGTGCTGCGCGACTTCGAGACCAACGAGGCGCGCGGCAGCTGGGGCGTCGGCGGCAAGCTGCAGGGCGCGGAGTTCCGCGCCCTCCCCTTCGCCGAGCGCGAGGGGGCCGGGCGGCCCGCCGGCGGCCCGGCGGAGTGCCTGGTCCTCGTCGTCGGCGTGCGCCAGGGCGCGGGCTGGGTGCTGAACGTGGCCGTCACCGGCGAGGACGGCGAGACCTGGTCCTACGCCCGCAGCGAGGAGCTGCCCGCCGAGTGGGTCGAGGGCGGCATCGCGCTCGCCTCGCACCTCGGCCCGGCCGGCAGCGACCGCGGCTACTCCTTCACCGCTCCCACGCTGCGCGGGGAGCCGGTGCGCCACTACCCCGAGCGGCGCTTCGGTCCGATCGTCGCGGCGCAGTACACGGTGAGCCGCGGCACGCTGAAGCTGACCGCGCAGATGATGCCGCTCGGGCCGCGCGACGCCTCGATGGCCGAGCTGCAGCTGCGCGGCGAGGACGGCGCGTGGACCACCCTCGCCTCAGCCGACCTCCAGGCGCCGAGCTGGACCTTCCCCTTCCGCGTCGAGGGTTGGGACGGCGCGCGCGACCGCGCCTACCGCGTGCTCTACCGCAGCCGCGGCGCGGAGCACGAGTGGCGCGGCACCCTGCGCGCCGAGCCGCCGGCCGACCGCCCCTTCGTGCTCGCCGCCTTCACCGGCAACAAGCACTTCACCGGCGGCATCCGCTGGAACTCGGACGGGGTGTGGTTCCCGCACACCGACATCGTCGAGTCGGTGCGCCACCACGACCCCGACCTGCTGTTCTTCTCCGGCGACCAGATCTACGAGGGGGACATCACCGGCGCGCAGCGGCGCCCGGCCGACCAGGCCAAGCTCGACTACCTCGACAAGTGGTACCGGTGGTGCTGGGCCTTCGGCGACCTCGCGCGCGACCGCCCGACGATCTGCATCCCCGACGACCACGACGTCTACCACGGCAACATCTGGGGCGCCGGCGGCCGCCACGCGCCGAACCAGGACGCGGGCGGCTACACCATGCCGCCCGACTTCGTGCGCATGGTCGAGCGCACACAGACCAGCCACCTGCCCGACCCGGTCGACCCCGCCCCGGTCGGGCAGGGCATCGGCGTCTACTTCACCGAGCTGAACTGGGGCGGCCTGAGCTTCGCGATCCTCGAGGACCGCAAGTTCAAGAGCTCGGCCACGCCGCTGGTGCCGGACGGCCAGGTCAAGAACGGCTGGTTCCAGAACCCGGACTTCGACCCGCGCGACGCCGACGTGCCCGGCGCGGTGCTGCTCGGCGACCGCCAGGAGCGCTTCCTCGAGCGCTGGGCGGCCGACTGGTCGGGCGGCGCCTGGATGAAGGTCGCGCTGTCGCAGACCATCTTCCAGAACCTGGCCACGATCCCGGGGGACTCGACCGGCGGGCACGTGCTGCCCTCGGCGCCCTACCCGGAGATCGGGCAGGAGCCGACCGACTGGAAGCTGGCCGCCGACACCGACTCGAACGGCTGGCCGCAGTCCGGCCGCCGCCGCGCGCTGACCGCGCTGCGCAAGGCCTTCGCCTTCCACGTCGCCGGCGACCAGCACCTCGGCAGCTTCATCCAGTACGGCCTCGACGACTGGCGCGACTCCGGCCACGCCTTCTGCGTGCCCTCGATCGCCAACACCTGGCCGCGGCGCTGGTACCCGCCGGTGCCGGGCGTCGACCCGCTGCCCGGCCAGCCCGACTACACCGGTGACTTCACCGACGGCTTCGGCAACAAGGTGACGGTGCACGCGGTGGCCAACCCCTACAAGTGGGGCCGCGAGCCGGCCGCGCTGCACGACCGCGCGCCGGGCTACGGCATCGTCCGCTTCGACCGCGCCGCGCGCACGATCCGCGCCGAGTGCTGGCCGCGCTGGGCCGACCCGGCGGCCGGCGACAGCGAGCAGTACCCCGGCTGGCCGGTCACCCTGCGCCAGGACGACGAGTACACGCCGGCCGGCGCCGCCGCCCTGGCCGAGGTGCAGGTGGAGGGCCTCGGCGCCGAGCCGGTCTTCCAGCTGTGGGACCAGGCCAGCGGCGAACTGGTGTGGTCGGTGCGGCGCCCCTCGCCGCGCTTCACGCCGTGGGCGCCCGACGCCGAGCGGGTCTACCGCCTGCGCGTCGGCGACCCCGACCGCAACGAGTGGCGCGAGCTGCGCAACCTCACCGCCGAGCAGGCCGGCGAGGTGCGCGTGGTCCGCTTCTGAGCGCGCGCCGGCCGCCGCCGCGCGCGGGGCGGCCCGCGCCGCTCAGCGCACCAGCCAGCCGTCGGGCAGCTCCTGCCAGGGGCCGCCGTCGCGCGCCACGCGCACGGCCAGCGTCGCGCCGCCGGTCTTGTTGAACCACTCGACGCGGAAGGGGTGCAGGCCGCGGGCCAGCGCCGCGTGGCCGACCTTCGCCGAGGTCGAGTGCAGGCCGTCGTGGTCGACCACCGCGTCGCCGTGCAGCAGCAGCTTGGCGCCGTCGTCGCTGGTCAGCTCGAAGGCGTAGAGCCCCTCGGCCGGCACGTGGAGGAAGCCGTCGAAGACGCGCGCCTCGTGCTCGGCGCTCGGCCCGGCGGGCAGCGCCACCCGCTCGACCACCGCGGTCTCGACCGGGTCGAGGGCCGAGGAGTCCGGCAGCGCGTCCCAGTCGCCGGCGTAGCGGCGCAGGTCGAGGCCCGGCCGCGCGCCGAGCACGTGCACCGGCTGGCGCGCCTGGACCTTCTCGAAGCGCCGCTCGACCACCGGGCTGACCGGGCGGCCGCGGTGGAAGCAGCGCGCGCGCACGGTCGTCGTGGCGTCGATCTCGACCGGACCCTCGGCCCGCGGCGAGCCCGCCGTCGGCTCGCTGCCGTCGAGGGTGTAGCGCACCTCGAGGCCGGCGCTCGCCACCTCGATCCGCACCGCGAGGGTGTTCACGAGCAGCTCGCTGTCGGCCTCGATCACCGGCGGCTGGTAGACCACCGGCGCGCCCTCGACGCGCAGCTCGACCACCGCGGCGTGCGGCCCGGGCGCCGCCGCCGGCAGGCCGGTGACCACCAGGTCGGAGGCCTCGCGCACGACCGGCAGCTCGGCGCCGCCGGCCAGCAGGCGCGCGCCGAGCGGGCGGTTGCCGATCCCCGGCACGACCAGGCGGCCGTCGGCCGGCCAGTCGAACACGTGCAGGAAGATCCGCGTCGCCGCGCCGTCCGCCTTCACCGTGCAGCGGCCCCAGCCGAGACCGGCGAAGGGGCTGGCCTGCGTACCGTGGACGGCCTCGCCGTTGACGTCCATCCAGTCGCCGATCTCGCGCAGGCGCGTGAGGCTCTCCTCGGGGAAGGTGCCGCGCGCGGTCGGGCCGACGTTGAGCAGGAAGTTGCCGCCCTTCGAGGCGATGTCGCACAGCTTGCGCACCAGGTCGGTGGTCGACTTGTAGTCGGTGTCCCACGCGTTGTAGCCCCAGTGCCGGTTCATCGTCATGCAGGTCTCCCAGTCGACGCCCGGCAGCCCGGTCTCGGGGATCTCCTGCTCGGGCGTGCCGAAGTCGCCGGCGAAGCCCGGGCCGGTGTTCATGCCGGCCATGCCGCCGCGGCCCTTGTCCACGCGGTTGTTGACGATGACTGCCGGCTGCAGCTCGCGGCACAGGTCGTAGAGGGCCTGGCCGTACTCGTGGTTCCAGGTGCCCTCCCACTCGCCGTCGAACCACATCACGCCGATCGGCCCGTAGTTCGTCAGCAGCTCGGTGACCTGCGCGCGCAGGTACTCGACGTAGCGGTCGAAGTCGGCGCCCTCGGAGCTGCGCGTGCCCTTCTCCCAGCCGCGCCGCGGCAGGTAGTCGGGGTGGTGCCAGTCCATGATCGAGTGGTACCAGCACATGCGCAGCCCGTGCCGCGCGCTGGCCTCGGCCAGCTCCGCCATGATGTCGCGCTGGAAGGGCGTGGCCATCACGTCGTAGTCGCTGACCGCCGAGTCGAACAGGGCGAAGCCGTCGTGGTGCTTCGAGGTGATCACCACGTACTTCATGCCGGCGTCCTTCGCGGCGAGCACCCAGGCGTCGGCGTCGAAGTCGACCGGATCGAACTGCTCGACGAAGCGCTCGTAGGTCTCGACCGGGATCTGCGCGCTGTTCTGGATCCACTCGCCGTAGTTGCGGCCCTCGCCCCACTCGCCGGCCGGGATGGCGTAGAGGCCCCAGTGCAGGAACAGGCCGAAGCGCGCGTCGCGCCACCAGTCCATGCGGTCGGCTCCGACCGTCGCCGCGCTGGCGCCGGGACCGGCGGGGGAGGGGCCGTCGGAGTGGCCGGGGGTGCCGCAGGCGGCGGCGAGGAGGAGCGGAAGAAGGAGCGCGCGCTGCACGCCGGGATCCTAGCCCCGTCCGCGCGCGCCGGGGGCGCTCCTCCGCTCAGGGGAGGATGTCGACCGCCACCGCCACCGAGGCGAGGCGGCCGTCGGCCGGCGGCGTGTAGCTCACCGCGGCGAGGCGCAGGGTCAGGCCGACGTAGGCCGCGCCGAAACCGGCGGGGACGACCAGCCGGGGCGCGGCGTCGCCGGCCGCGTCGAGCACGCCGTAGGCGTTCTGGAACACGCTCGGGGCGCTGCCGCTGCTCATCAGGCCGAACAGGGCGTCGGAGCTCAGCGGCACGTGGATGCCGGCGATCGTCGTCGGGCCGGTCCCGGCCAGGGAGCCGAGCAGGGCGTAGCGCGCCCCGGCCTCCTCGACGGGGAAGTCGATGCCCAGCTGCACCGTGCCGCCGGCCGCGGCGCCGAGGGTGGCGGCGTCGGCGGTCAGGCCGGGGAACCAGGCCAGGACGGTGGCCCGGCCGGCCTCGCCGAGGCCGCCCGGGTCGGCCTGGTCGGCGCCGACGGCGACCTCCGGCCGGCCGTCGCCGTTCTGGTCGCCCGCTGCGGCCAGCGAGGAGCCGAAGCGGTCGCCGGCGGTTGCGCCGGCCGACTCGAACAGCAGGCTGCCGTCGGTGCCGGAGAGGACGAGGACGCGCCCGGCGTCGGCCTGCCCGCCGACGGGGAAGCCGTCCTGGGCGACGGCGAGATCGGGCACCCCGTCGCCGCTGAGGTCCTCGATGCCGGCCACCGCGTGGCCGAGGAAGCCGTTGGCCGTGGCCCCGTCGACGGAGTAGAGCAGCAGCCCGGTAGCGCCGGAGTGGACGCGCAAGGCGCCAGCCTTGTGGACACCGCCCGGCGAGGCGTTCTCGGCGCCGACGGCCAGGTCGCCGACGCCGTCCCCGTCGAGGTCGCCGGCGGCGGCCAGGGCGAGCCCGAACCAGTCGTCAGCGTTGCTCCCGTCGAGACGGAGGAGGAGCTGGCCACTCGCCCCCGAGTGGACGAAGACCGAACCGGCGCTGAACAGGCCGCCCGGATCGGCATTGTGGGCGCCCACGGCGACGTCGTCGTGGCCGTCGCCGTCCAGGTCGCCGACCCCGGCGACGGCGCCGCCGAGGGTGTCCCCGAGGGCCGAGCCGTCGAAGCGGTGGAGCTGCTGACCACTGGCCCCGGAATAGACGAAGGCCGAGCCGGCCAGCGAGGCGCCGCCCGGGTCGGCCCACCAGGCCGCCACCACCAGGTCGGGCGTGCCGTCGGCGTCCACGTCGCCGGCGCCGGCGACCGCGTTGCCCAGGCGGTCCTGCGCGGCCGCGCCGTCGAAGCGCCACAGCGGGGCGCCGGTCGCGCCGGAGTGGACGAAGGCGCTCCCCGCTCCGGCGAGGCCGTTGGGCGAGGCGGTGGGGGCGCCGACGAGGAGGTCGGGCACGCCGTCGCCGTCCACGTCGCCGGCCGGCGCGGCCGCGCTGCCGAAGCGCGCGCCCGCCTCGAGGCCGTCGATCTGCAGGAGCAGGGCGCCGTCGAGGCCGGAGTGCACCGACCAGGAGCCTGCGTTGGCGCGTCCGCCCGGGTCGGCGCCCGGCCGCCCGAGCAGCAGGTCGTCGTAGCCGTCCCCGTTCAGGTCGCCGACGCCGGCCACGGCCAGGCCGAGGTTGTCCCCCGCCGCCGGCCCGTCGAAGGCGCGGTAGGTCCCCCACGCTCCGCCGACGCCTTGGGCAGGCAGCGGCAGGACCAGGGAGATGCCGAGAAGGAGGGGGACGACTCGGCCCGAGGGGATGGGGCGGGCCAGGAGCACGAGGAGTGCGGAGCGCGACCGGAAGGAAACCGGTCGGCCCACGATAGCACGGGCTTGTCCGGGCGGGGGGCCGGATCAGCTGCGGGAACGCGCCGCGCCGAGGGCGGCCCGGCCGGCCACCAGCGCGGCGCCGAAGCCGTTGTCGATGTTGACCACCGCCACGCCCGGGGCGCAGGAGTTCAGCATCGCCAGCAGCGCCGTCAGGCCCCCGAGGCTGGCGCCGTAGCCGACGCTGGTCGGCACGGCGATCACCGGGCAGCGGACGAGGCCGCCGACCACGCTGGGCAGCGCCCCCTCCATGCCGGCGCAGACCACCAGGGCGTCGGCGCTGCGCAGGACCTCGAGGCGGCCGAGCAGGCGGTGCAGGCCGGCCACGCCGACGTCGTCGAGACGCTCGACGGAGACGTCCATCAGCTCGAGGGTGCGGACCGCCTCGGCGGCGACCGGCAGGTCGCTGGTTCCGGCGGCGACCACCGCCACGCGGCCGCGCGGGGCCGGGGCCTCGCCGCGGCGCCACGACAGGGTGCGGGCCTGGGCGTCGTGCTGCAGGCCGTCCAGCGCCGCGCAGGCCGCCGCGGCGTGCTCCGGCTCGGCGCGGGTGACCAGCACGCGGTCGTGGCGCTCGGCGAGCCGCACCACCGCCTCGGCGACCTGGGCGGGGGTCTTGCCGGCGGCGTAGACCGCCTCGGGGAAGCCGGTGCGCAGCTCGCGATGCGTGTCGAGCAGCAGCTCCTGGCCCGGCGCGAGCGGCAGGGTGGCGAGCTCCTCGGCGGCGGCGGCCGGGTCGAGGCGGCCGTCGCGGACGCGCTCGAGCAGCTCGGTGAGGCGGGCGGGGTCCATGCTCAGCGCGCGGCCACGTCGAGGTCCAGGCCGGCGCGCAGGCCGGCGGCGAAGCGGGCGCCGCCGAGGCCGGCGATCATCACCGCGTTGTCGGTGCAGTGCTCGGGCCGCGCGAAGGCCACCTCCACGCGGGCCTTCGCGGCGCGCTCGGCGAGGCGCGCGCGCAGCCGCCGGTTGCGGCCCACGCCGCCGCCGACGAGCACCCGCGGCACGCCGTGCATCTCGCAGGCGCGCAGGCACTTCCGCGCCAGGGTCTCGACCAGGGCGTGCTCGAAGGAGGCGGCCATGCCGGCGAGGTCGCGCGCCTCGGGCAGGGTCTCGTCCTCGCGCCGGCCGCCTGGCCCCTTCAGCTTGTAGAGCAGCGCCGTCTTCATGCCGCTGAAGCTGAAGTCGAGCGAGTCGCGCGCCAGCATCGGCTGCTTGAAGCTGTAGGCCTTCGGGTCGCCGCTCGCGCCCGCCTTCTCGACCGCCGGGCCACCCGGGTAGGACAGGCCGAGCATCGCCGCGCCCTTGTCGAGCGCCTCACCGGCCGCGTCGTCGAGCGTCGCGCCGAGCAGCGTGTGCTCCATCGGCGAGTCGGTGCGGTAGAGGCTGGTGTGGCCGCCCGACACCACCAGGGTGATGTAGGGGAAGGTCCACTCGTCGAGCGACATCAGGGCGGCGTAGATGTGCGCCTCGATGTGGTGGACGTCCACCAGCGGCTTGTCCCAGGACCAGGCCAGCGCCTTGGCCGCGGTCACGCCGACCAGCAGCGAGCCGAGCAAGCCGGGCCGCGCGGTGACCGCGACGGCGTCGAGCTGCTCGCCGCGCAGGCCGGCCTCGCGCAGCGCCTCCTCGACCGAGGGCACGATCTTGGCCAGGTGGCTGCGGCCGGCGATCTCCGGGACCACGCCGCCCCACACCGCGTGCTCGGCGATCTGGCTGTGGACCACCGAGGACAGCACCTCGCGCCCGCCGCGCACCACCGAGGCGGCGGTCTCGTCGCAGGAGCTCTCGATGCCGAGGACCAGGGGGCCGTCGCTCATGAGGCGCTGCCCAGCACCTGGCGCAGGTGGCGCTCGCCGGTGGCGAGGGCGGCGTCCGCGGGCGGCTGCACCTCGGCCACCCGCGGGAAGAGCTCGAAGACGCGCTCGCGGTACTCGAGCGGCGGGTCCTCGTAGCGCAGCCAGTCGCGCACCGCGCGCGCCTCGGGCAGGCCGACGGCCACGCCGAGGTCGGGCTCGAGGCCGCCGGCGCGGTCGGGGTCGATGTGCCCCTCGAGGATGCGGCCGGAGGGCGTCAGGTAGTAGCCGGCGGTGTACTTCAGCGCGAAGTCCGCGGTGCGGTAGCGGTGCACCTGCTGGTACACGCCCTTGCCGTAGCTGCGCTCGCCGACGAGCACCGCGCGGCCGTGGTCGCGCAGCGCGCCGGCCAGCACCTCGCTGCCCGAGGCGCTGAGCGCGTTGACCAGGACGACCAGCGGCAGCTCGGGGAAGCGGCTCAGCGCGGCGTCGGCGCGGCGCACCGACCCGGGGCCGCCGCGCTCCTGCAGGCGGCAGACGACGTCACCCTCGAGGAAGCGGGCGGCGACGTCCACCGCGGCGTCGAGCACGCCGCCGGTGTTGAAGCGCAGGTCGATCACCAGGCCGCGCAGCCCCTGCGCGTCGAGGTGGTCGAGCGCGTCGTCGAGCTCGTCCGGGGTCGAGCGCGCGAAGCTGCGGATGGCCAGCTTGCCGATGCCGTGCTCGGCGTCGAGCATGCGCACCTTGCCGACCGTCCCCTTCGGCACCGGTGAGCGCTCGATGTCGGCCTCGAAGGGATCGCCGCCGACCGGCTCGACCACCAGGTGCAGGCTGCTGCCGCGCGGGCCCTTGATGCGCTTGGTCAGCTCCTCCATCGCCAGGCCGGTGGCGTCCTCGCCGTCGATCGACAGGAAGCGATCGCCGGGGCGGATGCCGGCCGCCTCGGCCGGGCCGCCGGGCACCGGGTAACGCACGTGGCCGTTGCCGTCGAGCAGGATGCCGATGCCGATCAGGTTGCCCGATGACTCCTCGTCCAGCGCCGGGATGGCCTGCGGGTCGATGAAGTAGGTGTAGGGGTCGTCGAGCGACTCGAGCATCCCCTCGACGGCGCGGTGCATCAGCCACTGCGGGTCGCGCGGCTCGACGTAGCTCTCGACCAGGTTGCGGTGCACGAGCCCCATGACCCGCTCCTCCTGCGGGGTCATCGAGCGGTCGAGCAGCGGGCCCACGAAGGTCTCGGCGACGAACACGCCGATGCCGGTCAGGACCGCGCCGACCACCACGCCGGCCGGGTGGAGCGCCGGTAGACTCTTGCGCGTCATGACCCGGATTCTACGCCATCCCCTCCTCGCCCTCGGCCTGCTCGCCGCCGCCTGCCAGACCCCCCAGGAGGCCGCCGAGCTGCCGACGCGCAGCTTCGAGCTCGAGTACACCGTCGCCCTCCCCGAGGCGGCCGCCGACGCCGTGGTCTGGGCACCCGTCCCGCGCGAGGACGGCGTGCAGACCGTCGAGGTCCTCGAGCAGCCGGCCGGCAGCGTGATCAGCGCGCCCGACCGCCACGGCAACCGCTACGCCTCGGTCACCGCGCCGCAGGCCACCGAGTACACCTGGCGCTACCGCGTGGTGCGCGCGACCGACGTCGCCGGGGTGACCACCGGGGCCGCCGCCGCCGGCTACCTCGGCGCCGACCGCCTGGTGCCGGTCGACGGCGAGTCCGCCGCCCGCGCGGCCGAGGCCTCGGCCGGCGCGCGCGGCACCGGCGCCGTGACCCGCGCGCTGTACGACCGCGTCCTCGGCGACATGCGCTACGACAAGTCGGGCGAGGGCTGGGGCACCGGCAGCACCGACTGGGCCTGCCGCGAGGGCTACGGCAACTGCACCGACTTCCACGCGCTGTTCATCTCGATGAGCCGCTCGCGCGGCATCCCGGCCCGCTTCACCATCGGCTTCGCCCTGCCCGCGGAGGGCGAGGTGAAGGGCTACCACTGCTGGGCCCACTACTGGGACGCCGCGGCCGGCTGGACCCCGGTGGACATCTCCGAGGCCGACAAGGACCCGTCGAAGACCGAGTTCTTCTACGGCACCCTCGACCCCGACCGGGTGTCGATGACCGTCGGCCGCGACCTGGTCCTCGACCCGCCGCAGCAGGCCGGCCCGGTGAACTACCTGGTGCGCGCCTACGCCGAGAAGGGCGGCCGGCCCTGGTCGGTGCAGACCGTCGTCCACGTCCGCGACTGAGCTAGAATCGCCGCCCTGGCCCGCCCCAGGGGGGAGCCCCCTTGCCCCGCGCCCGCATCACCCACACCGCCGAGTTCTGCGCCGCCTTCCGGCTGCGCAACGAGGCGCGTGACGCGGCCTGGAACGACGCCACCTTCGGCGTCTGCCACAGCGCCAACTACCACGGGCACAACTACCTCCTCACCGTGGAGGTGGAGGGCCCGGTGGACCCGGACTCCGGCATGGTCATGGACCTGACCCGCCTCGCCGCCCTGGTGCGCGAGCGCGTCGTCGAGCGCGTGGACCACCGCAACCTGAACACCGACGTGGACTTCCTCGCCGGGACCATCCCGACCTCGGAGAACCTGGCGGCCGCCTTCTGGCGGATCCTGGCGGCGGAGCTGCCGCCCGGGGTGGCGCTGGCGGCGGTCCGGCTCCAGGAGAGCCGCGACAACGCCGTCGTCCTGCTCGCCGACGACACGGACCGCTCATGACCGATCCTCAGCAGAACGGCTGCGACCCCACCGAGCAGCTCATCGAACAACTGCTCGCCCGCCTCGGCGAGGACCCGCAGCGCGAGGGCCTGCTGCGCACGCCCGGCCGCGTCGCCCGCAGCCTCGGCTACCTGACCAGCGGCTACACCGCCGACCTCGACGAGATCGTCAACGACGCGATCTTCCACGAGGACGCCGGCGAGATGGTGCTGGTGCGCGACATCGAGTTCTACTCGATGTGCGAGCACCACATGCTGCCCTTCTACGGCAAGGTCCACATCGGCTACCTGCCGAACGGCCGCGTCATCGGCCTGAGCAAGCTGCCGCGCATCGTCGAGATGTACGCCCGCCGCCTGCAGGTGCAGGAGCGCATGACCACCCAGGTCGCGGCCGCGGTGCAGCAGGTGCTCGAGCCCGACGGCGTCGGCGTCGTGGTCGAGTCCAGCCACCTGTGCATGATGATGCGCGGCGTGGCCAAGCAGTCGAGCCAGGCGACCACCTCGTGCATGCTCGGCGCCTTCCGCGACGACCCGCGGACGCGCGCCGAGTTCCTCAGCCTGGTGCGCGGCTAGGGGAGGCCGGGGCTCAGGCCCCGGCGTAGACCTCGGGCGCCTCGAGGGCCCCGCGCAGCTCGGCGACCACCTCGTCCACCGTCTTGCCGCTGGTGGACAGGCGCAGCTCGGCGCGCTGGTACTGCGGGCTCCGCTCCTCGAGCAGGTTGACCAGGCGCTCCATGGCCTCGGGGTGGGCGCTCATCGGGCGCAGGTCGCCCTGGGCGCGCACGCGGTCCATGTGCTCCTGCGGCTCGGCCTGCAGCCAGACGGTGCGGCAGGAGCCGAGCAGGCGCTCGAAGGTGTAGGGCGAGGCGACCACGCCGCCGGGCACGGCGAGGACGCCGCTGCCGTGGCGCGACAGCCACTCCTCGAGGCTCTCGGTCTCGAAGCGGCGGTAGCCCTCGCTGCCGTGGAGCTCGAAGATCTCGCCGACGGACAGGCCGGCCCGCTCGCGGATGACGTCGTCGAGCTCGGAGAAGGGGATCTCGAGGGTCTGCGCCAGGCTGCGGCCGACGCTGCTCTTGCCGGCGCCGCGCAGGCCGATCAGGGCGATGCGCAGGGCGGGCACCCCGCGGCCGGGGAGGTCGCAGAGCTCGCGCAGCGGCATGCACAGCGCGTCGGCCAGGGCCGAGAGCTTGCCGATCGAGGGGTTGGCGCGCCCGGCTTCGATCTCGACCAGGAAGCGGCGGCTGAAGCCGGCCTTGGTCGAGGTCTCCTGCAGGGAGAGGCCGCGGGCGTGGCGCGTCTGGCGCACCTTGTGCGCCAGCGCCTCCAGGAGACGTCTCGAGGGAGGGTGAGAATGGGACATTTTGATTCCCCACCTAGAACTAAGGGAGGAAGTCGGCGGCGGGAGACGTGAAATATAATACACCATGAGGGCAGAATGGGCGATTTATCCTGCCCTGCCTCCGGGTTCCGGCCTAGAATGTCCGGCCATGAGCGCCACTGCCACGGCCCAAGTCCCGGACCGGGTGGTCTTCCAGACCCACCCCAGCCGCTACCGCCACTGGAAGCTGTCCTTCGACGGCGATCTGGCCCGCCTGACCATGGCGGTCGACCCCCAGGGCGGCCTGCGCCCCGGCTACGAGCTGAAGCTGAACTCGTACGACCTCGGCGTCGACATCGAGCTGGCCGACGCCCTGCAGCGCATCCGCTTCGAGCACCCCGAGACCCGCTGCGTGGTCATCGACGGCGCGCTCGAGAAGGTGTTCTGCGCCGGCGCGAACATCTCGATGCTGCGCACCAGCGGCCACTCCTGGAAGGTGAACTTCTGCAAGTACACCAACGAGACGCGGCTCTACCTCGAGGACATGTCCGAGGTGTCGGGCATCCGCAGTCTGGCCGCCTGCAACGGCGCCACCGCCGGCGGCGGCTACGAGCTGGCCCTGGCCTGCGACCAGATCCTGCTCGTCGACGACTCGAACAGCTCGGTCTCGCTGCCCGAGGTGCCGCTGCTCGCCGTGCTGCCCGGCACCGGCGGCCTGACCCGCCTGGTCGACAAGCGCATGGTGCGCCGCGACCGCGCCGACGTCTTCTCGACCCTGGTCGAGGGCATCAAGGGCCGCAAGGCGGTCGAGTGGGGGCTGGTCGAGGCCATCGCCCCGCTCAGCCGCTTCGAGGAGGCCCGCGAGGAGATGGCCCGCGCCATGGCCGACGAGGTCCCGGCCAAGACCGGCCGCACCGGCGTCGAGCTGAAGCCGCTGGTCTGCGAGCGCAGCGAGGACGCCCTGCGCTGGTCGCACGTCGCCCTCGAGCTCGACCGCGGCGCGCGCACCGCCGCGCTGACCCTGCGCCTGCCCGCGGAGGCCGGCCCGGACGAGGCCGCCGCCATCCACGCGCTGGGCAGCGAGTGGTGGATCTTCCAGGCCTTCCGCGAGTTCGACGAGGCGCTGCTCGAGCTGCGCGTGAACGAGCCCGGCATCAACGTCGTCACCCTGCGCGTCGAGGGGCCGGTGGCCACAGCGCTGGCGATCGACACCGTGCTCGCCGCGCACGAGGACGACTGGTTCGTCCACGAGGTGCGCCACTACCTCAAGCGGGTGCTCAAGCGCCTCGACATGACCGCCAAGACGGTCTTCGCGCTGGCCGACGGCGGCACCGCCTTCGCCGGCAGCTTCCTCGAGATGGCGCTGGCCGCCGACCGCTTCTACGTGCTCGACGACGCCGACACCCCGGTCGAGCTGGGCGTCAGCGTGATGAACGGCGGCGCCTACCCGATGGGCAACGGCCTGACCCGCCTCGAGACCCGCTTCCTCGGCGAGCCCGAGAAGACCGGCGAGGTGCTCGAGCGCATGGGCGCCGTGCCCGCCGCGGACGCCGAGGAGCTCGGCCTCGCCACCGCAGCCCTCGACGAGATCGACTGGGAGGACGAGATCCGCGTCTACGTCGAGGAGCGCGCCTCCTACAGCCCCGACGCCCTCACCGGCATGGAGGCCAACCTCCGCTACGCCGGCCCCGAGACCCTGGAGACGAAGATCTTCGGCCGCCTGACCGCCTGGCAGAACTGGATCTTCCAGCGCCCCAACGCGGTCGGCGAGTCCGGCGCCCTCCAGTGCTACGGCACCCCCAACCGCCCCGAGTTCGACTACCACCGCACCTGAGATGGCCAGCATCGACTACAGCCAGAAGATCCCGAACAACGTCGACCTCACTTCCGACAAGCGCCTGCAGCGCGCGCTCGAGAAGTGGCAGCCCAGCTACCTGCAGTGGTGGCACGAGATGGGCCCGACCGACTTCGAGGCCAACGAGATCTACCTGCGCACGGCCGTCTCGGTCGAGGCCGACGGCTGGGCGCACTTCGGCTACGTCAAGATGCCCGACTACCGCTGGGGCATCTTCCTCGAGCCGCTTGCGAACGACCGCCGCATCCCCTTCGGTGACGACTTCGGCAAGCCGGCGTGGCAGGACGTCCCCGGCGAGTACCGCACCGACCTGCGCCGCCTGATCGTCACCCAGGCCGACACCGAGCCGGCCTCGGTCGAGCAGCAGCGCCTGCTGGGCCACACCGCCCCCTCGCTCTACGACCTGCGCAACCTGTTCCAGGTCAACGTCGAGGAGGGCCGCCACCTGTGGGCGATGGTCTACCTGCTGCACCGCTACTTCGGCAAGGACGGCCGCAACGAGGCCGAGGAGCTGCTCGAGCGCCGCAGCGGCAACCCCGACCGGCCGCGCATCCTGGGCACCTTCAACGAGCCGATCACGACCTGGCTCGACTTCTTCTGCTTCACGATGTTCACCGACCGGGACGGCAAGTTCCAGCTGCTGGCCCTGGCCGAGTCCGGCTTCGACCCGCTGGCGCGCACCTGCCGCTTCATGCTGACCGAGGAGGCCCACCACCTGTTCGTCGGCCAGACCGGCATCGGCCGCGTCATCCAGCGCACCTGCGAGGTGATGAACGCGCACCCCGACGCCTGCCCGAGCGAGCACGGCGCCATCCCGCTCGAGCTGCTGCAGAAGTACGTCAACTTCTGGGTCAGCAGCTCGACCGACCTGTACGGCTCCGAGGTCTCGTCGAACGCCGCCAACTACTTCGCCGCCGGCCTGAAGGGCCGCGCCTACGAGGAGAAGGCCTACGAGGACCACGTCGCGCTCGAGGGCGGCTACCGCATCGAGAAGCTGGTCGACGGCGAGCTGGTCGAGGAGGAGGTGCCGCTGCGCAACGCGATGAACGAGATCCTGCGCAGCGACTACCTGGCCGACAACCAGAAGGGCGTCGACTACTGGAACAAGATCGTCAAGAAGCACGGCATCGACTTCGAGTTCAGCCTGCCGCACCGCCGCTTCCACCGCCAGATCGGCCTGTACACCGGCGCCTGCTTCGACGTCGCCGGCAACCCGGTCGACGAGGCGACCTGGAACGCACGCAAGGGCGACTGGCTGCCCACCGAGGAGGACCGCGAGTTCGTGCAGTCGCTCATGCAGCCCTGCCTGCAGGCCGGCCAGTTCGCCGGCTGGATCGCGCCGCCGGCCAAGGGCCTGAACGGCCAGCCGGTCGAGTTCGAGTACGTCAAGCTGTAGGCGCGCGCCGCTCGCCGCCGGACCCCGATGGAAGCCCGCCCGCCCTTCGAGGTCCGGCACGAGCTGCCCGGCTGGACGCTGTTCTGGGCCGGGCTGGAGCTCGCTGCACCTGATCCGACGGCGACCGCAGTGCTGCGGGAGTCGGTCGCCGAGGCGCTCCGCGCCCAAGTCGGCGGCGGCGCCCTGACCGACCAGCCGGCGGTGGGGGAGCTGCGCCGCCTGTTCCGCGCAGCCGGCACCGACCCGACCCGCTACCGCCCCGCCTCCGAGGCGCTGGCCCGCCGGATCCTCAAGGGCGACGCCGTGCCGGCCATCCACCCGCTGGTCGACCTGAACAACGCGCTGTCGGCGATGCTGCTCTGTCCCTGCTGCGTGATGCGCGCGGAGAGCTTCCAACCGCCCTACGTGTGGCGCGCGGGCCTCCCGGGGGAGAGCTACGAGTCCCTGCGCGGCGGTGACTTCGCGCTGGAGGGCCGCCCGCTGCTGGTGGACGCGCTGGGGCCCGCGGACGCCCCGATCACCGGCACGACCCGCGTGGGCATCCAGCCGCAGACCACCGCCGCCACCCTGGTCGCCTACCTGCCGGAGGGCGTGGTCGATCCCACCACCGCGGACACGGTCCTGCGCGGGTTGGCCGCCGTGGTCGGCGTCGAGGTGGCCTGGACCGCCGCCACCGCCGGCTGAGCTCAGGCCTCGAAGCGCCCGCGCAGCTCGGGCGGCGTCATCGGGCAGGCCGAGAACGGAGCGGCGAACAGGCGCCGGCGCACCGCGGCGACGCGGTCGTAGCCCCAGTCCGCCAGGGGACGGGGGACCAGGGCGAGGAGGGCGACCGCGAGCCGCCAGCCGCCGCCGAGGCGCCGCCCCAGGTGGACCAGGCCCGCGCTGCGCACGAGGGCGGCGCCGTCGGCGCGCACGACCACCAGGCTGTCGGGCAGCTCCGCCGCCCGCGCGGGCGGGAACAAGCGGGCGAAGGTCTCGCCGCCGAGCGGCGCGAAGCGCAGGCTCTCGCCGCGGTCCTCCTGCAGGAGGAGCAGCACGCTGCGGTGGCACAGGCCGCAGCCGCCGTCGAAGAAGACGCGCTCGGTGCCGTCGGCGCGGCGCCCCGGGATCCAGGCCGGCTCGGCCGCGGCCAGGAGCAGCAGCAGGCTGCCGATGCCGTCGGCGGCGTGCGGCCACCAGGCGCCCGTCGCCGCCTTGGCCACCAGCACGCCGAGCAGGACGGCGCGGGTCAGGACCAGCGCGACCGCGGGCAGCCTCCATCCGATCGCGACGCTCCCCGACGGAAGCGGGAAGGCCGCGTGGCGGACCAGCAGCAGCACGCCGCCGACCAGGCCGGCCTGCTCCCCGAAGCCGCCGGAGGACTCCAGCCCCAGGCAGAGGCCGGCGGCCACGACGGCCGCCGCCTGGTCCGCGCGCCCGAGGACCAGCAGCAGGCCGCAGCCGAGCTGCGCGATCGCCAGCCCGGTGCGCAGCGCCGAGCCGACGAGCAGCAGCTGCTCCACTCCGGCGGCGGCCACCGCCAGGCCGAGCAGGACGCGCAGCGCCGCGGCGTGCGCCTTCGTCCACGAGTTGCGACCGAGGCCTATCATGCGAACTGGACCCGCGAATCGTAGATCCCCGTTCCCTGGAGGGAAGCCCCGTGTCCGAATCCTCTCCCCGACCCTACCCTAACTCGATCATGCTCACCTGCCGCGACATGCGCGCGACGGTGGACTTCTACTGCGGCAAGCTCGGCTTCACCATGAAGGAGGCCTGGCCCGACCAGGAGAACCCGCGCTGGGCGAACCTGGTCCTGCACCGCCAGAGCATCATGATCGGCGCCGCCGAGGAGCCCGACGCGGCCGCCTGCGAGCACGACCCCGAGGCCGCCGCGATGATGAAGGAGGCGATGGCCGAGTACGCGGCGAGCGCGCCCGGCGCCGGCGTCTTCTTCTACCTCGAGGTGCCCGACGTCGACGCCTACCACGCCGAGGTCACCGCGCGCGGCGCGGCCACGCTGAGCGCGCCGAAGGACCAGTTCTACGGGCTGCGCGACTTCTCGCTGCGCGACCCGGACGGCTACCGCTTCCAGATCTACACCTCGATCCGGATGGAAAGCTGCCAGTCCTGCGGCATGCCGATGCCCGGCGCCGAGCCCGGTGTGATGTACTGCGACTACTGCACCGACGAGGGTGGCCAGCTGCGCAGCTACGAGCAGGTCTTCGAGGGCACCGTGACCGGCTACTTCATGGGCATGCAGAAGATGGCGCGGGCCGAAGCCGAAGCCGCGGCCCGCGAACACCTGGCGAAGATGCCGGCCTGGGCGATGCGCGGGGCCTAGGCGGCCTCGGGCCCGACCTGGTGCAGGTGCACGTCCCGCTGCGGGAAGGGGATCGTGATGCCTTCGGCGTCGAAGGCCTCCTTGGCAGCCTCGGTGAGGTCCCAGTAGACGTTCCAGTAGTCGGCGGTCTTGACCCACGGCCGGCACAGGATGTTCACGCTCGAGTCGGCCAGGGCACCGACCGCGATGACCGGGGCCGGGTCCTTCAGCACGCGCGGGTCGGCCGCGACCACCCGCTCGAGGATGGCCTTGGCCTGCTTCATGCTGTCCTCGTAGGCGATGCCGAAGACGAGGTCGACGCGGCGCGTGTCGTTGGCCGAGTAGTTGGTGATCGTGCCGCCGACGATCTGGCCGTTCGGCACGATGATCCGCTTGTTGTCGCCGGTGCGCATGCGGGTCGAGAAGACCATGATCTCCTCGACGATGCCGACGGTGCCTCCGGCCTCGACGAAGTCGCTGACCTTGAAGGGCTTGAACAGCATGATCATCACGCCGGCGGCGAGGTTGCCGAGCGAGTCCTGCATGGCCAGGCCGACGGCCAGGCCGCACGCGCCGAGCACGGCGACGAAGCTGGTCGTCTCGACCCCGAGCTTCGAGGCGGCCGAGATGAGGACCATCATCAGCATCGCCATCTTGGCCAGGTTGGCGAGGAAGGAGGCCAGCGTCGGGTCGACGCGGGCCTTCACCAGCGCGCCGCGCACGCCGCGGGTGATCCAGCCGACCACGAACAGGCCGACGACGAGGGTGAGCAGCGCGCCGAGCACCTTCGGTCCGTAGACCTTGGCGAACTCGAGCATCCAGTCGACCATCGCGCCGACGTCGGCGGGGTCCTTGGGGCCAGCCGGCCCGTCGGTGGCGGGCAGGTCCTGGGCTTGGGAGATCAGGGTGTGGAGGATCGGGGTCATGGCGTACGGGGGACGTGAGGGGCGCGCCCACTCTATTCCCGCCCGCCCCTCTCGGGATCAGTGCGTGCCGTCGAAGGCGGCCGAGAAGCTGTCCGGCGGGAGGGGGTTCGCCGGGAGCTCCTCCGGGTCCCCGGGCCCGGTCAGCTGCGTCACCGGCGGGGCGACCTGGTTCGGCCCCTCGGGGTGGAACAGGGCCGCCAGGCCGCGCAGCTGGTCGAGACCGACGCCGAGCTCGCCGCTCGAACCCGCGTAGCAGGGGATGCCGCGGGCCTCGCACAGGTCGTAGGCGTCGAGCATGCGCCGCCACCAGCCGAAGCGGGGCGGCCGCACGTTGACCATCTGCGGGTCCAGGGCCTCGATCTCGATCGTCGAGTAGATCGCCATGTCCCAGCTCTTGGGGCCGGGATGCTCCTGCAGCAGCGCCTTCGTCTCCTCCGTCAGGGCGACGTCCTCGAGCACCGCGTCGGGGAAGGCGTAGGCGATCTTCTGGTACAGCTCCGGCGGCGGCATCGGGTCGCGCTCGTAGGAGTGGAAGTCGATCACCTCGACCCGCCCCAGATCGGCCAGGGCAGCGATCAGCTCGTCGCTCCAGTCGTCCTCGGCGTCGAGCACGTAGTGCAGCCCCTTCGAGCGGCGGTGCCAGCCGGCCACCTGGTCGAGGCAGCTGCAGCCGGGCTGGACCGGGTGCATGGCCCAGCGCACCGGGCGGGGCTCGCGGCCGAGCACCTGCCCCAGGCTCAGGCCCGACTGGACCAGGGCCAGCTCGAGGCCGGCCGCCTCCAGGGCCCAGCGGCGGCTGTTGGCGATCCCGGTGGAGGCCAGCCGGTGGGAGAAGTCGTGGAAGCTCCACTCGCCGACGATCTCCTCGGCCGCGGCGGACAGCACCCGGGAGGGCCCGGCCTGGCGGCTCAGCGAGACGTCCTCGCCGGCGCCGAGGCAGCCGAGGCCGTCGAGGTAGACCTCCACCGTGCGGAGCTGGCAGTCCCCCACGGTGCGCTCGACGGTGCGGAAGCGGAATCCTTCCACGCGCACGGGCAGGTCGGCAATGCGCGAGTAACTGCTCGCCACGCCGGACGGACGGGGGGTGGGCTCGTGGTCCAAGGGACCGGTCGGGGCGGGCAAAAGGCCCCGGTCCGTGTGGATAGGCCCCCCCGAAAAAGCCTGCCAGCCCTAGCCCGGCGGCTCAGGGCAGGAAGTCGATCCGGCCGGCCGCGGAGACGAAGCGGACGCCGAGGCCGCCGCCCCGGCTGATCGCGCAGACCCAGAGGCTGGTGCCGGCCAGGTGGCTGGCGGTCCCCGGAGGGACGCTCAGCCAGGCGGTGCCGGCGGCCGCCTCGTCCAGCACCCCCTCGGGCTGGAGGAAGGCCGGGTGGTACTGCCCGTCGCGCGACTTCCAGAACATCGGGTCGGGGGTCAGCGGCACGACCTGGCCCTTGAAGCGGGTCGGTCCGGTGCCGGACTGCGACATCAGCAGGCTGTAGGAGGCGTCGGCCTCGCGCAGCGGGAAGGTCATCGCGATCTCGACCAGGCCGCCGGCGGAGAGGGAGACGCCGGTCGCGGAGAGCGCGAGGATCGGGTGGTGCCGGAAGCTCCAGACGGAGGCCTCCCCGGCGTGGGTGCGGCCGCCCGGGTCGGCGAAGGGGGAGCCGATCAGGAGCTCGGCGGTGCCGTCGCCGTCGAGGTCGCCGGAGGCCAGGGTGTCGCCGAGGGTGTCGCCGTTGCCGTGGCCGACGAAATCCCACAGGAAGCGGCCGTCGGCGCCGCTGTAGACGATGGCGCGCCCGGCCGAGGCGAGCTGGTTGGCCACGTCGTCGTGGTAGGGGACGCCGACCAGCAGGTCGGTGACGCCGTCGCCGTCCTGGTCGCCGGCGGCGGCGACCTCCTGGCCGAAGCCGTCGGCCAGCCCGTCGTAGAAGCGCTGGACCGGCGGGCCGCCGGCGCCGGGCATCAACCAGGCCGAGCCGGGCGCGAGGCCGGAGTCGGGCGCGCCGACGAGCAGCTCGGCCAGGCCGTCGCCGTCGGTGTCGCCGACGCCGGCGAGCGAGTAGCCGAAGCGGGCCTCCTCGGTCGGGCCGTCGAGGCGGCGCAGCAGCGCGCCGGTCGCGCCGGAGTGGATCTGCACCGTGCCGGTGTTGGCCAGCGGGCGGTCGGCGAAGGGCGCGCCGAGGGCGAAGTCGGTGGCGCCGTCGCCGTCGAGGTCGCCGAGCTCGGCCAGGGCGAAGCCCAGCTTGTCCCCGTCGCCGTCGCCCTCGAAGCGCCGCAGCTCGCGGCCGTCGGCGCCGGAGAGGAGCAGCACGCGCCCGGCGTTCTGCAGGCCGTTGACGTCGGCGCCGGTCGCAGCGACGAGCAGTTCGCGGCGGCCGTCGCCGTCGAGGTCGGCCACCGCGCAGAGGCGGTCGCCGAAGCGGTCGAGGTTGGCGCGGCCGTCGCGCGTCCACAGCACCGCGCCGTCGGCGCCGGAGAGCGCCATCACCTGGCCGGCGTGCGAGGCGGCGTTGCTCGCGCTCACGGCGAGGTCCGCCAGGCCGTCGCCGTCGACGTCCCCGAGGTCGGCCAACGCCGAGCCGAGCCAGTCGTGCGCCGCGCCGCCGACGTGGCGGCGCAGCAGGGAGCCGTCCTTCCCCGAACGCAGCTCGACGACGCCCGAGTTGGTGCGCCCGTAGCCGTCGGCCCGCGGCGCACCGACCGCGTAGTCGGCCCAGCCGTCGCCGTCGAGGTCGCCGGTCACCACCAGGCTGCGGCCGAGCTCGTCGCCGTCGCCCGCGCCGGGGTGGCGGTGCAGCAGGAAGTCCTGCGACTGGGCCTGCACCGCCCCCGTGAACAGGCCAAGGGGCCAGCAGGACGAGGGGACGGGGGGAACGAGGGAGCATGGGGGACCGGGATCCAGCATAGCCCGGGAAGCGGCGCCCGGGGGGAGCGCCCGCCGGCCTAATCTGGACGCCAGCCGATGCAGCCCACCCCTGCCCAGCTCCGCGCCCTCCGCCGCCGCGATCCGGTCCTGGCCGCCGCCGTGCGCGGGCTGGAGCCCTTCCCGGGCTTCCCGAACGCGGCCTACCGCCGCACTCCGCACTACGAGGCCCTGGCGCGCGCCATCGTCTTCCAGCAGCTGGCCGGCGCCGCCGCGCGCACGATCTGGAAGCGCGTGGTCGCGCTGACGCCCGGCCCGCGCCTCGCGCCGGCCGCCGAGCTGCTGCGCCTGCCGGAGGAGCGCCTTCGCGGCGCCGGCCTGTCGCGCAACAAGCTGGCCTCGCTGCGCGACCTCGCCGAGCACGTCGAGGACGGCCGCCTGCCGCTGCGCTCGATCGGGCGGCGCTCCGACGACGAGGTCGTCGAGACGCTGACCGACGTGCGCGGCATCGGGCCGTGGACTGCGCAGATGTTCCTGATCTTCAAGCTCGGCCGGCTCGACGTGCTGCCCACCGCCGACCTCGGCGTGCAGGAGGGCCTGCGCCGCCTCGACCGCCTGGCCGAGCGGCCGACGCCGAAGCAGCTCGAGGCGCGCGGCGCGGCCTGGGCCCCGCTGCGCTCGGTCGCCTCCTGGTACCTGTGGCGCCTCGCCGACGGCGAGGACTGGGGATGACGGAAGCCGCCTGCGGCGTCAGCGAGGAGCAGCTGTGGAGCTGGATCGACCGCGCCGCTCCCGAGCTGGACGAGCACCTCGCCGCCTGTGCGCTGTGCGCCGGCCGCGCCGAGGAGCTGCGCTCGCTGATGGACGTGGTCTCGCACGACGGCGGCGAGCCGCCGCCGCTGCCCGCGACGATCGGTCCCTTCCGCGTGCTGCGCCTGCTCGGCGAGGGCGCGACCGGCCGCGTCTTCGAGGCCGAGCAGGACGCCCCGGCGCGCCGCGTCGCGGTGAAGGTGCTCAAGGGCGGCCACCTCGCCGGGCCCGACGCGCGCAAGTTCTTCGCCCGCGAGGTGGCCTCGCTCGCCCGCCTGCGGCATCCGGGCATCGCGCAGATCTTCCAGGCCGGGCACACCGAGGACGGCCACCACTGGTTCGCCATGGAGCTGGTCGAGGGCGAGCCGCTGACCGTCCACGCGCAGCGCCGCGGCCTCGACCTGCGCGCGCGGCTGCGGCTGTACGCGCGCGCCTGCGAGGCGGTCCACGCCGCGCACGGCCGCGGCATCATCCACCGCGACCTGAAGCCGGCCAACCTCTTCGTCACCGAGGCAGAGGGCGCCCCGCAGCCCAAGGTGCTCGACTTCGGCCTGGCCCACGACGACGTGGCCGGCGCGCCCGGCCCCGACGCCTCGGCCGCCGGCAAGGTGATCGGCACGCTGCCGTACATGGCGCCCGAGCAGGTGCGCGGCGACGCCGCCGCGGTGAGCACGCGCACCGACGTCTACGCGCTCGGCGTGGTGCTCTACGAGCTGCTCGCCGGCGAGCTGCCCTACGCCGTGCCGACGCGCTCGCTGCCCGAGGCCGCGCGCGCGATCGAGACCAGCGCGCCGCGGCGGCTGCAGGGACGCGCGCCCGGCCTCGGCGCCGAGCTCGAGGCCGTGGTGTTCAAGGCGCTCGAGAAGGAGCCCGAGCGGCGCTACACCTCGGCCGCCGCGCTGGCCGAGGACCTCGAGCGCTACCTCGCCGACCTGCCGGTGCTGGCACGCAAGCCGAGCGCGGCCTACCACACGCTGAAGTTCGTCCGCCGCCACAAGCTGCTGACCGCGCTGTCGGCCGCCATCGTGGCCCTGGTCCTCGGCGCGACGGTGAAGGCGCGCCTCGACGCCGCGCACATCGCCGAGGAGGCCGAGCGGGTCGAGCAGCTGATCGCGCTGATGTTCGAGACCTTCAGCACGGCGGGCTACGACGAGATGGGGCCCGACACGCCGGTGGTGGACTTCCTGCCCGCGCTGGTCGCCTCCTTCGAGACCCGGCTGGCCGAGTTCCCCGAGCTCGAGTCGCCCATGCGCCGCGCGCTGGGCATGCTGCACCGTGACCACGGCCGCCTCGACCAGGCCCGCGAGGAGCTGCAGGCCTCGATCGACCTGCTCGACGAGGACGACCGCGAGCAGGCCTTCGACATCGCCAAGAGCCGCGTGCAGCTCGCCGTGGTGGCGCGCGAGCAGGGCCGCTACGAGGAGGCGGCGGAGCTGGCGCGGCGCGCGCTGGCCGAGTTCCGCGCGCGCGGCGAGTCCGCCGACGAGCTGGTCGGCCTGGCGCTGACCAACCTGGCGCGCACCCTGGTGCTGAGCGGCGAGCTCGACGCGGCCGAGGCGGCCTGCCGCGAGGCGCTGCCGATCCAGCGCGCCCACGAGGGCCTGCGCCCCGAGGCCTTCGTCGGCACGCTGACCACGATGGGCCGCATCCTGATCTCGCAGGGCCACTGGGAGGAGGCCGAGCGCGTGCTGCGCGAGGCGCTGGCGCGGCAGTTCCACCTCGACGCGATGACCGGCAAGGCCAGCCGCAGCGTCGCCAGCGTGATGATCAACCTGGCCTGGGCGCTGCGCATGCAGCAGGAGCGCGAGGAGGCGGTGGACCTGTGCCAGCGCGCGGCGGCGATCGACGAGCAGGTCTACGGTGGCAGCCACGACCGCGTCGGCCGCGACCGCAGCTGCATCGCCAAGGCGGTGCTGGCCGACCCGGCCGCCCCGCGCGAGCAGCTGACCATGGCGGCCGAGGAGCTGCGCCGGGCGCTGCTCATCTTCGAGCGCGACCGCGACGGGCGCGCCGCGCCGCAGTGGGTCGAGGAGGAGGCCGCGGAAGCGCGCAGGCTCCTGGCCGCGGCCGAGGCGCGCGGGCATGATTGAGGACGACGAGTGATGAACGCGACTCCCGAGGGGAACGACGCCGACACCGTCGAGCGCATGCGCCTGACGCCCTCGCTGGTCGTCGGCCTGCGCGCCGGCGACGAGGACGCCGGTGCGCTGCTCGACCAGCTCTACCGCGAGCCGATCCAGCGGTTCTGCTTCGGCTACCTGCGCAGCGAGGCCGAGGCCGAGGACGCCGTGCAGGAGGTCTTCGTCAAGGTGCTGCGCAGCGACGTGGTGCCCGACGACTTCCGCGCCTGGCTGTACAAGATCGCGCGCAACCACTGCCTCAACGCGGTGCGCGACCGCGGCCGGCGCAAGGACGGACAGGCCCTGCCCGACCGCTCGATGGCCGGCGCCTTCTCGCGCGGCCCGCTCAGCATGTTCGCCGACGCCGAGGACCTCGACCGCGTCGCCGCCATGCTCGAGGCCCTGGCCGAGCCCTACCGCGAGGTGCTGCGCCTGCGCTACGCCGACGGCCTCAGCCGCAAGGAGATGGCCGAGGTGCTCGAGCTGCCCGAGTCGGTGGTCAAGTCGCGCCTCTTCGAGGGCATGAAGATGCTGCGCGAGCGGCTGAAGCCCGATGCCTGAACCCTCCGGCGACCCGCCCGAGCCGATGAGCGCGGAGGAGTTCCGTCGCCACGGCCGCGCGGTGGTGGACTGGATCGCCGACTACTGGGAGCGCGTCGAGGAGCTGCCGGTGCAGTCGCGCGCCGCGCCCGGCGAGCTGCGCGCGGCCCTGCCCGCCGCGCCGCCCGCGCAGGGCGAGCCCTTCGAGGCGGTGATGGCGGACTTCGAGCGGCTGGTCCTGCCCGGCATCACCCACTGGCAGTCGCCGCACTTCTTCGGCTACTTCCCGGCCAACAGCTCGCCGCCCGCCGTGCTCGGCGAGCTGCTCTCGGCCGGCCTCGGCGTGCAGGGCATGCTGTGGTCGACCAGCCCGGCCTGCACCGAGCTCGAGACCCACGTGCTCGACTGGCTGGTCGGCATGCTCGGCCTGCCCGCGCGTTTCCTGTCGAGCGGCCGCGGCGGCGGCGTGATCCAGGACACCGCCTCGAGCGCCACGCTGTGCGCGCTGCTCGCCGCGCGCGAGCGCGGGCGCGCCGCCGGGGCCGACCCCGAGGACCTGGTCTACTACTGCAGCGACCAGGCCCACAGCTCGGTCGAGAAGGCGGCCCGGATCGCCGGGGTGGAGCCCAACCGCCTGCGCGTCCTGCCCAGCGAACCGGACGGCCGCCTGGCCGCGCCCACCCTGCGCGCGGCGGTCGAGGCCGACCGCCTCGCCGGCCTGCGCCCCGCCTTCCTCTGCGCCACGCTCGGCACGACCAGCTCGCACGCCTTCGACCCGCTGCCGCCGCTCGGCGCGGTGTGCGAGGAGAACGGCGTCTGGCTGCACGTCGACGCGGCGCACGCCGGCACGGCCGCGCTGTGCGAGGAGTTCCGCTGGATCCACGAGGGCCTGGAGCGGGCCGACAGCTACTGCTTCAACCCGCACAAGTGGATGTTCACGAATTTCGACTGCGACTGCTTCTGGGTCGCCGACCGCGGCCCGCTGCTGGCCGCCCTGAGCATCCTGCCCGAGTACCTGCGCAACCAGGCCACCGAGTCGGGCGCGGTGATCGACTACCGCGACTGGCACGTGCCCCTCGGCCGCCGCTTCCGCGCGCTGAAGCTGTGGTTCGTGATCCGCAGCTACGGGGTCGAGGGGCTGCAGGAGGCGGTGCGCGCCCACGTCGCGCTGGCGCAGGAGTTCGCCTCCTGGGTGCGCGCCGACCCGGACTGGGAGCTGGCCTGCGCCCCGCCGCTCAACCTGGTCTGCTTCCGCCACCGCTGCGGCGGCGAATTCGGCGAGCGGCTGCTCGAGCGGGTCAACGCCGCCGGGCGCGTCTTCCTCACCCACACCCGGCTCGGCGGCGAGCACACCCTGCGCCTGAGCGTCGGCCAGACGCGGACCGCGCGGCGGCACGTCGAGCGGGCATGGGAAGAGCTCCGCCGCGGGGCGGCGGAGCTCGGGTCGCCGGACTGACCGGCGCGGCTCAGGCGCGGCTCAGCCGATCACCTCGGCCAGGCCGTTGGTGAAGCTCATCGAGCCGAGGTCCATGGCGTGCAGCCAGACCGACACGCCGGTGGTGCCGGGCGGGACCGGCGCCGACAGCGCGGCGTCGCCGCTGGCGTTGGCGGTCATCGCCGGCAGCTCCGTGTAGGGCGGGCTGAGCAGCAGGGCGCCGAAGGCGGTGTTGATCGGGCCGCCGCCGGCCAGCGAGTAGCCGTGGCGCACGATGCCGCCGGGCGTCGCGTTGCTCACCGAGATGGTGACCACGCCGCCGGCGACCAGGTTGCTGACCGCGAGGGTCGGGCCGCCGCCGCCGCCGGTGACGATGCCGTCGAGCTCCCAGACCATGCCGCCGAAGCCGTCGGCGACGAACAGCTTGCCGTTGACCTCGTCGAGGCCGATGCCCTCGGGGCTGATGCCGAGGCCGGCGAGCGCCCAGGAGGCGACGAAGCCGCCGGCCGGGTCGACCTCGATGATCTGGTCGCCGGTGTCCTCGCCGAGGAACAGGTGCCGCGTGACCGAGTGGAAGCCGAAGCCGTCCGGGTCGACCGAGCCGGCGCCGCCGAGCGGCACCGTCTGCAGCGCGACGCCGTTGACGTCGAACTCGACCGCGGCGCGCGTGCCGCTGTCCTGCGAGATCCAGATCGTGCCGTTGACCGGGTCCCAGGCCGCGCTCGAGACGTCGATCACCGCCGGTGAGGTGGACCAGCCGCGGCCGGTCCAGTTGCCGGAGGTGTCGAGCTCGTAGCACCACTCGTTCTCGTCGGCCACCCACAGGTTGCCGGTGGCCGGGTCGAGGGCGCAGCCGATCGGCATCGCGGTGGTCGCGGTCGAGCCGGGCGGCGGTCCGGCGACCCAGCTCTGCAGCAGCACGCCGTTGCGGTCGAACTGCATGATGGCGTCGGCGCTCGAGTCGACGACCCACACGGTGCCGGTGGAAGGGTCGTAGTCGAGCCCGCCGGGGAAGGCCGTGCCGGTCGGCTAGGAGTTGACCACGGTCTGGGCCGGCAGGGCCGAGGCGAGCGCCGCGATCGCGGCGAGGTGGAGGAGGCACTTCATGTCGGGATGGGACGGGGAAGGGGGGAAGGGACCGGGGACGATCGGGGCGGCGGAAGTCCCCTCCAAGCTCCCACCCGGCGGCGATCCTGGCAAGGGGGCGGCCAGGAAACGGGGCCGGCCGGCGCCCCGGGAGGGCGCCGGCCGGCGGGAACGCGGCGGGCGGAAGGCCCGCGCGGCTCAGGTGTTGGCGATCTCGTACTCGCCGGCGAAGGTCTCCTGGACCTCGTCCGGGATGACCTGGTTGAGGTAGTCGTAGTTGCCCGACTCCTTCATCAGGTTGCGCGCGATGACCATCCGCTGCACCTGGTTGGTGCCCTCGTAGATCTGCAGGATCTTCGAGTCGCGGTAGAACTTGGCGATCGGGTAGTCCTCCATGAAGCCGTAGCCGCCGAAGACCTGCACCGCGTCGGTGGCGACCTGCACGGCCACGTCGGTCGAGAAGCACTTGGCCATCGCGGCGTACTTGTTCACCGCCTTCATGTCGCCGGCGTCGGCGGCGGCGGCGCAGGCGTAGACCAGCCAGCGGGCGGCCTCGGTCTTCATCGCCATGTCGGCCAGCATCTGCTGCACCATCTGGAAGCTGCCGATGTTCTGGCCGAACTGCTTGCGCCGGTTGGCGTAGGTGTTGGCCAGCTCGAGCGCGCCGGCGGCGGTGCCGACGGCCTGCGCAGCCACGCCGGGCCGCGCCAGGTCGAGGGTCATCATGCTGTGCTTGAAGCCCAGGCCCGGGTTGCCGCCGATCAGGCGGTCGTCGGACACGAAGACGTCGTCGTAGGCCGTCTCGCACACCGGCACCGAGCGGATGCCCATCTTGTCCTCGACCTTCTTGATCGAGAAGCCGGGGTCGCTGTTCTCGACGATGAAGGCGCTGATGCGGCGCGAGCGCGAGGTCGGGTCGGTGACCGCGAAGCAGGTCAGGATGTGGGCCCGCGAACCGTTGGTGGTCCACTTCTTCTCGCCGTTGATCTTCCAGCCGCCCTCGACCTTGTCGGCGCGCACCGACAGGCCGCCGGCGTCCGAGCCGGCGAACTTCTCGCTCAGCGCGAAGGCGCAGTAGGCCTCGCCCTTGGCGACGCGCGGCAGGTACTTCTGCTTCTGCTCCTCGGTGCCGCCGACGATGATCGGGAAGCTGCCGAGCGCGTTGACCGCGAAGGCCACGCCGAAGGCCGGGTCGGCCTTGGAGAACTCCTCGACGACCATGGCCAGGCCGAGCACGCCGTGCTCGTTGCCGCCGTAGGCCTTCGGGATCCAGGTGCCGAGCAGGCCGGCGTCGACCGCGGCCTGGAAGCCCGCCTCGTTGAAGCTGTGCTCCTTGTCGTGCTTGGCCGCGTTCGGCAGCAGGTGCTCGCGGGCGATCTCGTTGGCGGTCGCCTGCAGGCGCAGGTGGTCCTCGGTGAACTGGATGTTGGGAAGGGCCATGGAAGCTTTTTCCGGGTCGGGAGCTGTGCCCTCGGGGGCACGAATTCGGCGCGCGGAGGGGTCGCCGCAAAGGGCCCGCATTCTAGCGGGGCCGGGGGGTCGGGGGGCGGCCTTAGAATCCTCCCGGCCTTCCCCCCGAACCGTGGCCCGAAGCTCGTCCCCCTCCGGCGCGCGTCCCCAGGAGACGCCCATGATGCGGCAGTACCACGCCGCGAAGAAGAAGCACCCGCAGGCGCTGGTGTTCTTCCGCATGGGCGACTTCTACGAGCTGTTCTTCGACGACGCGAAGCTCGCCGCGAAGGAGCTCGGCCTGGCCCTGACGGCGCGCGACAAGGAGCGCTCGGTGCCGATGGCCGGCGTGCCGGTGCGGGCGATGGAGGGCTACCTGGTGCGGCTCGTGCGCGCCGGCCACACGGTGGCCATCTGCGAGCAGCTGCAGGACCCGAAGGAGGCCAAGGGCATCGTCGAGCGCGACGTGGTGCGGGTGGTCTCGCCCGGCACGCTCGTCGAGGACGAGGCGCTGGTCGGCTCCGAGCCGCTCTTCGTCCTGGCGGTGGACGTCGCCGCCGGCGCCGCGCGCGGCCGCAGCGGCGGCCCCGTGCTCGGCCTGGCCTGGGCCGACCTGTCCACCGGCGCCTTCCGCTGCGCCACCGCGCCACCCGAGCGCTTCGCCGAGGAGCTGGCCCGCATCGGTCCGGCCGAGCTGGTGCTGCCCGAGGTCCACGAGTCGGACGGCGACGCCGCGCTGCACGAGCGCCTGGCCGCCGTGCGCGCGGCCGCCGAGCGCGAGGAGCTGCCCGTCACCCTGCGACCGCCGTGGTCCTTCGACGCGCGCAACGGCGCGCGCGACCTCGCCGAGCAGCTCGGCGCCGGCACCCTCGAGCCCTTTGGCGTGGCCGGCGAGCCGGCCCTGCTGGCCTCCTGCGGCGCGCTGCTCGACTACCTGCGCGACACCCAGAAGAGCTCGTTGGCGCAGATCCGCGACCTGCAGCGCCACGAGCCGGCGCGCCACGTGGTGCTCGACCGCGCCACCCGCCGCACCCTCGAGCTCGTCCGCTCGCAGCAGGACGGCGGCCGCGAGGGCACCCTCCTGGCCGTCCTCGACCGCACCGAGACGCCGATGGGCGCGCGGCTGCTGCGCGACTGGCTGCTCGAGCCGCTGGTCGAGCGGGCCGCCATCCTGCGCCGGCAGGACGCGGTGGCCGAGCTGCACGAGGACGCCGCCCGCCGCCGCGCGCTGCAGGAGGCCCTCGACGGCCTCGGCGACCTCGAGCGCACCGCGGGCAAGGTGGCCAGCGGCCGCGCCGGGGCGCGCGACCTGGTCGCCCTGGCCGGCTCGCTCGAGCGCGTCCCGGCCCTGCGCGGGCAGCTGGAGGCCGCCGCCGGCGAGCTGCTGCGCGAGCTGCACGGGGAGCTCGACCCGAACGCCGCCCTGGCCGAGCGCGTCCGCGCCACCCTCGCCGACGACCCGCCGCTCGGCCTCAAGGACGGCGGCCTGGTGCGCGAGGGCTGGTCGCCCGAGGTCGACGAGCTGCGCGGGCTGGCCCGCGGCGGCAAGGACTACCTCGCCGCGCTGCAGCAGCGCGAGCAGGAGCGCACCGGCATCCCGACGCTCAAGATCGGCTTCAACCGCGTCTTCGGCTACTACCTCGAGATCACGCACGCCCACCGCGACCGCGTGCCCGAGGACTACGTCCGCAAGCAGACGCTGAAGAACGCCGAGCGCTACATCACGCCCGAGCTCAAGGAGTACGAGGCGAAGGTGCTCGGCGCCGAGGAGAAGTCGAAGGAGCTCGAGTACCGCATCTTCCTCGAACTGCGCGACGCGGTGGCCGCCGAGCTGCCGCGGCTGCTGGCCACCGCCGCCGCCGTGGCGCAGGTCGACGCCCTGGCCAGCCTGGCGCGGGTCGCCGCCGAGCGGCGCTACTGCCGCCCCGAGCTGCTCGAGGACTCGGTCGCGCTCGAGGTGGTGGAGGGCCGCCACCCGGTGGTCGAGGCCGCGCTGCTCGGCGACCCCTTCGTGCCCAACGACACGCGCCTCGGCGAGGACTCGCGGCTGGTCGTCCTGACCGGCCCGAACATGAGCGGCAAGAGCACCTGGCTGCGCCAGACGGCGCTCATCGTGCTCATGGCGCAGATGGGCGGCTTCGTGCCGGCCGACTCGGCGCGCATCGGCCTGGTCGACCGCGTCTTCACCCGCCTGGGCACCGGCGACGACATCGCCCGCGGCCAGTCGACCTTCATGGTCGAGATGGTCGAGACGGCGAACATCCTGCGCAACGCCAGCGAGCGCAGCCTGCTGCTGCTCGACGAGGTGGGGCGGGGGACGAGCACCTTCGACGGCCTCGCCATCGCCTGGGCGGTGTGCGAGCACGTCCACGACCGGGTGGCCGCGCGCTGCCTGTTCGCCACCCACTACCACCAGCTGACCGACCTGGCCGCCAGCCTCCGGCGGGCGCGCAACCTGAACGTCGCGGTGCGCGAGTGGGGCGAGGAGATCGTCTTCCTCCACCGCATCGAGGAGGGCGGCACCGACCGCAGCTACGGCATCCACGTGGCGCGGCTGGCCGGGGTGCCCGCCGGGGTGCTCGACCGGGCCAAGGAGGTCCTGGTCCGCCTGGAGAAGGACGAGGAGGGCCTGAGCCGGAAGATCCTGGCCGGCCACGCCGCGCCGGGGGCGGCGGGGGGCGGTTCCGCGCCCGCGCCCGCGCCCGCCGAACCGGAACCCGCGGTCCTCCAGCACAGCCTGTTCGACCTGCTCGCCGAGGCCGACGAGGGCCTCCTGGAAGAGCTGCGCGAGCTGGATCTGGACACGCTGCCCCCGATCGAGGCCTGGCGGCTGGTCGAGCGGGTCAAAAGAGCCCTGGAAAAGGGGCTTTGAGCAGGGTTTTCGGCGGATTTTTCCGCCGAGAGCGGCCTTCGGGGTTCTTCTGGGTGTCCAAGGTCGCCCGTGTTGTGTTCAGATTATTTTCTGGAAATTGACCAACTCGAGTCCCCCGTCCCGCGTATTGAGCACTAAAATACGGCATCATTCGTAAGCACCCAGACATGAACCGCGCCCCTGTCGCCTTCGACGACCTGATCCAGGATCTCCGCGTGGAGGACTTCGAGTCCGACTCGGCCCGCCTCATCGAGGAGTTGGACCGCACCCAGACCCCCGTGGCCTTCCACTTCGAGCGCCTCGAGTCCGACCAGCCCGCCTCCCGCGGCTTCGGACCGACGGCGTGGTACCGCCACGAGCTCCAGTCCATCCCGGCCATGGGCCGCGAGGAGGAGCTCCGCTTCTGCATGGGCCTCGAGCTGCTCTGGCGCCGCCTGCAGAAGGCGCGCCTCGAGGCCGGCTTCTCGGCCGAGGACGCCGCCCGCTACCCGAGCACCACCTGCGACGACTGCCCGGCCTGCCCGGTGGGCACCGAGCGCCTGCTGCTCGGCTGCGTCTCCTGCGAGCTCGACCAGGCCGGGCGTGAGCGCCTGCGCGCCCGCCACGACGAGTTCGTCCAGGCCCGCAACGAGCTGATCGCGCGCAACCTGTTCATCGTCTTCCGCCTGCTCGAGCGCTACCGCAAGGTCGCCGTCGCGCCGGAGGACATGATCCAGGAGGCCAACGTCAGCCTGTTCCGCGCCGTCGAGGGCTTCGACTTCACGCGCGGCGTGCGCTTCAAGACCTACGCCGGCTACTGGGTCAACCAGGCCTTCCTCAACGCGATCTACAACCAGAGCCGCGTGGTGCGGGTGCCGGCCTACATCCAGAAGGCGATGAAGAAGATCCACGACGCGCGCAGCGCCGTGGACGGTGACCTGGCCGACACCGAGGGGCTGTCCCGCGAGACCGGCGTCGCCCCCGAGCTGGTGCAGACCGCGATCAGCGGCAATCGCTTCACCCTGTCGCTCGACAAGACCCTCGACCACGAGTCGGGCGCCCGCATGGTCGACCTGGTCGAGGACACCACCGAGGACGCCGAGCCGGACCTGGGCGAGCGCGCGCGTCTCGGCGACCTCCTCGGCGGGGCGATCAGCCGCCTGAGCGACCGCGAGCAGACCGTCCTGCGCATGCGCTACGGCCTGGGCACCGGCAAGCCGGAGACCCTGGCGGCGGTCGGCCGCCGCCTGCGCATCAGCCTCGAGCGGGTGCGGCAGATCCAGAAGACCGCCCTCGAGAAGCTGCGCAGCGGCGACTCCTCGCGGCAGCTCGAGCAGTTCGCGTGAGGACTCCGGCGCCGCCGCCCCCGGGGGAGGGCGGCGCGCCGTGAGCGGGGCGCATGCGGCCTATGATGGCCGCATGCGCCTCTCCGCTCTCCTGGTCCCGCTGCTCCTGGCCGGCCTCGCCCCCGCGGGCGCCGCGCAGGAGGAGAAGCCCGCCGCGCCGCCGTCGATCTACGACGAGCAGGCCGACGCCCGCGCCGACGTGCAGGCCGCCGTCGCGCGCGCGGCGAAGAAGAACAAGCGCGTCCTCGTCATGTGGGGCGGCAACTGGTGCGTCTGGTGCCACCGCCTGCACGCCGTGCTGAAGCGCGGCCGGGTTGCGCGCGAGATGCTCTACGAGTACGAGCTGGTCCTGGTCGACAGCCAGGGCAACCGCGACTTCGCCGCCGAGCTCGGCGCCGACCTCGGCCAGGGCGTGCCCTTCCTCACCGTGCTCGACGCGGCGGGCGAGGTGATCACCCTGCAGGAGACCGCCGCCCTCGAGGCCGGCGACGGGCACGACGAGGCGAAGGTGCTGGCCTTCCTCCAGCAGCACCGCGCCACGCCGCTGGACGCCTCGAAGGTGCTGGCCGAGGCCCGCGTGCGCGCCGCCCGCGAGAAGAAGCGGGTCTTCCTGCGCTTCGGCGCGCCATGGTGAACCTGGTGCCACCGGTTCGAGGAGTTCCTCGAACAGCCGGAGGTCGCTCCGGTCTTCGCGCGCGACTACGTGGACGTCGAGATCGACGTCGACCGCATGAAGAAGGGCAAGGCGATCGAGCAGGCCTACCGCAAGGGCGTGCGCGGCGGCATCCCGTGGTACGTCATCCTCGAGCCGGGCGGCGCGCAGCTGGCGACCGCCGACGGCCCCGAGGGCAACGTCGGCTGCCCGGTGCAGCCGGCCGAGGTGGCCCACTTCCTCGACACCCTGCGGCGCACGCGCCGCCACCTGTCCGAGGCCGACCTCGACGGTATCGCCGCCGCGCTCGAGACCTACGCCCAGCGCTTCCGCCGGCGCTGAGGGGAAAGGCGAGAGGCCCGGCCGCTCCCCCCGAAGCGGCCGAGCCTCCCTGGGTTCCGCTCAGCGGACCTGGACGTGGCACTGGATGCAGAGCTCGCGGTCGGGGTCCATCCGCATGTGCTGGCGGTATTCGCCGCCGCCGTGCGGGTCGTGGCAGGTGTTGCAGAGCATCCGCCCGCCTTCGCCCAGGGGCAGGGTCTGGGGCACGGCGTAGTCGCCGCCGTTGCGCACGCGGACCAGCGGGTGGGAGGCGCCGTGGTCGGCGGCCTTCGGGTGGCACTGCAGGCACGCGGTCAGGCCGGCGTACTCGACCGGCGCGTTGGTGGCGTGCATGTCGAGCTCGAGGCCGCCGCCGGGTCGCCCGGTGCGGGTCGCCAGGCCGGAGACCCGGCTCTTCGAGGCGCTCGCGCTGCGGCGCGGGGCCAGCTCGGGGATGTCGAGGGCGGTCTCGCCCTCGGCGGGCGCGCGCACCTCGAGGCGGCGCGGCTGGGGCGTCCACAGCTCGAGCATCCCGCTGCGCGGGCTGCCGGCGACCAGGAAGGCGCGGGCGGCCAGCGGCTGCTCGGCGACGCGGGCCGAGGCGTCGGCCAGCTGCACGTCGAGCATGCGGCGGCGGCCGTCGGGGGTGTGGATCTCGAGCGGCACGCGGTCCGGTCGCTCGGCGCCGAGCGGCACGCGCAGGGTGAGGTCGTTGGTGAAACTCACCGGGCGGTTGCTGCTGCGGTGGCCCGGCAGGGCGACGACCGCGGCGACCGGCGAGTCGGAGCGCAGCTCGAGCAGGGCCACGCCGCCGAGGGCGCTCGGGCGCAGCTCGGCCTCGACGTCGATCTCGGGCTCGGCGGGGGCGAAGCCGGCCGCGCCGGCCTCGAGCGGCACCTTGTGCCACTTGCCGCCGTTCTCGCGCACCCAGACGAAGTCGGCGCCGTCGATCAGCTCGGGCGCGACGGCGAAAGCGCGGCCGGTGGTGGCCTCGGGGTCCTGGTGCAGCAGGCGGTGCCGGCTGCCGAAGTCCGGCGTGGGCGGCGCCGGGGCAGCGCCGGGGCTCTTCGCGCCGGAGAAGGGCACGTGGGTGGTCAGGTGCCGGGTGGCGAAGCTGCCGCCGAAGGCCTGGTTGGCGGCCACGAAGGAGCCGGCCGGCGGCGCGCCGGGCAGGGGCTGGTCGAGCAGGTCGGGCCCGCTCGGGGCGTCCTGCGGCAGCACGTGGCAGACCTGGCAGTTGCCGTGGCGGAAGGGGTCGTGCCCCTGCGTGACCTGCACGGCGTCCGGGACGTGGCAGCTGCGGCAGTCGCCGGACCGGAAGGGGTCGACGGCGGAAGCGTCCTGCTGGAAAAGACTTAGAGAGATGAGGGCGAGGATCGGCATGCTTTCGGGGGGTGGGTGGCCGCACCCTTTGCGGCGCCCCCCGGGCGTGCCTTGATCAGAAATCGATGTTGAACATCAGGGCGGTGGACTGCGCCCGCGTCGTGTCCCCGGTCGCGGAGGACTGCTCCGACCAGACCGAGGTCAGGTCGAGGAAGGCGTTGTGGCGCAGCCGCCAGCGCACCCGCGCCAGCGAGTTCTGGCTGACCCCGGTCACCGCCGTGCCCTCGCGGCGGTTCAGGTTGAGCTGGATCTCGAGCTGTCCGCCGCTCAGCGGCTGCCAGTTGACCTGGTAGGCCTGGCTGACGCCGGTCGGGCCCACCGACTCGGGCATCCAGTCGAGGTCCACCCGCATCGAGAAGGAGCTGTTGGGGAACCAGGTGACGCCGAGCCCGACCTGGGTGGTGTCGAAGTCGATCCGCTCGCCGGCCTCGACCGAGCGCACCGTCGACTTCTGCACGTCGGCGCGCGCCTCCATGTCCTGCCGCAGCGGGGCGTGGGCCGAGACCGACAGGGCGTTGCTGTCGGTGTCGCGGTCGGCCTGGAGATCGCGGCTCTGGCTGTTCGTCGCGGCCACCGTCCCGACGATGTCGTGGACGAAGGTGGCGGTCGAGCGCGCGCTGACCGAGTCGGACTCCAACCGCGGCAGGTCGTCGGCCTCCTCCTCCATCTGGACGGCGGTCAGGTCGAGCCGCCAGTTCGGGTTGAGGATGAAGCCGAGCGACTCGAAGAAGGACAGCCGGCGCAGGTCGTAGTACTGCGAGTTGTCGATCTCGTCGCGCGAGGTGCGGGCCGAGGCGCTCAGCCAGTCGAGCGGGACGTAGCTCGCGCCGAGGCTCACCCGGCGCAGGTCCTCGGTGCTGGTCTCGACCCCGTTCTCCTCCTGGACCAGGGAGCCGACGCTGGCCTGGAAGTCCACCCGCACGTCCTCGGCCGGCGTGAGCAGCAGGCTGGCGTCGGCGGTGGTGCGGCGGGTGGTCACCCCGTCGCGGATCGAGCCCTCGGCGCCGAGCGCCACGATCTCGGTCACCTCCACCGCGGGGGCCGTCGCCGAGTAGGTCCGGTTGACAACCTTGACGTAGCGCGAGGCCACCTCGCCGGTCTGGATCACGAAGCGCCGCAGGGCCTGGTCGTAGGTCGTCAGGGCGCTGAACTCGGTGCGCGTCCAGATCAGGTTGTCGTTCGAGGTGAAGACGCTCCAGCTGAACTCGGCCGCCTCGGCGGGGGTGAAGGCGACGTCGGTGTAGACGTGGATCCGCTCCACGCTCTTCGGCGCGACGCCCTGGTCGATGCCGAGGTTGCGGTCGACCCCGCCGCCGGCCGCCACGCCGCCGATCGGGATGCCGGCGCCGATGTCGCGGTTGCCGTCGTTGAGCGCGGTGCGCGGGTCGAGCGTGCCGAGGCTGGGGGTCGAGTCGAGCGCGTAGAGACCGTCGACCAGGACCAGCTGGCCGACGTCCACCGCCGGGCCGCGGTTCTCGGTGGTGCTCTCGGTCCAGCTCAGCGAGGCGTTGCCCGAGATCGTGCCGGCGTCGTTCTCGAAGTTGCCGAGGATGCCGAGGCGGTCCTCCCAGAACTCCTGCTCCTCGGCCTGGTAGGTGTAGGTCTGGAGCCGGTTGTAGTGCTCGTAGTAGGCCGAGACCGTGTCGATGGTGTGCTCGACGCGGGTGAAGCGGCGGGTCTCCGCGGCCGAGCCGAAGCCGTCGACCACCGTCTCGGACCGGTCCGCCTGCAGGGTCAGGGTGGGCAGGTTGTCCGGCTGGTAGACCAGCCGCGTGTAGAGGTTGTCCCGGTGGCTGCCGGTGCTGGCGCCGCCCTGCGAGTTGCGGTCGCTCTGCGTGCGCTCGGCGATCAGGTCGGCCTGCCACAGGCCGCCGGCGCCGCTGAGCAGGACCCGCGGCTGGTGGGTGGTGGTCGTGGAGTCGATGCCCGGCACCCCGTCCACCTCGGTGCTCTGCTTGGCGAGGCGGCTGCGGTCGCTCACCCGCAGGTCCCAGATCGTGGACAGCTGGCGGTCGGCCGACAGGTCGGCGGTCAGGCTGTCGCTCGTGGTGACCGAGCCTTCCGAGCGGGTGCTCGCCGTCTCGCCGATCAGCCGCACCCGCTCCTGCGTCGAGCAGGCGGTGAGCAGCAGGAGCGCCGGCGGGAGGAGGCGGCGGGCGGTCACCGGGGGTCAGCGGCGGATCCGGCCGGGGGCCAGCAGGCGGTCGGGAGCGCCCGGGACCTCGACCGAGACCTGGGTGCGCAGGGTGAACAGGTCGAAGCCGACCAACAGGCCGGCCCGCGGGCAGGCGGCCCACAGCAGGCGCCCGTCGGGGTCGAGCTCGAGGTCGGCGGCGGCGGCGGGCAGGCGGCCGAAGGAGGTGGCCTGGCCGGTCTCCAGCTCGACCGCGACCACCGAGGCGGGTCCCTCGGTGGCGACGAAGAGGCGCTCGCTGCGCTCGTCGAAGGCCACCGCCCGGGGTCGCTGGCCCACGGGGACGCGGTCGAGGAGCTCGAGCGAGGCCGCGTCGTAGACCAGGACGTGTCCGCTGCCGGCGCAGGCGACGGCCAGGCGGTTGCCGCGGCGGTCGAGGTCGAGGTCCACCGGTTGGTCGTCGACCGACAGGCGGGCGACGGTCTCCATCGAGTCGGTGCCGACCACGACCAGCTCGTCGGCCTCGGGCACGAGGACGAACAGGCGGTTCTGGTTGCTCGCCGCGGCCATCCGCCCCGGCGCGCGGTCGGTCGAGTAGGAGCCGCGCGACAGGAAGCCGGGGTGGTCGAGGAACTCGATGGCGCGCCGGCCGGGTTGGGCCACCGCCAGGCCGTCGCCGCGCGGCAGGCCGGTGGCCCAGCTCACGCCGCCGGCCGACTGCAGGCTGCGGCGGTCGCGCTCCTCGCCGGTGGCGAGGTCGATCAGCAGGGCCTCGTCGCGTGTGGTGTCGACCAGCAGGAGCTCGTCGGTGGAGCGGCCCAGCGCCATGCCGCCGAGGGCCTGCTGGGGCAGCAGGCTGCGGTGCACCCGGCGCTGCTTGCGGTCGACGACGACCAGGCCGCCGCCGGCGGGATCGAGGGCCAGCAGCATCTCGGCGGGCAGCAGCGCGCCGGCCAGGCCCAGCGACCAGGCCGGGCGGAACTCGACGTCGTTCAGCGAGCGGCGCAGGTCGAGGCGCAGGACGAGTTCGACGGCGCCGCCGTCGCGCAGGTCGAAGGGCAGGTCGACCACCGCGTTGCCGCCGGTCAGGATCATCTCGGCCCCGCCCTGCTCGGGCGCGGCGCTGAAGGCGAGGTCGATCACCACGCGCATGCCGTGGTAGTGGCCGCTCGGCGCGCCGCTGCGGGCCAGCAGGAGGTCGCGGCCGGCCAGCTCGGCGCGGCCCGAGGCCAGCTCGAGGGCCACCTCGCGCTCCTCGCCGACCAGGGTCAGGCCGCCCAGCTCGAGCACCCGCTCGGTGGTCCCGCCCTCGACCAGCAGCCGCACCGAGACCACGCCGCGGCCGTCCTCGGCCGGCGGTCCGGCCTCGCGCACGACCAACGGGCCGTCGCTGGCGCAGGACGGAAGGAGGGCGAGGAGCCCGGCGAGCAGGCCGAGGCGGGGGGTCATCGCGGATAGTTGATCGAGTAGCTCTCGGTCTCGTGGCAGCTCGCGGCGCAGCTGCCGCCGGTCGCGGTCTGCGTGTAGCTCTGGATCCGCGGGTTGCCGTCGACCCAGATCATGCTCGGCTGGTTGGTCGAGCCGTGGCTCACGTGGCAGGCCGTGCAGGGCACCTCGCGCTTGTCCACGTGGTAGGTGTGCCCGTCGCCTGCAGGGTCGTTGAAGCGGCTGTAGGCCTTCACCGTGTCCGAGGCGTCGTCGTCGGCGTAGGTGGCGCGCCGGTGGCACTGGAAGCAGAGGGCGTCCGAGCGGGTCACCTGGTAGTTCTGGTTGCTCGGGTACCAGCCCTTGAGCAGCCAGCGCTGGTCGCTGCCGTGCGGCCCCGCCGGGGAGTTCGCGTCGGCGCTGCCGTGGCAGGCGCTGCAGCGGGTCACCGAGCTGGCGTTCCAGCCGTTGACGAAGGACTCCGGCCGGATGTTCGGGTCGCCGCCCTGGCCCTGGATCGGGTGGCCGCTCGGGTTGTTCGGGTTGGTCGTCAGCGCCAGGTCCTCCTGGCCGGTGCCGAGGTTCGACCAGCTCGAGTGGCACTTGAAGCAGACCTCGAACTCCTGCGGGCCCTGAAGCAGGTTCTGCGAGCCGTCGCGCCAGGTGAAGTTCGGCACCGTGCCCGGCGCGCCGTTCTGCACCGCCAGCGAGGAGACCCCGCGCAGCGGCTCGTTGGCGAAGGGCGCGATCGCCGTGCCGCTGGTCTCGCGCGCGGCGTGGGGGTTGTGGCAGTCCTCGCACTCCGCGTGGCGCGCGGTGACGCCGAAGGCGTTCGGGTCGCCGCCCTCGTCCACGGCGTGGCGGCCGCCGGTGGTCAGCGTGGGGTGCGCGTAGGCGCGCTGCAGCTCGCGCTGGATGTCGTCCGCCGCCGGCCCGGAGAGGTCGTGGCAGGCCAGGCACTCGCCCTCCTCGCGCGCCACGTTCATCGACGGGATCAGCCCCTGGTGGTCGGCCGCGCCGTGCGGGTCGTGGCAGTTCAGGCACATGCCGGTGTCGCCGCCCGGGCGGGCCGGCGGGTCGGGGCCGGGCCAGCGGAAGGCGCCGGAGGTGGCGTGGGCGCTGGTCTCGGCCTCGAGCTGGCCCAGGAAGACCTTCTCGGCGCCGTGGCCGGCGTGGCACTCGAAGCACAGCTGGTCGTCGTTGGCGGCGAACAGCAGCATGCCGTGGGAGGTCGTCCCGGCGGTGGCGCCCGAGGCGTGGGAGGAGTGGCAGTGGCTGCAGTCGCCCTTCTCGACGCCGGCGACGCGCGCGACGCCGCGGGTGTCGCTGCCGTGCAGGGTCGAGTCGTAGGTGCCGTCGCCGAGGGGCGCCGCGAGCGCGGTGGCGCCGAGGGCGAGGAGGACCAGGGAGAGGGCGCGTCTCATTGGTCGTGGCACTGCTGGCAGGTGGACCGGCGGCGCTGGCCGTCGGCGTAGATCAGGGAGTCGGGCCGGCTGCTGCCGTGGGCCTTGTGGCAGCTCAGGCAGCTGACGCGGTCGTCCGGGCTGGGGACGAGGTCGTCGGTCGGGGTCTCGACGCGCACGCGGTTCGGGATCGGGCCGGACCAGTGCGCGTAGTCGGCGTTCGGGGCGCCGGAGATCGTCACCTCGAGCGGGTGGCGCAGCCAGGGCCGCTGGCTGCCCTCCTCGCCGGGGCTCTTGCCGTGGAACTCGTCGTGGCAGGAGTTGCAGAACTCGCCCATGCCCGAGCGGTCGAGCAGGTTGGACGGCGTGTAGACCTCGGAGGCGTTGGTGCCGTTCGGGGCCACGATCTGGTCGACCACCACGCGGACGTCGCCGTCGTCGGCCGAGCCGGGCGGGTCGAGCAGCAGGTTGCGGTGGTTGACCGAGCCGTGGACGTCGTGGCAGGACAGGCAGTCGAGCGTGAAGCTCTCGATCGAGCCGGGCGCGTTCAGCGGCGAGGGCGAGAACAGGTCGTGCCCGTTCGGGTTGGGCTGCCCGCTCGTGCCCTGGGCGAACCAGCCGCCGGCCGGGTCGGCGGTGTAGCTGACCGGGGCCAGGACGTCGGGCACCAGGGGCCGCGAGCCGTCGTGGCAGGCCAGGCAGAGCTCGGTGACCGAGGCCCCGCGCAGGAGCAGCGGCGCCGGCTGCGACAGGCCGTCGTAGCGCATCGGCAGGCCACCCGCCGAGTTGTGCATGGTGTGGCAGTCGCTGCACACCAGGCGCTCGCCGGCGTGGGCCTTGGCCCCGGCCGCGCGCGCCCCGCCGCCGGCGAGGCGGCTGGGCCCCCGGCCCGGCAGGAAGGGATCCTGGGGCAGGGCCAGCAGGGCGAGGACGGTGGCGAGGAGGACCCGGAACATGGACTCTCCCTTATCGATAACTCCTGGAAATCCGTGATGCTAGGAAAAGAGCGGGGCCCCCGGGAGGTGTCCCGGGGGCCCCGGAGGGGGTGCCTCGGTCAGGGGATCAGACGCCCTGGACGTGGCAGTTCGAGCAGGTCGAGTAGGAGCTGCCGTTCGGGCTGCCCTCTTCACCCATGTCGGCCGCCGCATCGCCCTTGCTGACGAAGATCAGGCCGAACTCGTTCTGGTTGCCGTGCGCCTTGTGGCAGGACATGCAGGACGGGGTGATGTCGGTCGCGGTGCCGACGGTCCAGTTGCCGTCCGAGCTCAGGGCCTTGACGCGGGCGTCGCCAGCCGTGTTGTTCCACACGCTCAGGCTGGTGTGGCCGTGGCTGCTCTGGCCGCCGACGTTGACGAAGGCGCTCGGGTGACGGATGAACTCGTGGTTCGTCGCGGTGTCACCACCGATCTCCACACCACCGACGGCGCCGTGGAAGTTGCTGTGGCACTGGCCGCACCAGTCGGCGAAGGCGGAGCCGCCGGCGGTGTCGGGCTGGTTGTAGTTGACGTTGTTCAGGTCGTAGTGGGTCGCGGAGTGCGCGCCGGCGATCTGGTAGACGTCGTACTCGGTGTCGTTCACGGCGCCGGTCACGTAGCTGATCTGGCGGACACCGCCGACCAGGTTGCGGTAGGTGCCGTTGGCGACCCAGTCGGCATCGTTGGTCGGGTAGACCAGGAGGTTGCCGCCGGTGCAGTTGCCGTTGTAGCCGTGCTGGTGGTGGCAGTCGACGCAGTCCAGACCGTTGTCGTTGGTCCAGGTGGTCGCGCCGGGAGCCGCGTCGGTCGAGCCGAGCGTGTGGCCCGCCCACCAGTAGTAACCTTCACCGGAGACTTCGAAGGCCGAGCCGGCCTCGCCGTTCAGGGCGCCGGCCAGGCGGCCGTTCGTGTAGGCGTTGCCGTCGAGGCCCAGGACGTCCTTGTCGTCGCCGCTGTCGTGGCAGGACAGGCAGATCTCGTTCACCGAGCCCTTGAGCAGGTAGGTGTACGGGCCGCTGGCGCCGGGGTAGCCACCGAACGGGTCGCTGGCCGAGCTGTGGCGGCCGTTGTACTCGTGCTGCTGGCTTTAGTGCATGGTGTGGCACTGGTAGCACTTCAGCGAGGATCCATGGTGGTAGTCGCCGGTCGTCGAGACGGCGGACGCACCCATGAAGAGGGCCATGGCCGGGATGGTGCCAAGGATGATTTTCGTGGCCGAAAGCATGGTTGACCTTTTGAGGTTCTGTCGTTTGGAAGGAGGCGATCCGCTCTGGGCTTCAGCCGCCCCACGGGGGGAGCGGGACGAAAGAGCGAGCGATCGATTCAGCCGGGAAGCAGGGTGAAGGCCGTTTTCCGGCTTCCTTCACTAAACCCGTCTCAGTTCGCGCCAAGGGGCCAAGCCCCCAATTCCGTGACAGAACCGTTACAGAAATCACCGCTCGGGCGGAGCGTCCGGGTCACGCTCCCGCCAAGCGCTATAACCCACGGTGTCGAAAGGCTTTCCGAGGAGGGTAGTGGCCTTGCCCGAGGGCTGGAAGATGGGGACTCGACGGCGGTCCTCGCGGAAGAGCTGGAAGGCCGTGATGCGCCGGTTGGTCTTCTCCGCGACGTAGAGGACATGGTGCTGATCGACCACGATCCCGGCAGGGTAATATAGTGCACCGAGCGTCCGGCCGATGCCGCCGATCATCATCACGAAGGCGCCGTCCGAGTCGAAGACCTTGACCA
Organism: uncultured Planctomycetales bacterium; assembly: GCA_964342475.1. Lineage (GTDB taxonomy): Bacteria > Planctomycetota > UBA1135 > UBA1135 > UBA1135 > J029. Next base: position 322,961 of record CAYFGE010000002.1, read on the forward strand.
CGTGGCGCAGGTTGTCCGACACCAGGACCAGGCCCGAGGGGGCCACGGCGATCGAGTCGGGCAGCGAGAAGTCGAGCCGGTCCAGGCCGTGGGAGCCTCAGCCGAACAGGTGGCGCCGGGTGCGGGCGTCGAAGACCTGGACCACGTGGGCCTTGTCCCGCTCGTCCGTCTCGGTCGGCAGGGTCGGGTCGATCACGTAGATGCGGCTGCCGTCCGGGGACATCGCCGCTCCGGCGATGCCGCCGAAGCGTCCGGCGCCGTAGCCCTTGGTGCCCAGGTCCCAGACCTTGCGGCCAGTGGCCGGGTCGAGGGCCAGGAGGCGGCCGGAGACGCTCTCGCCCACGAGGAGGAGCCCGTCGGGCCCCCAGTCGAGCGAGGAGAGGCGGACCCGCTCGGCGATCGGCTCGACCACGATGTCCCGCTGCCACTCGCCGCGGTAGTTGAAGACCCGGATCACGTCGGTGCGCTGGAACAGCGCGTAGATCGTGCCGTCCGGGCCGACCTCGAGCTTGCGCGAGGCGGGCAGGGCCTCGGAGCCGCCGAAACTGAACTTCTGGTGCAGGGTGCGCGAGAAGATCCCGATCCGGTCCTGGTCGGTGTCGAGCAGGAGCAGCTCGCCGGCGCCGGGGTCGAAGGCCAGGCCGGCCGGCTGGTGGAAGGGGCCCTCGGTCAGGAAGCCGTCGACCCCGTCGAAGGGACGGGAGGTCCACACCACGTCCGCCGCGCCCGGCAGGACGGCCTGCTCGGACGGCCGCTCGGACGGCTGCTGGGCCACCGCGGGAGCGGCGGCCCAGGCCAGGGCG
>CAYFGE010000002.1:323863-333872 GCA_964342475.1 uncultured Planctomycetales bacterium
GCGTGCCGTGCGGGTCGTGGCAGGACAGGCAGTCGAGGGGTCTGCCGGTGCGCGGGTCGGTGGCGGCGTCGCCCATCGGGTGGGCGAACTGGCCGTGGTCGGCGTGGCACTCCATGCAGGCGTCGAGGCCGGCGGCGCGCATCAGCTGCGGCTGCTGCGAGGCGTGCGGCTCGTGGCAGGCGGCGCAGTTGCCCTGGTCGTGCTGCAAGTGGCTGCTCACCGACTGCTCCGCGCGCTCGCGGATGTCCTCGTGGCAGGCCAGGCAGGTGTCGCGGGCCAGGCCGCGCACCAAGCCGCCGCGCGGCGAGGCGTGCGGGGTGTGGCACTCGAGGCACATCCCGCCCTCGGCGGGGGCGTGGACCGAGACCGGCTCCTCGACCGCCTCGACCACGTCCTCGTGGCAGGCGTAGCAGAGGTCGGGCGCGTCGCTCAGCAGCGCGGTCGGGTCGTCGGCCGAGTCGTCGTGGCACATGTCGCAGGAGCCGCCGGCGAAGGGCTCGTGGGCGAACTCGTGGACCAGGAAGTCGGACGGCGTCGCGTGCGGCGTGTGGCAGTTCGAGCAGTTCAGCTCGATCATCGGCACGCCGAGGTGCGAGGCCTGCAGGTCCTCGTCGTCGAGGTCGTGGCAGGCGGCGCACAGCTCGCCGGTGTCCATGAGGAGGTTGGCGCCGTCCACGCCGGCGTGGGGGCTGTGGCACATCAGGCACTCGCCCTCGGCGAAGGGCATGTGCTGGTTGAGCTCCTCGTTCACGGCCAGGCCGGTGGTGGCCTCGTGGCAGGCGGCGCAGAGCTCCATGCCCTCGCCGGCGAGGCCGAAGTCGTGCGGCCCGCGGTGGGGGTCGTGGCAGCTGACGCACTCGCCGGAGGCGACCGGGGCGTGGGCCTCCATCTCGGCCGGGATCGTGGCGACGTCGGCGTGGCACTCGGCGCAGAGCTGGGTCTGCTCGCCCTTGAGCAGCGCGCCGTGGCGGCCGGCGTGGGCTTCGTGGCAGTCGAAGCAGCGCCCCTCGAACACCGGCTGGTGGACGAAGGCCTCCTCCTCGGTGGCCGGGCCGGTGAAGCCCTCGTGGCACTTGGCGCACAGCTCGCCCTCGTTGGCGCTCAGGCCGAGGCGCTCGCGCTTCGACTGGAGGCCGGCGGGCGGGTCCTGGGCGAGGCCGGCGGCGGCCAGCCCCAGGCCGAGCGAGACCGCGGTCAGGACGGCGAAGATGCGGGCGGAGCGGTTCACTGTTCGTCCTCCATCTGGTGGCAGGCGCTGCATTCGCGGCGGTCGAAGGGCACGTGGGTCTCGGGCAGCAGCATGGCCGTGCCGTGGCCGCCGTGGGTGTCGTGGCACTTCTGGCAGTCGATCTCGTTGCCGGACAGGCCGAGGTGGGCGCCGCGGAAGCCCTTCGACTCGAGCTGGTGGCAGTCGCCGCAGAGCTGCGGCACCGCCTTGCGGGTCAGCGCCTCGTTGGCGCTGTGGTGACCGTCGTGGCAGTCGAGGCACTTGCCCTGCTGGACCGGGGCGTGCTTGGACTCGGCGCCGGCGGCCTGCTGGAGGACGTCCTCGTGGCAGGCGTTGCACATCCGCGCGTCGGTGTCGCGCACGAGGTGCTCGCGCGTGGTGCCGTGCGGGTCGTGGCAGCTGAGGCAGTCGCCGGAGGCCACCGGCGGGTGCGCGTTCGGGGCCGCGGCGGCCTCGCGCAGGACGCTCTGGTGGCAGCTCAGGCAGACCTGCTGCGCCGGCTTGTTGAGCAGGCCGGGCTGCTCGGAGTGGTGGGCCTCGTGGCAGCTCAGGCAGAGCTTCCACTCGACCGGCTCGTGGATCACGGTGCCGAGGGCGTCGCCGGCGTGGCTCTGGTGGCAGGAGAGGCAGAGGTCGCCGGTCTCGCGCAGCAGCAGGCTCTTGTGGTCGCTGCCGTGCGGGTCGTGGCAGTCGGCGCAGCGGCCGGCGGCCACCGGGCCGTGGACCGAGCCGTCGGCCACCTCGGAGACCTGCGCCTCGTGGCAGGAGGAGCAGACCTGCTGCTGGGTGCCGACCAGGAGGGAGGGCTGGCCGGTGCCGCCGTGGCCGCTGTGGCACAGGTTGCAGGCCTCGACCGGGGCGTGCGGGTTCTCGGCCTCCTCGAAGTCGGCGATCTGGCCGTCGTGGCATTCGGCGCAGAGGTCCGCGCCCAGCGGGGCGAGGAGTTGGTAGTCCTCGTCCGAGCCGTGGCCGCTGTGACAGCTCAGGCAGTCGCCGGAGGCGACCGGGGCGTGCGGCTGGTCGGCCGGGCCCATCTCGGCGAGGTCGCTGTGGCAGCTCGTGCAGACCTGGCCGGGGGTGCCGGCCAGCATCGGCGCGACCACGCCGGCGTGCGGGTTGTGGCAGCTCAGGCACATGCCCTCCTCGAGGCCCATGTGCTGGTGCGCGGCCTCGTCGCCGGGCAGGTCCTCGTGGCAGCTGCGGCACTGTTCGCCGGCGTCGCCCTCGAGCAGGTCGGCCGAGCCGTCCTCGTGGCACATGCTGCAGTCCTCCAGCATCGGGTGGCTGGCGGCGCGCAGCGCGGCGGGCTGGGCGTTGCGCTCGTGGCTGGCGTGGCACTCGGCGCAGTTCGCCGCGTCGAGCGGGGTGTTGCCGTGGGCCGAGCCCATGGCCGGCGCGGCCGGGTCGTGGCAGCTGGCGCAGAGGTCGGCCGCCGGCGCGGAGAGCATGCTGTCGCTGGCGTCGCCGTGCGGGCGGTGGCAGGCCTGGCAGCTGGCGTCGAGCGCCGCGTGGGCGTCCACCGTCGGCGCCGCGCCGGGGTGGCAGGAGGCGCAGTCGGCCGGCTCGGCGCGGTGCGGGTCGTGGCAGGAGGAGCAGGCCGCCTTGGCGCTCGGGTGGGGGTGGTCGCCGCCGGTGCCGCTCGGCACCTCGGCGTGGCACTCGGCGCAGAGGGCCTCCTCGGAAGTCTTCAGCTTGAGCTTGCCGACCAGGCCGTGCGGCAGGTGGCAGGTCTCGCAGCTGTCCGCCGAGGCCATGTGGGCGCTGCCGCCCGCGTCGTAGCCCTCGTGGCAGGACTGGCAGTTCTTCTTGCCGCCGGCCGCCGCCTGGTTGCCGCCCGGCTGGACGACGCGCGGTCCGCCGCCGCTGCACGCGGCGAGGGTGAGGGCCAGGCTGACCGCTGCGGCGAGGCCGAGCGTCAGGAGAGGTCGTCGAGCGGAGAAGCGGCTCATGGGAGGTTCAGAACGCGTGCCCGGCGGGGGCGGTCTTCTTGACGGTGGCGGCGGTCTGGCGGCGGACCTCTTCCATGGCCGCTTCCAGGTTCTCAGGGTGGGCCTTCCACGGCACCCGGTCGAGGAGCAGACCGACCCACTCGTCGGTCTGGGCCTTGCGCCGGCGGCGGACCTCGTCCTCGAAGATACGCGAGCGCACCGACTGGAAGGGGACCTCCTGGCCGGGTCGCCGGCGCAGCACGGTGATCAGGTGCCAGCCGACCTTGGTCTGGATGGGGGCGCTCAGCTCGCCGTTCGCGAGCTCCCAGATGGCGGTGTCGAGCTCGGGCAGGATCGCGCCCTTGCCGACCCAGCCGACGTAGCCGCCGGCGGCCCGGTCTGGGTGTCGAGCGAGCGGGAGCGGGCGGCCTCGGCGAAGTCCAGGCCGTCGGCCAGTGCGGCGGCCAGCTCGCGGGCCTCGCCCTCGGTCTCGACCAGGATGTGCTTCACCTCGGCCTCCGCCGGGCGGTCGAAGCGCTCGCGCTGGTCCTCGAAGATGGCGAGGAGCTCCTCCTCGGTGACGTCGAAGTCCTCGTAGATCAGCGTGACCTTCAGGGCCTTGACCAGCAGGTCCTCGCGCACGGCCCGGGCCTGGGCCAGGATCTCCGGGTCCTCGGCGTAGCCGTCGCGCAGGGCGGCGGCGGCCTGCAGGCGGATGTCGAGCCGGCCCATCGCCGAGAAGGCGGCCACCTCGGCCACCAGCTCGGAGTCCTCGAAGAACTGCGGGGGCAGGGAGAAGTCCTGGCGCACCTCGTCGAGGGTCACGGGTTCGACGCCGTCGGCCTCGGCGACGACCATGTCCCCTTCGCCGCCGCCGCCCTGGAACATCCAGGCGGCGTCGAAGTCGACGACCATGCGCGAGTTCGCGGCGGCGCGCAGCTCGTCGCGGATGGCGCGGACGACCTTGTCCTGCTCCATGAGCTGGATCTTGACCAGCAGGCGGCGCTCCTCGATGTACTCGGGCTCGGGCTCCTCCTCGGTGATGGAGACCATCTCGATGATCGAGAAGCCGCGAGCGTGGGCGATCACCGGGCTCCGGTCCCCGGGCTGCTTGCCCTTCATCCATTCGGCCACCTGCCAGGGCAGCATGTCGAGGCGGACGCCGGCGACCAGGCCGCCGCGGATGCGGCTGTCCACCTGCGAGAACATCGGCGCGGCCTCCTCGAAGCTGCGGCCGGCCTCGAGCGCGGCGACGGCGCGGTCGGCCTGCGCGCGGCTCTTGGTCTCGATCTCGCGGAACTCGTAGACCTGGAACAGCGAGTCGGCGTAGTCCTCGATCTGGGCGCGGTCGACCACCAGGCGCTCGGTCAGCTGGTCCTGGAACCACTTGCTGCTGGCGGCCTTCCGGATGGAGTCGGCGACCTCCTGTTGGAGGACCTCGTTCTCCTCCAGGCCTTCCGAGCGCGCCGCGGCCTCGAGCAGGTAGAAGTCGCGCACCCGGTCCACGAGCACGCGCAGGGCCATCTCGTTCTCGATGATCGCGATGTGGCCGTCGTGCCGCTCGACGTAGAAGCGCAGGATCTCGGAGGTCGGGAAGGCGCGGCCGTCCACCTCGAGGAGGATCGGGTCGGTGGCGGCGGGCTCCTGGGCGGGGAGCGTGCCGGTGGTGGAGAGGGCGAGGCCGGTGGCGGCCAGGAGGTTCAGGAGCCTTGCCATGTCGGTTCCAGGTCGTCGAGGCCGGAGCGCACGGCTGCGGCCAGGTTCAGGATGGGATGCGGGGCCAGCCCGGCGCCGAACAGGATCTCTCCCTCGTCACCGGTGTTCTGGGCCAGGGTGGACGCGACCGTCCTGCCGCTCTCGACGTCGAAGACGCGGAGCAGGACGGACGCGGTCGAGGGGATGGCCGGGTTGTCGCTGAGCTCGAAGTCGAGCACGACCCCGGTGAGCAGCCAGCGCACGCCGGCTGCGCGGCCGATGGCCTGGATGTCCGCCGGGCGGACCAGGCGGAGGTAGCGGATGCGCGCCTGGAGGAAGGCCTCGCTCAGGTCCGCGGGCTCGATGACCTCCACCTCGAAGTCCTCCTCGAGGAGGTGGGCGGCGACGAGCCCGGCCAGCGGCCCCGAGTCCGGGTCGTCGAAGTTGGACTCGAAGGGGATCACGGCCACGCAGGTCCGCGCCCCAGGCGGCCGACGCTCGAGGTCGCGGAGGGCGCTGGATGCGATGCGGGGCGCGCCGCGCTCGAACAGGGTGGCGAAGTCCTCCGAGCCCTCGAGGCCGAAGAGGTCCTGGTCCTCCGATCCGAGGCGCAGCCAGAGGCGCGACCCGAGGCGGTGTCCCTCGGCGTCGAAGCTGCGCAGCAGGACGGCGGCGGCCGGATCGTCGTTGCCGCGCGCATAGACCAGGGTGGAGGTCACCAGCCGCGCCCCGCCTAGGCCGGCCGCCACCTGCGCGGCGGTCTCGGGGGTCAGGGTGTCGACCACCCGGATGCGGTCGGCGGCGAGCACCGCCTCGACCTCGGCCTCGGGGACCAGGGCCTCCTCGCCCAGTTCCTCGGCGAAGGCCTGCCGCAGCAGCCCCTTCAGCCGCTGGACCTCCTGGACCGGGGCGAGCATGCCCTGGAGGGGGAGGAGCGCCACGCGCGGTCCGGCCGGCCGGGCGGGGGCGGCGGACTCCGCCTCGGCCGACGCGCATCCCCCGAGGAGGAGGGCGGCGGTGAGGAGGGCGGTGGCAGGGTGGAACAAGGCTCCCTCCCTCAGCCCGAGAAGGTGCTGAGCAGGTCGCGGCAGAGGAGGGAGGTCGCCGCAGTCAGGTCGGGCCCGTCTGTGCCCGTGAGCTTGTTGCCGAGGGAGACGCCGGAGATGGAATAGGTGGTGGACCAGATCACCAGGCCGGTCTCGACGTCGATCATCCGCAGGCTGAGGGCCACTTCGGGCGAGGAGACGTTGCCGGTCCGGCCGCGGTTGAACTGGAGCACCGAGCCCACCATCAGGGCCTGGGCCTCGACCACGCCGGCCAGCTCGCGCATCTGCTCCTTGGACAGGGTGCCGACCTCGGAGAGGTTCTTCTCGAGCACCGCCCGGTTCATCTCCCAGGGTTCGACCACGTCGAAGAGGCCCTGGGCGAGGAGCTCGTTGGTGAGGACCTGGCGGACCCATTCGCCCGCCGAAGGATCGGTCGAAATGTTCTCCAGAGGCAGCACGCCGACCCGCTGGATGAGGCTGAAGTCGGCCAAGGGGTGGATATAAACCACGTTGCCTTCAGCGCTTGCGCACGAAGGCATGAGCAGGGCTCCCGCCGCCAGGAAGGCGGTGCCCAGGCGATGGAGGAAATTGCTTTTCATGGTGAGGAGGCCGGGTGGCGGCGTCGAGCGGCCTGCCGAGGTCGCCCCCGTGGTTAAACCTCGGCCCCCCGGTTTCCAGGGGATTTGAAACTCTCGGGCCCGGGGCCGAGGAGGGCGCCGGGGATGCCGTCCCGGCCGTCCCCCGTGGGTATAATCACCCCCTCGGTTCCCGCTGATGAGCTCCGTTTCCGCCCCCAAACCGCCCTGGCTGAAGATGCGCCTCCCCGTCGGGGAGACCGTCTCCGGCGTGCGTAACATGTTGCGTGACCGAGGCTTGTACACGGTCTGCGAGGAGGCCCGCTGCCCCAATCTGGGCGAGTGCTGGGCCGACGGCACGGCCACGGTGATGATCCTGGGCGACGTCTGCACCCGCGGCTGCCGCTTCTGCGCGGTCAAGACCGGCAATCCGCGCGGCTGGCTCGACCTCGAGGAGCCCCGCAAGGTGGCCGAGACGGCCGAGATCGGGCAGCTGCGCTACATCGTGCTGACCAGCGTCGACCGCGACGACCTGCCCGACCTGGGCGCCGGCCACTACGCCGCCTGCGTCGCCGCGCTGAAGGAGCGCCGCCCCGAGATGCTGGTCGAGGCGCTGACCCCCGACTTCCAGGGCCGCGCCGACTGCGTCCACGCCGTGGTGGACGGCGGCCTCGACGTCTTCGCCCACAACGTCGAGACGGTCGAGCGCCTGCACCGCCGCGTGCGCGACGCCCGCGCGACCTACGCGCAGTCGATCGAGGTGCTCGCCGAGGCGAAGCGCCACCGCCCGGACGTGGTGACCAAGTCCTCGGTGATGCTCGGCCTGGGCGAGACCGAGGAGGAGCTGCGCGCCGTCATGCGCGACCTGCGCGGCGCCGGGGTCGAGATCCTCACCCTGGGGCAGTACCTCAGCCCGACCTCGAAGCACCTGCCGGTCGAGCGCTACCTGCCCCCCTCGGAGTTCGACTGGCTCAAGCGGGTCGCGGAGGAGGAGTTCGGCTTCGCCTACTGCGCCTCGGGTCCGCTGGTCCGCTCCTCCTACAAGGCGGCCGAGAACTACCTGCTCAGCCGCCGCCGCCCCTGATGAGCGACTCCCTCCTCCAGATCCTCGACCCCACCGGCAAGAAGGTGGGAGCCGCGCCGCGCGTCAAGAAGGACGTGCTGAAGCGGATGTACCGCGCCATCCTCATGACGCGGCACTTCGACGACCGCTGCATGAAGCTGCAGCGCACCGGCAAGATCGGCTTCTCGATCCCCAACCTGGGCATCGAGGCGGTGTCGGCCGGCGCGGCAGCCGCGCTCGACCCGGCCAAGGACTGGATCGCGCCCTCCTACCGCGACTTCGCCATGGCCTTCTTCCACGGCGTGCCGGCCGAGGCGCTGATGGACACGCAGTTCGGCAACGCGGAGGACAACAACCTCGGCCGGCAGATGCCGGTCCACTTCACCTTCCGCGAGCCGATCCCCTTCCTGTCGATCAGCTCGCCGATCGGCACCCACCTGCCGCAGGCGGTGGGCATCGCGCTGGCCATGCGCAAGCGCGGCGAGGACGGCGTCTGCCTGACCAGCTTCGGCGACGGCGGCACCTCGAGCCTCGGCTTCCACTCCGGCCTGAACTTCGCCGGCGTGCTCAGCGCGCCCGTCGTCTTCCTGTGCCAGAACAACCAGTGGGCGATCAGCTGCCCGCTCGACAAGCAGACCGCCAGCGAGTCGATCGCCGCCAAGGGCGAGGCCTACGGCATCCCCGGCGTGCGCGTCGACGGCAACGACGTGCTCGCGGTCTACAAGGCGGTGCGCGAGGCGGTGGACCGCGCGCGCCTCGGCGAGGGCCCGACCCTGATCGAGGCGGTGACCATGCGCATGGGCGGCCACTCGACCAGCGACGACCCGAGCCGCTACGTGCCGGCCGAGCTGCTCGAGGAGTGGCGCGAGAAGGACCCGCTGGTCCGCTTCCGCGCCTACCTGCTCGCCAAGGGCGTGATCGACGAGGCCGAGGCCGAGCGCCTCGACGCGGAGTGCGCCGCCGAGTGCGCCGCCGCCGCGAAGGCCTCCGGCGCCAAGGGCCGGCCGGCGCTCGACACGGTGTTCACCGACGTCTACGAGACGATGCCCCCGCACCTGTCCGCGCAGAAGGACTGGTGCATCAGCCACTACTCCTCGCGCGGCGAGGGGGTCAACGAAGAAGGAGAGTTCCCGCTGTGACCGAGCTCACCCTGGTGCAGGCCGTCAACGACGGCCTCAAGGCGAAGATGCGCGAGGACGAGTCGGTGCTCGTGCTGGGCGAGGACGTCGGCCCGAAGGGCGGCGTGTTCCTGGCCACCGAGGGCCTGACCGCCGAGTTCGGCGAGGAGCGCTGCTTCGACACCCCGCTCAGCGAGGACGGCATCATCGGCGTCGGCGTCGGCCTGGCGCTGAACGGGATGAAGCCGGTCTGCGAGATCCAGTTCCAGGACTTCATCTTCCCGGCCTTCGACCAGATCGTCAGCGAGGCGGCCAAGTTCCGCTACCGCTCCGGCGGCATGTACACGGTGCCGATGGTGATCCGCACGCCCTACGGCGGCGGCATCCGCGGCGGCCTGTACCACTCGCAGTCGGGAGAGGCCTACTTCTGCCACACGCCCGGCCTGAAGGTCGTGGTGCCGAGCACCCCGGCCGACGCCAAGGGCCTGCTGATCTCCGCCATCGAGGACCCGGACCCGGTCCTGTTCCTCGAGCCGAAGGCGCTCTACCGCGCCTTCCGCGAGGAGGTCCCCGAGGGCGTCCACCGCGTGCCCCTGTCGCAGGTGCGCGAGGTGCGCGGCGGCGAGGACGCCGTCGTCTTCTGCTACGGCGCGATGGTGCCCGTGTGCACCTCCGCCGCGGAGCGCATCGAGGAGGCGCGCGGCGCGCGCGTCCGCGTGATCGACCTGCGCACCCTGCTGCCCCTCGACGAGGAGGCGGTGATCGCAGCCGCGCGCGAGTGCGGCCGCGTCGTCGTGGTCCACGAGGCGCCGCGCTTCTGCGGCTTCGGCGCCGAGATCAGCGCGCTGGTCGCCGAGCACGCCATCGACGCCATGGAGGCGCCGGTGGTCCGCGTGGCCGGCTTCGACACCCCCTTCCCCAACACCCTCGAGCACTACTACATGCCCGACGCTCGCCGCGTGATGGACGCGGTCGAGCGCGTGCTGGACTTCGAGTAGTCCGGCGCGGCACCCTCGAACGGCCCCCAAGCCCCCTGCCACCGACAAGAATCATGGCTCTGGAGTTCAAGCTTCCCGACATCGGCGAAGGCGTCCACGAAGGCGAGATCGTGCGCTGGATCGTTCCCGAAGGCGGCGCGGTCGCCGAGGACGACCCGGTCGTCGAGGTGATGACCGACAAGGCGACGGTCGAGATCCCGTCCCCCGCCAGCGGCGTCGTGACCAAGCACCTGGTGCCCGAGGGCGAGGTGGCGAAGGTCGGCAGCGTCATCTTCGTGATCGAGGAGGGCGCGGGCGGCGGCGCTGCTGCGCCGGCCGCCGCCGAGGCCCCGGCCGCCGCGCCCGCAACGGCTGCTCC
>CAYFGE010000003.1:0-244429 GCA_964342475.1 uncultured Planctomycetales bacterium
CTGCCCGACAAGGCGATCGACGTGATCGACGAGGCCGGCGCGCGCCTGCGCCTGCAGTCGATGACGCCCCCGCCGGACGTCAGCGAGCTCGACAAGCAGATCGCCGAGATGGACAAGCTCAAGGAGCAGGCCGTCCGCGACCAGGACTTCGAGGAGGCCGCCAAGCGCCGCGACGAGGCCTTCCAGCTGCGCCGCAAGCGCGAGCAGGTCCTGACCGCCTGGCGCGAGTCCGAGTCCGAGTCCCGCCCCGAGGCGGTGGTCGACCTGAAGGTCATCGCCGAGACGGTGTCGAAGACGACCGGCGTGCCGGTCACCAACCTCGAGAAGGAGGAGGCCGAGCGCCTGCTCCACATGGAGGACGCCCTCGGCACGGTGGTGATCAACCAGGAACCCGCGGTGGCCGCGATCTCCAAGGCGGTGCGCCGCTCGCGCTCCGGCCTGAAGGACCCGAACCGCCCGTCCGGCTGCTTCCTGTTCCTCGGCCCCAGCGGCGTCGGCAAGACCTGGCTGTCCAAGCAGCTGGCGAAGTTCCTGTTCGGCGAGGAGGACGCGCTGATCACGCTCGACATGAGCGACTACATGGAGAAGCACAACGCCTCCCGCCTGGTCGGCTCGCCCCCCGGCTACGTCGGCTACGAGGAGGGCGGCCAGCTGACCGAGAAGATCCGCCGCCGGCCCTACAGCGTGGTTCTGCTCGACGAGGTCGAGAAGGCCCACCCGGACGTCTTCAACATGCTGCTGCAGATCATGGAGGAGGGCCGCCTGGTCGACTCCTTCGGCCGCAACATCGACTTCCGCAACACGATCATCATCATGACCTCCAACATCGGCGCGCACCTCATGCGCGAGGGCGGCGGCCTCGGCTTCGCCACCTCGGAGAAAGCGACGTACGAGAAGGTCCAGGAGGGCATCAAGGACGAGGTCCAGCGCTTCTTCCGCCCGGAGTTCCTCAACCGGATCGACGAGATCGTCACCTTCAACCCGCTCACCAAGAGCGACCTGTACCGGATCATCGACCTCGAGCTGCACAAGGTCGAGCAGCGCCTGGCCACCAAGAAGCTGGTCCTGCACCTCAGCGACATGGCGCGCGACTTCCTGATCCAGCACGGCCACCACCCCGAGTACGGCGCGCGTCCGCTGCGCCGCTGCATCGAGCGCCACGTCGAGGACCGCCTCGCCGAGGAGCTGCTCAAGGGCAACCTGCCCGAGGGCTCGCTGGTCGAGATGACCTACGAGGAGGGCCAGGACGGCCTCGGCTTCAACGCCATCCCGCCCGACCCCTCCGGCCGCGAGAACTCGGACGCCCCGGCGCCGTCCCCCACCGGGGGCGACGAGGAGTCGCAGGACTGAACCCGGTCGGATCTCCCGACCAAGTCTCACCCCGGGGCGGCGCTCAGCGCCGCCCCAACCCGTTTCAGCCCGCCTCGCGGCCCAGCTCGCGCCGCAGCGCCAGGGTCAGCACGGCGGAGGCGAGCGCCAGTCCGGCGCCGAAGCCCCAGCTCGCGCCCTCGACCTCGCTCAGGCCGAGGTCCGGCGCGAGGCGGATGCCGGCCAGCACCAGCGGCACCACGCAGACCGCGCTGCGCACCAGCGAGACGACCAGGCCGAGGTTCTGACGGCCGATGGCGTCGAACACCGAGCGCAGCTGCAGCGCGGGCACGGCGGCGAAGACCGCCCACGGCAGGATGGGCATGGCCAGGCCGGCGAGCTCGCGGGTGCGCTCGGCCTCGCTGAGCTGGTCGGCCACCCAGGGGCCGAGCAGGAAGGCGGCCGGGCCGACGAAGAGCACGGCGTAGCAGCCCCCGGCGAAGGCGGCGACGCGGATCTCGCGGCGCGCGGCCCGCCGCTGGCCGCCGCCCCAGGCGCGCGCCACCAGCGGCAGCAGCGCCACGCCGGAGGCGATCAGCGGCATGGCGAGGAAGCGCACCGAGCGGTCGAAGATGCTCCAGGCGGCCAGTGCGGAGGTCGCCTCAGGCAGGCGCTTGAGCAGCAGGTTGACCACCTGGGACTCGAGCGCCATGAGCACGTAGGCCGCGCCGCTCGGCACCGCGATGGAGAGGATCGAGGCCACCGGCCGCGGCAGGAGCCGCGGCGCGACCTCCTCGCCGGCGGCCGCGCGACGGACGCGCTCGTGGCGTGCCGCGACGCGCAGGGCGTAGGCCAGGCCGGCGATGCGGCCGAGCACCGTGGACAGGGCGATGCCGAAGATGCCCCAGCCGAAGCCGAACACGAACACGGTGTTCAGCACCAGGTTGGTGACGCTCGACAGGATGCCGGCCCACATCGTCGCCCGCGTGTCGTGGTGCGCCTTGATCAGCGAGTCGGGCAGGATCGACCAGAAGCTGGTGAAGGCCGAGCCGCCCAGCAGGACGGCGGCGTAGACGCGGAACTGCGCGGCCACCACCGGGTCGTCCACGTAGAGGTCGGCCAGCAGCCAGGTCGCGGCGGCGAGCAGCAGGAAGCCGCCGCAGAGCGCCACGATGACCCGCCCGGCGGCGCGCTTGAGCTGCTCGACCTCGGCGTGGCGGCCGCCGCCCATGGCCGCGGCGAGGCGCGAGGTCAGCCCGTTCGAGCTGCCGACCCACACCGCGATCATCAGGAACTCGAGCGGCAGGGTCAGCCCGATGGCGGCCAGCGACTGGTCGCCGATCGGGTTGCCGGCGGCGTCCTCGAGGTGGTGCGCGAAGACCGGGTCGATCCAGGCGAAGGCCGAGCGCAGCCAGAAGGACGCGACCAGCGGGGCCGACAGCCGCAGGATGCCGGCGCGAGGCGCGGGCGCGGCGCTCAATCGACCTCGCCGCGCAGCCAGGCGCGCGCGCGGTCCCAGCGCGCGGCGGCTTCGGAGCCTTCGTGGAACTCGCCCTCGAGCGGGGACCAGCTGCGCGCCAGGGCGCAGCGCTTCAGCAGCTCGACGAAGTCGCGGTCCGGGACGCCGTCGGGGCCGGTGCCGCAGATCCAGGTCCAGGCCACCGCGTCGCGGTTGCCGAGCAGGCGCTGGAAGCCGGGCAGGGCGCTGAACACGGCGGGTTCCCACAGCACCGACTCGGAGCTCAGGCCGGCGCCGCCCGGGTAGATCTCCTCGGCGGGGAAGGCGACGAAGGCCGCGCCGTCCCCGCTGAGGAAGCCGCTGGTGCGCAGCGGCTCGCCGGGCAGGCGGACGGTGAGCTCGAAGTCGATCGTGGCGCGGTTGCCGCCGAACAGGCCGAAGATGCGCGTGTAGGCCTCCTCGAACCAGGTCTCCATGCCCTGCTCGCCGCCGAAGCGCGCCTTCATCTCCTCCTCGAAGGCCAGCTCGAAGGCGCCGTCGAAGAGCAGCGCGCGCATGTCCGGCCACGCGGGGGCGCGGCCGTCCTCGCGCGGGACCAGGAGTTCGAGGCGCTCGCGGGCCCAGTCGCCTCCGGCGGCTCGCAGGGCCAGCCAGGCCTCGCCGCCGGGCCCCTCCTCGACCGCGGCGCGCACGGCCTCGGGCGCCAGCGGCAGGCCCGCGCGGCGCAGCACCGCGACGAGCCGCTCGAGGGCGGCGTCCTCGTCGAAGTCGCCGAAGGCGACCTCGCGCCAGAACTGCAGCGCGAGGGCGCGCCCGAGGTCGCCCAGCTCGGCGTCCAGGGCCCGGTGGAGCTCGGTCCGCTCGTAGTCGGGTCCGAGCAGGCGCGCGAGGCTGCGGTCGGCGTTGGAGAGCAGGACGTCGGCCGTCTCCTCGACCGCCTCCTGGATCCCGGCCGGGTCGACCACGTCGTGGATGCGCTCGGCGTAGCGGTACTGGCGGAACAGCCCCCAGTCGAGCACCTGGACCTCGGCGGTGGTCGGCGCCTCGAGGCCGGTGGCGGACTCGCGGAAGCCGAGGATCGGCGGCACCGGCTTCCCGGCCGCGAAGGTGCCGAAGGCCTCGGTGTGCCCCGTCGCCACCTGCGACACCAGGTAGCCCGTGGAGGGCGGCCGCAGCATGGCCGGGTGGTCGGCGGGACGGCCCTCGTCCTCGCTGGTCACCACGAGCCGGCGCTGGACCGAGCCGTCGGGCAGGACCTCGGTCTCCACCTCGACGCGGGTGGTGAGGCAGGAGGCCAGACCGAACAGCGCGAGGGGGAGCAGCTTCTTCATGCCGCTCAGGATAGCCCCCGGCGGAGCCGCTAGAATCCCGCCCCCATGCGATCGGTCCTCTGCTTCCTCCTCCTCGTCTCCGCGGCCTGCATGCGCGCCCCGGAGCCGCCCTCCGTCTCCTCCGGCAACGCCCCGCAGGCCACCATGCCGAGCACCGGCGGCGCGCCCAGCGCTCCCGCCGCGGGCGACGACGGCCACGAGCACGCCGGCGGCAGCCCGATCCACTTCGCCCTGCCCGACGACTGGAAGGAGTCCGACCGCGAGGTGATGTTCGCCGTGGCGGTCTGGGACCACCCGAGCGGCGGCGGCGGCACCCTGAGCATCGTCGGCGGCGGCGTCGACGCCAACATCCAGCGCTGGGCCGGCCAGTTCGAGGTGCCGGGCGGCGATTCGCAGTCGGCCCTGGTCGTCGAAGACCTCGACGGCTGCAACTTCCCGACCAAGCTGGCCACCATCGAGGGCACCCTGACCGCGACCAAGATGGTCGGTGGCGGCCCGGCCCGCGAGGGCTGGATGCTGATCGGCGCGGCGGTCAGCGGCTACGCCCCGGGCGCCACCAACGCGATCTACCTGAAGATCGCCGGTCCGGCCGACGTCATGAAGGCCGAACTCGAGGCCATCAAGGACAGCCTGCGCCAGCTCGAGTACCACGGCTGAGCGCCGCCGGATTCCGGCGTCACCCACGAGCGCCGGCTCCGTCTCCCCGGTATGGACCGGGAGGAGGAGCTGGCGCTCGTCGCGTTGAACTGCCGCGCGCGGCTGGGCGCGGCGGGCATCCACGAACTGATCCGCCAGGCCGGCAGCGCCGCCGCGGTGCTGGCCGGGCCGCGGATCTGGAGCATGCCGTGGCGGCGACGGGTCTCGCTGCCCGACCGCGCGGCCCTGCTCGACCGGGCTTGGGCGGAACTCGCGCGGTTGGAGGCGCTGGGCGCCGAAGCGCTGACGCGGGCCACGAACGGCTATCCCGAGCGCTTCCACCAGCTCGCCCATCCGCCCGCGCTGGTCGCCCTGCTCGGTCAGCGGGAGGCCCTGGAGGGGCCGGAGCGCCGCGTGGCCCTGGTCGGTGCCCGCGCCTGCACGACCTATGGGCGCGAGCAGGCCGCGCGCCTGGGCCGTGAGTTCGCCGCCGCCGGGGCGGTGGTGGTCAGCGGCGCGGCCCGGGGAATCGACCAGGCCGGCATGCGCGGGGCGCTCGAGGCCGGCGGCCGGGTGGTGGCCGTGATCGGCTCGGGCCTCGACCGCCCCTACCCGCCCGAAGCGGGTCCGCTGCTGCGCGCGGTCACCGAGGCGGGCGGCGCCGTGATCAGTGAGTTCCCCTGCGGCACCGCGCCGGTGCGCGGCAACTTCCCGCGCCGCAACCGCCTGATCGCGGCGCTGAGCGACGCGGTGGTCGTGGTCCAGGCCACCCGCCGCTCCGGCAGCATGATCACCGCCGGCTTCGCCGGAGACCTGGGCCGCGAGGTCTTCGGGGTGCCCGGCCCGCTCGACTCGGTGGTCTCGCACGGCCCCCACGACCTGATCCGCGACGGCGGCCACCTCGCCGGGTCGGCGAGGGAGGTGCTCGGCCTGCTGGACCCGGCGCCGTTGACCGCGGTCGAGGAGCCGGCGCTCGAGGCCATCGGCCCCGAGGGCGCCAGCCTGGCGGAGCTGGCCGTCGCCGTGGGCGAGGCGGAGGACCTCCTCCAGTTCCGCCTGGTCGAGCTCGAGCTGCGCGGGCTGGTCACCCGGCGCCCCGGCGGTCTCTATCATCGCTGCGGTCCATGCGTGGCGCGCTCCCGACCTTCGGCCTGAGGGCCGGCCTGCTCCTGTTGGCCGCCGCCTGCAGCCGCGAACCCGCGCCCCCCGCCGGGACCCTGTGGGATCCCTGCGGAGCCGGCGGCGAGGTCCTCAGCGAAGAGGGGCCGCCCCGCCGGGGGCGCGCCCACGCGGTCAGCCGCTGGTTCGGCCGCGCGGAGCACGAGCGCGCGGGCGCGCCGCCGGAGATCCTCGGCGACTCGCGCGACGCCTTGTTCGCCGAGACGCCGTCGCGGTGGCGCGTCCCCCTCGGCGAGCGGGAAGCGGCCTCCCGGTTCACCGCCGGCCTGCTGCCGACCCCGCGGACGCCGGGCGCGCGCGGTCGACTGGTCGCCGAGCTGCGCTGGGCGGGCCCGGACGGGAGCCGGTTGTTGGCCAGCGCCGAGATCGACCCGGCCGCCGAGGGATGGAGCGGGGTCCGAGCCGAGCTGCCTCCGGGGCCCCGCGGGGAGCTCCAGCTCCTCACGCGGTGGAACGGCAGCGGCGCGCCTCCGGAGGGGCTCGCCCTGGCCTGGGGAAGCCCGCTGCTCCGCACGGTCGACCGGGCGACGGCCGCCGCGCCCGACGTCCTGATGGTGGTCATCGACACCTTCCGCGCCGACGCCCTGGAACAGGCGCCGGGCGTCCGGGCGCTGCTCGACGAAGGCCTGCTCTGGCCGCGCGCCGTCGCCCCCTCCAACTGGACCCTGCCCTCCTTCGCCTCGCTGTTCACCGCCGTCCCTCCGGGGGAGCACGGCGCCGGCCGGGCCCGCGGCGCAGGGCCCCGCGACTACCGCGGCATCCGCGCCGTGCCGACCTTGGCCGAGGCCTTCCGCGCGGCCGGGTACGCGACCGGCATGGTCCACCAGAACCCCTTCCTCGAGCCCTGGACCGGCCTGGACCGCGGCTTCGAGCGCTACGTCCGCACCCGCGAGGACACCGCCGTCGCCTTGGCCGAGGCCAGCGCCTGGTGGGATGACGCGGCCGGGCGGCCCCGCTTCCTGGTGCTGCACCTCATGGCGCCGCACCTCCCCTACGCCCCTCCGGGGGTCGAGGACCTCGGCCCCGACCCGCTCGCCGCGCTCGACCTCGAGGGCTTCCTCTCCTCCGACCACCCGCCCAAGGAGCGCCGCGCCTTCTTCGACCTTCCGGCGGCGGACCGGGCGCAGGTCGTGCGCCGCTACCGCGCCGAGGTGGGCGCCCTCGACCGCGCGCTCGCCCCCTGGCTGCGCGCGATGCTGGACGGCCCCCGCCCGCCGCTGCTCGCCTTCACCGCCGACCACGGCGAGGAGCTGTGGGACGACGGGTCGTTCGAGCACGGGCACAGCTTCCACGACTCGGTGGTCCGCGTCCCGCTCGGGCTGGTGTGGCCCGGCCGCCTCGAGGCCGAGGCGCGGGACGAAGCCGTCGGCCTGGCCCGCCTCGGCCCGACCCTGCTGCGGCTGGCCGGGGCTCCCCTCCCCGCCGGGTGGGAGGAGGACCTGCGCGACCGCGGCGGCGCCGCGACGACGAGCAGCAGCTACATGCCGGGCGCGGGCTTCGGTCGCCGTTTCGAGGTCCGCGGCGGGTCGAGCCGGCCCTTGGAGGCCGGTGAGGCCGGCGGCGCGACCGGGCCGCCCGCCGCTCTCGACGAAGAACTGGCGGAAGCCCTGCGCGCGCTCGGCTACTGAGCCTGCCCGCTCAGGAGAGCCACCAGCTCACGGCCAGCGAGGCGAGGCCGATGGCCACCACCGCGCCGAGGAAGCTCAGGCTGCGGCGGACGGTGCCGCGCAGGATCTTGGCCGGGTCGTCGTCGCGGTAGCCGCTGACCACGATCGACAGCGCCACGCTGAAGACCACCAGCAGGAGGAACAGGCCGAGGAGAGGCGGCATCAGGCGCGGCCCTCCCGGTCGGCGCGGAGCCAGTCGTCCTGGGCGCGGTGGTAGGCGTCGAGGGCGACCACGACGTTGAACATCCCGGCGGAGGTGGTGAAGAGCAGGCCGGCGTCCATGAAGGGCAGCACCTCGGTGAAGCGCGCCGCGCGGCTGGCCAGGGCGGTCAGCCAGAAGACCAGCCCGCCGGACATCTGACCGGCCCAGTAGTAGGGATGGCGCTGGCGGTCGAAGTCGGCGAAGTCGCCGAGCAGCATGCCGAACAGGAACAGCGCCACCACGGTGCCCCCCAGGAGGAGCGCCTTGAAGCGGCGGCCGGTCAGCCAGTGGCCGGCGCCGGGCAGGGCCAGGGTGGCCAGGGCCGCCAGGCCGGGGTGGGTCGCGGGTCGGCCCAGCGGGCGGTCGGCCGCCAGGACCAGGCCGGCGGCGTGGGCGGCGGCGAAGCAGCTCAGGATGCCGGAGGCGCCGGAGAGCAGGTGGCCGATCTCCCGGCCCGGGATGGCCGTCGGGCTGGTCCCCCCCGCCTCGAGGCTGGTCATCAGTTGGGCGGCGACCTGGGTGCCGAGGAAGTTGCCGATCTCGGGCAGCAGCAGGAAGACCGCCCGCAGGTCTCCGAGGTGGAACCAGGAGCCGTAGTCGAACTGGGTGGCCCCGGCCAGGCGCAGGCCGAGGAAGAGGCAGCCCTGGCAGGCCACGAACCACAGCAGGGCCGCGGCGCGCCGGCCGGCGACGAGGTGCCCGAGCCCCGGGAGGAGGATCGACAACCCGACCGCAGCGCCGATGCGCTGGCGGGTCTCCTCGGGCGGAGCGAGGGATTCCATGGCCCGTTTTCTATCAGAGCGGGCCCTGGCGAGGACAGAATGGCCTCCCATGGATGCCCGCCGCTCCACCTATCGCATCCTCTACCGGGACACCGATTCGATGGGCGTCCTGTACTACGCGCGTTACCTCGAACTGTTCGAGCACGGCCGCAACGAGTGGCTGCGGGAGGAGGGCCTGCGCTACCGCGACATGGAACTCCACGACGGCCGCATGCTCCCGGTGGTGTGGTCGGAGTGCCGCTACCACGGCCCGCTGCGCTTCGACGACCTGGCCCTGATCGACACCGTGGTCCACGGCTGGACCCCCTCCACCCTGAGCTTCCGCCACGAGATCCGCTGCGAGGAGACCGGGCTGCTCTGCGCCACCGGCGGGGTCGAGCTGGGCTGCGTGGGGACCGGGGACTGGAAGCCGACCCGGCTCCCGGCCGCCTACCGGGAGCTCCTCGCCGCCCGCGTCCCGGAAAACCGGGGACGCCGGCTGAGTTCGAATTAACCCTTTTTCCCCTGCTCAATTGGGTTAATTCCGAGCAGGAGGAGGCCCTCCAGCCGGGTTTCCCCTTGGAAGAGCACTATATGAGTGCTAAATTGGAGGCGAAATGCTTCGACTGACCAAGCGCTCCGAGTACGGGCTGATGGCCCTGGCCTACCTGGCCGCCCGGCCGGGGGTGTACTGCAGCGTCCGGGAGATCGTCGCCCGTCTGGGCACCCCCCGCCGTCTGCTCGCCGAGGTCCTCAAGGCCCTCTCCCAGGCCCGCGTGGTCGAAGCGACCCGCGGCCCGGGCGGCGGCTACCGCCTCAAGCGCCCCGCCGACGAACTCAGCCTGACCCTGGTGATCTCGATCCTGGAGGGTCCGATCCAGGTCGCCCGCTGCGCCAGCGAGGGCGGCTGCGACTTCCAGGACATCTGCACGATCCAGGACGGGATCGGCCAGGTGGCGGCCCAGATCCAGAAGGTGCTGGACGGCTTCACCCTCGCCGACCTGTGCCGCGCCAGCGAGAATACCCCCCCCCCGGACCCGCAGGCCGTTCAGGCCTTCCAGGACGGCGCTCCTTCCCGCTCATGAGCAACGACCGCCTCGTCTACATGGACAACCAGGCCACGACGCGGGTCGACCCGCGCGTCGTCGAGGCCATGCTCCCCTACTTCACCGAGGCCTACGGCAACGCGGCCTCGCGCAACCACGCCTTCGGCTGGGCGGCCGAGAAGGGCGTCGAGACGGCGCGCGCCACCCTGGCGGCCGGCATCGGCGCCAGCCCGCGCGAGCTGGTCCTCACCAGCGGCTCGACCGAGTCGAACAACATGGCCATCCTCGGGGTGGCCCGGATGTACCGCGAGAAGGGCCGCCACCTGGTGACCTGCGCCACCGAGCACAAGGCGGTCATCGACCCGATGCTCGCGCTGCAGGCGCAGGGCTGGGAGGTCACCACGCTCGGCGTGGACGCCGACGGCTGCCTCGACCTCGACGAGCTGCGCGCCGCCCTGCGTGACGACACCGTGCTGGTGTCGGTGATGCACGGCAACAACGAGGTCGGCACCCTGCACCCGGTCGGCGAGATCGGCGCCATCTGCCGCGAGCGCGGCGTCCTCTTCCACACCGACGCCACCCAGACGGTCGGCAAGGAAGCGGTCGA
The DNA here is from genome assembly GCA_964342475.1 of uncultured Planctomycetales bacterium. GTDB lineage: Bacteria > Planctomycetota > UBA1135 > UBA1135 > UBA1135 > J029. The sequence continues at coordinate 10,197 of CAYFGE010000003.1, forward strand.
CGTGGAGGCGCAGAACATCGACCTGCTCAGCTTCTCGAGCCACAAGATGTACGGACCGAAGGGCGTCGGCGCGCTCTACGTCCGCCGCCGCGCCCCGCGCGTGCGCCTCGAGCCGGTCGTCTTCGGCGGCGGACACGAGCGCGGCTTCCGCTCCGGCACGCTGAACGTGCCCGGCATCGTCGGCTTCGCCAAGGCCCTCGAGCTGTGCCTCGAGGACCGCGAGGGCGAGCAGGCCCGCGTCCGCGCCATGCGCGACCGCCTGCAGGACCGCCTCATGGGCGAGCTCGACTACGTGCACCTCAACGGGCACCGCGAGCAGCGCCTGGCCTGCAACCTGAACCTGAGCTTCGAGTTCGTCGAGGGCGAGTCGATGCTCATGGGCCTCGACGGCGTCGCCGTCAGCTCCGGCTCGGCCTGCACCTCGGCCAGCCTCGAGCCCTCCCACGTCCTGCGCGCGATGGGCCGCGTGGACGACCTGGCCCACTCCTCGATCCGCTTCAGCCTCGGCCGCTTCAACACGCCGGACGAGGTCGAGGAAGTCGCCGAACGCACGCTCGCCGCGGTCCGCCGCCTGCGCGAGATGTCGCCGCTCTACGAGATGGCGCTCGAGGGCGTCGATCTCAAGACGGTCGAATGGAACCGCCACTAGATCCACCATGGCTTACTCCGACAAGGTCATCGATCACTACGAGCACCCGCGCAACGTGGGCTCGCTCGACAAGTCCTCGTCCGAGGTCGGCACCGGCGTCGTCGGTGCCCCCGAGTGCGGCGACGTCATGAAGTTGCAGATCCAGGTCGAGGACGGCGTCATCGTCGACGCCAAGTTCAAGACCTTCGGCTGCGGCTCGGCGATCGCCAGCAGCAGCCTCGCCACCGAATGGCTGAAGGGCCGCTCGCTCCAGGAGGCCACCGAGATCCGCAACTCGGACATCGCCCAGGAGCTGGCCCTGCCGCCGGTCAAGATCCACTGCTCGGTGCTGGCCGAGGACGCGATCAAGCAGGCCATCGCCGACTACGAGAAGAAGCAGGAACAGCAGGCCGCGAGCGGCACCCAGGGATGAGCACCGACACCACCACCCCGAACACCCACGACCTGAGCCTGAGCCCGGCCGCGGTGGCCGAGATCAAGCGGCTCATGGAGCAGCACCAGCTGCCCGACACCGCCGGCGTGCGCGTCGGCGTCCAGGGCGGCGGCTGCAGCGGGTTCAGCTACACGCTGAACTTCGACCACAAGCAGGCCGAGGGCGACCTGGTCATCGAGCAGGACGGCGTGCGCATCTTCTGCGACCCGAAGTCGATGATCTACCTCCGCGGCACCACGCTGGAGTACACCGACGGTCTGCAGGGACGCGGGTTCCACTTCCAGAACCCGAACGCCAAGGGCACCTGCGGCTGCGGCGAGTCCTTCTCGGTCTGAGCGGCGCCGCGCGCTCGGCGCCATGTCGCCTCCCGACGCCTTCGCCCTCCTCGGGCTGCCCCGCGCCTTCCGCCTCGACGAGAAGGCGCTGCACCGGCGGCACCTCGAGCTGAGCCTGCAGTGGCACCCGGACCGCTTCGTCCTCGGCACGGACGAGGAGCGGGTGGCGGCCGAGGACCAGATGGCGCGGCTGAACGAGGCCTACGACCTGCTGCGCGACCCGGCGCAACGCGCCGAGCTGCTGCTGGCGCTGCGCGGCTGCCCGGCCGCCGACGGGACCGACGCCACCTCCAGCCCCGCCTTCCTCATGGAGATGATGGAGCTCAAGGAGGAGGCCGCCGAGGCCGCCGCCGAGCGCGACCGCGCCCGCCTGCAGGAGCTGCTCTGCTCCCTGAACGTGAAGATCTCCGAGGAGATCGACGACCTCGGCAGCGCTCTCGACGCGCTGCCCGAGGCCGCGCCGGCCGAGGCTCCGCCGGTGGCCGCCGCCCGCGCCCGCCTCACCGAGATCGCCTACCTGCGCAAGACCCGCGACCAGATCGAGCGGGCGCTGATCCCCGGCAAATGACCGAACTCCCCTCCCTCCCCACGCTACCCGTCGCCGGCCAGGACAACGCCGGGCCGGTGCTCGGCATCGACCTCGGCACGACCAACACCCTGGTCGCCGTGTGGCAGGACGGCAGGCCCCGCGTGCTCGCCGGCGCCGACGGCAGCGCGCTGATCCCCTCGGTGGTCAGCTTCCCGCCCGAGGGCTCGCCGGCGGTCGGCGCCGCGGCCCTCGAGCGCGCCCGCCTCGACCCACTGCGTACGGTCCACTCGGCCAAGCGGTTGCTCGGCAAGGGCCTCGAGGACCTCGCGCGCGAGGCCGCCGCCCTCCCCTACCGCCTGGTCGAGACGGAGGGCCGCGAGGTGGCCAACATCGACCTCGGCGACGGCCGGGTGGTCTCGCCGGTCGAGGTCTCCGGCCAGGTGCTGGCCGAGGCGCGCCGCCGCGCCGCGCAGGCCCTCGGCTGCGACCCGGAGGAGGTCGGCCGCGCCGTGGTCACCGTGCCGGCCTACTTCGACGACGCCCAGCGCCAGGCCACCCGCGAGGCGGCCAAGCTGGCCGGGCTGCGCGTGCTGCGCATCCTCAACGAGCCGACCGCGGCGGCGCTGGCCTACGGCCTCGACCGCGGCGGCGAGGCCACCCGCGTGCTGGTTTTTGACCTCGGGGGCGGCACCTTCGACGCCTCGCTGCTCCAGCTCGACGAAGGCGTCTTCCGCGTGCTCGCCACTGCCGGCGACACCTACCTCGGCGGCGACGACTTCGACCGCGCCCTGATGGAGCACGCCGCGGCCAGCCTGCGCGAGCGCAGCGGCCGCGACCCGCTGGCCGACCCGGCCGCGCGCAGCGCGCTGCGCATGGCCGCCGAGCGCTGCAAACGCGAGCTCTCCGCCGCGCCCGAGGCCGACCTGGTCTTCCACGACCCCGGCGCCGGCCTGGCCCTGCGCCTGACCGTCACGCGCGCCGAATTCGAGGCCATGATCCGCGCTGACGTCGAGCGCAGCCTGGCCTGCTGCGAGCAGGTCCTGCGCGACGCCGGCCTGGAGAAGGAGGGCGTGGACCAGGTCGTCCTGGTCGGCGGCTCCACCCGCATCCCGCTGGTGCGCCGCGCCGTGGCCGAGTTCTTCGGCCGCGAGCCCCACACCGGGCTCGACCCCGACCAGGTCGTCGCCCTCGGCGCCGCCGCCCAGGCCGGCGTCCTGTCGGGCGCCTCGCGCGGCCTGCTCCTGCTCGACGTCACGCCGCTCTCGCTCGGCATCGAGACCATGGGCGGCGCGGTCAGCAAGCTGATCCACCGCAACACGCCGGTGCCGGCGCGCGCCATCGAGGGCTTCACCACCTTCGTCGACGGCCAGACCGCGGTGAAGCTGCACATCCTTCAGGGCGAGCGCGAGATGGCTGCCGACTGCCGCAGCCTGGGCGAGTTCGTGCTGCGCGGCATCCCGCCGATGCCGGCCGGCCTGCCCAAGGTCGCCGTCGAGTTCACCATCGACGCCGACGGCCTGCTGCGCGTCCGCGCCAAGGAGGAGCGCAGCGGCGCGCGCGCCGAGATCGAGATCCAGCCGCGCCACGGCCTGACCGACGCCGACGTCGAGGGCATGCTGAAGGCCGCCTGGGACCACGCGGAGGAGGACATGACGCGGCGCCGCGCGGCCGACCTCCACGCGCAGCTCGCCACCGTGCTGCGCGCGGTGGAGAAGAACCTCACCCTCGCCGAGGAGGCCCTGTCCGCCGCCGCGCACCAGCGGCTGCGCGAGGCCTTCGAGGACGCCGGCGCGGCCAGCCCCGAGGACGCGCCCGACCGCCTCAAGGGCCTGCTCGACGAGCTCGAGGAGGCCGCCTACCCGCTGGCCGAGGCCCTCATGCACCGGGTCGCGGCCGACGCGATCACCGACAAGCGCCTCGACGAGGTGCTCGACCCGCTGGACTGACATGTCCGGCATCAACCCCTACATCGAACAACCGAGCGCGCGCCGCCCCGAGCGGCCCTTCAAGGTCCGCTTCGAGCCCATGGGCGTCGAGGTCGAGGTCGACCCCGAGTTCCTGCCGGACGACCACGACGGCCTGCCCGGCAGCCTGCTGCAGATCGCGCAGGACGCCGGGGTCGAGATCGACCACGCCTGCGGCGGCGTCTGCGCCTGCTCCACCTGCCACGTCGTCGTCCGCGAGGGCGTGGAGTCGCTCCCCGAGGCCCTCGAGGCCGAGGAGGACATGCTCGACAACGCCCCGGGGCTCACCCTGAGCAGCCGGCTCGCCTGTCAGGCCGTGCCCGACGGCAGCCGCGACCTCGTGGTCGAGGTCCCGGGCTGGAACCGCAACCTGGTCAAGGAGGGACACGGAGATGGGTGAGCTCCGCCCGCTGGACTGGCTCGACGTCGAGGACATCGGCATCGCCCTGTTCGAAGCCGAACCCGAACTCGACCCGCTGTCGGTCCGCTTCACGGACCTGCGCGACATGGTGATGGCGCTGCCCGGCTTCGCCGGCACCAAGGAGCGCTGCAACGAGAAGATCCTCGAGGCCATCCAGATGGCCTGGTACGAGGAGTCGCAGGAGGCCTGAGGCTCAGGCCTCGGCTTCGGCCGCCGGCTGCTGCTCGGCAGCGGGCCGGGCCCCGCGCGCGAGCATCTCGCGGGCCATCTCGGCCGCGGCGTCGGAGGGCGTGCACCCGCTGGCGTCGGCGCGCCGCAGAACCGCGCGCACGGTCTCGCCGATCCGCTCGAGCTCGGCGCCGAATTCGGTGGCCCCGGTCTGCTCGTGGCCGACGCCCTCGATCAGCGCGCCCGCGCTGAGCACGTAGTCGGGGACGAAGGTGATGCCGCGCTCGTGCAGCAGGCCGGCGTGTTCGGGCCCGGCCAGCACGTTGTTCGCCGCGCCGGCCACCAGCCGCGCGTGCAGGCGCTGCACCGTGAGGTCGTGCAGCGAGCCGCCGAGGGCGCAGGGCGCGAAGACGTCGGCCTCCTGCTCGTAGATCGCGCCGGGGTCGACCAGGCGCACGCCGGCCGCCCGCGCGGCGTTGCAGGCGCGCGGGTCGGGGTCGGCGCCGACCACCTCCGCGCCGGCGGCGAGCAGGCGGCGGGCCAGGGCCGCGCCGACCGAGCCGAGCCCCTGCACCGCCACGCGCACGCCCTCGAGCGAGCCGCTGCCGGTCAGGTGGTCGAGCGCCGCGCGGATGCCGATCTCGGCGCCGTGGGCTGTGGCCTCGCCGGCCGGGCGCAGCCGGGAGCCGTGGCAGGCGTACCACTGCGTGGTCCGCGACAGGGCCACGCGGTCGGCGTCCACGAAGCCGACGTCGGGCCCGCAGCGGTACGCGCCGCCGAGCGCCTCGATCTCCTCCCCCAGCCGCTCGAAGGCGCGCCGCCGGTCCTCGAGGAAGTCCGCCATCACGACGGTCTTGGCGCCGCCGCCGGACACCCCGGCCAGCACGCACTTGAAGGTCATCGTGCGCGACAGGCGCAGGACGTCCTGGACCGCCTCGTCCTCGCCGCGGTAGCGCCACACCCGGATGCCGCCGTAGGCCGGGCCGCGGCCGAGGTGGTGGAGCGCGACGAAGGCGCGCAGGCCGCTGGCGCGGTCCTGGACGGCCACGACGCGGTCGTGGTCGCCTCGAGCCATCCAGTCCAGGAGCTTCACGGGGGTCGGAGGGGCGAGAGGGAGGGAAGATCCCCGCCGGTCACGGGGTCTTATGATTGTAGACCAGGAATCCGATGCCCCGCCGCTTCGCCCCGCTCTTCCTCGCCCCCCTCCTGGCCGCCTGCTCCGGCCCCGCCGCGGCCGAGGACCCCTTCGCCGAGGTCCCCCAGGAGCCCTACGCCGCCGAGGCCGTGCGCCCGGACCTGAACCTGGGCCAGCTGCTGGTCCAGTGCGACATCCAGCTCAACGCCTGGCAGATGGCGATGGGCGCGCCGCGGACCCTCGAGAACCTCGAGACCATCGGCTTCACCGAGCGCTCGATCGCCACCCTGGTCCACCAGAACCGCGAGGAGCTGGAGCAGCTGACCGTCTCCGGGCCGCCGCGCAGCCGGGCGATCGCCACCGCCGCGCTGGCCTTCTCGCCCGACCCCGCGGTGCTCGAGCTGATCCTGAACAACGTGGCCGACCCCGACCCGATGGTCGCGGCCAACGCCCTGCTCGCGGTCGGCATCCATGCCGACCCGGCCACGCCGCTGGCCCCGGTGCAGGCCGTGGTGATGAACGCCGAGGCGCCGGACGCCGTGGTGCGCAACGCGGCCTACGCCTGCCTGCGCCTGGCGCGCGTCCAGGGCGAGACGCCCGACCCCTACCTCGCCGCCACCATGATCCCGCTGCTGCGCCACGACCTGGTCTCCGTGCGCAGCCAGGCCGCGGCGGGCCTCGGGGTGGTGCGCGCCTCGCACGCGGTCGGCTTCCTGGCCGAGCGGCTGCGCGACGACGGCTCCGCCCGCGTTCGGACCAACGCCGCCTGGGCGCTGGGCGAGATCGGCGACCGCGGCGCCGCCCGGCCGCTGGCCCGCGCCCTGCGCGACTCCGACGGCTACGTCGCCGGCGCCGCGCGCGCCGCGCTGATGAAGCTGTTCGGCGAGGACCGGGGCCCCGACCCCGAGGACTGGCTGCCGCAGGACCAGCTTTGAGCGGCGCGGCGGAGTCCCGCCTGCGCTGCTCCCGCAAGGCCGCGCGCTTCACCGAGTCGGTCATCCGCGAGATGACGCGGGTGGCGGCCGAGCACGGGGCGGTGAACCTGGCGCAGGGCTTCCCCGACTTCCCCGCTCCCGAGGCGCTCAAGGAGGCCGCGGTGCGCGCGATCCGTGCGGACCACAACCAGTACGCGGTGACCTGGGGCGCGCCACGGCTGCGCGCCGCCCTGGGCCGCTTCTACGCCCGGCGCCGCGGGGTGGAGATCGACCCCGACGCCCAGGTCACGGTCTGCTGCGGGGCGACCGAGGCGATGATCGCCGCCATGCTCGGCATCCTCGACCCGGGCGACGAGGTGCTCATCCCCGAGCCCTACTACGAGAACTACGGGCCCGACGGGGTGCTGTGCGAGGCGGTGCCGCGCTTCGTCCCGCTCGGCCCAGGCTTCCGCCTCGACCTCGAGGCGATGCGCGCGGCGGTCGGCCCGCGCACCCGCGCGGTGGTGCTCAACACGCCGCACAACCCGACCGGCCGCGTCTTCTCTCAGGAGGAGGTCGCCGGCCTCTGCCGCCTGTGTCGCGAGCACGACCTGGTCCTGTTCACCGACGAGATCTACGAGGAGATCCTGTTCTCCGGGCCGCACCGCACCCCGCTGCTCGAGCCGGGAATGGCCGAGCGCACGGTGGTGGTGAGCGGCGCCTCGAAGACCTTCAGCGTGACCGGCTGGCGGGTCGGCTGGGTGGTCAGCCCGCCCGCGCTGACGCCCGGTGTGCGCAAGGTGCACGACTTCCTCACCGTCGGCGCCCCGGCGCCGCTGCAGGAGGCGGTGGCCGAGGCCCTCGACGCCGATGACGCCTTCTTCGACGAGCTGCGCGCGGGCTACCGCGCGCGGCGCGACCGGATGGTGGGCGCCCTCGACCGTCTCGGCTTCCGTTGCTCGGCGCCGGAGGGGGCCTACTACGTGATGTGCGACGTCGCCCCCTTCCTGCGCCCGGACGAGGACGACACCGCCTTCGCGCTGCGCCTGACGCGCGAGGCCGGCGTCGCCACCGTGCCCGGATCCTCCTTCCACGCCGATCCGGCGCGCGGGCGGAACCTGATCCGCTTCTGCTACGCCAAGCGCGGAGAGACGCTGGACGAGGCGGTGCGCCGCCTGGAGGCCTGGTGCGCCGCGCGCTGAGCCTGCTCCTGGCGCTGGTCCTCGGCGCCCCGGTCGCCGCCCAGCAGGACGCCTCGCCGCTGCCCGGCGGCCGCCTCGCCGAGCTGGCCGCCGCCCGCGGCCGCCCCGCGCAGCCGCCGCGCACGCTGGCGCAGCACTACCTGTTCGAGGGGGCGACCACCTTCCACCTCGAGGGGCGCGGGCCGATCACCCAGGACGCGGAGGTGAACCTCGGCGGTCCGGTGCAGCTGCGCTACCTGCTGCGCGCCGGCGGCAACAAGAACGTCTTCCTCGTCTCGGACGACGAGTCGGCGTGGATGCGCACCGGTGACGAGGACTTCCGCGACTACCCGGCGCGCGAGCTCGCCGTGCAGACCTGGATGCGCTGGACGCTGTGCCGCTTCCCGTGGGGCGCCGAGGAGGCCCTCCGGGAACTCCCCCCGGAGGCACGCGAGCTCCAGCTGGACGGCCCCTTCGGTCCGGGCCGGCTGCGGCTGGACGAGGCCGGCCTCCCCGCCGCCCTGGTCCACGCCGAGGCGGCGCTCGAGGTGGCCGACTGGCGCACGCTGCGCTCCGGAGCGCGGCTGCCCGCCACCTGGCACTGGCGTCTCGGGCCGGTCGAGCAGGTCGAGCGCTTCACCCGGATGGAGGACCGCGTCCTCCTCTTCGACCGCGCCTTCGCCCCGCCGCTGGCCGCGCCGCCCGAGCTGCAGTGGCTGGCCGAGGCCCCCGGCGACGGGCGCCGCGCGCGCCTCGGCGCGGACAGCCTCGCGGTGGTCCACCGCCCGGAGGCCACCTTCCTGCGCGGCCCCGCCGACGGCGCCTGGCACGCCGCGCTGGCCGAGGCGCGGGTCGTCGCCCCGACCCTGTTCGAATGGCGGGCCGCGGACGGCCGGGTCCTGGCCACCGCCGCGCCGCTGACCGGCCCGCTGCCCCGGACCCTGCCCGCCGGCGTCGGCGAGGAGACGCGGCCTGCCGGGCTGTTCCTGCGCTGGCTGAGCTACGGCGGCGACCCCGACCCGGACGCGCGAGCCGCAGCCCTGCGCGAGGGGGCCGCGCGCGGCGGCCTCGAGGAGGCCGGACCGGTGTGGCGCCTGCGCCCCGCCGAGGACGGCCGCCGCCACCGCGCCGAGCTGCTGCTGCCGGTGCGCGAGAGCGCCGGCGGTTAGCCCAGCTCGCGCGGCCCGCCGCCGGGCCGGAACCAGAGGATCTCGGCCTCGCGCCCGCAGCGCTCGCGGTAGCGCCGCGGCACCTCGCGCTCGAACTCCTCCACCGCCGCAGGGTGCAGGACGGCCGCGACGCAACCGCCGAAGCCGGCGCCGGTGAGGCGGGCGCCGTGCACCCCCGGGACCGCGACGGCCGCATCGACCAGCGCGTCGAGCTCGGGGGTGGAGACCTCGTACAACTCGCGCAGCGAAGCGTGGGCGGCCGTCATCATGCGGCCGAACTCCTCGGGCCGGCCGGCGCGGAGGGCGTCGGCGCCGCGCTCGGTGCGCGCCACCTCCTCGACCACGTGCTCGACCCTCCGGCGCAGCGGCGGCGCGAGGCGGTGCGCGTGCTCCTCGAAGGCCGCGCGGCTGACGTCGCGCAGACAGGTCACCCCCGGCAGCTCGGCCTGGAGGACGGCCAGCGCCTGCGTGCACTCGGCGACGCGCTGGTTGAAGGCCGAGGAGGCCAGCTCGCGCTGCACGCCGCTGTCCACCACGGCGATGACCAGGTCGTCCCCGAGCGGCAGGTGCTCGCGGGTCAGCTCGAGGCAGTCGAAGTGGAGCAGGTGGCCGGGCCGCGCCAGCAGGATCGCGGCCTGGTCGAGGATGCCGCAGCGCACGCCGACGTAGACGTTCTCGGCGCGGTGGGCCAGGTGGATGCGCTCGTCGGCGCCGGCCTCGACGCCGAGCAAGGCGGCCACGGCGGTCACGCCGACGCACTCCACGCTGGCCGAGGAGGACAGCCCCTTGGCCATCGGCAGGTCCGCCCACAGCGCCAGCTGGAGCCCGGGGAGCGCGCCCCAGGCCTCGCGGCAGGCCCACAGCGCGCCCTCGACGTAGGCCGACCAGGCGGAGCTGCGGCGCGGGCGCAGCCCGGCCAGCGGCAGCTCGACCTCCTCGCCCGGGAACTGCGCCGAGCGCAGGCGGATCACCGGCTCGGGCAGGCGGCCCACGGCGAGGAAGGTGCCGGCCGAGAGGGCGACCGGCATGACGCAGCCGCCGTTGTAGTCGAGGTGCGAGCCGAGCAGGTTCGCGCGCCCCGGGGCGAAGAAGAAACGCGGCGACTCGGCGGCGCCGGGACCGTAGAGATCCCGCAAGCGGTCGATCAGGCGCGGCTCCTCCACCGGGTCAAGGTTACGATGTCCGCCCCTGGAATCCAGTTCCGCCCGACATGAAGACGAAGCTCGCCACCCTGCTCCTTCCGGTCCTGGCGCTGGTCCCCCCCGCCTCCGCCCAGGACCCCGCCGCCGACCCGCTCGCCGTCCCCGTGCTCGAGCAGGCCGGCCGCACGTACACCGCCCGCGAACTGTTCGAGGCCTACGCGCCCTACGACACCACGCTGGCCGAGACCCTCGAGCGCGACGCGCAGTACCGCGCGGTCTACTTCCGCTCGCTGCGCTTCCTCCACCTCGTGCAGGCCTACAGCGACCACCTCCTGCTCGACGCGGCGGAGGTCCCGGCCGCCACGGCCGAGGCCCGCCTCGCCGAGGCCGCCGCCTGGTCGCGCGACCGCGGCCTGCGTACGCCGGCGGAGGGCGCCCTGGTGGCCCACGGCTTCGAGATCGACAACCGCGCCCGACTGCTCGCGCGGCTGGAGCCCGAGTACAGCACGCAGGAGCTGCGCACCCACATGCTCAGCTCGGTGCCCGAGTTCTTCCACGAGCTCGCCGTCTCCTGGATCCGCCTGCCCCTGTTCGACGCCGCCGAGCAACGCGCGCTCGACCAGGAGGAGCGCCGCGAGGTCTACGAGACCCTCGCCGCGGCCGCCGACGCGGTCGGCTCGGGCGAGAAGAGCTGGGAGGAGGCCGTCGAGGAGTACTCGGTGATCCCGGACGACGCGGCCCGGAACGGCTACGTCGGCCTGCTCAAGCGCACCATGGTCGGCCGCTACGAGGAGGCCCTGCTGCGGCAGACCTTCGCCGACCTCGGCTACAAGATGCCCGAGGGCCACGTGCTGCGCGGCCCGATCATGGCCGAGAACTTCGCCTACCTCGTGCGCATCGAGACGATCCGCGTGCGGCCGATCGTCGACCTGAACCTCGTCCGCGACCGCGTCGACCGCTCCCTGCGGGAGAAATTGCTGCAGGAGGAATTCCAACAACTGCGCAGCGGCGCCGAGCGGCGGCTGCTGGTCCCCGCGCGCTGAGTCCTCCATGCCCCCGGCCGTCCTCGAGCTCGACGAGCTGTCCGTCCGCTACGGCAGCTTCACCGCCCTGGACGGCCTGGCCGCGGGCTTCGAGGGCGGGGCGCTGGGCCTGCTGGGCCCCAACGGCGCCGGCAAGTCCACCCTGCTGCGCTGCATCCTCGGCATGGTGCGCCCCGCGCGCGGCCGCGTGCTGGTCGAGGGCCAGGACGCCCGCCGCGCCAGCCGCGAGATCCGCCGCCGGATCGGCTACATGCCGGAGCGCGACTCCTACGTCCCGGGGATGTCCGGGGTGCGCGCCCTGGCCCACCTGGCCGAGGTGTGCGGCCTGCGCCCCGACGACGCCATGCTGCGCGCCCACGACGTGCTCCACTTCGTCGGCCTCGGCGAGGAGCGCTACCGCGAGGTCGGCGGCTACTCCGTCGGCATGCGCCAGCGCTGGAAGCTGGCCGCCGCCCTGGTCCACGACCCGGACATCCTGTTCCTCGACGAGCCCACCAACGGGCTTGACCCGCGCGGCCGCGCGCGCATGCTCGAGGTGATCGACCGAGTGAGGCGCGAGCACGGGCTGCACCTGATCCTGGCCAGCCACCTGCTGCCCGACGTGGAGCGGCTGTGCGACCACGTGTGGGTGCTCGACGGCGGGCGCCTGAAGATGTCCGACTCGCTCGAGCGGCTGACCGCCGCTGCGCGCGGCGCCAAGCGGGTGCGCACGGCGCCGGAGCAGCTCGGCGCGCTGGCCGCCGCCGCGCGCGAGGCCGGCATGGAGACGGGGCCGGGCCACGGCGACGACGAGCTCGTCCTGTCGCGCCCCGACGCCGTGGTCGAACCCGGCGAGGTCTTCCGCCTCGCCCGCGGCTGCGGCGCCCCTGTCCTCGGCGTGCGGGCGGCCGCCCGCTCGCTGGAGGACGCCTTCCTCGAAGCCCTGGAGGCCTCCTGATGGCCTTCCGCGCCGCCGAGTACGAGCGCTTCCGCGACGCCCGCAGCCGCGTGCCGGCCTGGTGGCCGATCTGCACCGCGACCTGGCGCCGCGGCTGGTCCTCGCGCTGGGTCCGCCTGATCACCTGGGGCGTGCTGGCGATGAGCTTCGGCCTGACGGCGATGTTCTACTTCGCCTACCAGGTGATGCCGAACTGGCCGAGCATCCTGCGCATGGTCGGCGAGGAGGGCGGCCTCGAGTCGGGCTTCCCGATCCAGTTCTACGAGGGCCTGCTGGTGGTCTTCGTCTACCCGGTGCTGCTGCCGCTGGCCCTGCTGTTCGGCTACGACCTGGTGTCGAAGGACCTGGCCAGCAACGCGCTCGAGACCTACTTCTCGCGCCCGGTCACGCCGCTGGTGTACGTCGTGGGCCGCACGCTGGCCTACGTCGGCTTCCTGTTGCTGGTCACCCTGCTCCCCATGCTGTGGATCTGGTTGTTCGACGCCAGCACCGGCCCCGAGGGGCGCTTCGAGGAGATCCGCGGCGTGCCGCTGGCGCTGGCCGAGGCGCTCGGCCTGGTGAGCCTGGTGCTCGCCCTCCTGGTCCAGGCCCTCAGCAGCATCACACGCAGCGGCATCTGGACCAACCTGGCCTTCGTCGTCCTGTTCGTGTTCAGCACCGCGACCGGCAACATCCTCTACGAGGAGTCCGGGCGGCGCATCGAGGTGGAGCTGAGCCCCGAGGAGGTCGACGCCGCGATGGCCCTGCCCGGCAGCGTGCACGTCGACGGCGAGCGCGCGACGCGGGTCTACTGGGGAGAGCGCGACGCGCGCCTGCTCGCGCTGAGCTTCCCCAACGACATCGCCGCCTGGTGCACCTCGCGCATCGAGCGCGCCTACCCGGACGAGGTGATCGAGCAGCGCGAGGAGCGGCGCAAGCGCCGGCGCCGCGACGACCGCGTGCCCGACGGGCTCGCCACGCAGGTGCTGCTGGCCGCAGGCGGCCTGTCGCTGCTGCTGCTCTTCCTGCGGCTGCGCAAGCGGGGGACCGTCGGGTGACCGCCCCCACCCTGCGCTGCGTCGGGCTGTCGCGCTGGTACGGCGAGGTCCAGGGCCTGTCCGGCCTCCACCTCGAGGTGGACCGCGGGGTGGTCGGCCTGCTCGGCCCCAACGGCTCGGGCAAGTCCACCTTCATGAAGCTGATCACCGGCCTGATCCGCCCCAGCCGCGGCCACGTCGAGCTGTTCGGCCAGCGGGTCGGCCCGGACTCGCACGCGCTGTTCGACCGCGTCGGCTACGCGCCGGGCGAGGACGTCCACTTCGAGAGCGAGCGCGCGGTCGACTTCCTGCGGCTGCTCGCCCGCCTCGGCGGCGAACGCGGCGCCGGCGCCACCGCGCGGGCGGAGGCCGCCCTGGCCAAGGTCGAGCTCTCCGACAAGGCCGGCGTGCGCCTCCAGGCCATGTCCAAGGGCATGCGCCAGCGGGTCAAGGTGGCCCAGGCCCTGATGTTCGACCCCGAGCTGCTGCTGCTCGACGAACCGCTCAACGGCATGGACCCGATCAGCCGCCGCCAGACGATGAGGCTGGTGCGCGAGCACGGCGAGGGCGGCGGCACCGTGCTGTTCGCCTCGCACGTGCTGCACGAGGTCGAGGCGGTGACCGGCCGGGTCGTGCTGCTCCACCACGGCCGCCTGTTGGCCGAGGGCCGCCTCGGCGAGATCCGTGACCTGGTCGGGCGGCGGCCGCGCCGCCTGCGGGTCGAGGCGAGCGCCCCGCGCGCGCTGGCCTCCGCGCTGCTCGACGAGGGCCTGGTGGTCGGCGTCCACTTCGAGGGCGACGACCTGCTCCACCTCCACACCGCGGACCTCCCCGCCCTGCTGCGCCGCCTCGAGGCGGCCGGCGCCGCGGGCGAGCTCCGCACCCTCCAGCTCGAGGACGAGGGCCTCGAGTCGGTCTTCGACCTGCTCGTCGGAGGGGAGGCATGAGCGCGACCGCCGCCATCCGCGCCTTCGCCCTGCGCCGCCGCCTCGGCGGGCTGGGCCTGCTCCCCTCGCTCGGCATCGCCCTGGTGCCGACCGCCATCGCGCTGGTCATCGGGCTGCGCGGCAGCACCGACCCGGTCGACGACTACCTGCGCTACGTCGTCCCGCTCTGCCTGTCCTTCGTGCTGCCCTTCATCGCCATGTTCACCGCGCTGCCGGTGCTGGGCGAGTTCTACGAGAAGGGCGCGGTCGGCTACCTCCTCACGCGGCCCGCTCCGCGCTGGGCCCTGCCGCTGGGCATGTTCCAGGGCAGCGTGCTGGCCATGCTCCCGGTCACCCTGGTCGTCGGCCTCGTCCCCGCCGTCCTGCTCGCGGTGATGGGCCAGCCGACGGAGCCGCAGGCCTGGACCGCAGCCGCCGCAGGGGTCACCGGAACGCTCGTGGTCGCCACCCTGGTCGACGTCGCGATCTGCGTCCTCCTGGGCATCTGGTCGCGCCGCTCCATCCTGTGGGCGATGTTCTTCCTGCTCATGTGGGGCAGCGTGGTGGGCAACCTGCCCGGTGCGCTGCGCGGCGCCTCGCCGCACCGCTACCTGGGCGCGCTGCTTCGCAAGTGGGGAAACATTCCGCCCTCGGTCGACCTGATCGTCCTCCCCTACGACCCGGCGCCGCCCTCCCCGGCGCTCTCCCTCGCGGTGCTCGGCGCATTCGTGGCCGCCTGCCTTTTCCTGGGCTGGCGCGCTGCGCGTCGCCGGGACATCCTGTGAGGGATGGGTCTTTACCGCACCGCCGACGCTTGGCCGCGCCGCACCCCGGCGCTCCCGGTCACCAGCCTCCTCTCCAACGTGCTGCTCGGCGACCCGGCCGAGTTCCGCGTGGCGGAGGCGATCAACGTCCACATGGCCGGCCCCGACGGCCGGCTCAAGCAGGTGGACACGATGACCGCCGGCGGCGAATGGCGCTCGCTGCTCGACGCCTACCGCGGCATCGGCATGCGCGTCGAGGTGCTGCCGCCGCGCGCGGGCCTGGTGGACAGCTGCTTCACCGCCAACCCGTCCCTCGTGCTGCCGCCTCCCGACGGCAGCCGCGAGGCCTGGCTCGGCCGCATGGCCCACCCCAGCCGCCGCGACGAGGTGGCGATGCACGCCGACTTCCTGCGCGCCGAGGGCCTGCCGGTGCGCGAGATGCCTGAGGCCGTCACGCGCTTCGAGGGCTGCGGCGACGGGCTGGTCCACCCGGGGCGGTTCCTGCTCCACGCCGGGGTCGGCCCGCGCACCGAGATCGGCGCCTGGGAGGCCCTCGCCGAGGCGCACCCCGAGCTGGACATCCTGGTCTACGAGCTGCAGGACGAGCGCTTCTACCACCTCGACACCGCGCTGGCCGTGCTGGCCGAGCGCACCGCGATGTACGTCGAGGAAGCCTTCGACGAGCAGGGACGCGAGCTGATCCACGCCGCCTTCCCGAAGGCCTTCGCCGTCCCCCTCGAGGAGGGCCTGAACTTCGCCTGCAACGCCCACTGCCCCGACCGCACGCACGTGCTGATCCAGCGCGGTTGCCCGTGGACGGTGGCGGAGCTCGGCCGCCGCGACTTCCTGCCGGTCGAGGTCGAGACCGGCGAGTTCCTCAAGTCAGGCGGTTCGGTCTTCTGCCTGAAGCTCGCCTTCTGAGGCGGCGCGCTCGAGCGCCAGGGCCACCAGCCGGTCGCAGAGCGCGGCGAAGGGGATCCCGCACAGCTCCATCAGCCGCGGGTACATCGAGATCGAGGTGAAGCCGGGGATCGTGTTCACCTCGTTGACGAGCACCTCGCCCTCGCGGCCGAGGAAGAAGTCCACGCGCGCCATGCCGGCCAGGCGCAGGGCGCGGAAGCTGCGCGCGGCGTCCTCGCGCAGCGTGTCGAGGGCGGCCTGCGGCACGTCGGGGGCCGGCATGAGGAGCTGGGCGCTGTCCGACTCGTACTTGGCGACGTAGTCGTACCACTCGGGCGTGCGGATCTCGCCGGGCGGGCTGACCACGGGCGGCTCGCCCTCGAGGACGGCCACCTCCAGCTCGCGGCCGTCGAACTCGGGCTCGGCCAGGGCGCGGCCGCCGTGACGCAGCGCCTCGTCGAGGGCGCAGCGCAGGCCCTCGAGGTCGTCCGCGCGGCCGACGCCGATGCTCGAGCCGAGCGCGATCGGCTTGACGAAGCAGGGCAGACCGACGGTGTCGGCGACGCGCGCGGTCTCGCCGGCCGGGTCGCGGAGGAAGTCGCGCCGCCGCACCTCGGTCCACGGCAGCACGGGCACCCCGGCGTCGCGCAGCACGTGCTTGCACGCGCCCTTGTCCATGGCCAGCGCCGAGCCCAGCGCTGGGCTGCCGACGCAGGGCACCCCGCACAGTTCGGCCCAGCCCTGCAGCGTGCCGTCCTCGCCGCCAGGGCCGTGGAGCACCGGGAACAGGCAGTCCACGCCGTCGGGCAGGAAGGGCGGCCCCCCGGCGGCCACCGGCGCCTCGCCGGCGAGCAGGGCGCGCGACTCGACCTCGCCGAGCCAGCCGCCGGCGCGGGTGATGCCGATCGGCCGCACCTCGTAGCGGTCGGGGTCGAGCTGTTCCATCACCGCCCGCGCCGAGCGCAGGGAGATCGCGTGCTCGGCGGAGCGGCCGCCGAACAGCACCGCGAGCCTGATCCGACCGTTCCGTGCCATGTGCCGCAAGTGTAACGCCGGAAGCCGCCCGCTTATCCTGGGGCAGCCGATGAGACTCGCGCGCACCGCTCCGTGGCTGCTGCCGGCGCTCGCCGCCCTGCTGCTCTTCCTGCCGGTCCTCGGCGCCGGCTTCGTCCACGACGACGTGGTCCTGCTGCGGGACAACCCGAACATCCGCAGCCTCGACGGGATCGCGCGCGGCTTCGGCGCCCCCTACTGGGAGATCGCGGCCGACCCGCGGACCCACGTCGGCGGCTTCTACCGGCCGCTCGGCGTGACCGCCTTCGTCCTGCTCCACGCCGTGGGCGGGGGCTCGCCCCTCCCCTTCCACCTCGCCTCGCTGCTGCTCCACGCAGCCGCCAGCGCGCTGGTCGCGGTCCTCGCCCTGCGGCTCGGCTGGCGGCCGCTCGCCGCCGGGCTGGCCGGGGCGGTGTTCGCCCTGCACGGCATGCACGTCGAGGCGGTGGCCTGGGCCTCCAGCCTGACCTATCTGATCGCGACGGTCGGCGTGCTCGGCGGCACGGTCGCGTTGCTCGACCGCCGCTGGTCCCTCGCCGGCCTGCTCTTCCTGGTCGGCATGCTCGGCCAGGAGGCGGCCATCGGACCCTGGCTGCTCGCGGTCGCCTACCAGACGCTGCGCGCCGACCTGGCCGACGCGGGTCCGCGCCGCCGCGGCCTGCTGGCCCTGCTCGCGGCCGGCGCGGCGCTCTACCTGCTCCGCTTCCAGGCCTTCGATGATCCGCGCGCCGGCTTCTTCGGCCGCCCGATCACCGAGCTGGCCCTCCCGCCGGCCGAGCTGTGGGCCATCTCCTTCTCGGTCCAGCTCGAGGCGCTGCGCCACCTCGTCGCGCCCTGGCCGCACCTGCCCTTCCGGCCGTTGCCCTCGCCGGAGCGGATCACCCTGGCCGACCCCGAGCGCTGGGTGCCCGCCCTGCTCGGCGTCCTCGCCCTGCTCGGCGCGGCCGGCTGGTGGCTGCGCGACGCGCTGCGCTGGCGGCGCGGCGGCTGCCCCTCGCCCCTGCTCCTCCCCCTCGGCCTGATGTTCGCCGCGCTGCTGCCCCTGCTCAGCGTGTCGAACCTCGGCCAGTTCCCCTTCGAGGAGCGTTTCCTCTACCTGCCCTCGGCCGGCTTCGCCCTCGCCGCGGGCTGGCTGCTCGCCCGCTGGCGGGCGGCGACCTGGGCCGCCGCGCCGTTGCTCGCCGTCCTCGCCGCCTCGGCCTGGGTCACGGTCCCGCACTGGGCGGACGAGGAGAGCTTCACGAGCTGGGGCATGGAAGCCTCGCCGAACGCGATGATGCCCTTCAACGAGCACGGCCGCCTGCGCCTCGAGGCCGCCGCGCAGCTGCCGCCGGGCGACCCCGAGCGGGTGCGCCTCGCCGAGCTGGCCGAGGAGGACTACACGAAGGGGTTGCAGATCTCGGTGGCCGAGTGGGTGGTCACCTCGGTCGACCGCCAGCAGGGCAACTTCGGCCTCGCCACGGCGCTCTTCTACCAGGGCGCCTACGACCTCGCGCAGGACGCCTACGAGCAGATCCTCGAGCGCTGGCCGGACTCGGCTCAGGCGCTGCACGGGCTCGGCACGACGCTGGCCGAGCAGGGCGCCGCGCTCCTCGCCGAGGGGCGCGAGGAGGAGGGCCGCCGGCTGCTCGAGCAGGCCCTCGAGAAGCAGGTCGGGGTCTGCGAGCTGGCGCCCGGCTGGGACGCCGCCCTGCACGCCCGCGGCCTGGTGCTGGCCCGCCTGGGCCGCGCCGCCGAGGCGGTCGACTGGCTGGAGCAGGCCTTCGCCGCCAACCCCGCGGACGACGGCTACCGCATGGACCTCGCCGAGGCCAGCTTCGCGGCCGGGCGGGCCGAGCGCACCGCCGAGCTGGTCGAGGACTTCCTCGCCCGCGAGCCCGACGCTCAGCGGCGGGCCGAAGTCCTGTTCCAGGTCGGCATGATGCAGCTCGGCCGCGTCGAGGAGTTCGCCGCCGGGGACCCGGCTGCGGCGCGTGAGGCGGCGCGGGCGGCGCTCGGTTCGCTGGAGCGCGCGGACGCCCTGGCCCCCGACCGCGTCGAGGTGCTGCTCGGCCTGGCCGGTGCCCACGAGATGCTCGGCGGCCCGCAGGCCGGGCTGCCCTTCGCCGAGCGCGCCTTCCGGCGCGCCCCCGGCCACTTCCCCGCCGCGCAGACGCTCTTCGCCCTGCAGTTCGCCGCCGGCCTGCAGGAGCCGGCCGAGCAGACGCTCGAGGTGTGGCTGCGCGCCGCGCCGGAGGAGGACCCGGCGCGGCCCTTCGTCGCCCAGACCCTGCGCGAGATGCGCGAGATGCGCCGCCTGCAGGAGCAACGCGCGCAGGGAGAGGGCGGATGAGCGCCGCCGAGCTCCGCCCCGGCGTGGTCCTGCTCGCCGAGACGGACCTCGTCGACCCGAACTTCGAGGAGGCCGTCGTCCTGCTGTGCGCCCACGACGAGGGTGGCAGCCTCGGCCTGATCCTCAACCGGCCGCTCGACGTGCCGCTGTCGCGCCTGCTGCCCGACGCCGACGCCTGCGCCGAGCTCGGCATGGGCCTCTCCTGGGGCGGCCCGGTCGCGCTCGAAAAGCTGCACGCCCTCCACGGCGGCCCGGCCGGCCTCGACGAGTGCATCGCCGTCTGCCCCGGCGTCGAGTTCGGCGGGGTGCTCGAGGAGCTGCTCGAGGTCCACGAACAGGGACGCCCGGTGCGCTTCTTCCTCGGCTACACGGGGTGGGACGGCGGCCAGCTCGACGGCGAGATGGCCGAGGGGACCTGGCGCGTGGCGCCGGGCGGGCCGGAGGTGGCCTTCGACCCGGACCCGGCCGCGCTGTGGGGCCGCCTGATGGCGCAGCAGGACCCGGGTCTGCGTTGGCTGCGGCACCGGCCCGACACGCCCGAGGTGAATTGAACGAGGGAGGAGCGTCGGCCACGCTCCTCCCTCCGGAGTCCACCGCTGCGATCAGCCGATCGTCGCCGCGACCCCGTTGGTGAAGGTGAGGCTGCCGAGGTCCATCGCGTGCAGCCAGACCGCGCGCCCCGTGGTCCCGGGCGGGACCGGAGCGGCGAAGCTGGCGTGCCCGGCGGCGTCGGCCGTCATGAAGGGCAGCTCGACATAGGGCGGGCTGAGCAGCAGGTCGCCGTACACGGTCGAGACCGGCCCCCCGCCGCGCAGCGAGTAGCCGTGGCGCACGCGGCCGCCCGGCGTGGCGCGGTCGACCGAGATGGTGACCACCTGGCCGGCGACCAGGTTGCTCACGCTCAGCCCCGGCGTGGTCGCGCCGGAGCCGGTGACGAGGATCTCGTCCACCCCGACGCCGTCGAGGTTGCCGTAGGGGTAGTTGTCCTCCTGCGCGAACATGAGGTAGAAGTCCCCTTGCGTGGACGGTCCCGCGCTGCTCAGGTCGAGGCCGCTGACCAGGGACCAGCTCCCGTTGGGCAGCGCGCCCCAGTCGGAGTAGACCTGCGTCCAGCTCAGGCCGTCGTCCGACACCCACACGCCGTCGATGGACTGGGCCTCCTCGCCGTAGTCCTTGGCCTGGAAGTCCAGCGTCATCGTCGTCCACCCGGTGCCGTCGAGTCCGAGGACCAGCGCGTTGCGCACGTCGTGGTAGTTGTTCGAGGTGGGCAGCAGGCCCATCTCGAGGCAGGCGGTGCCGCTGGCCGCGCCGAGGCCCGAGCCGCCGTCGATCACGCACCAGGCCTCGGCGTCCGGGTATCCGGTCGCCGGGTTGACCGCGGTGCGCGCCATGTGCGGCGGGATCACCCCGCCGTAGCTCTCGAAGCCGTCGGCGTAGGCCGCGGCCGGGAGGAAGGCCGTGGGCAGGTTGACCGTCCAGTTCAGGGCGCCGGGCGGGCCGATCGTGTCGTAGACCACGATGCGGTCCGGGGCGATCTGGTGCAGCACGACCAGGGACGCGGAGTTCGGGTTGCGCGGGTCCTGGTAGAAGTCCGCGCCGCCCGGCGCGCCGCCGAGCACGGTGCCGAAACCGACGCCCGTCTCCGTGCCGGTGGCCGGGTCGATCTCGACCAGCATGGTCCCCGAGTCGGTGGCCCACAGCGTGTTCTTGGCCGCGTCGTAGGCCAGGCCGTAGGCGGACACCGTGGTCAGCGTGAAGATGTTGACCAGGAAACCGGTGGCCATGTCGAACTCGAACAGGTCGCCGCCGAAGTCCTTGCAGAAGAAGTTGCCGCTGGCGGTGTTGCGGCACAGCGCCCGGACCGTGGCGCCGACCTGGGTGATCACCGTCGAGTTGTAGACCAGGCCCCCGGTGACCGGGTCGTGGTCCATCACCTCGACGTAGCCGTTGTCGTTGCCGACCCACAGCGTGTTCGCCGCGTCGTCGGCCTCCATGTCGCGGCCTCCCCAGCCGCCGAGGTTCGCCGCGCTCACGTTCTGCGGGTAGCTGGCGACGTAGACCCCGGCGTGGGTGTACTTGTGGATCATGTAGACGTCGCCGACCGAGGTGTGGCCGCGGCCGGTGACCCAGTAGTGGCCCCAGGCCTCCTCCACCCCGAGGCAGCGGTTGTCGTTCGCCGCGGTCTCGACGTCGAAGGGTCCGGCGACGACGGTGCCCAGGCCGCGCAGGGCCTGCCGCGGCGCGGCGTCGGGGTCGGCCTCGGTGGCCTGCGCCGCGAGGGCGGCGAGCAGGAGCAGGGTGCTGATGGTGCTCATGGTCGAGTCCTCCCGGTCAGCCGATGACCTGGGAAAGTCCGTTGGTGAAGGTGAGGGATCCCAGGTCCAGGGCGTGGAGCCAGACCGTCCGGCCGCTCGCGGCGGGCGGGACGGGGGCCTGGAAGCTGGCGTGGCCGGCGCCGTCGGCGGTCATCGCCGGCAACTCCTTGAAGGGAGGGCTGAGCAGCAGGTCGCCCAGCGGGGTCGAGGTCGGCCCGCCTCCCGCGAGGGAGTAGCCGTGGCGCACCAGGCCGTTCGGGGTGGCCTGGTCCACGGTGATCGTGACCAGCTGGCCGGCGACCAGGTTGCTCACCGCAAGCGCGGGGCCGCCGGCGTAGGGGCTGGCGACGTCGTAGACGGTGATCGTGTCGGGCGCGCCCTGGTCGAGCATGACCAGCGACCAGGAGCCGGGGTTGCGCGCGTCGAAGTAGACGTCGGCGCCGCCCTGCGAGCCGCCGAGGCCGGTGAAGCCGCGGCCGGTCGGCGTGGCCGTCGCGGGGTCCAGCTCGATGGCGTCGCCGAGGTCGTCGGTCGACCAGAGCGTGCCGCTGCCCGGGTCCCAGCCGAAGCCGTAGGCGGAGGGCACCGTGTAGGACCAGCTGTTCACCACGGCCCCGGTCCCCATGTCGAACAGGACCATCGGCGCGGTGAAGCTCTTGGTGAAGAACAGGCCGCTGTTCGGGTCGCGGCACAGCGCGCGGACCGTGCCCGAGACCTGCGTCGCCACCGTGCCGGTGTAGAGCAGGCCGCCGGTGACCGGGTCGTAGGTCTGCACCTCGACCTTGCCGAGGTCGTTGCCGATCCACAGCGTGTTGGCGGGCTCGTCGGCCTCGAGGTCGCGGCCGCCCCAGCCGCCGCCGTTCAGCGGCGGGAGGACCTGCGGGAAGCTGGCCAGCCAGTTCCCGTCGTGGTCGAACTTGTGGACCATCCAGTTGTCGCCGACCGTGGTGTGGCCGCGGCCGGTGACCCAGAAGTGGCCCCAGGCCTCCTCGACGCCGAGACAGCGGTTGTCGTTGGTCGGGGTCTCGACGTCGTAGGGCCCGGCGATGGTGGTGCCGAGCGCGCGCGGCGCGCCGCCCGCGAGGCGGGCCAGCGCCGAGCCGCTCGGAGGACCGGTCTCGTCCGCCTGCTGGGCCGGAGCCGCGGCGGCGAGCGCGGTCATTGCGGAGAAGAGGAAGACACGGGAGAGGGCGTCCATGGGTACCGGAGAGCAGGTGTGCAGGAGGGGCGCGGACGCGCCGCGCCGGGGGAGGAGGCCCTCCCCCCTCGCGGGGGGAGAGCCTCGGTTCCGCTCGCGCGGATCAGCCGATCACTTCGGCCAGACCGTTGGTGAAGGTCAGCGAGCCGAGGTCGAGGGCGTGCACCCAGACCGAGATGCCGGTGGTGCCGGGAGGCACCGGGACCGCCAGGGAGGCGGCGCCCGCGGCGTCCGCGGTCATCTTCGGCAGCTCCATGTAGGGCGGCGTCAGCAGCAGGTCGCCGGCGATGGTCGAGGTCGGACCGCCGCCGTGGATCGAGTAGCCGCTGCGCACCATCCCGCCGGGCGTGCAGTTCGAGACCGAGAGGGTCGCCGACCCGCCGGCGACGAGGCCGGTGAGGGCGAGCTGCGGTCCGGGAGGACCGGGGTCGACGAGGTTGACGTCGTCCACGCCGATGCCGTCCAGGTAGCCGTACGGGAAGTTGTCCTCCTGCGCGAACAGCAGGTAGAAGTCCCCGCCGGTGTTCACGCCGAAGCCCATCAGGTCACCCACCACGACCGGCTGCCAGGAGCTGAGCAACGAGGTCCACGGGCCGTAGGCCTGCACCCAGTTCACGCCGTCCTCGGACAGCCACACGCCGTCCCAGGTCTGCGTCTCCTCGCCGTGGTCGATGGCCTGGAAGTCGAGGTCGAGCGCATAGGCGCCGGCCCCGTTCAGGCCCAGCACGAGGCCGTTGCGGACGTTGTGGTAGTTGTTCGACGTGGGCAGGAGGCCCATCTCGAGGCAGGCGGTGCCGCTCCAGGCGCCGAGGCCCGAGCTGCCTGCGATGTCGACGTAGGCCTCCGGGTCAGCGAGGCCGGTGGCCGCGTCGAGCTCGTTCTCGGCCATGTGGGGCGGCAGGACGCCGCCGTAGGACTCGAAGTCGTCGAAGTAGTTCGCCGCGCCCACGAAGGTGGCCGGCAGGTTCGGGAAGGGAGGCGGAGGCGGAGGCGGCGAACCGGAGGTGTCGTACACCGCGATCTGGTCGGGCGTGGCCTGGTGGAGCATCACGATCGAAGGACCGTTGGTGTTGAGCGGGTCGTTGTAGACGTCCGCGCCCCCCTGCGAGCCGGCCAGGGCGGTGGAGAAGCCCCGCCCCGTCTCGAGACCGGTGAGCGGATCCAGCTCGGTGGCCGAGGTGAGGTCGTCGGTCGACCAGATCGTGTTCTGGGCGTAGTCCCAGCCCATGCCGTAGGAGGAGACGCCCGTGTTGACGAAGGTGTTGACCACCACCCCCGTCAGCAGGTCGAACTCGTACATGTCGCTGGTGAAGCTCTTGGTGAAGAAGTTGCCCGTGTTCGGGTTGCGGCACAGCGCGCGCACCGTGCCCGTGACCGAGGTCATGTAGGTCGTGCCGTAGAGCAGGCCGCCCGTCACCGGGTCATAGGTCATCTCCTCGACATAGCCGCTGTCGTTGCCGACCCACAGCTGGTTGGTGGCCTCGTCGGCCTCCATGTCGCGCCCGCCCCAGCCGCCGACGTTGATCGCGCTGACGTTTTGCGGGTAGCTGACCAGGTAGTTCCCGGCCATGTCGTACTTGTGGATCATTTAGTTGTCACCGACCGTGGAGTGGCCGCGTCCGGTGACCCAGTAGTGTCCCCAGGCCTCCTCGACACCGAGGCAACGGTTGTCGAAGGGGCCGGTCTCGACGTCCCAGGGGCCGGCGACGAGGTCGCCGTGTCCGCGCGTGGAGGCGCCGTACTGCGTGGCGCCGATCGCGTGGGACCCGGTCGGGTCCACGTCCGCGGTCTGCGCCACCGCGCCGGCGGAGAGCGCCAGCGCGAGGAATGCCGTCAGAAAGGAGGTGCTTCGCATGTCTCCAGGAAACGAGGTTTCGAAGGAACGAGAACCGGCGGCAGGGCGCCGCACGGTGTTTTCCTCCAAGCTAGGACGCATCCGCCGGAACGGGGGCGCAATCCGCCCAAAACCCGCACACTCGTTGGGACATCGTTCGTGACAACGAGGATCCCTCCTGGCCCAGGAGGCCAGGAAGCAGAAGAGGTCCCTCCCAGCGGGGAGGGACCTCGAAGTCGGACGCGGGAGTCCGGGTCAGCCGATGACTTCGGCCAGGCCGTTCAGGAAGGTGACCGAGGCCACGTCCATGCCGTGCAGCCACACCGACACACCGGTGGTGCCGGGCGGGACGGGAGCGGCCAGCGAGCCGTTGCCGGAGGCGTCGGCCGTGATGGACGGCAGCTCCTTGTAGGGCGGGGTCAGCAGCAGGTCGCCGAAAGGCGTCGTGGTCGGGCCACCGCCCACCAGCGAGTAGCCGATCCGGACCGCGCCGCCGGCGGAGCAGTTGCTCACCGAGATCGTGGCCACGTTGCCGGCGCTCAGCCCGGTGATGCTCATGTTCGGGCCGGGGGGCGGCGGGTCGACGATGTTGATGTCGTCGACGCCCAGGCCGTCGAGGTAGCCGTACGGGAAGTTGTCGTCCTGCCCGAACAGCAGGTAGAAGTCCCCGCTGGTGTTCACGCCGAGGGCGGAGATGTCCCCCACCGACACCGGCTGCCAGGCTGCGGTCAGCGAGGTCCACGGGCCGTAGGCCTGCGTCCAGGTGATGCCGTCCTCGGACAGGAAGACACCGTCCCAGGTGTCGGTCTCCTCGCCGTGGTCGATGGCCTGGAAGTCGAGCTCCAGCGCGCTCGCGCCGGCGCCGTTCATGCCCAGGACCAGGGCGTTGCGCACGTCGTGGTAGTTGTTCGAGGTGGGCAGCAGGCCCATCTCCAGGCAGGCGGTGCCGCTGGCGGCGCCGAGGCCCGAGCTGCCGGCGATGTCGACGTAGGCCTCCGGATCCGCGAGGCCCGTGGCCGCGGCCAGCTCGTTCTCGGCCATGTGGCCGGGGAGCACGCCGCCGTAGGACTCGAAGTCGTCGAAGTAACCGGCCGCGGCCACGAAGGCGGCGGGCAGGTTCGGGAAGGGCGGGGGCGGAGTGCCGACCGTGTCGTAGACCGCGATCTGGTCCGGCGTCGTCTGGTGGAGCGTCACGATCGACAGGCCGTTCGGGTTGCGGGAGTCGCTGTAGACGTCCGCGCCGCCCTGGCTGCCGCCGAGCGCGGTGCCGAAGCCGAAGCCGGTGCCGAAGCCCGTCGCCGGGTCCATCTCGGTGACCGAAGCCGTGGAATCGGTCGACCAGATCGTGCCCTTGTTGGCGTCGTACCCCATGCCGTAGGCCGAGATGGCCCTGTTGGTGAAGGTGTTGATCACCGTGCCGGTGGCCATGTCGAACTCGTAGGTCGGCGAGGTGAAGCTCTTCGTGAAGAAGTTGCCGGTCGCCGTGTTGCGGCACAGGGCGCGCACGGTGCCGGTCACACCGGTCACGACCGTGCTGCCGTAGACCAGGCCGCCGGTGACGGGGTCGTAGGTCATGACCTCGACGTAGCCGTTGTCGTTGCCGACCCACAGCGTGTTGCTGGCGTCGTCGGCCTCCATGTCACGGCCGCCCCAGCCGGCCAGGTTGACCGTGCTGACGTTCTGCGGGTAGCTCGCGAGGTAGACGCCGTTCATGTCGAACTTGTGGATCATGTAGACGTCGCCCACGGTCGAGTGGCCGCGGCCGGTGACCCAGAAGTGGCCCCAGGCTTCCTCGACGCCGAGGCAGCGGTTGTCGAAGGGGGCGGTCTCGACGTCGAAGGGACCGGCGATCAGGTCGCCGAGAGCGCGACCGGAACCGAGGCTCCCGGCGCCGAGAATGCCGCTGGGGTCGGTCTCGTCGACCTGGGCGGAGAGGGCCGCGGCGCTGAGGCCGACGGCCAAGGGAATCAGGAATCGCATCTTCTGCATGGTGCTCCTTCAGGGGAGATCAAGGAGGAGAATGGGGAGGGGGCTCCGGGGGAGCCTCCTCCAGCTATACCAGGGGAGCGGCGTCCCAGAATGCATTTTCGTATATCTCCGAGAAAAAAAACGAAATCGGGCGACATGGTTCCTGGCCTTTCTGGCCGGCGCGACGACCATCTCCGCCTCCAGATCACCTGCGGGGACCTCTAGACTGCCCCCATGGAACTCCAGTCCATCGCCGCCAAGGTCTGGGAAGGGGAGCGGATCAGCCCGCAGGAGGCGCTCGCCCTCCATGAGCGGGCCGACATCGCCACCCTCGGCCTGCTCGCCGACGAGGTGCGCCGCCGCAAGCACCCCGAGCCGGTCGTGACCTACATCATCGACCGCAACCTGAACCCGACCAACGTCTGCGTCACCGACTGCAGCTTCTGCGCCTTCTACGCCAAGCCGAAGGACACCGAGAAGGGCTACGTGCTCGACCGCGAGACGATCCACCGCAAGGTCCAGGAGACGGTGGACGTCGGCGGCGTGCAGATCCTCATGCAGGGCGGCCACCACCCCCGCCTCGGCACCGACTGGTTCGAGGAGCTCTTCCGCGACCTCAAGGCGCGCTGGCCCGGGCTCCACCTCCACGCCATGAGCCCGCCCGAGATCGTGCACCTCTCGCACGTCTCCAAGACCACCACCCGCGAGGTGCTGCGCCGCCTGCAGGCCGCCGGCATGGACTCGATGCCCGGCGGCGGCGCCGAGATCCTGGTCGAGTCGGTGCGCGAGAAGATCGCGCCGCGGAAGGCGACCACCGACGAGTGGCTGCGCGTCATGGAGGAGGCCCACGAACTCGGCATGCGCACCACGGCCACGATGATGTTCGGCCACGTCGAGACCGTCGCCGACCGCATCGAGCACCTCGACCGCCTGCGGCAGGTCCAGGACCGCACCGGCGGCTTCACCGCCTTCATCGACTGGACCTTCCAGCCCGGCGACAACCCGCTCGGACACGAGCTGCTGGCCGAGGGCTGGACCAAGTCCACCTACGCCGAGTACTACCGCACCACGGCGGTGGCGCGCATCTTCCTCGACAACTTCGACAACCTGCAGGCCAGCTTCGTCACGCAGGGGGCCGAGGCCGCCGCCATGGCGCTGCGCATGGGCTGCAACGACTTCGGCAGCGCCATGCTCGAGGAGAACGTGGTCAGCTCGGCCGGCTGCTTCGAGCTGGTGGCGGTCGAGAAGATCGAGCGCTCGATCCGCGAGGCCGGCTTCGTGCCGCGCCAGCGCAACCAGCGCTACGAGGTGATCGACGCGCGCGGCCCCGCGCCGCAGGAGGGCGAGCTGGACGCCTGCGGCGCCGCTGCCACCGGGCGCGGGACGCGCGCCGTCCCGGCCTGAGGCCGGACGGGATCAGCCGACCACCTGGTTCACCGGGTTGCTGAACACCTTCGCCGTGTTGTCGAAGGCGTGGAAGTACATCGTGCGGCCGGTCTTCCAGCCGGGCACGAGCCCCGAGTGGCTGGAGGTGCCGTTGGCGTCCGCCCGGACCCCCTTGTAGTAGATGTGCGGACTGAGCATGAGGTCGCCGTAGGGCGTCCAGGTCGGACCGCCGCCGGCGCAGCTCCAGCCGAACAGGATGCAGGCGAAGGGAGTGGCCCCGGTCACCGTCATCGTGGCGACCTGGCCGCCGATCAGGTTGGTGACCGTGAGCACCGGCGGAGCCGGGTCGCCCAGGTCGTAGACCACCACCGAGTCCGGCGTGGCCTGGTGCAGCATGACCAGCGACAGGGTGCCCGGGTTGCGGGCGTCGACGTAGACGTCGGCGCCACCCTGCGAGCCGCCCAGGGTGGTCGGGAAGCTGCGGCCGGTCAGCTGGCCGGTGGCCGGATCGACCTCGGTCGCCGCGGCGCCGGCGTCGGTCGACCAGATCGTGCCGTTGACCGCGTCCCAGCCGAAGCCGTAGGCGGAGGGCGAGGCGTTGACCCAGCTGTTCACCACCAGGCCGGTGGCGAGGTCGAACTCGAACAGGTCCCCGCCGAAGCTCTTGGTGAAGAAGTTGCCGCTGCCCGGGTCCTGGCACAGCGCGCGCACGGTGCCGGGGACCGAGGT
Organism: uncultured Planctomycetales bacterium; assembly: GCA_964342475.1. Lineage (GTDB taxonomy): Bacteria > Planctomycetota > UBA1135 > UBA1135 > UBA1135 > J029. The sequence goes on from CAYFGE010000003.1 coordinate 38,638, forward strand.
GACCACCGTGCTCTGGTAGAGCAGGCCGCCGGTGACCGGGTCGAAGCTCATCACCTCGACGTGGCCGTTGTCGTTGCCGACCCACAGCAGGTTGCCGGGCTCGTCGGCCTCCATGTCGCGGCCGCCCCAGCCGCCGAGGTTCGGCGCGCTGATGTTCTGCGGGTAGCTCGCCAGGTAGACCCCGTTCAGGTCGAACTTGTGGATCATGTAGACGTCGCCCACGGTCGAGTGGCCGCGGCCGGTGACCCAGAGGTGGTCCCAGGCCTCCTCGACCCCGAGGCAGCGGTTGTCGAAGGGCGCGGTCTCGACGTCGAAGGGGCCGGCCACGACGTCGCCGAGGGCGCGCGGGCCGGACATGCGGGTGGCGGAGAGGCCGCCCTGCCACCACGGATCGGTGTCCGCGGTCGGAGTCTGCGCGGAGAGGAGGGACGGCACCAGGAGCGCCGCGGAGAGGAGGACGGGAATGCGCATGTTCATCCGTTGGAACCAGGGTTGTCGGGATGTCGGAAATCGATGGCGGTTGCAGAGGCCCCCCCTGCATTCCCCCGCATCTAAATCCCGCGAATGCGGCTCCGGAGAGGAGGAATCCGGCATTTCCCGAAAAAGGTCCCGCCACTTCCCTGTCACAGGTTTCGACGCGTCGGGTTGGTGCCCTGGAAAAGCCTCCGTCCGATCCAACGAGGATCCGGGCCAACCGTAGAATCCCGACCCGCCGCCGGCCCGGATCCACCTTTCGATGCCCCCCCGTTCCGCTTGGCCCTCGGGCCTGCTCCTCGCCCTGCTCCCCCTCGTCGCCTGCGCCAGCCCGCAGGAGTACCGCGAGGAGGCCGACGAAGAGGTCTACGAGCTCGTCCTCGAGCGCCGCGCCGAGCTCTTCGGCCAGGACGGCGACTTCTCCATCGACCCGCCCGAGGACAGCCTGCGCCAGCGGGCCCTGCGCGGCGAGATCGACGAACTCCCCGCCCTCGACCTGGCCGCCTGCCTGGACATCGCGGCCGAGAACAGCCGCGACTTCCAGCGCCAGAAGGAGCAGCTCTACTTGGCCGCCCTCGACCTGACCCTCGAGCGCTGGCGCTTCGGCTGGCAGTTCGACGGCAGCCTGGACGCCACGGTCAACGGCACCGGCGAGGAGGCCGGCTCGGCGAACGCCGGCGGCGACCTCGGCCTGAGCCGCCTGCTCGGCACCGGCGCCCAGATCGTCGGGAACATCGGCACGAGCTTGTTCCGCGCCCTGAGCACCGGCGACGGCTGGGACGCCCTGAGCAGCATCAGCCTGTCCGTCAGCCAGCCCCTCCTGCGCGGCTCCGCGCGCGAGGTGGTGATGGAGCCGCTGACGCAGGCGGAGCGGAACCTGGTCTACCAGGTGCGCACCTTCGAGCGCTACCGCCGGACCTTCGCCGTCGACATCGCCAACCGTTACTTCCGCCTGCTGCAGACGCGCGACTCGGTGGAGAACGAGCAGCGGAACTTCGCCAACCTGGCCATCCTGCGCGAGCGCAACGAGGCGCTGGCCGAGGCCGGCCAGATGAGCGACATGGAGGCCGCCGAGGCCCGCAGCGACGAGCTGAGCTCGGAGAACCGGCTGCTCGACCTGCAGCAGAACTACGAGCGCTCGCTGGACGACTTCAAGATCTTCCTCGGCCTGCCGCCCGAGCTGGTCATCGACCTCGACGCCGCGCCGCTGGCCGACCTGTCCACCACCGACGAGCTGGGCCTCGTGCTCATGGCCGAGGAGGACCTCGTCGCCGTGGCGCTCGAGCGCCGCCTGGACTTCCTCAACGAAGCCGACCAGTTCGTCGACGCCGAGCGCCGCGTGCGCCTCGCCGAGGACGCCCTGCGCATGGGCCTCGACGTGACCGCCTCGGTCGGCTCGAGCAGCGAGGAGGGCCGGCCGCTGGCCTTCCGCTCGGACGGCACGCCGTGGTCCGTCGGCCTGCGCGCCGACCTGCCGATCGACCAGCTGCCCGAGCGCAACAGCTACCGCTCGGCCCTGATCAGCCTGGAGAACGTGCGCCGCAACCTCGAACTGACCGAGGACCGCATCCGCGCCGACCTGCGCGAGGCCCTGCGCCAGCTGCGCACGAGCGAGATGAGCTACCTCATCCAGGAGACCTCGGTGAGCACCAACGAGGCCCGCCTCGAGAGCGCCCTCCTCCGCCAGGAGGCCGGCCGCTCCGACACCCAGGAGGTCCTGCGCGCCCAGGAGTCCCTCCTCGCGGCGCAGAACGCCCGCACCCGCGCGAAGATCGACCTGGCCCTGACCCGGTACGACTTCTTCACCCAGCTCGAGGTCCTCCACGTCGCCGAGGACGGCATCGAGATCGACGAGGCGGCGCTCCCCGAGCCCGCAGCCCCCGCCGAAGAATGAGCAACCCCAAGCGCAAGAAGAGCTCCCCCCTCCCCCTGGTGGCCGTGATCGTCCTCCTCGGGGCGGGCCTGGTCTACGGCATCGGCCCGGGCGACTGGTTCGGCGAGGAGGAGGTCGCCGTGACCGGCGGCGCCACCGTCCGCCGCGGCCCGCTGACGATCAGCGTGGTCCAGCGGGGCAACCTCGAGGCCAAGAACAGCGTCAAGCTGCGCAGCGAGATCGAGGGCCGCTCGACCATCCTGTTCCTCGAGCCCGAGGGCAGCTTCGTCGAGGAGGGCCAGGTCGTCGCCGAGCTCGACGCCAGCGAGCTGAAGGACCGCCTGGTGACCCAGGGCATCGCGGTGCAGAACGCCGACGCGGCCTACACCAAGGCCAAGAGCGAGCGGCAGATCCAGGTCAGCCAGAACGACTCCGACCTCGAGCGGGCCAAGATGAACCTGCGCATCGCCGAGCTCGAGATGGAGAAGTACGACCAGGGCGACTGGCCGCAGCAGGTCAAGAAGGCCGACGAGGACATCGTCCTGGCCGAGGAGGAGCTGGCCCAGGTCACCGACACCTACGAGTGGTCGCTCAAGCTCTACGAGAAGGGCTTCTACACCCGCACCCAGCTCGACCGCGACGAGCTGAGCAAGAACCGCAACGAGATCAACGTCGACCGCGCGCGCCGCGCCAAGGAGCTGCTCGAGGTCCACGACGACAAGATGCGGCGGCTCCAGCTCACCGCCGCGGTCTCCGAGGCGCGCCGTGAGCTCGAGCGGGTCGAGCTGCAGGCCGCCGCCCGCCTGGTCGACAAGGACGCCGCCGTCCGCGCCGCCGAGGCGCGCCTGGACCTGGAGCGCGAGAACCTGGCCAAGCTCGAGCGCCAGGTCGACGCCGCGGTGATGGTGGCCCCGGTCGCCGGCATGATCGTCTACGGCCGCACCGAAGGCGGCCGGATGGGCGGCGGCGACCCGATCCAGGAGGGCACGGAGGTGCGCGAGCGCCAGGAGATCATCACCATCCCCCGCGAGGGCGGGATGATCGTCGAGGCCAGCCTGCACGAGTCGGTGCTCAAGATGGTCGAGATCGGCCAGGACTGCCTGATCACCGTCGACGCCCTCCCCGGGCAGACCTTCCGCGGCAAGGTGGACTTCGTCGCCCTGCTGCCCGACCGGCAGAGCTGGTGGGCCAACCCGAACCAGCGCCTGTTCAAGACGCACATCACGATCGAGAACGGGACCTCGGAGATGCGCCCCGGCACCTCCTGCTCGGTGGAGATCATCATCGACCAGCTCACGGACACCCTCTCGGTGCCCGTGCAGGCCGTCTTCGTCACCGGGGACAAGACGGTGGCCTTCGTCAACAACGGCTCCAGCGAGCCCGAGATGCGCGAGGTCGTCGTCGGCCAGGCCAGCGAGAAGTGGGTGGCGATCGAGTCGGGGCTCACCGAGGGCGAGGTCGTCCTCCTGAGCGCGCCGGCCGGCTTCCACGCCGAGGCGCCGAGCCAGCAGGCCGAGGCCGGAATGCTCGAGGAAGGACCGGCGGGCGGCCCCGACCGCACCGGCAACCGCCAGCCCGGCGGCAGCCCGGGCGAAGGCATGCGACCCGGCGGCGCGGGCATGCGGCCGCCCGGGGGCGAAGGCATGCGGCCGCCCGGCGGCGAGGGCATGCGACCCGGCGGCGGCCAGCGGCCCGGCGGGCGCCCCGAGGGCGGCCCGCGCGGCGAGCAGGGCGGACGGCCCGGCGGCAGCGGCGAGAGCAACGGCTGAGCGTGGACCCCGTCGCCGTCCTCGAGGACGTCTCGCGCGTCTACCGCATGGGCAGCACCGAGGTGCGCGCCCTCGACGGCTTCTCCTTCCGCTTCGAGAAGGGGGAGTACTGGGCCATCATGGGCAGCTCGGGCAGCGGCAAGTCCACGCTGCTGAACATCCTCGGGTGCATCGACCGCCCGACCAGCGGCAGCTACCGCGTGCGCGGCCAGGAGATGGCCACGCTGGACGACGACGCGCTCAGCGAGCTGCGCGGCCTGCACATCGGCTTCGTCTTCCAGAGCTTCAACCTGATCCCGCAGCTCAACGTGCTGGAGAACATCCTGGTGCCGCTCTTCTACCAGGACGACCCGCCGCCGGACGGCGAGGAGCGCGCCGTGATGCTGGCCGAGCGCGTCGGCCTCGCCGACCGCCTCGACCACCGCCCGCTCGAGCTGTCGGGCGGCCAGCAGCAGCGCGTCGCCATCGCCCGCTCGCTGATCAACGACCCCGCCCTTATCCTGGCCGACGAGGCCACCGGCAACCTCGACTCGCAGACCACCGAGGAGATCCTCGGGCTGTTCGACGAGCTGCACGGCGAGGGCAAGACCATCCTGCTCGTCACCCACGAGGAGGACGTCGGCGCGCGCGCCGAGAGCGTCCTCCGCCTGTCCGACGGGCGCATCGCCGAGATCCAGCGCAACCGGCAGCCCGCCTGATGCTCCACTCCCCCGTCCTGCGCTCCGTCACCCTCGGCGTGAAGAGCCTGCTGCTGCACAAGCTGCGCAGCCTCCTCACCACCCTCGGCGTCCTGTTCGGCGTGTCCAGCGTGGTCGCCATGCTGGCCATCGGCGAGGGCGCCAGCGAGGAGGCCCAGGAGCAGATCCGTCAGCTCGGCAGCCAGAACGTGATCCTGCGCTCGGTGAAGCCGCCGGAGGACCTGGTCAGCAACCAGTCGACCCGGGTCAGTGCCTACGGCCTCACGCACACCGACTTCGAGCGCGTCCTCGACACCATGCCCTGGGTGAAGCGCGCCGTGCCGGTCCGCGAGCTGCTCCAGGAGGTGCGCTTCGAGGACCGCAAGCTCAACCCGCGGGTCATGGCGACGACCCCGGACTACCTGGCCGTGACCGGCCGCATGATCGGCACCGGCCGCTTCCTCACCGAGCGCGACGAGGAGCTGGTGGCGAACGTCTGCGTCCTCGACCACGAGGCGGCGCGCTACCTGTTCCCCTTCACCAGCCCGGTGGGCGAGCGCGTCAAGATCGACGCCGACTACTTCACCGTGGTCGGCACCCTGCTGCCGCGCATGCGCACCAGCGACGACCCGGCCGAAGCCGGCAGCGCGATCACCGGCGAGGTGATCATCCCGCGCCGCACCGGCCAGCGCTGGTTCGGCGAGCTGCAGGTCAAGATCCGCAGCGGCAGCCGCGAGATGGAGGAGGTGCAGCTGCACGAGATCATCGCCGAGGTCGACCGGCCGGAGCACGTGCCGATGGCCGCCGCGGCCTGCCGCGAGATGCTGCAGCGCAACCACAAGCAGCTCGACTACGAGGTGGTCGTGCCGCTCGAACTGCTCGACCGCGCCGAGGAGACCAAGCGCATCTTCAACATCGTGCTCGGCAGCATCGCCGGCATCAGCCTGCTGGTCGGCGGCATCGGCATCATGAACGTGATGCTGGCCACGGTGACCGAGCGGACGCGTGAGATCGGCATCCGCCGCGCGCTGGGCGCCAAGCGGCGCCACATCATCATGCAGTTCCTCGTCGAGGCGGTCGTGCTGTCGGTCGGCGGCGGCCTCCTGGGCATCCTGCTCGGCCTCGGCATCCCGCTGCTGGTCGAGTACTACGCCGACCTGCGCACCATCGTGACCCCGCAGGCGCCGGCGCTGGCCTTCGGCGTCTCGGTCGGCATCGGCCTGGTCTTCGGCCTCTACCCGGCCTGGCGCGCGGCGACCATGGACCCGGTCGAGGCCCTGCGCCACGAGTGATCGGTCAGCGGGCGGCGCCGCCGCCCGCTACTCCGAGCGCTCGGCGGTCTGCACGATCAGCTCCGAGCGGTAGCGGTCGAACAGCGTCGACTTCGACACGGTGCCGACGAAGCGGCCGTCCGCGTCCACCACCGGCAGGACCCAGGCACCGCAGCGGTCGAACTCCTGCGTCGCCTCGAGCAGGCTCTGGTCCGCGCGCAGCGCCGGCGGGTGCTCCATCACCGTGTCGACCGGTGTGACCTGACGCAACGTGTCGTCGAAGATGAAGGCGCGCAGCTTCGAGATGTCGAGCATCCCGAGCAGCTGCTCCTCCGGTCCGAGCACGGCGAAGTGGTTGCGCTGGGTGCCGGCGATCACGGTGGTCAAGGTCTGCAGGCTGCGGCCGGCCGGGACAGTGGGCGACTCCTCGTCCAGCATCTCCCCCACCGTCAGATCGGCGAGGATGCGCTGGTCGGTGCCGGGCCGCAGCAGGCGCCCCGTCTCGGCCACCTCCCAGGTGTAGAAGCTGTGCTTGAGCAGGCTGCGGCTGACCAGGGCGGACAGCGTGGCCACCACCATCAGCGGCAGGGTCTGGTGCCAGCCGCCGGTGGTCTCGAGGGCCAGGAAGATCCCCGTGAAGGGCGCCTGCATCGTGCCGGCCACCAGCCCGGCCATCGCCGCCAGGGCGAAGAAGCCGGGCTCGGCGAACTCGACCCCGGGGACCGCGAAGTCGATCAGGCGGCCGAAGCCGGCGCCGAGCAGGGCGCCGAGCACGAGCGAGGGCGCGAAGATGCCGCCGGGCGCGTTGCTGCCGAGGGTCAGCACGGTGGCCAGGAACTTCCCGCCGAGCAGGAGCAGCAGGAGCAGGCCGCCGGCGCGCATCTCGCCGGCCAGGGCCTGGCCGACCAGCTCGTAGCCCTCGCCGATGGCCTGCGGCAGGAACCAGCCGATCAGGCCGACGCCGAGGCCGGCCACCGCGGCGACCACCCCCGCCCGGCGCAGCAGCGCGCGCTCCTTCATCCACCCGGCCGCGCGCTCGGCGCGGAAGATGGCCAGGACCAGGCCGACGGAGACCAGGCCGCACAAGGCGCCGAGCGGCGCGGAGGCCACGAGGTCGGCCGGGTCCCAGGCGAACTCGCCGGCGTGGAAGGGAGCCTCGCCGCCGAGCACGACGCGACCGATCTCGGTCGCCACCGCGGCGCTGACCGCGACCGGCACCACGGTGCCGAGGGTCCACTCGGCCAGCACGACCTCCATGGCGAAGATCAGGCCGGTCAGGGGCGCGCCGAAGATGGCGCCGATGCCGCCCGCCACGCCGCAGGCCAGCAGGCGGATGCGCTGGCGCTCGGCCAGGCCGAGCCAGCCGCCGATCGTGCTGCCGACCGCGGCCGAGCTGAACACGATCGGGCCCTCGAGGCCGGCGGAGCCGCCGCCCGCCACGGTGAGCAGGCTGCCGAACAGGCGGCTGAGGATCGAGCGCGCGCGCATGAAGCCGCCGCGGCGGGAGACCGACTCGAGCACCGCCGGAACGCCGTGGCCGCCCGGCTCGCGGAACACGACGCGCACCACCGCCACGCCGGCGAAGGCGCCGGCGGCCGGCAGGAGGATGCCGGCAGGACCGCTGCGCCAGGCCTCGAGCAGGGCGAACAGGGTGTGCACCCCGCTGCGCAGGGCGACGGCCACGGCCGCGCTGGCGACGCCGACCAGGTTGGCGAGGACGACGAGCCGCCAGAGCTCGGAGGCGGCGTGCCGCGGGTGGACGCTGCCGCCCTCGCTCATCCGCCGGCGGGCTCGAGCTGGTCGACCGCGCGCAGGACCTCGGCCTCGGGGCAGCCGCTGGCCAGGAGGGCGCAGAAGTCGTCGTCGCGCAGCAGGAAGGCGGCGCGCGACAGGATCTGCAGGTGCTGCGGCGGCGTCGGGTTGAGCAGCAGCAGCACGGTATGGACCGGTTCGCCGTCGATCGCGCTCCAGTCCACCGGCGCGGCCAGGCGCCCCATGACCACGGTCGGCTCGGCGGCGAAGGCGGCGTCCGGCGTCCGCGGGTGCGGCAGGGCGACGCCGTGCCCCAGCCCGGTCGAGCCGAGCTCCTCGCGCGCCAGCAGTTGGGTCAGCAGCTGTTCCCGCGGGGCGCCGTCCTGGAGCGCCGCGCGCGCGACCATCTCGGCCAGCACGGCCGCCGGATCGCTGCCGTCCAGGCCGCTGAGGATGCCGCCGCGCCCGAGGGCGGCGAGGAAAGGGCGGTCGGCGCTCGGGCTCCAACGCGCCGAGGCCACCGGCACCTCGCGCAGCGCCAGCCCCTGGCGTCGCGCCCAGGCCTCGAGCTCGCGGCGTTCGAAGCGCAGCTCCCCGCCGGGAGCGCGCATGCCGAGCAGCCCCTGGCGGGCCCAGCGCCGCAGCGTGTCGGGCGACACGCCGAGCAGGCGGGCGGATTCGCAGACGTCGAGGGCCATGGGGGTTCCGGTCGGCGGGCCGGAGGCGCGGGATTGTAAGCTCCCGCAACGTGCGGAACCTCCCGACCGCGATCCTCGGCCTCTGGCTCGCCGCCGGCCTCGTCCTCCTGGCGTGGCTCGGGCGGCACCGCCTGGCCGAGGACGGCGCGCTGGCCGGGGCGAGCGCGGCCGAACAACGCGCCGCCGCCTGGCTGCGCGCCGAGGAGGCCGTGCGTTTCCGCGCCGCCGAGGAGTTGGCCGCCCGGTGGAAGGCACTCGACCCGCCGCCCGAGCGCGTCCTCTTCGCCCCCGGGCCGCTCGACGGCAACTTCGGGCCGCTGCTCCAGCACCTCGCCCACCCGGTGCAGGTCGTGGTCGAACCGCGCGCCCGGCGCGACCGGGCGGAGATGCTGCTCGCCGCATCCCGCGAGGGCGCGGACCTCCTGGTCTTCGCCGACCGCGAGCGGAACTGGCAGACCGTGGAGGTGCCGCGATGAACCTCCCGGCCCTGGCCGCGCTCCTCGCCTGCTTCCTGGCCGGGCACGGCCTGCTGCGGATGCTCGGCTTCCGCGCCACCACCGGCCCCGAGCGCCTGGGCTACGCCTTCGCCGCCGGCGCGACCGTGCTGGCCGCCTCCGCCGCCGTGCTCAGCCCCTTCGCGGCGGCCAACGCCTGGACCCTGGGCGGGATCCTGCTGCTCGTCGCCGCCCTGCCCCGGCTCAGCCACCGCCCGCAGGCCACCGACCTGCGCGCGGAGTGGCCGAGCTTCCTCCCCGCGCTGGCCCTGGTGCTGCTCTCCTTCTGGCTCGCCGCGCAGCGGCCGGTGTGGAACGTCGACGCGCAGATGCGCTGGGTGCTCCACGGCCAGTGGCTGGCGGACTTCGCCACCCTGGTGCCCGCCCACGTCGCCGACCCGGTCTGGGCCGCGAACCACCCGAGCTACCCGCCGCTGGTGCCGGCGCTGGTCGGCTTCGCCGTGCAGCTCGGGGCCGACCCGGACACCGGGGTGCGCGTCCTGTTCCCGGCCTTCCTGCTGGCGCTCCTCGGCATCCTGCACGGCCTCGGTGTGCGGGCGCTGGGCCCGCAGCGCGGCTGGCTCCTGCCGCTGGCCTTCGGCCTCACCCCGGCCGTCCTCTGGCAGCCCTTCCGCGGACTCGCCTTCGGCCTCGGCGCCGACGCCGCGGTGGCCGACGTCCCGCTCGCGACGATGCTCACCGCCTTCTCGGTGCTGTTGCTCGACGCCTTCCGCCGCGGCGAGCGCGCGCAGGTCGGCGCGATGGCGGTCTTCGTCGCCGGAGCGGCCTGGACCAAGCAGGAGGGCGCCGCCTTCCTGGTCGCGATGATCCTCGCCACGGCGTGCGGCTCGCTCGTCGTCGCCCGCGGCGACGCGCGCCGCCGCGCCCTGCGCGCGCTCGGTCTGCTGCTCGCGGCGGCCGTCGGCGCCGCGCTGCTGTGGAAGGCGGTGGCGCACGCCATGCCGGTCGCACCGGGCGAGGACTATCTCAGCCTCGAGGGCCTCGCGGGGCTGATCCACGGCCTCGATCGCCTCGGGTCGGTCCTGTCCCGCGTCGGCGCCGAGTTCCTGGACTTCCGGACCTGGGGCCCGCTGTGGCTGGCCGCGCTGTTCGCCGCCCTCGTGCTGCTGCGCCGCCGCGACGGCGTCGGCCTGTTGCCCGCGCTCTGGCTGATTCTGGGCGTCGGCGTGGCCGTGGCCGGCTTCCTCGCCTCCGGCTGGAAGGGCGACCACGAGCTCCTGATGGAGGTCAGCCTGGCGCGGCTGCTCCTCCACCACGCGCCGCTGGCCGCCGTGCTGGTCGCCGAGCTCGGCCGGCGCACCCTCGCACCGCCGCCGACGGCGTCCTAGGGAAGGCCATGGCGATCCTCGTCACCGGTGCCAGCGGCCTGATCGGCCGCGCCTACTGCGCCGCCGCCCGCGCGCGCGGCGCCGAGGTCCGCGAGCTGGTGCGCCGCGAACCCCGCGCGCCGCACGAGTTCCGCTGGGACCCGTCAGCCGGACCGCTCGACGCCGCGGCCCTGGCCGGGTGCGAGGCGGTCGTCCACCTGGCCGGCGAGAACATCGCCGGCGGGCGCTGGACCGCCGCGCGCCGGCAGTGCATCGTCGACAGCCGGGTCGGAGGCACGCGGCGGGTCGCCCAGGCCGTCGCGGCCGCGCCGGAGCCGCCGGCGACCCTGGTCTGCGCCTCGGCGGTCGGCTGGTACGGCGACCGCGGGGACGAGGAGCTGGACGAGGACTCCCCCGCCGGCACCGGCTTCCTCGCCGAGACCTGCCGCGCCTGGGAGGCGGCCGCCGCGCCCGCCGCCGAGGCCGCCCGCGTGGTCCACCTGCGCTTCGGCGTGGTCCTCGACCCCGCCGGCGGCGCCCTGGCCCGCATGCTTCCGCCCTTCCGTCTCGGGCTGGGCGGCCGGCTCGGCAGCGGCCGGCAGTGGATGCCCTGGCTGACCCGCGCGCACGCCGTCGCCGCGATCGAGCACGCCCTGGCCCGCCCGGAGCTGGCCGGCGCCTACAACACCGTGGCCGGCTCGGTGCGCAACCGCGACTTCGCCCGCACCCTCGGCCGGGTGCTCGGGCGGCCGGCGGTCCTGCCCGCGCCGGCCTTCGCCCTGCGCCTGGCGTTCGGTGAGATGGCGGACCAGATCCTGCTCGGCGGCCAGCGCGTCACGCCGCGCCGACTGCCGGCGAGCGGGCTTCGCCCCGAGCACGAAGAGCTCGAGGCGGCCCTGCGCGCCGTGCTCGGCCGCTGATCAGGGGTCGATCGTGAACACGCCGGCGGCGCTGGTCCGCTTCAGGCCCACGCCCGGCTTCTGCGTCACCGCGCACACCCAGATCGTCGATCCCGCGAAGGAGGCCAGCTGGCCCGGGACCGCGTCCAGGGCCGGCGCCGCGTCGCCTGCGGCGTCGAGCAGGCCGCGCGGTTGGACCAGGAAAGCCGGATAACGACCCTGCGAGGTGTGGAAGAAGGCCGAGTCCTGGGTCAGCGGGACCTCGAGGCCGGCGAACCAGCTCGGACCGGCGCCGCTCTTCGAGAACAGCAGGCCGTACTGCAGGCCGGCCGAGTCGAGCGGGAAGTCGAGCGCGATGTCGATGCGTCCGCCGGCGGCGGCGGACACCGCGCCCGCCGACAGCCGCAGCATCGGGTGGTAGCCGAACAGGAAGGAGTGGCCGGCGTCCTGCATCCCGGCGGGATCGCCCCCGGGCGCGCCGACCAGGTGGTCGAGGTAGCCGTCGCCGTTCACGTCCACCCCGCCGGCGACGGCGAGGCCGAGGTTGTCGCCCGGCGTGGCGCCGAGCATCACGCGCAGCTCGTCCCCGGTTCCGCCGGTCAGGACGAGGAGCTGGCCGGCGTCGGTCTTGCCGTTCGGGTCCGCGCCGGGCACGCCGACGAGGAACTCGGGGAGGCCGTCGCCGTCGAGGTCGCCGGCGGCCGCCACCGCGGAGCCGAGGCCCTCGCCGTCGGTGGTGCCGCGCCGCTCGAAGAGGATCGAGCCGTCCACGCCGGAGTGGACGACCACCGCGCCGGCGTACTGCGCGAAGGGCTTGCCGAGGCTGCGCTGCGAGCCGTCGAGCAGGTCGGGCACGCCGTCGCCGTCGAAGTCGCCGGCCGGCGCGAGCCTCTCGCCGCGGTGGGCGTGGATGCGCAGGCCGTCGTACTGCCACAGCAGGGGGCCGTCCGCGCCCGAGTAGGCCATGACGGCCCCGGCGTTGGCGATGCCGAGGGTCTCGACCCCGTAGCCGCCGACCGCGACGTCGGGGACGCCGTCGCCGTCGAGGTCGCCGGGGCCGGCCACGCCGAAGCCGAAGTGGGCATGCTCCTGCGGCCCGGAGAAGTTGAAGAGCAGCGCGCCGGTGGCGCCCGAGAGGACCACGGCGCGGCCGGCGTGGCGCACCGTGTTGTCGAAGGCGGCGTGCGAGCCGATCACCACGTCGGGGGCGCCGTCGCCGTCGACGTCCCCGACCTCCGCCACGGCGTTGCCCATCTTCTCGGCGTCCTTCGGGCCCGCGATGCTCCACAGCACCGCGCCGCTGGCGCCGGAGTAGAGGGTCGCCGTGCCCGCCTCGGGGCGGCCCCCAGGGCTGTCGAAGGGCGCGCCGACCAGGAGCTCGGGGACCCCGTCGCCGTCCACGTCCCCCACCGAGGCCACGGCCGCGCCGAAGGCGGCGCCGGCCCGGGCACCGTCGAGGCGCAGGACCAGGATGCCGTCCAGCCCGGAGCGGACCTCGACCGCGCCGGCCAGGACCCGGCCGCCCGGGGCCGCCTCGGGCGCGCCGAGGACCAGGTCGGGCAGTCCGTCGCCGTCGTAGTCGCCGCCGAGGGCCACGGCGCGACCGCTGCCCTCGCCGGCGGCGGCGCCGTCGGCCTGGAGGTGGGTCAGCCAGTCCCCGCCCACCAGTTGGGCGGCCGGAACGGCCGATACGAGGAAGAGGACGGCCGCAGCCGTCCACGGGACCAGGACCACCATGGAGGAGGAAGAACGCATCGTCGGCGGGCCGCAAGGCCCGTTCTGGAGGTGGTGGCGGCGGATCGGAGGGGACGGATCAAGCCTACCCCGGAACCGGGCGACCGGCCGGGCCGAGCGAAGGAATCCGGTTCCCCCATCGGACCTGCAGGCCGCCGATGGCACAATGAAGAGGAAACGACGAGGAATGTCGAACCCCGGTCGGCCTCGCCGCGTCCTCCTTTTCCGCGATCTGCTCTCTGCAACACGCTCTCTGCGCTGTCGCCACGGTTCCTCGGGTCCCTCCCTCGTGCCGCTCCTCGCCCCTGCGAGGCGCGACGCAGGTCGAACCAGGCGCTCCCTCCGGCCTCCCTCCTGCCTGAAATGACCCGAATCCGTCTCCTCGTCCACTCCGGCCCGGCGGTCTTCCGCGACCACGCCGAGGCCTGGGACGACCTGCTGCATCGCTGCGGCGAGCCGAGCTTCTTCCTGCGCTCGGCCTGGCTCCGGTCCTGGGCCGAGGTCTTCGGCGAGGACCACGAGCTCTTCCTGCTGGTCGCCGAGCGGGACGGGGAATGGGTCGCGGGGATGCCGCTGGCCCAGGGGCTCGGCCGCCTGGGCTCCCGCCGAGAGGTGCCGAAGCTGGAGTTCGCCGGCGCGCCCTACTTCGACCGCATGGTGATCCCGGCGACCGACCACGCCGCGCGGGTGGACCTCCTCGCCCTGGCGCTCGACTGGTCGCGCCGCGAGCGGGAGGGCTGGATCGCCCTGGCCCTCGAGGAGCTCCCCCGCGATTCCGACGCGCTGCGCGCGCTCACCGTACTCCAGGACGCCGGCAAGATCCGCTACTACACCCAGCTGGCCTCCCGCGCGCCGATGATCGAACTCGACGATCCGCGCCAACGGCCGAACGACCGCTACCTGCGCAAGATCCGCCGCATCCGCGCCAAGCTGCAGCAGCTCGGCGGGGTGGAGATCCGGATCCAGCGCCCCGAGCCGGGCGAGGTCCACACCCTCGTCGCCGAGATGGGCGACGTCGAGGACCGCAGCTGGAAGGGGGACCAGGGCGTCGGCGTCTTCCGTCCCGGCCGCCCGCTCGACTTCTTCACGCGCATCTGGTCGGAGTCCTGCGCCGAGGGCCGCATCCTCGCGGCCACCATCCGCCGCGAGGGGGAATTGGTGGCCTACCACTGGGGCTTCCTCCACGGGGAGCGTTACCTGGCCTACAACCTCGCCCAGCTGCCGGACCAGGACGAGTTCACCGCAGGACTGATCCTGCTCGAGGAGATCGTGCAGGGTGGACAGGAACACGGCTTCCGGGTGGTCGACGCCTCGCGCGGTTCGCTCGACAAGCAGAACTTCATCGGCGCCTACCACGGGCCGGTGCGCGAACACGGGCACGCGACGATCTATCATCCGGGCACACGTGGGCAGGCGATGCGGCTCCTGCGCCACCGCGTCTTCCCCGTCGCCCGGGCCGTCCTGGGCAAGCCGCAGCCGCCCTCCCTCTCGATGAGCCGGTCCGGAGTCTGAGCTCCTCCTCCGGCGTCCTCTCGTGCGCCGGATCCTGCCCCTCCTCCTCGGCCTCCCCGCCCTCCTCGCCGCCTGCGCCCTCGCGCCGGGCACGGCCTCCGGCCCTCCGGCCTGGCAGCGCATCGCCGTGATCGGCGCCAGCGCCTCGGCCGGCTTCGGCACCGAGCTCGAGGCCGGCCGCGCCGTCCTGCTCGCCGAGGTGGTGGACGAGGCCCTCGCCGCGCCGCACGAAGCCCCGCGCTCCTTCGCCAGCGAGATGTTCTTCCTCGCGCCCGAGACGTGGGGACCGCAGCAGGTGGCGGAGGCGGCGGCCTACCAGCCGACCGCGGTCCTCGCCGTCGACTACCTCTTCTGGTTCCTCTACGGCGCGGCCCCGGACGAGGAGGCGCGGCTCGCGCGCCTCGAGGACGGCCTGGCCAGCCTCGCGCCGCTGCGCGGTCCGCTCGTCCTCGGCGGGATCCCCGACATGAGCGCCGCCGTCGGCACCATGCTCGTGCGCAGCCAGGTCCCCGCTCCGGCCACGCTCGCCCGCGCCGACGCGCGGCTGCGCGAATGGACGGCGGCGCGCCCCGGGACCGTCGTCCTGCGCTTCGACCCGGTGGCCGACGCGGCCCGGGTCCAGGACGACCGTCTGCACCCGAACCTGGCCGGACTCGCGAGCCTCGCGCTCGGCGCGCTGGCGGCCCTGCCCGGTGGCGCGGAGGCCTCCGCAGCCGGCGCCTTCGTCGACGACCCGGCCGTCCTGGCCGATCTCGTGCGGGAATGAAGGGCGCGAGGCCCCGCCCTACAATGGCGGGATGGAGCTTCCGCTCGCTGCGCTCGAGGCCCGCGCCGCCACCACCGGACTGCAGGGCATCCCGACCAAGGTCCGCTCCGGCGAGCGGTTGAGCGCCGCCGACGGTCTGGCGATGTACCGCAGTGACGACCTCGCCCTGCTCGGCACGCTGGCCAACGAGGTGCGCGAGCGCCTGCACGGGGACGTGGCGTTCTACAACGTCAACATCCACGTCAACTACACCAACTGGTGCAACAAATTCTGCGACTTCTGCGCCTTCCAGCGGCGGCCGAAGGACGACGGCGCCTACTGCATGTCGCCGGAGCAGGTGCACGAGGAGCTGGCCGGGGCGAACCCGGAGGCCACCGAGGTCCACATGGTGGCCGGCGTGTGGCCGGCGCTGCCCTACGACTACTACCTGGACATCCTGCGCGCGGCCAAGGCGGCGCGGCCGGACATCCACGTGAAGGCCTTCACCATGGTCGAGATCGACCAGATCGTGAAGACCGCCGGCAAGCCGCTGCACGACGTGCTGGCCGAACTGCAGGCCGCGGGCCTCGACTCGATGCCCGGCGGCGGTGCCGAGGTGTTCAGCGAGCGCGTCCGGCAGGAGCTCTATCCCAAGAAGATGGGCGCCGAGCGCTGGATCGAGCTGGCGCGGGGCATCCACGAGTTCGGCTTCCGCACGAACTGCACGATGCTCTACGGCATGACCGAGACCCTCGAGGAGCGGGTCGACCACCTCGAGCGGCTGCGCGCGCTGCAGGACGAGACGCAGGGCTTCCAGACCTACGTGCCGCTGGCCTTCCACCCGGCCAACACGGAGATCAGCCACCTGCCCTTCCCCAGCCCGCTCGAGCGGCTGCGCTCGATCGCCATCGGCCGGCTGTTCCTCGACAACATCCCGCACGTCAAGGCCTACTGGGTCATGCTCGGCCTGCCGGTCGCGCAGCTCGCGCTGACCATGGGCGCCGACGACCTCGACGGCACGGTCACGCAGGAGAAGATCTACCACGACGCCGGGGCCGGCACGCCCGAGCAGCTCGACCGCCTGGCCATCCACCGCCTGATCCGCGAGGCCGGGCGGCGGCCGGTCGAGCGCGACACCCTCTACCGCGTGCTGCGCGAGTTCGAGGACGGCGACCCGGCGCCCGCGCCGCGGCCGGCCGCCGACCCGCTCGAGGTCTGATGCTCCGCGTCGGGACGGTCCCCTACCTGGTGGCGCGGCCGCTGACCGAGGGGCTGGCCGAGCGTGCCGGCGTCACCCTGACCGCCGCGCCCCCGGCCGAGCTGGCCCGCCTGCTGGCCGTCGGCGAGCTGGACGTCGCCCTGGCCTCCTCCGTCCTGGCGGTCGAGGACCCGCGCTTCCGCCTGTGGACCGAGGGACCGGTGATCGCCTCGGACGGCCCGGTGCGGTCGGTGCTCCTGCTCCTGCGGCCCGGGCTCTCCGGCCCCGGGGAGGTCGAACGGGTGGCCCTCGACCCCCACAGCCGCACCGGTCGCGCGCTGGCCCGCATCGTCCTGCGCGAGCGCTGGGCCTGCGCGCCCGAGGCCGTTGAGGCCCCGGCGGGCGAGGCCGCCTTCGCCCCCGGCGGCGCCGACGCGGTGCAGCGCATCGGCGACCCGGCCCTCGAGGCCGCCGCCGCCCAGCCCGACTGGGGGCTGGTCGACCTCGGCGAGGAGTGGCGCCTGCTGACCGGCCTGCCCTTCGTCTTCGCCGGCTGGATCGGCCGGCCAGGCTTCGACCCGGCCGAGGCGGCGCCCGTGCTCGAAGAAGCCGCCGCGGCCGGCCTGCCCCGCCGCGAGGAGCTGGCGGCCGCCACCCGCCTGCGCGGGGTCTCGGCGGACTTCCTGCGCCGCTACCTGGTGCGGGACCTGCGCTACCACCTCGGCGGCGAGCGCACCCGCGCCGCCCTGGCCGAGTTCCGCCGCCGCCTGGGCGGGCTCGCGTTCCGCGAGGAAAAGGCGTAAACCCGGGCTCCGTCCTGCGCTAGAAAGGGAGGTTCCGATGGATCCCCTCGTCCCCCTCTTCCCGCTGCCGAACGTGCTCCTCTATCCGAGCGCGATCCTGCCGCTGCACGTCTTCGAGCAGCGGTACGTGCGCATGGTCGAGGACATGCTCGCCGCCGGCAGCGACCGCATCGTGATGGGCCTGCTGGAGGACGGCTGGGAGGACACCTACTTCGACCTGCCCCCCGTCCACCCCGTGGCCGGGCTGGGGCAGGTGCTGCAGATCGGGAACAAGGTCGACGGCTGCTACAACATCCTGGTCCAGGGCCTCGAGCGGGTGCGGATCGTGGACGAGCCGGTGACCGACCAGCCCTACCGCCAGGTCCGCATCGAGGCGGTCCCCGAGCGCTCGGCCGAGGGAGCCGAGGCCGAGCGGATCCGCCTGGCCCTGCGCGACGGCCTGATCGACTTCGCCGACGGCTCGCTGATGGTCGAGGCCGAGGCCCCGCTGGGCTACCTGGCCGACGTCCTGCTCGTGGCCCTTCCTCACGACATCCGCGAGAAGCAGGAGCTGTTCACCATCCCCGACCAGCGCGCCCGCGCCGAGGGGGTGCTGCGCCTGCTGCGCGAGACCGAGCGCGACCGCCGGACCTACGCCAGCCTGGGCGACGCCGCGCCGAGCTGGAACTGAGGCGCCGGGGCTTCCCGCGCCCGCGCCGCCGCGCGACCATGGTCCGGCCACCATGCTGATCCTGCGCGACGACCGCTTCCTGCTGCACGACACCGGCGCGGGCCACCCCGAGCGCGCCGAGCGGCTGCGGGCGGTCCACGCCGCGCTCGACCGGGACCGGCTGCCGGGAGTGGTCACCGAGGCGCCGCCCCTGGCCGAGCTGCCCGCGCTGCTGCGGCTGCACGGCCCGGACTACCTCCACCGCCTGGAGGAGACCGCCGAGCGCCGCGCCACCGCGCTCGACGAGGACACCGTGGCCAGCCCGGGCTCGTGGACCAGCGCCCGGCTGGCGGCCGGCGCCGCCCTGCGCGCCGCCGAGGCGGTGGCCTGCGGCGAGACGCAGGAGGCCCTGGCGCTGGTGCGCCCGCCCGGCCACCACGCGCTGCCCGAGCGCGCGATGGGCTTCTGTCTGCTCAACAACGTCGCCCTGGCGGCGGAGCACGCGCGCCGCGAGCTGGGCTGCGAGCGGGTGCTGATCCTCGACCCGGACGTCCACCACGGCAACGGCACCCAGGCCATGTTCGAGCGCCGCGCCGACGTCTACGTGGCGAGCAGCCACCGCTGGCCCTTCTGGCCGGGCACCGGAGCGGCCGGCGAGCGCGGGGCCGGCGAGGGCGAGGGCTGCACCCTGAACCTGCCGCTGCCCGAGGGCGCCGGCGACGACGCCCTGGTCGACGCCTGGCACCGCGGGCTCGGCCCCGAGGTCGCCCGCTTCCGCCCCGACCTGATCCTGGTCTCGGCCGGCTTCGACGCCTGGGAGGGCGACCCGGTCGGGGGCCTCGGTGTGAGCCACGACGGCTTCCGCCGCCTGTTCGCACTCTACCGCGAGTGGGCCCTGCAGCACTGCCACGGTCGCATCGCCTGGGTGCTGGAGGGCGGCTACGACCCGCAGGCGCTAGCGGCCGGCGTGCTCGACCTGGTGCGCGAAGCGCGCTGAGACCGGGTTGTGGTCGCTGGCGGCCAGCACCGCCTCGTCCTCGCGGATCTCCGCACCCAGCAGGCCGGCGGACAGCGCCGGGGTGAGCAGCAGGAAGTCGATCCGGCTGCGGTAGGGATCGCGGTTGTAGCTGACGGCCTCGGTTCCCGCGCAAGCGTCGACCAGGCCGACGTCGAGCAGCTCCTTCAGCGTCGGGCTGTCGGGGGTGTCGTTGAAGTCGCCCGCGATCAGGGCGCGGTAGCCCGGGTCGCGCGCCATCTCGGCGGCGATCACCCCGGCGGCGGCGCGCGCCTCGGAGGCGCGGGCCACGTCGGCCGGGTCCCCGCCGTGCTGCGACTTCAGGTGGACGACGTAGACGTCGGCGTCGAGCGGACCGCCGATGCGCACGCGGAGGAGGTCGCGGCGGAAGTGCTGCGGCTTGCCCTCGGCGTCCTCGAAACGCAGGTGGCGGTAGCTGGTGACCGCGCCGACCGGCAGCCGGCTGAGCACGGCGACGTCGATGCCGCGGCCGTCGTTGCCCTCGAAGAGGACCACCTCGTAGCCGAGGGGACCGAGGTGCTCGCGGTTGAAGGCCTCGAGCAGGGGGCGGTTCTCGACCTCCTGCAGGCAGACCACGTCTGCGTCGAGCTCGGTCAGGATGGCGGCGAGCCGCCCGAGGCGCGCGTCCGAGGCGTAGGCCGGCTTGGTGCGCTGGTCGTCCCGGTACGGGTCGTCGAAGCGGTCGAACAGGTTCTCGACGTTCCAGGTGGCGACGCGGACCACCTCTTCGGCGGGCGTCGCGGCGGGGGCCTGCAGCAGCAGGATCAGGCTGGCGAGCAACATCGGGCGCGAAGTATAGGGGTCGGCCGACCGCCCCGACAAAAGGACGGCCGGAGCCGACATCCCCGCCACCACGTGTAGATGCCTGCTCCGGCCTAGCGAGTGTTCTCGCTTTTCACCGAGGAATCGCTTCCTGCGGCCCCAATGGCTAACCCCACAAAAAGACCGGACAAGTGGGGAATTTTCTTGCCCGGGGCGGCCGTCCCGATGCCCCGTTCAATCGCCGAGGATCTCGACCTGCCGCGGCTCCTCGAGGACGATCTGCGGGGCTCCCCGGTACTCCTCGACCTTGCCGACCAGGCGCACCCGCTTGCCCTGGAAGTGGAGCTCGGGAGACTCGGGGTAGGCGTCGAAGCTGCTGGCGAAGATCACCCCGTGGAACTTCCCCTTCCAGTCCTCGGCGAAGTTGAGGAAGCAGGCCTTGCCGCTGTTGTGGGTGGCCACGACCGTCCCCTCGACCGCAAGCACCTCCCCGATGTGCTCGTGGGCCTCCTCCCAGGGAATGACGCGGTCGTAGCTCGGCGGAGTGTCGAGCCGCGCCCAGGGGATGAGCTCGCCCCCCTCCTCCTCGGCGGCCGCCTCCGCCGCGTCGGCCGGGCGCGGCGGCAGCATCGGCGGGTCGCTGCCCGGCGCGGTCAGCGCTGACGCGGCCGGAGCGACTTGCTCCGGCGTGGGCTCCACCTCGCCCGCGCAGGCGCCGAGCAGGAGCAGGCCGGCGAGGGCCGCGCGGATCACGCGCGCACCTCCGCCACCGCGGCCAGCACCCGGGCGACGGCCTCGTCGGCGTCGAGCACCTCCTTGTCGCCGCCGGCGCGCAAGCTCCACTCGACCTTGCGCTCGCCGGCGTCGCGGCCGACGACCACGCGCAGGGGCACACCGATCAGGTCGGCGTCCTTGAACTTGGCGCCGGGGCTGACCTTCTTGCGCTCGTCCCACAGCACGTCCACGCCCTGCTCCTCGAGCTTGTCGTGCAGCTCCTGGGCGAGGGCGTCCTGCTCCTCGGCGCCGACCTTCATCTGCACGAGGTGCACCGAGTAGGGCGCGATCGGAAGCGGCCAGATCATGCCGTTCTCGTCGTGGTTCTGCTCGACCGCCGAGGCGGCGACGCGCGACACCCCGATGCCGTAGCAGCCCATCCAGATCGGCTGCCGCTTCTGCTGCTCGTCGTCGTACCAGGCGCCCATCGCCTCGGAGTACTTCGTGCCGAGCTGGAAGATGTGCCCGACCTCGATGCCGCGGGTGATCTCGATCACGCCGTCCCCGTCGGCCATGAGGTCGCCGGCCTGCACGGTGCCGAAGTCGGCCGTCTCGGGTTGCTCGAGGTCGCGGCCGAACCACACGTCGAGGTAGTGCATGTCGGTCTCGTTGCCGCCGCAGAGGAAGCCCTGCACGCCCTCGACGCTGGCGTCGGCCAGCAGGCGGACGTCCTCGCGCAGGCCGATGGGGCCGGCGAAGCCGACCTCGGCGCCGGTCACCTCCTTCACCGTCTTCTCGTCGGCCAGCTCGAGCGCCACCGCGCCGAGGTGGTTGAGCAGCTTGACCTCGTTGAGCTCGCGGTCGCCGCGGCACATCACGGCGACGGGCCCCTCGCGGTCGGCCCAGGTCGCCCGGTAGATCACGGTCTTGAGCATCCGCTCGAGCGGCAGCTCGGGGAACAGCGCGCGCAGGTCCTCGCAGCTCTTGGCGCCGGGGGTCGGCTCCTTGTGCATGGCCACCTCGGCCGGCGGGGCGGGCGGCGCGGGGATGCGCGACACGGCCTTCTCGGTGTTGGCCGCGTAGCCGCGCTCGCGGCACACCGCGATGGCGTCCTCGCCGGTGTCGGCGTCGACCATGAATTCCTCGGACCCGCTGCCGCCGATCGCGCCGCTGTCGGCCTCGACCGGCGTGAAGCGCAGGCCGCAGCGGGTGAAGACCGCGCGGTAGACCTCGCGCATCCGCGCGTAGGACTCCGCCATCGCCTCCGCCGAGACGTCGAAGGAATAGGCGTCCTTCATGATGAATTCGCGGCCGCGCATCAGGCCGAAGCGCGGGCGGATCTCGTCGCGGAACTTGGTCTGGATCTGGTAGAGCGTGACCGGCAGCTGCTTGTGCGACTGGACCAGCTTGCGCACGTAGTTGGTCACCACCTCCTCGTGGGTCGGGCCGAGGCAGACCTGCGAACCGCGGCGGTCCTGGAAGTGGAACAGGATGCCGTCGTTGACGTAGCGGTCGAGGCGGCCCGACTCCTCCCACAGCTCGGTCGGCTGGACCGCCGGCATGAGCATCTCCTGGCAGCCGGCGCGGTCGTGCTCGCGGCGCACGATGTCCTCGATCTTGCGCAGCACCCGCCACATCATCGGGGCGTAGACGTAGATGCCGGCCGCGATCTTCTGGATGAAGCCGGCCCGGGCCATCAGGGCGTGGGAGCGGACCTCGGCGTCGGCCGGGTCCTCGCGAAGGGTGACGAACAGCTGCTGGGACAGTCGCATGAAGCGGCGAATTCTAGTGCCCCCGCGCCGTAGCATGGAGTCCGCGATGCCCCGCAAGGCTCTCCTCGTCCTCGCGCTCGTCGTCCTCGGAGCGCTCCTCGTGCTGGCCCTGGCCGAGCCGCCCGGGTCCGGCGACGGCAGCGCGGAGCCCGACGGCGGCGGCGCCCCCGGCCCCGGGGTCGAACAGGCGGCCGAGGCGGCCGGGGACGGGGACTCGGAGGCAGCGGCCGGCGGCGGCCGCACGAGCCTGGGGCCCGGCAGCGCGACCGGCCCCTGGGGGATCGACGCCGAGCTGGGCATCCCGTCCTTCGTCGGGCGTGTCCTGCGACCCGACGGCTCCCCCGCCACGGAGGCCCGCATCGAGGCCTGGGGCATGAGCGGCTGGGCGGTGCTGGTCGACCCGGGCAGCGAGCAGAACCCGCCGCTCGAGAGCTGGCTGGCCACCTGCGACCCGGACGGCCGCTTCGCCCTGCCCGAGCCGCGCCGCGACGGCCTGCGCTTCCTGATCCGCGCGACCGCCGAGGGGCTGCCGCCGGTCGAGCTGGCCAACCAGCCGGCCATGCCCGGGCGCACCCGCGACCTCGGCGAGCTCCTGCTGCGCGAGGGCTTCGCCGTCCGCGGTACGGTCAGCGGCCCCGACGGCGAACCGGTGGCCGCGGCGCGCGTGGTCCCCGTCCCGGAGCTGGACACCGCCGCCTTCCCCAACGTCCAGCTGCGCAGCCTCCCCGCCCTGCCCGGCTACGAGGCGACCACCGACGGCGCCGGCGCCTTCGAGCTGCGCGACCTGCCCCCCGGTCGTTTCCGGCTGCGCGCCGCCGGCCCGGGCTACGTCGAGGGCATGTCCGCCCCCCTCAAGGGCGACAGCGGCGGCACCGTCGAAGGGCTGGAGCTGGCGCTCGACCGCGCCGGCTCGGTGCGCGGCGTCGTCCTCGGCCCCGGCCGCCAGGGAGTCGGCGGCGCCCGCCTCCTGCTCGAGGCCGACGGCAACCGGATCGAAGCGGTGAGCGGAGCCGGCGGGGACTTCGTCCTCGAGGCCCCCGAAGGGCTCGACCGCGCCCGACTGCGCGCTGCGGCCGACGGTTACTTCCCCACCCAGCGCGACCTCCGCGGAGACGCGCTGCGGCTACCGGTCGAGGTCGAGCTGAGCCGGATGCCTCCCATCACCGGCTGGGTGCAGGACCCGACCGGCCGCTCGGTCGCCGGGGCCGCGGTCAAGCTGGTCGTCCTGTCGCGCGGGCGCAGCTCCGGCCAGGACCCGGAGCGGCTCGAAGGGGTGGCCGAAGCGACCACCGCCGAGGACGGCACCTTCACCCTCTCCCCCGCCATCAGCCGCAGCTGGGAGCGGCGCTTCCGCGTCGTCGCCTGGAGCGAGGAGCACGCCGCGGGCTGGTCGAACCCGCTCGTGCTCGACGAGAACCGCGCCGAACCGCCCGCGCCGGTCGAGGTGGTGCTCGCGCCGGGCCAGGCCGTCACCGGCGCCGTGCTCGGCCCCGCCGGCGAGGCGGCGGCCGGCGCGCGGGTCCACCTGCGGCGGCTGCAGGCCACGCGGATGGGGGGACGCAACCCCCTCGGCGCCGACACGCGGCGACGAAGCTCGATCCTGCGCACGGCCACCGCCGACGCCGCGGGCCGCTTCGCCTTCGGCGGGGTCCCGCTGGGTGACTACCGCCTCGAGGCCTACCTGCCCGGGCACTCCCCCGCCGAGGGCGAGGAGTTCCCGCTGCTCGAGGGCCGCCCGGTCGAGCAGCTGCTCCAGCTGCTGCCCCCGTCGGGCATCGAGGGCACCGTCGTCGGCGACCTGCGCCGGCTCGGCCCGCTGCGCGTGACCGCGACGCGCGACGGCATCGACCCGCTCGACACCACCGTCGACGGCGCCGGACGCTTCGTCCTCACCGACATCCCTCCCGGCGACTACGCCGTCGAGGTGCGCGAGGTCGATCCCGCCCTCGGCGCGCTCACCTTCCTGTTCGGCAGCGGGGACCCGCTGGCCCGCGCCGACGGCGTGGAGGTCGCCCCCGGCGGCACCGGCCTGGTCACCCTCGAGCTCGAGCTGGAGGACCGCGCCGCCCTGCGCGGCGAGGTGCTCGTGAACGGGCAGCCGCGCGCCGGCATGGGCGTCTACCTCGTGCCGCAGGACCTCGGCGGGATGAACGACCCGCGCACCGGCTGGCGCGCCGTCTCGCGGCGCATGCGCAGCACGACCACCGACTTCGAGGGGCGCTACGAGCTCGCCGCCCTCGACGCGGACGACTACTGGGTGGTGGTCGAGCAGCCCGGTCGCCAGCCCGGCGGCATCTTCCGCTTCGGCGGCGGCCGCGAGTCCGAGGCCGGCCCGACCGGCGCCGCCCGCGCCGAGCTGCGGCTCGGGCCCGGCCAGGAGAAGGTGCAGGACTTCCGCATCGCGCTCGGCGCGGTGAGCGGCGTGGCCCGCGTCCCCGGCCAGGGCGATTCCTGGAGGAACGCCCCCCGCGGCACCCGCGGCGTGCTGCGCCCGGTCGGGCTCGCCGGCATCGCCGAGCTGCCGTTCCAGGTCGGCCGCGGCGGCCGCTTCCGCCTCGACGGGGTCCCCACCGGGGACTGGACGGTGGACCTCAGCTCGCGCGACGCCCTGCTGCGCGACCGCCCGGTGATGGTGCCCTACGACGACGAGGTCGAGCTCGACCTGCGGATGGAGGCGCGCCCGCCGCGACCCGCGGAGGACGGCGGCCGGTGAAGCTGCGGGCCACCCTCTTCGCGCTGGCGCTGCCGGCGGCGGTGGTCGCCGCCACCCTGGCCTACGGTCACCGCGACCTGACCGAAGCGGCCACGCGGACCTGGCAGCATCCCCCGCCGCCCGTGGACGGCCCGGCCGAGCTGCCGGTCGCCCGCGAAGCCGTGCTGCGGCTGCTCACCGCCGACGGGGCTCCGGCCGCCGGTGCCGAGGTGGCCGTGCTCGAGCCCTCGCTGGCGCAGCTCGTCGCCGACGCCGAGGGCCGCGTCTCCCTGCGCGCCTGGGCGGACGGCGACTTCCGCCTGTTCGCCTGGGCGCCGGGGCACGAGGTGCTCGGCCCGGTCTCCTTCGCCGCCCCGCCCGAGGAGGGTCTGCGCCTGACCCGGATGCGCCACCCCGGGCTGAGCCGCCCCGAACCGCTGCAGGAGACCAGGAGGAGCCTGCGGCTGCGGCGGGCCGACGACGGCACGCCGGTGCCGGGCGCCCTGGTCCTGGGGGTCCCCGCCACCGATCCCGAAGCCGCGCCGGTGGTCGGCTTCAGCGACGGCGAGGGCGCCGTCACCCTGCGCGGCCTGCCCGAGGGCGCGGCGCTGTTCCGCGTCTACTCGCCCGGCCTGCCCCCGGAACCGGCCTGGCTGCTCGGCGAGGCCTCGGGCGGCGAGCTCGCGCTGCGCTGCGCCGAACTGCTCGTCGACCAGCTCGAGCCCGGGGCCGTGCTGAGCGGGGAGCGGCTGGACGTCCCCGCTCCGCTGCCCTCGCGCCTCGTGCCTCCCGACGGTGTCGTCCTGCACACCGCGCTGCCGCCCGGCCGTTACCGGCTGCAGGTGGGCGAGCGGGAATGGACCGTCGAACTGGGCGCCGACTGAGGCTCAGCCGGCCGGCGGGAAGACCACGTCGAAGTCCGCCGGCTGCGGCGGACTGAACAGCACCTGGATCGTCATCGAGCCGACCAGGGCGTGCGCCGTGCCGCGCGGCAGCAGGAAGACGTCGCCGGCGGCCAGCGGGTAGGCCAGCAGGTCCTCGGCGGGGACGAAGCCGGCGCCAGCCGGCCCGACCAGGAGGCGGCCGTCGCCCTCGACCACGGTCAGCCACTCCTCGCGGCCGCGGTGCAGGTGGAGGCCGACCCCCTCGGGCAGGGCCCACAGCCGCAGGTCGGCGGCGGGCGAGGCCCACACCTCGCTCTCGCCGGCCTCCTCACCGCGCGGGTGGGCGTCGGTCCAGGCGGCCTGGTTCAGATAGCGGAACTCGGCGGGCGGCCCGCCGGCCTGGCAGGCGCCGAGGGCGAGGAGCAGGAGGGCGGTGGCGCGGATCAAGGCTCGTAGGGCTGGAGGCGGTCGTCGGCCGGAGTCGGGCCGGGGAGGAAGCGGTACACGGGCCGGTCGCCGAGACCCATCGCCGCCAGGGCTTCGAGGGTCTTCTGCGGCGAGGCCAGCTCGCGCAGCCAGACCGTCTCCTCCGCGGCGAACGGTGGCGAGGACGGGGTGTAGAGCTTGCCGGGGTCGATGCCCTGCGGGCAGACCTCCGGGCGCGGCAGGAGGATCACCCCCCCCGCCGGGACGACGTGGGCGATGGCCTGCGGGGCGGCGCGGAGCTCGGCCTGCTCCTCGGCCAGCGGGAAGCGCAGGAGGAAGAGCACCGGGCCGGCGACGACGGCAGCCAGCGGCAGGGCGCGGCGCCAGGAGGCCGGCGCGTCGTCGAGCAGGGCCAGCGCGCCGAGCAGGAGCAGGCCGAGGCTCTCGTAGAGGTAGAGCGGGCCGAGGTAGGCCCAGTGGCCGGGATACCAGTGCAGGGCGTAGGCGACCGGCAGCAGGACGGCGAAGGCCAGCGCGGATCCCCCGTCGCGACGGTGCTGCCGCGCCAGCCCCCAGAAACCCAGGCCGACCAGGCCGAGGCCGCCGAGCAGCGTCACCGACCAGCGCGCCGCCTGGCGCAGCAGGCCGGGGAGGAGCTCGCCGTTGCCGTAGACGTCGATCGGCTCGCCGGCCTGCGGGTGCCCCGGCGGGAAGAAGGGGCCGAAGTCGCGCGCGTAGACCTCGTAGGGCGACAGCAGCCAGTCCCCGGTCTGCAGCTGGTGGTAGCCCAGCGCGGCGGCGAGGAAGGGCAGGCCGCCGAGCACCGCGAAGAGCACTGCGCGCGGGCCGGGAGCCGGGCGGGCGGCTCCGCGGCGCAGCAGCCCGGGCAGGCAGGCCAGGGCGAAGACCACCCCGGTCAGCGGCCGGCAGAGGAAGATCCAGCCGGAGGCGGCGCCGAGGCCGAGGGCCTGGAGGGCGGGCGGGCCGTCCTGGTCGCGCAGGCGCAGGAGGAACAGGAAGCCGAGCAGGGCGGCCGGCAGGGTGAAGACCTCCGACTGGAAGGAGGACTGCACGAGGAGGAAGAAGGGCGCGGTGGCGAGCAGGAGCGGCGCCCAACCCGGCGCGCCGAGGCCGAGGCGGCGGCCCAGCCGGAGCACGAGCAGCACGCTCAGGGCGCCGGCCAGGAGGCTGCCGCCGACCGGCCAGCCGAGCGCGGCGAAGGGTGCCAGCCAGAGGGAAGGTCCCGGCGCGTACTTGGCGAAGCGGACGCCGCGCTCGAGGTCCTCGTGGACCTGCCGCTGGTGGGTCGGGCAGTGGGCCACCGGGTCGCGGTAGGCGCGGTGCGCGAGCGGCTGCGACAGCTCCCCCCCGGCGAAGATCTCGGCCTGGAGCAGGACGGCGCGCTCGTCGTTGGTGACCTGGGTCGGCAGGCGCCAGTGCGCAGCCGCGGGGACGAGCAGGGCCACGGCCAGGGCGAGGGCTACGGGCGAGCCGGTCGAGCGCAGCGGCAGCGCCTGGAGGGAGCGTCCGAGCAGCAGGGCGAGGGGGAACACCGCCGCGGCGAGGCCCAGGTCGCTCGCCTGGAGGCTGCCGTCCCCCAGCGCCCAGGCCAGCACGGCCGGCAGGGCCCCGAGGGCCACCGCCAGGGCCAGCGCCCGCGTCCCGATCGAGCCTTCGCTCCGCACGCCGAAAGGATAGCCGCCGGAGGGTCGGGAGCGGTCCGACGGGCGGGAAACCGTCACCCTCCTGCCGAATTCCGGTCGGCGAAACGGGAACTCGGGGGCCGTTTGCGGGTCATACTTGTCGGGGAACCATCCCCGTTCCATCCCGTTCCCGAGAAAGCATGCAAACCCGTAGCCTGATCCCCCTCATGGTGGCCGCCCTGGCCCCTTCCCTCCTGGCCCAGCAGAGCCCGGAGAAGACCTTCGTCGAGCGTCCTGGCGAGGTCGAATTCTCCGGCCGGATGATCGTCCGACCGCTCCAGGTCGATGATCTGATGAATTCCGGTCTCTCCCTGGAGGATGCCGTCGCGCGCCACGCCGCGGCGCTGGCCCGCCTCGAGGGCTACGCCCGCGTCGAGAGCTTCCCCGAGGTCGACGAGCACGTCCTGCTGGTGCCCGAGGGCCTGGACGAGAACGGCTTCGCCGCCCACCTCGCCGCCACCGGCGACTACCAGTACGTCGAGCCGGACTGGTGGACCTACCCGGTCGGCACGCCGAACGACCCGCTCTACGGTCAGCAGTGGCACCACCCCGTCATGTCCTCGCCCGCGGGCTGGGACATCCGCACCGGCGACCAGAACTACATCGCCGCCTTCGTCGACACCGGCGTCTACCAGAACCACGAGGACCTCGCCGCCTCGCTGGTGCCGGGCTACAACTCCGTCAGCAGCCTGACCGAGGCCCAGGGCGGCGACGTGTCCGACATCAACGGCCACGGCACCTGGGTGTCCGGCTGCATCGGCGCCATCGGCAACAACGGCAAGGGCGTGGCCGGCGTGGCCTGGAACGTCTCGCTGATGCCGATCCGCACCACCGACTCGCCCGGCGGCGGCGCCTACATGACCGACCTCACCGAGGGCGCCCGCTGGGCGGCCGACAACGGCGCGGGCTCGGTCAGCGTCAGCTACTCCGGCGTGGACAGCACCTCGGTGGACACCTGCGGCGACTACTGCGACGCGGCCGACAGCATCCTGATCTGGGCCGCCGGCAACTCCGGCGTGAACATGAGCGGCTGGGACTGGCCGAACGTGATCGTCGTCGGCGCCACCGACCAGAACGACAACGCCGCCTGGTTCACCAACTACGGCTCGCCGATCGACGTCGTCGCCCCCGGCGTGGACGTCATGAGCACCAACCGCAACGGCAGCTACTCGGCCGTCAGCGGCACCAGCTTCTCCGCGCCGCTCACCAACGGCGTGGTGTCGATGATCCGCATGGAGTTCCCGACCCTGTCCACCGCGGAGGTGCGCCAGCACCTCTACGCCACGGTGGACGACCTCGGCGCCCCCGGTGAGGACAACACCTTCGGCCACGGCCGCGTCAACCTGGAGCAGGCCCTGTCCGGCGTCTTCTACGACATGGTCCTGACGGCGAACAACCTCGTCGCCGGCCAGACGGGCACCCTGACCTCCACCGGCGCCCCGGCCAACTCGACGGTCTACTCGGTCTACTCGCTGAGCGGCTACGGCAGCTACAACGTGCCCTCGCTGAACATCACCCTCGGCGTGAACAACCCGACCCTGATCGCCCCGACCACCTCGGACGCCAACGGCAACGCGGTCCTGAACGTGAACGTGCCGAACGGCGCCTCGGGCCGGATCGTCTACCTGCAGTCCTGCGGCCTCGACGCCCTCAGCCAGGTCGTCGTCGCCTACATCCCCTGATCGGCCCCGGCCGGTCCTCGCGGGGCGGAGCGCGCGGCGCTCCGCCCCGCTTCTTTTCCCCCGCGCCCGCCTAGAATCGCGGCGTGGACTCCGACCGCGCTCCCGACGGGCCGGCCCGCTGGCTGCTCCGCCTCCACCTCGCGCTGGCCGCGGTGCCGCTGCTGTTCCTGGCCGCCGCCGTGGCCGGCGCCGCGAGCAGCGGCTTCACCCCGGAGCCGGAGGACTACCCGCGGGTGCGCTACCGCCCCGGCCCGGCCGCGGACGTGGTGCTCGCCACCTGGCGCGGCAACGGGATGCGTCCCGCGGACCGCGTGGTCGCGGTCTGGGGCCTGGCCGACGAGGGCCGCGCGGTGGACGCCGAGGCCGACGGCCTGGCCGCCGCCCGGCGCCTGGCCGAGGCCGGGGCCCGCCTGCGGGTCCACGACCCGCGCCTCGCGGCGCTGCCGCCCGAGCTGGCCGAGCTCGACGCCGAGTTCTTCGCCGATCCCTACCACGCCGCCCGCGGCGCGACCGACCTCCTGCTGAACAGCGACCTCGACGCCTTCGCCGCGCCCGACTTCGAGGCGCTCGGCGAGCTCATGCCCCGCGGCGCCGTGTTCGACTGCCTCGACCGCAGCGACCGGCGGGCCGCGCGCGGCGCCGGCCTGGCCCACTTCGCGGTCGGCGGCCCCGGCTGGCCGCCCTGGCTCGACCCGGACTTCCGCGAGTTCGTCGCGCAAGTGCGCGCCGAGACACCGGAGGACGCGCGCCTGCTGCTGTGGCCGGTGCGCCCGCCGGTGCCCTCGCCGCGCGCCCGCTGGTACCTGCTGCTGGCCCACGAGCTGGCCCCGCGCGCGGTGCTGCTGCCCGAGCCGGAGCTGGCCAGCGGCACGGCGGTGCAGTACCGCCAGTGGGTCGAGCGGCTCGGCAGCGGCTTCTCCGAGCGCCAGCTGGACCTGCCGCGGCTGGTCACCGAGACCCGCGCCACCCACGTGGTGCGCTTCGTGCCGCAGGCCGACTTCCGGCTCGCCGACTGGGGCCTCGAGGAGGTGGCGCGGTGAACGCCCTCGGCGGACTGGTCGTCGTCCTCGCCGCCTGGCTCGGCGGACGCGCGCTGCTGCCCTCGCGCCAGGCGCTGCCGCGCAGCCTCGGCGAGGAACAGGGAGCGGCCTACCTGCTCGGCAGCACGGCGCTCGTCCTGCTCGCGCAGCTGATGTTCGCCCTGGGCGTGCCCCTGAGCCTGCCGGTGGCCGGCGCGCTGCTCGCCCTCGCCGCCTTCGCCGGCGGCTGGCGCGTCTCGCGCGAGGCGCGCGCGGGCGGGCTGGAGGAGTCGGCGCTGCCCCCCGCCGGCCGCCTCCTCGTCCTGCTGCTGGCCGCGGGCTCGGCCGCCGCCACCCTGTCGCTGCCGCTCAACGAGTTCGACCCGATCCTGCACTTCGCGATGAAGGGGCGGCTGCTGCACGGCGGTGAGCTGCCGACCGGCGAGGCCTTCACGGCGATCGGCGGCGAGGTCGGCCGGGTGATGACCCACCCGAACTACCCGCTCGGCGTCCCCCTGCTCGAGGCCTTCGCCGCCCACGCCGGCGGCGGCTGGAGCGACCGCTGGGTGCAGTTCCCCCTGGCGCTGTGGAGCGCCTGCCTGCCGGCGGTGGTCGCCCTGGGGCTGCGCGGCCTCTCCCCCGCCGCCGCCCGCACCGGGGCCCTGGTCGCCGCCTGCACGCCCGCGCTCTACGCGCGCGAGTTCCTGCTCCACGGCTGGGGCGACCTCGCCTCCGCCGGGCTCGGCGAGGAGAAGATGCTCGGCGGCCGCGGCGACCTGCCAGTGATGGCCCTGTTCGGCGGCGCCGCGGCCTTTCTGCTGGTCGCGCGCCGCCGCGGCGCGCGCGCCTGGTGCCCCGCCGCCCTCGCCGGCCTGTGCCTCGCCGGCGCGGCGACGATGAAGAACGAGGGACTGGCCCTGGCCGGCGTGCTGGCGCTGGCGCTGCTGCTCGCCGCCCTGCTCGAGCGCGGCCGCGGCCTGCGCGAGGCCGGCGTAGCCCTCGGCCTCGCCGCCCTGCTCCTGGCCCCCTGGCTGGTGGTCCGCGCCCAGCTGCCCGCCATCGACGAGAACTACTCCGAGCAGGTCTCGCTCGAGCGCGTGGCCCACTTCTGGCAGAACGAGGAGACCGACGAGCTGTCGCCGATCCGCGCGGAGAACTACGGAGCCGACTGGACCGAGGCCTCGCGCTGGCGCCCGGCCCGCGTCGCGCGCTACTTCGGCCTCGAGTTCGTCGACCTGCTGAGCTGGGGGCTGCTGTGGCCGCTCGCCGCCCTCGGCCTGTTCCGCGCCCTGCGCCGGCCCGAGCACCGCTGGCTGGCCCTCACCCTCGGCGGCGGCCTCGCGCTCTACGCGCTGATCCTGCACGTGACGCCGTGGTTCCTGCCCTCGCTGCACAAGAAGGGCATCCCGGCACGCCTGTTCGTCCATCTCGTCGGCCCCGCCGCGCTCCTCGCCGGCCTGCTCGCCGCGCCGCGGTCGGACGCCCGCAGCGGGTAGAATCCCCGCATGCGCCGACTCCGCCGAGTCCTCCTGGCCGGCCTGGGTCTGCCGGTCCTGTTCTCCTGCGGGGGTGACGCGCCCCCCGGGCCCGAGGGCGAGCGCGAGCTGCTCGCCGGCAACGGGCGGCCGGTGATCCTGATCTCGATCGACAGCCTCCGCGCCGACCACTGCACGCCCTACGGCCGCGTGCCGCAGTTCGCGCCGGAGGAGGCCACCACCCCCTTCCTCGCGCGCATGGCCGCCGAGGGCGTGCTGTGGGAGAACGCCTCCGCGCCCACCGCCTGGACCCTCCCCAGCCACCTCAGCCTGCTCTTCGGCATGCCGCCGCAGGAGCACGCGGTGCACGTCCAGGCCAAGCGCCCGCCGCTGGCCACGCCGAACCTCGCCGGCCGCTTCCAGGAGGCGGGCTACCACACCGCCGGCTTCTTCTCCGCGCCCTACCTGCACCCGATCTGGGGCTTCGGCGAGGGCTTCGACACCTACGTCGGCGCCGCCAGCTACCTGAACGCGCTCGACACCACGGCCGCGATCACCTCCAAGCAGGCCGGCAGCATGGAGGGCGTCCACGAGAACGCCGACAGCGACTCCGAGACGGCCGAGCAGGTGATCGACCACGCGCTGGCCTGGCTCGAGGAGGGCGACCGCTGGGACGAGCCCTTCTTCCTGTTCCTCCACCTGTGGGACCCGCACTACGACTACCAGCCGCCCGCCGAGTACGCCGAGCGCTTCCACCCCGGCTGGGAGGGCATGGACGGCGTCGACTTCTACAAGAACTGGAAGGCCGGCCGCGAATACACGCCCGAGGAGATCGACCACGCCAAGGCGCTGTACGACGCCGAGATCCGCTACACCGACGACCACATCGCGCGCCTGTTCGCCGCGCTCGAGGCGCGCGGGCTGGCCGACGAGGTGGTGCTGGCGGTCGTCAGCGACCACGGCGACGAGTTCTACGAGCACGAGCTGATCGGCCACCACAAGACGCTCTACGAGGAGGTCGTCCACGTGCCGATGGTGGTGCGCGCGCCGGGGCTGGCGCCTGCGGGCGTGCGCGTGGCCGGCACCGCGCCGACCTACGACCTCGCGTCCACCCTGCTCGACCTCGCCGCGCTCGAGCCGTGGCCGGACCGCATCGGCCGCAGCCTGCGCGCCCAGTGGGAAGGCGCCGAGGACGACCGCGACGTCGTCATGCAGCTCAACCACCCGGGCCAGGGCATCTTCCTCAAGGGCTGGCGCCGCGGCGACGACAAGCTGCTGTTCCAGTTCACCCCGGCCGAGCGCAGCTACCGCCACCTCTACGACCTCGGCGCCGACCCCGGCGAGCTCGCCCCGCGGGCGCTCGAGCAGTGGGCCGGCGACCCCGCGGCCGAGGCGGCGCGCGACGCCCTGCAGCGCGCCGACGCCGCGCGCCGCGCCACGATCCTGATCACCGACGTGGCGCAGAACGCCGCCTTCCTCGAAGAGCTCGACGCCACCCTCAGCGAGCTCGGCTACGTCGACGACGAGGACTGACCCCTCCCTCGGTTTGAACGCGCTGCTCCGCCTCCTCGCCCGCGCCCACGCGCTGGCCGCCCTCGTCCCGCTGGTCTTCCTCGCCGCGCTCTTCGCCAAGGGCGTGGAGACGGGCTTCGCGCCCTCCGAGCGCGCCTACACCCCGATCCGGGTGGATCCGGTCCAGGCCGCCGAGGCCATCGCCACCGGCTGGCTATCGCGCGGCGACGCCCCCGCGAGCCGCGTCGTCGCCTTCTGGGGCCTGCGCGAGGAGCTCGGCGTCCTGCCGGACCCGGACTCCCCCTCCCTGCGCCTCGCCCGCGCCCTCCTCGCCACCGGCGCCCGCCTGCGCATCGGCGAGCCCGACGCGGACGGCGCGCTGCTCGCGCGCCTCGGCAGCCCGACCCGGGTGGAGTTCCTGGCCGACCCGCTGAGCGCCTGCGACGGCGCCACCGAGATCGTGTGGGCGCAGGACCGGCCCGACCTGCGCGAGGTCGACCTGAGCGTCTGCCGCGACCGCATGGAGGGCAGCTTCCTGGTCGACTGCGTCGGCGCGGTGGAGCCCGGCATCTTCCGCGAGACGCGGCTGATCCTGCTGCCCCTCTACCTGCAGAAGTCCCCGCCGTGGCTGGAGAACGACTACCAACGCTTCGTCGCCGAGCTGCGCGAGCAGATCCCCGAGGACGAGGGCGTGCTGCTCTTCCCCGACGAGCGCATCGAGACCACCAACCCGCGCTCGCGCTGGTACCTGCACCTCAACTACGCGCTGGCCCCGCGCCCGGTCCACCTGCCGCTGGCCGCCGGCGCCTGCGGCACCGCCGAGCAGTTCCAGGACTGGGTCGGCGAGCTGAACCTGCTCGGTCCCGGCAGCGACGCGCTGCTGCGCCGCGGCCTCGAGGCCACCGGCGCGGAGTGGGTGTTGCGCTACCGCCACGAGGACGACTTCCGTCGCGCCGGCTGGACCCTGCAGTCGGCCGAGGAGGCGCTGCGATGAGCCTGCTCGGCGCCCTGCTCGTGGTCCTGGCCGGCCAGCTCGCCGGCCGCGCCCTGCTGCCCGCGCGCGAACGCCTCGAGCGCAGCGGCTGGGAGGAGGCCTGCCTCGCCCAGGTGCTCGGCGCCTGCGCCCTGGCCCTCGGCGCGCAGGTCCTCGGCTGGGCCGGCCTGCCCTTCGGCGGCCTCGCGACCGGGCTGCTGCTCGGCGCCGCCCTCCTGCTCGGCGGCCGCCGCGTGCTGCGCGAGCGTGGCGCGGCCCTGGCGGCCGCCCCCGGCGGACGCGGCCTGCACCTCCTGCTCGGCGTGCTGGCGGCCGGAAGCGTGCTCGGCAGCGTGGTCTTCCCGCTGAACGAGTTCGACGCCATCCTCCACTTCGCGCTGAAGGCCAAGGTGATCCTGGCCGAGGGCGGCCTGACCGGGCCGGGCTTCACGGCCGTGACCGAGGAGTTCGGCCGCATCATGACCCACCCGAACTACCCGCCGGGGCTGCCCTACCTCGAAGCCCTGGCCGCGCGGGTCGGCGGCTGGGACGAGCGCTGGGTCCAGCTGCCGTTGGCCTTCTGGGTCGCCGCCCTTCCCGGTCTGGCCGCCTCCGGCCTGCGCCCCTTCGGCGCGCGCGCCGCTGCCGCCGGCGCCCTGCTGCTGGCCTGCACCCCGATGCTGGTGATCCGCGACCTCACCGCGGACTGGCCCTTCAACCTGGCCGACGCCGGCCTCGGCGCCGACGTCATGCTCGGCGGACGCGGCGACCTGGCGCTGGCCGCCACCACGGCCGCCGCCTGCGCGCTGCTCGTCCACGCGCGCCGCGGGGCGGGCCTCGGCGCCGCCGCGCTGGCCGGCCTGGCGCTGGCCGGCGGGGTGCTGTTCAAGAACGAGGGCCTGGCCGTCCTGCTCGCCGTCGCGCTGGCCCAGCTGCTCGGCTTCCTCGCGCCCGGCCCGCGGCCCTGGCGGGCGGCGGGCGCGGCCGTCGGCGTCGCCCTCCTGCTGGCCGGTCCCTGGCTGCTGCAGCGCGGCGGCCTCCCGGCCATCGACGAGAACTACTCCGAACACCTGACGCCGGCCCGCCTCGCCGCCGCCTTCGAGCCCGAGGAGGCCGCGGGCGAGCTCTTCGGGCGCCGCGCCGTGGCCGAGAGCGCAGCGGACGCGGGGCGGCCGCGGGCGGCGGTGGTCGCCGGCTACTTCGGCACCGAGGCCCTGGACCTGCTGTCCTGGGGGCTGCTCTGGCCCCTCTTCCTGCTCGGCCTGGCCGTCCCGCTGGCCGCCGGGGCCGAGGAACGCCGCTGGCTCGGCCTGCTCGTCCTCGGGGTCGCGGCGGCCTACGCACTGATCCTGCTCGTGACGCCCTGGTACCTGCCCTCCTTGCGGGCCACGGGCATCCCCGAGCGGCTCCTGCTCCACCTCGTCGGGCCGGCCGCGATGGTGGCCGGAGCGGCCCTCGGGGCGGCCCGGGGCGAGGAGCGCGCTGCTACGATGCCCTGATCCACCGGGTCGTTCGGCGCTCCTGCGGGCGGAATTCCTCCCCGCAGCGTTCGTTTCTCCGGCTCCGGTCCTCGCCGGCCCCTACCCGGGCTCCCCCCCGCGCCGGCCATCCTCTCCCCGAGCACCATGAAGATCGCTGTTGTTGGAACCGGATACGTCGGCCTGGTGGCCGGCACCTGCTTCGCCGAGATGGGCAACGACGTCCTCTGCGTCGACATCGACGAGCAGAAGATCGAGCGCCTGAAGCAGGGCATCATCCCCATCTACGAGCCCGGCCTGGCCGAGATGGTGAAGCACAACCACGAGGACGGGCGCCTCGGCTTCACCACCGACCTGAAGGACGCCGTCGAGAAGTCGCGCGTGGTCTTCATCGCCGTCGGCACGCCGCCCGCCGAGGACGGCTCGGCCGACCTCAGCGCCGTGCTCGCGGTCGCCAAGGCGATCGGGCAGGCCGCCAACGGGCCGAAGGTCATCGTCGACAAGTCGACCGTCCCGGTCGGCACCGAGGCCAAGGTGAAGGCCGCGGCGCAGGCCGAGACCGAGCACGACATGCAGGTCGTGTCGAACCCCGAGTTCCTCAAGGAGGGCGCGGCGATCGACGACTTCATGAAGCCCGACCGCGTCGTGATCGGCGCCCGCTCGGAGGAGGCCTTCGAGGTCATGGACGAGCTCTACGGCCCCTTCGTGCGCTCCGGCAAGCCGATCATCCACATGGACCCGGTCAGCGCCGAGCTGACCAAGTACGCCGCCAACGCGATGCTGGCCACGCGCATCTCCTTCATGAACGAGATCGCCCAGATCTGCGACCGGGCCGGCGCGGACGTCGACATGGTGCGCAAGGGCGTCGGCACCGACTCGCGCATCGGCGCCCCCTTCCTCTACCCCGGCATCGGCTACGGCGGCTCCTGCTTCCCGAAGGACGTCAAGGCCATCGGCGCCACGGCGCGCGAGCACGGCTACACCTTCCGCATCCTCGAGGCCGTCGAGGACGTCAACGAGAACCAGAAGCACCTGATGGTCGAGAAGGTGGTCTCCGTCTTCGGCGAGGACCTCTCCGGCCGGACTTTCGCCGTGTGGGGCCTGGCCTTCAAGCCCAACACCGACGACATGCGCGAGGCCGCCGCGCTCACCGTGATCCGCGGCCTCCTCGAGCGCGGCGCCCGCGTGCGCGCCTTCGACCCGGAGGCCCACGAGACCGCCGCCGCCGTCCTCGGCGACAGCATCGAGTACTGCGACGGACCCTACCAGGCCCTGGAGGGCTCCGACGCGCTCGTGCTGTGCACCGAGTGGAGCGAATTCCGCCGCCCCGACTTCGACCGCATGGGCGAGCTGCTCCAGCGTCGCCTCATCTTCGACGGCCGCAACATCTACTCGGCCAAGACCATGCAGAAGCACGGCTTCGAACGCCACGGCGTCGGCATCCCGCCGGTGAAGCCCTGACCCAGCCATGACCCGCACCCCGATCTCCCCCCAGGATCTGTCGGCCCACTACGGGTACTGGCAGAAGACCGCGGACATGATCGATCAGATGATCGATCTGATGCTCAACCACCGCCAGAGCGGCCACCCCGGCGGCTCGCGGTCGAAGGTCCCCATGATGGTGGCCCTCACCCTGTCCGGCGCGATGCGCTGGGACATCCGCAACCCGGAGAAGGCCTTCGGCGACCGCTTCGTGCTCATCGCCGGCCACTGCACGCCGCTGATCTACGGCATGCTGGCGGTCTACAACGAGGCGCTGCGCCGCATGCACGCCAAGACGGGCGACGCCAAGTACGCCGTCCCCGGCGGCCTCGAGCGCCAGCTCGTCTGGGAGGACCTGCTGAACCTGCGGCGCAACAAGGGCCTCAGCGGGCACGCCGAGATGGAGGGCAAGACCCTCTTCTTCAAGGCCAACACCGGCCCCAGCGGCCACGGCGCCGCTCCGGCCGCCGGCATCGCCCTGGCGCTGAAGATGGCCGGCGCCGAGGAGGTGCGCGTCTTCGCCCTCGAGGGCGAGGGCGGCCACACCGCCGGCATCCACCACGAGGTCAAGCACACCAGCTACGGCCTCGGCCTGGGCAACCTGCACTACCTGCTCGACTGGAACGACTTCGGCATCGACCCGCGCGCCTTCTCCGAGGTCGTGCACGGCGGCCCGAAGGAGTGGTTCGACAGCTACGGCTTCCTGACCCAGGGCGCCGAGGACGGCACCGACTTCGGCCAGCTGGCCGGGGCCCTGGCCGAGAGCTGCAACGCGCCCGGCGACCGCCCGCGCTGCACCTGGTTCAAGACGATCAAGGGCCGCGGCTACCTCGTCACCGGCAACAAGTCGCACGGCGCGGCGCACAAGCCGAACTCCGAGACCTTCTGGCAGACCAAGAAGGAGTTCGCCGACAAGTACGGCGTGAGCTTCGAGGGCTTCGGCGAGGGCAAGCCGGGCACCGCCGAGGCCTTCCGCGAGCAGACCGCGAAGAACCTGCAGGCGGCGCTCTCGCTGCTCGACGACGAGGACTTCTGCGCCTGGCTGGCCGACCGCCTGGTCGAGATCGGCGACAGCGTGCCGGCCTCGATCGGCGACGCCAAGGTCGTGTCGGGCAAGGACCCGGCCCGCGACCCCGAGCTGACCGACCCGGCCAGCCTGCCCGCCGACACCTTCTTCGCGGCCGGCGACAACCAGCCGAACCGCGCCGGTTTCGCCAAGGTCGCCGCGTACCTGAACGACGTCGGCCGCCGCAAGTACGGCCGCCCGATCGTCGTCGCCGCCTCCGCCGACCTGGCCGAGTCCACCAACATCGCCGGCTTCGCCAAGGGCCACGGCGACGGCGAGGGCTTCGGCTGGTACGACCGCGCGAAGAACCCGGGCGGCGCGCTGCTGCCGACCGGCATCACCGAGTTCGCCAACGCCGGCATCCTGTGCGGCATGGCGAGCACCAACCTCAGCTCCGACCCGGAGCACGAGTTCGCCGGCTACTGGGGCGCGTGCAGCACCTACGGCAGCTTCAGCTACCTGAAGTACGGCATGTTCCGCCTGTTCAGCCAGCTGGTGCAGGACTGCCCGCTGAAGTGCGGCAAGGTGATCTGGGTGGCCGGCCACAGCGGCCCCGAGACCGCCGAGGACTCGCGCACCCACTTCGGCATCTTCGCCCCCGGCGTGACCCAGCTGTTCCCGAAGGGCCAGGTCATCGACCTGCACCCGTGGGAGCCGAACGACGTCGGTCCCTCGCTGCTGGCCGCGCTCGGCCGGGACGTGCCGATCGTCGCCCTCCACCTGACCCGCCCCGGCGTGCCGATCCCGGACCGCGAGGCGCTCGGCATGGACCCGGCGATGAACGCCGCCAAGGGCGCCTACATCCTGCGCGACTACGACCCGTCGCGGCCGAAGGAGGGCTGCATCTTCGTGCGCGGCACCTCCTCGACCGCCTCGGTCGTCCAGCTCATCCGCGACGGCGCCTTCGACGGCGACGGCCCGAACGTCAAGCTGGTCTCGGCGCTCAGCCACGAGCTCTTCGTGCTGCAGCCCGAGGAGTACCAGAAGCGCGTCGCCGACGAGTGCGACTGGTTCGACTCGACCGTGATCACCAACGGCGCCCGCATGCTGATGGGCCCGTGGCTCGCCCACCAGACCGCCTTCGCCTACGCGATGGGCTCCGACTGGGACGACCGCTGGCGCACCGGCGGCTCGGGCGAGGAGATCACCGCCGAGGCGCACCTCGACCCGGACAGCCTGCTGGCCGGCATCCGCCGCTTCACCGCCGAGCGCGAGCAGCGGCTGCAGCAGGCGCGCGGCCCCGAGGCGCTGTTCGCCAAGCCCGCCGGCTGATCGCGCTGCGAGCGCCGAGAGGGGCCGGCCGCCGCGAGGCGGCCGGCCCCTCCCCTTTCCCGCCGGCCCCCGGCGTTGCGGCCCGGCCGCCCGGCGGCTACGAGTAGGGCATGCGGACTCCCCTCCTCATCCTCCTCCTGCTCGCCGCCGCCGCCCCCGCCTGGCCGCCCCCCGCCGCCGGCGCAGACGACGCCCTGCCGCGGGCCTGGATCGACGGCGACGGCTGGGAGGAGCTCACCCTCGACGACTTCGTGAACGTCAACGGGGACGAGACGACCTGGCGCCAGGAGGGGAACACGATCGTCGGCACCGGCGTCCCGCTCGGCGGCGCGCGCACGAAGGAGGTGCTGGAGAACTTCGAGCTGGTGGTCGAGTGGAAGCACCGCACCCACGGCGGGAACTCCGGCCTGTTCCTGTGGTGCCCCGAGTCCGCCTTCACCGACCTGCCGGCCGGCACCCTGCCCCGCAGCGGCATCGAGGTGCAGGTGCTCGACCTCGGCTACGAGGAGAACTGGGCGGCGAGCCACGACGGCGCGCCGTCCGACTGGTTCACCGGCCACGGCGACGTGTTCCCGGTCGGCGGCTCGGCGATGACCGCCTTCACGCCCTGGATCGACTACACCGTCGACGGCGAGACCTACCGCGTCGGCCGCGAGGGCAGCGCGCGCAGCTTCCCCACCGAGCGGCGCGTGCGCCCGGCCGGCGAGTGGAACCACTACTACGTGCGCGCGATCCACGGCGAGGTGCGCCTGTGGGTGAACGGCGCCGAGGTCAACGGCGGCCGCGACTGCCGGCCGGCGCGCGGCTACCTGGCCCTCGAGGCCGAGGGCGCGGCGGTCGAGTTCCGCAACCTGCGCCTCCGCCGCCTGCCCTGAACGGCGGCGGCCGGGCTCAGGCCCGCGGCTTCACCGTGCGGCTCTCGGCGTCGACCTCGACGCCGAGCTTCTCGGCCAGTTTGACCCGCTTCCTGCGCGCCGCGGCCGGCAGCCCGGCCTCGTAGTCCTGCACCACCTTGCGCGCCTTGGCGCGCTTGATCGCGCGGCCGAGCACCTTCAGCGGCACGTCCTCGAGCGACTTCACGCGCACGCAGCCGGCGCCCATGTCGAGCCTCTTGCCGGACTTCTTCCACTCCTCGACGAAGGCCTCCTTGTGCTCGGCGTCGCAGTAGACGCAGAACAGGTAGATGCCGATGTGGCTCTTCTGCGAGGCCACCGAGGCGAAGGGCAGCGGCTGCTCCGGGTCGCAGTGGTAGCCCAGCGGGTAGGCCGAGTGCGGCAGGTACCAGGCCGGCATGCCGTACTGCATGCCTTCCTCGAACTCGGGGCCGATGTTGGCGTTCACCACTTCCCGGATCGCCTCGACCGCCTCGCGGCGCTCGGGGCTCAATCCCTTCAGGTAGGCGGCGATGGTGGTCGGCTTGGACGGGGCGGCCATGAGCCCAGCGTAACCGGGCGCGCCGGGGGCCTAGGATGGGCCGTCGCCGCCCATGCACGCTCTCCTCCTCGCCCTGCTCGCCCAGCTCCCGCCCGCCGTGGAGGGTCTGGAACCCGGAGAGACCGCCGCCTGGCTGCCGCCCGCGCCCGCCGGCTCCGACCGCTGGGAGAGCGGCCGCCTGCTCGACGCGCGCAGCCTCGCGCCGGTCGCCGGCGCCGCCCTCGACGCGACCACCGAGGGCTACCGCACTCCCCTGGTCCTGCTCGGCAGCGCGCGCAGCGGCGCCGACGGCCGCTTCCTGCTGCGCACCGCCCGCGGCGGGATGTTCTCCGAGAAGACGCGCGTCCACGCGCCCGGCTACCGCGCGACGACCTGGCCGAGCTCGCAGCTGACCTACGAGGACGGCGACCACCGGCTGTACCCCGCCGGCGCCCCGCTGCGGCTGCGCGTCCTCGACCTCGACGGTCGCCCGGTGGAGGGCGCCGAGTTCGACCAGCACCAGTCCTGCAGCCACGATCCCTCGGCGACCCTGGCGCGCAGCGACGAACAGGGCTGGATCCAGGTCGACGATCTGACGGCCTTCGAGGAGATCGGCGAGTTCCGCCTGCTCGCGCCGGGGCACGCCGCGCTGGTCTGGCTGGACGCCGAGGACTTCGTCGCCGCGGACGGGCACGAGCCGCCGGCGCTGCGCGTGCCGCGGATCCAGCCGGTGCTGGTCCGTGCGCTCGACCGCAACGGCCGCCCGCTGGCCCGGCGCCGCCTCAGCGCCTCGGGCTCGCCCGAGTACCTCGAGGCCTGGACCGACGCGGAGGGTCTCGCCCGCTTCGACACGCGCTTCACCCACTTCGGGGCCCCGCGCGAACTGGCGCTCTACCTGGCCGACTCCGCCACCGACCGCGACGAGTGGCTGGGCGGAGCCCGCTTCCCCACCTGGGCCGCGGCCGAGCCCTTCCCGCTGCGCGTCGACGGGGACGAGCCGCCCCCCGAGGAGGAGGCCGAGGCCGTCGTGGTGCTGCGCGCGACGCCGGCGGCGCCGTCCGTCCCCGTGGTGCTGGTCCACGACGAGGGCTGGCGCGCCGAGCGGCCCGGCGAGCACCCGATGCCGGCGGGCCGCGTGCGGCTCAGCGTCGGCGCGCCCTTCTCCGGCTTCGTCGAGCGGACGGTCGAGGCCGAGCTCGCTCCGGGCGAGCGGGCCGAGTTCGAGCTGGCGGCGGAGCGCGAGCCGCGGCTGCGCGTGCAGTTGCCGGCCGGTCACGGCGGCTGGCTCTTCGTCCAGGCCGGCCCCTTCGGGCTGTCGGTCGAGGACGCCGCTCCGGGTGAAATGGAGCTCGCCGTCCCGCCGGACCAGCCGCTGACCGTCCTCTCCTGGTGCTGCGGCGAGACGCGACGGTCGACCCACGCCCCGCTCGCGGTCGGGGAGGCCGCCGCGCTCGACCTGACGACGGAGGAGTGCGTCGAGGCGCGCAGCCTGCGCCACGACTGGGAGGCCGGGCGCACGCCCGCCGCCACGGTGGTCGTCGAGGTCGTCGACCCCGCAGGCGGCCCGGTGGCCGACCCGAAGCTGGACCTCGCCCCCTTCGCCCGCGCCGACGAGGACCGGCCCGGCCGCTTCGAGCTGCCCGCCGGGATCGACTTCCAGCTCGGCGCCGACGCCGCGGGATTCCTCGCCGGCTGGCTGCAGGGCCGCGCCGCCGAGGCCGGCAGCGAG
Source organism: uncultured Planctomycetales bacterium (assembly GCA_964342475.1). Taxonomy (GTDB): domain Bacteria; phylum Planctomycetota; class UBA1135; order UBA1135; family UBA1135; genus J029. Next base: position 81,604 of record CAYFGE010000003.1, read on the forward strand.
ACGCGGGTGCGGATGGTGCTGCGCCGCGCCGCACGGGTCGAGATCGAGACGGCGGAGGGCGTCGAGGAGTGGGGCCCCTACGCCCCCGGCCGGCGGCGCATCGAGACCCAGCTCGAGGACGGCCGCCGCCTGCGCCTGCGGCTGCACCTGGCCGAAGGGGTGACGCGCCGGATCCGCGTCGTCGAGGCCGGGCAGGACTGAGCCCCCGCCTCCGGGGTAGGCTTCGAGCGCCTTGGGAGCCCTGAACCCCTTCCGCGCCCTCCTCGCGGCGCTCGGATCGACCGCGCCGCCGGCGCTGCTCGCGGCGGGCTTCCCGCGCCTGGAGGTCGGCGAGACCAACTTCCCTCCCGGCAGCGAGGCGGTCGAGCTCCCGGTCCCGGGCGGCCTGCTGCGCGGCGCCTTCGTGCCGTCCGACCCGGGCGCGCCGGTGGTCCTCCACCTCCTCGAGTCGATGGGTTCGGTGACCTACGGCACCCACCACGCGCTGGGCTACCCGGTGCTGTGGGAGCTGCGCGACCGCGGCTTCGCCTCGCTGATGATCGACTACCGCGGGGTCGGCGCGTCGGAGGGCTGGCGCTCGCCGCGCAACGTCCGCGAGGACGCCCAGGCCATGTTCGCCGAGGCCCGCCGCCGCACCGGGGGCCGCTCGCACCGCATCGTGCTGCGCGGCGCCAGCTTCGGCACGCTGGCCGTCGCCTCGCTGCTCAAGCACGGCGCCCGGCCGCGGGCGGTGGTGCTGATCGCGCCGGTGCGGGCCGAGACCGTGGCCAAGAACTGGTTCTTCCACTACTACCGGCCCTTCCTGGCCCGCGCGGTGACCGCCTTCCTCCGCCTGCCGATGCGGGTGGACCTCGTCGCCGCCCTGCGCCGCTGGCGCGGGCCGCTGCTGGTCTCCGCCCCGGAGGACGACTACGTGCTCCCGCCGCGCGAGCAGCCGCTGGTGCGCGACGCCGTGCGCCGCGAGGGCGCCCGCTGGGTGAGCACGCCCTACACCCACGCCGGGCACGTGCTGGCCCACCACCGGCTGAGCGCGGAGGAGGCCTCCTTCCTCGCCGGCTGCTTCCGCGGCGTGCCCGACCTGGCCGCGCGCGACCCGGAGCACCCGGCGGTCTCGCGCCGCTGGAAGCTGCTCGAGCCGCGCCTCTACGCCTCGCTCGACCGCCACAACCACCGCGACCCGCGGGTGGTGGAGTGGCTGCGGCGCATCCCCCACGCCCACCTCGCCGCGCGCAGTCAGGAGGAGCTCGACGAGCTGCTCGACCTGGCCGGACCGGGCGGCCCGCTGCCGCTGCGCGACCTCATCCTGCTGTCCGGCTACCTGGCCGAGGAGGGCCTCGCGCGCGAGCCCGGGCCCTTGGAGATCCTGGCCGGAGTATTGGGATTCCGCACCGACCGGCAGCGCGCGCTGCTGGCCAAGGCGGCCGGCCTTCCGCGTGGTATCTTGCTGCCCCGCGGCACCGGCGAGCCGGGGCTCTGACGCGGCGGGATTTTCACCTCCGGGCCCCCGCGCCGCGCCGTCCGCGCAGGGAGAATCCCGAGGTCTGCCGATGTCGTCGACCCTTCCTCCTCCGACCGCCCCGACCGGACCGGCCCTGCTGACGATCGACCGCGACGAGCTGCTGCGCCTCGAGTACGCGCTCACGCGCGAGTGGCTCGAGACCGACGGGCTCGGCGGCTACGCCTCGTCCACCGTGCTGATGTGCGCGACGCGGCGCTACCACGGCCTGCTGGCCGCGGTCGCGCCGGGCCACGCCGAGCGCCACCTCTTCCTGTCGCGCTTCGAGGAGACGCTGCACGCGCCGGGCAAGGAGTTCCCGCTGAGCATGGCGCGCTACCCCGGCACCTGGGCCCCGCGCGGCCACCGCTCGATCACCCGCTTCGAGCTCCTGCCCTGGCCGCGCATGAGCTACCGCATCGGCCTGGCCGAGCCCGCGCGCGAGGTCCTCATGGTGCGGGGCCAGCCGACCGTGCTCGTGCGCTACACGCTCGGCGGCGACCGCGACGGCCTCGAGCTGCGGCTGCGCCCGCTGCTCCCCTACCGCGAGACGCGCGCGCTCACCTTCGAGAACCTGGCGCTGAACCCGCGCGCCGAGCGCATCGAGGGCGGAGTGCGCTGCCGCCCCTACTTCGAGCTGCCCGCGCTGAACCTGACCGTCTCGTCGACCGGCGGCGCGCACGCCTTCGACGCCGACCCCGTGTGGTACCGGCGCACCGAGTTCCAGCAGGACCTCCACCGCGGCTACGACGGCCACGAGGACCAGTTCAGCCCCGGCTGGTTCACCCTGCCGTTGGCGCGCGAGGGCGAGGTCGTCGTCGCGGCCACGATCGGGCCGCCGGTGGAGGACCCGGCCGCGCTGTGGCGCGAGGAGAGCGCGCGGCGCCGCGCCGGGCTGGAGGGATCGGACGGCAGCGTCGGCGCGCAGCTGCGGCTGGCCGCCGACCACTACCTCTACCGCGACCACGGGAAGCGCGCGGGCGTGATCGCCGGCTTCCCCTGGTTCGGCGAGTGGGGCCGCGACACCTTCCTGGCCCTGCCCGGCCTGACGCTGGCGCGCGGCCGCACCGAGGCCTGCGGCGAGGTGCTGCGCGGCGCGCTTCCCTTCCTGCGCGACGGCCTGCTGCCGAACATCTTCGGCCTCGACCAGGACGACAGCCACTACGGCTCGGCCGACGCCGCGCTGTGGTTCGTGCGCGCGGTGCGCCTGTGGGAGCAGGCCGGCGGCGGCCGCGAGGAGCTGCTCGAGGTCTACCGCCCGGCGCTGCGCGCGATCGCCGAGGCCTACCAGGCCGGAACCGGGCTCGGCATCCGCGTGGACGGCGCCGGCCTGCTCGAGCTCGGCGGCCCCGAGCTCAACCCGACCTGGATGGACGCGCAGACCGCGGCCGGCCCGGTGACGCCGCGGCACGGCCAGCCGGTCGAGATCGAGGCCCTGTGGTACTTCCTGCTCGCCTACCTCGAGCGCCTCGCCGAGGCCGCCGGCGACGCGGGGGACGCCCGCCTGTGGTGCAAGCGCAAGCGGCTCGCCGGGCGCAGCTTCAAGCGCCGCTTCTGGCTTCCCGAGCGCTACCTGGCCGACCGCTGGCACGCCGACGCCGCGGACCGCGCGGTGCGGCCGAACATGGTGCTGGCCGCCGCGCTCGAGTTCAGCCCGCTGACCCGCGGCAAGCGGACCGACGTGGTCGAGCGTGCCGAGACGGACCTGCTCACGCCGCGCGGCCTGCGCACCCTCTCGCCCGAGGACCCGCACTACCGCGGTCACTACGCGGGCGGGGTCGAGGAGCGCGACGCCGCCTACCACCAGGGGACCGCCTGGCCGTGGCTGCTCGGCGCCTGGGCCGAGGCCGCGCTCCGCGCCTTCGGACCGACGCCGAAGCTGCTCGCGCGCCTCGGCGAGCTGGTCGAGGACTTCCGCAGCGCCATCCCGAGCCACGGGCTCGGCCACGTCTCCGAGGTCTACGACGGCGACTCCCCCCACCGCCACGGCGGCTGCATCGCGCAGGCCTGGAGCGTCGGTGAGCTGCTCCGGGTGGACGCGATGGTGCGCGCCGGCGGGCTGCCGGGAGCGGGGGCGTGAAGGTCCTCATGCTCGGCTGGGAATTCCCGCCCCACATCTCCGGCGGGCTCGGGACGGCCTGCCTCGGCCTGACCCAGGGACTCGCCCACCACGACGTGGACGTGCGCTTCGTCATCCCGCGCGCCGAGGGCGACGAGGACGCCGCGCACCTCGAGCTGGTCGGCTGCAACCAGGTGCCGGTGCCGCTCGGCCTCGCGGATGGCCCGATGGAGCTGGACGTGCCCTGGCGGCGCGCCCCCTCCCCCGCCGCTCCGCGCGACGGGGACGGTCCGCCGCCCGCCGACGCCGTCGCAGGCGCCGAGGCCGCGGCGGCACCCACCCCGGATCCGGTCCCGGGCGCAGATCCCGACGCCCCGCGCACCGCGGGAGAGCTCGGCAGCGAGGGCTTCGTCGAGCCGGTGGTGGTCGAGAGCCTGCTGCGCCCCTACCTGACCGGCGAGGCCTACGCGCGCGCGGTGGCGCGCCTCGGCGAGGGCGCCGTCCTGCCCGGCGGCCTGATGGAGACCCTCACCCGCTTCCTCGACGGCGAGGCCGAGCTGCCCGACCTGCGCCTGTTGCTCGAGGACCCCGAGCTCGCCGCCGCGGCGGCCGCCCCGGCCGCGGGGACCGAGGAGGCGCCGCCCCCGCCCCCGCCGCCGACCGGGCCGCGCTGGGGCCGCCTGCCCTTCAGCGGCCGCTACGGCGCCGACCTCTTCGAGGAGGTGGCGCGCTACGCCCTGGTCGTCGCCGAGATCGCCCGCCGCGGCGGCTTCGACCTGATCCACGCGCACGACTGGATGACCAACCTCGCCGGCGCCGCCGCGGCGCGCGTCTCCGGCAAGCCGCTGGTCACGCACGTCCACGCCACCGAGTACGACCGCTCGGGCGAGCACTTCGACCCGCGCGTGAAGAGCCTCGAGCAGCTCGGGCTCGACCACGCCGACCGGGTGATCTGCGTCAGCCACTACACCGCCGGCGTGCTCAAGCGGCGCTACGCCGTCGACCCGGCCAAGCTGCGCGTGGTGCACAACGCCGTCACCCAGGAGGAGCAGGTCCACGAGTTCCACTGGGCCAAGGCGATCCCCGAGCCGATCGTGCTCTTCCTCGGCCGCGTCACCTTCCAGAAGGGCCCCGACTACTTCATCGACGCCGCCGCCCGCGTCGCCCGCCTGCGCCCCGACGTCAAGTTCGTGATGAGCGGGAGCGGCGACATGCTGCCGGCCATGATCGAGCGCGCCGCCCGCCAGGGCATCGCGCGCAACGTCCACTTCACCGGCTTCCTACGCGGCAAGGACGTCGAACGGATGTACGCCATGGCCGACCTCTACGTGATGCCCTCGGTGTCCGAGCCCTTCGGCATCTCCCCGCTCGAGGCGATGGCGCTCGACGTCCCCGTCATCGTGTCGCACCAGAGCGGCGTCTCGGAGATCCTCGTCAACGCCCTGAAGTTCGACTTCTGGGACGTCGAGGACCTGGCCAACAAGATCCTGGCGCTGCTCGAGCGGCGCCCCCTGCGCGAGCAGCTCGTCGACGAAGGCCGCGACGAGGTGCGCCGCATGCGCTGGGAAGCCCGCGCGGAGCTGGTCCGCAACGTCTACCGCGAGCTCGTCGCATGACCTCGATCGTCTTCTACTTCCAGGTCCACCAGCCGTTCCGCCTGCGGCGCTACACCTTCTTCGACATCGGCGCGCGCGAGGACTACTTCGACGACGCCGAGAACGAGCGCCTGCTGCGCCGCGTGGCCGAGAAGTGCTACCGGCCGATGAACGAGCTCGTGCTGCGCCTGGTCGAGCGCCACGAGGGGCGCTTCCGCTGCTCCTTCTCGCTGTCCGGCACGGCGATCGACCAGTTCGAGCGCTGGGCGCCTGAGGTGCTCGAGCAGTACCAGGCCCTGGCCGCCACCGGCTGCGTCGAGTTCCTCGGCGAGACCTCGCACCACTCCCTGGCCTTCCTCGGCGACGGCGGTGAGTTCGACGCCCAGGTCGAGTCGCACGCGCAGCGCATCGAGCGCCTGTTCGGGCGCCGCCCGACCACCTTCCGCAACACCGAGCTGGTCAGCGACAACGACGTCGCCCGCGCGGCCGAGCGGCTCGGCTTCCGCGGCATCCTGGCCGAGGGCGCCGACCACCTGCTGGGCTGGCGCAGCCCGCACCACGTCTACCGGCCCGAGGGCTGCGAGCGCCTCAAGGTGCTGCTGCGCAGCTACCGCCTGTCCGACGACATCGCCTTCCGCTTCAGCAACCGCGAATGGAAGGAGTGGCCGCTGCCCGCCGAGCGCTTCGCGCGCTGGGTCCACGAGGTCGAGGGCGAGGACGCCGCCATCGGCCTGTTCATGGACTACGAGACCTTCGGCGAGCACCAGTGGGAGGACACCGGGATCTTCGCCTTCATGGAGCACCTCCCGGGGCTGATCCTGGACAAGCCGGGCTTCCGCTTCGAGACCCCGGCCGAGCTGTTCGAGCGGGTCGACCCGGTCGGCCGCCTGGACATCCCCTACCCCGTCTCGTGGGCGGACATGGAGCGCGACCTGACCGCCTGGCTCGGCAACCACATGCAGCGCGCCGCCATGGAGGCGCTCTACGATACCGGCCGCGCCGTCCGCGCCGCCGCCGCCGAGCGCCCCGAGCTGCTCGAGCGCTGGCGCAAGCTGACCACCAGCGACCACCTCTACTACATGTGCACGAAGTGGTTCTCGGACGGCGACGTCCACAAGTACTTCAGCCCCTACGGCACCCCTCACGACGCCTTCATCGCCTTCATGAACGTGATCGACGACCTGGACCGGCGCGCCCGCAGCGCGGCCGGGACGGTCGAGCCCTCCGCACCAGCCACCACCGCGGAGGTGAACGAATGAACACCCCTCACACGCTGTTCGAAGTCTCCTGGGAAGTCGGCAACAAGGTCGGCGGCATCCACACCGTGATCTCGACCAAGGTGCCCACCCTGGTCGAGCGCTACGGCGACGACTACATCACCATCGGCCCCTGGCTGCTGGGCGAGGACCCGGCCGCGGTGCCCTTCGACCCCGAGCCGGGGTTCGAGGCCTTCTGCCAGTCCTGCCGCGAGCTCGGCGTCGACGCCCGCGTCGGCCGCTGGCGCATTCCCGGATCGCCACGCATGATCCAGGTCGGCTTCTCCGGCCTGTTCGCGAAGAAGGACGCCGTCCTCGCCGGCCTGTGGGAGGAGTTCCGCGTCGACTCGCTGCTGGGCGGCTGGGACTACGTCGAGCCGGTGATGTTCGGCCACGCCGCCGGCATCGTCATCCAGCGCTGGTTCGAGGACGGCCTCGGCACGCGCCGCGCCGCCGCGGTGGCGCAGTTCCACGAGTGGATGACGGCCTCCGGCCTGCTCTACCTCAAGCGCGAGTCGCCGGCGGTGGCCACGGTGTTCACCACCCACGCCACGGCGCTCGGCCGCTCGCTGGCCTCCGACGGCGTGCCGCCGGTCGAGGGGCTGGGCGGCTTCAGCCCCGAGATCGCCGCCGACGCCAAAGGGGTGCGCTCGAAGCACTCGCTGGAGTCGGTCGCCGCACGCGAGGCCGACGTGTTCACGACCGTCAGCGAGGTGACCGCCGAGGAGGCGGAGCTGCTGCTCGGCCGCGTGGCCGAGCCGATCACGCCCAACGGCATCGACGTCGCCGTGGTCGACGCCGCCGCCGGCGAGGTCGGCCGCGAGGCCGCTCGCGCGCGCCTGCGCGAGGTGGCCGCGGCCGTGCTCGGCGGGCCGGTCGACGACGCCGCGCTGCTCTGCACGAGCGGCCGCTACGAGTTCCACAACAAGGGCTACGACCTCCTGCTCGACTCGCTGCAGCGCCTGAACGGGCGCGAGGGCCAGCCGCTGGTCCTCTTCGCCCTCGTGCCGGCGGGCAACTCCGGCCCCAGCAAGGACCTGCTCGACCGCCTCGCCGCCGGCGTGGCCGAGGGCGCCCCCCCGCTCGGCTCCTCGACGCACAACCTGATCGACCCGGCGCGCGACCCCTTCCAGCTGCGCTGCGCCGAACTGGGCCTGGACAACGCCCCCGGATCGCGCGTGCGCGTGGTGCAGGTGCCGGTCTACCTGCACGGCGACGACGGCGTCCTCGGCCTGCCCTACGAGGCGGTGCTGCGGGCGATGGACCTGAGCTGCTTCCCGAGCTTCTACGAGCCGTGGGGCTACACCCCGGTCGAGAGCCTCGCGGTCGGGGTCCCGACGGTGACCAGCGACTGCGCCGGCTTCGGCCGCTGGGCCGAGGCCGAGGGGATGGGCGCCGAGGACGGCGTGCACCTGCTGCGCCGCGCCGGCGTACCCGATGCGGAGGCGGCCGAGGAGCTGGCCGCCACCATCGAGCGGGCGGTGGCCGCCTCGGGCGACGCTGACCACATCGCCGCCGCCTGCCGCACCGCTGCCGGCAGCCTGGCGTGGAGCGAGATGGTCGCCCACTACTCCGAGGCCTACGCCGCCGCCCTCGAGGCGGCCGCCCCGCGCGCCGGCGAGGCCCACCTCCGCCCGGTCATGCCGGTCCCGGTGCGCGGTCCGGTGAGCGACCCGAGCCCGCGCCTGATCCGCTTCGACGTCTCGGCCACCCTGCCCGAGCCGCTGGCCGGCTTCGAGGAGCTGGCCGCCAACCTGTGGTGGTGCTGGGACGGCGAGGCGCCGGCCCTGTTCGAGGAGCTGGCCCCGCTGATGTGGGCCAAGTGCCGGCACAACCCGGTGCGCTTCCTACGCCAGGTCTTCCGCCGCGACCTCGAGGAGAAGGCCGCCGACGCCGCCTTCGTCGCCCGCCTCGACGCCGCCGTGGCGCGGCAGCGCGCCTACCTGGCCGCCCGCACCCAGGGCATCACCCTGCCGAGCGGCGCGACCGTCGACTGGCAGCACCCGCTGGCCTACTTCTGCCTCGAGTTCGGCATCCACGAGGCGCTGCGCATCTACAGCGGCGGCCTCGGCATCCTGGCCGGCGACCACCTCAAGTCGGCCAGCGACCTCGACCTGCCCCTGCTCGGGGTCGGGCTGTTCTACCGCAAGGGCTACCTGCGGCAGGGCCTCGACCAGAGCGGCCAGCAGGTGGCGATCGACGAGGAGTACGACCCGCTCGACCTCCCGCTCACCGCGGTCCTGGGCCCGGACGGCGAACCGGTCCGCATGAAGGTCAACCTGCCCGGCCGCGAGCTCGTGCTGCAGGCCTGGCGCGCCGACGTCGGCCGCATCCCGCTCTACCTGCTCGACGCCGACCTGCCGGAGAACCGGCCGGACGACCGCGCGCTGACCCATCGCCTCTACGGCGGCGACAGCGAGATGCGCCTGCTGCAGGAGATCCTGATCGGCAAGGGCGGCGTGCGCCTGCTCGACGCCCTCGGCATCGAGCCCGCCGTCTTCCACCTCAACGAGGGCCACGCGGCCTTCGCCCCGCTCGAGCGGCTGTCGCAGCTGATCCGCAAGCACGGCCACACCTTCGACGAAGCGCGCGAGGTGGTGCGGGCGAGCACGGCCTTCACCACGCACACCCCCGTCCCGGCCGGCCACGACGCCTTCGCCGAGGACCAGATGCGGCGCTACTTCTCCAACGTCCCGGACTGGATCGGCCTGAACTGGGACGACTTCATGGAGCTGGGCGACCCGCTGGGCAAGGGCAGCTTCAACATGACGCACCTGGCCTGCAGCATGGCGGGCTTCGTCAACGGCGTCAGCCGCCTGCACGGCGAGGTCTCGCGCGGCCTGCTGCACGAGGAGTGGCCCGGCATGACCGAGGACGAGGTGCCGGTCGGCCACGTGACCAACGGCATCCACCTCGCCACCTGGACCGACCCCGAGCTCGGGCGCCTGCTCGGCGCAGGAGACGGCGGGGTGCGCCCCGAGCACTTCGCCCGCGGCCTGGCCGAGGTGAGCGACCCCGACCTGTGGAGCTTCCGCCGCCGCGCCAAGCGGCGCCTGCTCGACGAGATCCGCGAGCGGGTCGAGCGCAACTTCCTCGCCCGACAGGACAGCCCGCGGCTGATGAAGAAGATCCTGGCCGGCCTCGACGAGGAGGCCCTGGTGCTGGGCTTCGCCCGCCGCTTCGCCCCCTACAAGCGGGCGCTGCTGTTGTTCCAGGACCGTGAGCGCCTGTCGCGCCTGCTCGGCGACGACGAGCGCCCGGTGCTGCTGCTGTTCGCCGGCAAGGCGCACCCGCGCGACACCCTCGGCCAGGCCCTGCTCAAGAAGGTGGTCGAACTCAGCCGCAGCGAGGAGTTCGCCGGACGCCTGATCTTCCTCGAGGAGTACGACATCGAGCTGGCCCGCCTGCTCGTGCACGGGGTCGACCTGTGGCTGAACAACCCGACGCGGCCGCTCGAGGCCTCCGGCACCTCCGGGATGAAGGTCTCCGCCAACGGCGGCCTCAACCTCTCGGTGCTCGACGGCTGGTGGCTCGAGGGCTACGACGGCGAGAACGGCTGGGCCCTGCAGCAGGAGCGCAGCTACCCCGACCAGGACCTGCAGGACCAGCACGACAACGCCAGCCTGCTCACCCTGCTCGAGGAGGAGGTGCTGCCGCTCTACCACGACGGGCGCGGCGACGGCGGCATGCCCGGCGGCTGGATGGAGCGCGTGCGCCACAACCTCGCCACCATCCCCGGCGTGTTCAACACCGACCGCATGGTCAGCGAGTACCTCGAGCGGGCCTACCTGCCGCTGGCCGCCGACTTCTTCGCGCTGCGCGCGGAGGGCGGCGCCGTCGCGCGGCAGCAGGCGGCCGAGAGGAGCCGCCAGCGGCGTGCCTTCGAGGAGCTGCGCATCGTCAGCGCCAGCATCAGCGAGCTCGACCGACTGCGCGCCGGCGACGCGGTCGAGGTGAAGGTCGAGGTCGCCCTCGGCGGCATGCGCCCGGAGGAGCTCCTCGCCGAGCTCGTCCTCGGCCACGAGAACGGGCCGCGGCGGCTGGAGCTGCTCGAGGCGGTCGAGCTCGCCCCCGCCGGCGTGGAGGACGGGGTCGCCACCTTCGAGGGCGAGCACCGGGTCGAGCGCTCCGGCCGCTGGGGCTACGGCATCCGCGTCCGCCTGCGTCCGCGCGGCGCCTCCGACCTGGAGGCGGCCCGGCTCGTGCGCTGGGCCTGAACAAGAAAGTGGGCCGGAGCCGTTCCTTCCACTTCGAGTCCCCTGGGTGGAAGGGCGGCCCCGGCCCGAGCGGCCGGACCTAGTCGATCACGGACGCGGCACGAAGGTGGCGGAGATCCCCTGGCTGCCGCTGGAGACGCGGATGGTGTCGCCGGTCTCGAGGCGCGGCGCGGCCGGGCGGCCGTTGGCGTCCATGCTCAGGCCGAGGCGCTCGAAGCGGGCCGAGGCGCGGCCGAAGGCGTCGGTGGTCATCGTGCCGAGCACGGTGCCGACGACCTGGATGGTCACGGTGGTGTTGGCCGGAGCGTTGTCCAGCTGCACCTCGAGCGACTGGTCGATCAGACCGTTGTCCGGCGACTCCTTGTACTTCGCGGTCAGGACCACGCCGTTGACCGAGTTGGTGGCGTCCCAGATCAGGTCGTTGTTGCCGGCGACGGCGAAGGCGGCGGGCGCCAGCAGGAGGAGCATCGAGGTGACGAGGAGGAGGAAGTTCTTCATGGCGGGATGGCTTGGGTTGAGGGGAGGACCGCGAGGTGTGGTGGCGGGGTTCCCCGGTTCAGACCCCCATGCGCGGGACGCCGCGGGGCTCCCTCAGAGAAGCAGGGATTTCTTTCCCGCCTCCGTGGCCTAGACTCCCCCCATGGACGACCGTGACCAGGCCACCCGTCTCCTCGCCGCCGTGGGGCGGGGCGAGGCCGGTGCCGCCGAAGAGCTGTTCGCGCTGGTCTACGAGGACCTGCGCCGTGTGGCGGCGGCCTACCTGTCACGCGAGCGGCAGGGGCACACCCTGCAGCCCACGGCCCTGGTCCACGAGGCCTACTGCCGTCTGGTCGACGCCGAGGGGCTCGACTTCGCCGACCGGCACCACTTCTATGCCGTGGCCGCGCGGGCGATGCGCCGCATCCTGGTCGACCACGCGCGGCGCCGCAACGCGGCCAAGCGCGGCGGCGGCGCCGGCAAGGTCCCGCTCGACCGCCTCCCCGAGCTGCCCGACGAACGCGACGCCTGGCTGGCGGCGCTCGACCAAGTGCTGGCCGACCTGGAGCGTCTCGATTCGAGACAGGCCAAGGTGGTCGAGCTGCGCTTCTTCGGCGGCCTGACCATCGAGGAGACCGCCGCCACCTTGGGGGTCTCCCACGCCACCGTCGAGCGCGACTGGAAGATGGCGCGGGCCTGGCTGGCGCGCGAACTGCGTCGATTCGGGCCGGATTCGGACTGAATTCGGGATCCTCGAGCCCTTTCGACGCGTCGGACGAGGGACTCCCCGGCCGCTTCGCGCTTCGTGGGATAGCATGAGAGTCCCCTATCCCGTGGTCCGCCATCTCCTCGCCACCGCCGCGGTGCTGCTCCTCTGCGGAGCCGCCGCGTCCGCCCAGGGCCTCCCCGGCCGCGGGCTGGGCGTGCCGCAGCACTCCCCCGCCGGCAACCCCAACGACCCCGGCATCCTCGATCCGGTGCTCTTCGAGCAGGGGCGGCTGCGCAGCCGCATCCCGCAGAGCCACCAGATCAGCAACGACTCCGAGCTGCTCAACATCGTCGGCGGGATCAACGCGGTGAAGCGGAAGGCCGCCGTCGGCCAGCCCAGCGCCACCGGCTCGACCATCCAGAACGACCGCAGCCCCAACCGCGTCCTGGAGGAGGCGGTCGACGACCTCGACCGCGCCGCCCAGGCCGGCCAGGCCGGCGCGATGCAGGCAGCGGCCCAGCGCGCCGCCGCCGTGCTGCTCGGCACCACGACCGGTGAGCTGTTCGACGGCTTCGCCATGCTCAACCACGACCGCGGCGCCTGGCTGCCCGGCCACCTCCCCGGCCACGACCGGATGAAGGCGCTGCGCGACAGCGGCCTGACGACGACCGGCCCCGACGGACTGCCGCGGAAGATCTGGGAGGCCGACGTCCGCCTGCTCTGGTACGACGACGAGCTCGACAGCGACACGCACTTCCTGCGCGTCCCGGAGGCCGCCGACGACTTCGACATCCTCCGCGTGAACTACACGATCTACGCCAGCAGCGGCGGCGACTTCGCCCCCTCCGTGCTGCTCGACGACGTGCGCGCCGAGGGCTCGAACCACCTCCCCTTCAAGGGCTTCGACGCCACCTGGGTGCCGCTCTCCGCCGGCGAGATCACCGAGATGACGCTGCAGTACCCGCCGCTCGGCCAGATCCGCGGGCTGCAGGTGTGGGACTGGCGCGCCACCCCCTGGCGCAGCAACTCGATCCAGCTCGTCCGCGAGGTGGTCGACGCCCACAGCGGCGCGGTGGAGCTCGACCCGCGCGCCCGCGCCCTGGTCGCGGGCAACGCCGCGCGCGACCTGGCCTCGGTGGCCCCCGCGGCCCCCGAGCGCAAGATCCTCACCGTGGTCGAGGCGGTGCAGGCCGGCGCCACCCCGGCGCAGGTCGCCGCGATGCTCAACCAGCCGCAGACCGGGCCGCTCGGCGTGTGGGACGACTGGGTCCGCCAGCTCGCCGACCGCACCGCGCTGCCCGAGGAGGCGCTGCAGATCCTGGCGCTCGAGGGCATCTTCCCCGACCAGCCCGGCCCGCGACCCCTCGGCCCCTACGACCTGATCGCGGTCTTCGCCAACCACGAGATGCGGCTCCTGCGGGTGGACGATCCGCCCGCCGGCGCCCTCGCGCCGCCGCGGCGCCTGCCGGGCGCCTTCCCCGGCGAGACGCTGCAGCTCAAGGTGATCAACCTCGACGGCATCGCCCACCGCGTGCAGGTGCACGAGGCGGGCCCGCCGCTCCACTTCGACATCAAGGACTGCCACTACGCGCCGGCCGGCGGCCACAGCCTCGAGATCTTCAGCTGGAAGCCGTGGTACGGCGCGCCCAAGGCCGTCGAGTTGCAGTGGCGCGCGGGCTGGGGCTTCCGCCCCCACGCCGACGTCATCGAGCAGTTCGACGTCTTCCCGCGCCTCGTCGACCGCCTCGCCCTGCAGCCCTACACCGACGGTGCCGGCCGCAGCCGCGCCGGCTGGCAGGAGCCGGCGCACCGCCGCGGCGGCGACTTCGTCTTCGACCCGCCGACCGAGTGGATCGGGAAGCCCGGCGCGCCCAGCGCGCTGCCGCTGCGCGAGGCGAACGGCGCCGCCGGTCTGCTGCTGGGCACGGTCACCCCCGGCTACGGCACGGCGCGCGTCTGCGACCACCCGAACGACCCGCCGGGCAGCTGGTGCAGCCAGGACCTCGCGGCCTTCAACCCCTACGGCGAGCTCAACTTCGACTCGGACGGCGACGGGGTGGACGACCAGCTCCGCTTCCCGGCGTGGCTGCGCAACCCCGACCCGGCCGGTGGCGACCTGATCCCCTCGACCCTCGCGTGGGAGCCCTTCCTCTACCTCAACCCGTCCAACGGCACGGTGTGGCTCGACCCGGCCAACCCGGATGACGGGCTTTGGGCGGACCGGAGCTACGCCTTCGGCGAGCCGGTCCCCGCGGCCAGCTCGGCGAACCTCGAGGTGGTGGCCAAGCGCGGCCTGCCGCAGGCGCTGTGGATCGTGGACGGCCTGCTCCGCTCGGACGGCTCGGTCCCGGTCCCGATGAAGGACTAGTCCTCGGCCGCCAGCGCCTCGCGCGCGGCGGCGAGGTTCTCGCGGTACTGCACGAGCTGGGCGTCGTCGGCGGCGAGGCGCGGCTCGGCCACGGCGAGGGCGCGGGCGAAGTGCTCCGCCGCTCCCGCCACGTCCCCCGCCACCCAGTCGGCCTGCCCGAGGTTGTTCCACGACACCGCGACGTGCGGGTGGTCCTCGCCGAGCAGGGCCAGGCGCAGCTCGAGCGCCTCCTGGATGCGCTCGCGCGCGCCGGCCTCGCCGCGCTGCAGGAGCACCATGCCGAGGTTGTTCAGCGCGGTGGCGAGGTCGGGGTGGCCGCCGGGGTGGGCGGCGCGGTAGGCCGCGATCGAAGCCTCGAAGGAGGCGAGCGCCCGCGCGAAGGCGGACTCGGCGGCGGCCTCGTCCCCCTCCGCCTGGGCCGCCAGGCCGCGGCGGTAGTCGAGGAAGGCGAGGTTGCCGACCGACTCCGCCACCTCGGCGCTGGCCGCGCCGTAGAGCCGCTCACGGATCGCGCGGGCCCGGATCCAGACCTCTTCGGCCTCTGCCCAGCGGTCGACGCCGGCCATGACCAGCACGTTGCCGAGCGCGTTGAGCGCGTGGACCACGGCCAGCGAGTCCTCCCCCGCGTGCTCGAGTCCCAGCGCGAGCTCCGCGCGGTGGGTGGCCTCGGCCGCGGCCAGCTCGCCGCGGCGGCGCAGCAGGATCCCCTGCCAGTGCAGCACCTCGCCGCGGGCCTCGTCGTCCAGCGGGCGGCCGGCGGCCTCCTCGAGCAGCCGCTCGGCCTCCTCCTGGATCTCCAGGCGCGTGAAGACCTCGCCCAGGACGGCGAAGAGCTCGCCCTGAACGCGCGGGTCGTCCTCGAGGCCGGCGAGCACCTGCGCGCCGTTGCGCTCGAGGAAGACGCGCACCGGGGTGTCGCCCGGCTCGGAGGCCCACGGGTCGCCCTCGCGGAACAGACCGATCAGGGCCTGGCCCACGCGGGTGCTCGTCACGCCCTCCTGGCGCGCGATCTCGGCCTGCCACAGCACGCCGACCAGGCCGGCGACCGCCGCGCCCCCGGCCAGGGCACCGGCCGCCACCCAGGCGCGGTTGCGGCGCACGAACTTGGCCGCGCGATACCCCAGGGAGTCCGGCCGCGCGCTGACGGGGAGGCCGTCGAGGCAGCGCTGCAGGTCCTCGGCGAGGGCCGCCACGCCCGAGTAGCGCCGCTCCGGCTCCTTGCGCATCGCCATGCCGACGATGGCGTCGAGGTCGCCGCCCCACCGGCCCAGCTCGGCGCGGCGCGAGGGAGGCGGCGGCGTGGCGTCGCAGACCACGGCCTCGATGTCCCGCATCGCCCGCGTCGGGAAGTCGTAGGGCTGCTCGCCGGTGAGCAGCCGGTAGAGGATCACGCCGAGGCTGTAGACGTCGCTCGCCGTGGTCACCGCCTCGCCGCGCACCTGCTCGGGGCTGGCGAACTCGGGCGTCATCGCCTGCAGCGGCGCGACCGTCAGCTGCTCGCCCTCGGGGAGCAGCTCGGGGTCGAGGATCTTGGCGATGCCGAAGTCGAGCAGCTTGGGCGTGCCGTCGGCGGTGACCAGGATGTTCGCCGGCTTGAGGTCGCGGTGGACGACCAGGCGGCGGTGCGCGTAGTCGACCCCGGCGCAGACCTCGCGGAACAGGCGCAGGCGGTCCTCGACGCCGAGGGCCTGCTGCTCGGCCCAGCGGGTGAGCGGCTCGCCCTCGATGAACTCGAGCGCCAGCCAGGGCGATCCGGTCTCGAGGCGGCCGCCGTCGACGAGGCGCGCGATGTTCGGGTGCTCGAGGCCGGCCAGCGCCTGGCGCTCGCCGAGGAAGCGGCGCAGGAGGCTGCCGGTGTCGAAGCCGGGCCGGATGACCTTGACCGCCACCCGCTGGTGGAACTCGCCGGCGCGCTCGCCGAGGTAGACCTCGCCCATCCCGCCGCTGGCGAGGTGCTGCGTCAGGCGGAAGGGGCCGGCGGTGGCGCCGACCAGGCCGCCGCCGGCCTCGGGCGCGAGGGGGCCGGAGAAGAAGGCAGCGGCGTCCTCGTCGAGCGCGCCGGCGGCCGGGGCGTCCACCTCCCCCAGCAGGGAGAGCAGCTCGGCGCGCAGCTCGGCGTCGTCACCGCAGCGCGCGTCGACGAAGGCCGCGCGCTCGCCGGCCGGGAGCGCCTCGGCGGCGGCGAACAGGTCCTTCAGCAGCTCCCAGCGGGCGGCGTCCACGCCCCCAGGATAGGCGGTCGGGGCCGCGCGGCGCACGGCCCCGGGAGCCTCAGGCGGCGCGCGCCTCCTTGCGCGACTCGAGCAGGTACACCGTGGCCGGCACCACCACCAGGGTGAAGGCGGTCGAGGCGACCAGGCCGAAGATCAGGGCCCAGGCCAGGCCGCTGAAGATCGGGTCCAGGGTGATCGGCCAGGCGCCCAGCGCGGTGGTCCCCGCGGTGAGCAGGATCGGGCGCATGCGCACCGCCCCGCTCTCGTAGATCGCCTCGCGCAGGCCCATGCCGCCGGCCCGGGCCTCCTGGATGAACTCGATGAGCACGAGCGAGTTGCGCACCACGATGCCGCCGAGCGCGATCATGCCGATCATCGCCGTGGCGGTGAAGTAGACCGAGTCGAGGTAGCCGCCCACCTCCTCGGCGAAGAAGCGGTTGAGCAACCAGAAGCCCGGCATGATGCCGATGGCGGTCAGCGGGATCGCCATCATCACGAGCAGCGGCATCACGAGCGAGCTGGTCTCGATCACCAGCAGCAGGTAGATGAAGACCATCGCCGCGCCGAAGGCCAGGCCGAGGTCGCGGAAGACGCGGACGGTGATCTCCCACTCGCCCTCGCCGGCCCACTCCACGCGCAGCCCCGGCGGCAGCGGGTCGGCCGCCAGCCGCTTCTGCATGGCGAGGATGGCCTCGGCGGGCGGGCGGCCCGCCATCTCGCCGGTGACGTAGACCACCGGGCGCAGGTTCTTGTGGTGGATGGTCGGGTCGGCTTCGACCTGCGTGAAGCTGCCGACCTCCTCCAGAGCCACCAGCTCGCCGCCGGCGGTGCGGGCGGCCAGCGAGCCGAGCTCGGCCCCGCCGGTGCGTTGCGGCCGCGGCAGCCGGACGTCGATCGGGAGCGGCTGGCGCTCCCCGCCGACCCGCAGGGTCCCGGCCTGGCGGCCGCTCAGGGCGGTGGCCAGCAGCTCGGACACCTGGGTCTCGTCGACGCCGTGGATGCCGGCCTGCAGCCGGTCGAGCGAGAAGTGCAGCCGCTCGTGCGGGTCGGCCGCCATGGTGTCGAGGTCGCGCAGCCCGGCCTCCTCGGCCATCAGGCGCTGCAGCTGCCGCGCGCCGGCGACCAGCTCCTCGTGCGAGGTGCCGTCCTCGCCGTAGACCTCGCCGACCACGGTGGCCAGCACGGGCGGCCCGGGCGGGACCTCGACCAGCCGCATCACCGCCCCCTGCTCGGCGGCGATCCGCTCGAGGTCGGCGCGCATCCGCAGGGCGATGGCGTGGCTCTGCATCTCGCGCGCGTCCTTCGGCAGCAGGTTGACGCGGATGTCGGCCAGCTCGGGGGACCGCCGAAGGTAGGTGTGCCGGACCAGGCCGTTGAAGTCCATCGGCGAGGGGACGCCGACGAAGCTCTCCAGGTCGGTGACCTCGGGCTGCAGCGCGAGGAAGTCCTCGAAGACGCGCACCACCGCGTCGGTACGCTCGAGCGTCGCGCCCTCCGGCAGGTCGATCATCACCTGCAGCTCGTTCTTGTTGTCGTAGGGCAGCATCTTCAGCGGCACCAGCCCGAACCCGGCGAGCGCCATCGAGCCGACGAACATCAGCCCCATCAGCCCGAGCAGCAGCCAGGCGCGGAAGCGGTTCTTCACCCACGGCGCCACGCCCCAGCGGTAGAACCGGCGCAGGAAGGGCGAGGTCGGGTCGACCTCCGCGACCGGCGCGTCTCCCGCCTCGTCCTCCTTCCGCCCGAGGTGCTTGAGCAGCAGGTGGGCCAGCCAGGGCACCACGGTCAGCGCCGCCAGCATGGAGAAGGTGACCGCCAGCGGCACGTTGGCCGCCATCGGCGCCATGTACGGCCCCATCATGCCGGTGATGAAGCTCATCGGCAGGAAGCTGACGATGATCGCCAGCGTGCTCATGATCACCGGGGGGAGCACCTCGGCGACGCCGCGCAGGACGGCCTCGCGCGGCTTGCGGTCCTTGCGCCGGATGTGGCGCTGGATGTTGTCCACGTTGGTGATCGGGTCGTCGACCACCAGGCCGAGCGAGAGGATCAGCGCGAACAGGGTGACCCGGTTGATCGTGTAGCCGAGCAGCTGGTTGACGAACAGCGCCAGGGCGAAGGACATCGGCACCGAGAGGGCGACGACCAGGGCCTCGCGCCAGCCCAGGGTGAACAGCAGCAGGACGACCACGCTGCCCAGCGCGAAGACGATCGACCCGAGCAGGTCGTTGACCTTCAGGTCGGCGGTCTCGCCGTAGTTGCGCGTGACCACCAGCTCGACGCCGTCCGGAAGCACCTCGGTGCGCAGGCGCTCGGCCTCGGCCAGCACGGCCGCGGCGACCTTGGTCGCGTCGCTGCCCTTCTGCTTGGAGACGGCCAGCGTCACCGCGGGGCCGCGCGTGCCGGCGGCCGCCCCGGCGGCAGCGCCGAAGGCGATCCGCGTGTAGGAGTCGGGCTCGCGCGGCTGGTGGCGGATCTCCGCCACGTCGCGCAGCCGCACGGGCAGACCCTCCGGAGCGGCGACCACCAGGCCGCCGAGCTCGTCGAGGTCGGCCACGCCGTCGCCGGCGCTGACGTGGAGGCGCGTGTCGAGCTCCTCGAAGTCGCCGATGAAGGTGGTGTGGTCGGCGGCGTGGATCGCGCCGACCACCTCGTGCAGGGTCAGCCCACGGCCCTGCAAGCGCTCGCGGTCCACTTCGACCAGGACCTCCCGCGGCGTGCCGCCGGTCAGGGTGGTGCGCGACAGCTGCGGCAGTGCGGCGAGGCGCGCCTCGAATTCCTCCCCCACCCGGCGCAGGGCGTACTCGTCGTAGCCTTCGCCGTAGAGGGCGAAGGTGACGATCGGCACGTCGTCGATCTCGATCGAGCGCGCCAACCAGGAGCGCACCATCGGCGGGATGCGGTCGGCGCTCTGCTCGAGGCGGTTGCGCAGCTTGATGAGCGAGTCCTCGCGGTCCTCGCCGACGAAGAAGCGCACCGTGACGAGCGCGCGGTCGCGCTCGGACATCGAGTAGACGTACTCGACCCCGTCGAGCTGCCACAACAGGCGCTCGAGCGGCGTGGCGACCAGCCGCTCGACCTCGGCGGCGCCGTAGCCGGGCGCCTCGACGAAGACGTCGACCATCGGCACGACGATCTGGGGCTCCTCCTCGCGCGGGGTGGTGAGGATGGAGCCGGCGCCGAGCAGCAAGGAGGCCGCCAGCAGCAGGACGGCGTTCTTGCCGGTCAGGAAGCGGGCGACGACCCGCTCGATCAGCGAGCGGTCGCGGAGGTCGGGGAGCTCGCTCACGGCAGTCCGACGGTCTCCCCGCCCGCGAGCCCGGCCAGGATCTCGAGGCGGTCCCCGATCCGCGCGCCGGTGCGCACGGCGCGGCGGTGCCACACCCCGTCGAGCTTCACGAGCACCATCTCGACCTGGCCGACGCGGAACACGGCGGCGGCCGGGACCTGGATCTGCTCGCGCTCGCCCACGCGGTAGAGCAGGATGCCGAAGTCGCCGGGCGCGGGGCGCTCGCCGGCGTCGGCGTCGAGCGGGACCCGGATGCGCACCGTGCGGCTGCGGGGGTCGCTGCGCGGCGCGACCTCGGAGACCGCGCCGCGGCCGTGGTGGGTCCCGATGCGCCAGTCGAGCTCGGCGCCGAGGGCGGCGTACTCGCGGTCCCCGACCGGGAGCTGCGCCTCGAGGCAGACCTGGGTCGGGTCGTAGAGCTGGAACAGCGGTGTGCCCGGCACCGCGAGGTCCCCCGGGCCGACGAGGCGCGCTTCGACCACGGCGTCCACCGGGGACAGCACGTGCGCCTTCGAGCGCTGGATCTCGGCCAGCTCGAGCTGCGCCTGGGCCTGGCGCAGGGCGGTCTGCGCGCGGTCCCACTCGCGCTCGGGCGCGATGGCCTCGTCGCGCAGGCGCTTCACCCGGGCGGCCTCGGCTTCCGCCAGCTCGACCGCCGCCCGCGCAGCGGTGAGCGCCGCCTGCAGCGAGCTGTCGTCGAGCTCGGCGAGCAGGTCGCCGGCCTTCACGAACTCCCCGACGTCGGCGTGCACCCGCAGCACCCGGCCGGCGGTCTCCGCCGAGGCCTGGATGTGCTCGGTGGAGCGCACGGTCGCGGCGATCTCGCGGCGCAGCGGCACCACCGCGCGCTCGGCCTCGGCCTCCCCCGCGGGCGGCTCGACCGCCGGGATCCCCGCCGGACGCGGCGGCGCGTGGACTTCCCCCTCCCCGCCGCAGCCGGTCAGCAGCACCAGCGCGGCCCCCCATCGAGCGAGGCTGTTCATCGTTCCTTCCTGATCTCGCAGTGGTCCTGGATGCAGTCCAGCAGGCCGAGCAGTTCGGCCCGGACCAGACGATAGTAGACACGCTGGCCGTCCCGGCGGGCGGCGAGGATGCCGTGCTGGCGCAGGGTGGCCAGGTGCTGGGAGGTGACGGCCTGCTCGGCGCAGGCCACCTCGGCGATGTTGCCGACGAAGTCCTCCCCGGAGCGGAGGTGATCGATGATGCGCAGCCGCAGCGGGTGGGCCGTGACCCGGATCAGGGGGGCCGCCCGGTCGAGCTGGTCCTGAGGGACGAGGGTGGGACGTTCCATCTCCCCGGGATTATAGATCTCTTTATCCATATATTCAAGAACACCTATTTGGTGCGCAATCCGACTGCCCGCCCGGCCCCGCGAAGCGGCAGAATGGTCGGCGGCCCCGCCGCGTAGACCGAGAGACCGATGCCCGAAGCCCCGCGCCCCACCCCCTCGACCGCCCCCGCCGCCGGGGAGTCCCCCGCCCTCGGGCCGCTCCGGGTGATCGTCCGCCCCCTGCCCAAGGTGATCTTCTTCTACCTCACCTGGGTGGCGTCCCTGGTCTGCGGCCTGGTCGCCACGCTCGCCAGCGGGGACGCCGCACCGGAGGGCCCGCTGGGCCTGGTCTGGACCGGGATCTTCTTCTTCAACCTCCTCGTGATCTCCTTCGACTTCAACGAGGAGCGCTCCCTGGTCCTGTTCCTCGGGGTGATCGTCGCCGTCCTCGGCCTGCTCTACTTCGGGGTGCTCGGCTCGGTGGGCGCCTGGCTGGTGGCGCTGCGCCCGGCCATGAACGCCACCTTCTACTGGCTGGTCTTCAGCTGCTTCTCCGTGATCTACCTGTTCGTGTGGATCCACTCCCGCTTCGACTACTGGGAGTTCCGCCCCAACGAGGTGGTCCACCGCTTCGGCATCTTCCCCAAGATGAAGCGCTTCAGCACCGAGGACCTGCGCCTCGACAAGGAAGTCCCGGACGTGCTCGAGCGCTTCCTGCTCGGCGCCGGTCGGCTGATCCTGACCACGCCGCACGAGAAGCACCCCCTGGTGATCCAGCACGTGCTCGGGATCGGCCGGATCGACGATCAGATCGCCGAGATCCTCGGCGTGAAGGCGGTGGTGCACCGCCGCGAATCCGCCTGATCGCGCCGCTCGGAGGGCAGAAAAAAAACCGGCGACCGGTCACCCGGCCGCCGGCTTCCTTTTCCCCTTTGCTTTGCATTCTTCGTCTCGCCATCCCCTGCGAGTCGAAGGCACGAAAGAGAACCCATGCGTAGCAATTCTTCCATCGGCAGAAGAGCCTGTGGAACTGGAGCGGAAATCGAAGAAATTTCTTCGGCGGAGATGCGATTTCCTTCGATCTCCAAGAGCGATCAGGAAGGAAAACGCATTTCGAAGGTCACCCATCGACCTCGGATCCGCGATTTGTCCAGATTCCAGGCCGCTGCGGTCAAGGCTCGCAGGGTCCGCTCGGCCTTCCGGTCCAGGATCCCCCCGGCGAAGAGGCGGCAGCCGGGGAGGGCCCGCTCGGCCAGCCAATCGGCGTTCTCGGCGATCAGGTCGGAGTGCAGATTGGCGTAGACCGCGTGCCAGCGCCCGGTGGCGGTCTCGAGGCCGCCGCGCCAGAAGCGGCAGCGCGCCGCGACCCCGTTGGCCTCGGCGGTGGCCCGGGCCTGGGCCGCGCTGGCCGGGTCGGGGTCCATGCCGAGCACCCGCTCGGCCCCGCGCAGCGCGGAGGCCACGGCGAGGATGCCGGAGCCCGTGCCCAGGTCGAGGACGCGGGGCAGCGGCCCCTCGTCGAACCAGCGCTGGAGCGCCCGCAGCGCCATCCGGGTGCTGGAGTGCCCGCCGGTGCCGAAGGCCGAGCCCGCGCGCAGGCGCAGCGGCCGGTCGTCCGGCCTCAGGGCCAGCGACCCGAGGTCGTGGAAGTCGGTGTGGACGACGAAGCGGCCGCAGCGGAAGGGCTTCCACCGCCGCCGCCACAGCGCCTCCCAGTCCTCCTTGCGGCGCAGCTCGAAGTCCAGGCTCCACTCGCCCTCCGACCAACCGAGGTCGGAGGCCAGGCGGACCACCCTCCCCGCGAAGGCCTGCTCCTGCTCGACGCCGAGGACCAGGGTGAGGTGGACCCGCGCGTCGGGCGGCGGCGCCTCGCCCTGGAGCATGCCGCCGGGGAAGGGCGTCTCCCCCACGACCGCCCCCCATCCCTCCTGTTGGAGCAGGAAGATCACCGTCTCCTCCCAGCCGGTCGGCAGGCCGAGGCGGACGTGCAGCATCTCTTCGGCGGACGGCGGCACCATCGCGGGCCTAGGATGAGCCGCCATGGCTGGTCGACGCAAGAGCAAGTTCCCGCGCGAGAGCCTCGCCGCGCGGCGCGAGCGCGCCGTCACCCTGCTCGCCGGCCTGCGCGCGCTCTACCCCGACTCGCGCACCGCGCTGGACTGGGAGACGCCGCTGCAGCTCCTCGTCGCCACCATCCTCTCCGCGCAGTGCACGGACGAGCGGGTCAACCTGGTCACTCCGGCCCTGTTCCGCCGCTTCCCCGACGCCGCCGCGCTGGCCGCGGCGAGCCAGGAGGAGGTCGAGGAGATGGTCCACTCGACGGGCTTCTACCGCAACAAGGCGAAGAACATCCGCGGCGCGGCGCAGCGCATCGTCGACGAGCACGGCGGCGAAGTGCCCGACTCGATGGAGGAGCTGCTCGCGCTGCCCGGCGTGGCGCGCAAGACCGCGAACTGCGTGCTCGGCACCGTCTTCCGGCGCAACGAAGGCGTCGTCGTCGACACCCACGTCGGCCGCCTGGCCCGGCGCATGGGGCTGACCCGCGAGACCGACCCGGTGAAGGTCGAGCGCGACCTCGTGAAGCTGTTCCCGCGCGAGTCGTGGACCGTCCTCAGCCACATGCTGATCGACCACGGGCGGGCCGTGTGCACCGCGCGGCGCGCCGACTGCGAGGCCTGCTTCCTGGTCGCCCACTGCGCCCAGAAGGAGGTCTGAGGCTCACCAGACGAAGGGCAGCTTCAGGTAGTCGAGCCGCGGCCGCGGGGAGGCCGGCCCGACGCCCTGGCCCAGCGCGTCGATCTCGAAGGTGACGCGCCAGCGCAGGAAGCGCTGCCCCTTCAGCTGCGCCAGGTCGGCGGTCCACTGGTTCGGCCCGGGGACGACCGCGTCGGGATCGGCGGGGTCGAGGGTGCCCTGGAACTCGAGGCGGACCGACGAGGAGGCGGGCAGGCCGTCCTTCACCCCGAGGGTGTCGAGGCGGAAGAACTTCGGCCGCAGCAGCCAGTCGCGGCCCGGTTCGGTGACCACGCTCATCGCGCCGTCGGAGGGCCGCGTCGAGAGCACGAGCTCGTCCGCCCCCGCGTCGTAGTGCGCGGCGGTGACCTCGAAGGTGTCGAGGCTGCGCGTCTCGTTCGGCAGCAGGTCGTAGCCGAGCAGCGCGGCCGGCGCGCGCAGGAAGTGCTCACGGCCGGCGAACACGGCGGCCGCCCCGCGCACGGTCAGCTGGGTGTTGCGGAACTCGGCCACGCCGAGCGGAGCGCGCACGACCTCGGGCAGTGGGACCACGCGACCGGCCTGCGTGGGCACGCCGCCGTCCGGGCCGACGCCGTCGAAGCGCAGCGCCGGGTCGGCCCAGTCGGGGAAGGGGCCGTCGCCGTGGGCCGGCTGCCGCAGCGCGGCGAGGCCGGTGTCGATCCACACGCTCTGCGCCTGCGAGGCCGAGGCGAACAGCGGCACGAGGACGAAGGGCTGCGGCCGCGAGAAGTGGCGCAGCACCTCCTCGAGGCGGTCCGGGTCGGCCGGGCGGCCGAGCGGGTCCCCGTGGTGCACGTAGTCGCGGATCCCGGGTTCGGCGGCCGCCGGCCACAGGATGTCGGTCGACGGGTCCGGCACGTGCAGCTGGATCACCCCGTTGCCGCCGGCGCCGCCGCGGCCGATCATCAGGTCGCCGTTGCCGTCCTGGACGTTGGTGTTCTCGATCTTCGTGGCGTAGGAGGCCGCCCAGCCGCGGCGCCCGCCGACCGCGGTCACGCTGTCGGCGAAGTCGAGCTGGTCGAGGTCGGCGGCGGTCGCGGCGGCACCCACGTCCACCGCGCTCAGGTCGATCCGCGTGGCCGAGTGCAGGATCAGGTGGCCGCCGCTGCCGCCGCCGGAGCCGGACAGCTGGTGGTCGGCCGAGACCGTGCTCTCGCCGCCGTGGCCGATGCCGCCGTTGGCGCGGATCTCGGCCTCGGCGCCGAGGATCAGCGGGCCGATGGCCAGCAGCTGGAGCTGCCCGCCGCCGCCGCCGCCGGGCGCACCCTTGCGGTAGAAGCCGTGGGTGCCGGCGGAGGGCGGCCAGGTGTCGGTGGGCAGGGAGTCCACCACGCTCATCAGGCGGCCCGTCAGCGGGTCGGTCTTGCGGGCGACCTGGAAGGAGTCGCCGCTGGCCCCGCCGCCGGCGCCGGCCCACGGCGCGAGCAGCTCGCCGAAGGTGGCCGTGCCGTCCTCGTTGATGCGCACGCCCCAGAAGTGGTCGCGGGTGTCGCCGTCGTCGGTGAACACCGACTCGCCGCCCTGGCCGCCGTCCGGCCCGTCGGTCGGGTGGCCGAAGTCGAAGGGCGCGTCGGGCGTGTTCCACGCCGGGTCGAAGTCGGCCGGGTCGTCGATCGGCTGGACCCAGTCCGTCAGGCCGTCCTCCATGCCGTACATCCCGTGCGCGCCGATCGGCGGGTTCTTCGGGTCGAGGTTCTCGACGGCGAGGTAGCTGGTGCCGCGCATCCCGGCCTCGCCGCCGTAGACCGGCAGCAGGCTGTCCGCCATCGACGGGCCGCGCTCGACGCCGTCCGGCCAGTGGGTGTGGCGCGCCCAGACGTGGTCGGGCCCCTTGTTGTCGGAGGCCCGCGGCCGCTGGTCGTCCGCCCAGCCCCGCCACACGATCGACTCGTTCGGGGTCAGCGCGAAGGTGCCGCCGCCGCCGCCGGCTGCGATGAGGTTCTGCGGCCCCATCGTGCCCTGCAGCTGGTTGAAGCCGCCCTCGCCGCCCTCGCCGCCGGCCATGCTGAGGCCGAAGGCCGTGGCGCCGGAGTCGCCGCGCGGGGTGTAGGTGTGCGGGATGCGCGAGGACATCCCGCCCTCGCCGCCGCCGCAGGCGCCGAGCACCGGGCCCTCGGGGAATTGCGGCGAGTTCAGGCTGGTCGGCCAGTAGCTGTCGTAGCCGCTGACGTCGAGGCGGCCCTCGATGCGCGCCTCGCCCTGGACGTAGAGGATCAGCGGGTTCGGCCCGTTGGCGCGCAGGCGCACGCCCGGCATCAGGTGGAAGTCGTCGACCCGCAGCACGCCGTTCGAGACCAGGAAGGCGCGGCCGTCGGCGCCGGTCAGGAACACCTGCCCGAGGGTGAAGACCTCGGTGTCCTGGTCGAGCACGAGGTCGGCCGACTCGGCGATGCCGGAGGTGAACTCGAAGGTGGCGTGGAGGCCGCCGTCGCGCACCTCGGCGGGCGGCAGGCGCAGCGCGGCCTGCGGGTCGATCCACGCGGTGCCGGCGAAGGGCTCGCGGAACTCGTCGACCGCCTCGTCCGCGTCGCTCCAGCCGAGCAGCGCGTCGTAGGTCTCCGACAGGAGCGGCGTGCGGTGCGGCGCGGAGACCCAGTCCACCGGGTTGGTCTGCCCGGCGATGTCGCGGAAGGTGTTGCGCATCTCGACGCGCACCAGGCGGTCGGGCGGCAGGATGCCGGAGAACTCGAAGCGCACCGCGGCGCCGGTCCCGGTGCAGTTCTCGGCCAGGACCAGCCGGCCGGGGAGGCGCTCGGTGTACACCGGATCGCCGCCGGCCGAGGCCGGGGCCACGGAGTAGCTCAGGAAGAGGCGGTCCGGGTCGAGGTTCGAGGCGCGGCCGTCGATCGGCTGGTCGAAGCGGATCGTCATCCACGGTTCGGGCGCGGTGTAGAGGTTCAGCCCCTCCGGCCACTCCAGCCCGACCACGCGCGGCGGACCCGGCTCCGGGTCGTGGAACAGCGACTGGCCGGGGCCGGGCGTGAGGAAGTCCCGGCTCAGCCCGCGGGCGAGGCGGTGGCCGGCGGTGTCGCGCAGTACGGAGCTGCCGTAGGCGCCGGCGGCGGGGATGCCGATGCGGTAGCCGTGGCCGCCCGGCAGCAGGCCGCCGTCGTCCAGCTCCTCGCTGGTCGGACAGCTGGGCTGGAAGACCAGCACCCGCCCGCCGCTGCCGGCCTCGAGCTCGAAGGAGCCCGTCACCGGGCGGCCGAGGGCGGCGCCGCTCGTGCCCTCGATGCGCACCGAGGCCAGGCTGATCGAGCCGGGAGCCACGGGGTGGTTGAACTCGATGCGGATGGGGCGGTTGATCTGCCACACCCCGCCGGGCGGGACGTTCACCCCGACGACGAAGAACTCGCCGGCGGTGACCGCCTCGCCGGCCCCGAGGGCACCCCCGCCGCCGCAGCCGGCCAGGAGGATGGCGGCGCAACCGGCCAGGAAGGGGACGATTCGGGGCATCGGGGCGGGCTCGGTCAGGGAGGGGGTTCCCCTGCCCCGGGCGGTTCGGAGGGCAATTTATCACGCCGTGGCCCGCCCGAGCGCCAGTTGACGCAAACTGGCAACGAGGAGTAGGATCCCAGGATGGAGAAGCCCGTCCCGGCCTTCGACATCGCCGAACTCTCGCGGCTCGCCGGCGTGAGCAGCCGGACGATCCGCTATTACGGCGAGCTCGGGCTGATCCGCCCCGAGGGCCGCGGGCCCGGCGGCCGCCGCCTCTACGGGCCGGACGCCCTGGAGCGGCTCCGCTTCATCGCCCGCCTCAAGAGCCTGGGCCTCAGCCTGGGCGAGGTCGGCGAGCTCAACGAGGCCTTCCGGAGGGGCGCCACGCCCGTCATGCTCGAGCACCTCGACGAGGTCCTCGGCCAGCGCCTCGCCGAGATCGACACCCGCATCGCCGAGCTGCAGAAGCTCGCCGCCGAACTCCGCTCCTACCGCGACCACACCCGCCGCAAGCACTCTCGCCCCACCGCCTGAGATGAGCAGCCAAGCCAGCCCCGCCTCCACCTCCCCCGCCGTCGAGACCCGCCTGCGCTTCGTCACCGCGGCCTCGTTGTTCGACGGCCACGACGCCGCGATCAACATCATGCGGCGCATCCTGCAGAAGCTCGGCGCCGAGGTGATCCACCTCGGCCACAACCGCTCGGTCGAGGAGATCGTCGAGGCGGCCGTCGAGGAGGACGCCGACGGCATCGCGATCAGCTCGTACCAGGGCGGGCACCTCGAGTACTTCCGCTACATGGTCGAGCTGCTCGCCGAGCGCGGCGCCGGCCACATCAAGGTCTTCGGCGGCGGCGGCGGCACGATCACCGACGCCGAGGCCGAGCAGCTGCACGGCTGGGGCGTCGAGCGGATCTACTCGGTCGAGGACGGCCGCCTGATGGGCCTCGAGGGCATGATCGCCGACATGATGCGGCGCGCGGCCGGGACGGCGAGCGCGCCGGGCGACGCGCTGCCCGAGGGCTTCGGCGCGGACCAGCCGCTGGCCGTGGCGCGCGCCCTCTCGACCATCGAGGACGCCCACGTCGACGGGCAGCCGGTCGACGGCCTGCTGGCCGAGGTCGAGGCGCGCCTGGCGCAGGGCGCCGCCCCGGTCCTCGGCATCACCGGCACCGGCGGCGCCGGCAAGTCCTCCCTGACCGACGAGCTGGTGCGCCGCATGCTCGACCAGTTCCCGGACCGCCGCGTGGCGATCCTGTCGGTCGACCCGAGCCGCCGCCGCACCGGCGGCGCCCTGCTCGGCGACCGCATCCGCATGAACGCGGCCAAGGGCCCGCGGGTCTACCTGCGCTCGATGGCCACCCGGCGCGCCCACCTCGCCACCAGCGGCGCGGTGCAGGACTCGCTGCGCACGCTGCGCGCGGCGGGCTACGACCTGGTCGTGCTCGAGACCGCCGGCATCGGCCAGAGCGACTCCGAGGTCGTCGACCTGTGCGACCTCTCGCTCTACGTGATGACCCCGGAGTTCGGCGCCCCCTCGCAGCTCGAGAAGATCGACATGCTCGACTTCGCCGACTGCGTGGCGATCAACAAGGCCGACAAGCGCGGCGCGGAGGACGCGCTGCGCGACGTGCGCAAGACGGTGCAGCGCAACCGCAGCCGCTTCGAGGAGCCGCTCGAGGCGATGCCGGTGTTCCTCACCGCCGCCAGCCGCTTCGCCGACGACGGCGTCGACCGCCTGTTCGCCTGGCTGATGGCCGAGCTCGGCGCGCGCAGCGGCCGCGACTGGACCCCCGCGCCGCCGCCGGAGCGCGTCGGCGAAGTGCCGACCGTGGTCCCGCCCGAGCGCAGCCGCTACCTGGCCGAGATCGCGCAGACCGTGCGCGACTACAAGCGCCGCAGCGAGCGCCAGGGCGAGCTGGCCGCGCGCGCCGACGGCCTGGCCCGCGCCCTGCGCGAGCTGGGCGACGAGCCGCCGCCGATGGCCCAGGACTACCCCGCCGACGCCCTGGTCGACCCGCAGGCCGACCCCAGCATCCGCCTGCTGCGCCAGCGCTACCACGAGGTCCTCGCCGACCTCGACCCGGCGCTGCGCGCCACCCTGGTCGGCTGGGAGGAGACCCGCGAGGCCTACTCCGGCGACGAGTTCGCCTACCAGGTGCGCGACCGCGAGGTGCGCGTCCCGGCCAACCACACCACCCTGTCCGGGACCAAGGTGCCGAAGGTCGCCCTGCCGACCACGCGCGACTGGGGCGAGCTGAGCCGCTGGCTGCAGCTCGAGAACCTGCCGGGCGCCTTCCCGTACACCGCCGGCGTGTTCCCCTTCAAGCGCACCGCGGAGGACCCGACGCGGATGTTCGCCGGCGAGGGCACCGCCGAGCGCACCAACCGCCGCTTCCACTTCGTCTCGCGCGGCCAGCCCGCGGTGCGGCTGTCCACCGCCTTCGACTCGGTCACCCTCTACGGCGAGGACCCGGACGAGCGGCCGGACATCTACGGCAAGGTCGGCAACTCCGGCGTCTCGGTGTGCAGCCTCGACGACGCCAAGCGCCTCTACTCCGGCTTCGACCTCGCCGCGCCGACGACCTCGGTGTCGATGACCATCAACGGCCCGGCGCCGATGATGCTGGCCTTCTTCCTCAACACCGCGATCGACCAGGCCGTCGAGGAGCGGCTGAAGGAGACCGGCCGCTGGGAGGCGGCCCAGCAGAAGGTCCGCGAGCTGTGCGGCGGCGAGCCGCCGGTCTACCGCGGCGGCCTGCCCGAGGGCCACGACGGCCGCGGCCTCGGCCTGCTCGGCGTCAGCGGCGACAAGCTGCTGCCGGCGGAGGAGTACGCCGAGGTGGCGGACGCGGTGTTGCGCCAGGTGCGCGGCACGATCCAGGCCGACATCCTCAAGGAGGACCAGGCGCAGAACACCTGCATCTTCAGCACCGAGTTCGCGCTGAAGATGATGGGCGACATCCAGCAGTGGTTCATCGACCGCGGCGTGCGCAACTTCTACTCGGTGTCGATCTCCGGGTACCACATCGCCGAGGCCGGGGCGAACCCGATCAGCCAGCTGGCCTTCACGCTGGCCAACGGCTTCACCTACGTCGAGTACTACCGCGCCCGCGGCATGGACGTAGACGCCTTCGCGCCGAACCTGAGCTTCTTCTTCAGCAACGGCGTGGACGCCGAGTACTCGGTGATCGGCCGCGTCGCCCGCCGCATCTGGGCGGTGGCCATGCGCGAGCTCTACGACGCCGGCGAGCGCTCGCAGAAGCTGAAGTACCACATCCAGACCAGCGGCCGCTCGCTGCACGCGCAGGAGATCCAGTTCAACGACATCCGCACCACGCTGCAGGCGCTGTACGCGATCGAGGACAACTGCCAGAGCCTGCACACCAACGCCTACGACGAGGCGATCACCACGCCGACCGAGGAGTCGGTGCGCCGGGCGCTGGCCATCCAGCTGATCATCAACCGCGAGCTGGGCCTGGCCAAGAACGAGAACCCCCTGCAGGGCGCCTTCATCAGCGAGCTGCTGACCGAGCTGGTCGAGGAGGCCGTGCTCGACGAGTTCGTCCGCCTGGCCGACCGCGGCGGCGTCCTCGGCGCGATGGAGACCATGTACCAGCGCGGCAAGATCCAGGACGAGAGCCTCTACTACGAGACGCTCAAGCACTCCGGCGAGCTGCCGGTGGTCGGGGTGAACACCTTCCTCGACCCGCAGGCCGAGGAGGGCCGCGTGGCCGAGACCGACCTGATCCGCAGCTCCGAGTCGGAGAAGCGCGACCAGGTCGACCAAGTCGCCCGCCTGCGCGAGCTGCACCGCGAGGAGGCCGACGCCGCGCTCGAGGCCCTGCGCCGCACCGCGCTCGAGGGCGGCAACGTCTTCGCCGCCCTGATGACGGCCGCCAAGTGCTGCACCCTCGGCCAGATGAGCCAGGCGCTCTACGAGGTCGGCGGGCAGTACCGGCGCAACATGTGAGCCGCCTCAGGCGGGCAGCAGCGCGTCGAGGCGGGGCAGGACCTCCTCCGCCCCGCCGCGCAGCACGACCTGGGCCTCGCCCGCGCCGGCCGAGGCCTCGGGGTTGACCTCGACGACCAGCGCGCCGGCGCGGCGCGCCTCGCCGATCATCGCCGCTGCCGGGAAGACCACGGCGGAGGTGCCCACCGCGAGGAAGACCTCGCACTCGACCGCCTCGCGCGCGGCGAGGATCACTCGCGGGTCGATCCCCTCGCCGAACCAGACCACCGCGGGCCGCGCGATCCCGCCGCAGGCCGGGCAGACCGGCGGCAGCTCGGGCAGCGGGACGCGGCGGTCCTCCCAGGCGGCGGGCGATCCGGCGCAGCGGGCGGCGCAGCTCAGGTGCCAGATCGAACCGTGGAAGCGCACCAACCCCGGCGTGCCCGCCCGCTCGTGAAGGCAGTCGACGTTCTGGGTCACCAGGCGGAAGCCCGGCCGCCGGCGCGCCCAGCGCGCGATCACCTCGTGCGCGGGGTTCGGCTCGCAGGCGGCGATCTGCCGACGGCGCATCTCGTACCACTCCCAGCAGAGCCGCGGGTCGCGGGCGAAGGCCTCCGGCGTCGCCACCTCCTCCGGCCGCATGCCGTGCCACAGGCCGCCGGGGTCGCGGAAGGTGCGCACCCCGCTGGCCGCCGAGACGCCGGCGCCGGTCAGCACGGTGACCCGGGCGTCCTCCCCCATCCGCGCGGCGACCCGGGCGAGCAGCTCCTCCATGGCGCCAGGATAGCCCGGAAACGGGGACGGCCCGGGATCGCTCCCGGGCCGTCGTCGGGGTCGGCGGGCCGGGCCCGCCGCCGGATCACCACTCGAAGGGCACCTTCACGTACTCCAGCACCGGCCGCGGGCTGGCCTGGCTGACGCCGCCGCCGATCTCGCCGTCGGCGTTGATGTCGAAGCTCACCCGGTAGCGGACCGCCCGCTTGCCCTGCAGGGCGGCGAGGTTGCTGGTCCAGGCGGTGTAGGTGGTGCTGACGGCGGGGTCGTCCGCGCCCTGGAACTCGAAGCGCACCGAGGCGGAACCCGGCAGGTAGTCCTTCGCGCCCGTGGTCGAGATGCGGAAGAACTTGGGCCGCAGCGAGCTGTTGTTCGGCGGGTTGAGGGCGAACAGCAGCGAGCCGTCCAGCGAGGAGGTGGTCAGGGTCAGCCGGTCGCTGACCGGGTCGTAGCTCGCGCCGGTGACCTCGAAGGAGAGGGCGGCGGCCGCCTCGTCCGGCAGCAGGTCGTAGCCCTGCAGCAGGGCGGGCGTGCGCAGCAGGTGCTCCTGGCCGGCGAAGGTGGTCGAGGCGCCGGAGAAGACCACCGACTCCGAGGAGTAGTTGGCGGTCGTGACCGGGATGCTGACCACGTCGGCCAGCGGCTTCACGTAGGAGCCGATCTTCTGCACCATGCCGTCGCCGGTCTGGATGCCGGCGAAGCGGACGATGTCGCTGGACCAGTCCGGGAAGGGGCCCGTGCCGCCCGAGGGGTTGCGCAGCTTGGCGAGGCCGGTGTCGATCCACTTGCTCTGGACCTGCGACTGCGCCGAGAAGAAGGGCAGCAGCGCGTAGGGCCGCGGCGAGGCGAACAGGTCGTAGGCCTCCTCGAGGCGGTCGGCGTTGACCGGCTTGTTGAAGGCCGGGTCGTCGTCGTGGATGTACTTGCGGATGATCGAGCGCACCGCGATCGGCCACACGATGTCGTTGGCCGGGTCGGGGACGTGGATCTGGATCACGCCGTTGCCGCCCGCGCCGCCGCGGCCGACCATCAGGTCGCCGTTGCCGTCGTAGACGTTGGTGTAGCCGCGCATCCGCGAGCACCACGAGCCGGCCCAGCCACGGCGGCCGCCGACCGCACGGACGGTGTTCGTCGTGGTGATGGCGGAGAAGGAGCTGCCGGTCAGCGGCAGGGCGACCACGTTCAGCTTGGACGCGGTGTGCAGGATGATGTGGCCGCCGGAGCCGCCGCCGGATCCCGAGATCTGCCCGTAGGAGTAGATCGTCGACTCACCACCGTGGCCGATGCCGCCGTCGGCGTCGATCTTCGAGGTGTTGCCGAGGATCAGGTCGCCGATGGCCAGGATCTGCAGCTGGCCGCCGCCGCCGCCGCCCGGGCAGCCCTTGCGGTAGTAGCCGTTGTTGGGCGGGAAGGGGCGGGCCGGGAAGCTGGCGACCACCGGCTGGAGCACGCCGTTGATGGTCTGGCGCTGGATCACCTGCGAGTCGCCGCTGGCGCCGCCGCCGGAGCCGGCCCACGGGGTGAGCAGCTCGCCGCGGATCACCTCGCCGGTCGCCGGGTTGTAGCGGCTGCCGAAGAAGTCGTTGCCGGTGAAGCCGTCGGTGCTGAACACCGAGGCGCCGGCGAGGCCCGGGTCGGGGCCGTCGGTCGGGTGACCGTAGTCGAAGGGGATCTCCGGGGTGTCCCAGTACGGGTCCCAGGTGGTCGAGCTCGGCGAGGGGTCGCGCGGGAAGACCTGGTCGACGCGCTCGTCCTCCATGCCGTAGGTGCCGTGCGGCGCCGTCGTGCCCGGGTTGTTCGGGTCGAAGAAGACGCCCTTGTCCGGGGCCTCGGCCGAGCTGCCGCGCATGCCGTCCTCGCCGCCCCAGACCGGGAAGGTCTGGTCGTCGATGACGTCGCGGTAGACCCCGTCCGGCCAGTACGGGCTGCGCACCGGGTCGTGGTCGGCGTTGGCGCGGTCGCAGCCGTTCGGGCGGTGCGAGCTCAGCGGCCAGTCGATGTTGATGGCCAGGTTCGAGGTCAGGGCGAAGGTGCCGCCGCCGCCGCCGCCGACCAGCAGGCGGGCGGTCTCGGTGCTCGAGCTGCCGATGTTCTGCTGCTGGTTGAAGCCGCCCTCGCCGCCGCCGCCGCCGGCGCCCTTCAGGCCGAAGGGGCCGTCACCGGGGTCGCCGCGCAGGGTCTCGGTGAGGCCGTCGGCCGAGGCGATGCCGCCGAGGCCGCCGCCGCACTCGCCGAGGACCGGGCCCTCGGGGAACTGCGGGGAGTTCAGGCTGGTCGGCCAGTGCGAGTCGTTGCCGCTGACGTCGAGCGTGCCGTAGATGGTCACGCTGCCCGTGGCGTAGACGATCAGCGGATTGGCGCCGCGGCCGCGCAGCGTCGAACCGGTCTCGATCTTGAAGTCGTCGCAGTAGAGGACGCCGTTGTAGACCGTGAACGAGCGGTTGTTCGAGTCGGTGAGGATGGTCTGGCCGTCGGTCAGCACCTCGCCGTTCGGCTCGTTCCAGTAGAAGTCGTCCTCCTCGGCGACGAAGCGGCCCGGGAAGTCGAAGCCGGCGGTGATGCCGCCGGGCGACCAGTCGGCCGGCGGCAGCGTCAGGCCGGCGGCGAGGTCGATCATGCTGCTGTCGCCGAACCAGTCGCCGAACTCGTCCATCGTCGGGTCGGACTCGGTGAAGCCGAGGGCGCCGGCGCCGTAGACGGTCTCGAGGGTCGGCGTGACGTGCACCGGCGAGTTCCAGTACTCGATCTGGCGCTGGCCGGCGATGTCGCGGAACTGGTTGCTGACCGTGAGCCGCAGGCTGCGGTCGGGCGGCAGCAGGCCGGCGATCTGGAAGTTGAGGGTCGCGCCCTCCTTGGTGCAGTTCTGCGCCAGGACCAGGCGGCCGGGGACCAGGTTGCCGGCCGGGAAGGTCGGCGTGCCGCCGGCGGAGGCCAGCTCGGCGGAGTACTGGACGAAGACGTTCTCCTTCGTCAGGTTCGAGCTGCGGCTGTCGATCGGCTGGTCGAAGTGGACCGCGATCACCGGCTCGGGGTCGGTGAACATGTTCAGCCGCTCGGGCCATTCCACGCCGATGACCGCGGCCGGGAAGGGGCTGCGGTCGAGGAACAGCTGCTCGCCCGGCGCGATGGGCGTGCGGAAGTTGCGCTGGATGCCCTTCGAGAGCTTGTGGCCGCCGGTGTCCCGCAACACGCTGGCGCCGTAGGAACCCTGCGTCGGCAGCTCGACCCGGTAGCCGTAGCCGCCGGGGAGGAAGGCGCCGTCGTCGAAGGCGTCGTTGCGCGGGCAGGACGGTCGGAACACGACCACCTTGCCGTCGGTGCCGGCCTCGATCTCGAAGGAGCCGGTGACCGGGCGGCCGCTGCTGCCCTGCTGGGTGCCCTGGATCAGGATGCTGCTGAAGCTGATCGAGCCCGGATCGACCGGGTGGTTGAACTCGATCTTGATCGCGCGGTTGAGTTCCCACACGCCGCCTTCCGGCATGTTGATCGCGACCACCTCGAAATTGCCGGCGGTCTCGGCTTCACTGGAACTCAAGGCTCCCCCGCCGCCGAAGCAGGCAGGCAGGAGCAGGGCCGGGAGCAGCAGGGCTGCCCGGAGCGGGACTCGGACGGCGGGATGGCGCATCACGGTAGTCAGTCTACGGGATTCTCGGGGCGGGCTGAGGGGCCGGAGCCAGCTTCGACACCTCGGTCATGGCCTTAGGTTGCAAACGCCGTTCCATCACCGGAAAAGCCGCCCGGAGCGGCCCGGCGCGCGAATCCGCCCGAACCCCCGGAGAAGCGTTCGGATCCGCACAGGCCGCCGAGCCCCGGACCCGGGATACCATGATCCTGGATGCCCCATCCCCTCCCCGCCGCCACCCCCGCCGTCCTCCTGGCCCTCCTGGCCGCCGCCCCCGCCCGGGGCCAGGAGCTCGCCCTGACCCTGACCGGCCCCCACCCGGGTTCCGACTACGGTGCCGCCGTGAGCTCGGTGGGCGACCTCACCGGAGACGGGGTGCCCGAGATCCTGGTCGGCGCCTGGCGCGCCGGGATCGGCGGCCCCCTGGCCGGCGCGGTCTACCTCCACTCGGGCGCCGACGGATCCGTGCTGCGCGAGCACCACGGACTCCCGGGCCACCGCCTCGGCCTCCAGGTCCTCGGCCTCGACGACGTGGACGGAGACGGATCCCCCGACTATGCCCTCTCCGCCGAGCGGAACAACAACTCCGGGCTCTTGTCCGGCTACGCCGAGATCCGTTCCGGAGCGACCGGCGCCCTGCTCCACCACTTCGAGACGGCGAGCAGCTGGGACCGCAACGGCGCCACCCTCGGCGCACCGGGCGACCTCGACGGCGACGGGATCGCGGACCTCCTCGTCGGCGCGCCGCAGGACGACTGGCAGGGCCCGGGGGCGGGCGCGGTGCGCATCTACTCGGGGGCGACCGGCGCGCTGCTCCAGATCCAGTTCGGGCGCGACCCGTGGGACCTCTTCGGCACCTCCGCCTGCGGGGTGGGCGACCTCGACGGGGACGGCCGCGGGGACTTCGCCATCGGCTCGCCGCGCGCCGACACCCCCGCCGCCGAGGCGGGTGCCGTCCAGGTGTTCTCCGGCCGCACCGGCGCCGAGCTGCGCCGCATCGAGGGTCGCCCCGGCGAGGTCCTCGGCGTCTCGGTCGCCCTCGCCGGCGACTTCGACGGCGACGGCCGTGACGACCTGGCCGTCGGCGCGGTCGACGACTTCAGCAGCCTGACCCAGCGCCCCGGCCTGGTGCGCGTGCACTCGCTGCTCGACGGCTCCACGCTGGCCGAGTTCGCCGAGCAACGCAACACCGAGGGCTTCGGACTCTCCCTCGCCGGGCTCGGGGACGCCAACGGCGACGGCTTCGGCGACCTGCTCGTCGGCGCGCCCTACGCCGGCCTGGTCGGCGCCGGCGGCCTGGCCTCCGGGGCTGCCCGCCTCTACTCCGGTCTGTCCGGGCGCCTCGCCGCCGAGTACCGCGGCGAATCCACCCAGGACCGGCGCGGCGCCGCCCTCGCCGCGGCGGGCGACGTCAACGGCGACGGCCTCGACGACTTCCTCGTCGGCGAACCCGGCGGCAACCCGAACGGGCGGGTCACCCTCTACCGTTCGGTCGACCTGCCGGTGGTCAGCGTGTCGAACCTGGTCGCGGGGCAGACCGCCGAGGTCCGCACCGACGGAGGCGAGCCGGGGGACTACGTCCTGTTCTTCTACGGGCTGAGCGGCTTCGGGTCGACGGTCTACGGCAGCGGCATCTCGCTCGACCTGGCCTCGCCGGCCTTCCAGCTGGGCAACGCGACCACCGATGCGCAGGGCGTGACCACCCTGCCGGTCCCCATCCCCGGCGGCACTCGCGGCGTGCGCGTCTGGCTGCAGGCCTGGCACGTCGGTGCCGTCCCGCCCGGCCACCCGAGCAGCGCCACCACCGCCGTCGTCGGCTGATGTCCGGGCTGGTCGCGATCGCCGAGCGGCTGCGCGCAGAGCTCGCCCCGCTGCGCTTCTCCGAGCCGGTCACGCACGTCTACGACCCGACCGACTACGCGTGGGAACCGCACCGCGCCTACCTCGAGCGCTTCGGCCGTCCGGGCGTCCAGGCCGTCTTCCTCGGCATGAACCCGGGGCCCTGGGGCATGGCGCAGACCGGCGTCCCCTTCGGCGAGGTCGGCCTGGCGGCGGAATGGCTCGGACTGCGCGCGCCGGTGCGCAAACCCGAGCCCGAGCATCCCAAGCGCCCCGTCGAGGGCTTCGACTGCGCGCGCTCCGAGGTCAGCGGCCGGCGCATCTGGGGATGGGCGCGTGAACGCTTCGGCGCGCCCGAGGCCTTCTTCGAGCGCTTCTTCGTGATGAACTACTGCCCGCTCTGCTTCCTGGAGGAGAGCGGCCGCAACCGCACCCCGGACAAGCTGTCGGCCGAGGAGCGGGCCCCGCTGGAGGAGGCCTGCGACCGCGCGCTGCGGGAGGCGGTCGAGTGGATCGGCCCCGAGTGGGCCATCGGCGTCGGCCGCTTCGCCGAGCGGCGCGCGCAGCGGGCCCTGGACGGCCTCGACCTGCGCATCGGCACGATCCTCCACCCCAGCCCGGCCAGCCCGATCGCCAACCGCGGCTGGGCCCCGCAGGCCGAGAAGCAGCTCGCGGCGCTGCTCGACGATCCCTCCTTCCTCGCCCCCGCCTGATCCTTGCGCGTCGTCAGCCTGAACCTCAACGGCCTGCGCTCGGCCGCCAAGAAGGGCGTGCTCGAGTGGCTCCCCTCCCTCGACGCCGACGTGGTCTGCGTGCAGGAGGTCCGCATGCAGGAGCACCAGCTCACCGAGCCGATGCGGCGCCCCGCCGGGCTCCACCCGGTGTGGCACTTCGCCGAGCGCCCCGGCTACAGCGGGGTCGGCGTCTGGTCGCGGCGCCCGCCGGACCGCGTCCGCACCGGCCTCGGCTGGGACGAGGCCGACGCCGAGGGCCGCCTGCTGCAGGCCGACTTCGGCCGCACCAGCGTCGTCTCGCTCTACCTTCCGTCGGGCTCGTCGAGCGAGGAGCGGCAGGCCTTCAAGTACCGCTACATGGACCGGCTCGGCGAGTGGCTGGACCGGGCGCGGGCCAGCCGGCGCCACGTGCTGGTCTGCGGCGACTGGAACATCGCCCACCGCGAGATCGACCTCAAGAACTGGCGCGGCAACCAGAAGAACTCCGGCTTCCTGCCCGAGGAGCGGGCGTGGATGGACCGGCTCTTCGGCGAGCGGGGCTGGGCCGACGTCCACCGGCGTCTGGCGCCCGAGGCGACCGGCGAGGCCTACACCTGGTGGAGCAACCGCGGGCGCGCCTTCGAGAACAACACCGGCTGGCGCATCGACTACCAGGTGGCCACCCCCGGGCTGGCGGCCAGGGCCCGCGCGGCCGAGGTCCACCGCCTGCCCCGCTTCTCGGACCACGCCCCGCTGGTGGTCGACTACGACCACCCCCTCTAGGCGGCAGTTGGCGCATCCCCCTCCCCTGGGCTAGGCTGACCCACCCCTCTCCTGGGCCCGGCGCCCGCCCCCTTCCCCCTCCCTCGTCCCCAGAACACCGCCCCGTCATGCGAATTCTGAATTCACTCCCCGCTCTCACCCTGCTGGCCGGCACCGCGGTCGCGCAGGTCCCCTACAGCATGGACATCGACCCGAACCAGTCGAACGCCTCCTGGTTCGCCAACACCAGCCTCGGCAACGTGGTCGGCGCCCCGACGCTGGACTTCCAGTTCGACGGCACGGTGGACGTCAGCCTCGGCGCGGCCACCGCCCCCTTCGGCACCGGCCAGTTCACCGGCGGCGACTGCTTCACCATCCCGAGCACGCTGGCGGGCAAGATCCCGAACCCGATCCCCTTCACCCCGCCGCTCGCCCGCATCGAGGTGCGCAACCTGCACGCCGGCGTGGACAGCGCCTCCTTCGCGGTCAACGCCAGCACCGGCGGATTCAGCACCGACGTGGTGATGACCATGCTCTCGGGCGAGATCTACGTCGACCCGTGGGTCGGCTCGACGACCACCACCCCGGTCGCCGGCCTGCAGTCCGACCCCTTCCTGATCTCCGGCACCTTCACCGAGAGCGCCGGCAACGTGGTCATGGACTGCCCGCTGAACGCCAGCTTCCCGCTGACCGGCAGCATCTCCGGCACCTTCGGCGTGACCGGCGACCTCGTCGGCAGCGCGCCGGTGGCGAACTTCAACATGACCCTGACCGCCTCGCCGATGGTCGGCGGCCAGAACGCCACCTTCGACGTGGCCGGCGCCCAGGCCAACGCCCCGACCTGGCTGGCCTACAGCGTCACCGGCCCGGGCTCGACCCCGATCGGCGCCCTCGGCATCACCCTCGGCCTCGACCGCCCCGCGGTGGCGGCCGGCCCGACCTCGACCAACGCCAGCGGCAGCGTGAGCTGGACCCTGCCCATCCCGCCCGCCGCCGGCGTGAGCGTGTGGCTGCAGGCCTGCCAGGCCGGCCTGGCCAGCAACGTGGTCAACCAGGTCATCCAGTAGACCTCCGGACGACCGGAAGGAAGCGAGGCGCAGGGCCGTGGCCCTGCGCCTCTTTCTTCACACGATTCCCCTTCCAACGAGGGGCGGTGCTCAGGAGCAGCCGCCGCTCTTCTTCTTGGGCGCCCGGGGGACGAGCGCCTGGGTCGGCGCCGGGGGCGGCGGGGCCTCCCCGCCGAAGGCGCCGATGCCGTTGACCCGCTGACGCCAGGCCCGCGCGGCCGGCTCCCAGGCGTCCTCGGCCAGGATCACGGCCTGCCAGGCCGCCGCCCCGCCCTCGAGCAGGGAGGCGCTGAGACCGGTGGCGCGCAGGGACGCCGCCACCTCGGCGGCGGTCGCGCCGCCGTCGGCGTCGGCCACGACGAGCACGCGGTCGCGCGGCAGCAGCGGCCGGTGGCGCAGGTCGAGCAGCTGCTCGGCGTCCATCGGCAGCGCGGCGGGCAGGGCCGGCTCGGCTCCTTCGCCGCGCAGGTCGAGGACCAGGTAGTCGCGGCGCTCCTCGACGGCCCAGCCGGCCAGCTCGAGCGGGGTCACGCGAGCGACCACGGCCTCGGCGCCCGAAGCGGTCACCGCGCGGGCGTCGCCCGGACCGGCGAACTGGACCAGGACGACGAGCAGGCCGGCCATCACGGTCGCGCCGCCGGCGGCCCAGCCGCGGCGCGGCGCGGCCTCGCCCTTCGGGCGCCGCTCGAGCCAGCCGACCAGCGCGAAGGCGCCGAGCGCCATCGCGACGACCGCGGCCACGACCACGCCGTTCGGCAGGCCGAGCCACTCGGACAGGGAGACCTGCCCCATCTCGCCCGAGCCGTAGAGCGGCTGGAAGAAGCCGTAGAACTCCTCGAACACGCCGATGCCGAGGATGATGCCGACCATCACGAACAGGGCGTCGAGCTTGCCGCTGACCAGGCCGACCACCGAGGTGCCCGGGCAGTAGCCCGCGGTCACGAAGCCGACGCCGAGCAGCAGGCCGCCCACCACCTGCGCGCCGACGAAGGTCGGGCGGAAGGCGATGGCGTCCATCACCACCAGGCCGAAGCCCTGCAGCAGGTAGAGGCCGAGCATGGC
Source organism: uncultured Planctomycetales bacterium (assembly GCA_964342475.1). Classification (GTDB taxonomy): domain Bacteria; phylum Planctomycetota; class UBA1135; order UBA1135; family UBA1135; genus J029. Next base: position 122,532 of record CAYFGE010000003.1, read on the forward strand.
GGTGACGATCGCGGTGAACATCACCTTCAGCACGCGCCAGTCCTTCAGGTAGAAGATGCCGGCCAGCACCTTGCTCGAGCCGAAGCCGCCGCGCTCGAGCATGAAGCCGAAGCCGACGCCGAGGAGGGCGGAGAGGAGCAGCGTCAGGTCGACGCCGAAGTCGGTGAACGCGTTGAGGGGGAAGATCATCGCCATTGCCTCCGGACGAACCAGGCGAAGCCGAAGCCGCCTGCGAAGACCGAGAACATGAAGGCCCAGCTGCCGAGGGCGAGCAGCGCGCCGCCGGACAGCGCCTGGCCGCTGGTGCAGCCGCGGGCGAGGCGCGCGGCCAGGCCCATGAGCAGGCCGCCGGCCAGGGCGTAGAGCAGGCGTCGGCCCTTGCCCGTGCTGGGCCCGCGCTCGACGGTGCCCCAGGCGGCCACGCGGCCGGCGCTCAGCGCGGCGAGGAAGCCGCCGACCGCCATGCCGATCAGGCCGAAGACCAGCGGCTCCTTGAGGTAGTGGGTCTCCGTGTTGGCGATCTCGCGCGCGTGCTCCATCTGCTGGACGTGCTCCGGCGCGACCGCGTCGACCACGAAGAGGCCCAGCCGGCCGAAGCCGCCGGAGGCGCCCAGGCCGTTGCCGGTGATCAGGAAGCTGGCGAGCAGGACCAGGCCGAGGCCGAAGCCGGCGAGGTAGGGCGACCAGTAGGGACGAGGCTTGGGATCCATCTCAACCTCCGAAGGCGGAGAGCTGGCCGGCGTCGACCAGGACGAAGCGGAACACGATGCCGCCGATCAGGACGAGGACCGGGGCGACCAGGGTCTCGGCCCAGCGGTGACGCAGGGCCATGAACTCGAGCAGGAAGGGCACGACCAGGCCGACGGTGACGAAGAGCAGCCAGTAGACCGCGGTGTGGCTGCCGCCGAGGACGAGCTGGGCGGCGTCGCGGCCGGCCTCGCCGGCGTTGGCCATGCCGTTGAGCCACAGCAGCACCAGGGCGGCCTCGACCAGGAGCAGCAGGAGGTCCACGCGGACCAGGGTGTGCCGCTCCTGCGGGTCGCGCGCCAACAGCGCGGCGAGCGCGATGCCGGCGGACGCGCCGCTGACCAGGCACAGCGGGCCGAGCAGCGCGGAGTTCCAGAAGGGCCGCGCGGCGAAGCTCGACAGCAGCACGCCGGTGTAGACCCCGAGTACGAGGCCGAGGAAGAGGTTGGCGCGGGCCACCAGGGCTTCGTGGCGCTGGCCGAAGGCGGCGAGACTGCGGACCGGGCCGATGCGCCCCCACGGCGCCGCCGCGAAGCCCGGCAGGCGGCCGAGGGCGGCGAGGGCGGCCAGTCCGCCGGTGCCGAAGACCAGCAGCAGCACCCACGAGCCCCACGACATCGGCGAGCCGAGGCGGAAGGCGGTGTAGAACTGGAGGACGTGCAGCTTGTACTCGAGGTCGAGGAACAGCGCCCCGAGCCCCAGGCCGAGCAGCGGCACGGCGAACAGCGGGGCCAGGCCGTAGCTCGCCGGCATCCGCTCCTGCTTGCGGGTCAGGACCACCAGCGCGTGGAGCACGAGCAGGCCGGCGACGAGGCCGCCGAGGAAGAGGTAGACCGGGACCTCCCAGCCCCAGATGTGCAGCGCCGGGTCGACGTCCGGGTTGGCCCGCGTGCTGCTGAGTTCGACGAATCCTTGGGCTTGCATCGCGGCGTCCTCAGTCGAGCAGGAAGAACTTGGGGCGGGTGCCCGCGGCGGGCTTCTGCCGGCGCGACTCGCGGGAGCGGAGCAGGCGGCTCAGCGCGGAGTTGGGGTCGTCGAGGTCGCCGACCGTGATCGCCGAGGTCGGGCAGATCTCGGCGCAGGCGGTGGTGCGGCCCTCGACCAGCCGGTGGCTGCACAGCGTGCACTTGTCGATGGCCCCGGTCGGGTGGACGTAGCGCGCGTCGTACGGGCAGGAGGCCATGCACGCCTTGCAGCCGGTGCAGTCGTCCTCGGTGACCTGGACCGTGCCGGTGCGCAGGTCGTAGTGGCTGGCGCCGGTCGGGCAGTTGGTGACGCAGGGGGCGTCCTCGCAGTGCTGGCAGCAGTCCGACCAGACCTTCATCTTCAGGTCGGGGAAGCGGCCGCGCACCTCCTGGTTGACCCAGCGGCGCGCGTGGCCGTCGGGCACCTCGTTCTCGCTCTTGCAGGCGATCACGCAGGCGCTGCATCCGACGCAGGCGCGCGTGTCGACGGCCATGGCGAAGCGGCTCTCGGGGCGAGCGGCCATCTCAGACCTCCACCTTCTGCAGGGTGACGAAGTTGACGTTCATGCCGGTGCCGCCCATCAGCGGGTCGGTGGCGTAGCGCGTGACCAGGGCGGAGTCGTCGCCGCCGCGGCCGCGCGCGGCGCGCAGGCGCCGCGAGGTGTGGCCGAAGCCGTGCACCATGAACACGCAGTCGGGGCGGATGCGCTCGGTCGCCTTGACCGCCATCGGGCCGGTCTCGGCGCCGTCCTGGTTGCGCACCATCACGCGGTCGCCGCTGGCCAGGCCGAGGTCGGCGGCCACGGCGCGGTTGACCCACACCTCGTTCTCCGGGTACTGCTCGAGCAGGACCTTGTTGTTCGTGGTGCGGCCGAAGGTGTGCACCGGGGCGCGGCCGGTCAGCAGGCGGAACTCGCCCGGGCCGGGCATCTCGGGGCGGCGGTAGACCGGCACCGGGTCGAAGCCGGCGTCGGCCAGCTGCTGCGACCACAGCTCGATCTTGCCGGACGGCGTGCCGTACTCGTACTCGTAGTCGACCGGCAGGTAGAGCGGGTCGGCCTCGGTGCGGATCACGCCGGTGCGCACCAGCTCCTGCTCCTGCTCGGCGCTGTAGCCGCTGGCGACCAGGCGCTTGCGGTGCAGCTCGGCCGGGTGGTTCCACGGGAAGTAGTCCTCGAGGCCCAGCCGCTCGGCGAGCTCCTTGGCCATCCACCAGCCCGGCTTGCTGTCGCCCATCGGCTCGACGGCCGGCTGGCGCAGCGCGATGAAGGGCTCGCGGTACCACGGGTTGATCAGGTCGTCGTGGCGCTCGAGGTAGGTGCACTCGGGCAGCACGACGTCGGCCCAGCCGCAGATCTCGGCCGGTAGGATGTCGACCGCGACCAGGAAGTCGAGCTTCTGGATGGCCTCGATCGTCTTGCGCGGGTCGGGCAGCACGATCGGCAGGTTCGAGCCGTAGACCATCCAGGCCTTGACCGGGTAGGGCTCGCCGGTGAGGGTGGCGTCGCGCAGGCCGCTGGCCAGCGTGCTGCCGGCGAAGACGAACTCGCCCTCCTTGCGGTCGGCCGCGGGCGGCATCTCGTGCGCCGCCGGCAGCCCGGGCTCGGGCGCCAGCGGGGCCTGCGAGAACATCGAGAACCCGCCGGGGCGGCCCCAGTTGCCGAGCAGCGCGTTGACCAGGGCGATGGCGCGGCTGCGCTGCGCGTCGTCGCCGTACCAGGTGACGTGCCGCCCGGGGTGGACCAGGGCGTGGGGCGCCGCCTGCGCCAGCTCGCGCACGCTGGCGACGAGCTGCTCGGGGCGGATGCCGGTCTCCTGGTAGACCGCCTCCGGCGTGTAGCGCGCGACCGCCTCGGTCAGCTGGTCGAGCCCGACGGTGTTGCGCGCCACGAAGTCGGCGTCGTACCACTTCTCGCGGATCAGCACGTGGATCCAGCCGAGCAGCAGCGCGATGTCGGTGCCGGGCTTCACCGGCAGCCAGTGCTCCGCCTTGCCGGCGGCGATCGAGAAGCGCGGGTCCACCACCACCAGGCGCATGCCTTTGCCGAGGCCCTCGGCGAAGTCCTGCACCTGGGTGTTGTGCATGTTCTCGCCGAGGTGCGAGCCGATCAGGGCCAGCGCGCGGGTGTTGGCGATGTCGAGGTTCTCGGGCGAGCCGAGGCCCTCGCCGAAGGTCAGCTCGAAGCCGACCTCGCGCGGGCCGCGGCACTGCGCGTAGCTCGGCGCGGCCACGTTGGGCGAGCCGAGGCCCTTCATCAGCGTCTTGAAGAAGCTGCCGCCGGCGCCGTGGTAGAGCATGGCGATGGCCTCGGGGCCGTACTCCTCGGCCACGCTGCGCAGGCCCTCGGCGGTGCGGTCGAGCGCCTCCTCCCAGGTCGCCTCGCGGAACTCCTCGGAGCCGCGCTCGCCGACCCGGATCAGCGGCTTGACCAGCCGGTCGGGGTCGTAGAGCGTGCCGAGGGCGCCGGCGCCGCGCGGGCAGAGCTTGCCGCGGCTCAGCGGGTGCGCCTCGTTCCCGGTCAGGGCCACCACGCGGCCGTCGCGGACGTGGGCGTTCACGCCGCACTTCCAGAAGCAGATCTCGCACACGGTCGAGACCACCTGGTCGGCGGGCGCCGGGGCGCGCCCGGCCGCCGCCTCCTCGAGGAGCGGCAGCGGGATCGACGCGCCCAGGGTGGCGCCCAGGGTGCAGGCCCCGCCGGCCTGCAGGAAGGTCCTCCGGCTCAGTTGCTGGCTCATCTCCGTTCCCTCCCCCGCTCTCAGCGGATCGAGTCCGCGCGGTGGCGGCCCTCCTTCCCCAGGGCCGAGCGCACCATCTCGCAGGCCTGGCCCACCTCCATGCAGGCCAGCTCCACGTAGAGGTAGCGGCCGTCGCGCCGCGTCCGGACCAGGCCGACGTTGGCCATCTTGGTCAGGTGCTGCGAAAGGCCGGCCTTGGTGACCTTCACCCGCCGCAGGATCTCGGCCGAGGCCAACTCCCCCCCCGCCTCGTGGAGGTGGTGGAGGATGAGCAGGCGGATCGGGTGGCCCATCGCCCGGCAGTACTCCGCCTGAAGTTCGAAGGCGGAGGCGTCGACGGGCTGCGGATCCTGGTGGGAGTCGTTCATGGCGGGTCGTTTCAGAGTTTCAGCAACCAATAAACCTGTGAACCGGGTCCGCAAGGGCTCTTCCCGGGCTTTCGGCCCCTGGATTCCGGACCCGTCCGGCGGCAGACTGGGCCGCCACCGCCCCGGAGACCCCCGGAAACCCGCGAAAGACCTGTCATGCGCCTCCTGCCCTGGATCCTCCTCCTCGCCCTGACCGCCCCGGCCTGCCAGACCGCCAGCGGCCCCACCTTCGGCGCCGGCATGGGCCGCAGCGCCTTCTCCGCCGAGTGGAGCAAGTCCGACGTGGACGCCCCCGGCTCGGCCGGCGACTTCGACATGAGCACCCTGGGGGTGAACGCCGTCGCCGGCGCCTTCCTCGGCCCCGAGATCGAGGGCGGCGTCAAGCTCGGCTACCTCGACCAGGAGATCGGCAACCAGACCACCAAGCAGTGGGCCGCCGCGCTCTACGGCCGCTACTACTTCCAGAGCCACGGCACGCTGCGCCCCTGGGGCGAGCTGACCCTGGGCTACGCGCAGGGCGACAACGGTCCGGCGACCGACCGCAACCTCTACTACGGCCTGGCGCTCGGCCTGACCCAGTTCCTGACCGAATCGACCGCGCTCGAGCTCGGCCTCGGGCACGAGGCGCGCAGCTTCGACTTCGGCAACGGCGACACCGACTACTCGACCACCGCGCTCACCGTGGGCTACGCGGTGTTCTGGTAGGCCGGCGGCTCAGTTGCTGACCAGCTCGAGCGGGATCGACGCCCGGTAGGTCCCGTTCAACTCCTCCACGGCCTGGAACCAGAAGGTCTTGCCGTGGGGCATGAAGGAGGGCACCGGCGCGAGGGCCCACATCTGGCCGGTGGGGTCGACCTGCTTGCGCAGCGCGACCACCACCGGGCCGCTCAGCTGCAGGTAGAGCCCCGCCTGCGCGGCGTAGGTCGGCCCGGAGCCGTGCTCGCTGTAGGCCACGTGGACCATGGCCCCTGGCCGCCCCTCCCAGGTGTGGGTCACGGCGGTCGAGCCCGGCGTCAGGTTGAGGATCTCGATCGGGAAGACGTCGTCGGACGGGTCGTTCGGGTCGGTCTCGCCCGGGTCGAAGCGGCCGTTGCCGTCGAGGTCCTCGAAGCCGTCGCGGAACTGGCCGCCGTCGGTGTCCGGGAGCAGCGGGTCCGTGGTCGACAGCGGGTCGGCGTCGGGCACGAAGACCAGCGGGTCGGTGCCGGCCACGCCGGACACCAGGCCGGACTCGAGGCCGTCGCCGAGGCCGTCCTCGTCGCTGTCGAAGGCCAGCGGCGAGGTCGTGTCGGGCCGGTTCTCGGCGCCGTCGGCGAAGCCGTCGTCGTCGCTGTCGTCGTCCAGCGGGTCGGTCCCGCGCAGGACCTCCACCGCGTCGGAGATGCCGTCGCCGTCGCCGTCGGGCCCGAGGTTGCTGGCCACGACGTAGACCGAGCCGGCAGCGATCATGCCGTCGCGGTTGGTCGTGTCGGCCCCGAGCAGCAGCTCGTGGCGGCCGTCTCCGTCGAGGTCCTCGAGCCAGGAGCAGCTGCGGCCCATCTCGGAGGCGTCCGCGCCGCCGTCGAAGCGGTCGACCAGGCTGCCGTCGGCTCCGGAGTGGAGGTAGACCGTGCCGGCGCGGTCGCGGCCGCCGGGATCGGTCTGGTAACCGCCGACGAGGAGGTCGGCGAGGCCGTCGCCGGTCACGTCGCCGGGCCCCTCGACGAACCAGCCGAAGGTGTCGAAGCGGGCTTCCCCGGCCAGGGTGTAGACCAGGCTGAAGTCGGCGCCCGAGTGCAGGTAGACCTCGCCGGCGGAGAACTCGCCGACCGGGTCGGCCTGGTAGGCGGCCAGGAGCAGGTCCGGCACCCCGTCGCCGGTGGCGTCCCCCACTCCGGCCACGCTGCGGCCGAGCGCGTCATCCGGCGCGAGGCCGTCGAAGCGGTGCATCAGCAGGCCCGTCTGGCCGCTGAACAGGTAGACCGAGCCGGAGTCGAGGCCGCCGTGGTCGGCGTGCCAGGCGCCGACGAGGACGTCGTCGAAGCCGTCACCGTCGACGTCGCCCGCGCCGTTCACCGAGCGGCCGAAGCCGTCGTCGGCCGCCTCGCCCCAGAACTTGTGGATCGGCAGGCCGGTCGCCCCGGAGACCACCCAGGCGCTGCCCGCCTCGACCATGCCGTTGACGGTGACCCCGTAGGCCCCGATCACGATGTCCTTCACCCCGTCGGCGTCGACGTCGCCCGCGTTGCGCATGTAGCGGCCGAAGCGCGCCTCGGGCATGTCACTGACGATGTCGTGGATCACCGCCCCGGTCGCGCCGGAGTAGATCGTGACCTTGCCGTTGTTGTTCATGCCCCCGGAGTCGTGGCCCCACGAGCCGACCGCCACGTCGGCGTGGCCGTCGAGGTCGACGTCGTCCACGCGGCAGACCGCGCGCCCCATCTGGTCGTTGGCGGCGCCGCCGGTCCAGGCCAGCAGCTCGCTGCCGTCGGCGCCGGAGTGCACGTAGGCCGCCCCGGCCGTGAGCAGGCCACCGGGCGAGGAGTTCCACGCCCCCACCAGGACGTCCGGCACTCCGTCGCCGTTCACGTCCCCGGCCCCGTCGAGGAACATGCCGAAGCGGCTGTCGGGTTCGCGCCCGACGAGCTCGTGGGCGATGGTCCAGGGGGAGGTGCCCTGGGCGGCGAGCCCGGGGGCAGCGGCGAAGAGCGCGAGGCCGAGGAGGCCGACCCGGCGCGGGGGAAGGGGTTGGCTCATTGCGAAACAGGGCTGGGGAGGTGATCCGATCCTAAGCCATGGATCGAACCCGGGCGATTCCGCTTTCGTAGGAAAGCGGCCACCTGGGCCAAGATTACCACCAATAACGCGTCAAATGAGCCGCAATCCGATCAGTTCGTGACGACCTCGAGGGAGTCGGACAGGCGGTGGGTGCCCCCGAGTTCCTCGATGACCTGGAACCAGAAGGACTTGCCATGCGGAATGGTCGGCGGGACGGGCAGGAGGGCCCACATCTGGCCGGTCGCGTCCACCGGGTGGGCCGAGAGGAGGACGACCGGAGGGGTCAGCGAGAGGAACAGGTCGATCTGCCCGGCGTAATTCGGGCCGGCCCCGACCGAGCTGTAGGCCAGGTGGTTGGTCGCACCCCGCCTCCCCCGCCAGGTGTGGACCACCGCCGAGGAGCCGGGCGTCGGGTTGAGCACCTCGATCGGGAAGCGGTCGTCGCGCGGGTCGTTCGGGTCACCCTCGCCCGGGTCGACGCGGCCGTCGAGGTCGAGGTCCTCGTAACCGTCGCGGAACTGCCCGCCGTCCGTGTCCGCCAGCAGCGGCTGCGTGGTCGTCGCGGGGTCGGCGTCGGGGACGAAGACCAGGGGGTCGGTGCCGACGCCGCCGACCGTGCGGCCGAGCTCCATGCCGTCGCCGAGCAGGTCACCGTCGCTGTCGAAGACCAGCGCGGAGGTGGTGTCGGGGCGGTTCTCCTCGCCGTCGAGGAGGCCGTCGTCGTCGCTGTCGTCGTCGGCGGGGTCGATACCGCGCAGGGCTTCCACCGCGTCGGAGACGCCGTCGGAGTCGGTGTCGACGCCGAGGTTGCTGGCCATGAGGTAGACCGCGCCGGTGGCCACCATGCCGTTGCGGTTGGCGGTGTCCGCGCCGAGCACCAGGTCGTCGCGGCCGTCGCCGTCGACGTCGCCGATCGGCGCGCAGCAGCGGCCCAGCTCGGGCGCGTCCATGCCGCCGTCGAAGCGCTCGATCAGCGCGCCGCTGCCGCCCGAGAAGACGTAGACCGAGCCGGCGCGGTCGCGGCCACCCGGGTCGGCCTGGTAGGCGCCGACCAGGAGGTCGCCGAGGCCGTCGCAGTCGGCGTCGCCCGCCGCCTCGACGAACCAGCCGAAGGTGTCGTAGGCCGCCTCGCCGGTGAAGGTGTGGACCAGGCTGAAGTCGGCGCCCGAGTGGAGGTAGGCCTCCCCGGCCGAGGGCAGACCATTGCGGTCGGCCAGGTAGGCGGCCAGCAGCAGGTCCGGCACGCCGTCGCCGGTGGCGTCGCCCACGCCGATCACGCTGCGGCCGAGCGAGTCGCCCGCGGCGAGGCCGTCGAAGCGGTGCATCAGCTGACCGGTGGCGCCGCTGAACAGGTAGGCGCTGCCGGAGTCGGCGCCGTTGAAGTCGGTCTGCCAGGCGCCGACCAGGACGTCGTCGTGGCCGTCGCCGTCGACGTCTCCCGCCCCGCCGACCGAGCGGCCGAAGCCGTCGAAGGAGTTCTCGCCCCAGAATTTGTGGATCGGCAGGCCGGTCGCCCCGGACACCACCCAGGTGGCCCCGGCGCCGATCTGGTTGCCGACCGAGACGCCGAAGGCGCCGATCGCCACGTCGAGGACCCCGTCCGCGTCCACGTCGCCGGCGTTGCGGATGTAGCGGCCGAAGCGCGCCTCGGGCAGGTCGCTGATGATGTCGTGGATGATCCCGCCGGTGAGTCCGGAGTAGATCGTCACCCGGCCGTTGTTCGTCAGGCCGTTGGCGTCGTGCCCCCAGGAACCCACGGCCACGTCGGCGTAGCCGTCGCCGTCGACGTCACCCATGCGGCAGACGGCGCGGCCCATCTGGTCGTTCGGCGCCGCCCCTTCCCAGGAGTGGATCTCGGAGCCGTCGAGGCCCGAGTGGACCGAAGCGGCGCCAGCGTCCTTGCGGCCGCCCGGGTCGGCGTAGAAGGAGCCGACCAGCACGTCCGGCACGCCGTCGCCGTTCACGTCGCCGGCGCCGTCGACGAACATGCCGAAGCGCTCGTCCGGAGCCTTGCCGACGTACTCCTGGGCGATCGTCCAGGGACCGCTGCCCTGGGCCGAGAGGGAGGCGGCGAGGCAGGTGAGGGCGCAGACCGCCCGGAGGGATCGGAGGGGTGAGGGGACGGGCATGGGGATCGACCGCTCTTCCGCGGCACCTCCCGAAAATACCAGGGAAACGCGCGGGCGGGGACCGCTTGCCTGCGGCCCCCGCCCGCTTCGACCAGGATCCTCAGAATTCCACCCGGAAACCCACGATGACGCTGTCGGTGCTCATCGTGTTCTTCACGTTCGAGCCGGGGATCGGGCCCATCGAGGGGTGCCCCATCGGGCCTTCGATCGAGTTCTCGAAGCCGTGGCGGTAGGCCACGTCCACGAACCAGTCCTTGCCGACGCAGTAGCTCATGCCGAGGCTGGCGTGGTGCTGGATGATCGCCGGGGCCGGCACGTTGAAGGTCGAGTTCGCGTCCGGGATCGGGTTCTCGTTGTAGGCGTAGCCGGCGCGGAGGCTCAGGCACTCGTCGACCGCGTACTGCGCGCCGAGGGCGAGCACCAGGATGCTGTCCCAGCCGAAGCCGGCGACCGAGCCGTCCGGGTTGAAGGTGGCCGGGCCGAAGCCGTCGGTGCTCTCGTAGTCGATGTAGCGCACGTCGAGGGCGAACAACCACGAGTCCATGCCGCGGTAGGCCGTGCCGAGCGACAGGATGGCCGGGAAGTCCATGTCCAGGCTGATCGCGCGGTAGTTGCCCAGCTCGTCCACCGAGTTGAACTCGAAGTCGCCGAAGTTCTGCTGCGTCTTGTAGCTGGCGCCGAAGCTCCAGTCCTCGAGGCCGCGGTAGGTCACGCCGACCTGGCCGCCGAAGCCCCACGCGGTGGCGCCGTTCAGCGCGCTCGGGTAGGTCGGGAAGCCGTCGCCGTCGGCGTCGTCGGGCGCGGCGAAGCAGCCCGGGTTGATCCGCAGCGAGGCGCGGTCGATGGTCGGGGCGAAGCCGACCGCCCAGTCGTCGTCGACCTGGTAGGCCAGCGAGGGCGCCAGCTGCATGAGCTGGAACTCGCTGACGATCGAGCCGAAGCCGTTCGGCGGCGGCATCAGGATCGGGTTGCTGTTGCTGGCCTGGTACTCGACGCCGAAGCCGCTGAGGCCGAAGGCGCCGAAGCCGAAGGTCCAGGCGCTGTCCGGGATCTTGTAGGCGAAGCCGAAGCTCGGGATGGGCGAGGCGCCCATGTCACTCGAGGAGCTGCCCGACATCGCCACCGGAGCGCTGACGCTCGACTCGAGCGTGACGTCCGGGATCAGCACCTCCATGCCGAACTGGATCGAGGACTTGCGCAGACCGGCGAGGGCGGCGGGGTTCCACTGCAGCGCGCCGGAGGCGTCGACCGACTCGGCGGTGCTGGCGCCGGCCATCGACTGGTTCACCGCGCCGACCCCGTTCAGCACGTGGCCGGTCTGGGCGGAGAGCGCGGTGGCGAGGAGGGGAACCGCGAGGGCGGTCAGGATCAGTGAGGTGAACCGGGTGAATCTCATCGTGTTGGCGGGCCGTCCATCGGCCTCGGCGCCCCCGGTTAACCCCTGTCCGGGGGATGGCAAGTTTCAGAACTTCGCAACTTGAAAATTGTGGCGGTCCACTTCCCCCAGCTGTCGCGGAATGAGAAGCAGATTGCCCTGTCCGGAGCTCCGTCGCGTCCGCCTACACTCCTGTCCATGCTGGACTTCCGCCTGCCCGACCCGGCCGCGCCGGTGGTCGCCCTGGAGACCGCCGTCCTTACCCACGGCCTGCCGCGACCGCAGAACCTGGAGGCGGTCCGGGCCATGGCCGCCGCGGTGGAGGCGGCCGGAGCCGTCCCGGCGGTGGTGGCGGTCCTCGCCGGCCGGCTGGTCGTCGGCTGCACGGAGGAGGAGTTGGAACACCTGGCCGCCGACGACGGGGCGCGCAAGGCCGGTGCCCGCGAGCTCGGCCCGGTGATGGCCGCCGGCGCCTCGGCCGGCACCACCGTCAGCGGCACCCTGGCCGCCTGCCGCCTGGCGGGGATCCGGGTCTTCGCCACCGGGGGCATCGGCGGCGTGCACCGCGGCTGGGCGCAGCACCGCGACGTCTCGACCGACCTCGGCGAGCTCGCCCGCACCCCCTGCTGCGTGGTCAGCTCCGGCGCCAAGTCGGTGCTCGACCTCCCCGCCACGCTCGAGACCCTGGAGACCCTCGGCGTGCCGGTGCTCGGCCACGGCACCGACTGCTTCCCGCGCTTCCACACCCGCGGTGACCGCTCCCTGCCGATCGAGGAGGCCTCGGTCGACCGAGCGGCGCGGGTCTGCCGGCTGCGCTGGGAGTCGCTGGGCCAGGACGGCGGCGTCCTGCTCGCCAACCCCGTCCCCGCTGCCGCCGCGCTCGACGCCGCCCGGGTCGAGGCGGTGGTCGAAGACGCCGTGGCGGAGGCCGAGGCGCGCGGCGTCCGCGGCCAGGCCGTCACCCCCTTCCTGCTCGCCGCCCTCGCCGAGGCGACCGCCGGCGACAGCCTGGCCTGCAATCTCGCCCTGCTCGAGGACAATGCCGCCGTGGCGGGTAGGCTCGCCGAGGCCCTCGCCCGCCCCTCATGACCGCTCGTTCCCGCCTCCTCCTCCTCGTCCTCCTCGCCGCGCTCCTGGCCGCTGCCGCCTGGGGCTGGTACGCCTTCGACGGCCTGCGCCGCGGCGGGCTGCCCTGGCGCACCGGGACCCACCCCCTCGCCGGCCTCGGCGCCGAGGCCGAGGTGCGCTACGACGCCTGGGGCGTGCCGCACGTCCGCGCGGCCTCGGTGCGCGACCTCGCCGCGGCGGTCGGCTGGGTCCAGGCCAACGACCGCATGGAGCAGATGGAGTTGGCCCGCCGCGCCGCCGCCGGCCGCCTGAGCGAGCTGATCGGCGCCGACGGCCTGGAGACGGACCTCCGCCTGCGCGAGATGCGCCTGCACCGGACGGCGGAGGCCCTGGTCGACGCCGCCGGCGAGCGCACCCGCACCTGGCTCGAGGGCTACGCCGCGGGCGTCAACGCGTGGATCGCCGCGCGCGGCGAGGACCTGCCGCCGCTGTTCCGCCTCACCGGCACGCGCCCGGAGCCGTGGCGCGAGGCGGACTCGATGGCCATGCCGCTGCTCATGAGCCTGCAGCTCTCGCTCGCCTTCGGCCCGGTCGAGGAGGAGCGCTATCTCGCGCTGCGCGCGCTCGGCGAGGAGCGCTTCCACGAGCTGTGGGGTGCGGCCGCGGTCCACCCCGCGCTGCTCGCGGAGGGGCCGCCGCCGGTCGCGCCGGCGAGCGGCCCGGCCGGCGACCCGGCCTCCGGCGGCAGCAACAACTGGGCGGTCTCCGCCGCGCACACCGCCACCGGGGCGCCGCTGTTCGCCAACGACCCCCACCTGGAACTGCGCCTGCCCTCGGTGTGGTACCAGCTCCACCTGCGGTGTCCGGAGTACGAGGCCGCCGGCGTCGGCCTGCTCGGCATCCCGGGCGTGGTCATCGGCCACAACGCCGACCTCGCCTGGGGCTTCACCAACGTGATGCTCGACGACCGCGACCTCCTGCTCGAGGAGCTGAGCGAGGACGGCCGCCGCGTGCGCCGCGCCTCGGGCTGGGAGGAGATCGTGGTCGAGCGCGAGGCGGTCGCGGTGCGCGACGGCGAGCCGGCCGAACTGGAGCTGTGGTCCACCTCCCTCGGCCCGATGCTGCCGCCCGACGAGGAGCGCGGGCTGCCCGCGCGCACCGTGCTGTGGACGGCCTACCACCCCGCCGACCTGTTCGAGGCCTTCCTCGGCATCGGCACCGCCCGCGACCTCGACCAGGTGCGCTCCGCCGCCGGTCGCTTCGTGTCCCCGGCGCAGAACCTGGTCGCGGTGCACCGCGACGGCGGCCTCCTCCACACCGTGCTCGGCCGCCTGCCCGCGCGGCGCTCCGGCGACGGCCGCCTGCCGGCCCCGGCCTGGGACCCGGCGGCGGGCTGGAGCGGGCTGCAGCCTGCCGGAGCCGCCTTCGTCGTCCGCGACCCGGCTTCGGGGCGCATCGTCACCGCCAACCACGACGTCCGCCCGCCCGGGTGGAAGGGCGCCCTTTCGGCCGACTTCGACCTCCCCCACCGCGCGCGGCGCATCGAGCAGCTGCTCGCCTCCGGCGAGGAATGGACGGCCGAGGGCCTGGCCGCGATGCAGCCCGACGTGCGCGACCTCTACGCGCTCGAGCTGGTCTCCCTGCTCGGTGAGCCGGCGCTGGAGGGCGACGCGGCGCAGGCTCTCGAAGCGCTGCGCGGCTGGGACGGCGCGCGCGCGGCCGAGGGACCGGCCGCCCTGTTCCAGGCCTTCGAACGCGAGCTCGCCGCCGGCCTGTTCCGCGACGACGAGGAGGAGGCCGGACTGGCCGAGAGCTCCTTCTTCTTCCGCCGGCCGCAGCTGCTGCGCGCCCTGTCCGGCGGAGTGGACGCGGCCTGGTGGGACGACCTCCGCACCGAGGAGACCGAGGACCGCGAGGCCCTGCTCGCCACCGCCCTCGGCCGCGCCTGGCGCGCGGTCGGCGGGGCGCAGGGCGACTACGCCGCGCGCCACACCCTGACCCTCGAGCACCCGCTGAGCGCGGTGCCGCTGCTCGGGCGCTGGTTCACCCGCGGCCCCTTCCCGCTCGAGGGCTCCGCCACCACGGTGGCCGCCTTCGGCGGCGAATGGACCGGACGCGGCATCGAGGTGAGCTACGGGCCTTCCCTGCGCTTCGTCGCCGACCCGGCCGACTGGGAGCGCTCGACCCTGGTCCTCCCCGGCGGCCAGAGCAGCCACCCCGGCGACCTCCACTACGACGACCAGCTGCCGCTCTACCTGGCCGGCCGCACGCGGCCGATGCCGTGGAGCGAGGCGTCGGTCGAGGCCGCCACCGTCAGCCGGGTCCTCCTGAAGCCATGACGCACGTCCTCGCCATCGACCAGGGCACGACCAGCACCCGCGCCATCCTCTTCGACCGCGGCGGCGCGCCGCGCGGAGTGGCCCAGCAGGAGCTGCCGCAGATCTTCCCGCGGCCGGGCTGGGTGGAGCACGACGCCGAGGAGATCTGGCGCGCCACCGTGGCGGTGTGCCGCGGCGCGCTCGACGCCGCCGGCGTCGCCGCGGACGCCGTCGCCGGCATCGGCATCACGAACCAGCGCGAGACGGTGGTGCTGTGGGAGCGCGCCACCGGGAAGCCCCTGCACCACGCCGTCGTGTGGCAGGACCGCCGCACGGCCGAGCGCTGCGCCGCGCTGCGCGCCGCCGGCGCCGAGGAGCTCGTCACCGCGCGCACCGGGCTGCTGCTCGACCCCTACTTCTCGGCCACCAAGTTGGCCTGGATGCTCGACGAGCTGCCCGGCGCCCGCGCCGCCGCCGAGCGCGGCGAGCTGGCCGCCGGCACGATCGACTGCTTCCTCCTGTGGCGCCTGACCGGCGGGCGAGTGCACGCCACCGACGCCAGCAACGCCTCGCGCACGATGCTGTTCGACCTCACGCGCCAGCAGTGGGACGAAGAGCTGCTGGCGCTGTTCGGCGTGCCGGCCGCGGTGCTCCCCGAGGTGCGCGACAACGCCGCCGACTTCGGCGCGACGGAGGCCGGCCTGCTCGGCGCACCGCTGCCCGTGGCCGGCATGGCCGGCGACCAGCAGGCCGCGACCTTCGGCCAGGCCTGCTTCGCGCCGGGGATGCTGAAGAGCACCTACGGCACCGGCTGCTTCGCCCTGCTCAACACGGGCGACGAGCTGCTCCGCTCGCGCAACCGGCTGCTCGGCACCGTGGCATGGCGCCTCGGCGGCCGGACGACCTACGCCCTCGAGGGCAGCGTCTTCTCGGCCGGGTCGACCGTGCAGTGGCTGCGCGACGGCCTCGGCCTGGTGCGCGACGCGGCCGAGACCGAGGCGCTGGCCGCGCAGGCGGACCCGGCCCAGCGCGTGCACCTCGTGCCGGCCTTCACCGGGCTCGGCGCGCCGTGGTGGGATCCGCACGCGCGCGCGACCCTCAGCGGACTCACCCGCGAGGCCGGCCGCGCCGAGGTTGCGCGCGCCGCGCTCGAGGCCGTCGCCTGGCAGACGCGCGACCTGGTCGAGGCCATGGTGGCCGACGGCGCGCCGATGCCGCCCGCGCTGCGCGTCGACGGCGGCATGGTCGCCAACGGCTGGGCGATGCAGTTCCTCGCCGACGCGCTCGGCCGGCCGGTCGAACGCCCGGTGGTGCCCGAGACCACCGCGCTCGGCGCCGCCGCGCTGGCCGGCCTCCAGCTCGGCCTGCACGGCTCGCTCGAGGAGCTCGCCGCGGCCTGGCGGCTCGACCGCCGCTTCGATCCGGGGATGGGCGAAGGGGAGCGGGAGGAGCGCTACGCGGGCTGGCGCGAGGCGGTCCGGCGCACCCTGGTCGCGGACGCCTGAGCGGCGCGCGGGCTCAGTCGAGCAGCTCGAGGGCCTTCTCGGGCGGGCGCGCGATCACCGCGCGGCCGCGGTGCACCAGCACCGGCCGCTCGAGCAGGGCCGGGTGGGCGACCACGGCGTCGAGCATGCGCCCGGCGTCGGCCCCGGCCAGCCCCAGCTCGGAGAAGGCGGCATCCTTCGCGCGCAGCATCGGGCTGACGTCCTCCAGGCCGAGCAGGCCGGCGAGCTCCTCGAGCTCGGCGCGCGTCGGCGGCTCCTCGAGGTAGTGGCGGTACTCCGCCTCGACGCCGTGCTCCTCGAGGATCGCGCGCAGGCCGCGGCACTTCGAGCACGCCGGGTTGAACCAGACCAGGGTGTCGCTCATGGCAAGAGGATAGCCCCGCCCGGCGCGCAGCCGGACGGGGCCATGGGGCGCGGAGCGCAGCGGGCTCAGCGCAGCACGATGCGGGCGCGCACGACCTGCCCGGGGATGATCGCGCCGCGGACGGCGCCGCGGCCGACGCCGCGCTTGCCGGCCTTCACCACGCCGGGCCCGGCGGGCAGGCGGCGGAAGCCGAAGTGACCCTGGCGGTCGGTCTCGGTGCGGGCGGTGAAGACCTGGCCGCTCGGGGTCATGATCTCGACGCGGACCGCGGCGCGCGGGACGGGGTTGCCCGCGGTGTCGACCACGATGCCCGCGAGACCGCCGGTGTTCGAGGCGGTGGCGTCGAGGCTGGGGGCCGCGATCACGGCGAGGGTCGCGGCGAGGAACAGGATCAGGAACTTCTTCATGGATCTCCGGTGAATGAGGGCGGCGGAGGGGTTCGAGGGATGGAGGTCGAACCCGTCCATCCTAGGATGGTTCCAGGAAACGTGATGCTCCCTCCCCTCCTTCTCCTCGGCGCCCTGCTCGGGCCCGGCGGCTGGCCCCTCGACGCCCCCCTCGACCAGGTCCTCCTGGTCACCGTGGACGGCCTGCGCAGCGACGCCCTCGTCGCCGGCGGTCCCGAGCGCCTGCCCCACCTCCACCGCCTGATGGGGGGCTGGTCCACGATCAACGCGCGGACCGACCCGGACATCACCCTCACCCTGCCGAACCACTCGGGGATCTACACCGGCGTCCGCATGCGCGGCCCGGGCGGACACGGCTGGAGCGGCAACGCCGTCCCCGAGGAGGGCGAGACCCTCCACGACTCCGCCGGCCGCTACCTGCCGAGCATCTTCGACCACGCGCACGACCGCGGGCTGCGCACCGTGCTGCTCGCCGGCAAGACCAAGTTCGTGCTCTTCGCGACCTCGTGGGGCCCCGACCACGGCCGCCCCGACCCCGTCGGTGAGGACCACGGCCGGGCCAAGATCGACCGCTACCTGCGCGAGCGGAAGCCGGGGCCCCTGACCGACTCCGTGATCGAAGAGCTCCAGCGGCCGGAGCGTTCGCTCGTCGCCGTCCACTACCGCACGCCGGACGACGCCGGCCACGACGAGGGCTGGAACCTCGACGTCGACTCCCCTTACATGCGCCAGGTGGCGGCCGTGGACGCGGAACTGGGCCGGCTCCTGGAGACGATCGACCGGCTCGCCGACGAGGGCGCCCGCATCGGCATCGTCCTGACCGCCGACCACGGTGGAGGATCGCCCCACCGGCACCACGCCGGGGAGCGGCCGATGTGGGTCAACCGGATCATTCCCTTCACGATCTGGAGTCCTTCGTTCGAGGGGGGCGGCTCGCTCGAGGAGCGCTGGCCCGACCGGTGGACGGACCCCGGTCTCCTCGACCCCGGCGCGGACGGCCCCCAGCCCGTGCGCAACCTCGACGCCGCGGCGGTCTGCCTGGAGCTCCTCGGGATCTCCGCGGAGGGCGCATCCGGCGATTCCGGGCGCAATTGATCGCAAATGCGCGGATCTCCCGTCCGCCCCGTCCGTTACCATCCGATCAGGGCCTCCTACCCGGGAGACCCCCTCCGGAGTACGACATGAAGCGATCCCTCCTTTCCCTGGCGCTGGTCTGCGGCGCCTTCTTCGCGTTCGCCAACGCCCCGGCGAGCGCGGCCCCGCAGTGAGGCCCCGGTGGTTGCGGAAGCGGTGCTTCCGCGGGCAACGGCAGCGGCCCCTACGGCGGTCCTGGTGACGCGGTCGGCGGCCCGGCGACGGGCGCCCCGGCCCCGACCTCTCCCGGCACCGGCGGCATCGCCGCGCCGGTGACCCCGGCCACCCCGCTCGCGCCCGGCCTGGGCGCCACGGGCGGCGGCGTGCCGATCAAGGTGATCCGCCAGCGGACCAGCAAGGACCGCCTGAAGATGGACTGGGACTACCCGGTCTACGTGGCGCCCGAGGAGATCGCCATCGAGCAGTCCGACGACGAGACCGTCGCGGCCTACCAGCGCCGCGCGCTGGCGCGCGAGGAGTCCTTCGACTGGATCGCCGGCGACGACCCGCGCCCGCTGCTCGTGCTGCGCGAGTGCAAGACCTGCAACGGCACCGACTGGGCGCTGCTCAACGCCCGCGAGGACAACGAGAAGACCCTGCTCCTCGCGCAGTGGTTCCACTGCGTCAAGCTGCCCAACGACGTCCTCGCCGAGGACCACCCCTTCCGCAACCTGTTCGACGGCGACATGCCGCCGCACCTGTTCGTCAGCTCGCCCGACGGCAGCAACATGGTGCCGCTCCGCGGCGACCAGTCGCGCACCGAGCTGTGGGAGGCGATGGACACCGTGCTGGACCTCGAGTACTCGCGCGACGCCAAGAAGCGCGTGCAGGACTACATGAAGCTGCTGGTCGAGTTCGACACCATCGACCAGATGCAGGACTGGCGCCAGGAGCAGGTCGAGCTGGCCATCGAGAAGCACGGCCCGGACTCCCGCCAGGTGAAGAAGGCGCGCAAGCAGCTCGCCGAGCTGGAGAAGCGCAAGGCGAAGGCCCTCGAGAAGGAAGCCGCCCTGCGTGACCTCGGCCTGAAGCGCAAGGCCCCCGAGGCCGACGCCGCCGCGGAGTGAGCCTCCGCGTCCTGGTCCGCTGCGCGGCAGCCGGCGCCCTCGTGGCGCTGGCTGCCGCGCCCCTGTTCGGGCAGCACCCGGGCGACCAGGCGGACCAGCTGGAGGAGCGCGTCGGCTCGGCCGAGCCCGACCCCTACGCCGGCGAGGACCGCGCCCTGCGCGAGGCGCTCGGCATCGTCTCCTACGGCCCCTTCGAGTGGGCCGACCGCCACGGCACGAGCAAGATCCAGGAGGTCCTGGGCGACGTCAGCATCCGCTGGGTGGAGACCGCGCACTTCCGCATCGGCTCGGCGCTCGGTTCCTACCGCATCCCGCAGACCGACAAGGCGCAGCGCGCCAAGCTGCGCGCCGAGCTCGAGGAGCTCGAGGAGGTCCTGCCCGAGGTCGACCCGAAGACCAAGGTGCTCGACCCCTGGCTGCGCGTGCACCTGTTCGCGCGCCGACTGGAGCAGCAGTACGCCGACATCCAGGGGCTGCTCGGGGTCACCGACGCCGACTTCCCGCGCGAGCCGACGCGCAACCCCACCGCCCAGATCGTGCCGGACTACCACGGCGAGGGCCCCTACCTCGGCATGCCGGCCAAGTTCACCGTGCTGCTGCTCGAGAAGCAGAGCGACCTCGGCCGCTACACGCTGCGCTTCCTCGGCACGCAGAAGGACACCACGACGCGGCACCTCTTCCACGAGGTCTTCGAGCGCTCCAACCTGTTCCTCGGCGTGGCCACCGAGGCGCACGAGCGCTTCTACGCCGACGACACGCGGCTGCACTGCCACGTCGCCTTCTCGATGACGCACAACCTCGTGCACGCCTACAAGTACTACTGGCACACCCTGCCCTGCTGGGTGGCCGAGGGCCTGGCCCACTGGTACGCGCGCGGCGTCTTCGAGGAGAACAACAACTGGTCGGGCATCTACGAGACCAGCTCCGGCCTGCGCAACGAGTGGAACTGGGTGCCGAAGATCTACGCCCGGGTGAAGGAGGACTACTTCCCCGGCGCGGCCGAGCTGATGGCGAAGACCGACTACTCGCAGCTGCGCTTCGCCGAGCACATGATGATCTGGTCGCGCGTCGAGTACCTGCTCACCCAGGAGGACCCGGCGCGCTTCGCCCGCTTCCTCGACCGCCTGAGCGACCGCATCCCCGAGGTGCAGCCGGGCTCGCTGCCCACCCCCGAGCAGGTGCTGGTCCACCAGCAGCGCGCCTGGGAGGCCGCCTACGAGCTCCCGCCGGAGGAATTCGACCGGCGCTGGAAGGCCTGGGTGCTCAAGGAGTTCAAGAAGCGGAAGCGCTGAAACGGCGGCCCCGGGCCCCGTTTTCGGGTAGTCTTGGATGATCCGCCGCGTCGAATTCGCGGAACTCCGCGGCCCCCGAACCGTCCTCCCCATTCCATGCAACAGCTCCGTCCCCTGCTCGTCGCGGCCCTGCTCGCCGCGCCCCTCGCCGCCCAGGACCTGGGCCACCCTGCCCTGTTCTCCGACACCTGGATCCTGCCCCAGCCCGGGGTCGGCGTCGACGAGGTGTCCATCCGCCGCGAGCTGGTCGAGGTCGACCTCGACCTCCTGCGCGACACCTTCGCCCGCACCGGCAACACCGGCGTGATCGAGCTCAACCTGTTCGACGACCTGTCGCTGACCGCCGAGTTCGACCACCTCGAGCAGGCCTACGGCGGCGGCATCGTCTGGCACGGCCGCGTGCAGGGCGACCCCGAGTCCGACGTGATGTTCTCGGTCGTCGACGACTGCACCCACGCCTCGATCCGCTGGGCCGACCGCCTCTACCGCGTCGCCCCCGCCGGCAACGGCGCGCACTGGGTGACCCTGGTCGACGAGTTCCTGTTCAAGCCCTGCGGCACCGACGACTCGCACGCCGTCCACTCCGCCCCGGCCGCCGGCCAGCAGGGCGGCGCGGCGCGCGGCAACCCGGACATCGACGTCATGGTCGTCTACTCGACCGCGGCCAAGAACGCCAGCGGCGGCGCCTCCGGCATGGCCAGCAAGATCAACCTGGCGGTCAGCGAGACCAACTCGGCCTACTCGCTCAGCACCGCGACCCAGGCCATCGTGCTGGTCCACACCGAGGAGATGATCGGCTACACCGAGCCGAGCAGCTTCTCGCAGATCCTGACCGACCTGCGCGGCAAGACCGACGGCAAGATGGACAACGTCCACTCGCTGCGCGACACCTACCACGCCGACTGCGTGGCGATGATCTGCCGCAACACGCAGTACTGCGGCATCGCCTACCTGATGACCAACGTCAGCCCGGGCTTCGAGTCGAACGCCTTCAGCGTGACCAGCTACTCCTGCGCCACCGGCTACTACAGCTTCGGCCACGAGCTGGGCCACAACATGGGCAGCGCGCACGACCCGCAGAACGCCGGCGGCGCGGCCTACAACCACAGCTACGGCTTCCGCACCTCGGACAACCGCTACCGGACGATCATGGCCTACTCGCCCGGCACGCGGATCAAGCGCTTCTCGAGCCCGAACATCACCTACTCGGGCTACACGATGGGCACCGCCAACCAGGACAACGCCCGCTCGCTGAACCGCACGGCCCCGACCGTGGCCGACTGGCGCATCGGCGGCCCGACCCCGCCGACGCTGACCGTGCCGACCCTGTTCGCCGGCGGCTTCGCCATCTTCGACGTGGACAACTGCACCGCGAACGGCCAGGTCTACCTGGGCTACAGCCTCACCGGCGGCGGCCCGACCAACACCGCCTACGGCACCGCGGCGCTGTCCCCGCCGATCCAGCAGTTCCCGGCGATGACCGCCGACGCCAACGGCAGCGCCTCCACCAGCACGAACATCCCCGCCGGCGCCTCCGGCGTGACCGTGTGGTTCCAGGCCCTCGACCTGGCCAGCAGCCAGTTCAGCAACGGCGTCCAGACCACCGTCCTCTGATCCCACCCCGGACCTCCCGGGCCGCGAGGGCCGGCGGACCTCGTCCGCCGGCCCTCGTCCCCCAGATCCCCATGCACCGACTCCTCGCCCTGACCCTCCTCCTCGCCGCGGCCGCCCCGGCCGCCGCCCAGCAGCCCGCGCCGGGCACCGACCTGTTCTCCGAGATCCCCGGCGAGCGCGTCCTCTCCGGCCGCCTGATCGCGCGCGCCACCGCCGAGGCCGGCGCGCTGGCCCGCGCCCGCGCCGAGCTCGCCGCGCAGCTCGTGCGCGAGTACCCCGAGACCCGCGAGCTGGTGGTCCGCGTGCCGGCCGGCTGGACCGACCGCGCCTGGGCCGAGGCCCTGCTCGCCGGCGGCGGCTTCGACTACGTCGTGCCGGACTGGCTGTGCTCCCCCATCGGCACCCCGGACGACCCGCGCTTCGGCGGCCAGTGGCACCACCAGAACATGCAGAGCGAGCTGGCCTGGGACGTCACGGTCGGCGACGTCAACGCCGTCGCCGCCTTCGTCGACACCGGCGTGGACACCAACCATCCGGACCTCGCCGCGCGCCTCGTCCCGGGCTACAACTCGGCCGACAAGCTGACCCAGGCCGCCGGCGGCCAGATCGAGGACATCAACGGCCACGGTACGGCGGTGGCCGGCTGCATCGGCGCGATCGGCAACAACTCCAAGGGGGTCGCCGGCGTGTGCTGGGAGGTCTCCTTGATGCCCGTCCGCACGACCAACCAGAGCAACGGCAACGCCTACATGAGCGACCTGCTCGACGGCGCGCGCTGGGCCGTGCAGAACGGCGCGAGCTCGGTCAGCGTGAGCTACTCGGGCGTGGAGAGCCCCTCGGTCGGCACGACCGGCGACACGATCCACGGCTGGGGCGGGGTCCTGGTGTGGGCGGCCGGCAACAGCGCGACGAACCACTCGGGCTTCGACTGGGCCAACGTGGTGATCGTCGGCGCGACCAACCCGGGCGACTGGAAGACCAGCTGGTCGAGCTACGGCCGCGCGGTGGACTGCGTGGCCCCCGGCGAGAACGTGCTGACCACGATCCGCGGCGGCGGCTACGCCGGGGTCAGCGGCACCAGCTTCAGCTGCCCGCTCACCAACGGCGCGGTGGCCCTGATCTGGGCCGCCAACCCCGGCTGGACCAACGACCAGGTGGTCAGCAAGCTGTTCTCGAGCTGCGACGACCTCGGCCCGCCCGGCGAGGACGACACCTACGGCTGGGGCCGCGTCAACCTGGCCCGCGGCGTGGACGCGCCCGGCCTGCCGCCGAGCCTCGGCTACGACCTCAGTTACCCGATCGCCGGCCAGAACTGCACGCTGCGCGCCACCAACGCCCAGCCCGGCGGCGCGGTGGTGTTCTTCTACTCGCTGACCGGTCTCGGCACGACGCCCTGGGGCGCCCTCGGAGTCGACCTCGGCATCCTCAGCCCGGTCCCGATGGGTTCGGCCACCGCGGACACGACCGGCACCGCCGTCTTCACCCAGCGCGTCCCGCGCAGCGTGCGCGGCCGCACCGTGTGGACGCAGGCCGCTGAGCAGGGCGTGGCCTCGCGGGTGATCCTCTCGGTGATCCTCTGACCACCCCGGCGCTGGCCCCGGCGCTCAGCCGGGGCCGAAGCGCAGGCCGCAGTCGGGGCAGCGCGCGGCGCCGCCCGGCATCGTCGCCCCGCAGGCGGGGCAGTCGTTCTCGGCAGCGTCGAGGTCCACCACCGCCTCGGCGGCGGCGCGCTCCTCCGCGCTGAGACCGCGCGTCTCCACCGCGCGCAGGTGCTCCACGGCGGCGTGGGCCTGGTCGCTCGCGACCGCGAGCAGGTACTTGGCGCCTCAGGAATTGGTCTGCCCGTCCGGCGGCGGCAGCAGCTGGGCCTGGATCCCGGCGGCGAGCAGCTCCTGGGCGGCCTGATGCAGCCCCTGGGGCTTGCCGGAGGCGATGACGGCGAGGCGCGGTTCGTCGGACATGGCCCTCCGAGCTTACCCGGCGAAAGGCGGCGGCGCGGATCCCGAACAACCGGATACCGCCATGCACTTCGTCACCGCCCTCCTGCTCTACGTCGGCATCCTCCTGCTGGCCGATCCGGCCGCGGAGGAGACCGCGCTCCCGGTCCGCGGACCGGAGGCGGAGCCCGCGGTGGCGGAGCCGGCGGCTCCCGGCAGCGCCGAGCGGGAGCTCCTCGACGAGGAGGCTCGACCGCTGGCGGTGGATGGTCGGGGCGAGAGGATTCGAACCTCCGACCTCTGCAACCCCATTGCAGCGCGCTAGCCAGGCTGCGCCACGCCCCGACCGTGGCCCGCCCGCGTCCTCGAACGAGGCGGCAGGGCGAACCGGGGGGAAGAGTCTAGCGTCTCCCCGTGCGGGGCGCATCCCCCGGCCGGAGGGCCTTTTCGGCCGGTGCGGCGGATCCATGAGGAGGAATTCCCGGGGAGCAGGCCGAGAAAAGGGCTGAACCCGCTGGGTGGCGGGCGGCCGCCGGCCGCAATGGGCCTGAAAGCCATGTTGCCCACCCTCCACGCACTCGGTCTGGTGCTGGCCGTCCTTCCGGATCCCTCTGCCGGGATCGACGCCGCCGCCCTGACTCCTCCCCCGGTCCTCCAGCAGGAGCCGGAGACCCGCAAGGTCCTCTCCGGCGACCGCAAGTCGACCAGCAAGAAGGCCACCCGCAGCCGCAAGGCCGGCGGTGGCGGCTCGAAGGCCAAGAAGAACCGCAAGCAGTCCAACAGCGGCGGTTCGAAGGCCAAGAAGAAGCGCACGAAGACGCAGAACAAGAAGAGGAAGGGAGCGAGCGCGCCGAAGCCGGCGCCCCTGCCGCCCCTCGACGGCGACTTCGCGGCGCTGCCGGGCGACCGCGTGCCCGACGAGTGCGTCAAGTGCGACGACCACTCCTGGGAGGAGCTCGACCTGCGCCGCGGCGGCGGTTCCGTCGCCGGCCGCGAGGTCCCGAGCGGCGGCGGCCTGGGCGCCTCCGCCGGCGGCGGCGCCGTCCTGGCCTCGAACGGCGGCGGCTCCGGCAGCAGCTCCGGCGCTGGCGGCTTCGGCGTCAGCGTCGGCTCGGCCGGCAGCCACGCCGGCCTCGGCGCGACGGGGGCCAGCGCCTCGACCGCGCTCGCCCGCGGCGGCGACAGCATCCGCATCGACCTGAACCGCCACCTCCCGCCGGCCGGCGACGCGGTCAAGGGCGGGATGAACCAGGGCGGCCTGAAGAGCGTCCAGGACGCCTTCGCCGGCCTCAGCGGCCAGGGCGGCCTGCTGCGCCTCAACCTGCGCATGAACCGCGAGGAGGACGCCTCGTGGGCCGCCTGGCAGATGCGCTGGGCCCAGGAGGCCGGCCTCGAGGTCCTGCTGACCGTCTACGGCACGCCGCAGGGCATGTCGCTCGGCGCGGGCAGCGGCGGCGGCAGCGCCGGCTCGGGCAGCCCGGGCGGCCAGCCCGACTGGGCGCGCTCGGTGCCCAACGACCTCGCCGCCTGGTCGCAGGCCGTGATCGGCCGGATCCAGGAGATGCGCGACGAGTCGGGCGCCCTGCCGGACTACGTCGAGGTGTGGAACGAGCCGGACCGTCCCGAGTTCTTCCACGGCACCGTCGAGGACTACCTGGCCATCTACGAGGCCCTCGCGCCCCGCGTCGTGGCCCAGCTGCCCGGCGTCAAGGTCGGCGGCCCCGGCCTGGCCGGCTCCGAGTCGCCGATGGACGGCGAGCAGAGCGTGCTGCTGGCCCTCGTCCAGCGCGCCGCCGAGCGCGACCTGCCGCTCGACTTCGTCTCGTGGCACAGCTACGGCATCGGCGCCATGATGCGCTACACCCGCATGCCGGAGCGCCTGCGCGCCGCCCTCGACGCGGCCGGACGCGACGCCGAGCTGCTCGTCACCGAGTGGAACATCCGGCCGACCAACGCCAAGCGCGGCTGGGAGTTCGACCAGAGCGCCGCGGCGGCGAACTTCGTCACCCTGCTGAGCAGCGCGGTGGCCCAGGGCGTGGACGGCAACGTCTTCTTCATGCTCTACGACACCGACGACCAGGAAGGCATCGCCGACCTGAGCGGCAAGGGCCTCGGCGCGCTCACCGCGCGCGGCATCAAGAAGCCGGTCTACCGCGCCATGGAGCTGGTCTACCCGATGGCCTCCGAGCAGCGCTTCGGCGTCCAGCTGCCGCGCGACGAGTACGCCCTCGGCGTGCTCGCCACCACCGACGGCCAGCGCGCCCGCCTGGTCCTGGCCAACGACGTGGTGGAGCCCGACTGGGTGTGGAGCCGCGGCTGCCGCGAGGCCGGCCTCGAGCCCGGCACCACGGCCGGTCTGGTGGCCCGCGCCGGCGGCTCGACCACCCAGCCGCCGACCCGCCGCGCCCTGATCATGGAGGGCCTCAGCCCGGCGGACGCCGACCTCGTCCTGCGGATCATCGACCGCACCGCAGAGGCCGCCGACCTGCTCGAGCAGGAGCGCACCGTGGAGGTCGAACTGGACGGCGCCGTCTCGCCGCAGGTGCTGCGCGCCTGGGTGCTCGACTCGGCGCACAACGCGCCGGCCGCCCACCGCGAGGACCTGCTGCCCCACCTCGAGGCGGCCGAGACGGCGGCGCGCGCGTCGGCCGAGGAGGCCGCCGAGCAGGCCGCTCTGGCCCTGGGCGCCACGGTCGAGGCCGGCGTCGAGTGGACCGGCACCCTGGCCGCCCTGGCCAGCGCCCTCGGCCTCAGCCACGAGGACACGGCGCGCGTGGTCGAGGTCTACCAGGCCACGCTGCGGCGCGACCGCGTCGCCTCGGCCGACCTGCTCAACAGCCTGCCGGGCGCCGCGCTCACCGAGCAGTCGGCGGCCGAGGCGGGGGTGACCGTGACGGGCAACGTGCTCACGGTCACGCTCGAGCCCAACGCGGTGGTCGTCCTCGACCTCAGCTCTTGAGGTAGCGGTAGACCCCGCGCTGGCCCGCGGTCTCCTCCACCCCGACGAGGAGGCCGCGGGTCGTCACGTCGGGGAAGCGCCGCTCGAGGCGCTCGAGCAGCTGCCGGCCGAACCAGGCGGCCAGGTTCTCGGCCGAGGTGTTGTTCAACGGCAGGACGATCACGTCCTCCTGCGGCGCGGCGTAGTAGCGCTCGCGGTAGCGCACCTCGACCACGCCGTCCTCGCGGCGGTCGATGCGCAGCTCGTGGTGCTCGCCGGGGAGCAGCCAGTGCTCGTCGAGCTCGTCCACCAGCTCGCGGATGACCGGCTTGACCATCTTGAAGTCGATGACCAGGCCGTGCTCGCCCAGGTCGGCGTCGACGGTCACGAAGACCCGGTAGTTGTGGCCGTGGAGCCGCTCGGCCTCGCCGTCCGGGAAGATCAGGAAGTGGGCGGCCGAGAACTTGAGGTACTCCTTCTCGACCTGGATGGACCAGGATTCCATGGCCTGCGGAGGATACACTCGCCGCGCCCCCCTCCGGCGCCGGCCACCCACCTTGCCCACGCCCCACGAATCCGCCACGCAGGACGCCGGCCCCTCCCCGGTCCCCTGCGCCACCGTCCTCAAGCACATCCTGTGCCGGGTCGCGCCCGAGGACCGCGCCCCCTTCGGCGCCGGCCAGCGCGCCTGGCAGGGCCTCGCCGCCTGCGCCGGCTTCCGCGGCCAGACCGGCGGCTGGTCGCTCGACGACCCCGACCGCGCCGTGATCCTCGGCTTCTGGTCCGGCCCGGAGGCGGCCGACGCCTTCCAGGCCGGCGACCACGACCGCCTCTACGCCGCCTCGGGCCAGCAGGAGCGGATCCAGGACCTCCAGGTGACGCGCTGGCGCCGGACCGTCGGCAACGGCCCCGGCGCGGGGGAGGAGCTCGCCCGGGTGGCGGGCCGCGCGGGCGGCTTCCTGCGCATCGCCGAGGCGCGCCTGCTCCCGGGCCGCCTGCAGCACTTCCTCGACGCGCAGCGCGAGGTCTGGGATCCGGCCATGCGCGCCGCCGGCGTGCTGGCCAGCGGCCTGTGGCGGAGCGAGCAGGACGACCAGCGCTTCCTCTCGTTGTCGCTGTGGCGCTCGCGCGAGAGCGAGCGCGCCTGGCGCCACGGCCCCTTCTTCGAGTGCTGGCGCGCCTCCGGGGTCGAGGACGACTGCGAGGAGGTCACCGGCCGCCTGGTGCCGGTCGACCCCGAGTGGCGCGTAGACTGGCCGCGCACGTGATGCGCGAGCCGACCTCCTCCCTGCGCTCCCCGCTGGCCGCCGCCGGCCTCCTCGCCCTCCTGGCCGCCTGCGGCGGGGATCCGGACGGCCCCGTCCAGCTGCCCCCGCCGGCCGCGCAGGGCGCCAGCCGCAACCTGATCCTGGTGGTGGTCGACACGCTGCGCGCCGACCGGCTCGGCTGCTACGGCCACGAGCGTGACACCTCGCCGAACCTGGACGCGCTGGCCGAGGAGTCGGTGCTGTTCGAGAACGCCTTCGCGCCGTCGCCCTTCACCGCCGCCAGCCACGCCAGCCTGTTCACCTCGCTCTATCCGGACACCCACATGGTGTGGAACCGGGCGACGCTCGAGAACGGGGCCACCGTCTTCCCCGCGCTGTCCGAGAAGGCGGTCACCCTGGCCGAGGCCCTGCGCGACGCCGGCTTCCAGACCGCCGGCATCGCCGACGGCGGCTTCGTCAAGGCCGAGCGCGGCCTCGACCAGGGCTTCCAGCACTTCGACTCGCGCACGGTCGGCGCCGCCGACCGCTTCGCCGAGGCGATCCGCTGGCTCGAGGAGGAGCGCGACCCGTCGCGGCCCTTCTTCCTCTTCCTGCACACCTACGAGGTGCACAGCCCCTACATGCCGGAGCTGGAGTACGTCGACCGCTTCGACCCCGACTACCGCGGGCCGCTGCGCGAGGCGGTGCGCCAGGCGCGTGAGTGGGTCGCGGCCAACCCCGAACAGAACCCGATCAACAAGCCGCAGGAGCGCTTCTTCAAGCCGCTGTTCGAGGCCGACGCGTTCACCGCGCGCGACAAGGAGTACGTCAAGACGCTGTACGACGCCGAGATCGCGATGGTCGACGACGAGATGGCCGGCCTGGTCGCCCACCTGCGCGCCAGCGGCCTGCTCGAGGACACCGCCCTGGTCGTCACCGCCGACCACGGTGAGGAGTTCTGGGAGCACGACTACTGGGGCCACCACAAGCTGTGGGAGGAGACCCTGCGCATCCCGCTGATCGCCCGCCTGCCGGACGGCCCGCGCGGCGAGCGGCGCAGCGACATGATCGACCTGGTCGACCTGATGCCCAGCCTGCTCGGCGAGCTGGGCGTGGCGGTGCCCGAGACCGCGGCGGGCCGCGCCGTGGACCTGCGCGACGCCGCCGCGACGCCGCCGGGCTCCTACTTCGTCGCCCAGGCCAACTCCCCCTTCGCCATCGCGGTGTTCCGCTACGCCGAGGGCAAGACCATGTTCTTCGTCGATCCGGACGAGGGCGTGTCGGTCTTCGACCCCGCGCGCGACCGCGCCGAGCGCGAGGACCTCGCCGCCACCGAGGCCGGCCAGGAGCTGATCCGCCGGGCCAAGCAGGACCGCAGCGAGTTCGCCCGCCGCTCGGCCGAGCTGCGCAAGCGCTTCCAGCTGTTCCCCGAGCTGCGCTCGCAGGCCCGCTTCTCGCCCGAGATGCTCGCCGAGCTCGAGGCCCTCGGCTACATCGACTCGGACGAGGACGACGGCTAGAAGCGGATGTCGCCCAGGGCGAAGACCGGCCCGTCGAGGCAGGACTTCGCGTAGGGCCAGTCGCCGTAGGCACCCGACGGCTCGGTGTGGATCGGGCAGCCGTTGCACACGCCGATGCCGCAGCCCATGTAGGTCTCGAGGCTGAGCTGCGCGTCGAGGCCGCGCTCGCGCGCGAAGGCGGCGAAGGCGTGGAGCAGGGGCTCCGGGCCGCAGGCGCAGAACAGGGCGTCGGCGCCGATGCGGCCGGCGTCGAGCTCGGCGGCGAGGCAGGCGATCACGTTGCCGCGGAAGCCGACGCTGCCGTCGTCGGTGGCCTCGAGGCCGCGCACGCCGTCGACGGCGAAGCGGGCGCGGTCGTAGAGGCGGTCGGCGGTGCGGGCGCCGTAGAGGAAGTGGGTGGCGCCCGCCGCGGCGGCGCGCTGTTCGGCGTAGAGCAGGAAGGGCGCGCTGCCCACGCCGCCGGCCACCAGGGCGACCTCCCGGGCCGGGTCGGGCAGGGCGAAGCCGTTGCCGAGCGGAAGCGTGCACAGCACCTCGTCGCCGAGGTCCATCCCGGCCAGGGCGCGGGTGCCGGCGCCGAGGACCTGGACCAGGAAGCTGAGGCGGTCGGGGGCCGGCTGCTCGTAGACGCTGAACGGGCGCGGCACGGTCAGCGCGCCCGGCTCCGGCGGCGTGAGCATGGCGAAGCGGCCGGGGGCCAGCGCGGCGAAGGGGGCGGGGAAGGCCAGCTCGACCACGAAGGCGTCCGGGCCGCACTCGCGCCGCGCGACGATCGTCCCGCGCGTGCAGCGCGCGTCCTGGGGGAGGTGGCCCATGGGACGCGGATTCTACCCCGCGCGTGCTATTTTCCGCGGCATGAGCGATGGCCCGCCCGCCGACCGCCGCCCCGCCGCCGGCACCCCCGAGGACCCGGTCCTCGGCGCCGGCGTGATCCTGTGGCGCCGCGGTCCGCGCGGCCCCGAGTTCCTGCTGCTGCGCAACGCGCGCCACGGGACCTGGGGCTTCGCCAAGGGGCACCTCGACGCCGCCGACGCCGACCCGCAGGCCGGCGCCCTGCGCGAGGTCCGCGAGGAGACCGGCATCGAGCTCGACGCCGCGGCGCTCGCGCCCGACTTCCTCGACGTCAGCAGCTACCGGCCGAAGGAGCGCTGGAAGCGCGTGCTCCTCTACCTGGCCGAGGTCGCGCCCGGCACCGACCCGGCGCGCTCGGACGAGCACGACGAGGCCGGCTGGTTCCCGGAGGCCGAGGCCCTCGCGCGCCTCGAGCACGACGAGCTGCGCCGCAGCCTGATCCGGGCGGCGCGCCGCGCGGGGTAGAATGCGGGGCTCATGAGCCCCCAGGACGCCCGCGAGCTGCTCGACGCGACCGCGCCGGACGGCGAACTCTGGCCGCTGCACTGCCGCCAGGTGGCCCGGGTCTCGCTCACCCTGGGGCGGGCGCTGCGCGAGCGCGGGGCGGACGTCGACCTGCGCCGCCTCGAGACCGAGGCCCTGCTGCACGACATCGGCCGCAGCCGCACCCACGGCCCCTACCACGGCTGGTCGGGCTTCGTGATGCTGCGCGCGCGCGGGCACGGCGCCGCCGGCCGCGGCTGCCTGACCCACTGGCTCAAGGGCCGCAGCGGCGAGGAGCTGCTGCGTCACGGCCGCTTCCGCCCGCGCTTCGTCGAGCGCGTCGTGGCGGCGGCCAGCCCGGAGGACTGGGACCTGGCGGACTCCGTCCTCTCCGTGGCCGACTCGAGCGTCCGCCACACCACCGTCGTCAGCTTCGACGACCGCTTCGCGGACCTCTACGATCGCTACGGCGAATCGGCCTGGATGCGCCGCGGCCACGAGCTGACGACCGCCCACGCCGCCCACATCAGCGAGGCCCTCGGCCGCCCGGCCGAGGAGGTCCTCGCCCCGCTCCACGGCGACACGCTGGAATGAACACCGACCCCGCCTCCGGCCCGCAGGGCCTCGACCTCTACGCCGCGCGCATCCGCGCGGCCCTCGGCGAAGCCCTCGGCACCGACCCGGGAGCGCTGCAGCTCGAGCGCCCCCGGCGCGACGAGCTGGGCGACTTCGCCCTGCCCTGCTTCCGCTTCGTCGGCGAGCACGGCGGCAACCCCGCCGCCCTGGCCGCGAAGCTGGCCGCCGAGCTGGAGATCGCCGAGGTCGGCGCCGCGGCCGCCGGCCCCTTCCTCAACTTCACCGTCGACCGCGCCGCGCTGGCCGCGACGATCCTGGCCGACTGCGCCCGCGCGGACTTCGGCGGCGGCACCAGCGACGAGACCACCCTGGTCGAGTACAGCTCGCCGAACATCGCCAAGCCGATGCACGTCGGCCACCTGCGCAGCACGGTGATCGGCGCCGCGCTGGCCCGCCTCTACGCCCACCTCGGCCACCGCGTGGTGCGGCTCAACCACCTCGGCGACTGGGGCAGCCAGTTCGGCAAGCTGGTCGCCGCCTGGCGCCGCTGGGGCGCCGAGGAGCAGCTGGCCGCCGACCCGATCGCCCACCTGCTCGAGCTCTACGTCCGCTACCACCAGGAGGAGGAGGCGGACGAGGCGCTGGCGCAGGAGGCCAAGGCCGCCTTCCAGGAGCTCGAGTCCGGCGAGGAGAACGAGACGCGCGCGGTGTGGAAGCGCTTCACCGAGCTGTCGCTGCGCGAGTTCGACAAGGTCTACGCCCGCCTCGGCTCGCAGTTCGACTTCGTGCGCGGCGAGTCCTGGTACGAGGACAAGCTCGACCCGCTGCTCGCCTGGCTCGAGGAGGCCGGCGTGCTCGAGCAGAGCGAGGGCGCCACCATCGTCGATCTTGAGGGTGAGGGCATCGACACGCCCTGCCTGGTGAAGACCGCCCACGGCACGACGCTCTACGCCACGCGCGACCTCGCCGCGGCCAGGTCGCGCTGGGAGGAGTTCGCCTTCGACCGCGCGCTCTACGTGGTGGGCCAGGAGCAGAAGCTGCACTTCCGCCAGTTCCGCGCCGTGCTGCACCGCGCCGGCTGCGCCTGGAGCGAGCGCATCGAGCACGTCCCCTTCGGCCTGATCCGCATGGCCGAGGGCAAGCTGTCGACCCGCGAGGGCCGCGTGCTGGCGCTCAAGGAGCTGCTCGACCGCGCCGTCGAGCTGGCCGCCGGCGTGATCGAGGAGAAGAACCCCGAGATGCCCGACAAGGCCGGCGCGGCCGAGCAGGTCGGCGTCGGCGCGGTGATCTTCCACGACCTCAAGCACCAGCGCGCCAAGGACGTGGTGTTCGACTGGGCCGAGGTGCTGTCATTCGAGGGCGACACCGGCCCCTACCTGCAGTACACCCACGCCCGCTTCTGCGCCGTGCTGCGCAAGGCCGGCCGGCCGGTGCCGCAGGACGGCGAGTTCGACCCCGCCCTGCTGGCCGACTCGCCCGAGCTGCTCGTCGCCCTCGGCCGCTTCCCGCAGGCCGTGCGCGAGGCCGCGGACAAGCACGAGCCGATGGTCCTGGCCCAGCACCTGCTGCGCATCGGCTCGGCCGCCAACAGCTTCTACCGCGACCGCCGCGTGCTGGGCTCCGAGCCGGAGCTCGAGGCCGTCCGCCTGGTCGCCATCGACCGCGTGCGCCGCGTGCTCGCACTCGGCCTGGGCCTGCTCGGCGTCCCCACTCCCGAGGAGATGTGATGCGCTTCGAAGACCACCTCCGTGACGTCCCCGACTTCCCCAAGCCCGGCATCGTCTTCAAGGACATCACGCCGCTGCTGCGCACGCCGGCCGCCTTCCGCGCCGCGACCGACGCCCTCGCCGCCCGCTGCGAGGCCCTCGCCCCCACCTGCGTGGCGGCGATCGAGTCGCGCGGCTTCCTGTTCGGCGCGCCGGTGGCCGAGCGCCTGGGCCTGCCCCTGGTGCCGCTGCGCAAGCCGGGCAAGCTGCCGTGGAAGACGATCCGCGAGTCCTACGAGCTCGAGTACGGCAGCAGCACCCTCGAGGTGCACCAGGACGCCGCCGGCCCGGGGGACCGGGTGGTCCTGATGGACGACCTCCTGGCCACGGGCGGCACCGCGGCCGCCTCGGTCAACCTGATCCGCCAGCTGGGCGCCGAGGTGGTCGGGGCGGCCTTCGTGGTCGAGCTGGGCTTCCTGGCCGGCCGCGAGAAGCTGCACGGCATCGCGATCGTCAGCCTGGTCCACATCGACGACTAGTGGCAACGCGGCCCGTGGCCGCCCTAGAATCGCCGATCCATGGACGCTGCCAGTCGCCCCCCCGAGGACTCGGAACAGCCCGCCCTCACCGCTGAGGAGCTCTGGAAACACTGGAAGGAGACCGGAGACGACTCCTTCAAGGACCGGCTCGTCGAGCTCCACCTGCCGCTCGTGCGCTTCATCGCCGAGCGGATGTGCGCCAACCTGCCGCCCAGCGTCAACTCCGACGACCTCGCCCAGGAGGGGATCTTCGGCCTGATCGACGCGATCGGGAAGTTCGACCCCGAGCACGGCGTCAAGTTCAAGACCTACTGCTCGACGCGGGTGCGCGGCGCGATGTACGACGCCCTGCGCACGCAGGACTGGGTGCCGCGGCTGGTGCGCAAGCGCGCCGCGATGCTCGCCGAGGTGCGGCGGATCTTCCTCGCCCGCTACGGCTGTGAGCCGACCGACACCGAGCTGGCCAAGGCCCTCGACCTCCCCGAGGAGGAGCTGGACGTCTTCCGCAAGAAGGCCGAGCCGCGCGCGGTCCACAGCGAGTCGGACCGCCGGGTCACCGCCGAGAGCGACACCAACCCGGACATCGACACGCTGGGCGAGTCCGACGAGTCGAACCCGCTCGAGGTGGTCAAGCGGCGCGACCTCATGGAGGTGCTGACGCGGGCCCTGACCGAGAAGGAGCGCTCGATCCTCGAGCTCTACTACCACAAGGGGCTCACCCTGCGCGAGATCGGCCTGCGCCTCAACCTGACCGAGTCGCGCGTGTGCCAGATCCACTCGCACGTGATCAAGCGGCTGCGCGAGCGGCACGGCTCCGAGCTGGGCTGATGCCCGGCCTCGACCCGGAGCGGATCGCGGCCGCGCTGCCCCGCTCCCGCCGCGTCGCGGCCCGGATCGAGGTGCTCCGCCGCTGCGCCAGCACGGCGGACGAGCTCCGCGAGCGCCTGCGCGCCGAGGGGGCGGAGGCCTGCGCCGGCCTGGCCCTGCTCGCCGAGGAGCAGACCGGCGGCCGCGGGCGCCGCGCCCGCGACTGGTGGTCGGGCCCCCCGGGGGCCAACCTGGCCCTCAGCCTGTGCCTGGCCCCGCCGGTCGAGCCGGGCCACGCCGCCGGCCTGCTGGCCGGCTGCGCGCTGGCCGCCGCGGCCGAGGAGGCCTGCGGCCGCCCGGCAGCCCTCAAGTGGCCCAACGACGTGCTGGTCGACGGGGCCAAGGTCGCCGGCCTGCTCGTCGAGGCCCCGACCGGCCCGACCCCCTGCCTCCTGCTGGGCGTCGGCATGAACCTCGGCGCCGCGCCTCCGGAGGGCACCGCCCCCTACCCCACCGCCTGCCTGGCCGGCCTGGCCGGGCACCCCGTCCCGCGCGAGGCCGTCCTGACCGCCTTCCTCGACGGGCTGGAGCGGCGCTGGTCGGGGTA
Organism: uncultured Planctomycetales bacterium; assembly: GCA_964342475.1. Lineage (GTDB taxonomy): Bacteria > Planctomycetota > UBA1135 > UBA1135 > UBA1135 > J029. The sequence continues at coordinate 157,593 of CAYFGE010000003.1, forward strand.
CCGCGAGCGCGGCCCGGCCGCCCTGGAGGCCGAGTTCCTCGCCCGCCTGCGCGCCTGGGCGCCCCACGGCGTACGTGCGCCGGGCGACGCCTCCCTGCCGTCGGGCCCGCTGGTAGAATTCTCCGTTCGAGAGGGCCTGACCTGGGGACGAGAAGGCCACGAGGCGAGGCGCGAGGCCGGGCTGCTGCCCGCGCTGGAGGCGCTCGCCTCCCCGGGAGACGCACAGGGATGAAACGATTCGACGACCGCGCCGCCGACGAGCTGCGCCCGATCCGCTTCCACCGCAACTACGCCGAGAACGCCGACGGCTCGGTCCTGGTCGAGGTCGGCCGCACCAAGGTGCTGTGCACCGTGTGCGCCGCGACCAAGGTGCCGATGTTCCAGAAGTCGCGCGGCCAGGGCTGGCTCACCGCCGAGTACGCGATGCTGCCCGGCTCGGTGCAGGGGCGCAAGGCCCGCGAGCTGACCAAGCGGGACGGCCGCAGCGTCGAGATCCAGCGCCTGATCGGCCGCACGCTGCGCGCGGTGGTCGATCTGAGCGCCTTCCCGGACCACACGCTCCACGTCGACTGCGACGTGGTGCAGGCCGACGGCGGCACGCGCTGCGCCTCGATCACCGGCGCCGCGGTCGCGCTGCACGACGCGCTGCAGACGCTCAGCTCGCGCGGCCAGCTGCGCCACTGGGCGATGAGCGACTGGCCGGCGGCGGTGTCGGTCGGCCTGGTCGCCGGGCAGGCGCTGCTCGACCTCGACTACGGCGAGGACTTCGAGGCCGGCGTCGACATGAACGTGGTCGGCACCGCCTCGGGCAAGGTCATCGAGGTGCAGGCCACCGCCGAGGACAAGCCCTTCGAGCGCGAGCTCTTCGACGGCCTGGTCGACCTGGGCATGGAAGGGGTGCGCCAGCTCACCGCCCTGCAGAAGGCCGCCGCCGCGGCCGGCCTGGAGGTCTGATGACCAAGCGGCGGATCCTCCTGGCGCTGGCGCTCGTGCTGGCCGTCACGCTCGCCTACGGCCTGCGCCGCGGCCTGCGCTATCCCCCGCTGCAGTTCGACCCGCCCGCGGTCGAGACCGTCCTGCGCAGCCCCGAGGGCTGGCGGCTGCACGCCCTCGGGGCCTACCGCCGCGACGCCGTGCCCCCGGTGGTGTTCCGCGCCTGGGCTCCCTCGCCCAAGCTGCTGTTCGAGGTGCAGGGCGCCGGCTCGACCGAGCTGACGCTCGAGAACGTCCACCCCGAGGCCGAGGTGCTCGGCGACGGCGTCGAGGTGCTCGGTCGCGAGGGCCTTCAGCTGCGCCTGAAGGTGTCCTGGGAGGCCGGGCAGAACCGCGAGGTCGAGGTGCGCTTCCCCGCCCGCGAGCGCTACCGCTTCGCCGCCATCGGCGACGCCGGCGGCCGCGGCGAGCTGAGCTGGTGCTTCGAGCGCGCCGCCCAGCTCGGCGCGGACTTCCTGCTCCACGTCGGCGACATCGCCTACTACGACCCGGACTTCGACGCCGCCGCGGCCGCCTTCCTGGCCGCGCCGATGCCGGTCTACACCGCGATCGGCAACCACGACTTCCACGGAGGGCACCGCTACCGCTTCCGCTTCTTCCAGGAGCACTTCGGGCCCCTCAACGGCGCCTTCGAGCTGGCCGGGAACTACTTCCTGAACCTCGACACGGCGGCCGACCTGGTGCCCGCCGACCGCGGCAACCGCGGCGCCCTGCTGGCCGAGCTGCGCCCCTCGCCGCCGCCCGGGCCGCTGCTCGTCTTCACCCACCGGCCCTTCGCCGACCCGCGCGTGCTGTCCGGCAAGCGCGACGACCCGCACGCGCTGAACCGCACGCGGGAGGCCGACTGGCTGCGCGGCGAGATCCTCGGCCTGGGGGCCCAGGCCATGCTCGCGGGGCACATCCACAACAGCTTCGACTTCGACGACCAGGGCCTGCGCACGATCATCGTCGGCGACGGCCTGGGCGTGCGCGGCGACAAGGCCAAGATCCTGGTCGGCGAGTTCGCCCCCGGGCTGCCCTTCGAGTTCCGCTGGGAGCCGCTGGAGATGCCCGAGTCGGCCTGGTCGCCCGAGTACGACGGCGACCGCAAGCGCCCCGCCAAGTACGAGGAGCTCCATTGATGCAGCGCATCCTGATCGCCTCGGGCAACGCGAAGAAGCTGGCCGAGCTGCAGGCCATGTGCGCCGGCCTGCCGGTCGAGCTGCTCGGCCCGGCCGACCTGCCGCAAGGCCTGCCCGAGGTCGAGGAGGACGCGCCCGACTTCCTCGGCAACGCGGCCAAGAAGGCGCTGGCCTTCGCCGCGGCCGCGGCGGAGCAGGTCGGCGGCGAGGTGTGGGCGCTGGCCGACGACTCCGGCCTCTGCGTCGACGCCCTGGACGGCGCGCCGGGGGTCCACTCGGCCCGCTTCGCCGGGGTCGAGGACGCCGGCCGCGACGCGGCCAACAACGCGCTGCTCCTGGCCCGGCTGGACGGCCTGCCGCCCGAGGACCGCGGCGCCGCCTTCCGCTGCGTCATCGCCGTCGCCCACGGCGACCAGCTGCTGTTCGCCGTCGAGGGCGAGGCCCCCGGCCGCATCCTGGAGGCGCCCGACGGCGCCGGCGGCTTCGGCTACGACTCGCTCTTCTATCATGAGGCGTCCGGGTGCAGCTTCGCCCGGCTCGACCACGCCGCCAAGGCGGCCGTCAGCCACCGCGGCGAGGCCGTCGCCAAGCTGCGCCGGGTCCTCGAAACCGTCCTCCCCTCCGTCACCCGATGACCCGCCCGTTCCCGCCGGAGCGCATCCGGAACTTCTCGATCATCGCCCACATCGACCACGGCAAGTCGACGCTGGCCGACCGCTTCCTCGAGATGACCGGCGCCGTCGAGAAGCGCAAGTCGAAGGAGCAGATGCTCGACTCGATGGACCTCGAGCGCGAGCGCGGGATCACGATCAAGGCCGCCGCGGTGGCCCTCCGCGCGCGCATCGAGGGCGAGGAGTACCTGCTCAACCTGATCGACACGCCGGGCCACGTCGACTTCGCCTACGAGGTCGAGAAGTCGCTGCAGGCCTGCGAGGGCGCGCTGCTGCTGATCGACGCGGCGCAGGGCATCCAGGCCCAGACCGTGGCCAACGCCATGCTGGCCCTCGACCAGGACATGGAGGTCATCCCGGTCTTCAACAAGTGCGACCTGCCGCACGCCCGGCCCGACGAGATCGCCGAGGAGCTCGAGCACGTGCTGCTGCTCGAGCGCGAGGGGGCGCTGCGCTGCTCGGCCAAGACCGGCGCCGGCCTCGACGACGTGCTCCACGCCATCGTCGAGCGCATCCCGCCGCCCAAGGGCGACCCGGCCAAGCCGCTGCGCGCGCTGATCTTCGACGCCAAGTACGACGAGTACCGCGGCGTGATCGTCTACCTGCGGGTGGTCGACGGCGAGATCCACAAGGGCGAGATGGTGCGCATGCTCGGCGCCGGCGCCGACTACGAGGTGCTCGAGCTGGGCAAGTTCTCCCCGGCCCCGGTGCCGCACGACTCCCTGGGCGTCGGCGAGACCGGCTACCTGATCTCGAACATCAAGCGCCTCGAGGACGTCCGCGTCGGCGACACCGTCACGGTGATGCGCGGCGAGCGCGCCCAGCCGCTGGCCGGCTACCGCGAGCCGCAGCCGATGGTCTGGTGCGGCCTGTACCCGACCAACCCCGGCGAGTTCGAGGACCTGCGCACGGCGCTGAACACGCTGAAGCTCAACGACAGCTCGATCCTGTACGAGCCGGAGAGCTCCGACGCACTCGGCTTCGGCTTCCGCTGCGGCTTCCTCGGCCTGCTGCACATGGAGATCGTGCAGGAGCGGCTCGAGCGCGAGACCGGCCTCGACGTGGTGCAGACGGCGCCGACCGTGCCCTTCGAGCTGTTGATGAACGACGGCTCGGCGCACGTGATCCACTCGCCCGGCGACCTCCCCGACCCGACCCAGTGGCAGGAGATCCGCGAGCCGAAGGTGGTCACCCACCTGATCGTGCCGACCGAGTCGATCGGCAGCGTGATGAAGCTGTGCGCCGAGCGGCGCGGCACCTTCCAGAAGCAGGAGCACCTGTCCCCCACCCGGGTCATGCTGACCTGGGACCTGCCGCTGTCCGAGATCATCTTCGACTTCTACGACAAGCTGAAGTCCTCGACCCGCGGCTACGGCACGATGAACTACGAGGCGCCGCGCTTCGTGGCCGCCAACCTGGTCAAGGTGCGGATCCTGGTTTCGAACAACGAGGCCGACGCCCTGAGCACGATCTGCCACCGCGACGTGGCGGAGAAGCGCGGCCGGGCGATCCTACGCAAGCTGCAGAAGGAGATCCCCCGCCACCAATTCGAGGTCGCCCTGCAGGCGGCCGTCGGCGGCAAGATCATCGCCCGCGAGACGATCCGCGCGCTGTCCAAGAACGTGACGGCGAAGTGCTACGGCGGCGACATCACCCGCAAGCGCAAGCTGCTCGCCAAGCAGAAGGAGGGCAAGAAGCGGATGAAGTCGATCGGCAACGTCGAGGTGCCGCAGAAGGCCTTCCTGGCCGTGCTGCAGTCCGAGTAGGCCTGCTAGACTCGGCGGCGTGCCCGCCACCGCGTTCACGATCGTCCTGATCCTGCCCGCGCTCCACCTGGTCGGCCTGGAGCTGCGCGGCGCCTGGGTCTGGGCGCCCCTCCTGGTCGTCTTCGGCCTGATCCCGCTGCTCGACCCCCTCGTCGGCCGCGGCCTGCGCGACCGCCCCGAAGCCGCCGGACACGCGCGCCGCTACGACCTGGTGCTCGAGCTGTGGTTCCCGCTGCAGGCCGCGCTGATCGTCTGGACCCTCCTCACCCTGCGCGAGCGGCCGGCGGCCGGCGCGGCCGAGTGGGCCGGCCTGGCCGTCTCCCTCGCGCTGACCACCGGCGCCGGCGGCATCAACATCGCCCACGAGCTGATGCACCGCCGCGGACGGCTCCACCGGGCCCTCGGCGAGGCGCTGATGAGCAGCGTGCTCTACGCCCACTTCTGCGTCGAGCACGTGCTCGGCCACCACCGCAGGGTGGCCACCCCGGAGGACGGCGCCAGCGCGCGCCGCGGCGAGGCGGTCTACGCCTTCGTGCCGCGCTCGGTGGCCCAGGGCTGGCGCAGCGCCTGGCGCATGGAGGGCCAGCGCTGCCGCCGCCACGGCATCGGCCGTCTCTCGTTGGCCGACCGGCGGCTGCGCCACCTGCTCGTGCAGGCCGCGCTGCTCGCGGCCGTCGGCCTCGGTTTCGGCGCCGCCGGCCTGGCCCTCTTCCTGGCCCAGGCCGCCGGCGCGGTGCTCCTGCTGGAGGTCATCAACTACATCGAGCACTACGGTCTGGAGCGCGCCCGCGTCCCCGCAGCCGGCGGCGGCACGCGCTGGGAGCGCGTCGAGCCGCGCCACAGCTGGAACAGCACCGAGCGCCTGACGGGCGCCTTCCTGTTCCACCTCACGCGGCACTCCGACCACCACGCCGAGGCCAGCCGGCCCTACGACCTGCTGCGCGCGCTGCCCGCGGCCCCGCACCTCCCGGCGGGCTACCCGGCGATGATGCTGCTGAGCCTGGCGCCGCCGCTGTGGTTCCGCGTGATGGACCCGCGCGCCGAGGCGGCGCGGGCTCAGCCCTCCTCGGCCTGATCGAGCGCGGCGAGAGCGGCGCGCACGCCCTTCCACTCGGGGCGCAGGCGGATCACCTCCTCGTAGAGGCGGCGGGCACCGGCGGTGTCGCCGGCCGCGGCGCGCAGGTCGCCGAGCGCCTTCATCACCGGCGGCAGCGGCACCGGGTTGAGCTCGAGGGCGGCGGCGTAGTGCTTCGCGGCCTCGCCCCCCTCACCGCGCGCGCGCAGCAGGTCGCCGAGGAAGATGTGCGCCTTGACGATGCGCGGGTCCACCACGAGGGCCCGGCGCAGCACGGTCTCGGCCTCGTCCGGACGACCGGTCTCGGCGAGCAGCGCGCCCAGCTCGCTCCAGCCCAGCTCGTTGCCCGGGTCGGCCTCGACCGCGCGCCGCAGGCAGCGCTCGGCCTCGGCCAGGTCGGGCTGACGCGGGCTGCCGTCCGGGGCCTCCGCCTTGCGCGCCTCGGCGGCGAGGTTGATCCAGCCGACGGCCGCGCCGGGGTTGCGCTCCACGGTGTCGGTCCACAGCGTCACGGAGTCCTCGTAGACCCGCGCGCGGCTCCAGCTGGCTGCGCCCAGCGCGCCGAGCAGCACGAGCCAGGCGGCCAGCGCGGGCGCGGCGAAGCGGCCGCCGAGCGGACCGGCCAGGACGTCGGCGCCTTCCAGGCGGAAGGGCTTCCACCGCTGCAGCAGCCAGCCGAGGCCGCACAGCATGGCCACTGCCGCGTGGTACTGGTAGTGGTCGGCGACGTAGCTGAAGCGGTGCGGGTAGACGCTGAGGAAGCCGAGCGCGGGGAACAGCGTGCCGCCGAAGACCAGGACGACCACCAGCGGCATGCGGCCGACGCGGCGGGCGGCGATCAACAGACCCAGCGGCAGGGCCAGGGCGCTGAGCGGGAACAGCCACTGGCGCAGGTCGAGGGAGTCGACCTCCCAACGCGGGTAGACGTGCACCAGGCCGACGGGACCCAGCAGCTTGGCCAGGTAGAACCACACCGCGCGGCCGGCGATGACCAGGCTGTCGGCGAAGCCGCGCTCCCAGAACTCGCCCACCGCGCCGACCTTGGTCTGCTCCAGCGCGGCGGTGCGCAGGCCCATCCAGGCGCCGAGCGCGGTCAGGCCGAGCAGCACGCCGACCGTGCGGCCGGCCAGCTCGCGCCGCGCCCACAGCACGAGGAGGAGCGCCAGCGGGAGCGGCGAGGCGATCGTCTTGCTCCACAGCGCGCCGAGGTAGAGCAGCACACCGAGAGCCAACCGGACGCGGCGCCGCGGGTCGCGGTGCCAGTCGAACAGCAGGCAGGCCGAGCCCAGCGCGCAGGCCACCGACAGCACGTTCTTGCGCTCGGAGACCCAGGCCACCGACTCGACCATCACCGGGTGGAGGGCGAAAAGGGCTGCGAGGAACCAGGCGCCGCCGACCTCGAGCCGGCGCAGCAGCCGCCACAGCAGCAGGGCCCCGAGGGCGTGGACCAGCACGTTGTCGAGGTGGAAGCCCCAGGCCCGCGGCAGGCCGCGCTCGTCGTGGCCCCACAGCCGCTTCTCCAGCCAGAAGGTGGTGTGGACCAGCGGGTAGTACTGGGGCAGGGCCGTCGGCTCCGCCCACATCTCGACCAGCCCGGCGGAGTCCTCCAGCAGCGGGTTCTCCAGCACGTAGTCGTCGTCGTCCCAGATCCAGCCGTTCGGGACGGCGGAGCTGAAGGCCAGCAGCACGACGAGGACGAGCAGCAGGCCGTCGAGGAGACCGCGGCGGGGCATGGGACGGAGTCTATCCCCCGCGGGGCCGGTTCGGCCCCGGCCGCCCCGACCGCGTAGAATCCAGCCGATGGCCCGCGCCGAGAAGACCAAGAAGCCGAAGTCGAAGCACCCGCTGCGCGACCTGATCGAGATGTGCGTCTTCGCCGTCGTGATGGCGCTCGGCCTCAAGGTGTTCGCGCTCGAGGCCTACCAGATCCCCACTGGCTCGATGATGCCCACGCTGATGGGCACACCGCTGCTCGACCGCCAGCGGCAGGTGCCCAACGGCGCCATCCACGACCGCGTGCTGGTCGACAAGCTCTCCTTCCTGGTGCGCGAGCCCGAGCGCTGGGAGGTGGTGGTCTTCCGCTACCCGCTGCTGACCTACCAGAACTACGTCAAGCGCCTGGTCGGCCTGCCCGGCGAGGAGCTGATGATCGAGAACGGCGACATCTGGACGCGGCCGCTCGGCAGCGCCGAGGAGTTCACGATCCAGCGCAAGCCGGCCGACCTGCAGGCCCGCCTGTGGAAGCCGGTGTGGCCGGTGCCGGACAGCGAGCCGCAGTTCTGGCCCGGCTGGAACACCACCGGCGAGCACACCATCGGCACCGACGGCGGGCTGCGCTTCGAGGGCCGCGGCCGCACCAACTTCGGCCCGGTGAAGGACGTCTACCGCCACGGCTTCCCCGACTCGATCTACTGGCGCGTACCGGTCTCCGGCGCCGGGGCCCGCGGCAGCAACTTCGTCCACGACCTCCGCTTCGACCTGCGCGCGAAGCGCGACGGCGACGCCCCGCTCGAGCTGCACCTCGACTGCGGACCGCACCGCTTCGACCTGACCGTCGAGCCGGTCAGCGGCGCCTGGACCCTCGAGACGCCCGACAACGGCCGCCTGTCCGGCGAGCTGCCGGTGCCCCCCGGCGCCGAGCTCGAGGTCGCCTTCGCCTACTGGGACCAGCACGTCGAGCTGCGCCTGTCCTGCGGCGACGCCAGCGGGTCCGTGACGAAGGACCTGGTGCTCGACAGCTCGCAGCGCGCGCGGCGCAGCGGCGTCAGCATCGAGGCCGCGCAGGGCGGATGGACCGTCTACCCCCCTGCCCTCGCCCGCGACATCCACTACCTGTCGACGCTGCAGGGCGACGGCACCCAGACGCGCCTGTTCGAGATCCCCGAGGGGATGTACTTCATGATGGGCGACAACACCCAGAACTCGCACGACAGCCGCGACTGGAGCTCGCGCGAGATCCAGGTGGACGACGGCGCGGGCGGGGTGGCGAGCCTGATCGGCGACGACTTCAGCGGCAGCCTCGACCCCTTCTTCGACAACCCGCGCTGGGACCGCGACCACACGGTGATGACCTTCCGCGACCGCCACGGCAGCCTGCACGCGGTGCCCGAGGACGAGCTGGTCGCGTACAAGGACCTGCGCCAGCCGGCCAGCCTGGTTCCGCGCGACTACCTCATGGGGCGCGCGCTGGCCGTCTTCCTGCCGCTGTGGCCGACCCTGCGCATGGGGCTTGTGCGGTGACCGCCTGCGACGCCCGCCTCCTCGAGACGCGCGGCCTGGTCAAGGCCTACCGCGGTCGCCGCGTGGTCGACGAGGTCGGCCTGGCGGTCGAGGACGGCGAGATCGTCGGCCTGCTCGGCCCGAACGGCGCCGGCAAGACGACCACCTTCCGCATGTGCGTGGGGATGGTCTCGCCGGACTCCGGCAGCATCCTGTTCCGCGGCCGCGACGTGACGCGGATGCCGATCCACCGCCGCGCGCGGCTCGGCCTCGGCTACCTGGCCCAGGAGCCCTCCGTCTTCCGCAAGCTGAGCGTGGAGGACAACCTGCTCGCCATCCTCGAGCTGACCGGCACTCCGCCCGTCCGCCGGCGCGAGCGCTGCGACGAGCTGCTCGAGGAGTACGGCCTGACCCACGTCCGCCGCAGCCTCGGCGAGGTCCTCTCCGGCGGCGAGCGGCGGCGCCTCGAGATCGCCCGCGCCCTGGCCAGCGAGCCCTCGCTGATCCTGCTCGACGAGCCCTTCTCCGGGGTCGACCCGATCGCCGTCGAGGAGATCCAGGAGATCCTGGCCGGCCTGCGCGAGAAGCGGATCGCCATCCTGCTGACCGACCACAATGTCCGCGAGACCCTCCACATCACCGACCGGGCCTACATCCTGGCCGGGGGGAAGGTGCTCGCCGAGGGCACCCCGGACCGCCTGGTCGAGGACCCGCAGGTGCGCGAGGTCTACCTGGGCAAGCGCTTCGTCCTGGCTTAGGAACAGCACGCCGGGCCCCTCCCGGCCGCGGGACGGGTCCGCCCCGGGCTCCCTCCCGCGCTGCTAGACTGCCCGGCTACCCGCCCCACGAACCCTTCCGTGGAGCCCCGGAGAAGAAGCTTGGATTCCATCGTCTGTGTGAAGCGCGTGCCCTCGACGACCACCCGCGTCCAGGTCGGTCCCGACGGCAAGACGCTCGACCCGAACGGCGTCGAGTACATCCTGAACCCCTACGACGAGTTCGCCGTCGAGGAGGCCCTGAAGCAGAAGGAGGCGGCCGGCAGCGGCTCGGTCACCGCCATCAGCTTCGGCGACTCCGCCTCCCAGAAGGAGCTGCGGACCGTCCTGGCGATGGGCGCCGACAGCGCCCTGCTGCTGGCCAACGAGGAGGCCCCCAAGGCCGACGGCGCGACCACGGCGCGCCAGCTGGCCGAGGCCATCCGCGGCCGCAGCTTCGACCTGCTGCTGTTCGGCAAGCAGGCGGTGGACCGCGACCAGCACGGCGTCGGGCCGATGGTCGCCACCCTGCTCGACATCCCCTGCATCAGCGAGGTGGTCGAGATGCAGGTCGCCGACGGCAAGGTCGTCTGCGTGCGCGAGGTCGAGGGCGGCCGCGAGACCGTCGAGGCCCCGCTGCCCTGCGCGATCACCTGCCAGAAGGGCCTGAACGAGCCGCGCTACGCCAGCCTGAAGGGCATCATGGCGGCCAAGAAGAAGCCCCTCGAGACCCAGGAGGTGGCGCTCGAGAAGCTCGAGGTCGAGGTCCTCGACATGACCATGCCGCCGGCGCGCCCCGCCGGCCGGATCCTCGGTGAGGGCGCGGCCGCGGTGCCGGCGCTGATCACCGCCCTGCGGGAAGAAGCCAAGGTCTGGTGAGCGGAGGCAGAGACATGACCGACATCCTCGTGATCCTCGAAGTCCGCGACGGCCAGGTCCGTCCGGCCTCCCTCGAAGCCCTCGGCGCGGCCCAGCAGGCGGCGCAGGGCGGCGCGGTGACCGCGCTCGCCACCGAGAAGGCCGAGATCGACGCCGCCGCCCTCGGCGCCGCGGGTGCCGACCGCGTCCTGGTGGCCGGCGCCGACCAGCACTCCGCCGACGGCGCCGCGGCGACCGCCGCGCGCGTGGCCCAGGAGACCGGCGCCGGCGCCGTCTTCCTGGTCAGCTCGGTGCGCGGCCGCGACCTGTGCGGTCGGATCGCCGCGCGCCTGGGCACCGGCTTCGCCGCCGACTGCACCCACCTCGAGGCCGGCGACGGTCTGGTCTTCACCCGCCCGGTCTACGCCGGCAAGGCGCTGACCCGGGTGCGCGTGACCGGCCCGGTGGCCGTCGCCTCGCTGCGCCCCAACCACTGGGCGCCGGCGGCCCGTGACACCGTCGCCGAGGTGGCCGAGGTCGCCGCCGAGGCGGGCAAGGCCGTGGTCAGCGGCATCTCGGCCGCGACCGGCGGCCGCCCCGACGTGGCCGAAGCCAGCCGCGTGGTGGCCGGCGGGCGCGGCATGGGTTCGGCCGAGGCCTGGAGCCTGCTCGAGGCCCTCGCCGACGCCATCCCGGGCGCGGCCCTCGGCGCGAGCCGGGCCGTGGTGGACGCCGGCTGGCGGCCGCACGGCGAGCAGGTCGGCCAGACCGGCAAGACGGTCAGCCCCGAGCTGTACATCGCCGCCGGCATCAGCGGCGCCATCCAGCACCTGGCCGGCATGAGCAGCTCGAAGGTCATCGTCGCGATCAACAAGGACCCCGACGCGCCGATCTTCCAGCACGCCAGCTACGGCATCGTCGGCGACGTCGCCGAGGTGCTCCCGGCGCTGACCGAGGCCTTCCAGAACTCCTGAGGCCGGGCGACGGGCATCCGAGCCCGCGCCCCCACTGCAACGGCGGCCCGCTCTACAGCGGGTCGCCGTTCTCCTGGTGGGCCTCGAGCAGGTGCTCGTCGAAGCCGTGGTCGCGCTGCACCCACGGCTCCATGCACTGCGGGTCGAGGATGCAGGGGTCGGTGAGCGACTTCAGGAACTCGACCAGGTCGGCGATGCCGTCCGGCGTGACCGGGACGTCCTCGATGGTCTTCACGCCGTTGGCGCGGTTGGCCAGCACCTGGGCCAGGGCGTCGTTGGTGACCTGGATCGTGTGCGTGGTCTGGACGTCCGGCGGCAGCTGGTTGAAGTCGTAGTTGGCGACCGCGTCCTGCACCTGGCAGTGGTGGTAGATCACCGCCTCGAGGCTCGTGTAGGAGCCGCAGTGGTTCCACGGGCCGGTGGTCTCCACGTTGAGCAGGGTGGGCGTGCGGAAGGCGTAGCGGTCCTCCGGGGCGCCCGTCTCGTACAGGCGGCCGAAGTCCTCGGGGCCGTTCAGGTGGCCGTCGCCCTTGCCGCGGCCGACCTGCGGCATGGCCAGGGCGTAGTGCTCCTCGTCGGTGAAGAAGTCGCCGGCGTGGCACTCGTAGCAGCCGGCGCCGCCGGCGTCCTTGTCGCGGTAGAAGGCCAGCGCGCCGCGCTTGGCCGCTTCGGAGATGGCGAAGTCGTCGCCGCGCACGTAGTCGAACCAGGCGTTGTCGACGAAGACCTGCGAGCGCTCGTACTCGGACAGCGCGCGGGCGATGTTCTCGTAGGTGATCAGCTCCTCGGCCGTGCCGATCGAGTCGAAGGCGGCGCGGAAGTAGGGCAGCCACTGGTCGACGATCTCGCCGCGGCCGATGCCGTAGTCGCCCAGGCGGGCGGCGAGGTGGTTGCGGATCGTGTCGTTCCACGAGCCGAACTCGAAGTAGTAGCCCTTCATCTCGTCCCGGCTGGTCACCGGGAAGAGCGCCTGGGCCATGACCAGGTTGTCGCCGGCGTTGGGGTCGGCGATGCCGTGGCCCTGGCTGTCCGGCGTGTCGATGCCCAGGCCGTCGCCGCCGTTGGCGCCCGGCGGGCGGCCGAGGCTCTCCACGCGGCTGTCCCAGAACATCGAGCGGTCGTAGAGGCCCGAGTTGAAGGTGGTCGGCGAGTTGCGCGGCACCGTCGGGCCGCCGTCCCAGCCGGGCGTGCCGAACTCCTGGCGCCGGCCCGGGCCGAGGAGGGCCGGGTCCTCGGCGTCCACGCCGGTCGGCAGCACGAGGGCGTCCCCACCGGCAAGGTTGGGGTGGTGGCAGGAGGCGCAGGAGGAGTCGAACTGGCCCCCCAGCGACTGGGTGAAGAACAGGCGCTTGCCGAGCTGGGCGAGGGGCTCGTCGATGCTGGGCAGGTCGCGGCCGGCCAGCGGGTTCCCGGTCAGGCCGCGCTCGGCGATGAGCGTGCGGAGCTGGCGGTCGAGGGCGCTCTGCTTGGTCCCGCCGTTGGTCACGCTCGAGGAGGAGGATCCGGGGCAGGCGGCCAGCAGAGGGAGGGCCGACAGGAGCAGGACACGGTAGGGCTTGCGCATGGGGAGTCCGGGGACGGTGTGGTGGCCGAGGGAACGCGGAATTATGGCACGGAATCCGCAGCCCTGCTCGCCGCAATTCTGGACATGACGGGCCTCAGAAGGCCCTTTCCAGGCGTTCCTGCTCCCGCCGGACCACCCGGCGGAGACGCCGCCGGCCGCCGACGGAGAGCTGCCCGGGCAGCTCGGCGAGGTCTCCGAGGGCCGGATCCCCGCCGTAGCCCTTCCAGAAGGCGGGGAAGCCCTGCCGCTGTCCGGGCGGGATCGGGAGCCAGAAGCCGAGCAGGTCCTCCGCGCGCTCCTCGGCGCCGAGCGGGCCGGAACGGAAGCGCGACTTCGAGGCGTCGATCCAGGCCAGCTCGCCCGGGCCGACGAGCAGGTTGCGCGGCCGCAGGTCGCGGTAGAGGCAGCCGAGGTCGTGGATCCGGGCGACCGCGTGGCCGACCTCTCTCCACAAGCTCTCGGGGCTGTTCCAGCCCTCGATCGCGGGGGGTGAGGGCTTCAGGAAACGGTCCAGACCGACCCAGTCCTCGAGGAAAGGCAGCACCAGCCAGCTCTCGAGCACAAAGCCGAGGCGGTCGCGCCGGCTCCCCCACTCGAGCGGGCGCAGCGCGGGCGCCCCGCCCTCGGCCAGGCGCAGCAGGTTGGCGCCCTCGCGCTCGCCCTTGGGGCGCCCGAGCCAGGTGTGGCGCAGGGCACCCTTCCAGCGCTGCGACGCGCGCGGGAAGCGGTAGGTCTTCCGCACGACGGGACCGCCGTCCCGCTCCTCCACCACCAGCCGGACCGTCGGCGCCTCGAGGAGGACCCGCCCGGCGACGCCGCTCACCCCGCGCGCTCCAGCAGGGCCAGCACCTGCTCGCTGATGCCGCGGGCGACCCAGGCCCGCCGCCGCACGCGGAAGCCGCCGGCCGCCGCCTCGGCCTCGAAGTCGGCGTGGCTCTGGGCGAAGCGCACGGTGCGGCGGCGGCGCACGCGGTGCCGCCAGGCCTGGAAGCTGGCCGCGTCGAAGTAGCTGACCAGGGCCCAGCGCCGCGCCACGCGGCCGAGCTCGGCCATCACCGCCCGCCGCTCCTCCGTCCGCGGGAAGTGGTGCAGCAGGCGAAAGCAGAACACCAGGTCGAAGCTGCCGTCGGAGAAGGGCAGCGCGTCGGCCGAGGCCTGCAGCAGCGGCGCCCGGCTGCGCGCGCCGGCCTCGGCGACCATCGGGCGGGCCACGTCGGCGCCGACCACCCGCGCGCCCGTCCCGGTGAGCAGCGGCTGGAAGCGGCCCGCCCCGCAGGGGACGTCGAGGACGGCGCCGAGCGGGGCGGCCGCGGCGACCTCCGCCAGCATGCCGCGCACGATGCGCTGCTCCTTGCGGTGGGTGCGCCGCGCGTGCCCGCTGCGCGTCCAGCGGCCCTCGGCGTAGTGGGCGGCGACCCCGTCGGCCTCGTAGTCGGCGCGCAGCTCGCGCGAGCGGGGCTGCATGCTCACAGGAAGGCGTCGCCGAGGTCGGGCCGGCGCTCGATGGCCGCCTCGAGGTCCTCGTCCCCGCGGGCGAGCAGGTCGAGGTCGTGGTTGACCGGGTGGTAGAGGCAGGTGACCTCGGCGCACTCGCGCGAGGCGTCGAAGCCGGACAGCAGCCGCGCCGTCCCGGCGGCGGCGCTGCCGTCGGCCCAGGCCGCCGGCCCGCCGATGCGCGCCTTCTCGACCCCGCGGTGCGCAGGGCAGTTGAACACCCCGAGCGGGCTGATCACCTGGCGCAGCAGCTGCATGTGGCACTCGCGCGGCTGCCGCGTGTAGCCGCGCCAGCTGCCGTCGAGCAGCACGCGCAGGTTGGTGCTCTCGATGACCCGGAAGCCCGCGCCGGCCTCGGCCCGGGCGGCCTCGAGCCCGGCGCGGATGCGCTCGGCGCCGGCCACCTCGGGGGCGAGCACCTCCTCGGCCTCGAGCACCTCGGCGCCGTCCTCGGCGCGGCTCAGGAAGGGCTTGAAGGAGATGTAGTCGAAGCCGTGCTCCCGCGCCCGCCGCGCGGCCTGCGCCATCTCGCCGACGTTCTCGACCAGGCCGACGTCCTCTCGCGCCGCGCCGCGCCAGGTGATCACGAAGCTGAAGCCGAGCGTCAGCGCCGGGTTGCGCCGCTTGACCGCCGCGGCGCTGCGCAGGATCTCGTCCAGCGCGATCGGCTTGCGCGGCTTGTGCATGGCCTGGAAGGTGGCGTCCTCGCCGGAGTCGAGGCTGAGCCGCACCCAGTCGCCCTCGGTGAAGTGCTCGGCCACCGCTTCGATCACCTCGTTGCGGCTGCCGTTGGTCACCACGGCGACCTGCAGGCCGAGCCCCTTGAGGAAGACCACCATGTCGCCGAAGCCCGGGTAGAGCGTCGGCTCGCCGCCGCCGATCAGGATCACCGAGCGCAGGCCGCGCGCGACGAGCTGCCGCAGCGACTCGCGCAGCTCCTCGTCGCGGTGGCGCACCGGGCTGTTCAGCGAGTCCCAGTCGATGCAGTGGTCGCAGGCGTAGTTGCAGGCCGTGGTCAGGTCGAGGTTGATCGACAGCGGCCCGATGGCCGGCAGCTCCGGCGGCGCCTCGCCGCGCGCCTCGGCTGCGTGGACCGCGCGGCGCCAGCGCAGGTAGTCGAGCACCACGGGGCGCAGCGACTCCTGGCCCAGCTTGGCGCGGAAGTCGTGGTAGCGGTCGACGGAGGACGCGGCGGAGTCGGTCACGGCGGCGGCGGGATCAGCCCGGCCAGGCGGCGAGGATACGGTCGAACAGGCCCTGGCGGCGCACCAGGTCCTCGTCCACCGGGGAGCGGTGCTCGTCGCGGGCGACGGTGGCGTCGCGGACGAAGGCGGCGACCGAGCGCGGCATCGGGTCCTCGGCCTCGACGCGGCGGCCGGCGCCGTCGGCGAAGAAGAAGCGGTAGCCCGGCTCCTCGACCTCGCGGCGCAGCAGGTGGTCGTCGAAGGCGTACTCGGCCGGGCGCGGGAAGGCGTCGGTCGCCTGGGCGAGGACCTCGCAGCTCAACTCCTGCCGAGCGGTGCGCCAGCCGAAGCGCAGGGTGGCGCCGTCGAGGAAGCGCGGTGCCAGCAGCTCGACCGGACCGGGGGCGACGGCCTGCAGCAGGCTGATCGGGTGCGACAGCAGCTCGACCCAGGCCTGCGCCCCCGCCATCGGCGGGCTCATGCGCATGCGGAAGCGGCTGGCGGAGGCGAGGTCGAGCTGCGGGTGGAGGCGGCGGAAGTCGGCCAGCGTGAAGGGCCACTGGCAGTTCTCGCGCAGCACGAGGCCGGCGGTGGCGAAGTCGCGCGCCAGCTCCGCGACCGGCCGCCCAGGTTCGAGCGGCTTCTCGCACAGGACGTGCAGACGGGCGCCGCGCGCGCGGGCCAGCCACTCGGCGTGGGTGCCGTGCGGCCCGGCGACGACCAGGGCCTGGGGTTCGGCCTCGGCGAGGAGGTCGATCCAGTCGCTGAAGGCCGGGCAGCGCAGGCCCCGCTCGCCCAGCCAGGCGGCGGCTTCGGCCGCGCTCGCCTCGCGCGTTCCCCACACCCCCACCACCTCGGCGCCGGCGGCGGCGGCCTGCAGCGCGAGGAAGGGGCCGGTGCCCTGCCGCACGCGGCGGGCACCGATCACGGCGACCCGGAGGGGCGCGGCCCTCCCGCTCATGCGTCGGCCTCCAGCTGCGCGGCGAGGCGCGCGAGGCCGATCTCGGTCTTCATGTCGGGGATGCGCCCGTCGCGGCAGCGACGCAACGCCTCGCCGAGCGGCAGGACCACGACGCGCGTGCCGTGCTCCATGCCCGAGCCGTCCCCGGCCGGCGGCCGCTCGGCGGGCGGCGGCCCGTCGAGCTCGGCGACCAGGAAGTCGACCCGCTCGTCGGCCGCGCCGGGTGTGGGGAAGGAGGGGCCGCCCAGCGGACGCAGGCGTGCCGGGTCGAGCGCGACGCCGGCCTCCTCCTCGGCCTCGGCCGCGCCGCGGCGCTGCAGGCCGTCGGGAACGGCGTCCCCGGGCTCGAGGATGCCGGCGACCAGCTCCACGAGCACGAGCGGGGCATCGGGGTCGGGCTGAACCAGGTCCTTCTCGCGGCGCAGCCACACGGGCGGGCGCACCCCCTCCTTCAGCACCACCCGCGGCGCGCCGTCGTCGCCGCGGAACCACAGCACCACCGCGACCGCGTCCGTGCCGGGACGGCTGACCACGTCGCAGGCGTAGGCCGGCGACACACTGCCGTCCTCGTAGGTGTGGCGGACCCGGAGGCGACGGACCGTCAGGAAGCCCTCGTCCGAGCGGCTGCCCGCGGTGCGGTCCTCCAGGATCTCGAGGGAGACCGGGCGCACCCGGGCATCCTAGCGTCGCCTAGCCGCCGATCCGCAGCCGCAGGCCGTTGCTCAGCGCCCAGCCCTGCGCCTGCGCCGGGTCGGGGGCGAAGGCCTGCAGGTAGAAATCGCGTCCGACCAGGCCGGGGTCGTTCGGCACGCTGGCCGGGAAGTCCGCCTCCCCCGCAGCGTTGGTGCTGAAGTTCCAGCGCAGGGCGCCGGCGCCGGTCACCAGCAGCGTCCCGCCCAGATAGGCGGTGTCGTTCGGCGCCGGCGAGACGACCAGCTTGCCGCTCACCGCCGCCGGCGCGCCGGAGATGTGCAGCGCGTAGGTCTGCCCGGTGCGCGGCACCCCCGCCCCGCTGAGGCGGAGGACGTTGGCGTCCCCGCGCAGCTCGCCGTAGGGGAAGTTGCCGGGCAGGTCGAGCTCGTAGTCCCAGATGCCGCGGCCGTAGGTGCCGAAGCGCACGATGCCCTCGGCCCACACCGGCTCGACGCTCCAGTAGACGGTCAGCGGCGCCTCGACGCCGAGGACGTCGGACCACGCGCCGGTCGCCGGGTCGTACATCCACGCGCCGCTCTCGCCGGCGGCGAACATCTGGCCGCCGCCGCCCGGCGCCTCGCAGATGTCGAAGACCAGCGTGCTCGGCAGGCCCGAGCGGCGCGGGCTCCAGCTCTGGCCGCCGTCGAGCGAGCGCATCACCGGCGGCGCGCTGTAGCCGGCGCCGGCCACCCACACCTCGTCCACGTCGGTCGTCGAGGCCCACAGCGAGGTGCCGTAGAAGTAGTGCGAGCCGGGACCGCCGCCCTGCGCCATGGTCCAGGTCACGCCGTGGTCGAGCGAGCGCCACAGGGTGCCGTCGGTGCAGGCCGCCCAGGCGCGCGCCGAGTCGAGCGGCGAGAAGGTCAGCGCCGACACGGTGCGGCCGCCGAAGCTGCTCGTGCTGTGCTGGGTCCAGGTCCAGGTCCAGTAGCCGGTCCGCTTGCAGCGCCAGATGGCGTCGTTGGCGCACAGGAAGAAGGCGGCGCGGGCGTCGGGGTCGGCGACCACCGGCGGCAGCCAGAGCTGGCCGAGGCCGGGAGGGAAGTTGAGGTCGCCACTGGTGATCAGGCTGGGAGCGTCCTCGCCGTCGCTGACCAGCACGAAACCCGGGTAGGGCGTGAAGACGAAGTCGTGCGTCCCGTTGTAGGAGGAGATGTGGCCGTAGTCGCCGCTGATCAGCTGGGCGAAGTCGGCCCACGGACCGCCGCTGCCGGGCGCGCCGAGCTCGGAGCGCTGGAAGCCCTGGTCCTGCGAGCCGGCCATGACCAGGTCGGGGCGCCGGCGGCTGGTGAAGGTCGAGTAGTACTGGCTGACGCCGAGGCCGGTGAGCGACAGGTTGTCGACCGTCTGCAGGCGGTCGAGGCTGCGGTAGATGCCGCCGTCGGTGCCGACGTACCACACCTCGCCCTGCGGGCTCGACGGGTCGGGGCGGCACTCGATGCGCTGGATGTCGGCGTGCAGGTAGATCGCCGGGTTGCCGTAGTACTGCCCCCAGCCGTTCTTGGTCTGGAAGGTGGCACCGCCGTCGAAGGAGATGTGCATCTCGACGCCGCCGTAGGCCAGGATGTCGGCGTCCTCGTGGCCGGCCTCGAAGGCCCCCCAGAACTCGACGCAGTCGTGCACGTGGCTCCAGGTCGCGCCGAGGTCGCTGCTGCGCCAGATCTGCCAGGTGCTGCCGTTGCGCGCCGCCAGGCTGAGCACGGTGCTCGGCTTCTCGCTGCCGCGCAGGCGCACGTCGCCGGCCTGGAAGGGCAGCAGGCCGCCGGTCTGGTTGAAGGTCCGGCCGCCGTCGTTGGAGACGTAGAGCTTGTCCTTCTTGAACAGCCAGACCGCGCCGGCGGCGTGGCGCGGGGCCCACAGGTCGCTGCGCCAGGTGTTCATGTCGAAGGTGCGGCCGAAGCTCAGGCCGCGGTCGGCCGAGCGGTAGACGCCCCAGCCGTTCAGCGCGTTGGCGTCGCGGCCGACCAGGAGGATGGTGTGGTCGGGCAGCGCGATCATGCGCGCGACCTCGCTGACCGCGGACAGCCCGAGGGGCGCGGTCCAGGTCGCGCCGCCGTCGACGCTGCGGTGGACCAGGCCGCCGGCCTGGCGCAGCACGAAGTCGGGGCCGCCGGGGACGCCGGGCACCACCACCAGGTCGTGCGCGCCGCCGAACAGGTTGTCGCCGATCGGCGTCCAGTTGCTGCCGTCGCGGCCGCCGACCCAGACGCCGCCGAGGGCCGAGCCGGCGTAGAGCTGCTGCCCGTCGCTCGACCAGGCCGAGGCGTACATCCGGCCGGCCTGGTTGCGGCTGCCGAGCTCGCGCCAGCTGCCCCAGCGCGGGGCGCTCGCGCGGCCGGTGGCGAGCTGGTTGCGCCGCTCCATCGCCGCCAGGCCGTTGGCCCGCTCGACCTCGCGCCAGTCCACGCCGGGCGCGGCGCGGTGCATGCCCTCGACCCAGGCGTGGCGGGCGGCCTTGTTGAGCTGCTCGGCGTCCTCGTCCTGGAGGTGCTCGGTCGGGGCCGGCGGGCCGGCGGGAGCGACCGAGCATGCGGCGGGGAGCGCGGACAGCAGCAGCGCGGCGAGGACGGGACGCAGGCCTTCCATCCTTCCAGGATACCCCGCCGTTACGCTATCGGCGTGGAGGCCCCCGCCAAGGTCCGCAGCCGCGACGAGCTGGCCGCGCTGCTCGCCGAGCAGCGCGCGGCCGGCCGTTCGGTCGTGCTGATCAACGGCGTCTTCGACCTGCTCCACGTCGGCCACGTGCGCGCGCTGCGAGCCGCGCGCGCCGAGGGCGACCTGCTCGTCGTCGCGCTGAACGACGACGGATCGACGCGGCGCGCGAAGGGATCCGGTCGGCCGCTGCAACCCGCCGACGAGCGCGCCGAGATCCTGGCCGCGCTGGCCTGCGTCGACTTCGTCACCGTCTTCGGCGAGGACACCGTGGCCGCCACCCTGCGCGCGCTGCGCCCGGCGGTGCACGCCAAGGGCGGCGACTACTCCCCTGCCGCGCTGCCCGCCGACGAGCGCGCCGCGGCCGCGGAGTGCGGCATCCGCCTGGCCCTTGTCGGCGGCCCCAAGGTGGCCAGCACCTCCGACCTGGCCGCGCGCCTGGAGGTCCGCCCGTGAAGCGCATCGCCGTGCGCCTGCCGAACCCGATCGGCGACGTCGTCGCCGCCACGCCGCTGCTGCGCCTCCTGCGCCAGCGCAACCCGCTGGCGCGCATCCTCGCCGTCGGCACGCGCCCGGCGGTCGAGCTGCTGCAGGGGCTGCCGACCGTCGACGAGTTCGCCGAGCTGCCGGGCGAGGCCCGCCGCGGCCTGCTCGCCCCCTGGCACGAGGCCCGCGTCCTGCGCCAGCTCTTCGCCGACACGGTCTACCTGCTGCCCAACAGCTTCTCCTCGGCCCTGGCCGCCTTCCTCGCCGGCGCGCCCGACCGCATCGGCCGGCGCGGCTCGGGCCGCAGCCCGCTGCTGACCGAGACCCTCCCCGCCGTGCGGCAGGCGCGGCCGATGACCGAGCTCTACGTCGAGCTCGACGGGGCCAGCGAGGCGCCGCCGATCGAGCTGGCCGTCACCGAGCGCGAGGCGCGGCTGTGCAGCGAGACGCTCGAGGCCCTCGCCGGCTACGACCTCGGCCCGCCCTTCCTCGCCGTGGCCCCCGGCGCCGCATTCGGCCCGTCGAAGATCTACCCGGCCGAGATGACCGCGGCGGCGGTGCTCCGCATCCACGAGCGCAGCGGGCTGCAGCCGCTGCTGTTCGGGTCGCCGGCGGAGGCGGCGCTCTGCCGCGAGATCAAGGAGCGCTGCCAGGAGGGCGGCGTCCGCGCCCCCTTCATGCACGCCTCGATCGGCGAGATGAAGGCGCTGCTGCCGCACTGCCGGGTGCTCCTGACCATGGACAACGGCGCGCGCCACGTCGCCGCCGCCCTCGGCGTGCCCCAGGTCGTCCTGTTCGGCGCCACCGACCCGGCCTGGACCGACTACTGCCGGGCGCGCACCACCTTCCTGCGCCGCGAGGAGGTGGAGTGCAGCCCCTGCCACAAGAAGGAGTGCCCGATCGACCTGCGCTGCCTGCGGCGGATCGAGCCCGAGGTGGTCGCCGAGGCGGTCGACAAGGCCGCCCAGCTGCAGCTCGAGCGCGAGCGTCTGGCGGCCGAGGCCGCCGCCGCCGAGCCGCGGCCGGAGGGCCCGGGAAGCCCTCCGCTGGCATGAAAAAAGGACCCGGGGCCGCCTCGACGGCCCCGGGTCGCCCGGTTGGTGGGCCATACTGGATTTGAACCAGTGACTTCCACCGTGTGAAGATGGCACTCTAGCCTCTGAGTTAATGGCCCGACCGGGGGGAAGATTGTAGTGCCGCCGGCCGTGGCGTAAACCCCACCGATGGCCCTCGGAGTCCTCCGCGCCCCGTACCCCTTCGCCCCCGCGGCGGGGCTGGAGCTGATGGCCGAGCCCCGGCGCACCTGGGAGCGCCTGCTGGAGGACCTGGCCGGCGCCCGCGAGGAGCTGCTGGTCGAGAATTTCATCTTCAACCGCGGCCAGGCCGGCGCCGCGGTCGCCGACGCGCTGGTCCGCGCCGCGCGCGGCGGCGCGCGGGTGAGGCTCCACGTGGACGCCTTCGGCTCGAAGGACTTCGGCGAGGCGGAGGCCGGACGCCTGCGCGAGGCCGGCGTCGAGCTGCGCTTCTTCAACCCGCTGGGCTTCTGGAGGATGCTGCGCCCGACCCGCGCCATCCCGCGCACCCACCGGCGCATCGTCGTCGTCGACCGCGAGGTCGGCTGGGTCGGCGGGCTCGCCTTCGACGACCAGTGGTGGCCGGCCGAGGGCGTCGAGGCGGCGCGCGACACCATGGCGCGCTTCCAGGGCGCTGCCGTCCAGGACCTGGCCGACGCCTTCCTGCGCCTGTGGCGGCGGCCGCTGGTCACCGCCGGTCCGCGCCAGCGGGTGCAGGCGGCCGGCCTCCACGGCGAGCTGCGCGTGGTGCCGCAGTTCACGCTGCGCGCCCCGCACTACAACCGCGCCATCCTGCGGCGGCTGTCCTACGCCCAGCGGCGGGCGTGGATCGCGGTGCCCTACTTCGTGCCGGGCCCCGCCCTCTACGACGAGCTCCGCTGGGCGCTGCAGCGAGGCGTCGACCTGCGCTTCCTGTTCCCCGGGCAGCGCACGGACCACCCGGCGGTGCGCATCGCCACCCGGCGGCACTACGGCCGCCTGCTGCGCGCAGGCGCGCGCATCTACGAGTACGCGCCGAGCTTCATGCACGCGAAGGTGGCGCTGTTCGACGACGAGTGGGTGCTGGCGGGGTCGAGCAACCTCGACTCCTGGTCGATGTTCATCAACAACGAGGTCGCGGTCGAGTGCTGCGGCTCGCAGTCCGCCGCGCAGGCCATGGGGCAGTTCCGCGCCGACTTCGCGCGGTCGCGCGAGATCACCCTCGAGGAGTGGCGGCGACGCGGCCTGTGGGCGCGCTTCCTCGAGCGCTTCTTCGGCACCTTCGACAGCGCCTTCTGAGCATGATCCTGCGCCTGATGAGCTGGAACATCCACCGCGCGATCGGGGTGGACCGCCGCTTCCGCCCCGAGCGCGTGGCCGAGGTGATCCGGCACCACGACCCGGACGTCCTCCTGCTGCAGGAGGTGGACCGCGGGGTGCCGCGCTCGCGCAAGCTCTGGCTGGACCACTGCATCGCCAAGGAGACCGGCTACGACTACCACTCCTGGGCGCAGGCGCACGTGCTCCAGGAGGGCAGCTACGGCAACGCGACGCTGTCGCGCTTCCCGATCAGCAAGCGCCGCCACCTCGACCTGCGCATCGACTGGCGCAAGCGGCGCAACGCGCTGTACACCCGGTTGCAGCTGCCGGGCGGGAACGGGCCGCTCCACCTGTTCAACTGGCACCTCGGCCTGAGCGCCGGCGAGCGTGCCAAGCAGGCCGAGCGGCTGCTGGCGAGCGGCACGATGCGCGACCTGCCCGCGCGCGCCCGCGTCCTGGTCGGCGGCGACACCAACGACTGGCGCAACCTGCTCTTCCCCACGCGGATGAAGCCGGCCGGCTTCCACGCCTGGAGCGAACACGGCCGGCGCCAGCACATCCGCACCTACCCCTCCACGCGGCCGGTGGGCGCCCTCGACAAGTTCTTCTGGCGCGGCCCGATCGGCCACGAGCACATCCACGCCAGCCGGCTGCGCCTGACCCGGGTGGCCAGCGACCACCTGCCGCTGGTCGCCGAGTTCGAGCTGCTCGGCGCCTGATCAGCCGGCGAGCAGCGCGCGCAGCCCGGCTTCGTCGAGCACGGCGACGCCGAGCTGCTCGGCCTTCTTGCGCTTCGACCCGGCCTTCTCGCCGGCGACGAGGAAGTCGGTCTTCGCCGAGACCGAGCCAGCGACGCGGCCGCCGGCGGCCTGGATCTCCTCGGCGATCTCCCCGCGCGGGCGGCTGAGGGTGCCGGTGATCACGAAGGTCAGCCCGTCCAGGACGCCGCCGGCGGCCGGCGCGGCGGCCTGCTCGACGCGGACGCCGGCGGCGAGCATCGCGGCCACCGCCTCGACGTTCTGCGCCCGGGTGAAGAAGCCGACCAGCGAGGGCGCGACCTCCTTGCCGACGAAGGGCACGCTCTCGAAGCGGGCCAGTTCGAAGGCGGCGCGGTAGGGCCGCTCGTCGAAGGGGGCGCCGTCCGCGGCCCCGGGACCGTCGGCGAGGAGCGCCCGGAGCGCGGCGAGGAAGGCGTCGAGCCACGCGCCGGCCTCGCCGCCGAGGAGCGGCTCGACCGCCGGCTCGGGCCAGGCGGCGGCGAGCGGCGCCGCGCAGTCCGGCAGGCTGCGCTTGGCGCCGAGCCGCTCGGCGCTCCCGTAGCGGCGGGCGAGGGCCTCACGCGCCTGCTCGGCCGGCGCGCCGGCCTTCTTGAACCAGCGGCCCCGGAAGAAGCTGACCAGGGCGTCGAGGCCGGCGCCGGCCTCGCCCGCGTCGCCGCGCCGCTCGGCCGCCGGGGCGGCGCGGTCGCAGGCCTCGCGCAGCGCGTCGAGCGAACCGAAGGCCTCGGCGACGGCGGCGGAGCCCTCCTCCCCCACCTCGGGGATGCCGAGGGCGAAGAGGAACTTGCCCAGCGGGCAGCGCTTGGCCTCCTCGACCTGCTTGCGCAGCTCGGCCACCGACTTCTCGCCCCAGCCGTCGAGCTGCTCGATGCGATCGTAGTCGAGGGCGAAGACCTCCTCGACCCGGGTGAGGATGCCGGCCTCGGCGAACTGCTCGACCGCCTTCTCGCCCAGCCCCTCGATGCGCAGCGCCTTGCGCGAGGCCAGGTGCAGCGCGCGCCGCCGCATCTGCGCCGGGCAGTCGAGGTTCATGCACGAGCGGTGCTCGCCGCGCGTGACCGCCCGGCTGCCGCAGGCCGGACAGGCCTGGGGCCAGACGAACTCGCGTTCCTCGCCGGTGCGGCGCTCGACGACCGGGCCGAGGATCTGCGGGATGACGTCGCCGGCCCGGCGCACCACCACCCAGTCCCCCAGACGGATGTCGTTCTCGAGGATGTACTTGGCGTGGTGCAGCGTGGCGTGCTGCACGGTGGTCCCGCCGAGCTGCACCGGCGCGAGCCGCGCGCGCGGGGTGAGGCGGCCGGTGCGGCCGACCTGGATCTCGATCTCCTCGAGACGGGTGACCTCCTCGCGCGGCGCGAACTTGTAGGCGCAGGCCCAGCGCGGCGTGCGCGCGCGCGAGCCGAGCTGCTGCCGCAGGTCCTTGCGGTCGACCTTGACGACCACGCCGTCCATCTCGAAGTCGAGCTCGTCGCGGCGGGCCTCGAGCTCGTCGTGGAAGCGCTTCATCCCGGCCGGGTCGGTGACCTCGGCGCGGAAGGGCGTGACCGGGAAGCCCCACTCGGCCACCGCCGCCATCGCCGCGGTGTGCGTGGCGAAGTCCGGGCCGCCCTCGCAGCGCACCAGCTCCCAGGCGATCAGGCGCAGGCCGCGCGCGCGCACGACCGCCGGGTCGAGGCGCTTGAGCGTGCCGGCGGTGGCGTTGCGCGGGTTGGCGAAGGGTTGCTCGCCGGCCTCGACCATGGCCCGGTTGATGCGCTCGAACTCGGGCAGCGGCTGCATGACCTCCCCGCGCACCTCGAGCAGGGCCGGCGCGTCCCCGCGCAGGCGCAGCGGCACGCCCCCGACCGCCCTCAGGTTGGCGGTGAGGTCCTCGCCGACGGCGCCGTCGCCGCGCGAGACGCCGCGCACGAAGAGGCCGTCCTCGTAGACCAGGGACGCGGACACGCCGTCCCACTTCGGCTCGACCACGTAGCCCCAGTCCGCCGCCGCCCCGGCCAGGCCGCGCGCGACGCGTTCGTGGAAGTCGGCCACCTCCTCGTCGCTGAACAGGCTCTCGATCGAGACCATCGGCACGGCGTGCTCGACGCGCTCGAACTTGCTGCCCTCGGGCAGCGGCGCGCCGACGCGCTGGCTCGGCGAGGCGGGCCCGACCCAATCGGGGTGGGCGGCCTCGAGCGCGAGCAGCTCGCGGAACAGCCGGTCGTACTCCGCGTCGGGGACGCTGGGGTTGGCGAGGACGTAGTAGGCGTGGTCGTGCTCCGCGATCTCGCGCAGCAGCTCCTGATAACGCTTCTCGTCGGCCTTCACTCCAGTCCGGCTTCCGCGCGCAGCTCCGCCAGCGGCTTCTCGATGCATTCGCCCGTGCCGGGCGAGAAGAGGACCACCAGGCCGGGCGCCGCCATCTCGCTCAGGCGGCGCAGGGTGGCGGCCGGGATCTGCGGCAGCGCGCCGCCGGTCGGGCAGTAGTAGCCGACGCGGACCACCCGCCGCATGCCCTGCACCCGGCCGTTGGCCAGGCCGGCGTCGATCGGGTCCTCGTCGAGTTGAGGATCCTCGAACTCGAGGCGGCAGCCCAGGAAGACACGGCCGTCGTCGGCCTTCACGGTGCAGCCGGCGATCGGGCCGCGCACCACGCGGGAGGTGGCGGCGGCCTGCTCGGCCACGGCGACGAGGTTGCGGTCGTCCATCGGAGGCCCAGGATAGCCGCGCGGCAGGGGTGCCTCAGGCGGAGCGGCGGCGGCGCCGGGCGCCCTTGGCCGGTCGCGCCATCGCCCGCAGCGCCTCGTCCAGCTCGATCGGACGGTCGCTGCCGATCCACACCGTCTGGCCGTCGGCCAGGTTGAGCGTCAGGCCGGGGCCCTCACCGCCCTGCCACACCGTCAGGCGAGGGATGGCGCGGAAACCGAAGGCGGGACGCGGCCACGGGAAGGCCATGTGGACGTGCCAGTCGGCGACTTCCTCCCGCGCGTAGAAGCGCGGCCGGAAGGGGGCCAGGCGGACGACCACGCCTTCGGTGCGGACCTCGGTGGTCAGCGAGGACAGGCGCATCCACAGCGCCATCAACGCGAGGACCACCGCGCCCCAGAAGCCCACCGTCCAGTCGGCGGGGTCGAGCAGGAGTGAGCCGCCCAGGACCAGGACGACCAACCCCCAGACGAACTGCTGCAGCCGCCGGGAGGCCTCGCGCTTCTCGCGGAACAGGGTCGCACCCTCGTCGCTCGACGGGCTCATGGCGCGGATTCTAGAGAACGAGCCGCGCCATTTCTCCCCCACCGTCGATCAGTCCACGCTGGACGCACCCACGCCCTTGTATCCCGCGAAGGGCACCCGGTTCATCAGTCGGCGGATGCCGGTGACCGGGTCCTCCCGTTCCTCGGCGGCACACACCACCCAGGCCTCGCGGCCCTCGAGGTCGGCCGGGCGGACCTCGACCCGGCCGGCGGCGTCGAGGCCGAGCACCTGCAGCACGTACTTGGCCCGCGGCAGCCCGCGCTCCGACCAGTGCAGCGAGTCCCAGCAGGCGGTGCGGCCGACGAAGTCGCCCTGGACCACCTCCCAGCGCAGGCCCCACCTCCGGTGACCGGCCGGGCTGTCGCTCTCGCGGACCTCCGCCACCCGGCACAGGTACTCCCCGGGCGGGACGGCCCGCAGATCCTCGATGTCGCTCACTTCGCTGAAGTCGATGTTCATCTTCCCCTCCTCCTTGGTGGGAGGTGGACGGTGCCGCCGGCCCCGCGTTACGCCCGGTTTGCCCATTCCCCCGCCGTCCGCCACAATCCGGCCTCCCCGCCGGGTCCCGTCCCGCCGCCCCCCATGAAACAGCCGCTCCGCCGCCTGACCGTCCTGCTCCTGGCCCTGTTCGCCGCCCCGGCCGCCGCCCAGGAGCCGACCGACCTGGTCCCGCCCGCCGCCGAGGCCGCCCCCGCCGCCGAGGTCCCGGGCATGAGCCAGAAGGTGGACGAGGCGGCCGGCTGGGTCGTCGAGCAGCTGTCCGCCGTCTTCTTCTACGACCTGGGGGCCCGTCACCACCGCGCCGAGGGCGCCCCGGCCGACCTCGAGAGCGCGCTGGCCGCGGTCGAGGCGATGCGCGCCGCCGGTGCCGAACTCGACGAGGCGGACCTCACCCTCACCCTGCCCGCCGGGAGCCTCGACGAGGCCGGCCGCGACGCCCTCCAGGCCGAACTCCGGGCCGCCCTCGGCAGCAGCATCCACGGCGCGATCGCCGTGGCCGAGGCCGGCGAGGACGGCGCCCCGGGTCTCGAGGCGGTGGTCCACGGCGTCCCGGTGGTGGTCCTCTGGCTGGTCCTCGGCGCGATCTTCTTCACGCTGCGGATGGGCTTCGTGAACCTGCGCGGCTTCCGCCACGCCATCGACGTCACCCGCGGCAAGTACGACAACCCGGACGACGAGGGCGAGGTGAGCCACTTCCAGGCCCTGGCCTCGGCGCTCTCGGCCACGGTCGGCCTGGGCAACATCGCCGGGGTGGCCATCGCGGTCAGTGTCGGCGGGCCCGGCGCCATCCTGTGGATGGTCTTCGCCGGCTTCCTCGGCATGTCCTCGAAGTTCGTCGAGTGCACCCTGGGCCAGAAGTACCGCGAGGTGCGGCCCGACGGCCGGGTCATGGGCGGCGCGATGTTCTACCTGTCCAAGGGCCTGACCGAGCTGGGCATGAAGCCGCTCGGCAAGGTCCTGGCCGTGATGTTCGCGATCCTCTGCATCGGCGGCAGCTTCGGCGGCGGCAACACCTTCCAGGTCAACCAGTCGCTCAACGCCATCCAGGAGACGGTGCCCTTCCTCGCCGAGAACCGCTGGGTCTACGGCCTGGTCATGACCCTGCTGGTCGGCGTGGTGATCATCGGCGGCATCAAGCGGATCGCCCAGACGGCGGAGAAGATCGTGCCCACGATGTGCGCGGTCTACGTCGTGGCCTGCCTCTTCGTGCTCTTCACCCATGCCAGCCACATCCCCCAGGCCTTCGGGACGATCTTCGAAGGTGCTTTCACTCCCATGGCCGGTTACGGCGGCTTCCTCGGGGTCCTGGTGCAGGGCTTCAAGCGCGCCGCCTTCAGCAACGAGGCGGGCGTCGGCTCGGCCGCCATCGCCCACTCGGCCGCCAAGACCGAGCACGCGGTGCGCGAGGGCATCGTCGCCCTGCTCGAGCCCTTCATCGACACCATCCTGGTGTGCACGATGACCGGCCTGGTGATCGTGATCACCGGCGCCTACGACCCGGCCACCCTGGTCGAGGGCCAGGCGGTCTACGCCCCCTACCTCGACAGCGCCAACGGCGCCGGCCTGACCTCGCAGGCCTTCTCGACCGTGATCAGCTGGTTCCCGCTGGTCCTCTCGGTCGCGGTGGTCCTGTTCGCCTTCTCCACCATGATCTCGTGGAGCTACTACGGCGAGCGCTGCTGGGCCTGGCTGTTCGGCGACCGCAGCTCGATGGTCTACCGGCTGCTGTTCCTGGCCTTCGTGTTCCTCGGCTCGATCATCACCTCGCAGAACATCCTCGACTTCGGCGACCTGATGATCCTCGGCATGGCCTTCCCGAACGTGCTCGGGGTGGTCCTGCTGAGCGGCGGCGTGCGCCGCGACCTCGGGGAATACATGCGGAAGTTGAAAAACGGAGAGTTCACCGTTTACAAGTAGCGGCGTGATCGCGCCGGTCGCCCCTCCCCCCTTGTTCGCGTCCGTGTTGCTCGCCGTCCTCAGCGACGGCGCAGCCGCCGAAACGGCGGAGGGCGCGGTGACGCCGGGGGTGATCATGAACCCCTTCGGGTTGGCCTTCGTGGCCCTCACCTGGCTGGTGCTGATCGGGCTGAACCTCTGGTGCCTGCGCAAGCTGCTGCGCAACCGGCCCGCCGGGGGAGCGAGCTAAAGTCTTTCTGGGAAAGACCTTCGAGGCATTCCCTGGACGAGGGTCAAGGGATGCCGCGAAGCATCCGATCAAGGCACGGACGCCCGCACCCCCTCGGGCGCTCATGCCCCATGTCCAGCTCCCCCACCTCCGGTCCTCTCGACCCGCACCAGCTCTCCGAACTGCGGGACCTGTTCGGCAGCGACGCCGAGG
The DNA here is from genome assembly GCA_964342475.1 of uncultured Planctomycetales bacterium. Lineage (GTDB taxonomy): Bacteria > Planctomycetota > UBA1135 > UBA1135 > UBA1135 > J029. Next base: position 187,283 of record CAYFGE010000003.1, read on the forward strand.
TCGCCTCGCTGTTCGAGGAGTTCTTCGTGGAGCTCCCCGACCGCATGAACTCGATCCAGGTCTCGCTGCGCAACGGCGTGGCGGAAGGGATCGAGCGCGCCGCCCACGCGATCTCCGGATCCAGCGGCAGCCTCGGCGCGGTCGCCGTCCACCACGCGGCCAAGTCGCTCGAACAACGCGCCCACCAGGGCGAGGTCGACCACCTCGAGGACCTCCTCGTCGAGCTCGAGATGGAGCTCGACCGCCTGCGCGCCCACCTCGCCCAGGAAGGCCTGCTGCTTCAGGCGTAGAAGGCCGCCAGCGCCTCGACCACCTCGACCCGCTGCACGGCGGTGACGCCGGGGTGGATCGGCAGCGCCAGCACCTCCGCCGCCGCCCGTTCGCACTCCGGGAGGTCGCCCGGCTTCCCGCCCAGGTGGGCGAAGCAGGGCTGCAGGTGGAGTGGGGACGGGTAGTAGACCGCGCTGCCGATGCCGCGGTCGCCCAGGAAGGCGCGCAACTCCTCGCGCCGGGGCGCGCGCACCACGTACTGGTGGTAGACGTGGCCGGGGAAGGGCTCGGGAGCGGTCACCGCCGCCGCCAGGCCGTGCTCGGCGATCAGCTGGTCGTAGTGGGCGGCCGACTCGGTCCGCGCGGCGTGGTAGGCCAGCAGCTGCGGGAGCCGCTCGAGCAGGGCCGCCGCCTGCAGCGTGTCGTGGCGGAAGTTGTAGCCCACCTCGTCGTGGTGGTACTGCACGCCGCCGCCGTGCTCGCGCAGCCGGCGGATCCGCGCCGCCACCTCCGCGTCGCGGGTGGTGACGAAGCCGGCGTCGCCGCAGGCTCCCAGGTTCTTGGTCGGGAAGCAGGAGAAGCCGGCGGTCAGGCCCAGGCCTCCGCAGGGGCCCTCCGGCCCGGCGGCGCCGACGGCCTGCGCCGCGTCCTCGACCAGGGCGACGGGGCGGTCCGCAGCGGCATCCACCGCCGCCTGGAGGGCCCCGGTCGGCGCGCAGCGGCCGTAGAGGTGGACCGGCATCACCGCCCGGGTCCGCGCCGTCGTCTTCGCCGCCGCGTCGGCCGGGTCGAGGCAGTAGCTGACCGGGTCGATGTCGGCGAAGACCGGCACCGCGCCCAGGCGGGCCACCGCGCCCGCGGTGGCGAAGAAGCTGAAGGCCGGGACGACCACCTCGTCACCCGGCTCGACCCCGGCGGCGCGCAGCGCCAGCACCAGGGCGTCCGATCCGTTCGAGCAGGCGATGACGTGCTCGACGCCGAGGAACTCGCCGAGGCGCTCCTCCAGCTCGCCGACCTCGGGGCCGTTGATGAAGCGGCCGTGGTCGAGCACGGCCGCCCAGCGGCGGAGCAGGGCCTCCTTCTCGTCGGGGCCGAGGTTGTAGCCGATGTCGAAGAAGGGGACGCCCATCGCCCCGGATTCTAGGTGCGCCGCGCCGCCAGCCGAAGCGGGCGACGCGACGCTGTGCGAGCTCGGCTCAGAAGGGGACCGCGGCCCCCAGGGTCAGGTTGATGCCCATCCCGTCCGCGCGGCTGTGGGCCGAGCGGTACTGCACGTCGCCCGCGTTGTCGAGCACCGCGTAGAGCTCGACGCCGCTGTCCAGCGTGTAGCCGGCGCGCAGGTGGACGAGGGTGTAGCCGGGCAGGCCCCACGGGCGGATCAGGCCGGAATTCGGGTCCTGCGGGTCGACCAGGTAGCCGACGTCGCTGTTCAGCCGCGAAGGGTCGACGCGGGTGAAGGCGTGGACCATCTCGACGTCCACGCCGCAGTAGAGGCCGTTGGCCGACTCGCGGGGCTCCCACAGCACCGAGACCACGCCGCGCGCAGGGGTCGTGTGCCGCAGCGGCACGTCGTTGGTCTCGTCCTGGCCGATGTTCCACTGCACGCTGCCGCCGACCCACCAGTCGCCGGCGCCGGCGGCGTCGAAGAAGCGGTCCATGCGGGCGCGGCCGGCCAGCTCGAGGCCCTTCACGTAGGCGTCGCCGTTGGCGCTGGTCACGTAGACCTTCTCGTCGGCCTCGAAGCTGCCGTTGCCGTTGAAGTCGTAGTAGCTCTGCCCGTTGTAGGTGCCGGGCACGATGTGCTGGAAGTTCGAGAAGTCCGTGAAGTAGAAGCCGGCCTCGGCGGCCAGGGTCTCGTCGGCGTACTTCGTGCCCAGCTCGAAGGTGTCGGCCTCGACCGGGTCGAGCAGGCCGTTCGGCACCAGCACGCCGGCGCCGGTCTTCACGATGGCGAAGTTCGGCGCGTACTGGCGGAAGCCGCGGAACCACGAGGCGTAGACGTTGAGGTCCTCGCCGAACCAGCGGGTCAGGGCCAGGCCGCCGGTCAGGGCGCCCTCGGTCGAACGCAGGTCGTCCACCGCCACGGGCGAGCCGGGGGGCGGCACGTAGTACCGGTCGGGCGTGCTGCGGAACAGGAAGTGGTCGTAGCGCGCCGCGCCGAGCAGGCTCCAGGACTCGGCGAAGTCCCACTCGTCCTGCACGAAGGCGCCGAGGTTCCACCAGTCGGAGTCAGGCGCGGCCTTCATCGCCGGGCCGGTCCCGCCGGAGTACATCGTGAACTGCTCGTCGTCGGGGCTCTCGCCGCGGTCGAGGTGGAAGGCCAGCCCGTAGGTCAGCTCGTGGTCGCCTAAGTGCGCCTCGGCCTGGGCGTCGGCGGTCCAGGTCTGCCAGTGCGCCACGCCCTCGTCGCCGTTGTCCCAGTAGCGCCAGTCCTCCTTGTCCTGGTGGTAGACGCGCACGAAGCCCTCCTCCCACAGCGCGGTCTCGCGCACGCTGTGCAGCTCGAGGTTCACGCCGAAGCGGTCGTTCGTGTTCCACTGCGTGGGGCGGTAGTGGCGGTAGGTCGGGTCGCGGTGCACGCGCTGGACGTCGAGCACCAGCCACTCCTCGTCGCCGAGGCGGAACTCGGAGTTCCAGTCGAGGTTGCCCTCGCGACCGCCGGTGTGGCTCAGGGTGCGGCCGTCGCCGTTGGAGTAGTCCTTGTAGGCGCCGAGCGAGCCGCCCGCGCGCCAGCGCATGAACTCGTCCGCGCCCCACAGGTCGACGCGCTCGCGGCGCGCCTGGTTGTTGAAGCCGTAGCTGGCGCGGAGCTCGCCGCCCCAGGCCGCGCCGCCGTCGGTGAAGCCGAGCGGCGGCTTGCGGGTGATGAAGTTGACCACGCCGCCGAGGGCGTTGGAGCCGTACAACACAGACGACGGCCCGCGCACGACCTCGATGCGCTCGAGCGACCAGGGGTCGACCTTGCCGTACATGTCGTCGCCGGCCTGGCCGCCCTCGCCCCAGAAGGTGCTGAGGGTGTTGCCGTCGACCAGGGCCAGGATGTTGGCCCCGGACAGGCCGCGGATCACCAGGTCGCCGGTGGTCGCCGTGCGGTGCTCGACCCAGACCCCGGGCTCGAGCCGCAGGGCGTCGACGGCGACGGGTTGCAGGCGGCGCCGCAGCTCCTCCTCGTTCACCACGTTGACCCCGCGCGGGGTCTCGAGCGCCGACTCGGCGTGGCGCTTGGCGGTGACCAGGATCTCGCTGACCTTGCGCCGCTCCTCGGGCGGTTCCTGCGGCGGCTCGGGATCCTGCAGGAGCGGGACGGGGAGGAAGAAGGAGAGGAACAGGGGGACAGGCATCGCCCGCCCAGGGGCAAGAGGCGTGCCAGCCCGATTCCGAACAGAATTGCGAGGATTCCGTTACGCGGCAGCAACGCCGCGCCCGGGCTCAGCGCCCTTCGTCCTCGATCTGGAAGCGGAACTGGATCGGCACCACACCCTCGACCGGCCGGTCCCCTTCATGGGCAGGCCGGAAGGCTCCGAGCTTCCAGTCGCGGACGGTCTCGAGGGCGGCCTCGTCCAGCAGTTCGTAGCCCGAGGAGCGGACCACGACCAGGGCCAGCAGGCGCCCGTCGGGGCCGACCGTGGCTTCGAGGAGCACCACGCCCTCCCAACCGCGGCGGCGGGCCAGACGCGGGTAGCGCGGCGGCGGACTGAGCTCGGGGTCCGGGTCGTAGCTGGCCTCGACCCGGCTGGCCAGGACGGCGGTGACCGTGGCCGGCTTCTCCTTCACCGGCTCGCTCGACTCGGGCTCGGGCTCGGGCTCGAAGGGCTCCGGCGGCGGCGGCTCGACGCGGACGACCGCCATCAGGTCCTCCCGCCGGGGCAGGCTGGAGGGGCGGTCCATCCAGTCGACGGGCAGCAGGTCGAGCTCCTCCTCGAAGACCGGGCGCAGCTCCGGCTCGACCTCGGGCTCGGGCTGCAGCTCGAGCGGCGGGACCTCCTCCTCGACGACGACCGCCTCGACCACCGAGAAGCTGACGGTGGGCACGGGCCGGTCCTCGGCGTGGCGCAGGAACAAGCCGCCGGTCCAGGCCACCGCCCCCAGCGCGAGCGCGCCGTGCAGGGCCAGCGAAGAGGCGAAGACCTGCCCCAGCGCCGGACCGCGGAAGCCCGGGTCCACACCCCTCCCCTGCGGCGCGCGCGGCGCCGGGCGGACGGGGCGGAGGGGCTTCGGGTTCATGAGCGGAGCCGACCGGGGTCACCCGGCCGGCTGCAAGAGGCGTGCCGGGGGGCGTCCCCGGCGCGCAGGGTCAGAATCGTAGCTCCAGGGTGACGATCAGGTTGCGGCCCGGGCCGTTGATGCCCGAACCGTGGACCCGGTAGTCCTTGTCGCCGAGGTTCTCGAGGCTCAGGCCGAGGCGGACGTCCTCCTCGAGCGGCACGCCGGCGCTGAGCCCGAAGACGGTGTAGCCGGGGCTGCCGCCGGGGGGGATCCGGCTGGTGTCGGTCTCGTCGCGCAGGGAGAGCTGGTCCTGCTGGCCGACGGCCCAGACCCAGCCCTCGAGCCACCAGCCGCCCGGCATCGGCTGGTAGCGCGTGTCGAGGACCGCCTGCAACGGCATCAGGCGGGTGACCGGGCGCCGGACGACCACGGCCGCCGGCTCCTCGAGCTGGTCCACCTCGCCGTCCATCCAGCTCAGCACCACGCCGCTCGACCAGAGGTCGTTCCACACGCGGCGCAGCTCGAGCTCGACGCCGTGGATCCAGCCGTCGCCGAGGTTGTCCTTGCGCACGACCGGCGTGCCGGAGCCGTTCGTCGTCCCGGTCGGCGAGCGGACGATCATGTCCTGGATCCAGGTGCGGTAGCCCGAGGCCTGCCAGCGCCAGCCGGACTCCTCGCCCTGGGCGCCGATCTCGAGCTGGAGGTAGCGCTCCGGCTCGAGGCCCAGGGTCGGCAGCTCGGCCACCGAGGTGTCCTCGTAGGCCGTCACGTCGGACAGGTTCGGCGCGCGGAAGCCCTGGCTGAGCCCGGCGAAGAGGTTGCTGGTGTCGCCCAGCCACCAGATGCCCCGCAGGCTGCCGACCAGGGCGTCGTAGTCGTCCTGGATCGAGAAGGGGTTCCCGGTCACCGGGTCCTCGACGCGGCCGGCGTCGAGCGAGGACCGGGTGAAGCGCAGGCCGGGGATCAGGCTCCAGGAAGCGCCCGCGATCTCGTCCTGCACGTAGGCCGCGAGGCTCGAATAGCGGGCGTCGTCCGCCACCGGCCCCTGCACGCCCGAGCTGGTCAGCACCCCGGCGGTGTAGTTGTCCCGGAAGCTGTCGACCTCCTCGCGGTGGGCCTCGAAGCCCCAGGACCAGGTCCCGACCGAGGACTCGCTCTCGAAGCGCGCGAGCAGGCCGAGGTCGCGCACCTCGAAGCCGGACAGGTCGCGGCGCTGGCCGGTGCGCAGGCGGTCCCGCTCCTCGGCGTGGCGCTGGTAGCTCAGGGTGAGCTGACCGCGCGCCCAGAGGCCGTCGCCGTCGTCCCAGCTGGCGCGGCCGTAGACCAGGTCGCGGACCTGGTCGTGCTCGCGGCGCAGCTCGCTGCCGGGGGTGGTGCCGTGGTAGGAGACCGCGTCCACCGTCTTGTGGGTGCGCGGGACGTCGATCTGGCGCACCGTCTGGGCGGCGAAGGTCAAGTCGACGCCGTTGTCCAGGCCGTAGTCGAAGCGGAAGTCGCCGTCGCGCTCCTCATAACCGGTCGCGTCCATGCGCCCGGTGTCGGCGCCCCCCTCGAGGTCGTTGAAGTCCTTCCCCGAGTAGCCGGCGAGCAGGCTCCAGCGGTCGCCCTGGGTGAGCCCCATCTCGAGACGCCCGACCCAGCTGTCCTCGGCCGAGGCGTAGCGCGTGTAGACCCCGCCCTCGGTCTGGAAGCCGCTGCCGCCCTCCCCGCGCGGAGCCGAGCGGGTGACGGCGTTCACGGTGCCCCCGATCGCATCGCTGCCGTAGAGCACGCTGGCCGGCCCGCGGACCAGCTCGAGCCGCTCGACGGTGAGCGGGTCGACCGTGCTCCAGTACTGGTTGGGACCGTCGCGGAAGGCCGAGTGGTTCAGCCGGATCCCGTCCACCAGCAAGAGGTTGCGGAAGCCGGTGAAGCCGCGCAGGTAGGGAGAGGACTGGCCGTAGGCGGTCTTCTGCACCATCACCGAGGCCTGACGGGCGAGCGCCTCGGGCAGGGTGCGGAAGGCCTGGCGCAGGTCCTCGCGGCCGACCACTGCGGCGGACCAGGGCACCTCCAGGAGCTCGTCCTGGAAGGCGCTGGCGGTGACCACGATCTCGCGGTCCTGCTGCGGTCGGGCGGGTTCCTGGCCGGGCTCCTGCGCGGCGAGGCTGCCGGCGAGGAGGAGGAGCGGGCTCAGGACGGAGAGGGGGCCTCGGAGCATCGGTGCCATGCTGGGGAGGTCAACGGGGCCGGCGGGGGCCCGGTTCGACGGAAATCAGAGGGAGGCGCCGGAGGGCGAGCCCCCGTCCAGCGACCAGCAGGCCAGGCGGTAGAGCGGGGCCAGGCGGGCGAGGTCGGGGACCACGCCCTCGTCGAAGTCCTCGCCGGCCTCGACCGCGGCGGCCACCGGCATGCGCTGGACCACCTCCAGGCTGCTCTCGCCCGGGCGGAGCAGCCCGGCCAGGTCGCCCCAGTCGCGGTCGGTCATGGCCTCGAGGGGGCGCGCGCCGGCCCCGTCGACGAGGAGCTCGTAGCCCGGAGCGGCCTGGGCCGCCCGGCGGAGCTCGCTGCGGCCGTCCCCCTCCTCCGCCCGCTTGAGGAGCACGTTCAGGTCGTACCAGGCGCCGGCGTCGACCCGCATCCCCCAATAGGCCCCGTCCTGGTCCAGGCCGACCTGGAAGTGGACGTTGTTCATGGCCGAGTCGAGGTCCTTGCCCAGCTCCTTGCCCAGGAAGCGCTGCAGGGCCTGCCGGGCCTTCTTGGCGCGGAACAGCATCGTCCGCTGGCGGCGGACCCGCTTGCGGTTGGTGGGGTGCGGGTGGTGCAGGCTCTCGCGGCGGTCGAGGGCGATCCCCTCGCCGGCGAAGGCCTCGCGCACGGCCTCGCCGAGGGCCTGCAGCCGGCGCCGGATCTCGAGCCGGCGGCCGTTCCACTCCTCGTCGCCCTGGAAGCGGGCCTGGTAGATCTCGAAATCGGCGGCGGTGAACACGACGGCGCCGAGGATAGGAGCGCGGGAACGAAAAAGCGGCCCTGGCGCGAGCGCCAGGACCGCAACTCCATCCCCTCAGATGGCACCAATAAATGGCGTTCTATTCACTGGAGGCGCGCGAAGCGCCGTTCCGTGGTGCCCTCGGGAGCGGACGGAGGAATCGAAAGAGCTCTGAAGTCTCCTGCGCGCAAGAGTTTAGTGCGGAAAGGGCAGGATGTTGCCAGCAATTCTGGACACGGGATCCGATAGCGACGGTCTTCCTTCCGGTTTTCCGAAAGCCGATTCGAAATCGCTTTCCAGGATTTTCGTCCGGCGGAGATCCTCAGTCGCGGAAGAGGAAGTCAGGCATCAGCCCGCGCAGCGTGAGCAGCTCGTCCAGCCGGGCGGCGAGGCCGTCGGCCTCGAGCCGGCCCCGCACGAAGGTGGCCATCCAGCGCCCCTCGATCTCGAGCGCGGTCGAGCGGTGGCGCAGCAGGTGCTCCATCATCCGCGTGTGGCAGAAGTCGTAGGCGAACTTCTTGTCCTCCCCGCGCACGACGAAGGCCCGCGAGAACTCGACCGACTCGAAGTCGATGTCGCCGAAGCCGATGGCCTGGCCGATGCGGTGGAGGAAGTTCTCCGGGTGGACGCGCAGCTCCGGGAACTCGCGCTCCAGCCCCAGCATGACCACCGACAAGTAGTGGTGCTGCGTGTTCTTGCCGCTGCCCGTCTGGTAGTGGAAGTTGAAGCTCTGCGCCGGCCGCCCCTCCCACGCGCCCTCGGCGTGGTCGTAGGCGTAGCGGTTGGACCCCGCCCGCAGCCGGTCGAGGAAGGCGAAGCGCTTGGCCAGCTTGCGGTCGCGGTCCTTGCGGTAGGCCCAGCCGTGCGCCGCCGCCCAGGCCCGGTAGGCCTCGGCCCGCTTCTCCGCCTGGCGCCAGTTCCACCAGAGGGCCAGCGGGACGAGGACCGCGACCAGGACGCCGAACAGGACGTGGGGCACCGCCGCCCCCGCTCAGAACTTCACTTCGACCGGCTGGCGCGCGGCCGGCACGTCGAGCTCGAAGAACTCGCGCTTGCCGAAGTTGAACATGCCGGCGACCACGTTCGAGGGGAACTGCATCACGCGGTTGTTGTTCTCGCGGATGTTGCCGTTGTAGAAGCGCAGCGCGGCCTGGATGCGGTCCTCGGTGTTGGCCAGCTCCTTCTGCAGCTCGAGGAAGTTGGCGCTCGCCTTCAGGTCCGGGTAGGCCTCGAGGCGGGCCATCAGGGTGCCCAGGCTCTGCTGCAGGCGCTGCTCGTCGGCGGCGTGCTCGGCCAGCGAGCCGTGGCCGGCCGCCGCCCGCTCGCGCATCGCCACCACCTGCTCGATCAGCTCGCGTTCGTGCGCGGCGTAGCCCTTGACCGTGTTGACCAGGTTCGGGATCAGGTCGTAACGACGCTTCAGCTCGGTGTCGACGTTCGACCACGCCTCGTCGCACTGGTTCCGCGTGGAGACCAGCCCGTTGTAGAGGCCGATGCCGACCACGAAGAAGAGCAGGACGAGGCCGAGGAGGATGAGGACAGGGAGTCCGACCATGCCGGATCCTATCCCCGAGGCGAGGCCCGATTCGCCGATTCGCGCCCGCCGGCGCCTAGTCCCTCGGGCAGGTGCGGATGCCCAGCAGGGTGTAGGCCGGGCAGAACCGGAACACCGCGGTGAGGACCGGGACGACGCCGATCCAGCCCCACGGGGTCTGCGGGCCGACGAAGACGATGGAGACCAGGCCGAGGCCGATGACGAGACGGAGGAGACGGTCGAGGGAGCCGACGTTCTTCATGGCCTCATCGGAGCACGGCCCCGGGCTCAATTCAAGCGGCGGCGGCGCCCGTAGCGGCTGCCGACGAACTGCCCGAGGAAGAAGGCCGGCACCATCACGGCGTAGCTCGTCCAGTGGAAGCCGAGGCCGAAGGCGAGGCGCAGGCCGACGACGGCCGGGATCGGCGCGTGGATCGACAGGAACCAGGCCAGCGAGAACTTGCGCGTGAAGGCGCGCCAGTAGCCGAAGGGCAGGTTGAGGACGAAGACGCAGAGGGCGGCGAGACCGAGCACGGGGCGGGGATCTTAGCGGCTGAGCAGGAACCGGGAGGACCCGTCCGCTATCCTGCCCGGTCCGCCATGCCGCCGCCGCCCGACAAGCTCCTCGCGGGACTGAACCCCGAGCAACGGCACGCCGCCGAGACCCTGGAGGGCCCCCTCCTCGTCCTGGCCGGCGCGGGGACCGGCAAGACGCGGGTGATCACCTACCGGATCGCCCACATGCTGGCCCGCTTCATCGAGCCCGAGTCGGTCCTGGCGGTGACCTTCACCAACAAGGCCGCCCGCGAGATGAAGGAGCGCCTCGGCGAGCTGGTCGGAGCGGCCGAGGCCGACCGCATCGCGGTGGGCACCTTCCACGCCTTCTGCGTCCGCCGGCTGCGCCAGCACGCCGAGCTGCTCGGCTTCCCCAAGGGCTTCTCCATCTGCGACGCCTCGGACCAGCAGGCGGCCGTCAAGGCGGCGCTGCGCGAGCTGCGCATCCCCGAGAAGCGGCTGCACCCGGGCTTCGTCCAGTCGCGCATCAGCCTGGCCAAGAACCAGCTGCTCACGCCGGCCGACCTGCGCCGCATGCCCGACGGCGAGACCGACCTGGTGCCGGACGTGTGGGAGCGCTACGACGAGGCGCTGCGCCGCCAGCGGATGCTCGACTTCGACGACCTCCTGCTCGAGACGCTGCGCCTGCTGCGCGAGCACCCGGAGGTGAAGCGGCGCTTCCAGGAGCGCTGGCAGTACGTCCTGGTCGACGAGTACCAGGACACCAATGGCCCGCAGTACGAGATCGTGCGCGCCATCTGCGAGGAGCACCGCAACCTCTGCGTGGTGGGCGACGACGACCAGTCGATCTACTCCTGGCGCGGCGCGGACGTCAGCAAGATCCTCGGCTTCGAGCGCGACTTCCCCGGCGCGGAGGTCGTCCGGCTCGAGACCAATTACCGCTCGACCGAGCCGATCCTGGACGCGGCCAACCGCGTCATCGCGCACAACCTGTCGCGCCACCCGAAGGCGCTGCGCTCGCACGCCGGCGGCGGCGAGGAGATCTGCCACTTCGAGGCGCGTGACGAGGAGGACGAGGCCGACTTCATCGCCGCCGAGATCGGCTTCCTGGTGCGCCGCGGCGACGCCGAGTGGAAGGACTTCGCCATCCTCGTACGCACGCAGACCCAGCCGCGCGCCTTCGAGGCGCGCCTGCGCGCGGCCGGGGTGCCCTACCGGCTGTCCGGCGGCATGAGCTTCTTCGACCGCAAGGAGGTGCGCGACCTGCTCGCCTACCTGAAGCTGGTCGAGAACCCCGACGACGAGACCTCGCTGATGCGGGTGCTCAACTGCCCGCCGCGCGGCGTCGGCAAGACGAGCATCGAGCGGGTGGTGGCCTGGGCCACCGAGCACGGGATCAGCGCCAACCGCGCCTTCGCCCGCGCCGACGAGATCGAGAAGGTGCCGACGGCCGCCAAGCGCGCGGTCGGCGCCCTGATGGAGGTGCTCGAGGACCTGGGGCGGCGCAAGAACTCGGGCCGCCTGGTCGAGCTGGTGCGCGAGCTGGTCGAGCGCGTCCGCTACCAGGACGAGGTGGACCGCTGCTACCCCGACCCGCAGACGCGGCAGGCGCGCTGGGCCGCGGTCGAGGAGGTCTACAACTTCGCCGAGAACTACGCCAAGCGCTCCGGCCGCGCGACGCTGGCCGGCTTCCTCGAGGAGCTGGCGCTGAACGCCGCCGACCAGGAGGAGGAGGAGCAGGGCGAGCAGGACGCCGTGGCGCTGATGACGCTGCACGCGGCCAAGGGCCTCGAGTTCCCGCGCGTCTACCTCGTCGGCGTCGAGGAGGGCGTGCTGCCGCACGCGCGGGCCGCCGCCGAGGACGGCATCGACGAGGAGCGCCGCCTGATGTACGTCGGCATCACCCGCGCGCGCCAGCACCTCACGGTCAGCTACGCCGCCGAGCGCTCGCGCTTCGGCAAGCGCAGCGCCACGACGCCGAGCCGCTTCTGGTTCGAGATGCTGGGCGAGGCTCCCCCGCCGGGCTGGCAGCCGGTCGAGGACCGCCTCGCAGCCGCCTCGCGCTGAGGCGCGCTCCTACTCGATCCCCAGCGAGCGCAGGAAGGCGGCGTTCGAGCGGTCGCGCCCGAGGAAGCGGCGGATCGCCTCCTCCGCGGCGCGCGCGTTGCCCACCTCGTAGACCTCGCGGCGCAGGCGCATCCCGGTCGCGACGTCGAGGTAGCCGTCCGGCGCTTCCTCGAAGGCGGTCGCCAGGTCGGCGGCGATGGCGTCCGCCCAGCCGTAGCCGTAGTAGCCGGCGTCGTAGCCGGTGAGGTGCCCCCAGTAGGCACAGAAGTTCGTCCCCTCCGGCGGCGGGAACATCAGCGCCGCGTTGACCGCGTTGCCGATCTCCTCCGCTGAGGCGCCCTCCGGCGCCACGTGCAGGCGCAGGTCGGTCAGGGCCAGGGCCATCTGGCGCCGCGTGGCGATGCCGCGCGTGGCGAGGTCGGCCTCGCGCATGCGCGCCACGGTCTCGGCGGGCAGCACCCGCGAGGGGTCGCGCCAGTCGACGGCGAAGCGCTGCAGCACGGCCGGGTCCCAGCACCAGCGCTCGAGCATCTGCGAGGGAGCCTCGACGAAGTCGCGCGCCACGTTGGCGCCGGAGAACTGGTGGTAGCGCGCCCGCGTCAGGATGGTGTGCATCGCGTGGCCGAACTCGTGGAAGATCGTCTCGACCTCGTCGTGCGACATGAGCGAGGGCTGGTCCCCCACCCCGGGCGTGAAGTTGCACACCAGCGCGGCGACGGGGCGGCGGTAGCGGCCGTCCGCCAGGCGCCGGCCGCCGACCACGTCGAACTGGGCGAAGTGGTTGTACTTGCCCTCGCGCGGGAACAGGTCCAGGTAGAAGATGCCGAGCGGCTCGCCGTCCGCGGCGTCGGTGACGCAGAAGGCGCGCAGGTCCTCGACCCAGCGGTAGCCCGGCTCGATCTCGGTGAAGCGCAGGCCGAAGATCTGCTGGTAGATGTCGAACATCCCGACCAGCACGCGGTCCAGCTCGAAGTAGACCCGCAGCGCCTCGGTGTCGACCTGGTAGCGCTGCTTCATCAGCTGGTTCTGGTAGTAGCGGAAGTCCCACCAGTGGATGACGGCGTCCGGGTCGCCGGTCTCGGCGGCCTTGAGCTCGCGCAGCGCGGCGACCTCGGCGTCGAACTTCGGCTGCAGGCCGGCGGCGAGGTCCTCGACGAAGGCCAGCGCGCGGGCGCCGGTGCCGGCCATGCGCGGCTCGATCTGGTAGTCGGCCCAGTTGGCGTAGCCGAGCTCGCCGGCGAGGCGGCGGCGCAGGTCGACGATGCGGTCGAGCAGGGGGCCGTTGTCGGCCATCGCGACCGAGTAGCGCGCGCGGTTCACCTCCTGCCGGGTGGCGGCGACGGAGCAGTTCTCCATCACGGTCAGGTAGTCGGGGGTCACGGTGACCCGCACCGCGTGGCGGCCGTCGTCCTGCCGCGAGGCCTCGAGGAAGCTCGCCGGCACCCCGGCCAGGGCGGCGGCGTCGAAGGCCAGGACGACCTGGGCGTCGGTGATGTTGGTGTCGAACTCGTTCTCCATCCGGCTGAGCTCGTTGCGCATCTCACCCACGCGGGCGCGGGTCGCGGCGTCGAGGTGGAAGCCCTGCCGGCGGAATCCGCGCAGGGTCTCCTCGAACAGGCGCAGGTCCTCGCCGGCCAGGGCGGGGCGCTCGCCCGCCTCGAGGGCGGCGGCGTAGGCCCGGCACACGCGGTAGACGTCCTCGCGCAGGCCGAAGGCGACGAACCACTCGCTGACCCGCTGCGCCGCCAGCGAGCAGGCCTCGCGCATGTCCGCCTCCTGCCGCGACTCCTTCATCAGCCACAGCCGGTTCATCACGGTGGACACCGGGTAGGTGATCTCGTCGAGGGCGGCGACGGCCGAGGCGAAGGAGGCCCGCCCGGCGTCCTGCGCCACGTAGCGGCCGAGGCGCTGGTCGGCGTAGGCCAGGACGGCGTCGACCGTGGCGTCGACCTCCTCGGGGCTCTGCTCGAAGCGCGGGAGCTCCAGCAGCACGCCGTGTTCCCGGGCGGCCTCCTGGAAGTCGTCGATCGTGGCCAGGCCGGCGGCGGAGGCGGCCGCGGCCTCCTCGGCCGGGCTGCCGGCGCAGGACGGGGCGGCGGCGAGGAGAGCGAGGAGGAACCAGGAGGTCCGTTGCGGCATGCGCGGAATCCTACCGCTGCCCTCCGGCGACGGCGGCGGCGGGGGCGGCGTCGAATTTCCGCCACGAGGCGGAATACCCGAAGGCTCGCGCCGTCTAACCGTAGGACGAGCCGCCGCCTCTCCGTCCTCTCCTCCACGGATGTCCTCCTGCCGCTCCTGCGGCCGTCCTCTGCCGGACGGCTCCCGTTTCTGCCCCGCTTGCGGGGCCCGGGCGGGCGGCGCCGCCGGGAGCAGCTCGACCCCCCCTCCCTTCGCGGTGGATCCCTCGGCCTTCGCCCCGGGCACCGTGCTGGTCGGACGATACCGCGTCGTCTCCCTGCTCGGCCGCGGCGGCATGGGCGAGGTCTACCTGGCCGAGGACCTCGAGCTCGAACAACCCGTCGCGCTGAAGTTCCTGCCGCGGACCGTCGCCGCGCGGCCCGGCGGCCTCGAGCGCTTCCGCACCGAGGCCCGCATCGCGCGCACGGTCACCCACCCGAACGTCGCGCGCGTCCACGACGTCGGCCAGGTGGACGGCCGGCACTTCCTGTCGATGGAGTACGTCGACGGCGAGAACCTCGAGCAGCTGCTGCGCCGCATCGGCCGGCTGCCGCACGAGAAGGCGGTCGAGATCGCCCGGCAGATCTGCCTCGGCCTGGCGGCGGCCCACGACCAGGGTGTCCTCCACCGCGACCTCAAGCCGGCCAACGTGATGATCGACGGCCGCGGCCAGGTCCGGCTGACGGACTTCGGCCTGTCCGCCTTCCTGCGCGACGGCCTCGGCGAGGGGCAGATCATCGGCACGCCGGCCTACATGTCGCCCGAGCAGATCACCGGGCGCGAGGTCACCCCGCGCAGCGACCTCTACTCGCTCGGCCTGGTCCTCTACGAGCTGTTCACCGGCTGCCCCGCCTTCTCCAGCCGCGACTTCACCGAGCTGCGCGACTGCCACCAGCACGACACGCCCTCGCTGCCGTCCTCGATCGTCCACGAGATGGACGTGGCGACCGAGCGGGTGATCATGAAGTGCCTCGAGAAGGACCCGGCCGCCCGCCCGGCCCACGCGCGGGCGGTGGCGCTGGGGCTCCCCGGCGGCGACCCGCTGGCCGCCGCCCTCGCCGCCGGCGAGCTGCCCGCGCCGGAGGTGGTCGCCGCGGCCGGCCCGCTCGAGGGCGTGCCCGCGCCCCTCGCCGCCCTCGCCTTCCTCGGCGTGCTGCTGCTCGGCGCGCTCGCCGTGAACCTCGGCCAGGAGGTCGGAATGGTCGCCCGCTCGGGCCTGAGCAAGCCGCCGCAGGTCCTCCTCGACCGCGCGCGGGAGCTCTCGGCCCAGCTCGGCTGGCCCGGCGAGCCCGTCGACGAGGCCTCGTGGTTCGAGTACGACCGCGGCGCCATCCGCGAGATCGAAGCCGCGGTCGTGATGGAGGGATCGGCGGGGTGGGGCGGACTGGGCGGACTGGGCGGACTGGAGCAGGGCCCGGCGCCGGTCCTGTTCCACTACCGCAGCAGCCCCGAGCCGATGGCCGACCTCGGCAACGGCGTCTCCCTGCGCACCCCGGCCCCGGTCGTCCCCGGCATGGTCACCGTCTCGCTGCGGCCGGACGGCAGCCTGCACTCCTTCTCCGCCGTGCCGGTGGACGGCCTCTCGGCCGAGACGCGGGCCGCCGGCGCCGGCTGGGACGAGGCCTTCGCGGCCGCCGGTCTCGATCCGCAGGACTTCGAGGAGGCTCTCGCCCCGGCCCGCGCGCCGCCCGTCTTCGCCGACCAGCGCTGGAGCTGGGAGGGCCGCTTCCCCGGCCGCCCCGAGCACGCGATGGAGGTCGAGGCCGCCAGCTACCAGGGCCGACCGGTCTGGTTCCGCGCCGGCCTGCCGCGCCCGCTCGGCCCGTCCCCCGCGCCGGAGGGCTTCCCCTTCTACCTGACCTTCACCTCGCTGCTGCTGCTCGGCGGCCTGGTGCTGGCCTGGCGCAACCTGCGCCTCGGCCGCGGCAACCTGCGCGGCGCGCTGCAGGTCGCCGGCTTCGTCTTCGTCTGCCGCGGCCTGGTCTGGTTCCTGGTCGGCCACTACCCCGCGGACGCCGGCACGGCCTTCGACTCGCTGGTGACGCAGGTCGCCTACGCCTTGTTCTCGGCGGTGTTCACCTGGGTCTACTACCTCGCCCTCGAGCCGACCGTGCGGCGCACCTGGCCCGAGGCCCTCATCCCCTGGAGCCGCCTCCTCGCCGGGCGCTGGCGCGACGCGCTGGTCGGCCGCGACCTGCTCGTCGGCGGCCTCTGGGGCAGCGGCGTGGTCGTGCTGGGCTGCCTGCGCCGCATGGCGCCGGTGTGGCTCGAGTGGAGGCCCGAGCAGCCGGACCTCACCTTCCTGCAGCCGCTGCGCGGCGTCGCGCAGGCCCTCGGGCGCACGATCGCGCTGGCCAGCGACGCCGTCCTGCTGGCGATGGTGCTCGTCTTCCTGCTCGTCGCCTTCCGCCTGATCCTGCGGCGGACCTGGCTGGCCGAGGCGGCCTGGCTGCTGAGCTGCGGCGCGGGCGCGGTCGGCATCATCGTCGCCGGCGGCGGCGAGTTGATCGGCCCGAACCTCGCCTACGGCCTGCTGTGGGCGGGGAGCCTGCTGTTCGTGATCCTCCGCTTCGGCCTCCTGGCGGCGGCGGTGGGCCTGTTCCACGCCCTGCTGCTCGCCACCATGCCCCTCAGCGCCGACCTCTCCTGGTGGGGCGCGCACACGACCTGGATCGTGGCGGCGGTGCTGGTCGCCGCTCCCCTCCTCGGGCTGCGCTTCGCTCTGGCCGGGCGCCCGCTGCTGCCGCTGACCTGAGCCGCGCCGGCCGCCGGGTATCCTGGCCGGTGGCATGGACCGCATCCTCCGCCCGCTGGCCCGCGCCCTCGGCCTGCTGCTGCTCGCCGCCCCCGCCGCCGCCCGCTCCGGCGAGGACCCGTGTCCCTGGTGCGAGGAGGGCGAGCCCGCCGCCCTCGGCGTCGTCGGCCACGGCCCGATGCCGCTGCTCGGCGCCGACAGCGACGCCTTCCGCGCCGCCTACGAGGAGAGCGAGTGGCTGCTGCTCGAGACGACCCACTTCCGCATCGTCAGCGACCTCGGCGCCAGCCGCCTCAGCGCCAGGGACGCCAAGCGCATCGAAGCCGACCTCGAGCGGCTGCGCGCGGCCTTCCCCGACCTGCCCAAGCGCGTCACCAAGCTCGACCCCTGGCTGCGCCTGCACTGGATCGGCCTGCGCCTCGAGGACTTCTACGCCCGCTTCCAGCGGCTGCTCGGCGTCACCGACGCCGACTTCCCCGAGTCGCGCGGCGCCGGCCCCTTCATGGGCGACGGGCGCTACCTCGGCGAGAAGGAGAAGTTCGAGGTCTACCTGCACCAGAGCCGCGGCACGCACCAGCGCCTGACCGGCGAGAACAACGGCGTGCGCGTCGAGGACTCGATGCGCTGGCACTCGCGCGCACCGCACAAGCTGATCGTCTCGGTGCCGGCGCACGACGCCGACCTGCGCCAGGACCGCTGGCTGCTCCCCCACCTCGCGCACAACCTGTCGCACGCCTTCCTCGCCGCCTACAAGCACTTCAGCTACGACCCGCCGGTGTGGCTGGACGAGGGCCTGGCGCACGCCATGGAGCGCGAGATCGAGCCCGACTCGTGGACCCGCGAGGGCGAGGAGGGCACCTTCCAGGACGGCGGACGCTCCAAGCCGTGGGACGACGCGGCGCGCAAGCTGGCCCGGGACGCCGATTCCCCCAGCCTGTCCTCGCTGCTCGCCAAGCACACGATCGGCGAGCTCGAGCGCGACGAGCACGTCGTCTGCTGGGCGGCGGTGCGCTTCCTGATCGACCACCACGGCGAGGCCTTCGCCGCCTTCCTCGGCGGGGTGAAGGGACAGCTCGACGCGCGCGGCTACCCCAGCGGCAAGGACCTGCCCGCGCTGCAGCGTCGCCTGCTGCGCGAGCTGTGGGACTGGTCGCCGCCCGACCTCGACGCGGCCTGGCGGGCGGCCGCCACCGGCGAGGCCGGCGACGGCCGCTGAGGCCGCCGGTTCACTGCCAGGCCATCCGCGGCCGCAGCCACTCGGCCTCGGCCATCTCGACCGGCTCCGCCATGCCCGTCGCCAGCCAGGCGTCGAGCAGGTTCTGGCCGGCGCCGGCCAGGGCCGGCACCGAGCCGTCGTTGGCCAGGGCGAGGAACTGCACGAACTCCCAGCTCGTCGACTGGTAGTAGAGGTGGATCTCGCCGCGCACCGCCCCGCGCGGCGGGTCGAGGCGGACCTCGTCCCAGTAGCGGTAGGCGCCGCCGCTGCCCGGCGCGCCGAACTGGTCCTCAGGCACCGGGCGGACGTTGCGGCTCACCGCCTCGTCGTAGTCCATCCCGTAGGGCGGGATGCGGTTGTCCGCCATCACCGTGTTGAGCAGCGGGAAGTGGAAGTTCTTCGCCGCCGTGCCCGGCGCCTGCGCGGCCACGTCGTCGAGGGTCTTCGTCACCGCGCCGCTGACGCGGTCGAAGGCCAGCGGCAGGGTGCCGGGGATGCCGATGGCGATCATCTGCACCGCCCATTCCTGGGTGATGCCGTAGCGCGCCTCCCACACCTTCGTGCGCGGGCCGTCGAGGTCGAGCAGGCTGCGGACGCGCAGCGTGCCGCCGTTCCAGGCCACGTCGAGGTCGCCGTAGCGCCCGTCCTCGCGCAGCAGGCGGTCGCCGAGGCCGTACCAGCGCACGTTGAGGAACATGCGCCGCCCCTCCGGGTAGCCGGTCGGCAGCTTGTGGCCGGTGAGGTTGACGACGCGGAGGACGTTGCCGTCGAGCTCGAGCGCGGCGGCGTTCTCCAGCTCGGTCTCGGCGCGGTCGGCCCCGGCGTCGAGGCCGGCGATCTGGGCAGGGGTCAGCGGGTCCCCGAGCGGCAGCCGGCCCTGCTGGTCGAGCCACTGGATCGCGTCGCCGACCCAGGTGTTCCCGCCGACCAGGTCGTGCGCGCCGAGGTCCGGCCGCACCCGCGCGTTGTTCTGCTTGGCACCCTTGCCCACGACCGGACGCATGTGGCAGGTCTGACAGGTGAAGCGCCGCACGGTGCCGTCCTCGAAATTGCCGCTCCCGGTGCCGGCCACCGCCGCCGCGTAGGCGCGCGCGATCGAACCCTGGCGCAGCTCGGCGGGCAGCGCCGGGAAGTCGGCCATCGCCAGTCCGGGGAAGGCCGAGGCCATGTGTTCGCTGTAGGTCCGCTCGACGACCCCGTACTGGAAGGGGAAGTTGTTGAAGGCGGCCTTGCCGTCCACCGGCGAGCCCGGCACGCCGCTGAAGCTGCCCGCGGCGAGCGGCACCACGGCGCCGTGGTTGTGCGCCAGGTCGCCCACCAGCGGGTTCGAGACGTCGTGACAGCTGCCGCAGAAGTCGGACGAACGGTGGAACTGCGAGGGCAGCGCGCTGTGCCGCGCCGTGCTGTCGGAGTACGGCCCGAGCCGGTCGCCGCCGCCCCAGTGCACGAGCATGCCGTTGCCGTAGTAGGCCTCCGGAGGGCTGCCCTCGTTGTGGGCCAGGAAGGGCGCGTTCTGCACGCCGCTGTACTCCGACCCGTCCGGGTCGACCATGCGGTGGCAGACGTGGCACTCGACGCCGTCGGCGTCGGCCGCGGTGAGCGCCGAGCCGTCGGTCGGGGTCGAGCGGCCCTCGTTCCAGGCCACCGGAGTGTGGCAGCGCAGGCACAGGTCGCCGGCGCCGTCGAAGTCCTGCTCGGTGACCGCCATGGTGGCCCAGAACAGCGGGTCGCGGCCGGCCTGCGCCATCATCGAGCCGTGCCAGCCGTGCGTCGGTTCGCTGGCCGGGTCGTAGCCGCCGTGGCAGTTGTCGCAGGTGGAGGCGGCCACGAAGCTGCCCACCTCCAGCGGCTGGGTGCCGGGCATCTGGATCTCGGGAGGGACCTGGACGGCGAGGGTCGCGGCGGCGGTGGCGAGCGGCAACGCGGAGGGGATCACGACGGGCGAGAGTTCAGGCATGACGCAACGGAAGGAGCGGAGGTCGGCTGGATCGGCTAGCCTCTGTCTGCGCTAAGCCCTCGCCGGCCCCGGACGGAGGGCCGAAACCCCCGAATCCTCCGCGCGTCCCCCGAAATGCGTCCTTTCTCGCCGATCCTCCCCCTCCTGCTCCTCGCCGCCTGCGGCGCGCCCGGTCATCTGCAGCCCGGCAGCTCCCTCGAGTACCCGCAGACCGCGACGGTCGACCACCTCGACGTCTACCACGGCGTCACGGTGGCCGACCCCTACCGCTGGCTGGAGGACGCCGATTCGGCGGAGACCGCGGCCTGGGTGCGCGAGCAGAACGCGGTGACGGACGCCTACCTGGACCGCCTGACCGGACGCAGCGCGATCCGCGCGCGGCTCACCGAGCTGTGGAACTACGAGCGCTCCGGCGTGCCGGTCGCCGAGGGCGGCCGCCTCTTCACCACGCGCAACGACGGCCTGCAGGACCAGTCGATCCTCTACGTCCAGGATGCGCCGGACGCCGCCCCGCGCGTCCTGCTCGACCCGAACACCCTCAGCGACGACGGCACCGTCGCCCTCGCCGAGTGGGAGGTCTCACCGGACGGCGAGTGGATGGCCTACGCGCTGTCGAGCGGGGGCTCCGACTGGCGCGAGTGGCGCGTCCGCGAGGTCGCCACCGCCACCGACCTGCCGGACCGCCTCGAGTGGAGCAAGTTCAGCGGCGCGGCCTGGGCGCCCGACTCGAGCGGCTTCTGGTACAGCCGCTACCCCGCCCCGGAGGGCGACGAGCTGACCGCCGCGAACCGCGACCAGAAGCTCTGGTTCCACCGCCGCGGCACGCCGCAGAGCGAGGACGTGATCGCGTACGAGCGCCCCGAGCACCCGAAGTGGGGCTTCGGCGCCGAGGTGAGCGAGGACGGCCGCTACCTGGTGATCAGCGGCTGGGAGGGCACCGAGCGCAAGAACCGCGTCTGGTACCGCGACCTCCAGGGCGGCGCCGAGGTGGTCGGCCTGTTCACCGACTTCGACGCGAGCTACGAGGTGGTCGGCAACGAGGGGAGCACCTGGTTCGTCTTCACCACCCGGGACGCCCCGCGCGGCCGCGTGATCGCGGTGGACCTGGCCTCCCCGCAGCCCGCCGCCTGGCGCGACGTCGTGCCGCAGGGCGAGGACGCCCTGACCGAGGTGGCCTTCGTCGGCGGCGCCCTGGTCTGCCACTTCCTGCACGACGCCAGCAGCCGCCTGCTGGTGGTCGAGACCGACGGCCGCCTGCGCCACGAGGTCGCCCTCCCCGCCCTGGGCACCGCGGGCGGCATCCGCGGGGCCGCCGAGGGCGACCGCGCCTGGTTCGCCTTCTCGAGCTTCACCTACCCGAGCAGCGTGCTCGAGCTCGACCTGGACAGCGGCGCGGTGGCGCCGCACTTCCGCCCGGCGGTGGACTTCGAGCCGGCCGACTACCGCGTCGAGCAGGTCTGGTACGCCAGCCCGGACGGCACCCGGGTGCCGATGTTCCTGGTCGCCCGCCGCGACGCGCCCCGGGGCCCGAAGCCGGTCCAGCTGTACGGCTACGGCGGCTTCAACATCCCGATCACCCCGAGCTTCTCGGTCGCCAACCTCGTCTGGCTCGAGATGGGCGGGGTCCTCGCCGTGGCCAACATCCGCGGCGGCGGCGAGTTCGGCCGCGACTGGCACCAGGCCGGCACGGTCCACCGCAAGCAGAACGTGTTCGACGACTTCATCGCCGCCGGCGAGTGGCTCGTCGCCAACGGCTGGACCACCCCCGCCCAGCTCGCCATCCGCGGCGGGAGCAACGGCGGCCTGCTGGTCGGGGCCTGCGTCAACCAGCGGCCCGACCTGTTCGGCGCCGCCCTCCCGGCCGTCGGCGTGATGGACATGCTGCGCTTCCACCGCTTCACCATCGGCTGGGCCTGGACCAGCGACTACGGCAGCAGCGAGGACCCCGAGCAGTTCCGCACGCTGCTCGCCTACTCCCCCTACCACAACATCCGGCCGGGGGTGCGCTACCCCGCGGTGATGGTCACCACGGGGGACCACGACGACCGCGTGGTGCCGGCGCACTCCTTCAAGTACGCCGCGGCGCTGCAGAAGGCCCAGGGCGGGCCGGAGCCCGTTCTGATCCGCATCGAGACCCGCGGCGGGCACGGGGCCGGGAAGCCGACCTCGATGCGGATCGCGGAGTACGCCGACATGTGGGCCTTCCTCCAGGAAGAGCTGGGCATGCCGGCGCCCCGCTTCTAGGTCGTTCGGCGGACTACTCGCCGCCCGGCAGCATGAAGTCGCGGTCCTTGACGGTCTTGCGGCCGTCCTTGCGGGCGCGCTCGATCGCTTGGTCGCACAGGGTGCGGACCAGGTCGGACAGGGCCGGAGCCGCGTTGCCGGCGGTGTTCATCCCGGCGGTGGCGCGGATGTAGTTCTTCAGCTTCGAGACGACGAGCAGGACTTCCTTCTCGGGGGTGTCGGTCAATCTGGCCTCCGGTGGTTCGAGGGTGGGGGGAGCGGCCCGGGCGCGAGACGGCCCGCGCGGGCCCGAACCGAGTCTAGGATCCCGCGGGGGAAAAGGAAAACGCCCCTCCGGAGCCCTCCGGCGGCGCCTGGTGGGCGCAGCCCGGCAGCCCCTGCTTCGCCAGGTACTGCTGGTGCTCCTCCTCGGCGGGCCAGAAGGTGCGGAGCAGCACCACTTCGGTGGCGATCGGCGCCGGCCAGTGGTGGCTGACCTCGAGCGCGGCGCGGCTCTGGTGCGCGGCGAGGAACTGGAACTGGTCGTGGCAGAAGATCGCCGAGCGGTACTGCGGCCCGACGTCCGGACCCTGCCGGTCGACCGAGGTCGGGTCGTGGCACTCCCAGAACACTGCCAGGAGCTCCTCGAAGGAGACCACCGAGGGGTCGTAGCTCACCTCGCAGGCCTCGGCGAGGCCGGTGTCCCCCCGCCGGACCTGCTGGTAGGAGGGGTCGGGGAGGTGGCCGCCGCAGTAGCCCACGCGCGTGCCGAGGACCCCCTCCACCTTCTGGAACACGGCCTCCACGCACCAGAAGCAGCCGGCGGCGAAGGTGGCGATGCGGAGGGACATGGGGATCGACTTGGGTGGTGGACCCGTCCCCGGTGGGACGGGTGGGTCCGGAGGGCGGATCCCCGAAGGGGGGAGGATTCCGCCCCGGATCGTTCGGATTATTGTGGAACCCGGCTGCGGTATCAGAAGTCTCGGGCCTCGAAGCGGCGCACGGCCAGGCCCAGGAAGGCGAGGGTGAGCCCGACGAAGCTCGCCGCCTGGGGCCAGGGGAATCCCCCGCCCTGGATGGCGGAGAGCGTCGTCACGTCCACCAGCGCGAACAGGGTGTAGTCCCCCACTCCCTTCACCAGGTAGAGGGCGAACTGGAGCAACACGAGCCCGATCAGGACGACCCCCGCGCGCAGCTGGTGCTCGGCGCCGGCGGAGAGCCAGACGCAGAAGGCCAGCTGGACGAGCAGGAACAGCGCCAGGTAGGCGGAGGCGGCGAACAGGGCCGGCCCCTCGAGGGTCTCGCCGACCATCCCGCTCACCCACCAGCCGACCAGGGTGCTGAGGAAGACCGGCACCACGAGCAGGACGGCGGCGACGGCGAAGCGCACGAGCAGGACGCGCCGGCGCGAGACCGGCCGCGAGAGCAGGAACTCGGCGGTCTTCTGGTCGGCCTCGCGCGCGACCAGGCCGCTGCCGAACAGGGCGGCGGCGGCGAGGCCGAAGAGGCTGCAGCCCTTGAAGAACTGCTGCAGGGCGAAGTAGGCCCAGTAGCCGTAGCGCTCGATCTCGCCGATCAGGTCCTTCAGCGCGTCGAAGGGGACCAGCTTGTAGATCGCGGGGACGTTGTCGCGGAACTCGGGCCAGTAGAGGACCGCCGCCACGAGCGCGCCGGTCAGCAGCACGAGGTAGCCGATCGCGACGCCGAGGGTCTCGCGCAGGTACTGGCGGACGAGGTTCACGCCGGCCCCTCCGCCTCGGCTCCGGCCTCGGGGCCGTAGAGCGCCTCGAACAGCTCCTCGAGCCCGCCCTCGCGGCTGCCGAGGCGCTCGATCGGCAGCGCGGCCAGCGCGGGGAGGGCGGCCTCGAGCGGCCCGGTGAAGCGCAGCCGCCAACGGCGTCCACCCCCGCTCCACTCCCCTCCGGGGACCGACGGAAGCTCGCCCGCCTCGCGCGCCTCCCGCAGGTGGACGGGCAGCGAGCCGGCGAGCGGGCGGAGCAGATCGGCGAGCGTCCCGACCTGGAGAAGGCGGCCGCCGCGCAGGAAGGCGACGCGGTCGCAGACGCGCTCGACGCTGGCCAGGTCGTGGGAGCTGAAGAAGACCGTGCGTCCGGCGGCCGCTTCCTCGCGCAGGATGCCCTCGACCAGGCGGCGCGCCTCGGGGTCGAGGCCTTCCATCGGCTCGTCGAGCAGCATCACCGGCGCGCCGCTGGACAGGGCCTGGGCCAGCAGCAGCTTGCGCTTCATGCCGTGGCTGAAGTCCCCCACCCGCTGGGCGGGCGGCAGGCCGAAGCGCTCGAGCAGCTCGGCGGCGCGGGCGCGGTCGGCGGCCGGGTGGAAGCGGATGGCGAAGTCGACCAGCTCGGACGCGCGCATGCGGTGGTAGAGCGCGGTCTCGCCCGGCGCGTAGCCGACCTCGCGGCGCGCGCGCAGCGGGTGGCGCAGGGCGTCCACCCCGGCCACCTCGGCCTCGCCGCCGTCGGCGCGCACCACTCCGATCAGCGCCTTGAGGAAGGTCGACTTGCCGGCGCCGTTGGGGCCGACGAAGCCGAAGATCTCGCCGCGCGCGACCTCGAGGTCGACGCCCCGCAGCACGGGGCGGCCGTCGAAGGCCTTGTGGATTCCTCGCGTGCGGATCATGGGCGGCGGGGGCGGCGGGCGCCCCGAGCCGTCCGTTCTAGCGCCGGCCGAAGGCGGCGAGAAGGTCCAGCGCCAGTTGTCGAAGTTCGGCAGGGTCGAGGGCGCCCCGTTGCAGCTCGCCGCGCACCGCGTTCATCGCCGCGGTGACGACCGACTCGGCGTCCAGCGGCTCGCGCGGATCGAGGTGCCCCTCCTCCTCGAGGAAGCGGGTGAGCTCCTCGAGCTTGTTGGTGCGGAAGCCGCTGACCCGGTCGTCGGTCTTGCGCCGGATCGTCTCGACCAGCGCCCGGGCGTCGCCGCCCAGCTCGCCGGCGAGGACGCCGAGGTCCTCGAGGTACTTGCCGCAGGCGCCGCTGCGGTCGAGGGTGTCGAGGTCGACGGGCGCGCCGTGGCCGATGCGCCAGGCGGCGCGCACCGCGTCGGCCAGCTCGACGCGGGCCTCGAGGCGGGCGGCCAGCTCCTCGTCGAGCGGCACGCCGGTGCCGGTCGCGCGCAGGGCGCGCCACTGGCCGACGGTGCGCACGCCGCGCTCGGCCAGCGCGTGCACCGCGTCGAGGCGGTCGCGCAGCAGGTGGAACAGGGCCAGCGCGTGCACCGAGCGGAAGGGGTCGGCCGGGGTCACCCCCAGCGCGACGCCGAAGTCCTCGGGCGAGAGCCCCTCGGGCCGCGGCAGCTCGGCGCGCTCGGCCGGGGCCAGCGCCGCCGGGTCGTGGACGGCGGCCTGCTCGCCGCGCGCCCGGCCCAGGTCGATCAGCGCCGGGGCGGCCGCGCCGCGCTCACGGCAGACGCGGTTCCAGGCGGCCAGGTCGGCCGGGTTCGCGGTCAGGTAGATCACCTGGTGGCCCTCGGCGACCAGCTCGAGCAGGGCCTCGGCGACCAGCCCGAAGCGGCGCGGGTCGGCGGTGCTCAGCGCCTCGTCGAGGAACAGCGGCAACGGCTCGTCGCCCTCCTGCTGCAGCGCGAAGGCGAGTCGCGCGGCCAGCAGCAGCTGGATCCGGGTGCCGTCCGAGAGCTGCGCCAGCGGCAGCTCGCGCTCGGCCTCCTCGTCCCAGCCGACGAACTCGGCCTCGGCGCCGCGGCGCAGGCGCAGGCCGAAGCGGTGGTCGGTGAAGCGCGAGAACCAGTTCTGCGCCCGGTGGAGCACCGGCGGCAGGTTGTTCTCCTCGAAGTCGGCCTCGACCTCGCCGAGCAGGAAGGCGCCGGCGGCGGCGTCCATCGTGCGCTCGAAGGCCTCGGCCAGCTCGGCGCGGGCGCCGTCCAGGCGCGCCTCGGCCTCTTCCAGCCGCGTGCCGCGCCGCTCCAGCTCGAGCTGCTTCTCGATGCCGAGGATGGCGTCGGCCAGCTCGCCCTCGCGGGCGGCGAGGCGCTCGGCGTCCTCGCGCTGCTGGCGGATCAGCACCGCGTCGAGCTCGGCGAGCTCCGGGTGCTCGGCCAGCGGACGGAGCTTGTCCTCGACCGCCCACTGCTTCTGCTCGACGGCGGCGCGGGCCTGCTGCCAGGCCTCCAGCCGGTCGACGCGGCGGGCCAGCTCGCGGTCCTCGGTCGGCGCGAGGCCGCAACGATCGAACAGGGCGTCCACCGCGCTGCCGAGCTCGTCGAGGCGCTCGCGCACGCCGTGCAGGTCGCCGCGCGCCCGCGCGAGTTCCTCGGTGCCGGCGGCGAACTCCTGGTTGCGCCGGCGCAGCTGGTCGCAGGCGGTGGAGAGCCCGGAGCTGTCCTCGACCGTCTCCTCGCCGACCGAGACCAGCCAGGCGTTGGCGTTCTGGCGCAGGGTGCGCAGCTCCTCCTCCACGCGGCGGCGGTCGGCCTGCGCGCTCTCCTGGGCGGCGAGGGCCTGCCGGCAGCGGTCGAGGCGGCGGGCGAAGTCGATCACGCCGCCGTCGGCGGCCTCCTCGGCCAGGCCCAGCTTGGCACACCACTCGCGGCGGCGGCCGGCGACGGCGGTCAGGCGCCGGTCGAGCTCCTCGCGCTCGACCAGCAGGCCGCGGCGGAAGTCCTGCTGCTGCTGCGCGGCGCGGGCCTCCTGCAGGTTGGCCTCGAGCTGGTGCAGCAGCCACTGCACGTGGTCACGCGACCAGGACGGCGGCTGCGCGGCGTCGCTGCCCTCGTAGTCGAGGCGCAGGCGGGCGCGCGCCGGCTCCTCGCGGCGGCGGCGCCAGGCGAAGAAGATCGAGCTGACGAGCAGCGCGGCGCCGGCCGCGGCAGCCACCCAGGCCGCCGGGTGGAACAGCACGCCGCCGACCGAACCCGCCGCCGACAGCAGGCCGCCGGCGATCAGGGCGAACAGCGAGGGCCGCGCCTCGGGGTCGGGTTGCGGGGCGGCGAGCCACTGCCGCAGCAGGTGGGTGGCGCGCTCGAGCGGCTCGGCGGCGGCGGCCACCTCCTCGCTGGCCAGCACCTGGAGCTGGCGCTCGATGCCGGCGCGCTGACCGCGCAGGTCGTGCGCCTCCGCCAGCTGCTTCTCCAGACCGGCGATGGCCTCCTCGTCGAGCCAGTCGGCGTCCACCGGGGCGCGGCCGCCGAAGCCGTCGAGCGCCTGGCTGAGGGCGTCCTCGGCGGCGCGCAGGCGGCGTCGGGCGTCCTCCGAGGCGTCCTCGAGCTGGCGCAGGTTCTCGGCCCCGCGCTCCCAGCGGCGCAGGCTGGCCTCGTCGAGGGACTGCGTCATGCCGGTGGCCTGGACGCGCGCCTGGGCGCGGTCGCGGCGCTCGCGGGCGTCGGCCTCCTCCTGGCGCGCCGCGGCCAGCTTCTGGCGCAGCGCCTCCAGGGTCTCGGCCTCGTCGCCGCGCAGGCGCTCCATGCCCTCGGCGTGCTCGCGCAGCGCGGCCTCGGCGGCGGCCAGCTCCTCGCGGGCCTGCACCAGCTCGAGCGCCTGGGCGAGGCGCGCCGCCTCGAGGCGCGCGGCCTTGGCCTCCTCGCGCCGGCGGCGCAGGGAGTGCAGCTGGTCCTCCTGCTCGCCCAGGCGGGCGTACTCCTGGCGGATGCGCA
The DNA here is from genome assembly GCA_964342475.1 of uncultured Planctomycetales bacterium. Lineage (GTDB taxonomy): Bacteria > Planctomycetota > UBA1135 > UBA1135 > UBA1135 > J029. Next base: position 214,798 of record CAYFGE010000003.1, read on the forward strand.
GGTGCTCGCGGCGCGCCTCGTCGAGCGCGCGCTGCTCGCGGAAGCCGGTCTTCGGGCCGAGCTCGAACTGCGCGCGGACGCGCGGGAAGTCGATGCCGCCCGCCATGCGGATGCGGATCGAGCGCGCGATGCCGCGGTCGGTCGCGTCGGCGTCCTGCAGCAGCTCGCCCATCGTGAGGCGGTAGCAGGGTGCCACGCTCGAGGACGGCAGCGCGGGGCGGCCACCGCTCCAGCGCGTGTCGCAGCGCAGCAGCTCGCCGTGCAGCGCCTCGCCGTCGGCGCTGCGCCAGCGGCCGGCCACCTCGCGGTCGGGCTCGGCGGTGTCGGGCCACAGCAGGTGCTGCGCCGACCGGCACAGGCTGCTCTTGCCCGAGCCGTTCGGGCCGACGACCAGGTTCAGGCCGGGGCCGAAGCCCTCGACGGTCCAGGCGGCGGGCAGGCCGGGCACCCGGCGCATCTCGAGGCGTTCCAGCTTCATCGCGTCACCTCCTCGGCCGCGGCACGCGCGGCGTCGGGCGCCTGCTCGCGGCTGGCGCGCTGGGCCAGCAGCTCGTCGAGCGCGCGCCGGCCGGCGCGCAGCAGGTGGGCGTGGACGTCCACATCCCGCTGCTCACGGTCGAGCCCGCCCCAGGGCAGGGCCCGGTCGGCGATCGCGCCGAGGCGCTCGGCCGCCTCCGTCACCAGGGCGTCGGCCTCCTCCCCTCCGCGCTCGAGCACGAGCAGGCGGCGGGCGAGCAGGGCCACCGGGTCGCGACCCTCGGCCAGGCGCTCGAGGTCGACCGCCGGGCGGCTGCCGTCGACCAGCTTGTCGACGAAGTAGCGCACGCCGTCGAACTCGCGCGAGAAGTCGCGCACGCGCTCGGTGCGCGCGAACTCGGCGACCTGGCGGTGGTGCGTGGTCTCGCCCGTGAGGGTGAAGCGGCAGCCCACGGCGCGCGTCGTGCCCAGCCCGGGGCGGAGCTCCGCGTGCAGCTCCTCGAAGGCGCGGAACAGGTGCTCGCTGAGCACGTCGGCCGCGTCCTCGGCGGCGCTGAGCTCGGGCAGGGGCAGCTCGCGCTGCTCCCAGCGCAGCGGAGCCAGGGCCAGCTGCTCGGGCTGCACGGCGCCGGAGGCGTCGAGGCTGACGCGCCAGGGGCCGTGGAATCCGGGCTCGCCCGGGTCGAGGCCGACGAGCGAGCCGAGGTAGCCGACGGGCCGCGGCGCGGCCAGCGCGTCGGGCGCGTGGACGTGGCCGAGGAACCAGGCGTCGACCGGCGCCGCCTCGAGCGCGGCGCGGGGCACCGGCGCGTAGGGCGAGCTGCCGCCGTCGACGTCGGCGTGGAGCACGCCGAGCAGCGGCCCCTCCCCCTCGACCTGGGCGGGGAAGCCGTCGAGCGGGTTCGCGGTGACGTGCTGCTGCGGGAAGGACCAGCCGATCAGGCGGAAGGGCGCGCCGTCGCGGCCCTGCAGCTGGACGACCTGCCAGCGGCCGCCGCGGCCGAGCAGGGTGAAGTCGGGCAGGCGGTCGGCCAGGGCGGGCAGCACCAGCCCGTCGTGGTTGCCGGCCACGGCGAAGACGCGCACGCCGGCCTCGGTCAGGGCGCGGACGCCGCGCTCGAGGTGCGAGAAGGCCTCGATGCGGTCCTCGATCGACTCGACCACGTCCCCGGCCAGGACCAGGGCGTCCGCCCGGTCGCGCACGGCCTGCTCCCAGGTCGCGCGCCAGGCGGCGGCGGGGCCGAGCTCGGCGGGCGAACAGCCGTGCTCCTCCACGACGCGGGGCAGGCGGCCGGGTCGGCGGCCGAGATGGAGGTCACCCACGAAGTAGAGCTTCGGGCTCATGCTTCGCAGGATAGGGGGTGCTTTCCGGGGATCAAGGTCCATGGCAGGGTGTCGGGCAAGCTCTCCCGGGTCTCCTTCCCGTCCCCACGGTGATGGTCGCACCATCCCCCCGGGAGAGCTCTCCCCTTGGGACCGTGGCTGCGGTACTCCCCGCCATCCCCGACGGGACCGTGCTCCGGTCCAACCCTTTGCGGAGGCCGGGCTAGGCTCTTGAGGCCTTCTCGCCCGCCCCACGGCGGCCGCCCGCATGAGCCAGCCCCCCCAGCTCCCCCACGAGCCCTTCGACCCCGGCGTCACCCCCGAGCTCGCCGCCGAGCGCTTCCACCAGGTCATGCGCCGGCGCCGCAGCGTGCGGATGTTCTCCGACCGCCCGGTCTCGCGCGCGACGGTCGAGTGGCTCGTGCGCACCGCCGGCTCGGCGCCGAGCGGGGCCAACAAGCAGCCCTGGCGCTTCGTCGCGGTGGCCGACCCGGAGACCAAGCGGCGCATCCGCCTCGCCGCCGAGGAGGAGGAGCGCGCCTTCTACGCCGGCCGCGCCTCGAGCGAGTGGCTGCACGACCTCGAACCGCTCGGCACCGACGCCGACAAGTCCTTCCTCGAGGTGGCGCCGTGGCTGATCGTGGTCTTCAAGCTGGCCCAGGACGACGACGGCGGCCAGGTCTACTACGGCGAGGAATCGGTCGGCATCGCCACCGGCATGCTGCTGGCCGCAGCGCAGCACGCCGGCCTCGCCACGCTGACCCACACGCCCAGTCCGATGCGCTTCCTGTCCGAGGTGCTCGGCCGCCCGGCGCACGAGCGCGCGTGGATGCTCATCCCGGTCGGCCACCCGGCCGAGGGCTGCACCGTGCCGGCCCACGCGGTGCAGCGCAAGCCGCTCGAGCAGGTCCTGGTGGTGCGGGAATGAGGGTCCCGCAGGGTCCGGCCGAGTGGGCCGCCGCCGCCTGGCTGGCGGTCAACCTCGGAGCGCTGCTGCGCTTCGGCGCCGACAAGGCGCGCGCGCGAAGCGGGCGGCGGCGGGTGAGCGAGGCCGCCCTCTGCGCCTGGGCGGCGGCCGGCGGCGTCCTCGGGGCCTGGGCCGGCGTGCTGCTCTTCCGCCACAAGACGCGCAAGCGCTCCTTCCAGGCCAAGCTGCTCGGAGCCAGCCTGTTCGGCCTGGCGTGGACCGGCTGGCTGGCCGCGCAGCTGCTGGCCGGCTGAGCTCAGCAGGGCTCGAGCAGGGGCTCGAGCCGCGCCACCATCAGCCCGCCGTGCAGGTAGACGGCCGCCAGCCAGCTCGGCACCAGCCCGAGGTCGGGCGTGGTGTAGGCGAAGTTGCCGAGCGCGACGTTGCCCGCCTCGAGCAGCGGTCCGGCGACGGCCAGCGCCAGCGAGAACTGCAGGGCGAGGCGGTCGGGGCGCACGAGCAGGCGGACGGCCCAGAACAGGACCAGGGCGAAGGCCAGCCAGCCGTCGAGGCGGCCGAGGGGGCCGGTGAGCGCGTAGACGGCGTGGAACAGCGCGACGCCGAGCAGCGCGCGCCCGGCGCGGAACTCGCGCGGACGCCAACCGCGCCGCACGCGCAGAGCGCGGAAGCCGAGCAGGGCGGCCGCCGACACCAGGACGAAGCCGGGGAACACCCACCAGGCCTGGTCGAACAGGCTGCGGTCCACCTGGGTGAGCACGCCGTAGCGCAGGTGGACGCGGTCACAGAGGGTCAGTCCGAGTCCACCGACGAGCGACAGGACCAGGAGCACACCCGCGCGCAGCGGGAGGAGGGAGGGGCGAGGCCGGGACACGAGGGAAGGGGGAGCGGCCGGAGGCGAGGGAGCCTCGTGAAGGAACGTGCGTTCAGGCTAGGCCGGACGAGGATAGGGGGCAAGGCCGCTAGGATGCTGCTCATGGCATCCGGGCACTGGGACTGGATCGTGGTCGGCTCCGGCTTCGGCGGCAGCGTGAGCGCGCTGCGCCTGGCCGAGAAGGGCTACCGCGTCCTCGTCCTCGAGCAGGGCCGCCGCTTCGCCCCCGAGGACTTCCCGCGCAGCAACTGGAACCTGAAGCGCTGGCTGTGGATGCCGCGGCTGGGCTTCCGCGGTCCCTTCCGCATGACCTTCCTGCGCCACCTGACCGCCTTCTCCGGAGTCGGCGTCGGCGGCGGCTCGCTGGTCTACGCCAACACCCTCCCCCAGCCGGCGCCGGACTTCTTCCGCTCTCCGAGCTGGGCGCACCTGGCCGACTGGAAGGCGGAGCTCGAGCCGCACTACGCCACCGCGCTGCGCATGCTCGGCGCGACCGAGGTGCCGCGGCAGGCGCCGGCCGACCGCGCGCTCGAGCGCGTGGCGCAACGCGTGGGACAGGGCGAGCACTACGCCCCCACCCGGGTCGGCGTCCACTTCGGCGAGCCGGGCGTGGAGGTGCCCGACCCCTACTTCGGCGGCGAGGGGCCGCCGCGCACCGGCTGCACCGACTGCGGCGGCTGCATGATCGGCTGCCACGTCGGCGCGAAGAACACGCTCGACCGCAACTACCTCCATCTGGCCGAGCGCCGCGGCGCCGAGGTGCGGCCCGAGACGCGGGTGCGCGCCGTGCGGCCGCGCACGGGCGGCGGCTTCGAGGTCGAGACCGACGCCGGGAGGCTCACCGCCGACCGCGTGGTGCTCGCCGGCGGGGTGCTCGGCACGGTGCCGCTGCTCCTGGCCATGCAGGCCGATCCGGACGGGCTGCCGGCCCTGTCCCCGCGGGTCGGCGACTTCGTGCGCACGAACTCCGAGAGCCTGATCGGGGTCAGCACCCTGCGCCGCGACCTCGACCTCTCACGAGGCGTCGCGATCGGCTCGATCGTCCACACGGACGCGCACTCCTCGCTGGAGGTCGTGCGCTACCCGTCCGGCTCGGGCTTCTTCCGCCTGCTCATGTCGCCGCACTCCCCCGGCCGCTCCTTCCCCGAGCGGCTGTTCCGCGCCGGCGGCGAGCTGCTGCGCCAGCCGCTGAAGTGGCTGCGCGCGGTGCTGCGCCGCGACTGGGCCCGGCACACCTCGATCCTGCTCTACATGCGCAGCCTCGAGGGCACGATGCGCCTGCGCCGCGGCGCGCGCGGCGGACTGCGCAGCGAGCTGGCCGAGGGCCCGGCCCCCGCCGCCTCGATCCCCGAGGCCACCGCGCTGGCGCGGGTCTTCGCCGAGGAGGTGGACGGCGTGGTCGGCAGCCTGGTCACCGAGACCGCGCTCGGCATCCCCTCCACCGCCCACATCCTCGGCGGCGCCTGCATGGGGGCGGACGCCGCCGAAGGGGTGATCGGCCCCGATCACCAGGTGCACGGCTACCCCGGGCTCTACGTGGTCGACGGCGCGGCGGTGTCCGCCAACCCCGGGGTGAACCCCTCGCTGACGATCACCGCTCTGGCCGAGCGGGCGATGAGCCGGATCCCGGCGCGGGCGAGCCGCTGACCGCGCGGAAGGTCAGCCCCCCGGCCTCGCGCTCGGCCCGCACCGCCGCGGTGTGCTCGAAGTCGCCGGCCAGGATGCGCGCGGCGAGCGGGTTCAGCAGCTCGCGCTCGAGCACCCGGCGCAGCGGGCGGGCGCCGAAGTCGGGGTCGTAGCCGCGCTCGGCCAGCCAGGCCTTCGCTTCCTCCGTCACCTCGAGCGCCAGGCCGTGGGCCTCCTCGAGGCGCGCCGCGGCGCGGGCGAGGTGCAGCCCGAGGATCGCGCCGACCGTCTCGCGGCCGAGCGGGCGGAAGACCAGGATCTCGTCGAGGCGGTTGAGGAACTCGGGGCGGAAGTGCTGCCGCGCGGCGTCGCGGTAGCGCGCCTCCCAGGCCGCGTCGCCTCCCTCCGGGACGGCCGCGCCGAGCGCGCCGCCGAGGTTGGAGGTGAGCAGGAACAGGGTGTTGCGGAAGTCCACCGTGCGGCCCTGCGAGTCGGTCAGGCGCCCGTCGTCGAGCACCTGCAGCAGGGTGTGGAAGACGTCCGGGTGGGCCTTCTCGACCTCGTCGAGCAGCACGACGGCGTAGGGGTGGCGCCGCACGGCCTCGGTGAGCTGGCCGCCCTCCTCGTGGCCGATGTAGCCGGGAGGCGCGCCGATCAGCCGCGACACGGTGTGCTTCTCCTGGTACTCGGACATGTCGAGGCGCACCATCGCCTTCTCGTCGCCGAACAGGTCGGCGGCCAGCGCCTTGCTCAGCTCGGTCTTGCCGACGCCGGTCGGGCCGAGGAACAGGAAGCTGCCCAGCGGCCGGTCGGCGTCCTGCAGGCCGGCGCGGGCGCGGCGCACGGTCTCGGCCACGGCGTGCAGCGCGTGGTCCTGGCCGACGACGCGCTCGCGCAGGCGGTCCTCGAGGTGCAGCAGGCGCTGCCGCTCGGTCTCGACCAGCCGCTCGACGGGCACGCCGCTCCAGGCGGCGACGACCGCGGCGATCTCCTCCGGGCCGACGCTCTCGCGCAGCAGCGGGCGCTCGCCCTGCAGCTCGGCGCGGCGCTCCTCGGCGGCGGCGATGGCCTGCTCGCGCTGCGGGATCTCGCCGTAGCGGATGCGGCCGACCTCTTCGTAGCGGCCCTCGCGCTCGGCCTGTTCGGCGCGCGTGCGCAGCTCCTCGATCTGCTGGCGCAGCTCCTGCGCCTCCTGCAGGGCGCCCTGCTCGTTCTGCCACCGCACGCGCAGCGCGCGCGCCTCCTCCTCCACCTCGGCGAGGCGCTGGTCGATCTTGGCGATCTCGCCGGTCGAGGGCGCGCCGCCCTCGGCCTCGAGGCCGGCCCGCTCGATCTGCAGCTGGCGGATCTGCCGCTCGAGCGCGTCGAGCTCGGCCGGCATCGAGTCGAGCTCGAGGCGGATGCGGCTGGCCGCCTCGTCCACCGCGTCGATCGCCTTGTCGGGCAGGCGGCGGTCGGGAAGGTAGCGCGCGCTGAGCCGCGCCGCGGCGAGCAGCGCGGCGTCCTGGATGCGCACGCCGTGGTGGTTCTCGTAGCGCTCCTGCAGGCCGCGCAGGATGGCGACGGTGTCGGCCACGGTCGGCTCCTCGACGCGGACCACCTGGAAGCGGCGCTCGAGCGCGGCGTCCTTCTCGACGTGCTGGCGGTACTCGTCGAGGGTGGTGGCGCCGATGCAGCGCAGCTCGCCGCGCGCCAGGGCCGGCTTGAGCAGGTTCGCGGCGTCCACCGCGCCCTCGGCGGCGCCGGCGCCGACGAGCGTGTGCAGCTCGTCGAGGAAGAGCACGATCTCGCCGGCGGCCTCCTGCACCTCGGCCACCACCGCCTTGAGGCGCTCCTCGAACTCGCCGCGGTACTTCGCCCCGGCGAGCAGGGAGCCGAGGTCGAGGGCGAGCAGACGCTTGCCCTGCAGGCCCTTCGGCACGTCCCCCGCCACGATGCGGGCGGCCAGGCCCTCGACCACCGCCGTCTTGCCGACGCCGGGCTCGCCGACCAGGACCGGGTTGTTCTTGGTGCGGCGCGACAGGATCTGCATCACGCGGCGCACCTCCTCGTCGCGGCCGATCACCGGGTCGGTCTTCCCCTCGCGGGCGCGGGCGGTCAGGTCGCTGGTGTAGCGGGCCAGGGCTTCGCGCTTGCTCTCCGGCTCGGGATCGGTGACCCGGCGGTCGCCGCGCAGCCCCTTCAGCGCCTCACGAACCGCCTCCTGCGTGGCGCCCGACTCGTGGAGAGCGCGGGCCAGGGCGTCGTCACCGGCCACCAGGGCCAGGGCGAGGTGCTCGGTGGAGAGGTAGTCGTCCCCGTGGGCCTGACGGGCGGCCTCGGCGGCCTCGAACAGGCGCGCGGTCTCGGGAGCCAGGGCGGTCTCGCCCCCCTCGACGCGCGGCAGCTTGTCCAGAGCCGCCTCGGCGTGGCGCAGGGCCAGGGCCGGGGAGACCCCACAGCGAGCGAACAGGCCAGGAACCAGCCCCTCGTCTTGTTCCAGCAGGGCGACGAGGAGGTGGGCCGGTCCGAGGAAGCGGTGCGAGCGCCGACGGGCGATCTGGGCGGCAGCCTCGAAGGCCTCGCGGGTCTTGTGGGTCCAGCGATCGGTCTGCATCGCCGGGAGGGATGCAAGCCGCGTGCCGCGGGATATTCCTCCTTTCCCTGCCATTTCGGCAGCTCGAGGAGGACCGCGTCCGCCGGAGGGCCTCAGGCGCCGACGTCCATGTCGGACAGCGGCGCCGCCGTCTCGGCCAGGAAGAAGCGGCCGACGACGGCCCGGAAGCGGCTGCCTTCCGGGCGCTCCATCTCGAAGCTGCCCTCCATGGTCCCCCACGAGGTCCGAAGGGGGCAGCCCGACACGTAGTCGAAGCTCTGGCCCGGAGCCAGCTCGGGCTGCTCGCCGACCACGCCGGGGCCGCGGACCTCCTCCACCTCGCCCTGCGAGTCGCGGATGATCCAGTGCCGGTTCAGCAGCTTGGCCGGGGTGTCGCCCTCATTGGTGATCACCACCCGGTAGACGAAGGCGTAGCTCGAGGCGTCCGGGTCGGAGCGGTCGGGCAGGTACTGCGCCCCGACCCGGACGCGGATCCCCTCGGTGGTCACGTCCGAGTGCCCGGTCTGCTTGGCGGCCGTCGTCATGGCCCCCTTCTAGACCCTCGCGGCCGTCATTTCCAATCGTGGGGCGCGCGGCCGCTTGCTAGCATTCGCGCGGAAAGGCGATGAAGGCGATCCCGGCCTCCCTCCGCCGCCCTGCGGCCCCCCGCCGCGGCGAACCGCGCCGCGGCGCCCTGCTCCTGCGGGCGGTGGCCCTGCTCGGCGCGGCCCTCGGCGGCTTCCTGGCCGGCAGCGGGGTCTTCTCCAGCGCCGACCACGAGCGCGCCATCGCCGCGCTCGAGGAACAGATCGACGAGCTGCAGCTGCGCCTCGAGCTGCTGCGCGAGCGCACCCGCGTCGCGCACATCGACCAGGTCGACCAGGGGCCGAGCGAGCAGCGACCGGGGGGCGTCCGCACCCGCTTCCGCTTCCGCGAGGTCGACGCCGAGGGCCGCACCCTGGGCACGCCGCAGCGCTTCGAGATCGAGGGCGACCTGGCCTACTTCGACGCCCGCATCATCAAGTTCGACGACGCCTTCGTCGAGCAGCGCGACCTGCTGCGCGGCTCGAGCATCCTGCTGTTCCAGCGGGTCTTCGGCGAGTACCAGGCGCCCGCCGAGGGCTTCCCGATCGACGCGGTCGGCGCGCGGCCCGCGGCCTACGCCGCCGGCGCCGAGGGTCCCGCCGCCTTCCACGAGGAGCTGTGGCGCGACTTCTGGCGCTACGCCAACGAGCCCGAGGTGGCGCGGCGCTCCGGCGTGCGCGCGATGCACGGCGAGGCCCCCTCGATCCGCCTGGCCAAGGGCCGCAGCTACGAACTCGAGCTGCGCACCTCCGGCGGGCTCAGCATCCGCGTGGCGGAACCGGCGGAGGACGGCGCGGCCGAGCAGTGAGCCGGGTCGAGGTCCTCGCCGACGCCGCGGGAGTGGCGCGCGCCGCGGCCGACGCCGTCGAGGCGCTGCTGCGCGAGCGCGGCGCGGGCGGGGCCGTCCTCGGCCTGGCCACCGGCTCGACGCCCCTGCCGCTCTACCGCGAGCTGGTCCGCCGGCACCGCGAGGAGGGGCTGTCCTTCGCGCACGCGACGAGCTTCAACCTCGACGAGTACTGGCCGATCGCGCCCGACCACCCGCGCAGCTTCGCGCACTTCATGGACGAGCAGCTGTTCGGCCACCTCGACCTGCCGGCGGCGCGGCGCCACATCCCGAGCGGGCTGACGCCGGTGCCCGGGCTGGCGGCGGCCTGCCGAGCCTACGAGGAGGCGATCACCGCGGCCGGCGGCATCGACCTGCAGGTCCTCGGCATCGGGGTGAACGGGCACATCGGCTTCAACGAGCCGGGCGCCCTGCCCGGCAGCCGCACGCGGATGGTGGAGCTCGACGACAGCACGCGGGAGCGCGCGCGCGGCGACTTCGCCGGCGAGGAGGTGCCCGCGCGGGCGGTGACCATGGGGCTCGCCACGATCCTCGAGGCGCGGCGCATCCTGGTGCTGGCCACCGGCCCCGACAAGGCCGCAGGGGTGGCCGCCGCCCTCGACGGCCCGGCCACTCCCGCCCTGCCGGCCTCCTGGCTGCAGCGGCACCCCGACGTCACCTGGCTGCTCGACGCGCCTGCCGCAGCCGCGCGCTGAGGCCGGGCGGGCGGTGCTAGGCTCCGCCCATGAGCCTCGACCGTCGGACCCTGCTGAAGAACGGACTGGCCGCCGGCCTCGGCGCCGCCGTCCCCGGCGCCCTGGGCGCCCGCCCCGCGCCGCGCGCCGGCGAGCCCTTCGCGCTCGACTACGCGCCGCACTTCGGCATGTTCGGCCGCGTCGCCGGCGGCGACCCGGTGGCGCAGCTGGAGTGGGCCCACGACCAGGGCTTCCGCTCGTGGGAGGACAACCAGATGGCCAACCGGCCGGTCGAGGAGCAGGAGCGCATCGCCCGGGCGATGGAGCGCCTCGGCATGCGCATGGGCGTCTTCGTCGCCAACTTCGGCACCGCCTTCGCCGAGCAGAGCTTCAGCTCGGGGAAGGCCGACGCGCGGGAGAGCTTCCTCGCCGACCTGCGGCGCGCGGTCGAGGTGGCCAAGCGGGTCAACGCCAAGTGGATGACCATCGTCCTCGGCACCGAGGACCCGCAGCTCGCGCGCGGCTTCCAGGACGCGCACGCCATCGACATGCTGCGCCGCGGCGCCGAGATCTTCGAGCCGCACGGGCTGGTGATGGTCATGGAGCCGCTCAACCGCCGCGACCACCCGCGGCTGTTCCTGCAGCGCTGCGACCACGCCTACGCGCTGTGCAAGGCGGCCGACTCGCCGGCGGTGAAGATCCTGTTCGACATCTACCACCAGTCGATCACCGAGGGGAACCTGATCCCCAACATCGACGCCTGCTGGGACGAGATCGCCTACTTCCAGATCGGCGACAACCCCGGCCGGCGCGAGCCGGGCACCGGCGGCGTCCACTACGGCAACGTGTTCCGCCACATCCGCGAGCGCGGCTGGGACGGCGTCCTCGGCATGGAGCACGGCAACAGCCGCGGCGGCCCGGAGGGCGACCTCGCCGTCCTCCAGGCCTACCGCGACGCCGACCCGGCCTAGCGCCCCGCCGCCAGGCCCTGGCGGTAGTAGCCGGCCAGGGTGGTCAGGCCGAGCTGGTCGAATTGCTCGACCAGGGCGGCGTAGTCGCGCGTCTTGCGGAACACGCGGCCGCCGAAGTCCAGCTTGGTGTCGGCCGGGTCGGCCGGGTTCATCGACTTCAGCAGCTCGACGTCGCGCAGCAGGACGTCGGGCTCGACCGCGCCGCGGTAGACCGCGACCAGGCTGCCGGCCCGGTCGAGCAGCAGGCTGGTCGGCAGCGGCGTGCCGAAGTTGCCGCCGACCACCTCGCGCAGCAGCACCTCGAAGGCGGTGAGGAAGTCGCTGTCGGCGTAGCCGGCGTCGGGGCCGAGCAGGCCGAAGCGCTCGAGCAGCACGCGGCTGCGGTCGTGCTGGTCGGACGGGTCGGTGTTCAGGGTGACCACGCGCAAGCCGCTGGCGCGGATGGCGGCGGCCGCCTGCTGGAAGCCGGAGAACTCCTTGAGGCAGTTCTGGCAGGTGTTGCCCCACAGGTTGAGCAGCACGGGCCCGCCCTGCAGGTCGGCCACGTAGCGCTCAGGGTTGTCGAAGGAGGGCACCTTGAGGGCGGCCAGCGGCAGCTTCTCGGTCAGCACGATGCGGCCGACCGGGGCGGGGTTCGGCGCGTGCGGCGCGGGCGCCGGGCGCTGCAGGACCGCGGCGGGCCGAGCCGCGACCGGGGCGGCCACGCCGGCGCCCTGCACGAGCAGCCAGCGCGCGTCCGGGGCGCAGCCCGTGAACTCCTCCACCGCGCCGTCCGGCCAGCGCACGGTGACGCGCTCGACCGCAGCTGCGTCGCCGAGGCCGAAGTGCAGGCGCTTGGAGGACTGCGCCAGGTAGCCCTCGCCGGCGTAGAGCGTGCGGCCGTGGACCTTGCCGCCGGCCTCGACCGTGACCCGCGCGCCGACGGCGTCGCGGTTGCCGCGCGTGCCGCGCAGGTCCAGCTTGAGCCAGTGCGCTTCCACCGGGGCGGTGTTGCGCAGCAGCTGCAGGCGCGGCGCGGTGCGGTTCTTGAGCAGCAGGTCGAGGCGGCCGTCGTCGTCCCAGTCCAGCACGGCGGTCGAGCGCCCGTCGCCGGTGAAGTCGGCGGTCGACACCGAGGACACGTCGGCGAAGCGCAGGCCGCCGAGGTTGAGGAACAAGCGGTTCGACTCGCGCCCGCTCCAGGAGAGGCCCTCGAAGAAGACCATGTGCTGGATGCTGGCCCAGGCCTGCTTGTAAGCGTCGGGAGCTTCGGTCTCCTCAGCAGGAGATTGCGACGTCACGCGCCGCCAGAAGAAGCTTCACAAGTCGTCCTTGGACTCGTTGGTGACGAATCCGTTGGGCGAGTACAGGTCGGCGTAGCCGTCGTTGTTGACGTCGATCTCCTTGGCGCCCCAGGCCCAGCCGCCGATCGCCGTGCCGCTGGGGTCGGTGACGTCCTCGAAGCGCCCGCCGCCGAGGTTGCGCAGCAGCGTGTTGCCGCGGGCGTGGCGCAGGTAGTGCTGGTGGACCTCCTGGTTCTGCCCGCCCATGTAGGACTCGCTCTGCGGCACGATGCGGCGGCCGGCGGAGCTGAACATGTTGCTGACGTAGAGGTCGGCGCGCCCGTCCAGGTCGAAGTCGGCGCTCGTGATGCCCATGCCGGCGGCCATGTCGTCCGCGCCCATGTCCGTCGCCACGTCGGTGAAGCGGCCGCCGTCGTTGCGGTAGTAGTTGTTGCGGCCGAAGTCGTTGGTGACGTAGAGGTCGAGGTCGCCGTCCTCGTCGAGGTCCTCCCACAGCGCCGCGAGGCTGAACTTGAGGTTGTTGTGGTCGAGGCCGACCTCGCTGGTGGCGACGCGGAAGGCGCCGGCTCCCTCGTTGCGGAAGAACAGGTTGGGGGCGCCGTTGTTGGCGTCGTGGTACGGCACCGGCACCCCGCCGATCAGGCCGTTCTGCGTGTAGCGGCAGGCGTAGACGTCGAGGTCGCCGTCCCCGTCGGCGTCGGCGGCGGCCATCGAGTAGATGTCCTCCGTCCCCTCGCCGTTGGCGGGCATGAAGCGCTCGAAGGTGCCGTCGCCGGCGTTGATCGCGGTGAGCAGGTGCTGGTGCACCGCCATGACCACGTCCTGGTCCCCGTCGTTGTCGACGTCGAGGATCAGCGCGGAGCGGGTGTTGTCGAGCAGGCCGAGGCCGCTGCCCTCGGTGGCGTCGCGCACCGTGCCGTCCGGCTGGCGCAGGTAGAGGCGGTTCGGCAGGCCGGCCTGCTGCGGCACGAAGACGTCGTCGAGGCCGTCGCCGTCGATGTCGCCCACGGCCACGCCCTGGGCGCCGATGAAGGAGCTGCCGAGCAGGCGGTCGGTGCGGTTCTGGAAGTCGCCGACGCCGTGCAGCATCTCCTCGCGGAAGGCCGGCGTGTCCGGGAAGACCGCGCCGGAGTACTCGGTGAACAGGCGCGCCGGGGCGACGACCTCCTCGTAGCTCAGCGCCCGCAGGCTCTTCAGGAAGAGCTCCTCGTCGCTGTCGCCGACCGTCCACTCGAGCTGCCACTCGCCGTTGACCTGGACGCCCTCGGCGCCGCGCCAGCCGTCGAGGTGGAAGATCGCCGTGGTGCCGACCGCCTGCGGCCCGCGCACGTCCACGCGGATGAACTTGAAGAAGGTGTGCGGGTGCTCGATCCCGGCGAGGGGCTCGTGCAGCGCCTCGACCAGGCCGGGCAGCGCCTCGACGCCGCGCAGCTCCGGCGCGAAGGCCGTGGCGCGGCGGACGCGGGCGCCGTCATCGGCGAAGACCTCCTCCAGCTCGGACGGCCGCAGCTCGCCGACCCCCTCGAAATCGGGAGCCAGCAGGGCGCGCACCGCTTCGAGGTCGACCGGGTGGGCGTCGACGGTGGCGGCGAAGAACGCGCCGAGCGCCTTCTTCGCGCCCGAGTGCAGCACCTCGCTGCGCCAGCCGGCGTCGTTCTTCGCGTCGGCGCGGCGGATGTTGTCCTGCGCCCAGCCGGGGAGGCGCAGCTCCTCGGCCTCGAGCAGGGCGTCTTCGTCGTCGCTGCGCCGGACCTTCGCCGGCGCCTGCTGGCCGAGCGGCTTGATCTCCTTGACCTCACCCCCGCCGCGCGGGGGCCGGGCCGGCTCCTGCGCCTGCGGCGGCTGGGCGGACGGGGCGGCCGCGGTCGGCTCCGTCGCCGGAGCGGGATCCTCGCCACCGCAGGACGCGGCCAGGGCGAGGAGGACGGGGAGGTGAACGAGTCGAGCGCGCACGGGGCGGCCCTCCGGGGTTGGGGAGACGACCCGGGCCGCGAGGAGACCTTGGGGGGATCCGCACCGCCCGGGAGGGGGGAGACCCCAGCATAAGGGACGAAACCCCGGGCCGAAGGACTTCGGCCCCCCGTCGCTCCCCCGGGCCTCAGCCCAGCGCCTCGGCCAGCGCCTCCTCCAGCTCCTCCATCACCTCGGCCAGGCGCTCGTACTCCCGCGCGGTCACCATCCGGTGGTAGAACCAGGTGGCGTAGAGGTTGGCGTAGGTTCGGTTCCCACGGAAGGCCTCCTCGTCGATCGGGAAGTCCTCCGCCCGGAACAGGCCCTCGAAGAGCTCCTCGCCGAACAGCCCGTCGAGCCGCGAGAAGACCGCCGGCAGGCTGCCGTGCACGCGCCCGTAGGCGGTCAGCTCCTCCGACCAGAAGCGGTCGAGCTTGTCCTGGGAGTGCTGCGCGTCGCGCAGGCGCCGCTCGTAGCTGGCCACCCCGCGGCGGACGGGCGCGCTGCGGACCAGCTGCAGACCGCCGGAGCCGACCAGGTCGAGCAGGGCGGCCTGCTCGAGGAAGACCTGGGCGGGCCCGGTGGTCAGGAGGAGCTCCAGGACCCGCTCCTCGCCGACGGGCTCGGTGGAGAGGACGACCTCGCGGTAGAGCTCCGCGGCCTCGGCGGCGTCCCCCTGGAGGTACTCGATGTACTCCCGGCAGCGCTCGCGGTTCGACATGACCTCCTCCTGCAGCGCCGTGAGGAAGGCGCGCTCGCGGACCCGCTCGCTGCGCATCTGCCACAGCGCGTCCACGCCGAATGCGGCGAGGACACCGAGCAGGACGGCCACCCCCTCGAGGAGGAGGGAGCTGGTGCGGACTTGGACCGCGGCGGGCGTCTCCGAATCGCTCACGGCTGCTCCTCCTCGGCGCGCTGGCGGGAGGCCGCCTCCGTGCGCTCGCCCCAGTCGACGGAGAAGAGCTCGGGCGCCTCCTCGAGGAAGGGCAGGAGCGCCGCCGACATCGCGCGGGACTCGGGCAGGAACAGGCCCTCGATCCGCGCGGCGAGGTAGGCCTGCGAGCGGCCGGCCTCGGCCAGGGCGCTCATCGCCCGGCGGTCGGCGGCGAGCGCGGCGGGCGAGGTCAGCCAGACCTGGCTCCACCGGCCCTCCGCGTCGGGGCTGGCGCTGAGGTGCTCCCCCACCGCCTCCCGCGCGCGCTGGACCACGGCCTTCGTGCCGGCGCGGCGGTCCTCGAGGTAGTCGACCAGGTCGTCGTGGTAGCGCACGAGGGCGTTGCGCAGCGCGGGATCCTGGACCAGCCCGAGCCGACCGCCCTGCACCAGCCCGCGGTAGGTCGGGTAGGTCGGGCGGTAGTTCCAGTAGTCCACCGCGTCGATGAGCAGGGCGAGGGTCGCGTCGGGCTCGGCGCCGGGCTGCGCCAGCGCATCGAGCAGGCGGCGCACGTCGTCGGCGCCGCCCTCCAGCTCCTCGCGGTACTTCTCCTGCGAGGCCTGGTCGTCGCGCAGGTCGCGGTGGAGCAGGTGGAGGACCTCCTGCTCGCGGCGCAGCAGCTTGCGGTTCTCGCGCCAGTCGTCGGCGAGCAGGGCGAGGAAGATCGAGACGAAGACGACGACGAACTCGGCGAGGAGCGGTCGGAGTCGGCTGGTGGCGGACATCGGCGGCTGGACGGAATCGTCCCGCATCGGGAGGGAACCCGGCTGCGGCAACGGAGTTGGGAGGGGGTCCGCCGCCACGCCGACCGAAATGGACCGACACAGCATAACCCTCACCCTCGTGGGCCTGGCGGCGCTGCTCCCCCTCGGCTGCCGCGGCCTCGACTCCCTCACCCTCGAAGACCGCGCTGCCGAGGTCGAGATCAGCGTGACCGACGCCAGCGGGACCCCGCTCCCCGACGCCACCGTCCAGCTCTGGTGGCGCGACGCCTCGGCCACCGAGTGGACGCCCGGCGTCCCCGTCGGCTGCGACGGCGACGGCGCCGCCCACGCCTGGACCCACCGCCTGCGCCACCAGCACCGCTACCGGATCCGCGCACAGGTCGACTGCGACGGCTACGGCTCGGCCGACCGCGAGTGGAGCGGCTGCCGCGGCGGCGACGCCCTGCAGTGGGACTGCGTGCTCGAGCCGGCGCTCGACCTCCATGGCCTGGTCCAGACCCCGGTCGGCCCGGTGCTCTGGTTCCGCTGAGCGCTCAGACCCCGACGGTCGCGACCGCCAGGCCCCAGAACAGCCAGGAGGCCCAGCCGGCGAGGCTGATCCAGGCCGTGGCCGGCCGCGGCCGTAGGGGATGGGCGAGCAGCGCCGCGGTGCTGAGGAGCTGGACGGCCAGCCAGCCGTCCTGCCCGGGGAGGGCCCAGGCGGCGGACCACGGACCGGCCAGGACGCCGGGGTCGAGGAGGCCGCCGAGCACCACGGCGACCGCGCCGGGCACCGCCACGCGCAGGCGCGGCGGCAGACGGACGAAGGGCTGCTCGTCGAGGAGGCTCAACTCGGCCGGCTGTGCTCGCGGCCGTCGCGGTCCCAGACGAGGTAGCCGAGGTCCATGCGCTCGGCCAGCTCGATCAGGGCCGGCACGTGGTCGCCGTAGACGAAGCCGAGGTGGTTGCTCGGCCACTTGCGGCCCATGACCTGGTCGCTGACCGGGATCTCGCCCTCGATGATCGGCCAGGCGCGGTTGTAGGCCTCGAAGCGGTCGGCCGGCACCTCGCGGGTCCGCAGCGGGCAGGCGACGAGGTGCAGGCGCCCGTTCTCGACGCCGAGCCGGGCGACCGTGAGGTCCTGGTCGCCGGCCGTCCGCATGCGCACGGCCGCGCCGCCGGCCGCGTAGAAGTGCTCCTGCCCCGGGTACTCGACCGCGGCGCGCTTCTTCTTCAAGGAGTCGCTCTCGCGCCCGGCGTAGTAGAGCGGGTGCTGGCCGCAGTTGACGATGGCCAGCAGCGTCCGCTCGCCGCCGTCGCCGAGGTCCGGGTCGGTCCAGGTCTTGACGAAGCGGAAGTCGCCGAAGCCGCTCGGCCGGCCGCTCAGCTCCTGCAGCAGGTACTGCGAGTACATCGTCGGCAGGTCGGTCTCGCAGCTGGTCGGCACCATGCGCTTGCGCTTGCCGTTCGGGTCGGTGTCGTTGCCGAGGAAGCTGGTGGCCTGGCAGCAGGTGGCATAGACCCCGCTGCACTCGTCCTGGCACTTGATCGTCACCGCCCCCGCGCCCTTCTCGTCGGCGATCTCGGCGACGGCGAAGTACATCGCCACCTGCAGCGCGTACTTGTCGCGGCTCACCTCGCGGTCGGGCAGCACGGAGAACTTCTCGGGCGCGGCGTCGTAGTTGCCCTCGACCGCCGCGCGCACGCCGGCGTGGTGGATCGCGCGCACCGCGCTCTTCCCCGGCTCCCCCGCCCAGTCGAACATGGCGAAGGCGCGGTCGAGGAAGACCTGCTGGTCGAGGCTCTCGCTCGTGATACCCCAGCGGCGCGTCAGCTCCTCCTGGTCGATGCGGGTGGTCGGCATCTGCAGGCTGAAGCTGCCGAACTCGAGCGCGTGCAGGCGGTGCAGGCCCTCGACCACCGCCTTCGCGCGCGGCGCGGCGGCGGCGCGGGCGACGAAGAGGTCGAGCACGCGCTCGAGCTCGGCCAGCAGCGCCGGGTCGTCGAAGTCACCGTAGACGTGGTCGAAGCTCATGCCGATCTGGGCGAAGGCGCCGCCGGTGGCCATGCCGGAGACCATGCCCGGCACCGTGGTGTCCTGGATCGACACCATCGCCAGCCGCGGCCGCGCGGTCGCGTCGGCGGCGCGCAGCAGCTGCGCGTAGCTGGTCATCACCTGCTGACTCAGCTGCGGGAAGGTCCAGGTGGCGTGGACGTTCACCACCCCGTCCACCTCGGCGTCGAACAGGGCCTGCGCCGTCTCCCGCGCCAGCTCGCTGGTGTGGACCACCTTGGCCCAGCCCTTCTTGCGGCGCCCGGGCCAGACCACCTCGTACTTGCCGAGGGATTCGATCCGCTTCACGAGGCCCTGGATCACGCCCAGGTCGTGCTCGAAGCAGTCCTCCATCACCCAGGGACGCGGGTCGTAACCGGCGAACAGACCGATGCGGGGCTTGGCCATGGCCACCCAGATTAGACCGGCGGCTAGGATGGGCGGAAGATCCCGGTTCCGATTCCCAAGAAGGCGCCATGCGTTCCCCCCTCCTCCTCTCCGTCGTCCTCGGTCTGGCCTCCTGCGCGCACGACTCCTGGAGCTACACGATCGACGGCGTCACCGCCCGCCACACCTGGACCGACGGCACGACCACCGTGTTCGAGGACTCCTCCATCGAGAGCCGCCGCCAGGTGCGGGTCGAGGGCGAGGTGGACCTCGGCGAGGACGGCAGCGACCTGCGCCTGCTCGGCTCCGGGGCGAGCTTCGCGGTGCGCGAGGAGGCCGACGGACGCACGCGGCTGCTCGAGGCGAGCCGGTCGGACGACGGCAGCACCCGCTTCCGCTACTCCGAGGACGGCACCCGGACCGAGTACGGCGAGGAGGCCCGCGCCTGGTTCGCCGGCGTCGTGGCGGACCTCCACCGTGAGACCTGGGTCGGCGCCGAGGCGCGGGCCGCGCGGCTGATGGCCTCCGGCGGGGTCGAGGCGGTCGTCGCCGCCGCCGGGCAGACCGAGAGCGGCACGGCGGTCGGGATCTACTTCGAGGCCGCCCTCGGTTCGCCGGACCTGGAGCCGGCCGACGCCGTCCGCCTGGTCGAGACGGCCGAGGGCCTGGTCACCAGCTCCTCCTCGATGCAGGGGCTGCTCGAGCGCGCCGCGGCCTTCGCGCCGCAGGACGACGCCCTGACCCGCGCGGTCCTGAGCGCGGCGGAGCGGGTCTCCAGCAGCCACAGCCAGGGCGAGGTCCTCGAGGCCGTGGTCCCCCGGCTGAGCGCCGCCACCGCCGCCGACTTCTACCGCGCCGCCGGCACGATCAGCTCGACCTCGACGCGCGAGAGCGTGCTGGTCGCCTCGCTGGACTCGCCGCTGCCGACCCCGGTCCTCACGCCGGGCTACCTCGAGGCGGCCGGCGGGATCTCGAGCTCGCACTCCCAGGGCAAGGCGCTCGCCGCCCTGTGGGCCCGCGGCGGCCTGGACGAGGCCGGACGCCTGGGCTGGGCGACCTCGGCCGGCCTCGTCAGCTCGACGAGCACGCGCCAGGAGCTCTTCGTCGAGTTCTTCCGCGGCTGCCCCGACGACGAGGCGGCGCTGCGCGCCGCGCTCGAGGCCGTGGGCGCCATCTCCAGCTCGCACGCCCAGGGCGCCTGCCTCGAGGCCTTCCTCGCCCGGCCCAGCCTCAGCAAGGAACTGCTCCGCGCCGCCGAACCGGTGATCCGCGGGATCAGCTCGACCTCGACGCGCAGCGCGCTGCAGGAGCAACTGCTCGAGCGGCTGTTCGCCCTCTGATCCCTCCATCGGCGCGGCGCGCGGCGGACTAGGATGCGGCGGTCATGCGACCGCTGCTCCGGCTCCTCCCCGCCGCCCCCCTCCTCCTGCTGGCCGCCGGCTGCGCGGCGCCGGCCGGACCCTCGGCGGCTCTCCCGGCGCCGGCGCGACCGCTCGACTGGCTGGTCGACGACGGCCCCTGGGAGGCCCGCGTCGAGGAGGACGCCGCGGCCCACCGCGTCGCGCTCGACAACGGCCTGATCCGCCGCGAGTTCCTGCTGCGGCCCGGGGCGGCCACGGTCGCCTTCGACAACCGGATGACCGGCGCCTCGCTGCTGCGCGCGCCGAAGCCGGAGGCGCGCGTCACCCTCGACGGGCTCGAGCTGGCCGTCGGCGGCCTGTCCGGCCAGCCGGACCACGCCTTCCTCCTGCCCGGCTGGGTCGAGCAGCTCGCGGCCGACCCGACCGCCTTCCGCTACACCGGCCACCGCGTCGGCGGCACCGAGGCGCCCTTCGCCTGGGAGCGCGCGCGCCCCTCGGAGGGCCGCCCCTGGCCGCCGCCGGGCGTCTCGCTCGAACTCGACTTCGCGCTCGACGCGAGCAGCACCGAGGCCCTGCTCGCGCGCCTCGCCGGCCCCGACACGCCGCGCACCCTGCTGCTCGAGGAGGACTTCCAGCGCGCCACCCCGGCCTGGACCGAGGTCGTCTCCCCCGCCTTCGAACGCGCCTCGACGCGCAACGAGGGCAAGTTCGGCGAGATCCTCGCCTGGTCGAACCAGCACGCCTTCCTCGAGCGCGAGGTCCCGCCGCGCGCCGAGGTGCTCGAGTGCCGCGTCGATCCCGGCACCGACGACAGCGCGAGCTGGGGGCCCGGCATCACCCTGGTCTGGCCGGAGGGGCGGACGCTCAAGCTCTTCCTGCGCCCGGGGCAGCGGCAGTTCGGCCTCAACCTCGACGGCGCCGAGCGGCGCTTCGACGGCGCCGGCGAGGGGCGCGCCTGGTGGCTGCGCGTCGCGCTGCAACCGGGGCGCGCGGTGTGCTCGGTCTCGGCCGACGGCGCGAGCTGGCGCGAGCTGGCGGTGGTCGACGAGCTGCCGGACGGGAGGCCCGACCGCCTGCGCCTCGGCAAGACCGGCCGCGCCGGCGACGCCGCCGACTTCCCCCACCCGGGGCAGGAGGTGCGCTGCCGCCTCGAGGCCTTCCGCGCCCTCGGCGGCCCGGCCGGCCCCGCCGCGGCCGAGCTGCGCCAGCGCCTCGCGCGCATCGCCGCGGTCGGCGTCACCGTGCGCTACGAGCTCTACGACGGCATCCCGCTGCTGACCAAGGAGCTGGTCCTGCGCAACGGCGGCGACGCGCCGGTGCGCCTGAACGCCTTCACCAGCGAGCTGCTCGCCGCGGTGGAGGCCGAGTCGCGCGTCGAGGGCGCCGAGGACTGGATGCCCGCCGGCCTCGACGTGATCAGCGACTTCGCCTTCGGCGGCATGTCGCCGGTCAACGCCGCCAAGGTGGTGAACTGGGTGCCCGACCCCGAGTACCTCACCCAGGTCAACTACCAGCGCGAGTCCCCCGTGCTGCTCGAGACGCGCCTGCCGGCCGGCCCCGAGGTCGACCTCGCCCCGGGCGAGGAGTTCCGCAGCTTCCGCGTCCACGAGCTGGTGCAGGACTCGACCGAGCGCGAGCGCATGGGCCTGGCCCGGCGCCGGATGTACCGCACGCTGGCGCCGTGGGTGACCGAGAACCCGCTGATGATGCACATCCGCTCCGCCGAGCCGGCGGCGGTGAAGCTGGCCCTCGACCAGTGCGCCGAGGTCGGCTTCGAGATGGCGATCCTGACCTTCGGCAGCGGCTTCGACATCGAGGACGAGGACCCGGCCTACCTGGCGCAGATGAAGGAGCTGGCCGACTACGCGCACGCGCGCGGCGTCCAGCTCGGCGGCTACAGCCTGCTGGCCTCGCGCCGCATCTCGGACGAGCACGACGTGGTGGACCGCGAGACGGGGGAGACCGGCCACGCCTTCTTCGGCAACTCGCCCTGCCTGGAGAGCGCCTGGGGCCAGGACTACTTCCGCAAGCTGCGCGCCTTCTACGAGGCGACCGGCTTCGACCTGCTCGAGCACGACGGCAGCTACCCGGGCGACTTCTGCGCCAGCGAGGACCACCCGGGCCACGAGGGCTGGGCCGACTCGCAGTGGCGGCAGTGGACGCGCATCCGCGACTTCTACCGCTGGTGCCGCGAGAGCGGCGTGTTCCTCAACGTGCCCGACTTCTACATGCTCACCGGGTCGAACAAGACCGGCATGGGCTATCGCGAGACCAACTGGAGCCTGCCGCGCGAGCTGCAGCCGCTGCACGGGCGGCAGAACGTCTTCGACGGCACCTGGGAGAAGACCCCGACCATGGGCTGGATGTTCGTGCCGCTCACGCAGTACCACGGCGGCGGCGCGGCGGCGACGATCGAGCCGCTGAAGGACCACCTCGACGCCTACGAGAGCCACCTGGCCTACAACCTCGGCTTCGGCGTGCAGGCCTGCTGGCGCGGCCCGCGGCTCTACGACGCGCCGCAGACGAAGGCGCTGGTGGAGCGCTGGGTGGAGTGGTTCCAGCGGCACCGCGCGATCCTCGAGAGCGACCTCCTGCACCTGCGGCGGGCCGACGGCCGCGACCTCGACTTCATGCTGCACGTCAACCCGCGGCTGGAGGAGCGCGCGCTGCTCATGGTCTTCAACCCGCTCGACGAGCCGCGCACGAAGACGATCCGCGTTCCGCTGCACTACGCGGGGTTGGAGGACCGCGCGAGGTTCAGCCACGAGGACGGCCCGTGGCGCGAGGTGGCGCTCGACCGCGAGGACGTCGCCGAGATCGAGCTCACCGTCCCCGCCCGCGGGCAGAGCTGGGTCGTCTTCCGCGCGCCGCAGGGCTGAGGCTCAGCCGACCACCAGGGCCAGCGGCGGGCTGAGCTGGCCCTGCGTCGGCCCCTGGGTGGCGATCGCCTGCAGCCAGACCGGCCAGCCGGCGGCCTGGACCGGCACCGGCGCCCCGACCGCCGCGCTGCCGTTCGCCCCGACCGCGACCGGGCCGGACCAGCGCACCGGCGGACTCAGGGCGACGTCGCCGTAGGCGGTGGCGGAGGGCCCGGGGCCGGCCAGCGACCAGCCGAACCAGGCCAGGTCGCCGGGCGCCGCGCCGCTGAGCGTGGCCGTCGCGCTGCCGCCGGCGACGAGGCCGGTCACCGCCAGCCCGGGCTGCGGGTCGCGCGCGAGCAGGGTGAACTCGTCGCGCACCACGCCGTCCGCGCGCAGGAAGCGGACGTCGAGCCGGTCGCCGTCGACGTCGAGCAGCAGCGAGCCCGGCTCGGCCAGGCCGCGCAGCATGGCCGGGTGGGCGTAGCTGCCGCCGCCGACGCGGGCCGAGCTGCCCGCCACCACGTAGACCGTGCCGCGCTCGGCCCCGCGCACCTTGACGTAGGGTCCGTCACCGGCCGTGCTGCCGTCGCCGCCGTCCACCACCATCGTGCCGGGGTCGAAGCTGCTCGACAGACCGGTGTGCCCCTCGATGAGGTAGCTGCGCTCGTAGCCGTGGCTGTGGCCGGACAGGACGAGGTCGGCGCCGGCCGCCTCGAGCAGCGGCGCGGCGACCTCGCGCATGTCGAACATGCGGCCGTCGCTGTCGCTCCACACGTCGGAGTCGTGCGAGCCCTTGGTGTACGGCGGGTGGTGGAAGAAGGCGACCAGCCAGTCGCGGTCGTTGGCGGCCAGGTCCTGCGCCAGCCAGCTCATCATCGGCCCGGCCGGGCTGCGGTCGCTGGCGGTGGAGTCGAGGCAGACGAAGTGGACCCCGCCGAGGTCGAAGGAGTAGTAGGCCTCCGAACCGGAGGGGACGCCGCCGCACTCGCCCGCCGACGGCAGCGTGAACTGGCGGTAGTGGACCGCGGCGTCGCGGTCGTGGTTGCCGCGCGTGGCGAACAACGGGCTGCGGCGCAGGGTGTCGGCGAAGGGCGCGAACAGGAACTTCTGGTTCTGGACCTCCGTGCCCTCGCCGTAGGCGTTGTCGCCCAGCATCAACCAGAGGTCGGGCGCGGCGCCGCCGCGGATCGCGTGGTGGCTGCCGCGCACGGCGTCCGAGGCCACGTTCACAGCGCCGCTGTCGCCCAGCACCCAGACGCGCAGCGGGCCCGCGGCGGCGCGCGGCGGCAGCGTGCGGAAGGAGTGCGCCGCGTCGCCGCCGGCCAGCACCCCGCCGGGGTGGGCCACGGCGTAGAAGAACTCCTGGTCGGCGGGGAGCCCGCGCAGCGCGACCTCGTGCTCCTCGACGCGCTCGGCCGAGCGCCAGCGGCGGTCGAGCTGGCCGGGCGAGCTCCCCCAGCGCAGCTCGGTCTCGACCGGGAAGGCCGTGCGCCAGCGGATCACCACGCCGTCCGTCGTGCTGCGCTGCAGATAGGGCGCGCGCACGAGCAGCTCGTGGCCGGTGAGCTCGAGGTCGAAGCTCAGGTCGTCGCTGGCGGGCGAGGCCTGGCGCAGCTCGACGGCGAGCAGGTTGTCGCCGGCGACCAGAAGCCGCGGGTCGACCTCGAAGGGGAAGGCGTGGACCTCCTCGGCGCCGTCCACGTCGCGCAGGGCGAGGCCGTCGGCCGGCAGCGGCCCCGGAACCAGGTTCGAGCGCGCGACCTCGGTCCCGTTGAGGTACACCACGGCGCCGTCGTCGCGCAGCAGCTCGAGCGAGAGCCGCGCGATGCGCCCCGGCTGCGCGACGGCGAAGCGGTGGCGGAAGTAGGTCGCCGGGTGCTTGTCGGAGGGATTCGGTCCGAAGGAGACCACGGTGGCCTCGTCGCCCTCGCCGTAGCCCAGCTCGGCCGGGCCGGCCGACCAGGCGCTGTCGTCGAAGGCGGGCGCGGTCCACGCCGCGCCGGGGTCGCTGCCGTCGTCCAGGTAGCGCCACACCGCCCCGCGCGGCACGAGCTGGGCCGCCGCCGGCCCCGACAGGACGAGGCCGAACAACAGGACGGAGAGGGGTCGCGTCGTCGCCACGGTCCGGCGTCCACCCTACCATGCGATCGTGAATCCCCGCCTCCTCGCTCCCCTCGTCCTGGCCGCGCTGTGCGCCGCCCCCGGACGCGCGGCGGCCCAGGACGCCGAGTTCCGGCAGCCGACCCCCCGCCCCTCCGCGACGATCTTCTCGCCCCTCGACCTGCCCGCGGCCAGCACGGTGCGCAACGGCGCCGGCGTCCCCGGCCCCGACTACTGGCAGCAGCAGGTCGACTACCACATCCGCGCCGATTTCGACCCCGACGCGCGGCGTGTGCACGGCCGCGCGCGCGTGACCTACCACAACGAGTCGCCGGACGTGCTCGACTACCTGTGGCTGAACCTCGAGCAGAACGCCTTCCGCGAGGACAGCATCGCCGCCGGCGTCGGCGCGCGCACCTCGATCGGGATGCGCGAGGCCGAGGGCGACGGCTACACCATCCACGCGCTGGAGAGCAAGGGACGCGCGCTCGACTACCGTGTGCACGACACCCTGGCCCGCGTCGAGCTGCCCAAGCCGCTGGCCGCGCAGGGCGGCGTCTTCGAGTTCGACGTCGAGTGGAGCTTCGTCATCCCCGAGCGGGTGTTCCGCCGCTTCGGCATCGAGAAGGTCGGCCAGGGCACGATCTTCGAGGTGGCGCAGTGGTTCCCGGCGGTGGCGGTCTACGACGACGTCCACGGCTGGAACACCCTGCCCTACATCGGCACCGGCGAGTTCTACAGCAACTTCGGCGACTACGAGGTCGAGATCACGGCGCCCGCCGAGTACGTCGTCGTGTGCACCGGCGAGCTGCTCAACCCGAAGGAGGTGTACACCAAGGAGCAGGCCGCGCGGCTGAAGCAGGCGCGGCGCAGCAAGGAGACCGTGGTGATCACCGCCGCCGAGGACGTCGGCGCTCCCGGCAGCCGGCCGCAGAGCGAGCGGCCGCTGACCTGGAGGTTCCGCGCCGAGCAGGTGCGCACCGTGGCCTGGGCGGCCTCCGACGCCTTCGTCCACGACGCCGCCGGGCTCGACGGCACGCTGGTCCAGTCGGTCTACCCGGCCGAGGCGGCCGAGTTCTGGAAGGACTCGACGCAGATGCTGCGCACCGCCATCGAGGGCTACAACCGGCGCTGGTTCCGCTACCCCTACCCGGTGGCGACCAACGTCAGCGGCCCCGAGGGCGGGATGGAGTACCCGATGATCATCTTCTGCCGCGGCCGCAGCAGCGAGGCCGGGCTGTACGGGGTGACGACGCACGAGATCGGGCACAACTGGTTCCCGATGATCGTGAACACCGACGAGCGGCGGCACGCGTGGATGGACGAGGGCTTCAACACCTTCATCAACTACTACTCCGCCGAGGACTGGTTCGACGACCCGCGCCAGGGCCGCGCCCACCCGTCGGCCTACGCCGACGCGATGCGCAACGCGAAGCAGCTGCCGATCGAGACGCCGGCCGACCACTTCTCCGGCGGCCTGCTCGGCCAGATGGAGTACACCAAGACCGGCGCCGGCCTGGTCATGCTGCGCGAGTCGATCCTCGGCCCCGAGCGCTTCGACGCCGCCTTCCGCCGCTACATCGAGAAGTGGGCCTTCAAGTCGCCGCGGCCGGCCGACTTCTTCCGCTGCATGGAGGACGCCGCCGGCGCCGACCTGGCCTGGTTCTGGCGCGGCTGGTTCCTCGAGACGCAGACCATCGACCTGGAGGTGACCGGACTCGACCAGCCGACCGAGGACGGCCCGGCGCGCATCACCTTCCGCAGCCTCGGCGGCATGCCCGTGCCGCTGCGCTTCCGCGTCGGCTTCGAGGACGGCAGCGAGCAGGACTTCGAGCTGCCGGTCGAGGCCTGGTTCGCCTCGGACCGCATCGTCGAGCCGGTCCCCGGCGCGCGCCGCATCGCCTCCGTCGTGGTCGACTGGAAGGAGGAGTTCCCCGACGTCGACCGCGACAACAACCAGTGGCTGGCCTCCGAGGAGGAGGAGCCGGCCGAGTCCCCCGCCGAGTCCCCCGAGAACGAAGGATGATCCGCCTCGCCCTCTCCGCCGCCGCGCTCTGCGGCGCCCTCTTCCTGCCGCAGGACCCCGGTCCGGTCGGCTACGACGACACGCCCTTCCTGCCCGGCGGGAAGTGGCGCGTGCACGACAAGATGCGGCCCGTGCCGCCGGTGGTCACGCCCGGCGAGGGCGCCGGCCTCGGCACCGCGCCGCCGGCCGACGCGGTCGTCCTGTTCGACGGCAGCGGCTTCGACGCCTGGGACAAGGAGTGGGAGCGGGTCGGCGACGCCATGCAGGTGCGCGGCGGCGACATCCGCACCAAGCAGTCCTTCGGCAGCTGCCAGCTCCACATCGAGTGGCGCGCGCCGGTCATGGAGGACCGCAGCAGCCAGGCCAAGGGCAACAGCGGGGTCTTCCTCATGGACCGCTACGAGATCCAGGTGCTCGACAGCCACGGCAACCGCACCTA
The DNA here is from genome assembly GCA_964342475.1 of uncultured Planctomycetales bacterium. Classification (GTDB taxonomy): domain Bacteria; phylum Planctomycetota; class UBA1135; order UBA1135; family UBA1135; genus J029. Next base: position 241,773 of record CAYFGE010000003.1, read on the forward strand.
CGCCGACGGCCAGGCCGCCGCGATGTACGGCTACCGCCCGCCGGACGTCAACGCCTGCCGCCCGGCCGGCGAGTGGCAGAGCTACGACATCCTGTTCCGCGCGCCGCAGTTCGCCGAGGACGGCTCGGTCGTGGCGCCGGCCCGCGTCACCGTGATCCACAACGGCGTGCTGGTGCACCACGACCAGGCCTTCCTCGGCCCCACCGCGCACCGCACGCTGCCGACCTACAGCGCGCACGGCCCGGCGCCGATCCGCCTGCAGGACCACGGCGACCCGGTGCGCTTCCGCAACGTCTGGGTCCGCCCGCTGGCGGACTGAGGCTCAGCGGGACAGGCTGCGGTAGCAGATCCGCAGCCACTTGCGGGCCGTGATGAAGCTCCACGACCACGAGTCCCACTCGGAGGGGAGGCCGGCGTCCACGCAGGCCTCCTCGTCCATGCCGTCGGCGATGCGCTGGCGCACGATGGCGGTGGTCGCCTCGAGCATCTCGAGGGTGGCGCGCAGGTCGGCATGGGTGGAGACGGGACCGTGGCCGGGGATCAGCTTCAGGTCCTCGGGCAGCAGGGCGACCAGGGCGCGGGTGTTGGCCACGAAGCCCGCGACGTCGCCGCCGCTGTCGAGGTCGATGTAGGGGAAACGGCCGGCGAAGTAGTGGTCGCCGAGGTGGGCCACCCCCGAGCCCTTGAACCACACGATCGAGTCGCCGTCGGTGTGGCCCGGGTCGAGCGCGCGGACCTCGACCTCCTCGCCGTTGAAGTGCAGCGTGACGCGGTCGACGTAGGTCAGGTGCGGCAGCGCCTCGGGCACCGCCGGCGGGGTCTTGGCGTTGCCCTCGATCAGCCGCGCGCGCACCCGGTCGTGGGCCAGGATGGTCGCGGCGCCGCCGAACTCGGCGTTGCCGCCGGTGTGGTCGCCGTGCCAGTGGGTGTTGACCAGGTATCGCGGCGCGCCGGCGCCGATCGACTCCATCTCCTTGCGGATGGCCGGCGCGAAGCGGGCGAACTGGTCGTCGATCATGAGCACGCCGTCCGGGCCGACCTGGACGCCGATGTTGCCGGCCTGGCCGGAGTCGAGCACGTGGACGCCCCCGGCGACGCGCGTGGTGGTGTAGACGGGGTCCTGCGCGGCGGTCGCGCCGAGGGCGGCGGCGGCGAGCAGGACGACGGAGGTGGCGAAGAGACGCATTCCCGAAGGGTAACGCCGGCGTATCGTCGGCGGCGCGGATGCCGCCCCTCCCCTTCCACCGCCCCGCCCACCTCGCCGCCGCGACCGGCCGCGGCGCCCCCTGGGACCTGCTCGTCGTGGGCGGCGGCGCCACCGGGGTCGGGGTCGCGCTGGACGCCGCCGCCCGCGGCCACGCCGTGCTGCTGCTCGAGGGCGCCGACTTCGGCTCCGGCACCTCCAGCCGCAGCACCAAGCTGGTGCACGGCGGGGTGCGCTACCTGCAGCAGGGCAACGTCTCGCTGGTCGTCGAGGCGCTGCACGAGCGCGGCCGCCTGCGCCGCAACGCCCCCCACCTCGTGCGCGACCTGGCCTTCGTGGTGCCGAACTACGAGTGGTGGGAGGCGCCCTGGTACGGCATCGGCCTGAAGGTCTACGACCTGCTGGCGGGGCGCTACGGCTTCGGCTCCTCCGACCTGCTCTCGCGCGAGGAGGTGCGCGCCGCCATCCCCACCCTCGAGGCCGAGGGGCTGCGCGGAGGCGTGCGCTACCACGACGGCCAGTTCGACGACGCGCGCCTGCTGGTCAACCTGGCGCAGACCGCCGCCGAGCAGGGCGCGGTGCTGCTCAACCACGCGCCGGTGGTCCGCCTTCTGCACGAGGGCGGCCTGGTCTGCGGCGCGGTCTTCCGCGACGCCGAGGGCGGCGGCGAGCACGAGCTGCGCGCCCGCGCCGTGGTCAACGCCACCGGTCCCTTCGTCGACGCGGTGCGCGAACTGGACACGCCGGGCGCGGCCCCGCTGATCGCGCCCAGCCAGGGCGTCCACCTGGTGCTCGACCGCGGCTTCCTGCCCGGCGACACGGCGATCATGGTGCCGCGCACGCGCGACAAGCGGGTGATGTTCGCCATCCCGTGGCGCGGGCGCACCCTGATCGGCACCACCGACACGCCGATCCCGGCGGTCGAGGCCGAGCCGCGCGCGCAGGAGGAGGAGCTCGCCTTCCTGCTCGAGACCGCCGCCGAGTACCTCGTGCGCGACCCCGCGCGCGAGGACGTCCGCGCCGTCTTCACCGGCATCCGCCCGCTGGTCGCCGCCGGCGGCGCGGGCAGCACCGCGGCGCTGTCGCGCGACCACACCGTCCTGACCTCCGACTCGGGCCTGATCACGGTGTGCGGAGGCAAGTGGACCACCTACCGCAAGATGGCGGAGGACGTGGTCGAGGTGGCGGCGGCCGTCGGCGGCCTCGAGGAGCGCGCCTGCGCCACCCGCGAGCTGCGCATCCACGGCTGGCGCGAGCCGCGGCCGGACGACCCGCCGCTTTCCTCGGCGCAGGCGCTCGACGCGTACGGCGCCGACGAGCCGGCCCTGCGCGCCCTGGCCGCCGAGCGGCCCGAGCTCGGCGAGCCGCTGCACCCGCGGCTGCCGGTCACCGGCGCGCAGGTGGTGTGGGCCGCGCGCCACGAGATGGCGCGGACGGTCGAGGACGCCCTCAG
>CAYFGE010000004.1:0-224489 GCA_964342475.1 uncultured Planctomycetales bacterium
CGCGGCGGCCTCGGCGGGAGAAGCGCCAGCGGCGGCCAGCAGCGCCGAGCCCTCCGCCCGGGGCAGGGCGGCGGCGAGGACGGCGCGGTCCGCGGCGCGGGCGAGCGGCGGCGCGCCGCCGGGGGTGTGGGACGCGTGACCGAGGTCGAGCGGCAGCAGGCGGCCGTCCGCCGTCCAGGCCAGGTCCTCCAGCGCCAGGTCGGGGTCGCTCCAGCCGCGGTCGTGGAGGGCGGCCAGCCCCGCCGCCCAGTCGCCCGGCGCGGCGCGCTCGATCCAGGGCCGGGCGAAGACCACGAGGTCGGCGGCCAGCTCCTCCGCGCGCGCCTCCGTCCCGCCCAGCCGTCCCCAGGCGCGCCGCTCGCGCAGGCCCGGCGGCAGCCGCAGGAGGCGCCGCAGGGGCTCGGCGGCGCGTCGCGGGTGGTCGAGCTTCAGCAGCCAGCTGCGCCCGTCCGGACTGGCCGCGGAAGGAAGTCGCAGCACGGTGCGGTGGGGTGAGACGCGCAGCACCTCGGGCTCGGGCGGCAGCGCGGCCCACAGCGCGGCCAGCACGGGATCGCGCAGCGGGCGGGCGTGGAGACGCTCGCGCAGTCGGACCAGGTTGTGGCGGGCCAGCTCCGGCACCGCAACAGCCTACAATCGGCGGCCTTGCGTCGACCCGCCCCCCGGTTCGTCCTGGCGCGGGCCCATCTCCGCGAGATCGGCTCCCAGCTCGCCCTCGTCCTCGGCGGCACCCTCGTCCTGGTGTCGCTGGCGGCCACGGTGCGGGCCTCGGGCGACTCCCAGGGCGCGCCGCTGTGGATGGCGCTGTCGCTGCTGCTGCCGACCATCGGCAACGCGGTCCCGTACCTGCTGCCCGCCGCCCTGCTCACCGCCGTGGTGCTGAGCTACGGGCGCATGGCCGCCGACGGCGAGGCGATGGCCCTGCGCGCGGCCGGGGTGCACCCCTGGCGGCTGCTGCGGCCGGCCCTGGTCGTGGGCCTGCTGGTCGCCGCGCTGGCCTACCCGCTCATGGCGCGGGCGTTGCCGACGCTCTACAGCCAGATGCGCGAGGTCAGCTTCCGGCTGCGCTTCGCGGCGCTCGAGAACACCAACCCGCCGGCCTCCGAGCTGCGCTTCGCCGGCATCCACATGAGCTGGCGCGACCGCGCGCCGAGCGGGGCCTTCCGCGACGTGCTGCTCGTCTTCCGCCAGGGCGGCGAGGGCGAGGACGCCGCCGGCGCGGCGGGCAGCGGCCGCACCCTGCGCCTGCGCGCCGAGCGCTGCTCGATGCGCGTGGTCGAGCGCCAGCTGCAGCTCGAGCTGACCGGGATGCGCTCGCTCGACGAGGATCCCGCGGCGATGTCCTGGGGCGGCGCCGGGACGACCCACCTGTCGCTCGACCTCGACCAGCTCGGCCGCCGCACCTCGACCAAGGCCGCCGACTTCCGCTCCGACGAGCTGCGCCGCATGCTCGACGCGGGCCGCGGCCGGCCCGATCGGCGCCTGGCCTTCGCCCAGGAGTGGTGGCGCCGCGTGGCCCTGGCGGTGGTGGCCGTGCCGCTGGCCCTGATCGGCGCCCTGCTCGGCTGGCGCCTGCGCCGCTCCGGCGTGCTGACCGCCTTCGCCGCCGCCTTCGGCGTCCAGCTGCTGCTCTACTACCCGCTCTTCTACCTCGGCAGCTCGATGGCCGCCGCCGGCGCGGTGTCGCCCGCGGTCGGCGCCCTGCTGCCGGTGGGCGGGATGCTGCTCGTCCTCGCCGCGCTGCTGCCGCAGGGGAGGCGCGCATGATGGGACGCTTCGACCGCTACCTGCTCGGCGTCTTCCTGCGCTACTGGGTGGTCGTCGGCGGGGCGATCCTCGGCACCTTCCTCGTGCTGCACCTGCTCGGCAACAGTGACGAGCTGAGCCAGTTCGAGGGCAGCCGCGGCGCCCTGGCGCTCGACATCCTGCGCTGGATCGCGCTCAACCTGCCCTACCGCTGGCTGGAGTTCGCGCCCTACCTGACCCTGATCGCCGGCCTGGCCACGGTGCTGCACCTGGCGCGGCGGCGCGAGTGGACGCCGGTCCTCGCCGCCGGCCGCTCGGCGCCGCGCGCGGTGTTGCCATTGCTCCTCGCCGCGCTGGCCATCGGCGCCCTGTCGGCGCTGGTGCGGGAGGAGCTGCAGCCGCGCCTGGCCGAGCCGCGCCTGGCGCTGGAGTGGAAGCTCGACGACCAGCGGCCCTGGGTGCTGGAGGACGTCTCGCTGCGCTCGCGCGACGACCACCGCCTGATCGCCCGCGTGTTCCGTCCCCACCCGGCCCGGGTGGAGGGGCTCGAGGTCTACTCGCGCGGCCCGCAGGGCGAGGACGTCCTGCTCCTGGCCGACACCGCCGCCTGGGACGGCGCGGCCTGGCAGCTCGAGGGCGGCCGTCGCATCGTGCCCGGCGAGGCCTCGGGCGCGGCGGCGAGCTTCGCCCACGACGAGCTCCGGCCCGCCGACCTGCTGCGGGCGGCGATCGCCGCCAGCAGCCCGCTCGACCTGTCCTCGGCCCAGCTCCAGGAGGTCCTGGCCCGCGATCCCCACCACCGCCAGGCGGCCACGCTGCTGTGGGCCTGGCGGGCCGCGCCCTTCGGCCACCTCGTCCTGCTGCTGCTCGGCATCCCCTTCGTCCTGCGCTTCGACCGGCGCAGCTCCCTCGAGGGCCTCGGCTACGGCATGCTGCTCAGCCTGCTCTACTTCGTCTCCGAGATCGTGCTGCGCGACCTGGGGGGCCGCGGGGCGCTGCCGCCGCCGGTGGCGGGGGCAGGGGCCCTGCTGATCTTCGCCGCGCTGGCCGCCATCCAGTGGCGCAGCCCGGGCACCCGGCGGTCGGCGGGATGATCCGCGGCCCCCGAAGCGTCACAATGGGGCCCATGCGCCGGATCCTGCTGCTCCCGCTGCTCCTGTCCACTGCCTGCGCGGCCGCTTCGCCCCTCGAGGAGGGAGACCGGCTGTTCCGCCTCGAGCGCTACGTCGAGGCCTACGCGAGCTACCAGGAGGCCGCCGGCGACGGCGCCGCCGGCCCCGAGCTGCAGGCCCGCATGGACGCCGCGCGCTACGAGATGGTGGTGTGGCACGCCCGCGAGCTGCTCCACGTCGACCAGCCGCAGCGCTGCCTCGAGGTGCTGGCGATGGCGGACCGCCTCCGCCCCGGCGCGCCGAGCACCGCGGCGCTGCGCCAGCGCTGCCACCTCAAGCTGGCCATCGACTTCGCCGAGCTCGGCCGCGACCTGTACGGCGAGGAGCGCCCGGACGAGGCCCTGGCGGCCTACGAGCAGGCCCTGGCCTACGACCCGGGCAACGCGCTGGCCGGGGAGGGCATCGGGCTGGCGCGCGAGCGCATCGCCGCGCGCGAGAAGCTGGGCGAGGAGTTCTTCTTCCTCGGCCTGGCGGAGATGGACCTCGGCGCCGACGAGCGCGCGCTGACCGCCTTCCAGCACGCCTCGACCCACTGGGGCGAGGACAGCCGCGCGGCCGAGTGGGAGGACGACCTGGCCCAGCTCCTGGCCCAGCGCAGCCTGGTGCAGGCGCGCGAGTACCTCGGGATGGGGCTGATCGGCCCGGCCTGGATGGCGCTGCGCGACGCCGACCACCTGCGCCCGGGCGTCCCCGAGGTCGAGCAGCGCCTCGCCGAGCTCGAGGCGGCCATGCTGGCCGACCTCGACCTGGACTCGGCCGAGCTCGCCCTCCTCGGCGGGTATCCCGACCGCGCGCTCGAGGCCGTCGAGGCGGCCGCCGCGCGCCGCGCCGCCGGGTTGGAGGGGCGCACCGAGCAGCTGCGCAGCGACGCCGAAGCCCTGCGCGTGCAGCAGCTCTACACGCGCGCCCGGGCCTGCGAGATCGACGGCCTGCTCGTGCGCGCCACCGGGCTGCTCGAGCGCATCGTCGAGGCCGGGTTGCCCGGCTACGAAGACGTCCCGCCGCGGCTCGAGGAGTCCCAGGCCCGCGTCGCCGCCGCCGCGGAGCACTACCGCCGCGCCCTGGAGGCGGAGGCGCAGGGCGACCGCGCGGCCTACCTCGAGCAGCTGCGCGCCACGGTGACCTCGGCGCGCGACTACCGCGACGCCAGCCGCCGCTTGCGGGGGCTGACCGCCACGCAGGAATAGGCCGGCGCGGCGGGAGGGGTTGGTGGAGACGAAGGGATTCGAACCCTCGACCTTCGCATTGCGAACGCGACGCTCTCCCAGCTGAGCTACGTCCCCACTCGGCTTCGCGGTCGCCGCTGGGGCAATCGCCGCGAGGGCCGAATAGGATACGCAGGCCTTCCGGCCCCGTCCATGCCCGCCGATTCCTTTCTGGTCGCTGCCCTGCCCTTCGACGTCCGCCCCGGAGACGTCGAGGCCAACCGCGACGCCGCCCTCGAGGGGGTGGAGCGCGCGGCCGGCGCCGGCGCCCGCCTGCTGGTGCTGCCCGAGAAGTGGACGACCAGCTTCCTGCCCGCCTTCCCGGCGGAGGTGAGGGCCGCCTCGAAGGCCGCGCTGGCCGCGGTCCACGAAGCCGCCGCGGCCGCCGGCCTCGTGGTGGTCGGCTCGGCGCCGGGCGGGGAGGAGGCCAAGCCGGCCAACCGGCTGCACTTCCTCGGCCGCGGCGGCGCGCGGCATCCCTACGACAAGCGGGTGCTGTTCTCGCCGACCGGCGAGGGCCGCCAGTGCCGCCCGGGGGCGGCGCTGCCGCCGACCCTCGACCTCGGTTTCGCCCGCGCCGCGGGGGTCATCTGCTACGACCTGCGCTTCCCCGAGCTGACCCGCCGCGCCTTCTACGACGGCGCCGACCTGCTGCTCCTGCCGGCGCAGTGGCCGACGCCGCGGGCCTCGATCCTCGAGCTGCTGGCGCGCGCGCGCGCGGCGGAGAACCAGTGCTGGCTGCTGGCCTGCAACCGCGCCGGCCGCGCCAGCCTCGGCAGCGAGCGGGTGATGGACTTCCCCGGGACCGCCCTGCTCGTCGACCCGCTGGGCGAGGTCGTGGAACGGGTGGACGACGGCGGGCTCCTCCTCGGCGAGGTGGACCTCGCCGAAGCGCGCGAGGTGCGCAAGCGGGTGCCCTGCGCGCGCGACGCGCGGCTGGCCGGGCTGTGGCCGGAGGGCGGCGCTTGAGCCGCTTCCCGGCCGGCTGGGAAGGCGCCGACGCCGTCTTCCTCGACTGCGATTCCACCCTCTCGACGATCGAGGGCATCGACGAGCTGGCGCGCCGCCGCGGGGTCGACGTGGCCGAGCTGACGAACCGGGCGATGGACGGCGAGCTGCCGATGGACCGGGTCTACGCCGCCCGCCTCGAGCTCATCCTCCCCGACGCGGAGGACTTCGCCTGGCTGGCGCGCCGCTACGGCGCCACGGCGGTTCCCGGCGCCACGGAGGTGGTCGCGGCCCTTCAGGAGCTCGGCGTCGCCTGCCACGTCGTCTCCGGCGGCCTGCGGCCGGCCATCCTGCCCTTCGCCGCCGAGCTCGGCATCGCCGCCGACCGGGTCCACGCCGTGCCCTACCCGCTCGACGCGGCCGATCCGGTGGCCGTGGCCTCGGCCCACCCGCTGGCGCGCAACGGCGGCAAGCCGGCGGTGGTCGCCGAGGTCTGCGCCGGCGGCCCGCCGCGCGCGCGGCGGCTCCTGGTGGGGGACGGCAGCTCCGACCTCGAGGCCGGGGCCGAGGTCGGCCTCTTCGTCGCCTTCGGCGGCGTGGTCGACCGCCCCCGCGTGGCCGCGGCCGCGCGGGTCCACCTGCGCGCCCCCGGCCTGTGGGCCGTCGCGGCGCTGGCCGCCGGCCCCGGCCGCGCCGCCGCCCTCGCATCGGCCGCGCCGGAAGTGCATGATGCAGCGTTTCGGGACCTCGCCGACCCCTCCTCGACGGCGATCCGGAATCCATGAATCCCCCCGCCACTCCCAAGCTGTTCCTTCCCGGACCCACCGAGGTCGCCCCCGAGATCCTGGCCGAGATGAGCCGCCCGGCCATCGGTCACCGCGGCGCCGAGTGCGCGCGGCTGTGGCGCGAGTGCCGCGCCGGCCTGCGCTGGCTGATGGGCACCGAGGCCGAGGTCCTGATGCTGACCGGGCCGGCCACGGCGATGATGGAGGCGGCGGTGCGCAACGGGGTGCGGCGGCGCTCGCTCCACCTCGTCAACGGCGCCTTCTCCCAGCGCTGGTACGAGGTGGCCGTCGCCTGCGGCAAGGAGGCCGTGAAGGTCGAGGCCGAGTGGGGACAGGGCTTCACCGCGGCCGAGCTCGCCGCCGCGCTCGAAGCGCACGGCCCGGTCGACGCGGTCACCGTGGTCCACAACGAGACCTCCACCGGCGTGACCAGCCCGGTGCAGGACTACCGCGCCGTCCTCGCCGACCATCCCGACACCCTGCTCTGCGTCGACACGGTCAGCTCGATGGCCGGGATGCCGGTCGAGGTCGACGCCTGGGGCATCGACGTGTGCCTGTTCGGCGTACAGAAGTGCCTGGCCCTGCCGGCCGGGCTCGCGGTGGCGAGCGTCTCGCCGCGGGCGATGGCGCGCGCCGCCGAGGTCGAGCACCGCGGCTGGTTCCTCGACTGGCTGCGCCTGGCCCGGGGCAACGAGAAGGAGCAGTCGCCGACCACGCCGTCGACGCCGCACCTCTACGCCCTGGCGCGCCAGCTCGAGCGGATCCGCGCGGAGGGCCGCGAGGCGCGCTGGGCGCGGCACGCGGCGATGGCCGTGCGCTGCCGCGAGTGGGCCGCCGGGCACGGCTGGCGCCCCTTCCCGGCGGAGGGCTTCCGCTCCGACACGGTCAGCTGCCTCGAGCGCGGCGACGGCCCCGACTTCAACCCGGCGCTGGCCCGCCTCGCGGAGCAGGGTTACCTCGTCAGCGGCGGCTACGGGGCGCTCAAGGGACGCACCTTCCGCATCGGCCACATGGGCGAGCACACGCTGGCCGGCCTCGACGAGCTGCTGGCGCGCTTCGACGCCGCGCTCGGGGCCGAGGAGGCGGCGCGGTGAAGGTCCTCCTCGCCGACGCGGTCGCCGCCGAGTGCGGCGACATCCTGCGCGCCGCCGGGCACGAGGTGGTCGACCGGCCCGGCCTGCCGCGCGCCGAGCTGGCCGCCGCGCTGGCCGACTGCCAGGGCCTGGTGGTGCGCAGCGCGACCACGGTGGACACCGAGCTGCTGGCCGCCGCGCCCGAGCTGCGCGTGATCGGCCGCGCCGGCTCGGGGGTCGACAACATCGACGTGACGGCCGCCACCGAGCGCGGCGTCGTGGTGATGAACGCGCCGGGCGAGAACACGCTGTCGGCGGCCGAGCACGCCTTCGCCCTGATGATGGCCCTGGCGCGCAACATCGCGCCGGCCCACCAGCGCATGCGCGAGGGCGAGTGGAGCAAGAAGGGCCTGATGGGGGTGGAGCTGCACGGCAAGACCCTCGGGGTGCTGGGGCTGGGGCGGATCGGCCGCGAGTTCGCCGTGCGCGCGAAGGCCTTCGGCATGCGCGTCCTCGGTTACGACCCCTTCCTGCCGCCGGAGGTGGCCGAGCGGCTCGGCATCGAGCTGGCCTCCCTAGAGGAGATCTGGCCCGAGGCCGACTTCCTCACCGTGCACGCGCCGCTGACCGAGCGCACGCACCACCTGGTCGGACGCGAGGCGCTGGCGGCCTGCAAGCCGGGGCTGCGCCTGGTCAACTGCGCGCGCGGCGGCCTGGTGGACGAGCAGGCGCTGCTCGAGGCCCTCGACGACGGCCGCGTGGCCGGCGCCGCCCTCGACGTCTTCGAGCAGGAGCCGCTGCCGGCGGACTCGCCCCTGCGCGGGCACCCGCGGCTGGTGCTGACGCCGCACCTCGGCGCCTCGACCACCGAGGCGCAGGAGAAGGTGGCGGTGCGGATCGCCGAGCAGTTCGTCGCCTTCTTCGCCGAGGGCGTGGTGCGCAACGCCGTGAACATGATCGCGGTCGACGCGCGCACCGCCGAGCGGCTCAAGCCGTGGCAGGTGCTGGCCGAGACCATGGGCGCGCTGCAGGCCGAGCTGCTCGACGGCCGGGTCGAGGAGATCAGCGTGCAGGTCGCCGGAGAGCTCGGTGAGCTGCCGCTGCGCGCGCTGACCAGCGCGGTGCTCAAGGGGCTGCTCGACCGGCTGCTCAGCCAGACGGTCAACCTGGTCAACGCCGAGTCGGTCGCACGCGCCCACGGCTACACCGTGCGCGAGGTCCGCGGGCAGGAGACCGACGGCTACGCCGGCCTGCTGACCGTCACGCTGCGCAGCGACCGCGGCGAGCACCTGCTCGAGGGCGCGGTCTTCGGCCGCAACCACCCGAAGGTCGTGCGGATGGACGACTTCTACATCGAGACCGACGCGAAGGGGGTGATCCTGTTCTGCCAGAACGACGACCGCCCCGGGCGCCTGGCGGCGGTGACCGCCGCGCTGGCCGCCCACGAGGTCAACATCGCCGACCTCGCCCTCGGCCGCCACCGCGAGACCGGCCGCGCCCTGAACGCCATCCATCTGGACCAGGAGCTGCCGCCCGCCGGCCTGGACGAGGTGCGCGCCGTCGAGGGCGTGCGCTGGGCCCGGGTCGTCCGCATGCCCGTGCGCTGACATGGACCTCCTCGAACGCCTCACCGATTACCTCCTCCAGCAGGGACCGGACGCCTCCCACGCCGGCGCCCAGGCCCTCGCCCGCGGCCTGCTCGGCGCCGGAGTCCTGGTGGTCGCCGTCCTGGCCAACCTGCTCGCCAAGCGCGTGATCGTGCGCCTGCTGCGCGGCCTGGTGCTGCGCACGGCCGTGCGCTGGGACGACCTCCTGGTCGAGTACCGCGTCTTCCACCGACTGTCGCACTTCGCCCCGGCGCTGGTCCTCCACCTCTCCGCCGGCGTGCTGTGGCCCGCGGCCGAGGGCGCCACCGAGGCCGACTGGGACGGCTGGCGTGTCTTCCTCGTGCGCCTGGCCCTCACCTACATGGTGCTGGTCGGCGCCTCGGTGCTCGACGCCTTCCTCAACGTGCTGGTGCGGCTGGCGCGGGACAGCGAGTCGCTGCGCGACAAGCCGGTGCGCAGCTACGTCCAGGTGGTCAAGATCGTGCTGTGGCTGGCGGCGGCGATCACCTCGCTGGCGCTGCTCATGGGCCGCGAGCCGTGGGCCTTCCTCGGCGGTCTCGGCGCGCTGACGGCGGTCCTGCTGCTGGTCTTCAAGGACTCGATCCTCGGCCTGGTGGCCAGCATCCAGATCGCCGCGCTCGACCTGGTGCGGCCGGGTGACTGGATCGAGATGCCGAAGTACGGCGCCGACGGCGACGTGATCGACCTCAGCCTGACCACCGTCAAGGTTCAGAACTGGGACAAGACGATCACCAGCATCCCGACCTACGCGCTGGTCAGCGACAGCTTCCGCAACTGGCGGGGGATGAGCGAGTCGGGCGGCCGGCGCATCAAGCGCTCGATCGCCATCGACATGAACTCGGTCTGCTTCGTCGACGAGGCGATGCTGGAGCGCCTGCGGAAGGTGCAGAAGATCCACGGCTACCTGGCCGAGCGCGTGGCCGAGGTCGAGGCGTGGAACGCCGAGAACGGGGTGGACGGGGCCAGCCCGGTCAACGGGCGGCGCCTGACCAACCTCGGCACCTTCCGCGCCTACCTCGAGCACTGGCTGCGCGCGCAGCCGTGGGTGCACGAGGGGATGACCTTCCTCGTCCGCCAGCTGGAGCCGAGCGGGCAGGGCATCCCGCTGCAGATCTACCTGTTCAGCAAGGAGCAGCGCTGGGCGCACTACGAGGCGCACCAGGCCGACGTCTTCGACCACGTCCTGGCGGTGCTGCCGGAGTTCGGGCTGCGCCCCTTCCAGGAGCCCACCGGCGCCGACTGGCGCGCCCCCGGGCGCGCCTGAGCGGCCGGCCTCAGTCCTCGCCGCCGAGCACCCCGCGGATCTCGCGGGCGATCGTGGCGGTGTCGACCGGGCGGCTCCACGAGGCGCAGGCGCCGAGGCGCAGGGCGACGTCCAGGAACAGCTGGTAGCCGGCGTCCCCGATCACGGCGACCGGGAGCCCCGGGTACGCGCGGCGGATCGAGGTGACCAGCTCGAGGCCGTCCTTCTCCCGGACCACGACGCCGGCGATCACCAGGTCCTGGTGGGCCGGGTCGGCGGCCTCCAGCCCTCGGACACCGTCGTCGCAGACGGTGACTTCGAATCCCAGGGATACGAGCTCCTGTTGGAGATGGAGCCTGGCCGGAGAGGGATCCTCGACGAGGAGGAGGCGATGGGGCACGGGCAAGGGGCGTGGAGGTCTGGCCTCATAACATCGGGGCGAACCCGATCAACATCCAGCCTGTTTCCTTTTTGTCCAAAAATGGCGTATTAATTGTCTCAGATCGGTGCGGAAGTGATCCCCCGGGTCGGGGGAGAGTCGGGGGCCCCTCCCTCCTTGCTAGGATCCTCCCGATGAATCCCGTCCTGTGGCAGCCTGATCCGTCCGCGGTCGAGCGGTCCGCCACCGCCCGCTTCCGCCAGGACCTCGCGGCCGCCGGCCTGGCCGACCTCGACGGCTTCGAGGCGCTGTGGGCCTGGTCCGTCGCCGATCCGGCCGCCTTCTGGGGGGCCTGGTGGGAGGCGGCCGGGGTGGTCGGCGAGCGTGGGGAGCGTGTCCTGGAGGATCCCACCGCCATGCCGGGAGCCCGGTGGTTCGCCGACGCCCGCCTGAACTTCGCCGAGAACCTGCTGGCCGGGCAGGACGGGGCTCCCGCCCTGGTCTTCCGCGGCGAGGACGGCCGGCGGGTCGAGCTGGGCCGTGAGGAGCTGCGCGCGCAGGTCGGCCGCCTCCAGCGGCGGCTGCGCGAGTGGGGGGTCGGACCCGGCGACCGGGTCGCCGCCTTCCTGCCCAACCTGCCCGAGGCCGTGGTCGGGATGCTCGCGGCCTCCTCCCTCGGCGCGGTCTGGTCCTCCTGCTCGCCCGACTTCGGCGTCTCCGGCGTCCTCGACCGCTTCGGTCAGGTCGAGCCCAAGGTCCTGCTGGCCTGCGACGGCTACCTCTACAAGGGGAAGCCGATCGACGTGCGGGGCAAGCTGGGCGAGATCCGCGCCGGGCTTCCCAGCCTGGAGCGGCTCGTGCTCGTGCCCTTCGCCGACCCGGAGGCCGCCGTCGAAGGCGCGGTCCGCTGGGACGAGGCGCTGGCGGGGCCGCCCGCCGCGCCGGCCTTCACCCGCCTGCCCTTCGACCACCCGCTGTACATCATGTTCAGCTCGGGCACGACCGGGAAGCCGAAGTGCATCGTGCACGGTCAGGGCGGCACGCTGCTCCAGCACCTCAAGGAGCACCGCCTCCACGTCGGGCTGGTCCCCGGCGAGCGCCTGTTCTACTTCACGACGACCGGGTGGATGATGTGGAACTGGCTGGTCACCGGCCTGGCCTCCGGGGCCACCCTGGTGCTGTTCGACGGAAACCCCTTCCACCCGGGGCCCGAGGCCCTGTGGGACCTGGCGGTGGAGGAGGGCGTGGCGGTCTTCGGCACCTCGGCCAAGTACCTCGACGCCTGCAAGAAGGCGGGCATCGCGCCGCGCCGCAGCCACGACCTGGGGCGGATGCGCGCCATCCTGAGCACCGGCTCGCCCCTCGTGCCGGAGTCCTTCGACTGGATCCACGAGGAGGTCGGGCCGCAGATCCAGGTCGCCTCGATCTCCGGCGGGACGGACCTGATCAGCTGCTTCGCCCTCGGCTGCCCCGAGCTGCCCGTGCGCCGCGGCGAGCTGCAGTGCCGCGGCCTGGGCATGGCGGTCGAGGTGTGGGACGCCGACGGGCGCCCGGTCGTCGGCGAGGCGGGGGAGCTGGTCTGCACCCGGCCCTTCCCGAGCATGCCCACCGGCTTCTGGAACGACCCGGACGGCGCCCGCTACCGCGCGGCCTACTTCGAGCACTTCCCCGGCGTCTGGCGCCACGGCGACTGGGTCGAGCTGACCGAGAGCGGTGGGATGGTCATCCACGGCCGCTCCGACGCCACCCTCAACCCCGGCGGCGTGCGCATCGGCACCGCCGAGATCTACCGCCAGGTCGAGCAGGTCGACGAGGTGGAGGAGGCGGTGGTCGTCGGCCAGGACACCGGCGACGGCGACCAGCGCGTCGTGCTCTTCCTGCGGCTGCGTGCCGGCCACGAGCTGGACGACGCCCTGCGCCAGCGGCTCCGCGCCACGATCCGCGCCAACGCCACGCCGCGCCACGTGCCGGCGGTGATCGCGCAGGTGCAGGACATCCCGCGCACCCGGTCGGGGAAGATCTCGGAGATCGCGGTGCGCGACGTGATCCACGGCCGGCCGGTGAAGAACACCGAGGCCCTGGCCAATCCCGAGTCGCTCGAGGAGTACCGCGGTCGTCCGGAACTGATCCTGGACTGAGTTCGGGGCGGTCGGGAGAGGCGCGCCCGCTGGGCCCCGAGGGGTGGGGAATCTTCCGCGCACAGGCGCGGAAGAACTCGCGGGAAAATGTGCCTTTCTCCCTATGGAGCAGGGATTTGGAGGGATTCCCCGAATTTCTCCCGCGGGGTGACAGTCCCGTGACCCGAGCGCACCGGGAGGAACGAATCTCCGCCCACAGAGGTTCTCATGGATCGCTTCGGACTCATCGGCATCAGTCATCGGCGCGCTTCGGTCGAGGAGATCGGTCGCTTCACCCGCGGTCTCGGCGACCTGACCGAGATGCGCGAGGCGCTGGGGGTCGACGAGCTGGTCTGCCTGAACACCTGCAACCGGGTGGAGCTCTACTGGGTCAGCAAGGGCCGCCGCGCCGCCGACGAGGTCCTGCGCGACTTCGCCCGCTGGCTGTTCGCCGACGACCCCGAGGCCCGCCGCCTGGCCTGCTCGGCCTGCTACGCCCTGAGCGGCGAGGCGGTCGTCAAGCACCTCTACTCGGTGCTCAGCGGCCTCGACTCCCTGGTCCTGGGCGACGAGCAGATCGTCGGCCAGTTCCGTCGGGCCCTGGTCGCCGCGCGCGAGTCGCGCACCTGCGGCCCCTGCCTGGGCCTGCTCGGCGACGAGGCCCTCAAGGCCTCGCGCAAGGTCCGCGCGGTGATCGACTTCTCCAAGCGGCCGACCTCGATCGCCGAGGTGGCCGCCCAGCAGCTGAAGAGCTTCCACCGCTCCTGCGACCGCCTGCGGGTGGTCCTGGTCGGCAGCGGCGAGATGATCCGCACCACGGCCGCCCGCCTGAAGGGCTGGAAGGACGTCGACCTGCTGTTCGTCAACCGCACCCTGTCCAGCGCCCAGGCGCTGGCCGAGGTCCACGGCGGCCGCGCCCAGGGTCTGGCCGACTTCCAGGCCGCCCCGGCCGACTTCGACGCCCTCGTCGCCGCCACCGGCGCCGACGAGCCGGTCGTCACCGCCGCTCAGCTGGCCGCGCTGCCCGCCCCGGCGCGTCCCCGCCTCCTGCTCGACCTGGGCGTGCCCGCCGACATCGAACCCGCCCTCGGCGAGCACCCTGACCACGAGCGCTACGACGTGATGGAGCTCGGCAACCAGGCCGAGGCCGGCCGCCGCGAGGCCGAACTCCTGGTGCGCGAGGCCCGCCCCGTGCTGCGCCGCGCGATCGCCCAGCTGCGCGAGAAGCTGTTCCAGAAGGACCTCGGTCCGGTGGCCCAGCAGCTGCGCCAGTCGGTCGACGCCCGCGCCGAGGCCGAACTCCGCCGCTTCCTCGACGGCCCGCTCGCCCACCTCGCCGAGGAGGACCGGGTCGTCGTCGAGCAGCTCGCCGCCCGCCTGGCCGCGCAGACGGTCCAGGTGCCGCTCAGCGCCATTCGCAAGTCGCTCCGCGACCTGCCGCTGGGCGATGAAGTGCTGCTCAACCTCCGGCTCGACGCCGAGTCCGAACACAACCTCTTCGCATGACCACGCTGCGCCTCGCCACGCGGGGCAGCGATCTGGCCAGGACCCAGTCCGGCGCCTTCGCGGAAGCCCTGCAGCACGCCACCGGAGTGCGCTCCGAACTCGTCATCGTCAAGACCCAGGGAGACCGGGTCCAGGACGTCGCCCTGAAGGACGCCGGCTCGATCGGTCTGTTCACCGCCGAGGTGCAGCAGGCCGTGCTCGACGGCCGCGCCGACTACGCGGTGCACTCGCTCAAGGACCTGCCCGCCGAGCAGGTCGCCGGCCTGCGCTGCGGCGCCATCCCGACGCGGGTCGACTCCTGCGACTGGCTGGTGGTCCGCCCCGAGGCCCACGAGCCGGGCCGCGCGCCGCTGCCGGTGCGCGCCGGCGCCCGCATCGGCACCTCGGCCGCGCGCCGCGCCGCCTTCTGCCGCGCCTCCGACCCGGACTGCGCGGTCGAGCTGCTGCGCGGCAACGTGCCGACCCGCGTGCGCAAGCTGGCCGAGGGCCAGTACGACGCCATCCTGCTCGCCGCCGCCGGCCTGCGCCGCCTCGGCACCGACCTGTCCGGCTTCGTCGTCGTGCCGCTGCCCTTCGAGAGCTGGCCCGGCGCCCCGGGGCAGGGCGCGCTGTCGATCGAGTGCCGCGCCGACGACGACGCGACCTTCGCGCTGTTGCAGCAGATGCACGACGCGGCCGCGGCGCGCGAGGTCGAGGCCGAGCGCACCCTGCTGCGCGCCCTCGGCGGCGGCTGCGGCCTGCCGCTCGGCGCGCGCGCCCTGGCCGACGGCGAGGGTCTGCGCCTGGTCGCGGCCCTCGGCCCGACCCCCGAGCGCCCCGGCGCGCCGCTGCTGGCCCGCGCCGAGGTCACCGGACCCGACCCCGCCACCGTCGCCGGCGCCGCCCGGCAGGCCCTGCTGGCGCAGGACGCCCAGGGATGAGTCGCCGCGCCTGGATCGGCCGCGCCTCCGCCGACGCCGCGCCCTGGCGCGCGGCGCTCGAGGAGGCCGGCTACGAGGTCCGGGCCCTGCCGCTGATCCGCACCCGCGAGCTGGAGCTGGACGAGGCCGGGGCCGCTGCCCTCGACGGCCTGCTGGCCTTCGGCTGGGTCTTCTTCGCCAGCGCTCGCGGCGTCGAGCTGTTCGGCCGCCGCCTGGCCGAGCAGCGCGCGGGCCGCTCCTTCGCCTGGCCGCCCGCGCTGCGCGCCGCCGCCGTCGGCCCGGTCACCGCCGCCGCGCTCACCGCGCTCGGTGCCGAGGCCGAGCTGGTCGGGGCGGGGGGCGGCGCCGAGCTGGCCGCGAGCTTCCTGGCCCTCGACGTCGACCCCGACCTCCCGCTCCTGCTGGTCGCCGCGCGCGGCGGCCGCCCCGAGCTGCGGCGCGACCTCGAGGCCGCCGGCCACCCGGTCACGGTGCTCGAGCTCTACGAGTCGGTCGCCGCCGACGGCCCGGCCCCGGAGGCCGGCGAGCCGGTGCTCCTGTTCAGCCCGTCCGGCGCGCGCTCGCTGGCCGAGCGCGTCGACCGGCCCGCCGACCACCCGGTGTGGGCGGTCGGCCCGACCACCGCCGGGGAGGCGCGCGAGCGCGGCTTCCCCGTCGCCGCCACCCTGTCCCGCCCCGACCCCGCGGCTCTTCGCGAGCTGCTCGCCCGATGACCGACCGCCTCGACCTCCCGCAACGCCCGCGGCGCCTGCGCCGCAACCCCGCCGTGCGCCACCTCGTCGCCGAGACGGAGCTGCGCCTGCGCCACCTCGTGCAGGGCCACTTCGTCCTGCCGGGGAAGGACCGCGTCGAGGACATCGCCACGATGCCCGGCATCCAGCGCTTCTCGCCCGACCGGCTGGTCGAGCGGGTGGGCGAGGACCTCGCCCGCGGCGTCGGCGCCGTGATGCTGTTCGGCGTGCCGGACGCGAAGGACGCCGCGGCCAGCGGCGCGGTGGACGCCCACGGCGAGGTGCCCGAGGCGGTGCGCGCGCTCAAGGCGGCCTACGGCGAGGCCCTGGTCGTCATGGTCGACGTCTGCCTCTGCCCGTACACCGACCACGGCCACTGCGGCTTCGTCGAGGACGGCGAGGTGGTCAACGACGCCTCGGTCGCGCGGCTGGCCGAGATGGCCGTCGTGCTCGCCGAGGCCGGCGCCGACTTCGTCTGCCCGTCCGACATGATGGACGGCCGCATCGGCGTGATCCGCGCCGCGCTCGACGCCGCCGGGCACGAGGGCACCGCGATCCTGGCCTACTCGGCCAAGTACGCCTCGGCCTTCTACGGCCCCTTCCGCGACGCCGCCGGCTCGGCGCCGGGCTTCGGCGACCGCAAGAGCTACCAGATGGACCCGCGCAACCGCCGCGAGGCGGCGCGCGAGCTGCGCCTCGACCTCGACGAGGGGGCCGACCTGGTCATGGTCAAGCCGGCCCTGGCCTACCTCGACGTGATCTCCGACGTCGCCGCCGACAGCGACGTCCCGGTCGTCGCCTACAACGTCTCGGGCGAGTTCGCCCTGGTCAAGACGGCCGCCCGCGAGGGCCTCGCCGACGAGAAGGCCATGACCCTCGAGGTGCTCGGCGCGATCCGCCGCGCCGGCGCCGACCTGATCATCACCTACCACGCCTCCCAGGCCGCCGCCGAAGGATGGATCGACTGATGTCCGCCGCCACCACCACCACCCGTTCCGCCGAGCTCTACGAGCGCGCCTGCCGCGTCATGCCCGGCGGGGTCAGCTCCCCCGTGCGCGCCTACCGCTCCGTCGGCGGCGTCCCGCCCTTCCTGGCCGACGCGCGCGGCTGCCGCGTGACCGACGAGGACGGCAACGAGTACCTCGACTTCGTCAACTCGTGGGGCCCGCTGATCCTGGGCCACTCGAACCCCGCCGTGGTCGACGCGGTGCAGCGCGCCGCCGCGCGCGGCACGAGCTACGGCGCGCCCTGCCGCGCCGAGACCGAGCTGGCCGAGAAGGTCGTCGCGCTGTCGCCGGTCGCCGACCGCGTGCGCTTCGTCAACAGCGGCACCGAGGCGACGATGAGCGCGCTGCGCCTGGCCCGCGCGGTCACCGGGCGCGACGGCTTCGTCAAGTTCGACGGCTGCTACCACGGCCACGGCGACGCCTTCCTGGTCCAGGCGGGCTCCGGCCTGGCCACCTTCGGCGAGTCCTCCAGCGCCGGCGTGCCGGCCGACTGGTCGAAGTGGACCGGCGTGCTGCCGCTCGACGACGAGGCCGCGCTCGAGGCCTGGTTCGCCGCACACGGTGCCGAGACCGCCGCGGTCTTCGTCGAGGGCATCCCGGCCAACTGCGGCTTCCTGCCGCAGCGCCGCGCCTGGATGGACCGCCTGCGCGAGCTGACCCGCGAGCACGGCACCGTGCTCGTGGTGGACGAGGTGATCACCGGCTTCCGCCTCGGCCCCGGCGGCTACTGCGGCCGCGAGGGCTACGACGCCGACCTGGTCACCTACGGCAAGGTGATCGGCGGCGGCCTGCCGGTCGGCGCCTACGGCGGCCGCGCCGAGCTGATGGACCGCATCAGCCCCGAGGGCGGCGTCTACCAGGCCGGTACGCTGAGCGGCAACCCGCTGTGCATGGCCGCCGGCCTCGCCGCGCTCGGCGTGCTCGAGCAGGAGGACGGCTGGGGCCGCCTCGAGCGGCTCGGCGCCGCCTGGGAGGAGCGCCTGCGCCCGCTGGTCGAGCGCGAGAACGCCGCCGGCGCGCCGGTCACCCTGACCCGCGACGCCTCGATCTTCTGGCTGTGCTTCGACGCCACCGAGGCGCCGCGCAGCTACGGCGCGATCCCGGCCTCCGGCGCCGAGCGCTACCGCCGCTTCTTCCACGCCCTGCTCGAGCGCGGCGTGATGATCGCCCCCTCGGCCTACGAGGTGGGCTTCCTCAGCCTCGCCATGACCGAGGCCGACCTCGACCTCGCCGCCGCGCGCTTCGCCGAAGCCCTGGAGCTGGCCCGATGACCGCCACCGAACCCACCAAGCCGATCCTCCGCGCCCTGCGCGGCCTGCCCAACGAGGTCACCCCGATGTGGCTCATGCGGCAGGCCGGGCGCGCGCTGCCCGAGTACCGCGCCCTCAAGGCCGAGCACGGCTTCGTCAAGATGGCCTCGACGCCCGAACTGGCGGCCGAGGTCACGCTGCAGCCGATCCGCCGCTTCGGCTTCGACGGCGCGATCCTCTTCGCCGACATCCTGACGCCGCTGATGCCGCTGGACTTCGGCATCGACTTCGCGCCGGGGCCGGTGTTCGAGAAGCCGCTAGGCGGCGCCGAGGACCTCCACCGCGTCTGCGCGCCGCCGCCCGGCTCGCTCGACCACGTGGCCGAGGCGATCCGCCTGATCAAGCCGCAGCTGCCCGCGGGGACGGCGATGCTCGGCTTCGCCGGAGCGCCCTTCACCATGGCCAGCTACCTGCTCGACGGCGGCGGCTCGCGCGAGCACGACCGGCTGCGCGCCGCGGTCTACGGCGACCCGGCCTTCTTCGCCCAGCTGCTCGAGCGCCTGGCCGACCTGACCGTCGTCTACCTGCAGGAGCAGATCGACGCCGGCGCCGAGGCGGTCCAGCTGTTCGACACCTGGGCCGGCCTGCTGCCGCTCGACCTCTACCGCCGCACGGCGCTGCCGGCGGTGCAGCGCGTCATGCGCGGCCTCGAGGGGACGGTGCCGCGCCTCTACCTGATCAAGGACGGCGCCCACCTGCTTCCCGGCATGGCCGAGAGCGGGGCCGACGCCCTGTCGCTCGACTGGCGTCAGCCGCTCGACGAGGCGCGCGCCTTCCTCGGCGACGCCTTCCCGGTGCAGGGCAACCTGGACCCGGGCTGCCTGCTCGGCACGCCCGACTCGGTGCGCGCGGCCGCCCGCCGCGTGCTCGAGCAGAACGCCGGCCGCCCCGGCCACGTCTTCAACCTCGGGCACGGCCTGCTGCCGCAGACCCCGCTCGAGAACCTGCAAGCCCTGTGCGACGAGGTCCGCCACCATGACCCTGCAGCCGTCTGACGCCCCGGCCGAGCTGGTCGCCAAGTACGACCGCTCCGGTCCCCGCTACACCAGCTACCCGACCGCCCCGGTCTGGACCGACGCCTTCGACGCCGAGGCCTGGGTCGGCGCGCTGCGCCAGGCCGACGAGCGGGCGGACGAGCCGATCGCGATCTACGTCCACCTGCCGTTCTGCCAGAAGCGCTGCCTGTTCTGCGCCTGCAACGTGGTGATCACCAAGCGCGAGGACGTGGTCGAGGAGTACCTCGCGCGGCTGTTCCGCGAGATCGACCGCACCGCCGCGGAGATGCCGCAGCGGCGCCGGCTCAGCGGCCTGCACTGGGGCGGGGGCACCCCGACCCACCTGAGCTGCGAGCAGCTCGAGCGCCTGTATCGCAAGATCGAGGAGCACTGGACCGTGCTGCCCGACGCCGAGCTGTCCATCGAGGTGCACCCGCCGGTGACCACCCGCGAGCAGCTCGAGACCCTGCGCCGGCTGGGCTTCAACCGCATCAGCTTCGGCGTGCAGGACATGGACGGAGAGGTGCAGGAGCTGATCGGCCGCGACCAGACCGTGCAGCAGACCGAGGACGTGCTGACCACCTGCCGCGAGCTCGGCTTCAGCAG
The DNA here is from genome assembly GCA_964342475.1 of uncultured Planctomycetales bacterium. Lineage (GTDB taxonomy): Bacteria > Planctomycetota > UBA1135 > UBA1135 > UBA1135 > J029. Next base: position 19,372 of record CAYFGE010000004.1, read on the forward strand.
CGTCAACTTCGACCTGGTCTACGGCCTGCCCGGCCAGACCGCCGAGACCTGGGACTACACCCTGGACCAGGTCCTGCGCCTGCAGCCCGACCGCCTGGCGATCTACAGCTACGCCCACGTGCCGTGGCTGCACAGCCACCAGAAGCGGATGCCGATGGACCGCCTGCCCGAGCCCGAGCTGAAGCTCGAGCTGCTGCGGACCGCCGCGCGCCGCCTGTGCGGCGAGGGCGACTACGCCGAGATCGGCTTCGACCACTTCGCGCTGAAGAAGGACGAGCTGGCCCGCGCGGTGGACGAGAAACGGCTCTACCGCAACTTCATGGGCTACACCGTGCGGCCGGCCTCGGACTACGTCGGCTTCGGGGTGACCGCCATCTCCGAGGTCGGCAACTGCTTCGCCCAGACCCACGGCAAGCTCAACCGCTGGAATGAGGCGCTCGACGACGAGGGCTTCGCCATCGCCCGCGGCCACCAGCTCAGCATGGACGACCGCGTCCGCAAGCTGATCATCGAGCGGATCATGTGCAACCAGTGGCTCGACCTGCGCGAGGTCGAGGCCCTGTCCGGGCAGCCCTTCCGCGAGCAGTTCGCCGCCCAGTGGGAGGCGCTGGCCGAGATGGAGGAGGACGGCCTGGTCGAGCGCGGCGAGGACCACCTCGGCATGACCGAGCTGGGCCGGCTGTTCCTGCGCAACGTCTGCATGCTGTTCGACGCCTACCTGCCGGAGCAGGAGAAGGAGGGCCGCTTCAGCCGGACGGTCTAGACTGTCACGCGATGAGCGACCGCACCGGCATCCTCCTGCTCCAGATGGGCGGCCCGCGCCGCCTCGAGGAGGTGGAGGGGTACATCCGCGACCTCTTCCTCGACCCGGACCTGGTCCGGCTGCCGCCGGTGGTCAACTGGTTCCGCGGGCCGCTGGCCGGGCTGGTGTCGCGCCGCCGCGCCCCCGAGGTGCGCGAGCAGTACGCGCGGATCGGCGGGGGTTCGCCGAACAACGCGACGACCATGGCGCAGGCCGCCTCGCTGCAGCGCGCCCTGGCCGGGGACGGTGACTTCCGCTGCTACGCGGCGATGACCTACACCCCGCCGCTGATCGACGAGGCCGTGCTGCACGCGCACGCCGACGGCTGCCGCCGTGTGGTCGGGCTGTCGCTGTTCCCGCAGTACTCCACCGCCACCACGCGCAGCTCCTTCCGCCTGTTCGACGACAAGGCCCGCGAGCACGGCTACTCGGCCTCGCGGGTGAAGCGGATCACGCGCTGGGGGGACCGCGCCGATTTCCTCGACGCGCTCGCCGCGCGCACCCGGGCCACCCTCGACGAGGCGCGCGCCGCGCACGCCGACCCGCCCCAGGTCGTGGTCAGCGCCCACGGCGTGCCGGTCAGCTACGTCCGCCGCGGCGACCCCTACGTCGACGAGGTGGAGGCCAGCGTCGCCGGGCTGCGCGCGCGCCTGCCCGGGGTCGAGGTGCACCTCGCCTTCCAGAGCCGCGCCACCCCGGTCAAGTGGGTCGAGCCGGCGACGGTCGACGAGCTGGCCCGCCTGGGGCGGGCGGGAGCGAAGAACCTCGTCGTCCTGCCGGTCAGCTTCGTCAACGACCACGTCGAGACGCTGTACGAGATCGACGTCCAGCTGGCCGAGGTGGCGCGCGGGGCCGGGGTCGAGGCCTACCGGAGGGTCCCCGTCTTCAACGACGCGCCGGACCTGACGGCGATCCTGCGCGCGCTGGTCCTCGAGGAGCTCGCCGAGGGCTGAGCATGGCCGCCCCGGACCGCTACGACGTCGCCGTGGTCGGCGGAGGCTACTCCGGCCTCGCCGTGGCCCACTTCGCGCGCAAGCGCGGCCTGAGCGCGGTGGTGCTCGAACGGGAGGAGCAGCCCGGCGGCAAGGTGCTGACCGTGCGCGAGGAGGGCGAGGTCGTCGAGCTCGGCCCCCTCGGCTGGCTCGACAAGGAGCCGGCGGTGACCGAGATGGCCGCCGACCTGGGGCTCGTCCCGGTGGCTGCGGCGCCGGCGGAGAAGGTGCGCTACCTGTTGCACCGCGGGCGCATCACCGCGCTGCCGAGCGGCCCGGGCAGCTTCCTGACCACGCCCTTCCTGACCCTCGGCGGCAAGCTCCGCGTGCTGGCCGAGCCCTTCGTCCGCGCCAAGCGCGACGGCGGCGACGAGAGCGCGCGCGAGTTCGCCCGCCGGCGCCTCGGCCGCCAGATGGCCGACGCCTTCTTCGAGCCCTTCGTCAGCGGCATCTACGCCGGCGACCCGGGCCGGCTCTCGGCGCCCGGCGCCTTCCCGCTGCTGGCCGGCTGGGAGCGCGAGAGCGGCTCGCTGGTGCGCGGCGCCGTCCGCTTCATGCGCGACAAGCGGCGCCGGCGCGCCGCCGGTGAGCCGGTCGGCACCGGCAAGCTGTGCAGCTTCCCCCGCGGCCTGGCCGAGCTGGCCGAGGCCGGGGCGGCCGCGCTCGGCGACGACTGCCGCCTCGGCGTGGCGCCCGACCGCGCGCGCAAGGACGGCGAGGACTGGGTGCTCGAACGCGCCGGGGCGGAGGAGTGCCGCGCGCGCCGGCTGGTGATGGCCTGCCCGGCACCTGCGGCCTCCCGCATCCTGCGCGAGGAGGCGCCCGAGCTGGTCGAGGCCGCGGACGGCATCCGCGGCGACCCGCTGTGCGTGGTGGCGGCGACCTTCCGCCGCGAGCAGGTCCGCGAGCAGATCGACCAGGGCTTCGGCTTCCTGGCGGCGCGCAGCGAGGGCTTCCGACCGCTCGGCGTGCAGTTCGCCCACGCCATCTTCCCCGGCCAGACCTCGGCCGGTCTCGCCCAGATCCGCGTGCTGATCGGCGGCAGCTTCGACAAGGAGGCCCACGCGCTCGACGACGCCGGGCTGTTCGAGGCCTGCTACGGCCCGTTGGTCGAGCTGCTCGGCATCCGCGGCGAGCCGCTGCGCACCTGGACCCGCCGCGTGATGGGGGGGGTGCCCCAGTACGAGATCGGGCACCTCGACCGGGTGGCCCGCATCGAGGGCGCCGCCGCGCGCCTCGGCGGCCTCCACTTCGCCGGCGACAGCTTCAGCGGGGTCGGGGTGGTCAAGGCCTTCGCCCGCGCCAAACAGGTCGCGATGGCGCTCTGAGCCGGTCCGCACCCGGCCGCGGGGATCGGGCGCAGCCGAGGAAAGGGAGCGGGCGCCGCCCGCTCGCGCAGGCGGCGCCCGGTGGCTGGACCCCGATGGATTAGCCGATGTTGGTGGCCACACCGTTGGTGAAGGTCAGCGAGGCCAGGTCGAGGGCGTGCAGCCAGACGGAGATGCCGGTGGTGCCGGGGGGCACCGGCGCCTGCAACTGGCCGCTGCCGGCCGCGCCGACGCTGATGGCCGGGAGTTCGGTGAAGGGCGGGCTGAGCAGCAGGTCGCCGAATGGGGTGACGGTCGGGCCGCCGCCGTAGAGCGAGTAGCCGTGGCGGACCAGGCCGCCCGGGGTGCAGTGGTCCACCGAGATGGTGACCACGCCACCGGCGACCAGACCGGAGACGCTCAGGGCCGGTCCGGGAGGGCCGCTGCAGCCGCCGTTGAAGCTCCAGTTGTCGAAGGTGCCGGCGGACCAGGTGCCGTGGGCGGCGCCGGTGCCGAGCAGGCCGGGCAGACCGCTCGCGATCAGGCCGGGGGCGTCGAGCTGGATCTCGTAGACGCCGTCGTAGTCCTCGTCGATGTCGAGGTTGACGTTGTCGCCGGCGCCGTCCACCGAGACGCGGACGTGGCCGCCGGTGATCTGGTAGGGCAGCGTGCCGAAGCCGCCCCAGCCGTTGTAGCCCGAGCCGTTGTTGGCGTGGTAGAAGCCGAAGTTCGAGTAGCCGGGCAGGCCGGACTGGTTCTGCACCTTGACGAAGATCGACTCGCCGTTGACGCTGTTGTAGCCGATCATCGCGGCGTTGTAGGCGTAGCCGCCGCCGAGGTTCGGGTTCAGGTCGAACTCGATCACCGAGGTGTCGTAGTTGTCGGTGGCGCTGTTGTGGACCATGTAGTCCAGGCCGCCGGAAGTGGTGCTGCACTCGTTGTTGAGCACCTGGTAGTCGCCGATGATCTCGGTCCAGTCCGCGCCCATGTTGGTGCTGTTGGCGCGGTTGAAGTCGTCGCAGGCCGCGGTGGCGCGGGCACCGCCCTGGCCGGCGTTCAGGTTCGCCTTGCCGGGCTGGAACTGCAGGCTGAGGTCGACGGGGGACTGGGCGAAGGCCGGGACGGTCAGAAGGAGACCGACCGTGGTGGCCAGGAAGGGGTGGAATCTCATCGGAATCCTCGGAAACGGGGAAGGGGAGGAAGAGGGGAAGGGGAGCACCGGGCGGACGGGCCCGGGTGGAACCCGATCAAGAATGCCACGGAACGGGAGCCGGAACGAGGGAAATCATCGGGCGGGCAGCCAGCAGGGCTAGATTGGGGCCATGGCCACGCGACTGACCCGGCAGGAGGCCTGGGACTTCCTCTGCTCCTGGACCCGCACCGACGCCCTGCGCCGCCACGCGCGCGCCGTCGAGATCGCCATGCGGGCCGCCGCCCACCGCTACGGGTCGGGCGCCGCCGACGAGGAGGAGTGGGGCATCGCCGGGATGCTGCACGACGCGGACTACGAGCAGTGGCCCGAGGAGCACCCGAACCGCGTCGTCGCCTGGCTGCGCGAGCGCGGCGAGGAGTCGGTCGCTCACGCGATCTCCGCCCACTACACGAAGTGGGGGGTCAGCTACGACAGCCTGCTCGACCGGGCGCTCCTGGCCTGCGACGAGATCACCGGCCTGATCATGGCCAGCTGCTACGTGCGCCCCGAGGGCATCGCCACGCAGAAGGCGAAGAGCGTGATGAAGAAGTTCAAGGACAAGAGCTTCGCCGCTGGCGTGGACCGCGACGAGTGCCGCGCCGGCGCCGAGATGCTCGGCGTCGAGCTGAAGGAGCACGTCGAGTTCCTGATCGAGGCCCTGCGGCCGCACGCCGAGGAGCTCGGCATCCAGGGCACGGCGGCGGCGCAGGGCTAGAATTCCTCCCGGCCACCGCCCGACCAGCCCAACGCAAGAACATGACCGACGTCTACCTCGTCTCCGCCTGCCGCACCGGCATCGGCCGCTTCCAGGGAACCCTGGCCGGCTTCACCGCCCCCCAGCTCGGCGCGCTGGCCGTGAAGGAGGCCCTCACCCGCGCGGGCGTCGGCGGCGAGGCCGTGGACGAGGTGATCCTCGGCAACGTGCTGCAGGCCGGCGTCGGCCAGAACCCGGCGCGCCAGGCCGCGCGCGCCGCCGGGGTGCCTGACACCGTCCCGCCCTTCACGGTGAACAAGGTCTGCGGCAGCGGCCTCAAGTCGGTCATGCTGGCCGCGCAGTCGATCCGGGCGGGCGACAACCAGCTCGTCGTCGCCGGCGGCATGGAGAGCATGACCCGCGCGCCCTACCTCGTGCCCGCCGCCCGCGACGGGGTGCGGCTGGGGAACGCCCAGCTGGTCGACGCGATGATCTGGGACGGCCTGTGGGACGTGTACAGCGACCAGCACATGGGCATGACCGGCGAGCTGGTGGCCGACGAGTACGGCGTCACCCGCGAGATGCAGGACGAGTACGCCGCGCGCTCGCACCAGCGCGCCGCCGCCGCCTGGGAGGCGGGCCGCTTCGACGCCGAGACCTTCGCGGTCGAGGTGCCGCAGCGCAAGAAGGACCCGGTCTCCTTCCGCGCCGACGAGGGCGTCCGCCCCGGCACCGACGCCGCCGGCATGGGCAAGCTGCGCCCGGCCTTCAAGAAGGACGGCTCCGTCACCGCCGGCAACGCCTCGCAGATCTCCGACGGCGCCGCCGCCCTGGTCGTCGCGTCGGCCGCCGCCTGCGAACAGCACGGCCTCACGCCGATGGCGCGGATCACCGGCTATGCCGCCGGCGGCATGGCGCCGGAGTGGGTGATGATGGCCCCCAAGGCCGCCGTGGAGAACCTCGAGGCCCGCACCGGACTCGACCGCCGCGCCTTCGACCTGGTCGAGATCAACGAGGCCTTCTCCTCGGGCTCCTGCGCCCTGGTGAAGACCCTCGAGCTCGACGCCGAGCGCGTCAACGTCAACGGCGGCGCGGTCGCCCTGGGCCACCCGATCGGCGCCAGCGGCGCGCGCATCCTGGTCACGCTCCTCCACGCGCTGAAGGATCGCGGCGGGAAGACCGGCCTCGCCACGCTGTGTCTCGGCGGCGGCAACGCCGTCGCCCTGTCGCTCGAGATGGTCTGAGCGGCCGCAGGGGCGGCTCCGTTCCCGCGCGGTAACCCCAGCAGCCGGCCCCGCCCGTCCTCGCCGCTGGCACGCGGTTTGTGACGGGCAGGGCATGGCACACATCCTCCTCGCCTACCTCGCCCTCCCGCTGCTGCAGACGGTCGGCGGCGAATGGGGGGGCACCACACGGTCCCGCCCCACGGTCAGTCGGGGCAGAACACCGGCCTCAGGCTCGCCGTCGCCGGCGACTTCGACGCCGACGGCGTGCCGGACTACTTCGCCAGCTGCTGGTCGGGCAGCGGTGACCGCGCCGTCCGCTGGATCTCCGGTGCCACGGGGGCGAGCCCTTTCGTGGTGACCGGCGCGGCGAACCACCACCTCTTCGGCGATGCGATCCTCGCCCACCCGGACTGGGACGGGGACGGCGTCGCGGACCTCGTGGTGGGTGCGCCGCTCGACGACCGCCTCGTGTGGGACGGCGGCTCGGTCACGGTCTACTCCGGCGCCGACGCCGCCGAACTCACCCGAATCGAGATCGGGGTGGTCGACGCCCACTTCGGTTCGTCCCTCGCCCGGTTCGACGACGTGGACGGCGACGGCAGGGAGGACCTCCTCGTCGGCGCCGTGGAGGTCTCCGCCGCAGGGCCGAACGAGCACGGGGCGGTCTACCTGGTCGCCTCGTCGACCGGCCAGCCGCTGCGCCGCTTCGACGGTGAGCTGCCCTACGAGCAGTGCGGCTCGAGCGTCCTCGCCACCGGCGACCTCGACCGCGACGGCTTCGGCGACCTGGTCGCAGGCGCGTGGTACTCGGCCAGCAGCGTCCGTCTCACCTACTTCTCGGGAGCCACGGGGGCGGTCCTGCGCCGCCATGCCGCCAGCTCCGTCACCTATTCCACCGCTCCGTGGGCCCTGGCGGACGCAGGGGACGTGGACGGGGACGGCGTGCGGGACCAGCTGGTCGGGCAGGCCTGCTCCGACGCTCTCGGAGCCCTCCAGATCGGCTCGGTCACGCTGCTGTCCGGTGCGACCGGCCGCGTGCTCTGGGAGCGCACCGGGCAGTACGCCCACGACGGCTTCGGCGCCCTGGTCGTCGTCCCCGGCGACCTGGACGGGGACGGAGCGGTCGAGGCGGTCGCCGGGACCGGACTACGGTTCGAGGTCCTCGATCCGGCCACGGGGGCCGTGGAGGGCAGGGAATTCACCCCAGCGGTCGCCTCCTTGGTGGCCGGTGGGGACCTCGACGGGGACGGCTACTCCGACTGGGTGGCGGGGCGGCCTTCCGCAGCTGCAGGGGCCGGGGAGATCGTCCTCGGCGGCTTCAAGGCCGGCCTGCACCTGGACGGGGCCGCCGTCTCCGCCACGGCCGGCGCCACTCTGGCGCTCGAGCTCGACTTCGCGGACGCCGACTCCGGTCGCATGTTCCTGCTGCTCGCCTCCGCGAGCGGGACCGGCCCGCTGGTCCTGGACGGGGTGGAGGTCCCGCTGGGGATGGACCGGCTCCTCCGTTACACCGCGCGGCGGCCCCCCAACGGTCCCTTCTGGCCTCCCGTCGGCATCCTGGACGCCCACGGCGACGGGACCGCGGTCCTTCACGTGAGCCCCGGAGTGGCCTCGCCCTTCGTCGGGCGGACGCTCCACCTGGCGGTGGTGGTCCTCCACCTCCAACTCGGGACGGTGCAGGCGAGCTCGGTCGCGCGGCCGCTCCTGGTCCAGCCTTGATCGCAGCATGACGCGCGGGCGGGTCGGTACGGACCCGCCCGCGCCGCGCCGCTAGAATCCGCCATCCCCCCGCCGCCGCGGGAGAAGAATGATGAGCGAGATCCGCGTGACCGTGATCGGTGCCGGCACCATGGGCAACGGCATCGCCCAGACCTTCGCCATGCACGGCCACGCCGTGACCATGGTCGACATGGACGAGGCCGCCCTCGAGCGGGGCATGGGGACGATCCGCAAGTCCCTCGGCCGCTTCGTCAAGAAGGAACAGATGAGCCAGGAGCAGGCCGACGCCGTCGCCGCTTCCGTGGCCACCTCCACCGACCTGGCCGCGGCCGTGTCCGAGGCCGACCTGGTGGTCGAGGCGGTGTTCGAGAACGAGGAGGTCAAGAAGGACCTCTTCCGTCGGATCGACGCGGCCGCGCCGCCGCACGCCGTGCTGGCTTCCAACACCAGCTCGATCTCGATCACCCGCATCGCGACCGTGACCTCGCGGCCGCAGCAGGTCATCGGCATGCACTTCATGAACCCGGTGCCGCTGATGAAGCTGGTCGAGATCATCCGCGGCGAGCGGACCAGCGAGGAGACCCTCGAGAAGACCGTCGCCTGGAGCGAGGGCCTGGGCAAGGTCGTCGGCATCGCCGAGGACTACCCCGGCTTCATCGCCAATCGCATCCTGATGCCGATGATCAACGAGGCCGCCTTCGCCCTGATGGAGGGCGTCGGCACCCGCGAGGCCATCGACACGACGATGAAGTTCGGCTGCAACTTCCCGATGGGACCGCTGACCCTGGCCGATTTCATCGGGCTCGACATCTGCGTCAACATCCTCGACGTGCTGCACGAGGGGCTGGGCGACCCGAAGTACCGCTGCTGTCCGCTGCTGCGCCGCCTCGTCGAGGCCGGCAAGCTGGGCCGCAAGAGCGGCGAGGGCTTCTACCGCTACGAGTGAGGCGCGCGGGCCCGTGGCCGCCGATTCGAAGACCGCCGTCCTCGGAGCCGTCGTCGGGAATTCCGTCCTGACGGTGCTCAAGTTCGGCGCCTTCCTGATGTCGGGCTCGGGCGCCATGCTGTCCGAGGCGATCCACACCGCCGCCGACGCCGCCAACCAGGCCCTGCTCTACGTCGGGCTCAAGCGCTCGCTGCGCCCGGAGGACCGGCGCCACAACTACGGCTACGGCGGCGAGCGCTTCCTCTTCGCCCTGCTGTCGGCCGTCGGCATCTTCGTCTTCGGCTGCGGCGTCACGGTCTACCACGGCATCCACACCTGGTTCCATCCGCCCGAGCTCCAGCTGAGCTGGCACGTCTTCGCCGTGCTCGCCCTGGGCCTGCTGCTCGACGGCGCCGTGCTCCTGCTCGCCGTGAAGGCGGTGTGGAAGCAGAAGGGCGAGCAGACCCTGTTCCAGTACCTGCGCACCGCCACCGACCCCTCGGCCATCGCCGTCCTGCTCGAGGACGCCGTCGCCTGCCTCGGCGTGCTCATCGCCTTCGCCTGCATCGGCCTGGCCCACGCCACCGGCGACACGCGCTGGGACGCTGTCGGCTCGATCCTGATCGGCGCGATGATGGGCGGCATCGCGGTCTGGCTCGGCGTGAAGAACCGCACCCTGCTGCTCGGTCGGGCCGCCTCGCCCGAGCTGGTGGCCGAGGCCGTCGCCTTCCTGCGGGCCCAGCCCTCGGTGCTCAAGGTCTCGCGCGTGCGCTCGCGGGTCGTCTCGGCCGACCACGTGAAGCTGCAGGTCGACATCGACTTCAACGGCGCCTGGTTCGGGCGCGAGCTGGACGGCTGGGTGCGCGCGCACCTGCCGGCGCCGGGCGACCGCGCCGCCGCCGAGCGCTTCGCCGAGGACTTCGGCCGCGAGATGCTCGACCGGGTGGGGGAGGAGGTCGACCGCGTCGAGCGCGAGATGCTGGCCCGCTTCCCGCGGCTGCGCTTCATCGAACTCGAGGCGGACTGAGAGCCGTCGCGGAGGGGGCTGTTCCCTTTTCCCGTGCCGTCCTGGGAGGCTGTGCGATAATGGCACGCCCCATCACCGGGTGGAAACGATGCAAGTCCTTCTGAACGAAGAACATGAGATGATCCGCGAGTCCGCTCGCGAGTACGCCGAGCGGACCCTCCGGCCGAACGCCGCGCAGTGGGACCGCGAGGAGCGCTTCCCGTCGGAGGCGCTGGCCGAGGCCGCCGAGAACGGCTTCCTCGGGCTGATCGTGCCCGAGGAGCACGGCGGGGCCGGTCTCGGCAACCTCCACGCCGCGATCCTGCTCGAGGAGGTCAACCGCTGGTGCGCCGGCACCGGGGTGACGATCTCCGTCCACTCCTCCCTGGTGTGCGGGCCGATCGCCAAGTACGGCAGCGAGGACCAGAAGCAGCGCTGGCTGCCGCAGCTCGCCGCCGGCGAGCGGATCGGCGCCTACTGCCTGACCGAGCCGCAGGCCGGCTCGGACGCCGCCTCGATCCGCACCCGCGCCGAGCGCGTGGACGGCGGCTGGAAGCTGAACGGCACCAAGTCCTGGATCACCACCGGGCCGGACGCCGGCCTCTTCGTGGTCTACGCGGTGACCGACCCCGAGGGGCCGCGCGGCAAGAACATCGGCGCTTTCCTCGTGCCCGCCGAGGCCGCCGGCCTCTCGGTCGGCAAGAAGGAGGAGAAGCTCGGCATCCGGGCCAGCTCGACCAGCGAGATGGTCTTCGAGGACGTCTTCGTGCCCGACGGCGACGTGCTCGGTGACCCGGCCGGCGGCTTCAAGATCGCCCTGGAGACCCTCGACGGCGGCCGCATCGGCATCGCCTCGCAAGCCGTCGGCATCCACCGCGCCTGCCTGGAGGACTCCGCCCTCTACGCCAACCAGCGCGAGCAGTTCGGCCGCCCGATCGGGCAGTTCCAGGCCGTCGCCTGGAAGCTGGCCGACATGGCCACCGAGCTCGACGCCGCCCGCCTGCTGGTGCACCGCGCCGCGGCCCTGCGCGACGCCGGCAAGCCCTGCTCGAAGGAGGCCGCGATGGCCAAGCTGTTCGCCTCGCGCGCCTGCAACCGCGCGGCGCAGGACGCGGTGCAGATCCACGGCGGCGCCGGCTACACGCAGGAGTTCCAGGTCGAGCGCTACTACCGCGACGCGCGCATCACCGAGATCTACGAGGGCGCCACGGACATCCAGCGCCTGGTCATCTCGCGCCACGTGCTGGGCTGACCTTGACCGCCGCCGCTCCCGCCCTCACCGAGCTGCTGGCGCGCTTCCGCGCCGGGCGCGTGGGGGCGTTGGCGCGCGCGATCTCCTGGGCGGAGGACGCCCACCCGCAGGCCGCCGCCCTGCTCGAGGCCGTCCACGCCGACACCGGCCGGGCCTGGCGCACCGGCCTGACCGGCCCGCCCGGCGCCGGCAAGTCCACCCTGGTGGACGCCCTGGCGCGGCACTGGGCCGCGGCCGGCCGCCGCCTCGGCCTGCTCGCGGTCGACCCGTCCTCGCCTTTCACCGGCGGCGCGCTGCTCGGCGACCGCATCCGCATGGACGCCAGCACCGGCGACCACGGCGTCTTCGTGCGCAGCATGGCGAGCCGCGGCAGCCTCGGCGGCCTCAGCCTGGCCACGGGCGCCGCCGCCGACCTGATGGACGCCTTCGGCTTCGAGGAGCTGCTGCTCGAGACGGTGGGGGTGGGGCAGGCGGAGATCGACGTCGCCGCCGCCGCCGACACCACCGTGGTCGTGCTGACCCCGGCCTCGGGCGACGGCGTGCAGGCGATGAAGGCCGGCCTGATGGAGGCCGCCGACGTCTTCGTCGTGAACAAGGCCGACACCCCCGGCGCCGACCGCCTGCGCAACGAGATCGAGCAGACGCTCGACCTGCGCGACCCGTCCTCACCGCGCCCGCAGGTGCTGCTGTGCAGCGCCAGCCGCGGCGAGGGGGTCGTCGAACTGGCCGCCGCCGTCGAGCGGCGCCGCGAGGAGGACCGCGCCGCGGGCCGCCTCGACGCCCGCCGCCGCGAGCGCGACCTCGCCCGCGTGCGGCGCGTCTTCACCGAGTCCCTCCGCGCCCGCCTGTGGGACGGCGACGGCCTGCGCGAGCGCGCCCGCGCCGCCCTCGCGGCCGGCGCGCGGCCGGACTCCACCGCGCTGCAGCTGGCCGACGAGGTCCTGCGGCGCATCGAGGAAGCGAAAGCATGAGTACCCGCAAGATCCGCGTGCTGGTCGGCAAGCCCGGCCTCGACGGCCACGACCGCGGCGCCAAGGTGGTCGCCGCCGCCCTCCGCGACCGCGGCATGGAGGTGATCTACACCGGCCTCCACCGCACGCCGGAGCAGATCGTCGACGCCGCTGAGCAGGAGGACGTCGACGTCGTCGGCCTGTCCATCCTGTCCGGCTCCCACATGGAGCTGCTTCCCGAGGTGCTGCGCCAGCTGCGCGCCCGCGGGCTCGACCGCGTGCTGGTGGTCGGCGGCGGCATCATCCCCGATGCGGACGCCGCCGCCCTGCAGGCCGACGGCTACGCCCGCATCTTCGGACCCGGCACCTCGACCGCCGACATCGCCGACTACATCGAACAGAACGTCCCCGAGCAACGATGAGCACCCCCGAGACGATGGACACCCCCGTGACCAACTTCGACCTGACCGAGGAGCAGCTGATGATCCGCGAGACGGTGCAGCGCTTCGCCAACGAGGTGGTCGCCCCGGTCGCGCGCGAGGCGGACGAGACCTGCACCTTCCAGCTCCCGGTGTGGGAGCAGATCTGCGAGCTCGGCCTGCCCGGCCTGCCCTTCTCCGAGCGGTGGGGCGGCGCCGGCCTGGACAACCTGAGCTACATCATCGCGGTGGAGGAGCTCGGCCGCGTCTGCGGCAGCACCGGCCTGGCCTACGCGGCGCACGTCTCGCTCGGCACCTGGCCGATCTACGCCTTCGGCAGCAACGCGCTCAAGGAGCGCTACCTGCCCGGCCTGTGCAGCGGCGAGTCCATGGGCGCCTACGGCCTGACCGAGCCGAACGCCGGCTCCGACTCGGGCGGCACGCAGACCACCGCGGTGCTCGACGGCGACCACTACGTGGTCAACGGCGCCAAGTGCTTCATCACCAACGGCAGCCACGCCAAGCCCTTCGTCATCACTGCGCAGACCGACAAGTCGCTCGGCTCCAGGGGCATCGTGGCGCTGGTCGTGGACCGCGACACCGAGGGCTTCAGCGTCGAGAAGGGCGAGACCAAGCTCGGCATGCGCGGCTCGGACTGGACGAACCTGGTGTTCCAGGACTGCCGCGTGCCGGCGGAGAACCTGCTCGGCGAGCCCGAGACCGGCTTCGCCACCTTCATGAAGACCCTCGAGGGCGGCCGCATCTCGATCGGCGCGCTGTCGCTGGGCATCGCCCAGGGCGCGCTCGACCAGGCCGGCCGCTACGCGCTCGAGCGCGAGCAGTTCGGCAAGCCGCTGGCCAAGCACCAGGCGGTGGCCTTCAAGCTGGCCGACATGCGCACCGAGGTCACCGCGGCGCGCCACCTCGTGTACCACGCCGCGCGCCTCAAGGACGCCGGCCGCGACTACGGCGTCGCCGCCGCGATGGCCAAGTACTTCGCCTCGGAGGTCAGCGTGCGCGCCAGCTACGAGGCGATCCAGATCTTCGGCGGCAACGGCTACTCGCGCGAGTACCCGGTCGAGCGCATGTACCGCGACTCGAAGCTGAACACGATCGGCGAGGGGACCAGCGAGGTGCAGAAGCTGATCATCTCGCGCGACCTGATCCGGCAGCTCGCCGGCCGGATGGGGTGAGCGAGGGCCGCACGCAGGTGCAGGTCGGGCGGTGGCGGGTGACCGCCCTGCGCGACGCCGAGTTCGCCCTCGACGGCGGCGCCATGTTCGGCGTCGTGCCGCGGACCCTGTGGGAGCGCCTGACCCCGGTCCACGAGGACCACACCGTCCCGCTGGCCGCCAACCCCTTCCTGCTGCGGGACGGCGAGCACACCGTGGTCGTCGAGCCGGGGCTCGGCCAGCGCTGGGACGACAAGCAGCGCGCGATGTTCCACATCACGCACGCCAGCGGCGGCCTGGTCGCCTCGCTCGCCGCGGCCGGCGTCGCCCCCGAGGAGGTGACCCACTGCCTGATGTCGCACGGCCACTGGGACCACATCGGCGCGCTGTGCGGCGCCGACGGCCGGCCCGTCTTCCCCCGCGCGGCGCACTGGATGCCCGAGTCCGAGAAGCGCGCGGCGCTGGACCCCGACCACCTGCGCCGGGCCAGCTACCGGCAGGCGGACCTCCTGCCGGTGGTCGAGGCCGGCCTGCTGCAGACCTTCGTCGGCGAGCAGGAGGTCCTGCCCGGCCTGCGCATGGTCGAGCTCGGCGGCCACTCCGACGGCGTCTCGCTCGTGCTGCTCGAGGACGGCGGCGAGACCGCCTGCTTCTGGGCCGACGTGGTGCCGACGCGCCACCACGTCCACCTGCCGTTCATCATGGCCTACGACATGAACGCCGAGAAGTCGTGGCGCGTGCGCAGCGAGTGGATCCCGCGCGCCGCCGCGGGCGGCTGGTGGAACCTGCTCTACCACGACCTCGAGCGGCCGATCGTGCGCTTCGAGCACGACGGGCGGCGCTACCGCGCGGCCGACTGAGGCGCTCAGGCGGGTTCGGCGGCGTCCTCGGCCAGCAGCTGCACGACCAGCACCAGCCCGGCCATCGCGGCGGTGGCCGCGGCCAGCGGCCACCACAGGCCGTTGCCGAGGTCGACCTGCGCGCGCGCGATCATCCGGCCCCAGCTCGGTTCGCTCTGCAGGCCGACGCCGAGGAAGCTGACCAGGACCTCGGCCTTCACCGCGTAGACGAAGCGCAGCGAGAACTGCACCGCGAGCAGTCGGCGCAGGTTGGGCAGCAGGTGGCGCAGGAGGACGGCGCCCGCGCCGGCCCCGGCGGCGCGCGCCGCGGCGACGAACTCGAGCTCCTTGAGGCGCAGGACCTCGCCGCGCACCAGGCGGAAGACGCCGACCCAGGTGGCGAGGGCGATGGCCAGGCACACCGAGGCCAGGCCGCGGTCGAGCGCGTAGCCGACGACGAGGATGAGGAGGATGCCGGGGACGGCCGCGACCACCCCGGAGCACCACAGCAGCAGCTCGTCGAGCCAGCCGCGGAACCAGCCGGCGAGGAGGCCGAGGAGGGTGCCGGCCGCCACCGCCAGGCCGGCGGCCACCCCGCCGACGAGCAGCGCGACCCAGGTGCCCTGCAGCACGCGGGCGAGCACGTCGCGGCCGAGGTGGTCGGTGCCGAGCAGCGCGCCGCCGCCCGGCGGAAGGGCCTCGGCGCCGTCGCGCATCACGGCCCAGTCGGCACCGATCCAGCCCGCCGCGGCGGCCAGGCCGACGGCCAGGTAGAGGAGCAGCCCGAGGCGCAGCAGGCGGCGGCTCACGCGGACCTCCGCCGGCGGGGGTCGGCCCAGGCGTGGGCCAGGTCGGTCAGCCACTGCGCGCCGAGGTAGAGCAGGGCGAACAGGAAGGTGGTCGCGCGCAGCACCTGCTCGTCGTGGTCGAGCACCGCGGCGACCGTCCAGTCGCCGAGGCCGGGGATGCCGAAGAAGCGCTCGAGCAGCAGCGAGCCGAGCAGCAGGAAGGGCAGGGCGACGACGACCTGCGTGAGGACCGGGGGCAGCAGGTTGGGCAGCAGGTGGCGCCAGGCGGCGCGGCCGGGGCTGCAGCCCTTCGCGCGCGCCGTGCGCCAGTAGGCCGCGCGCTGCTCCTCGAGGGCCAGGGCGCGGTAGAGGCGCAGCTCGGGACCGAAGCCCACCACGACCCAGACGATCACCGGCAGCGCCAGCGAGGCTGCGTAGGGCGGCTCCCAGCCCTGGATGCGGAACCAACCGAGCTCGGCCGCGAGGCCGCGCTGCAGGACCAGAATCCAGACCAGGGAGCTGACCGACATCAGGCCGACGCTGAGCCAGCCGAGGCTGCGGTCCAGCCAGCCGCGCCGCACGACCGCGCCGAGGGCGGCGGCGAGGGCCAGCAGGGTCGTGGTGAGGAAGGCCGGCAGGGCCAGGGCGAGCGAGCGCGCGCCGCGCTCGCGCAGCTCCTCGGCCACCGGGCGGCCCTGCCGGGTGCGGCCGAAGTCCAGGCGCAGCAGCGCGCCGGTCTGGCGCAGGAAGTGCTCGCCCCGCGGGACGGCTTCGGCCCATCCGAGGGCGAGCGGCGCGCGCGTGTCGAGCACCGCGCGGCCGCGCCCGAGCGCCACGAGCAGGCCGTCCGCGCGCAGGGCGGGGTCGGGGGCCTCGACCTCCAGCGTGGAGCCCGCCGGCAGCGGCAGCGCCGCGAGCAGGGCGCCCACGCCGAGGCCGCTCGCCTCCACCGCCCCGAGTTCGGCGCCTTCGAAGCTGCGCAGCACGAGGCGGCCGTCCTCGGCGCTCAGCGCGAAGGAGGCCGGCTCCCCGCGCAGCCGGAGGACCGCCGCAGCCGGCCGGTAGTCGCGGATGCGCCCGAGGCGCTCGGCGGCGCGCGCCACCGCCTCGGCGTCGGCGTGCTTGCCGGCCGCGCGCAGTGCCGGGTCGCCGAGCAGGCCGCTGTCGAAGACCAGGAACAGCAGCAGGCTCACGCCGACCGCCAGCGAGAGCGCGCTCAGCAGCCGCCCGAGGGCCAGGCGGATCAGTCCGCCGGAGCGAGGACGAAGCGCTTGCACGGGAAGAGGTCGAAGGGGTTGACCTCGACGTTCTGCAGCCAGGGCTGCAGCAGCAGGTAGCCGCGGCGGTGGTCCACCGGGACCACCGGGAGCTCCGCGTCGAGCAGTCCGACGACCTGCGCGGCGAGGGCGTCGCGCTCGGCCGAGGGGGCCAGCGCGGCGAAGCGGTCGAGCAGGGCGTCGAGTTCGGCCGAGCGCAGGTTGGCGCGGTTCACCCCGCCGCCGGCGTTGGCGCCGTGGAAGATCTGCAGCAGGTTGGCCGCGTCCGGCCAGTCGAGCGCCCACGACCAGACGTGGAGCTGCAGCTGGCCCTGCTGCGCCCGCTGCGAGTACTCGGCGGCGGACCAGGCCTGCACGCGGCAGGGGAGGCCGGCCTCCGCCAGGCCCGCAGCGAGCAGGTCGGCGAGGTCGGCGACGGCCTGGTTGCCGGCGACGACGGACAGCTCGAGCTCGGGCAGCGGCTGCTCCACGCCCCAACCGGCCTCGGCCAGCAGGCGGCGCGCCTCGGCCGGGTCGGCGCGGCGCCAGGCCGACTCGGGCAGGCCGGCGGTCTCGCGCAGGCCCGGCGGCAGCCAGCGGCGCGCCGGCTCGGCCCACACGCCGTTGCGGATCACGCGGTGCCAGCGCTCGTAGGGGAAGCTGAGCGCGATCGCGCGCCGCAGGGCCAGGCGGCGCGCGTTGCCGGCCTCGTCGCCCGGCCGCACGCCGAGCACCGGGTCGTCGAGGTTGAGCACGAGCATGCTCAGGTCCGGCGTGTCGGTGACCAGCAGGCGGACCCCGCGCGCGCGCAGGGCGGGCGAGGGCGCGTCGTCGACGACCAGGTTGGCGAAGCTGTCCTGGCCCGGGGACAGGCGGTCGATCTCGCCGTTCTCGAACAGCAGCGTGCGCGTCGCGCCCTCGGGCACCGACTCGAAGACCAGTTCGCGGACGTGCGGCTGGGGCCCGAACTCGTCGACGTCGCCGCGCCAGCCGGGCGTGGCGGTGAAGCGCGCGCGGGTCGGCGGCTTCCACTCGGCCAGCACGTAGGGCCCGCTGCCGACCGGGTGGTCGGTCAGGCCGCGCTCGGGATGCCGGAAGGCCTCGGGCGGAGTGACCACCAGGTAGGCCGAGGCGAGCCGCGCGAGCAGGTCGGGCGCGGGGCGCGCGAGGCGCAGGACGACGACCGCGTCGCCCTCGGCGCGCAGGCCGGGCAGGCCGCCGGCCCGGGCTTCCTCCCAGGCGGCGTCGGCCTCTTCCGCGCTCCCGCCGCAGCGGAGGCGGAAGCCGTCCAGCCCGGCGAGCAGGCCTTCGAGCACGAAGGCGTTGCCGCCGTCGGTGCGCGGGTCCGCCAGGCGCAGGAAGGAGTCGACCACGTCCGCCGCCGTCACCGGTCGCGTGCCGCCGGGCCACAGCGGCTCGGGGTGGGGGTCGTGGAAGCGGGCGTCGGGGCGCAGACGGAAGCGCCACTCGAGGCCGTCGTCCGAGACCTCCCAGTCGGACGCCAGCAGGCCCTGGAAGGCCTCGCGCGAGCCGGGCCGGTACTCGACCAGCCCCTCGTAGACCTGACGCTGCAGCACCTGGCTGGCCGTGCTCCAGGCCTCGCGAGGGTCGAAGTCGCCGAGGGCCTGGCCGAGGGCGAAGCGCAGGCGGTCGGTGGGCGGGGCGGGGCCGGCTTCGCGGCCGCAGGCGGCCAGCAGGAGGGCCGCGGCCAGGACCGCCCGCGTCCTCATGCGAACTCGACCGGCTCGGCGAGGACGCCGAGGTGCCGGTCGCCGATGCGGGCGGCGAGCAGGGTGAGGTGGCGGTCGCCGAGCCGCTTGGGCAGCAGGCGCTGCTCGAGGGTCTGCGGCCGCTCGGCGATCCCGCGCTTGCGGATCTGCAGGCTGCCGACCTCGTGCTCGCGCAGCACCTTGCGCATCTTGCGCGGGTCGAGGGTCTCGACCGCGAGCACGCGGAAGGCGTCGAGGAAGGGCGTCTCGACCGCCTCCTCGCCGCTCAGGTAGGCGATCTCGGGGTCGAGCACGTGCAGGCCGTGCTCGGCGGCGAAGGCGCCCAGCAGTCCGGCGTGGACCAGCGCAGGATCGGGGTCGAAGACGAAGGCGCCGATCTCGCCGGCCGCGGCCTGGGCCTGCGCGGCGCCGGCGTAGCTCTCGTCGGCGGGCAGGGCGGTGGCGCGCCGCTCGACCCCGCTGGCGAGGCAGCCGTACCAGAACACCGTCTCCTTGGCCTCGCCCTTGAGCGAGATCACCTCGATCTCGTCCGGCTGCGGGTAGATCTCGCACAGCTTGTCGAGGTCGACCGCCGGCGAGAGCTTCACCCCGGCGCCGGGGCGGCCCTCGAGCAGCCGCGCGACCATGGCCGGGGCGGGGGACCAGTCCTCGGGGCTCATGATCCGGCGGCTGCCGCGGCGGCGCGAGGGGTCGAGGAAGAGCGTGCCGGGGCCGATCTCCTCCGGCGCCTCGGCGCAGTCCAGCTCGCGGAAGTCGGCGCCCTCGACGCCGTACACCGCGGCGTTCTCGGCGGCGAAGTGGGCGGCGCTGGGGTCCTTGTCCGAGGCGTGGACGCGGATGCCGCGCGAGGCGAGCGCGATCGTGTCGGAGCCGATGCCGCAGCAGGGGTCCCACACCTCTTCCACCCCGGCGCGCACGAAGCGCTCGGCCCGGTGGGCGGCCACCGCCTCGGAGGAGCTCTGCTGGAGCTGCTCCTTGGTGAAGAACATGTCCAGCCCGTGGCGGAACTTGGTGGTCGCGCGGCGGCGCAGGGCGCGCAGCTCGGCCAGCGCCTCGGCGATCTTCTTCGGGAACAGGCCGCGGAAGGACTCGGAGATCGCCAGCGGATCGTCGCCCAGGTTGCGGAAGAGCAGCAGCGTGTCCTTCGCTTCGTCCGAGGTCAGGGCCTGGGCGGTCTTCAGGTCGATCTTCATGGGGGGGAGAGAACCCGGCGGGGATCCCAGGATAGTCGCGCGTGAGGGCCTCGTATCGCCTTCCGGCACGAGGGCGCGTTGACCGCGCCCTCCGCGCTCCGAGAATGGGGAATCCGCGGCCCGTCCGCAACCCCACCGCCATGCACGCGCAGCACCGCCGAGCCTTCCTCGACCGCATGGATCCCGGCGACGTCGCCCTGTTCCCCGGAGCCGGACACGTCACCCGCAACCACGACGTCGAGTACCCCTTCCGCCAGCAGTCGGACTACCTCTACCTCACCGGCCACCGCGAGGCCGAGGGCCTGCTGCTGCTGGCCAAGGAGGTCGAGGGCCTGCCGCCGGCGACGCTGTTCTGCCTGCCCCGCGACCCCGAGCGCGAGACGTGGACCGGCGTGCGCCTCGGCCCCGAGGGCGTGGTCGCCGAGCTGGGCCTCGACGCCGCGCACCCGGTCGAGGAGCTCGACGAGCGGGTGACCGGCGCGATCCACGCCGCCGCGCGCCTCTGGTACCGCGTCGGCGAGCACGCCGCCACCGACGGCCTGGTCGGGCGCGTGCTTCGCGCCGCGCGCAACAAGTCGCGCCTGGGCATCCACCCGCCGGCGGCGCTGGTGGACCCGACGCCGGTGATCCACGACCTGCGCCTGCACAAGAGCGAGGCCGAGCTCGAGTGGATGCGGCGCTCCGCTGCCGTGACCGCCGAGGCCCACCTGCTGGCGATGGCCCAGGCCGCTCCGGGCATGGGCGAGTGGGAGCTCGAGGCCCTGGTCGACTACACCTTCCGGCGCCACGGCGGCGACGGCTGGGCCTACCCCTCGATCGTGGCCGGCGGGGCGCACGCCTGCATCCTGCACTACACCACGAACGACGACCGGCTGCGCGACGGCGACCTGGTCCTGATCGACGCCGGCGCCGAGTTCTCCGGCTACGCCGCCGACATCACCCGCACCTTCCCGGTCAACGGCCACTTCAGCCCGGCGCAGCGGCGGGTCTACGAGGTGGTGCTCGCCGCGGAGAAGGCGGCGATCGGGAAATGTGCGCCGGACCAGCCGTGGGAAGGCGTACACCAGGAGGCCGTGCGCGTGCTCTCCGAGGGCCTGCGCGAGCTCGGCGTGCTCGACCAGCCGGTCGAGCAGATCATCGCCGAGGAGCTCTACAAGCCCTGGTACATGCACAACACCTCCCACTGGCTCGGCCTCGACGTCCACGACGCCGGCGCCTACACCCTCGGCAAGGGCCCGCGGCCGCTGGCGGCCGGCATGTGCCTGACCGTCGAGCCCGGCCTCTACTTCCCGGCCGGCGACGAGCGGGTTCCCGAGGAGCTGCGCGGCATCGGCATCCGCATCGAGGACGACGTGCTGATCACCCCCGGCGGCCACGAGGTGCTCACCTCGGCCACGCCGAAGGAGGTCGAGGACGTCGAGGCCGCCTGCGCGGCCGCACGCGTCATGCCGCCGACCCTGGACACGGAGATGGTGGGATCGTGAGCGAGATCGCCCTGGAACTGGAACACGTCACGAAGCGCTACGGCGACTTCACCGCGGTCGACGACGTCAGCCTGAGCGTGCCGAAGGGCTCGATCTACGGCTTCCTCGGCCCCAACGGCGCCGGCAAGACGACGACCATCCGCATGGTCCTCGACATCATCCGGCCGACCAGCGGCCGGCTGGCCATCCTCGGCCGGCCCAGCGCCCTCGAGGTGCGCGACCGCATCGGCTACCTGCCGGAGGAGAAGGGCCTCTACAAGAAGATGAAGGCCGTGGCCACGGTGGCCTACTTCGCCTCCCTCAAGGGCGTGCCGCGCAAGCAGGCCAAGGCCCGCGCCTACGAGCTGCTCGAGCGCTACGGCCTGAAGGACTTCGCCGAGGCGCGCACCGAGGCCCTTTCGAAGGGCATGCAGCAGAAGGTGCAGGTGCTGGCCTCGATCGCCCACGACCCCGACTTCGTGGTGCTGGACGAGCCCTTCAGCGGGCTCGACCCGGTCAACCAGGAAGTCATGGAGGACGTCATCCGCGACATGAGCGCGGCCGGCGCCACCATCGTCTTCTCGACCCACGTGATGTCGCACGCCGAGCGCATCTGCGACCGCATCCTGCTGATCGCCAAGGGCAGCAAGATCTTCGACGGCACGATCGCCGAGGCCAAGGCGGTGATGCCGCGGCGGGTGCTGGTCGAGGGACCGTCCGAGCTGGCCCGCCTGGGCGAGCTGCCGGCCGTCTCCGCGGCGCGGCAGCCGGACCCGGAGCAGCCCGAGCTGTGGGAGTTCCAGCTGCGCGAGGGCGCCGACCCGCAGCAGCTGCTCGAGGCCTGCTTCGAGGGCGGGCTGCGGTTGCGCCGCTTCGACCGGCGCGACCCCGACCTCCACGAGGTCTTCGTCCACCTCGTCGGCCCCGAGGCCAAGGAGGCCGCCCTGCGATGAGATACGCCTTCCTGATCGCGCTGCGCGAGTACGCCGAGAACGTCAAGACCAAGGGCTTCTGGGTCGGCATCCTGCTGTTCCCGGTGATCCTGATGGCGATGCTCTACGTGCCGCGCTTCCTCGAGGAGCACGCCACCCCGACGCGCTACTTCGTCCTCGTCGACCAGTCGGGCGAGGCCGAGGCGGTGATCGACGAGGCCATCGAGCGGAGCTACCAGCGCCGGGTCTACGACGCCTGCCTGGTCTACCTCGAGAAGAACCGCAGCGCGGAGATCGAGCAGATGGCCGCCGCTGCCGCCGGGGACGGCGCCGCCGAAGCCCTGGTGGGGGAGCTGGGCAAGGACCCGGCCGAGATCCAGCGCAAGATCGAGGAGCTCAAGGAGCTCGGCTTCCAGGCCTTCCAGGCCGCCGGCGGCCACGAGGTCTTCCTCGGCCAGGCCCAGATGGCCGGCGCCCTGAAGCCCGACCGCGAGCCCTTCGAGCTGCCGACGCGCAAGTTCATGCGCATCCCGGTGGCCGGCCAGGTCGACGCGGCGGCGCCCTTCGCCGAGCTCTCGGCGGAGATGAAGGCGCGCATGCTGCAGGAGGGCGGCGGCTTCCAGTTCGACGGCCGGCCGCAGGAGGTGTTCGCCGCGGTGCTCGTTCCGCCGGCGGTGTTCACCGACGAGGAGGCCAAGGTCGAGTTCTGGGCCAAGAACCTGGCCGACGACGACCTGCGCAACCTGGTCGAGCGCTCGCTCGGCGCCGAGCTGCGCGAGCGCGGCTTCGCCGGCGCCGGCGTCAGCCAGGAGGAGATCCTGCGCATCCAGGGCCTCTCGGTCGAGGTCCAGACCAAGGACCCGACCAAGCGCGAGGGCGAGGAGGAGGCCGGCACCAGCGACATCGTGCGCCAGTGGGCCCCGGCCGGCTTCGTCTACCTGCTGTGGATCGCGCTGATGTCGGTGGTGCAGATGCTGCTCAACAACACGGTCGAGGAGAAGTCGAACCGCATCGTCGAGGTGCTGCTCAGCTCGGTCACGCCGGGCGAGCTCATGGCCGGCAAGCTGTTCGGCATCGCCGCGGTCGGCACGACCATGCTGCTCGCCTGGGTGGGCACCCTGATCGCGGTGCTGACCTGGAAGGCCGGGCCGGAGATGGAGATCGCCCGCTACCTGCTCGAGGTCATCCAGGAGAGCGGCCTGATCTACCCCTTCCTGGGCTACTTCCTGGCCGCCTACCTGCTCTACGCCGGCATCTTCCTGGCCATCGGCAGCGTGTGCAACACGATCAAGGAGGCGCAGAACTTCATGGGCCCGGTGATGATGATCATGATGGTGCCGCTGCTCACCATGATGTTCATCCCGAAGGAGCCGAACGGCACCCTGGCCACGGTGCTGTCCTGGATCCCGCTCTACACGCCCTTCGTGATGATGAACCGCTTCGCTTCGCCCGACCTGCCGACCTTCGACCTGGTCGGGACCAGCGTCGTGCTGGCGGTCTCGGTGGTCGTCATGATCTGGCTGACGGGCAAGATCTTCCGCATCGCCATCCTGCGCACCGGCCAGCCGCCGAAGCTGTTCGAGATGGTGCGCTGGCTGCGCGCCAAGGACTGACGCGGCGCGGTCGAAAGCACAGCGGCGGCCTCCCCGGTGGGGGAGGCCGCCGCTCTCGTCTGCGGCCGGATCAGAAGCTGATGCCGAGGCCGAGCCAGGCCGACCAGCCGTCGATCTCGAACTCGGTGGTGGAGCCGCCGCTCGAGAACTCGGGGTGCATCAGGGTCTTGTCATAGCGCAGGCCGGCCTCGACCAGCGCGCTCTGGGCGAGGAAGTAGGTCGCGCCGCCGCCCACGGCCAGGCCGGCGTAGCCGTCGCTGTCGCTGGTCCCCTTCAGGCTGAGGCCGTCGCCGTAGAAGAAGCCGCCCTGCAGGAAGGGCTGCAGCGGCTGGTCGGGCATCAGGTAGTACCGCCCGCCGAGGTGCAGCTCGTTGCCGTCCGCCTTGCCCGCCTGGCCCTTCACGTCGTACTCGCGGAAGTGCAGGCCGGCGTAGAACGAGGACTCGGGGCCGGTGAAGGTCTCGACACGCAGGCCGATGTCGCTGAGTTCGGTGTCGGCGTCGACGCCGGAGACCGAGGTGGTCGTGTCGTCGAACACCGCGCCGGTGATGGCCAGGGCGTAGCCGCCGCGCACGGCGGTGTCGTGGGTCGCGCAGGAGAGGCCGAGCAGGCCGAGGCCGAGGGCGGCCGGGAGGAGGAGAGTCTTCATGGCATTCAGGAAGCGGGGTTCAGCCGGGGCCGACCGGCGGCCGGCATCTGTGGAGACGGCAGCCTACGCTCGAAGGCCGCGTGCAAGGGAGCGAAAAAGGCGTCCAGGGCGGTGACGAACGACGCCAGGTCGAGGCCCGCGTGACGGGGCTGGAAGGGCTGCAGCAACTCGACGCCCTTGCGGTGGAGCTTGCGCGCGCCGTGCGCGTTGCCGTGCTCCCAGTGGTGCAGCGCGACGGCGACCTGGATCAGGCCCTTGTAGAGGGCGGCGCCGCGCCCGCCGTGGGCGGCCCAGTGCTCCTCCCAGACCTCGTGGGCCTCGAGGAAGGCGCCGCGGTCGAACAGGGCGGCGCCGCGCAGGAGCGCCGCCGGGGGCTCAGGCACCGCCGCCTTCGGCCCCGCCGTCGCCCTCGTCGGAGTCCTCGTCCTCGTCGGACTCCTCGCCGCGCTCGCGGCGCTCCTCGCGCTCCTTGCGGGCGGCCTCCTTCTCCTCGGGGGTGGCCCACAGCAGGCGCCACTGGCGCTGCTGCCGGGCGTTGGGCAGCGGCCACTCCTCGGGCGAGATCTTCAGCTTGGCCTTGTTGTCGTTCCACCAGCCGATCCACTCGAGGGTGTTCGTGCCGTGGTCCTCGCCGGTGAGCACGACCAGCGCGGCGCGGACGTCCTGCATGTAACGCGGGCCGCCGCGGGCGCCGCGGCTCGACACCATGTAGCCCATCAGCTCGTCGACCGACTCCTTGTCGCGGATGTGGCCGAGCGAGGCGATCCGCGCGCGGGCCACCTGGTCGCCCTTGGCGCCGGTGAAGAGGTCGTCGACCAGCACCGGGATGGCCTTGGCGCTGCCCGACTGGCCCAGCGCGTAGTAGTACTCGACCGCCAGCTCGGGGTCCTCGACGATGGCCTTGTCCTTCTTGCGCTTGAGCAGCTCGGCGAGGGCGTTCGGCTCGGGGTTGTAGCGCAGGGCCCGGATCGCGGCCGTGAGGACCAGCTTGTCCTTCGACTTCAGGCCGGCGGCCACGGCCTTGACGACGCCCTTGTCCTCGATCGAGCCGAGCTCCTCCAGGGCGGCGGCCTGCGCGAGGTAGTCCTTGCCCTTGAGCAGCTCCTTGATGTGGGCGGCGGCCTCCTTCGGCGAGACCTCCTCCTGCACCTCGGCCTCGGGAGCGGGCTCCTCGGCGGGCGGATCCTGGAGCAGCGGCGGGAAGAGCAGGAGGGCGATCAGGGTGGACAGCATCATGACGGGCCTCGCCCCAGTGTGCCGGGGGAGCGGTCGGAAGGCAAAACCCGCGCCGCTACCATCCGTTCCGTGAAGCTTCCTCCGCCGGGACCGGACTCCCACTGGCTCAGGACCGCGCCCCCGCTCGGGTTGCCGGCCTGCGCCGGTGAGGTCGACTGCGACGTGCTGGTGCTCGGCGGCGGGCACGCCGGGGTCTCCACGGCCTGGTTCCTGCTCGAGGGCGGGCTCGACCCCGACCGCCTCGTCCTGCTCGAGGCGCGGGAGATCGCCGGCCGCGCCTCCGGCCGCAACGCCGGCTTCCTGCTCGCCGACCTGGCCGAGCCCTACCACCGCCTGCGCGAGGCCCTCGGCGAGAAGGCCGCGCGCCTGCGCCGGCTGAGCCTGCGCAACCAGGAGCTGCAGCGGGAACTGGGCGAGCGGCTGGGCTTCGACTGGCAGTTCCAGGCCGACGGCGTGCTCGTCGCCGCCGCCAGCGAGCACGAGGACCGCGAGTGCCGCGAGAGCGCGGACGCCCTGCGCGCCGACGGCTTCGCGGTGGACTACCTCGACGCGGCGGAGACCTCGCGACGCCTCGGCGCGGCCAATGCCTTCGGTTCGTTGTGGGATCCGGCCGGAGGCGGCAGCCAGCCGGCGGCCTACGTGCGCGGCGTGGCCGCGGCCTGCGCCCAGCGCGGCGCCCGCCTCCACGAGCACAGCCCGGCCACCTCGCTGCGCGGCGGCGAGGACGGCGGGGTCCTGGTCGAGACGCCGCACGCGCGGGTGCGCGCCGCCTGCGTGGTGCTGGCGCTGAACGCCTACGCGCCCCTGCTCGACCCCTCCCTGTCCGCCCTCGTCGCCCCCTTCCGCGGCCAGATGCTGAGCTTCCCGCCCGTGCTGCCGCGCGTCCTCGAGCCCGTGGTCTACCGCAACCACGGCTTCGAGTACTTCCGCCAGGACCGCGCCGGCCGCTTCCTCTTCGGCGGCTTCCGCCAGACCGCGATCCAGGACGAGACCGGCTACGAGGAGGCGGTCAACCCCGACGTGCAGCAGCGCCTCGAGGAGTTCGCCCGCGGCCTCTACCCGCAGCTCGAGGGGATCGAGCCCGACGCCCGCTGGGCCGGGACGATGGGCTTCTCCAGCGACGGCCTGCCCTTCGTCGGCCCGCACCCGAGCCTGTCGGGGGCGGTCCTGTGCCTCGGCTTCACCGGCCACGGCTTCGGCCTGGCGGCGGAGGCCGGGCGCATGGCGGCCTCCCTGGTCCTCGAGGGGCGCGCCGAGGACGCCGACCTGTTCAGCCCGCGCCGCGTGCTCTGAGGCCGCGGCGCCGCGGCGACCGCTCAGCGCGCGCCGGCCGCGGCCTCCTCGATCACGCCGCGGAAGCGGCGGAAGAGGTGGGCGGCGTCGTGCGGCCCGGGCGCGGCCTCGGGGTGGTACTGAACGGAGAACACCGGCAGCTCGGCGTGGCGCATGCCCTCGACGCTCTGGTCGTTGCCGTTGCGGTGGGTGACGACCAGGCCGGTCCCCTCGAGCGAGGCCGGATCGACCGCGTAGCTGTGGTTCTGGCTGGTGATGTCGATGCGCCCGGTGTCGAGCTCGATGACCGGGTGGTTCGCGCCGTGGTGGCCGAACTTCATCTTCTCGGTGCGCCCGCCGAAGACGTGAGCCAGGATCTGGTGGCCGAGGCAGATGCCGAGCATCGGCAGCCCGGTCTCGGCGACGGCGCGCAGGTTGCTGTGCGCGTACCCGACGGCGGCCGGGTCGCCCGGGCCGTTGGACAGGAACACGCCGGCGGGGGAGTGCGACAGGATCTCCTCGGCGGTGGCCGCGGCCGGCAGTACGCGCGGGGCGAAGCCGGCGCTGACCAGGCAGCGCAGGATGTTCCGCTTCACGCCGAAGTCGAGCACCACGAGCGGCAGCGCCGGGGCGGGCGTGTCCTCGAGGCCGGGGGAGAGGAACTCGGCGGGCAGCGCCTCGTCCCAGTCGTAGGCGGCCGCGCAACTGACCTCGCGCGCGAGGTCGCGGCCCTCGGTCGAGGGGTGGGCGCGCACCTTCTCGAGCAGCGCGGCGACGTCGTCGCGCTCGGTGCTGATCACCGCGCGCAGCGCGCCCTGCTCGCGCAGGCGCAGCGTGATGTCGCGCGTGTCCACGCCCTCGATGGCGGGGACGCCGTGCTGCCGCAGGTAGTCGGGCAGCGCCATCGTGCTGCGCCAGTTCGACGGGCGCAGCGACATCTCGCGCACGATCAGCGCCTCGGCCCAGCAGCGCCCGGACTCGTCGTCCTCCGGCACGGTGCCCGAGTTGCCGATCTGCGGGTAGGTCATGACCACGCCCTGTCCGCGGTAGCTCGGGTCGGTCAGGATCTCCTGGTACCCGGACATCGCGGTGTTGAAGACCAGCTCGCAGCAGCGCTCGCCGGGAGCGCCGGTCGAGCGGCCGGGATGGACGGAGCCGTCTTCCAGGACGAGGATGGCGGGGGTGTCCGTGGCGGTCATCGGCGGCCATTCTCGGCCCGCCGCGGCCCCGCGGCCAGCGGAATCAGCCCGACGCCGCCTCGCGTGCCTCGTACCAGCGCAGCCAGTCCGCCTCGGCCGGTCCGGGATCCGCGCCGGTGAGGCGCTGCAGCGCGCTCATCGCGCTGCGGCTGACGAAGGTGGACACCAGCCGGACTTCGAGCACCACCCCCTCGGTGAGCACGCTGGTGCGCGGGTCGGCGATGGCGGCGCGCCCGGCGACCTCGACGTCGAAGTCGGTGACCAGGCTGATCTGGCGGCCGAAGAAGGCGTAGCGGCCGGGAGCGCGCTGCGAGGAGGCGACCGCCAGCATGAGCGCGTCCACCGCCTCGGGCCGGCCGGAGCGCCCCAGGTTCTCGGCCGCCCGCGCGCGCTCCTCACGCGCCGAACCGCGCAGCAGGGCCAGGGTCCAGCTGCCGACCGCGCCCTCGGGGTCGAGCTCGACCATCGCCGCGCAGGCGGCGGCGAGGGCCGGCGCGTCGGCCTCGACCAGGCTGCGCTCGCTCAGGGGGCGGAACAGGTCCGGCTCGTACTGATGGGCCCCCACGCGCGCGGCCGCGCGGCGCAGGGCGGCGTCGCGGCCGCGCAGGGCGCGCCGCAGGTCGACCAGGCCGACGCGGCGGTCGGACGGGGCGTTCCCGGCCGGGATCTCGGCGAGCAGGCGGCCGGTGCGCAGCGCGGCCTCGGCGGGGGCGGCCCCGGCCAGCGAGTCCCACAGCCACTCCACCCGGTCCTCGGCGCGGGCCCGCGGCGGCACCGGGTCGAGGCGGCGGCCCCAGTCCTCGAGGGCGCCGAGGAGCAGCGCGCGGTCGTCCGCCGGCAGCTCCGGGTCGGCCCCCGCGGCGACCAGGGCGCCGACCAGGCCCCGCGCGGAGGCCCGCTCCACCCAGGCGCCGAAGTCCGCCTCGCGCACCATGGCCAGGCGCGCGGCCTCGGCGGCGGGGTCGACCACCTCGACCACCGGGTCGGCGGTGACGGCCAGGCGGCCCCAGGGGGTGTCCACCAGGAAGTCGCCGGGCGCCGTGCGCTCGACGCAGGGCGCGCGGTCGCCGGACCGCAGCACCGCCACCGGGTGCTGGGGGGCGAGGAGCAGCGGAAGGAGCAGGAGGACCATGCCCGGACTAGGGTAGCCCGGGAGCCCGGTTCCGGCATTTTCCGCCTAGGGTCCCGGCGGCGTCAGCGCACGCATGAGCGGCAGCGCCCGGCCCGCCCCGCGGTAGAGCATGGCGAAGGCCTTGGCGTAGGAGCTCTGCGCGGGCATGTTCTCCCAGGCGTCCAGCAGGGTGTCGTGCAGCACGGCGTCGTGCTCCAGGCTCTCGCTGTAGGCCAGGCCGAGGACGAGCAGGCCGGTCATGCCGCGGAAGGCCTCCGTCGTCCCGTAGGCCTTGTAGCGGAAGGCGTGGGCGTCCCAGTCGTACTGGGTGGCCGCCCAGGTGCGGGCGAGGTCGTGGAGGTAGGCGCGCGGCGCGGCGGCGGCGGTGCGGCGGTCCCACAGGGTCAGCCCCTCGAGGACCACGCCGGCGTGGATGCTCGACACGTAACGGTCGATCGCGGTGCCGGTGATCGTGTCGACGCAGTCCTGGGCCGCGTTCAGCGCGGCGGCGGTCACCGCCTCCTCGCCGGCCATGTGCTCGGTCAGGTCGATCACCGTCATCAGGTTGACCAGCGGCCAGCCGACGGTGCGCATGTAGAGCAGCTCGGAACTGCCGTCGCGCAGCAGCACGATGCTGTCGACCGACTCGGGCACGACCTCCTCGGCATGGTGCCGGCCGAAGCTCAGCACGGTCTCCCGCAGGCGCGGGTCGCCGCTCAGGCAGTGGGCGAGGGCGACGCCCTGGATCAGCGAGTGCCCGCCCTCGTGGCGCATCGTCGAGATCGGGGAGTCGTCGACGTGGAAGGAGGGGAACTCGGCCCAGCTGCCGCCGTGCAGGGCGAAGAAGTCGGCGAAGTCGGCGTCCACGTCGGTGAAGCCGTAGGCCTGCAGCTCGGGCACCGTGGCGAAGAAGGCGGCGAAGTCGCGCAGGGTGTCCGTCGGCCAGCTGGCCGGCATGGTGTCGCCGAAGCGGTTCACCTCGTTGATGCCGAGCACCTCGAACATCAGCTCGATCTCGGCCGGCTCGGACATGCCGCGCCGCTGCTCCGGCGCCATCCACTCCTGCACCTTGTTGACGAAGCCGGGCAGGTAGAGGGTGGCCAGCCAGTCGAAGGCGTTGTCGAGCGTGCCGTCGTACTGCGGCCAGGCCTCCCACTCGCCGCGGAAGTGCGCGGCCACGATGCGCGCGATGTGGGTGGTGACGCGGTGCTGGGTGGCGCGGTGCTGGGAGCAGCCGCCGTACCAGCTGATGTCCACGTCGGCGTAGTGCCACGCCGTCTCGAGCCCCGGCTGCAGGTAGTCGACGTCCCCGGTGCGCAGGAACTGCTGCAGGAGCACCCAGGCCGGGTCGTACTCCTGGTTCTGCGCGCCCCAGTAGGCCACGCCGTTCTCGCGGTCGAAGAAGTCGCCGAAGTGCTGCAGGCCGAAGTTCCACTGCGGCGCCAGCTCGTTGCGCGCGAGCAGCAGGTCGGTGGACTGCGCCAGCTTCTCCTCGAGGTAGGCGTGGTCGCCCGGCAGCGACTCGCCGAGCGGGCCGAAGGCCTCGGCGGCGCAGTACCAGGCGGCGTCGGCGTGCGGCAGCAGGGGCGCGGCGAGCGCGGCGGCCTCGGCGGCCGGGTCGGTCTCGTCGGCCTCGTGGCCGACGCGGATCCACAACTCCTGGGTGCGGCCGAAGCCCGGGTCGAGCGGCTGGCCGCGGCCGTCCACCTCGGGGCAGAAGTCGAACACCAGGGTGTCGGCCGCCCGCGCCAGGGTCGAGGGGAACAGCTGCCAGAAGTGCTTCGAGGCGACCAGGGTTCCGTCCACCCGGGCGGCGCCGGGGTAGCGGCCGGCCTCGTCGACGCCGTCGCGGCGCAGGGTGTCGTGGCCGACCTGGCTGCGGTCGAAGGCGCCGGCCACCGTCTCGACGCTGCCGTCGGGGTCGACCAGTTCGGTGGTCGTTCCCGGGGTGGCGACCGGCAGCTGCAGGCGCCAGCTGGTGATCTCGTGGCGGCCGCGCTGCAGGTCGAGGCTCTGCGACACGTGCACCGCCGAGTGTCCCCGCCACACCGAGACGCGGGTGGTCAGGCGGGCGGCGGTGGTGCCGCCGGCGTCGGCCAGGTCGTCGTGGCGGACGAGGTGGACGGCAAGCTCGGTCTGCTCCTCGACGAAGAGCTCCCCGCCGGGGAGCGGGGTCAGCGGGCCGGCTGCGGTGTCGACCACGAAGACCGCCGGAGCGTCGAGGCCGCCGCCGGTCAGCCCCTCGAGCTCGAACAGCTCGCCGGGCCGCGAGCTGGAGCGCAGCTCGAGGTGGTCGGTGCGCACCGTGAGCGGTGTCGAGGCGCCGGCCGGGATCGTGTCCAGGCCGCCGGCCAGGCTGAGGCCGCCGCCGCGCGGGCGCAGCACGCCGCTGACGCTGCCGCCGGCGGCGATGGCAGGGGCCAGGGCCTCGACCGAGAGCCAGCGCACGCTGCCGTCCTTGTGGCGCGACAGCACCCGGCTGGTGGCCGGGAGGCGCTCTCCGCCGTCCAGGCTCCACTCCAGGTCGAGCGCGCTCTCCAGCTCGCCGCTGGCGAAGGGGATGCCGAAGCGGACCGGCGCGGAGGCCTGGTCGTGGCCGCTGCGCTCCTCGGCCGCGAGCGGCACCTCGAAGTCGACGCCGCCGCCCTGCTGCTGGCCGGAGCCGCCGCCGCCCTCGTCGGCGCTGCCTCCGCCGCCGCAGGCGGTCAGGAGGATCAGGAGGATCCAGCCGGCGCGCGCGGCGCGGGTGAACCGGTCGCGGCCTCCGGGGACCGCGGCGGGATGGAATCGGGTCGGGATGGGGTCCTGCACCTCGGTCGCCTCCCTCTCTTATCGGCCGGCGGCCGGGGATCCTGAGGTCAGGATCCCCGGCCGCCTCGGAAGCGTCAGCGGCTCAGGGCCGGACCGCGCGCAGCTCGCGCATCAGGGCGAGGGTGCGCGGGGCGCCGCGGTAGAGCATGCCGAATGCCTTGGCGTAGCCGGTCTTCTGCGGCAGGTGCGCCCAGGCGTCCTGGATCACGGCCCACAGGTCGGCGTCGTGCTCGAGGCTCTCGGCGTAGGCCAGGCCGTAGAGGACCAGGCCCGACATGCCGGCGTAGGCCTCGGTGGCGCCGTGCGCGCGGTAGCGGAAGGCGTGCTCGTTCCAGTCGTACTGCTGGGTGGCCCACTGGCGCGCGAGGTCGCGCAGGTGGAGCTGGACGTCCCCGCGGCCGGTGCGCTGGTGGTAGCGCGCGAGGCCCTCGAGTTGCAGGCCGGCGTGGATCGAGGAGCGGATGCGGTCGACCGGCGTGGCCAGCAGCACGTCGGCGCACTGGTCCATCGCGGCGAGCATGTCGGCGCGCAGGGCCTGCTCGGCGGGCATGCCGCAGCTCAGGTCGGCCAGGGTGTCGAGGTTGACCAGCGGCCAGCCCAGGTTGCGGGTGTAGAGGGGCTCGTCGGTGCGGTCGCGCTGCTCCTCGATGGTGCGCAGGGCGAGCGGGACCACCTCGTCGACCTGGTGGCGGCCGAAGGCCAGGGCGCGCTCGCGCAGCCGCGCCTCGCCGGTCAGCAGGTGGGCCAGGGCCACGCTCTGGACCACGGAGTGGCCGGCCTGGTGGCGCTGGTCCGGGATCGGCGCGGTGTCGACGTGGAAGGAAGGCATGGCCTGCCACGAGCCGCCGTAGCGGGCGAAGAAGCCGGCGAAGTCGGCGTCGGCGTCGTCGAAGCCGCGGCTGCTGGCTTCGGGCAGGCTGGCGATCTGCCGCGCGTAGGCCTCGAGCGTGTCGGCGCTCTGGCCGCTCGCGGCGAGGTCCAGGCCGATGCGCTCGACCAGGTGGAAGCCGATCATGTCGAACATCCGGCCGAGCAGGTCCTGCTCGGGCAGGCCGCGGCGCCGCTCGGCGTCCAGCCAGCCCTCGAGGGTGGCGGAGGCGCCGCGGCCGTACTGCCCGGCGACCCAGTCCAGCGCGTTGGCCAGGCTGCCGTCGTGGTTCGGCGAGGCCGCCCACTCGGCGCGGAAGTCTGCGCCGAGGATGCCGCCGATCCAGGCGTCCACGTGGTGCTTGGTGGAGCGGTGCTGGAAGACGCCGCCTTGGGGCGTGCTGTCCACGTCGGCGAGGTGCCAGACCTGGTCCAGCGCCGGGTCGAGGTAGTCGACGTCGCCGGTGCGCAGGAACTGCTGCAGGAGCACCACCGCGGGGTCGTACTCGAGCTGCAGGGCGCCGGAGTAGGCCAGGCTGTGCTCGCCGTCGAAGAAGTCGCCGAAGTGCTGGATGCCGTGGTGCAAGCTGCTCGAGCGGCTGCGGCGGCCGAGCACCTCGTCGGTGGACTGGGCCAGCATCTCCTCGAGGTCGGCGTGGTCGCCCGCCTCGGCCAGGCCGAGCTGCCCGAAGGCGCCGGCGGCGACGTACCACTGCGGCGTGCAGTGGGGGCGCGCCGGCTGCTCGAGGCGCGCGGCGAGGGCGTGGAGGGCGGCGGCGCGCGGCGGCGCGGCGTCGATCCACAGCTTGACCGTGCGGCCGAAGCCGTCCTCGACCACCTCGGCGGCGTCCACCGTGCCGGGGCAGAAGTCGAGCACGAGGGAGTCGCCCTGCCGCGCGGCGCGGGTGGGCATCAGCTCGGCGAAGTGGCGCAGGCCCACGGTCAGGTTGGCGGTGGCGATCACGCCGGGGAAGTCCCCGGCCTGCTCGCGCCCCTGGAAATCGAAGACGCCCACCGCGGTCTGCCAGATCGCGGCGTCGCCGCGGCGGCGCGCGATGCGGCCGTCGGGCAGCGGGGCGTGCGTGCGCAGGCCGGGGCGTTCGACCGGCAGCTCGAGGCGCCACGAGCGCAGGGAGTGGACGCCGCGGGTGACGTCCAGGCTCTGCTGCAGGCGGATCCGGCCGGAGCCGCGGTGCAGGGTCACGCGGGTGGTGAGGGTGGCGCAGGGGACCCCGTCCCCGGCCGCCAGGGTCTCCTCCCGGCGCAGGGTGACGGCGAGCTCCGACTGCTGCTCGACCTCCATCCAGGCTGCTCCGACCGGCTGCAGCACGCCGTCGGCGGTCTCGACCACGGCGCGCGCGGGCGCCGACAGCAGGCCGGCGTCGCCGCTGATCAGCTCGAAGAGCTCGTGGGCGCCGGTGGCCTCGGTCAGGGCGAGGAAGCCGGTGTCCACGCGGGCGGCGGTCATCGGCGCGTGGGCGACGTCGAGGATCCCCTCGGCCGTCTCCCCGCGGTCGCGGGCGACCAGGGCGGCCTCGAAGCGCTCTCCGGCGGCCAGGGCCGGCGCGGTGAACCCGACGCGCAACCAGCGCACCGAGCCGTCCTCCCACCGCGACAGGACCTGGCCGTCGGCGAGCAGCGTCCCGGTCGGCGTGTCGAGCGCCAGCTCCGGGACGGAGGCCAGCATCCCCTCCGGGAAGGGGACGCCGAGGACCACCGGCCAGGCCGGCTGGTCCAGGCCCGTGCGCTCCTCCAGGACGACCGGCACCTCGAAGGGCGGCGGTTCCTGGGCGGCGGCGGGGGAGGCGGCCGCCGCGAGGGCGAGGGCCGCGAGGGAGGGGAGCAGAGGGGTGGTGGGCATCGACATGAGGGGTGACGAGCCCTGTGCGGCTGCTCCGGCGCGCACTTGAGGAGTTTTTCGGCTGCGCGGAGTCGCCGGGCGTCCGGAAAAAGGCGCGAGCCCGGCCGTCGGGGCCGGGCTCGCGGAAGGGAAGTCCAGGGAGGACTAGGGCTGGATGGTCGTCGGACCGTAGTAGCCCAGGCGTTGGTCGCCGCCGAACCAGGAGACGGTGGACAGCAGGACCGTGCGGTTGGCCAGCGGGGCGCCGTTGATCGAGGCCGGCACCAGCCAGGTGTAGGAGGCGGAGCCGAAGGCGTCCGGGTTGCTGAAGCCGATCGCGTGGTAGGGAGCGCTCAGGCCGGTGTTCACGCTGCCGAGGTACATCGCGTTGCCCTGGCTGAGGCCCATGAAGTAGTAGACCACGGCGGAGGTGCTGCGGTGACCGTAGGTGGTCTGCAGGGTGCTGGACCAGTTGACGCGCAGCGCCGAGGAGAGCTCGAGCTCGATCGGGCGGTCCTGGATCACGCCGCCGTCGATGGAGCTGACGCGCTCGAAGGGACCGCGCGCCTCGACGGCCTGGAAGTAGACCCGGTCGCCGGCGGCGAGGGTGATCGGCAGGTCGAAGTCGGAGCTGTGCGAGCCGCCGGTGAGGCCGTTGACGAGCTCGAAGTAGTCGTTGCCGCCGATGCCGCCGATCAGGCCGCTGATGCCGATGGTGTAGCCCTCGGCGGTGGTCGTGCTGCCCAGCGAGGTGCCGACGTAGAGGTAGACGTCCGCGTTCTCCTTGACGTTGGTCACGTCGAAGGTGACGAGGCTGTCGAGCACCGGGGTGTTGGTCAGGTTCAGCTCGAGCGGGCCGATGTTGCTGTCCGGCGGGGTCCAGACCTGGTAGTGGCCCTGGCGGCGGCCGAGGCCGGCGTCGGCGTCGGGAGCGCCGAAGGCCAGGTCGCTGATCGTGGTCTGGTTGACGTCACCGGTCTCGGTGATCGTCGCGCCCATGCGGCTGCCGGCGGTGCCGTCCACCGAGAGCAGCACCTGCGGCGCGGCGCCCTCGAGGAAGTCGATGACGTAGCCGCGGCCGGCGCCGTTCTCGCGCGGCGCGCCGACGGCGATCTCGACCAGGTTGTCGTAGTCGCGGTCCGGAAGCAGCTGGATCTCGTAGCCGAACTGGCTGGCGACCGAGGCGCCGTTGAGCGTCTTGACCAGCGCGCCGGAGGCGCCGTTCCAGATGTAGGCCGAGCCGTTGGTCGTGCCGGGCGCGCCGGCGGCGATGTAGCCGCCGCCCGGGGCGAGGATGGCGCTGACCGAGAAGCCGGCCTTGGCGCCGGCCACCGACGGGTAGAGGTGGCGCAGCGTGGCGAGGTCGCTGAGCGCGGTGACCGAGCCGGACTCGGTGCCGCCGTCGTTGGCGAAGGGCGCGCCGACGACGATCTCGTCGCCCGCCGACCCGGCCAGGTTGCCGAGGTTCTCGGAGGAGAAGCCGAACCACTCGCGCGAGCCGGGGGTGCCGGCGATGGGCGAGCCGGCCAGCTCGACCAGGGCGCCGGAGTTCCACTCGTAGACGTGCAGCGCGCCGTCCGCGCCGTTCTCACCGACGGCGCCCACGGCCAGCTCGACCGCGCCGTCCCCGTCCACGTCGGTCGCGGCCACCGAGGCCCCGAAGAGGATGCCGTTGCCCTGCCCGTCGATGAAGTCGAGCACGCTGCCGTCGGAGCCGCTGATCACGTAGGCCCGGCCGGCGAAGAAGCCGTTCAGGTCCGAGTAGAAGGGGGCCGAGGCGGCGAAGTCCGGGATGCCGTCGCCGTTCAGGTCGCCCAGGGAGGCGACGGAGGCGCCGAAGAGGCTGCCGGCCTTGTCGCCCGGGACGGTGCGGATCAGGCTGCCGTCGTGGCCGTTCAGGATGTGGACCGCGCCCGAGTTGAGGCCGTTGGCGTCCTCGGCGAGGGCGCCCACGAGGAGGTCGGGGAGGCCGTCACCGTTCACATCGCCCAGCTGGGCCATGGAGTAACCGAAGGAGGAGCCGCGCTCGGCGCCGTCCTGCTCGTAGAGAGACAGCCACTGGGCCTGGAGCGGCGACGTCAGGGCGACCGCAAGACCAGCAAGGGTAAGGAGGTACGTACGCATTTCTGGGTGGTGCTTCGGCACGGAGGGGACGGGAGTGCCACCAGAATCCTACCCGATGATCCTCGCGGCAGGATGCCGTAATCTTGGGGACCGATGAGCGGCTCCATCCGACGCGTTCTCGCCCTCCTCGCCCTGTCCTGGGGCCTTTCCGCGGCATCCTGCGGCGGCGCCGAGGAGCCTCCCGCCCCGGCTCCGCAGCCCGCTCCGGCCGAGGCCGCCGACCCCTCCGCGGAGGGGGCCGGCGCTCCCCAGGATCCGGGCCCGGTGCTCGGCCCGCGCGAGGCCGACATGTCCGAGCTGCGCGTCACCTGCTTGAGGGACGAGGACGGCCAGCCGGTGGCCGGGCTGCGGGTCCGGCTGCTGTGGAAGTCGGGCGAGCAGGACACCGACGTCGGCCGCGCCTACCAGATGACGGGCCTCGACGGCGTGGCCCGCTTCCAGGTGCTCGGTGGGACGATCATCCAGTCCGTGGCGGCCGAGCCGAGCGCGCTCACCGCGCCCGAGGCCCTGGTGATCAAGAAGCCGATCCTCCCGGCCACCGAGGTCGAGCTCGAGCTGCGCGTGAAGCCCGCCGGCACCCTGGCCGGAGTGGTGTTGAACGCCGCCGGCGAGCCGGTGGTCGGCGCCGAGGTGGTGGTCTGGTTCGACGAGCGCTGGAACGTCGAGGGGCCGGAGGAGAAGGTCTTCGACGTGAAGAGCGCCAGTTACGAGCTCGGCTCCTTCACGGTCGGCGGCCTGCCGCAGGGCGCCTTCACCGTCGAGGCGCGCAAGGAGGGGATGATCGCCACCCGCCGCGCCACGGGGCGCATCCGCACCGGCCAGGTCCTCGACGGCTTCGAGCTGGTGCTCGAGGAGGCCCAGCCCTACTACGGCCGCGTCGTCGACGAGGACGGCGAGCCGATCGCCGGCGCGGGGCTGGTCGTCGGCATGGTCGGCCGCCACGCGAGGTTCGAGGAGAGCTTCACCGACCAGGCCATCTACGTGCCGGCCGCCCAGGTCCACCTGGTGAGCGACGCCGACGGCGTCTTCGAGGTCGCGGCGCGCCCGCCCAGCCAGATGTGGGTGGCCGAGGCCAAGCGCCAGGGCTACCAGGACACGCGCAAGCGCATCCTGCCCGGCGAGGGCGCCGGCGACGTGGTGATGCCCTCGGGCTTCACCCTGTTCGGCCAGGTGCTCGACCCGGACCGCCGGCCGGTCGGCCGCGCCCTGCTGCGCCTGCGCGGCGAGCAGCAGAAGCAGTTCCGCACCGGCGAGGGTGGCGGCTACCGCGCCGAGGGGCTGCGCGAGGACCTCGAGGCCGCCCTGCTGGTCTACAAGCCGGGCTTCGCGCCGACCCTGGTCTGGCCGGTCGAGGTCGGTCCGGACGCCGAGGCGCTGCCGGTGCTGCTGCGTCCCGGGATGATGGTCAGCGGCCGCGTGATCGGCCCGGACGGCGAGGGCCTCCCCGGCGCGCGCGTCCAGATCGTCGAGGAGCTGCCGAGCTCCGAGTTCGCCAGCCTGCCCTTCCCCGGCGGCCCGCTGCGCGCCGAGTTCGGCATCGACCAGGCCCTGACGGCCAGCGACGGCCGCTTCGTGCTGACCGACCTCCCGCCCGGTGAGCTGCGCCTGCGCGTGTTCGGGCCGGACGGCGCCGAGCGGCCCGAGGTGCTCACAGAGCCCGGCACCGACGAGCTCGAGATCCGCATCGACTGAGCGGCGGCCTCGGCTCAGGCGTCCGGCGCGTCGAACAGCCCCTCCGGGGGGGCGGGCTTGACGCACTGCGGTCCCTGGGTCGAGGCGCGGTTCACCGCGCGGCTGACGCGCCAGCGCTGCAGCAGCGCGGCCGGCGCCGGTCGCAGGAGCGCTTCGAGGGCGCTCCGTCCTGCCCCCGGGTCCATCCACTGCTCGCGGGCCTCGGCGTCCAACAGCACCGGCATGCGGTGGTGGACCGGCGCCATGAGGGCGTTGGCCTCGGTGGTGAGCAGCGCCAGGCCGTCGCGCACCGCGCCGTCCTCGCCCGTGCGGCGCTCCCAGATCGCGGCGGCGACGAGCAGGCCGGCGCCGTCGGCGGGGGAGAAGTACCACGGCACCCGCTCGCGGCCGTCGCGCTTCCACTCGTAGAAGCCGCTCATCGGCACCAGGCAGCGGCGCGCGCGGAAGGCGGCGCGGAAGGAGGGCTTGCTCGCCACGGTCTCGGCGCGGGCGTTGATCAGCGGGGCGGGCGAGGCCTCGCGTGACCAGGCCGGGACCAGGCCCCAGGCGAGGCGGCGCAGCGCGCGCGGAGCGTCCTCCTCGGCGGCGGCGGCGAGGACCTCCTGGCTGGGCGCGATGTTCCAGCGCGGCTCGAGCTCGCCGGCGTCCTCCGGCAGCTCGGCGGCCAGGGCGCGCGCGACGTCGGCGCGCGGCGCCGCCAGGGTGAAGCGTCCGCACATGCCGCCAGCCTAGCGGGCGCGCGGCTCAGCCGTGGGTCCGCGGGCGCAGCTGGTGGCCGGCGTAGGCCAGCAGCCACAGCGCCGAGCTGGCCAGGTGGACCACGAGCCAGACCTGCCGCCAGCTCTCGTCCACCGCGGTCTGCAGGAAGTAACCGGACAGGACCATCGGCCACAGCGTGGCCAGCAGGCCGATGCCGCTGCCGCGGCGGGCGCTGTCGGGGTTCTGCATCCGGCGCCAGCCGTGGTGCTTCCACAGCATGCCCGCGCTGAAGGCGAGCAGGGGGGCGGTCCACAGGTGCAAGTGGTGCAGGTGGGGCTGCAGCGGGTGGTTGACCAGGGCGAACTCGTCCTGCGGGGTGCAGAAGTAGAGCGTCCAGGCGTAGGCCAGGCCCGCCCCGCCGACCAGGAGGTTGGCGAGGTGGTGGAACCAGGCCTCGAAGCGGCTCATCGGCCGCCGCCCTCCTCGTCGTCCTCCGGCGCCGGAGCGCCGAGGACCAGGTCCACCGCGAGGCTGCGGCGCACGGCGCCGAGCGTGGCGCGCGCGGTCAGCGTGGCGCCGGCGGCGTTGTGGATCTTCTTCTTGATCTGCAGCTCGTCGTCGAGCTCGCGGCCGAGGAACTGGGCGTACCAGTTCCCCTTCGGCAGGTAGTCGAGCGGCTCGGAGAAGGCGAGGACCTCGAGGCGCTTCACCTTGCCGTCGGGGCCGACCACGACCATGAGCACCTCGGGGAGGGTGCGCACCTTGTGGCGGTCGAAGTAGGCGTGGCCGAGGAGCCGGCCCTTCGCGTCGCGGGCCGTGTAACGGCGCACGACGGCCGAGTCGAGGTCGCTGCCGGCCAGCTCCTCGGCCTCCGCGCGCTGCTCCTCGGTGAGGTAGACGGTCTCCTTCTCGACCTCGGCCTTCGGGAAGGCCAGCTCGAGGGCCTCCTCCTGGGTCAGGAAGACCTTGCCGCTGCCCCCCGCTTGCGCGGGGAGCAGGGCGGTCGCGGTGAGGAACAGCGCGAGGAGCATCGGATCAGAAGATGTAGCCGGCCGAGAACTCGAGCACCTTGGCGTCGCTGGCGGAACCGGGGAGGTCCTGGTCCTGCAGGTCGGCCTTGAACACGAGCTGGGGCAGGGGCTGGTAGGCCACGCCCACGGTGATCACGGTCGCCGCGGTGTCGGCGGCCGCGTCGGCGGCGAGGTCGTACTCGCTGTAGCGCAGGAAGGGGGTCAGGGCCCTCCCGGTCCCGGCGAAGACGTCGTAGCCGGCCTCGAGGTACCAGCCCTCCACCTCGTCGCCGAGGTTGCCGAGGGTGGTCGCGTCCTCCATCTCGCCGGAGGCCCACAGACCGCGCAGGCGCAGGGCCTCCCAGTCGTACTGGCCGTGGAACTCGAGGATGGTGGTGTCGAAGTCCGGGCCGCTGCTCGGCGCGGACTGGTCGGCCTTGCCGAGGTAGGCGGAGCCGCCGACGAGCAGGCCGTCGACGCCGCGCCAGTCGAGGCGGCCGACCCAGGCCAGGTTCTCGGCAGCCGCCTTGCTGCCCTTCTGGCGCGCGCTGCGGAAGCCCTGGTCGTCCAGGCTGCTGCCGAGCTTCGAGGCGTCGAAGCCGGTCAGGACGTAGGTGCGGTAGCTGAAGTCGCCGAAGTCGCCGAAGGCGCCGACCGCGTTCTCGTGCCAGGTGCTCGGCAGGACGTAGCGCTCGACCACCGGGCGGTTGGCCGACCAGAAGGTCGTCGGCTCGTGCATCTCGTTGATCCAGCCCATCGGCACGAGGACGTGGCCGACGCGCAGGTTGAAGCCCTCGGACACGAGGTGGTCGAGGTAGGCCATCTCGAGCGCCACCTCGTCGACGTGCTCGATCTCGATCTCGGAGTTGAAGACCCAGCGGTCGTCGAACTTGTAGCCGATGTAGACGATGGCGCGGTAGAAGTCCCACTTCGCCGCGGTCGAGGTGTCGGAGCTCTTCTGGTAGAGCATCTCGCCGTAGCCGCCGATCGAGATGCCGTCGGTGGAGGCGTAGACCTTGGAGGCCGCCGGGCTGAGGCCGTAGAGGCTGCCCACCGCGACCGGGTCCTGGCCGACACGCAGGGTCTCGAGCTCCTCGGAGAGCAGCTCGATGCGGCGCGCGAGTTCGGCGTTGCTCGGGGCGTCCTGCGCGGCCAGCGGGGCGGCGAGCGCGAGGGCGAGGATGGGGGAGAGGCGCATGGTCAGCGGGTGTTCGGGGTGGGAAGGATGCGGTCGGCGAGGCCGGAGCTGGCGCGCACGCGCAGCTCCCCGTCGGCGCCGACCTGGAGGAGGAGGACCTCGATGCCGTCGTGCTCCTCCGCCCACTCGAGGGCGGCGTCGGGGCCGAGGACGGCGAGTCCGGTGGAGAGGCAGTCGGCGGCGGTGGCGTCCGGTGCCCAGACGCCGAGGCTGCCGAAGTCGGGCGCGGGGCGCCCGGTGCGCGGGTCGATCAGGTGGCCGAGGCGTTCGCCGTCGACCTCGATGCCGCGCTCGGAGTTGCCCGAGGTGGCGAAGGAGCCGCCGTCGAGCCGGAGTTCGAGGACGGCGCGGCCGCGCTCGACCGGATGGGCGACCGGCAGGGCCGCGGCCGGCGCGCCGAGCCAGGCGAGCTGGCCGCCGAGGTCGATGCGGGCGCGGGTGGCGCCCGCGTCGCGAGCGGCCTCCAGGGCGAGGTCGAGGGCGCGCCCCTTGCCGAAACCGCCTTCCTCGACGCCGGCCCCCGGGTGGCGGCGCACGAAGCCCTCGGAGGTGAGCGCCAGGGCTCCGGGCGCGGCGGCGGCGAGCGCCTCGGCGAGGAGCTCCGGCGAGGGCCGCCGGCCGCCCTCGCGCAGGCCCCAGGCCTGGACCAGCGGCATCATGCCGGGGTGGAAGGCGCCCCCCGTGGCCTCCCTCCAGGACCACGCCGCGGCCAGGTCGGCGCGCAGGGCCGGGCCGAGCGGCTGGGGGACGCCGACCGGCGCGCGCGAGAGCCGGGAGAGCTCGCTGTCCGCGCGCCAGGTGCTGAGCCGCGCCTCGGTGGCCTCGATCGCCCGCACGGCCGCCTCCGAGGCGGCCAGGGCGGTGGCGCGGTCGGTCGCCGCCACCTCGAGCTCGAGCCAGGTGCCCATCGCGGCGAGCCGCCGCTCGACCACCGCCTCGGCCTGGAGATCCTGCGCCGCGGCCGCCGGAACGGCGGTCAGCAGGCTCAGGAGGAGGGCGGCGGCAGGCATCTTGTTGAGACTGGTTCTCAAAAGCGTGGGGTAGGATAGGCCCCGGTGGCGGCCGCGCAAGGGCTTTTTCCTCCCCCGGCGCCGCGGCATGATGCGGCGGTGATCGACCGCTGGCTGGAGGAGCGCCGCGAGGGGCGCGAGCAGGACGAGGCGGCTATCCGCGGCTTCGTGGAGGGGGTGGTGGACGGCAGCGTCACCCGCGCCCAGGCCGCCGCCTGGCTGGCCTTCGTCTACCTGAAGGGGATGAGCCCGGCCGAGACCGTCGCCCTCACCCGCGCGATGACCGAGTCGGGCGACGCGCTGCGCTGGGAGGGCCTCGACGGCCCCTTCGTCGACAAGCACTCCACCGGAGGGGTGGGGGACAAGGTCTCGCTGGTGCTGGCGCCGCTCTGGGCGGCGCTCGGCAAGCGGGTGCCGATGCTGTCCGGGCGCGGCCTCGGCATCACCGGGGGCACCCTCGACAAGCTCGAGGCCATCCCCGGCTACCGCACCGACCTGGCCGAGCCGGAGCTCCGCGCGGCGCTGGCGGAGGTGGGCTGCTTCATCAACGGGCAGACCGAGCGGGTCGCGCCGGCGGACCGGATCCTCTACGCCCTGCGCGACGAGACGCAGACCGTGCCCTCGATCCCGCTGATCACCGCCTCGATCCTGTCGAAGAAGCTGGTCGAGGGGCTCGACGAGCTCGTCCTCGACGTGAAGTGCGGAAGCGGGGCCTTCATGGCCACCGAGGAGGCCGCGCGCGAGCTGGCCGACTCGCTGGCCGGGATCGGCAACCGCGCCGGGGTGCGCACCACCGCCCACCTCACCGACATGTCGCAACCCCTCGGCTGCGCGGTCGGCAACGCGCTCGAGGTGCGCGAGGCCGTGGCCTGCCTCGAGGGGGGCGGACCGGCCGACCTGCGCGAGCTGGTCCTGCGGCTGTGCGGCGATCCCGCGGGCGCCGCCGCCCTCGACGACGGCCGCGCGCTGGCGCGCTGGCAGGCGATGGTGCGGGCCCACGGCGGCGATCCCGAGGCGCCGCTGCACGGCGCCGGCTGCGCGACCGTGGAAATCCCCGCGCCGCACGCCGGTGAGCTGCGGCGGTGTGACGCCGGTCTGCTCGGCCGCGCCGCCTTCCGGCTCGGCGCCGGCCGCACCCGCGCCGGCGAGCCGGTCCACTTCGGCGTCGGCCTCGAGGTGCTCGCCAAGCGCGGCACGACGGTCGCGGCGGGGGAGCCCCTCGTCCGCCTGTGGCATGCCGACGGCCGCGGCCTCGAGGAGGCCCGCGCCGCCGCCGCCGCTGCCTTCGAGGTGGCCTGAGGCATGGCGCCCGGCGAGCCGCTGCTGGTGATCGACTTCCTCGGTGGCCGCGTCGGCTGGCGCTGGCGCCACGGCGGAGGCCGTGGCCAGGCCATCGCCCGCGCCGTCGGCCTCCGCTCGGGGCGTCCGCTGCCCTCGGTCGTGGACGCCACCGCCGGCCTCGGACGCGACGCCTTCCTGCTGGCCGTGCTCGGCTGCGCCGTGACCGGGCTCGAGCGCCAGGCCGAGGTCCACGCCGCGCTGGCCGCGGCGCTGGCCGCCGCCGAGGCGGATCCCGAGGCCGCCGCCGCGCTGGGGGGCCGGCTGCGCTTCCTCCACGCCGACGCCCGCTCCTGGCTCGCGGCGCTCCCCGCCGCCGCGCGGCCGCAGGTGGTGCTGGTCGACCCGATGCACCCTCCGCGCGGCAAGAGCGCGCTGGTCAAGCAGGAGATGCGCCGGCTCCGCGAGCTCGTGGGCGCGGACGAGGACGCTGCGGAGCTGCTCGCCGTCGCGCGCGACACCGCCGCCGACCGCGTGGTCGTCAAGCGACCGGCGCAGGCCGCCCCGCTGGCCACGGACGTCAGCCACGTCGTCCCCGGTCGCTCCACGCGCTTCGACGTCTACCTCGGCGTCCGCGGGTAGAATCCGCCTTCCCGCGGTCCGCGGACCCCCCCTGAACATGACGGCCACCGACCCCCATCTGCTCGAGGTCCCCGAAGCCGCGGAGATCCGCGACTGGGCGACCGAGCGCGGCATCCTCGTCCTGGCGCACAGCTACCAGGAAGGTTTCCTCCAGGAGGCTGCCCACTTCGTCGGCGACAGCCTCGAGCTGGCCCGCAAGGCCGCCGAGGAGCAGCCCGACGCGATCTGCTTCTGCGGCGTCCACTTCATGGCCGAGACGGCCAAGATCCTGTGCCCGCAGGCCGAGGTCTTCGTGCCCGACCTCGAGGCCGGCTGCTCCCTCGCCGAGTCCTGCCGCGCCGAGGACCTGGTGCGTTACCAGGAGCACCTGACCACCAAGCTGGGGCGGCGGCCGACCACGGTCGCCTACGTCAACTGCACCGCCGCGGTGAAGGCGCAGTGCGACATCATCTGCACCAGCGGCAACGCCCGCGCGGTGGTCGACTCGGTGCCCGAGGACGAGCCGATCCTGTTCGTGCCCGACCGCCACCTCGGCGGCTGGCTGAACGAGGTGACCGGGCGCGAGATGATCCTGTGGGACGGCGCCTGCCAGGTCCACGAGCTGTTCAGCGTGGACACCCTGCGCGATCTCCAGGCCGCGAACCCCGGCGCGATCACGATCAGCCACCCCGAGTGCCCGAAGGCCGTGCGCGACGCCAGCGACCACGTGCTCGGCACGGCCGGGATGCTGAAGCTCGTGAAGCAGGCCGAGGGGCAGACCTTCATCGTGGGCACCGAGGGCAACATGCTCTACCGCTTCCGCAAGGAGGCGCCGCAGAACACCTACCTCGCCGCCCCGGGCGCGAGCTGCGCCTGCAACCTGTGCCCCTTCATGCAGCTCAACACCCC
This sequence comes from uncultured Planctomycetales bacterium, assembly GCA_964342475.1. Classification (GTDB taxonomy): domain Bacteria; phylum Planctomycetota; class UBA1135; order UBA1135; family UBA1135; genus J029. The sequence continues at coordinate 64,368 of CAYFGE010000004.1, forward strand.
GGAGAAGCTCTGGGAGTGCCTGCAGCGGCGCGGCCCGCAGGTCGAGGTGCCGGCCGAGCACGTCGCCGCCGCCAGGCGCGCGCTGGAGCGGATGCTGGCTGTGGTCTGAGTCGGCATCCGACCGGATCTGTCCCGGAACGGAACGAAAAGCCCGGTGCGCCTCGCGGCGCGCCGGGCTTTTCCGGTCATTTCCTGTCCCAGGGAATCGATTCGACGCATTGATCTGTTGACCGGGTGGTTCCGAAGGCCCGGTCGCTCTTTGAATGCTCCTTGCCGATCGCGGCTTCGGTGCACCTCCGGCCCCGGGGTATTGATGGGGATCATTTCCTGGTTCTCGGGGTGCACCGAATCCGTTTTCCTGCGGAGGGTCCGCGCCGAGAGTCCCTCCAGCCCTTCTGGGGTGTCATCCCGGGCCACGGCGCCGCTCTCCGGAGCGGGGACGGCCAAGGTTATTCCATTTCCTGAACGGCTCCGGTCGCCCGGGGGGCGGGCTAGAATGCGTGCCCTTTTCCCCGGGTCCCCCGGCCCCCTGAATTCCTCCTGAACGGATGTCCGGAGCCTCCATCGACCAGATCCAGTCCCTCCTCGGCGCTCAGGCCGAGGACCTCCTCACCCACCAGTGCCGGACGATCCCGCAGGAGCACCTCGTGCTGCCCGGGCCGGATTTCGTCGACCGCGCCTACGGTCCCTCCGACCGCCCGACCCGGGTGCTCGGCCGCCTGCAGAGCCTGTTCGACCACGGCCGCCTGAACGGCACCGGCTACCTGTCGATCCTCCCCGTCGACCAGGGCATCGAGCACACCGCCGGCGCCAGCTTCGCGCCGAACCCGGCCTACTTCGACCCGGCCAACATCGTCGAGCTGGCGATCGAGGGCGGCTGCAACGCCGTCGCCTCGACGCTGGGCGTGCTGGGCTCGGTGGCGCGCCGCTACGCCCACCGCATCCCCTTCGTGGTGAAGATCAACCACAACGAGCTGCTGGGCTACCCGAACCAGTACGACCAGACGCTGTTCGCCTCGGTCGAGCAGGCCTTCGAGATGGGGGCGGCCGCCATCGGCGCCACGATCTACTTCGGCAGCCACGAATCGCGCCGCCAGATCATGGAGATCAGCGAGGCCTTCCACCAGGCCCACGAGCTGGGCATGGGCACGATCCTGTGGTGCTACCTGCGCAACCCGGGCTTCAAGAAGGACGGCGTCGACTACCACACCGCCGCAGACCTGACCGGCCAGGCCAACCACCTCGGCGTCACGATCGAGGCCGACATCGTCAAGCAGAAGCTGCCCGAGACCAACCGCCCGGGCTTCACCGAGGTCGGCTTCGCCAAGACCCACCCGAAGGTCACCTCCGAGCTGTCGAGCGACCACCCGATCGACATGACCCGCTACCAGGTCGCCTGCGGGTACATGGGGCGCGCGGGCCTGATCAACTCGGGCGGCGCCTCCGGCGAGAACGACCTGCAGCAGGCGGTCGAGACGGCGGTGATCAACAAGCGCGCCGGCGGCATGGGCCTGATCTCGGGCCGCAAGGCCTTCCAGAAGCCGATGAAGGACGGCGTCGAGCTGCTCCACGCGATCCAGGACGTCTACCTCTGCCCCGAGGTCACGATCGCCTGATCCCTCCGGCGACCGGCGAAAGCCGTCCAGCTTTTTTCGAGGACTCCAGCCCTGGTGGGCTGGAGTTCTCCGGTTTAGGGATGACCGGTTCCGGCCGATGGCTGGGGAGATGTCGATTTCCCCCTCCTGAGCCGGAGCCCGGACTAGAATCGATACGAAATCGGTTCTTTTCCGGTTCCCCGTCCCTTCGGACCTCCCCGCCGATGACCGCCCACCCCGAGTTCTTCGACAACGCCGACTTCGCCTGGACCCAGGTCCTGGAGGAGCGCTTCCCCGCCATCCGAGCCGAGCTCGACGCCCTCACCGACAGCAACTTCGGGGAGTGGCCGCGGGGGCACATGTTCGACAACAAGTGGAACCTCTTCCCCTTCCTGACCCCGGGGAGGGAGTTCGAGGACAACCAGAAGGTCTGCCCGGAGACCACGGAGGCGCTCAAGCAGATCCCCGGCCTGACCATGGGTGTCTTCTCCTGGTTGCGGGCGGGTTCGGCGATCAAGCCGCACGTCGGCTTCACCGACGTGGTCCTGCGCTCGCACCTCGCGGTGAAGGTCCCGCAGTCCGGGGAGGACTTCGGCTTCCGCGTCGGGGAGACGACGCGGCAGTGGGAGGAGGGCCGGGTCATGGTCTTCGACGACATGCACAACCACGAGGCGTGGAACCGGACCGAGGAGGACCGCGTTGTCCTCATGATCGACTTCCTGCGGCCGTGGAAGTGGCGCACCTCCTCGCTCGGCTACCTGCGCCACCGCGTGGCGCTGCCGAACTTCTACAAGCACAGCTACGACCGCGTGTACTGGGAGGCCTCGAAGGAGGTCGAGGACGAGGACCCGCGGGCCTGAGCGGTTCGAAACGGCGCGCGCCGCGGCGTAGGATCGCCGCATGAGGCGCTGCTCCTACTGCGCGGGTCCGCTGGCGGACTCGGCGCGCTTCTGCCCGGTCTGCGGGCAGGAGACCGCGGCGTACGTCGAGCTGTTCCGCGACCGGCGGCGCCCGCGGCCGATCAGCTTCCTGGGGCGCGTCCCGATCCAGGGCGGCCCGGCGCTGCGGACGGTCCTGGCGATCCTCGCCTCGCTGTTCCTGTCGGGCGGCTTCCTGCTCGTCTTCCCCGACTTCGGCAGCTGGCTGGTCTTCGCCGACCTCCTCATGGCCGCGGTGATCGTGGGCAGCGCCTGGCCCGAGCGCGCCCAGCTGCGCCCGCTGTGGCGGCCGCCGGCCCTGCGCTGGCTGCTCCTGGCCGTGGCCGGCGCCCTGGCCCTGCCGGGGCTGGCCGAGCTCTACCTCTCGCTGATGCCGGAGGGGCTGCAGCAGGCCGAGAACCCCTTCGAGGAGCTCTCGCCCGGCCTGAAGTTCTTCAGCGTCTGCCTCATGCCCGGGGTGTTCGAGGAGATCGCCTTCCGGGGCGTGGTTCTCCTCACCCTGATGCACATGCTGAGGCCGCGCGGGGCGCACCTGCTGACCGCCGTGCTCTTCGCCGGCATCCACTTCAACCCGCTGATCTTCCCGTACCACGTGGTGGTCGGGCTCTTCCTCGGCTGGCTGCGCCACCGCTCGGGCGGGCTGTGGGCGCCGATCGCCGCGCACACGGCGCACAACGCGGCGGTAGTCTTCCTCTTCACGCCATGACCGCCACGCTCCGCCGCCCTGCGCTCCCCGCCCGGCTCGGACCGGTGGCCGGGGTCGTGCTCGCGGCAGGGGTCCTGGCGCAGCTCTTCGTGCCGGGGAGCGAGGGCGTGAGCCTCCTGGGGAAGCTCCTGCCCGAGCTCTGCCCGTGGGCCGCCGCCGGCGGCGCCTGCCCGGGCTGCGGCACCACCCGCTCCGCTTTGCACCTCCTGCGAGGGGAGTGGGGGGCGGCCTGGCGGATGCAGCCGGCGGTCTACCTCTTCGCGGCTGCTCTGCTCGCGCCGCTCGCCCCGCTCACGCCCGAGCGTGGCCGGCGCCTGCGTCTCCTCCTCGGCTCGGCGGGCCTCGTGCTCGCCCTGGCCCGTTTCCTCCTCTCCGACTGATCGCCCGTGGAAATCCTCGTCATCCAACTCGTCTTCTGGCTGCTCTTCGGTGGCATCACCGCCGCGATCGCCAACTCGCGAGGCCGCAACCCCTTGGGTTGGTTCTTCATCGGGTTGATCGGGGGCTGCTTCGGCATCGTCCTGGTCCTCGTCCTGCCGGACCTGAACGTCGAGAAGGCCAAGGAGGCCGAGAGCGAGCGCGAGAAGCGTCGCCTGCGTGAGCAGCTGCAGCAGGAGCGGATGAAGAACCAGGCCTTCCGCGGCCACGCCACGAACCGGCTCGACCAGCACGACGAGGCCCTGGGGCTGGACACCCGCGCGCAGGTGCCGCACCCCGAGCTGGCGCCGCCCGTCCCGCCGCCCGCCCTCGACCAGGGGCTGCCGGCGATGAACTGGTTCGTCGCCGAGGCCGGACAGGCGGCGGAGGGGCCGCTGACCCTGGTCGAGCTGCGTCAACGCGTGCTCGAGGGGCGCCTGTCGCCCCAGTCCCTGGTCTGGCACGCCGACCACGGGGACTGGACCCAGCTGAAGGACTCGGTGCTGGCCGGTCTGCTGTGAGCCGACCGCAACCGGGCCAGGTCCGTCTCGAGGGGCTCTACGAGGGGCCGGTCGGGCGTTGGTGCCCGGCGGAGGACCGGGTGGCGGACGCCTTGCGCCGCGCGGGCCTTCCCGACGGTTGCCTGCGCGCGGTGGTGGAGGGGGGCCACGCCTCGCTCGAGCCGGCCGGCGGCCTCTATCCCCGCGGTCAGTTCGCCGCCGACCCGGGGGAGGCCCTCGCGCTGGCCCTGCGGCTGCTGCTCGACGAAGAACTCGGCGGCCGCCCGGGCGAGTGGCTGAGCACCCTCCGGGTCACCGAGTGGCGCGAGGACGAGGTCCGCGAGTCGCTGGTCCAGGTCGGGGACGACGGCGTCCGGGTGGTCGCCCGCGAGTCGCCCTGGCAGGCACCGCCGCGGCCCACCGCGGCCGCCTTCCTGCGCCGCCACTTCAAGCTGGGCCTCCTGCTGCTGGTCGCCGCTCTGGCCTACGGCGCCAAGGAGCGTGAGGCGCTGTTCCAGAAGTGGGACCAGCTGCGCGTCGCCCTGTTCGGCGCCGAAGCGCTCGTGGTGCCGACTGGCTTCGCCGCCGACCCCGGCGCCTTCGCCCCCTGGTTGGACGCCGCCGCGGTGGAGGTCACGGCCGGAGAGCTGGTGGTGCGCTTCGAGGCGGGGGAGGCCTTCCCCGCCGACGCCGCTGCGCTGGACGCCCTGCGCGCCGCCGCCGGCATCGAGGAGCGCGCCGCGCTCGGCGCGCTCGAGGCCGGTCGCGCGCGCCTGGCCGTCGAGGTCGCCGAAGGGCTGCCCCTGCCGCTGGTCGAGGTGGACCTCTTCCCCCTGTGGCGGGGCGAGTCCGCCGTGGCGCGGGTGGCGGTCGCCGGCCTCGGCGGCGCGCACCTCGTGCGGGCCGAGCTGCGGCCCTGAGCCGGCTCAGCTCTTCGGCGCGAGCTGGGCCACGTAGTCCTCCCACTCCTCCTCGAGGCCGTCGAGCTTGCGCAGCCCGAGCGCCTTCTTGAAGTGGGACATGGAGCCCTGGCCGCGGAAGGCGAGGAGGAGCACCTGGTGGAAGCCCTCGACGTACTCGCCGCCCTTGCCGTGGAGCAGGAAGTGGACGAGCGTGTAGGACTCGGCGTACTTCGTGGCTTGCCCGGTCGAGGCGCCGAAGTCGCTCGACTGGTAGTTCAGCACGCGGGTCAGGCTGTCCTTCTTCTCGGCCTCGTGGTGGTCGCGGAAGGAGGCCTCGTCGACCCGCCCGAGGTCGAGCTGCAGCGCGCCGGCCGGGCCGTAGAGGCTGGCGTCGAGGTAGGTGGCCAGGCCCTCCTCGAGCCAGCCGGGGAACTTGGGCTCCTTCTTCTCCCATTCCCGCACGGTGTAGTAGGCCACCGCGTGGACGGCCTCGTGCTGCAGGCGGCTGGCGCGCCCGTCGCTGAAGTAGCTGTTCAGGCTGCGCGTCTCGCGGTGGAAGTAGGCGTCGAGGTTGTTCGACTGCGAGGGGAACTCCCCGTGGCTGGGGTGGAGGAAGGCGGGGATCGGCTCCTGGATCTCGTGGAAGCCGAGCGGGCCCTGGAAGACCTCGAACCAGGCCAGGTAGACCTGCTCCAGCTCGGCCACCGCGGAGACGATGTCGCCGAGCTCGCCGGCGGCCTGGACCTTCCAGTGGAAGCTGTCGATCTCCCAGGCGTCCTTCATGTCGCGGCCGCGCTCGAGCCGCTTCTCCCAGGTGGTGCGCCCGCCGTTGCCGACCTTCATGGACCAGCCGTCGCCGCGGGCGTCGTGGCCGAGGGCGAGGTGGGCCGCCTCGTGGGCGGGGTCGAGGCTGAGGGCCCGGAGGTACAGCCAGTCCGTGTCGCGGTTGAGTCCGTTCTCGCCGCACCAGGTGGCGAGGGCCACGGCCTGGTCGGCGGTGGCGTCGGGGTCGGCGAAGTGCTCCCGCAGGCGCCGGACGTACTCGGGGTACAGGACGCGCGGCCCCTCGATCGACTGGACCTTGTCCGCGGCGTAGCTCTTCGTGCGCGAACCCTGCGCCAGGACGACTTCGTCGACGGTCACCTTCAGGATCGTGCCGCTGACCGTCTTGCCGTTGGTCAGGTGCAGGGTGTCCGGCTCGGGATCGCCGCCGAGGAGGAGGGCGGCGCAGGCGAGAAGCGCGTTGAACATGATCGGTCCCCGCCGGACGCTGACGCCCGCGGGGACCGCGCGCCGGCCGGCTGGCCGGATCCTACCAGTAATAGCCGCCGGGCGAACTGACCTGCCAGTTGTCGTTCGGCGCCTGCGGGTCCCGGAAGGGGTTGGTCGGGCCGTAGGACTCGGGCGTGCCCCGCGCGATGCACTTGTAGTCGACGCCGTCGGACCGGTACGCGTAGCCGAAGGCCGCGTTCGGGTACTGCGGGTCGGGGTCGCGGGGGAGCGACTGCAGGTAGTCCGGCACCAGGCCCGGGATGTACCCGTTGGCGTCGTAGCTCAGGCCGCCGTCGGCCGTGCTGTCGCCCTGCCAGTTGCCGTTGGTGTCCGGGTAGGCGCCGTGGTCCTGGAAGTAGTCGGCCAGCGCGGCCTGGATGGCGCGCAGGTCGTGGGCGCGGCGCGCGTCCCGGGCGGTCGAGGTGCCGTCGGCCAGGACGGGGATCAGGATGCCGGCGAGCATCGCGATCACCGTGACCACGATGAGCATCTCGATGATGGTGAAGCCTGCGTTTCTCTTCATGGCGAGGGTGGGAGGGGGAAAGGTCACCCCCTTCATCGGCCGGATCCGCCGTCGGCCTGAGGAATTGGGCCGGCCTCGGTGTGCCGGTGCGGGGCCTGGTCGAGCCCGGGCAGGAGGACGCCCATCAGGATGATGATCACGGCGATGACGAGGACCAGGCTGTTCAGCGGGAAGGTGGACTTCTTCTTCATGGAGGCGGGGGAGGGGCACCCTCCTCATCGGCCGGATCCGGTCGTTTCCGGAGCCCGGGCACGAAAAGGAGCGAGCGCCGCACGGGTGCGGCGCTCGCGGGCGGATCGGAGATCCGTCAGGTCTACCAGTTGTAGCCGCCGGGCGAGCTGACCTGCCAGTTGGCGTTGCCGGCCTGCGGGTCGTAGAACGGGTTGCCGGCCGGGAAGCTCTCGGGCGTGCCCTTGACGACGAACTTGTAGTCGACGCCGTCGGAGCGGTAGGCGTAGCCGTTGGTCGCGTCCGGGTAGCGGCTGTCGGGATCCTTCGGCAGGGTCGGGGCGAAGGTCGGGACGAGGCCCGGGATGTAACCGTTGGCGTCGTAGCCCATGCCGCCGTCGGCGGTGCTGTCGCCCTGCCAGTTGCCGTTGGTGGTCGGGTAGACCCCGTTGGCACGCTTGTAGGCTTCGAGGGCGGACTGGACCGACTTGAGGTCGGTGGCGCGGCGGGAATCGCGCGCACTCTTGGCGGCATCGCCGAGGACCGGGATCAGGATACCGGCGAGCATCGCCAGAATGGTGACCACGATCAGCATCTCGATGATCGTAAAGCCTGCTTGTCGCTTCATTTTTGTCAGTGGGTCTGAGGTTTGGGGGTGGATCAGCAGGCCCTGCTTCCGGGTCCTGTCTCCTGGCCTATATCGATCCACCCGGGAGGCCTCTTGAGCGCTTTTGCCCCGATTGTGCCTCAGGACTAGGCTCTCTCCCGGATGGACGGGACCGCCGCCCTGCTCGCCACCCTGTTGGCCTACAAGCTGCTCCTCCTCGGGGTGGGTGCCTGGGCATCGAGGCGCAACCGCGACCAGGCCGACTTCTTCGTCGGCGGCCGCACCCTGGGCCCCTGGGTGGCCTCCGTGAGCGCCGCCGCCTCCTCCTCTTCGGCCTGGACCCTGCTCGGGGTGAGCGGCGCGGCCTACCTCTGGGGGATGGGGGCGCTCTGGTTCCTGCCGGCCTGCCTGGGCGGCTTCGCCCTGAACTGGTTCGGCGTCGCCGAGCGCCTGCGGCGGGGCAGCGCCGAGTCCGGCGCCGTCACCCTGACCGAATTCCTCGCCGGTGACGCGTCCGGCCGGATCCGGCGCTGGTTCGTCCTCGTCGCCTCCTGGATCGTCCTGCTGTCGCTCGGGGTCTACGTCGCCTCGCAGTTCAAGGCCGCCGGCACCACCTTCGCCGAGGCGCTCGACATGGAGGCCACCACCGCGGTGCTCGTCGGCGCCGGCATCGTCCTGGTCTACACCATGACCGGCGGCTTCTGGGCGGTCTCGGTGACCGACCTGATCCAGGGCCTGGTCATGGCCGTCGCCGCGGTCGTCGTGCCCGCCGTCGCCCTGGCCGAGGTCGGCGGCCCCGCCGCGCTGCTCGACGGGCTGGAGGCGCTCGACCCCGCGCTGCTCCACCCCCTGCGCGGGCTGGCCGGGTCCGCAGCGCTCGGCTTCGTGGTCGGCGTGCTCGGCATCGGCCTGGGGTATCCCGGCCAGCCGCACGTGGTCAACCGCTTCATGGCGCTGCGCGGGGCCCGCGAGGTGCGGCAGGGCACGGCGATCTCCCTGGGCTGGGCGGGGGTCATCTACAGCGGGATGCTGCTCGCGGGCTGGTGCGGCCGCGTCCTGTTCCCGGGCCTGGAGGACCGCGAGGCGGTGCTCCTGCGACTGACCTCCGAGCTCTTCCCGCCGGCCGCCGCCGGCGTGCTGGTGGCGGCGGTGCTGTCGGCGATCATGTCCACGGCGGACAGCCAGCTGCTCGTCTGCGGCTCGGCGGCCGCCTACGACCTGCCTGCAGGCGGGCGCAGCTCGCGCCTGCGCCGGAGCCGCCTCACCGTGCTGACCATCGGCGCGCTCGCCGTGCTGGCCGCGCTGACCGTCGACGAGACGATCTTCTCCTCGGTGCTCTTCGCCTGGAGCGCGCTCGGGGCGGCCTTCGGCCCGCTGCTGCTCGTCCGCCTGTGGCTCGGTCCGGTCCGGCCCGGCTTCGCCCTCGCGGCGGTGCTGACCGGCTTCGGGGTCACCGTGGTCTGGTACTCGACGCCGGCGCTGAAGTCGCGCCTCTACGAGCTGGTGCCGGCCTTCGCCGCCGCCGCCCTCGTCGCCCTGGCCGGCCTGCGGCGCGACCGCGGCGCGGCGTTCAGAGCGCGAGGCTCGTGATCACCGGGGCGTGGTCGGACGGCTTGCCCTCGCCGCTCGACTCCTTGCGCTCCTCGCGGTCGACCTCCACCCCGGTGCAGGCCGCCGCCACCGGGGCGGTGCCCAGGGCCAGGTCGATGCGCAGGCCCCAGCCGCGCGCGAAGGCGCCGGCGCGGTAGTCCCACCAGGTGAAGGGCCCCTCGCCGTCGTGGTGGAGGCGCTGCAGGTCCTGCAGGCCCCAGCCGAGCAGGCGTTGCAGCCGCTCGCGCTCGGGGGCGCTGCACAGCACCGAGTCGCGCCACCGCTCGACGTCGTGGACGTCGCGCTCGTCCGGCGCGATGTTGAAGTCGCCGGTGACGAGCAGCGGCTGCGCCGGGTCGTGCTCGTCCTCGATCCAGGCGGCGAAGGCATCGAGCCAGCGCAGCTTGAGCTCGTACTTCTCGTCGCCGACGGCCTTGCCGTTGACCACGTAGGCGTCGACCACGCGCAGCGGGCCGACCTGCGCCGAGATCACCCGCGCCTGCTCCGGGCAGGGGTCGCCGGGGAAGCCGTGACGCACCTCGCGCGGCTCCTCCTTGGAGAGGATGGCCACCCCGTTGTAGGTCTTCTGCCCGAATGCCGCGACCTCCCAGCCGGCCGGTTCGATCAGGTCGTAGGGGAACTGCTCGTCGACCACCTTGGTCTCCTGCAGGCAGACGACGTCCGGGTCGTGGCGCTCCAGCAGCCCCATCAGGCGCGCCTCGCGCGTGCGCACCGAATTGACGTTCCAGGTGACGACCTTCATCCCGACAGCCTAGCGGGGCGCGGCGGCGGGCCCCACGCGGTCGAGGCGGAAGCCCGGCGCGAGGACCTCGGCGCCCGCGCCGTCGTCCTCCGGGCCGCGCCAGGCGAAGCGCAGGCTGCCGGGCGGGGCGCCGCCCTCCGGCTCGGCGAAGGCCCAGACGCCGAGGTGGTGGCGCAGGAACTGCTTGGCGCGGTCGTCGTGGGCGGAGAAGGGGCCGTACACCGTGGGCGGGCCGTCCTCGGCCCAGCCGGCGGCGGCGCGGGCGCGGAGCTCGCGCGCGGCGAGCGTCCAGTCGTCGGCCGGCGTGAGCAGTCCCTTGCCGATCGTCAGCGCCGGGAGCAGCATCATCGCCGCCGCGGCCCAGCGCCGGCGCTCGGCCGGATCACGCCGCAACCAGGCGTTGGTGCCGACCGCGCCGACCATCAGCGCCACGCCGGGCCAGGCGGCGAACAGGTAGCGCGAGGCCTGGCGCTGCGCGACCACCGCGCCCGCCAGCACCAGCCCGACCCAGCACAGGCCGAGGAGGAAGTCCGGGCGCAGGCGCTTCCAGCGCGTCAGGCCGGCGAGCAGCGCGAAGGGCAGCCAGGGCGCGCCGTAGAGCAGCAGACGGCCGCCGTAGTACTGCCAGGTCGGCTGCGTGTTCGCGTGCGGCGCCGTCCCCGCAAGCGAGGGGCCGAGCTGCTCGCTCCAGAAGGCCGACCAGAAGCCGTGGCCGGTGGCGCGGCGGTGGGCGAGGTCGAACAGGACGGCGAGGCTCAGGCCGAGGACGCCTGCGGCGAGCGCGCGGCGGATCGGGCGGCGCAGACCGATGCGCGCGTCCACCAGCCACAGCGCGGGTACGAGCAGGGCGAAGGGGCCGCGGGCGAGGATCGCGCCGCCGAAGAACAGCCCGGCCCACACCAGGCTGCTCGCGCGGCGGCCGCGCATCCAGGCCACCGCGGCCACCGCGCAGGCGGTGAAGGGCAGCTCGAGCGAGGCGCGCACGGCGTACTTCGCCACCGGGTAGTGGAGCAGGAGGACGCCGAGCACCACGGCGCCGGCGCCGCGGCCGCCGCCGCCCAGCCGCCAGGCCGCCGCGGCGAGCAGCAGCAGCCAGATCGCGTTGGCCACCACCGGCGCGCGGGCGGTGTCGAGGCCGAGCCCCTCGAGCGCGCCGATCGCCCAGACCGCGAGAGGCGGGTTCTCGTGGAAGTCGGTGATCCTGCCGCCGTGGGCCCACTGCGGCGCGGCCCAGCCGCCGCCGGTCGCGAGGTCGTGCCCCATGGCGGCATAGAGGCAGCTGTCGCCGTCGGTCAGGAGCGGCGGCGCGAACAGCAGCCAGCCGAGGGTGAGCAGGACGGCGATCGCGGCGGCGAGGCGCGGGGTGGCCACGGGAGCATCCTGCGCGGCGCGGGCGCGGGGTTCAAGCCGGGCCTCCGAAGCGGTCCGGAGGCTCCGTTGCCGTCACTCGGCTAGCATCCCGCACCATGCTCCCGGCCTTCCTGCTCGCCCTCCTGCCCCAGGTACCTGCTGCTGAGCCCGCGCCCGCCGAGATCCTGCCGCAGGACTGGCTGGTCCTCGCCGCGGTCGACGAGCGCGGGCGCCGTCCCTTCCGGCCCGACGCGGTCTTCCGCGCCCACCTCCTCGAGCGCGGCGCGCCGCCGCCGACCGCCGGGCAGGCGGCCAGCGGATCGCTGGGCGGCGCGGAGTGGGAGGCGCGCTCGGTCGAGGACGGCTGGGTGAACCGCGTGGCCTGGGCCCACACCACGGTCGAGCTCCCCGCCGCGCGCGTGATGATGGCCGAACTGCAGGGTGCCTCGACCCTGTTCGTCAACGGCGACGGTTTCGTCGGCGACCCCTACCGCTTCGGCCACGGCGGCGTGCCGGTGGCGCTGCGCGAGGGGCGCAACGAGATCTTCGTCACCGGGGTACGCGGCGGCTTCCGCCTGCGACTGTGGACGCCGGAGGGGCGCGTGCAGGTCGGCGGCTGGTCCGTGCGGCGGCCCGACCTCGTGGTGGGGCAGCCGGTGTCCGGCGAGGCCTCGGTGGCGGTGATGAACGCGAGCACCGTGCCGCTCGACGGCGTCCGCGTCGAGGTCGGCGGCGCGGGGCCCTTCGGCGCCGCCTCCGTGGGGCTGGCGGGGCCGCTGCCGCCGCTCCACGCGACGCGCGCCGTGCTGCCGCTCCGGGCGCGCGCGGGGCACCCCCTGCCGCCCGACCCCGCGGCCCAGGAGCTGCCCTTCCGCGTCGGCGTGGCGGGGGAGGAGGCCCGCCCGCACGGCCTCTCCCTCGACATGCGGCTGCCCGAGCAGGCCCGGCGGCGCACCTACCGCTCGCGCGTGGACGGGGCGGTGACCGAGTTCAGCCTGCTGCCGCCGGCCGGCGGCGGCCCGGCCGACGGGCTGGTCCTCAGCCTGCACGGCGCCGGCGTGGCGTCCTGGAACCAGGCCGCGAGTTACGCGCCCAAGGAGGGCTTCTGGCTGGCCGCGCCGACCAACCGCGCGCCCTTCGGCTTCGACTGGCAGGACTGGGGCCGCATCGACGCCCTCGAGGTGCTCGACCTCGTCCTGCGCGAGCGGCAGCTCGACCCGCAGCGGGTGATGATCACCGGCCACTCGATGGGCGGCCACGGCACCTGGTCGCTGTCGGTCAACGATCCCGACCGCTTCGCCGCGGTCGCCCCGAGCGCCGGCTGGTGCAGCTTCGACAGCTACGTCGGCCGCCCCGAGGGCGCGCTGCGCGAGCTGTGGCACGCCGCGGACGGCAGCTCGGACACGCTGGCCCGCCTCGACAACCTGCGCGGCAAGCCGGTCTACATCCTCCACGGGGACGCCGACGACAACGTGCCGGCCAGCGAGGGCGAGGCCATGGCCCGCGAGCTCGAGGCGCGCGGCATCGCCCACTCGATCCACCTCGAGCCGGGCGCCGGCCACTGGTGGACGGACGACCGCTACCCGGGCGCCGAGTGCATGGACTGGCCGCCGATCTTCGCGATGTTCGAGGGCGCGCGGCTCCCCGCATCCCCGACGGAGCTCGACTGGCGCAGCGTGGGCCCCGAGGTGGACGCCGAGCACTTCTGGCTGCGCGCCGAACAGCCCGAGCGCTACGGCGAGCCCATGCGCGTGCAGGCGCGCCACGAGGCCGACCCGGGGGCCGTGGTGGTGGAGACGGAGAACGTCCGCACTCTGTGGATCGGGGTGCCGCACACAATGGCGCGGATCGACCGCCAGGACTTCCTGGCCGACCCGGAGGCCGGCGGCGCCTGGTACCGCCGCGTGGACGGCCGCTGGCAGCAGGCCGGAACCGGCGCGCCGGCGGGGGAGAAGCGGCCCGAGCGCAGCGGCCCCTTCCGCCGCGCCTTCGACCGCCGCTTCGTGCTCATCTTCGCCACCGGCGGCACCGCGGAGGAGAACGCCGAGTCGCTGGCCCGCGCCCGCTTCGACGCCCAGCGCTGGGCCTACCGCGCCTTCGGCGACGCCGAGCTGGTGCCCGACGAAGCCCTGCTCGACCCGGCGCAGGCGGCGCGCTTCGCGGGCCGCAACCTGGTGCTCTACGGCAACGCGACGACCAACCGCGCCTGGGAGGAGGTCCTGCCGGCCGACTGTCCGCTGCGCGCGGAGCGGGGCCGGCTGCGCCTCGGCGAGCAGGAGTGGCGCGGCGGGGACCTCGGCGCCCTGTTCTGCTTCCCCCGAGCCGGCGAAGCCGACACCCTGGTCGCCGCCTTCGCCGACACCGGCCCCGCCGGCGCCCGCCTGGGCTACACCCTCCAGCCCTTCCTGTCCGGCGTCGGCATGACCGACTACGCGGTGTTCGACGCCGCCGTCCTCGAGGAGGGCGACGGCGGCGTCCGCGCCGCGGGTTGGTGGAGCCACGACTGGAGCCTGCCCGCAGGAGCGGACTAGGGAGGTGCCGCCCGGCCCGGCCCGGATACAATCCCCGGTCCGATGAGCACCTCGACCCCTTCCATCGACCTGTCCTTCCTCTCCGAGCTCGGCCTCGACGGCGTCCAGTCCGGCGCCTACTGCGGCGAGTGGCTGGCCTGCAGCGGCACCGAGCTGGTCGTCACCAGCCCGGCCACCGGGGAGCAGATCGGCACCGTCCAGCAGGCCTCGCCCGAGGACTACGAGAAGGTGGCCGCCGCGGCCCACCAGGCCTTCCTGAAGTGGCGCGAGCTGCCCGCCCCGGTGCGCGGCGAGTACGTCCGCCGCATCGGCGAGGAGTTCCGCAAGCACAAGGACGCGCTCGGCCGCCTGGTCAGCTGGGAGATGGGCAAGATCCTCCAGGAGGGGCTCGGCGAGGTGCAGGAGGCGATCGACATCGCCGACTTCGCCGTCGGCCAGTCGCGCATGCTCTACGGCCTGTCGATGCACTCCGAGCGCCCGCAGCACGCCATGCGCGAGCAGTGGCACCCGCTCGGCGTGGTCGGCGTGGTCAGCGCCTTCAACTTCCCCGCCGCCGTGTGGGCCTGGAACTCGATGCTGGCGATGATCTGCGGCGACTCCACGCTGTGGAAGCCGAGCTCGAAGACCCCGCTCACCGCGATCGCGATGACCAAGGTGGCGGCCAAGGTGCTCGAGCCCGAGGGCCTCGGCGCGGTGCTCTCACTGGTCGTCGGCAAGGGCCGCGAGGTCGGCGAGATCCTGCTGCACGACAAGCGCGTGCCGCTGGTCTCCGCCACCGGCTCCTGCTCGATGGGCAAGCACGTCGCCGAGGTGCTGGCCAGCCGCTACGGCCGCACGATCCTCGAGCTGGGCGGCAACAACGCCGTCGTGGTGATGGAGGACGCCGACCTCGAGATGGCCGCGCGCGCCATCCTGTTCGGCGCCGTCGGCACGGCCGGCCAGCGCTGCACCTCGACCCGCCGCGTGCTGGTCCACCGCGCCGTGCGGAAGCAGCTGACCGACCGCCTGGTCGAGCTCTACGGCAAGGTCGCGATCGGCAGCCCGCTCGACGCCGGCACCCTGATGGGGCCGATGATCGACGACGGCGCGGTGCAGGACACGCTGAACGCGATCGAGCGCGTCCAGGCGCTCGGCGGCGAGATCCTGTGCGGCGGCGAGCGCTACCAGCCGGCCGGCTACGAGGGCGGCAGCTACATGACCCCGGCGATCGCCGTGGCCGACAACTCCTGGGACATCGTGCAGGAGGAGACCTTCGGCCCGCTGCTCTACATCATCGAGGTCGCCGACCTCGACGACGCCATCGCCAAGCACAACGACGTGCCGCAGGGCCTGAGCTCGTCGATCTTCACGCTGAACATGCGCACGGCCGAGCGCTTCCTGTCGGCCGCCGGCAGCGACTGCGGCATCGCCAACGTGAACATCGGCACCTCGGGCGCCGAGATCGGCGGCGCCTTCGGCGGCGAGAAGGAGACCGGCGGCGGACGCGAGTCCGGCTCCGACTCCTGGAAGGCCTACATGCGGCGCCAGACCAACACGGTCAACTGGAGCGCCGAGCTGCCGCTGGCCCAGGGCATCAAGTTCGACCTCTGAGCCGCTGAAGCCCCGGACCCTGCGCCACCACCCATGGCGGTCTCCTGCGGAATCGTCGGCCTGCCCAACGTCGGCAAGTCGACCATCTTCTCGGCCTTCTCCGCCGCCCAGGCGGAGGTGGGCAACTTCCCGTTCTGCACCATCGAGCCGAACGTGGCGGTGGTCGAGGTGCCCGACGAGCGCCTCGGCCGCATCGCCGAGCACATCCCCACCGAGCGCATCGTGCCGGCCACGGTCAAGGTGGTGGACATCGCCGGCCTGGTGAAGGGCGCCTCCGAGGGCGAGGGCATGGGCAACCAGTTCCTCGGCAACATCAAGGAGTGCCACGCCATCATGCACGTGGTGCGTTGCTTCGGCGGCGACAAGGTGCTGCGCGACGGCCCGATCGACCCGGTCGGCGACGTCGAGGTGATCGAGCTCGAGCTGGCGCTGGCCGACCTCGAGACGGTGCGCCGGGCCGCCGAGCGGGCGCGCAAGCGTGCCAAGGCCGACAAGGAGGCCCTGGTCGAGGCCGCCGCCCTCGACCGCGCCGCCGGGGTGCTCGAGCAGGGCCGCCAGCTGCGCACCGAGAAGTGGAGCGAGCGCGAACTGGCCGCCCTCAAGCCGCTGTTCCTGATGACCATGAAGCCGATGCTCTACGTCGCCAACGTCGCCGACGACGACCTGGCGGGCGAGCACGAGCTGGTCGGGCGGCTGGCGGCGCACGCCGCCGAGATGGGCTGCGAGTGGATCCCGATCTGCGGCGACCTCGAGCTCGAGCTGCGCCGCATGGAGGACGAGGACCGCGCCCTGTTCATGGAGGAGCTCGGCGTGAGCGAGCTCGGCCTGGGCCGCCTGACGCGGGCGACCTACCACCTGCTCGGCCTGCAGACCTTCTTCACCGCCGGGCCGAAGGAGGTCCGCGCCTGGACCATCCACCAGGGCGACACCGCGCCGCGCGCGGCCGGCGAGATCCACACCGACTTCGAGAAGAACTTCATCCGCGCCGAGGTCTACTCGGTGGACGACCTGTTCGCCCTCGGCACCGAGGCGGCGATCAAGGCGGCCGGCAAGCTGCGGACGGAGGGGCGCGACTACGTCATGCGCGAGGGCGACGTCGCCCACTTCCTGGTCGGCCGCTGAGCCGGATCAGGCGGACTCGCCGAGGTCCTTCAGGCGCACGCCGCGCAGGACGCCGCGCAGCTCCACCGCCACCACGCGGTGCAGCACAAGGGTGTTCGAGGAGGCCGTGGCCAGGCCGGCCGCGCGCGCGTTGAGGGCCTCGGCCCAGCGGCTGGCCGCGGCCGCGGCCAGCTCGCCGTTGGAGGCCTCGAGCCGCACCCACACCTCCTGGCCACTGGCCAGGGTGAGCACCGCGGCCATCGAGGCCTGCTTGCGCACGAAGGAGCCGTCGCGGAAGCTCAGGCGGTAGTCGTGGGGGGTCTCGGTGCGGGCGTGCAGCTCGACCGACTGGCAGCCGGCCGGCAGCGCCGGCGCGAGGGCGAGGAGGAGGAGGAGGCGTCTCATCCCGAGCGGGGACGCCGAGCCTACTGCACGCTCAGCGCCAGGGGATCCGAATCGTAGCCGCGGCCGCCCTCGCTGACGAAGGCCTCGAGGTGGATCGTCCGCCCGGCCAGGCCGGCGGGCAGCGGCTGGCTGGTCCAGCTCGCCGCGCCCGCAGCGTCGGTGGTGCCGCTGGCGGCCACGATCAGCTCCGGGCCGATGTCCAGCGGGTGCGGGCCGGCCAGCCCGCCGTCGCGGCGGAAGCTGGCGTAGAGGGTCCAGGCGGCCTGCGGCGGCGCGCCGGAGATCTGGTAGCTCACCGTGCCGCCTGTCACGCCCTGGGTGTCGCCGCTGAGCTGGACCGAGTCGATGCGCGTGGCGGCGGCCACCGCGGCGGCGGCGTTGGCGCGGCCCCAGCCGTAGTAGATGCTGAAGCCCTTTGCGTCGTAGGCGCCGCCGGCCGGGTCGATCTTCTGCGCGGTGCCGAGCAGGGCGACGGTGGCCTCCCAGCGCGTCAGGGAGGGGGCGGCGCTGAGGACCAGCAGCATCACGCCGGCCGCGGTCGGGCTGGCCGAGGAGGTGCCGCCGAAGGCGTCCGTGTAGTCGCCGTTGGAGTAGCCCTTGCCGCCGAGGCGGTCGGTCGTGGTGATCCCGTTCACGCCGCCGTTGGAGGGGGCGCACAGGTCGACCGAGCGGCCGTAGGAGCTGTAGCCCGCCAGCACCTCCTGGTCGGTGCAGGCGGTCACCCCGAGCACGCCGCCGTAGCTGGCGTAGCCGTTGCCGCTGTTGTCGCTGCCGCTGTTGCCGGCCGCGAAGAAGACCACCGAGCCCAGGCCGTTGCGGCCGTTGGCGGTCAGGTCGTCGATGGCGGCCTTGGTCGCCGCCGGCAGCGGCGCGGTGCCGCTCGGGCCCCAGCTGTTGTTGACCACCGCGGCGCCGGCCTGCATGGCGAAGACGAAGGCGTCCACCTCGTCCTGCAGGGTCGGCTGGTTGAGGATGTACTCGCTGAGGAAGCGGATCGGGATGATGCCGCACTGCTGCGCCACGCCGGTGGTGCCGATGCCGTTGTCGCCCGCGCCGGCGGCGACCCCGCAGACGGAGGTCGAGTGGCTCTCCTGGAACAGACCGAAGAGGTAGTCCTCGGCCTGCGGGTTGTTGTCGTTGTCGAGCACGTCGATGCCCGGCAGCAGGTTCGGCACGAGGTCGGGGTGGCCCAGCTCGACGCCGGTGTCGATCACCGCGATCTTCACCGCGGCGTCGCCGCGGGTGAGGTCCCAGGCGCCCTCGACGTCGATGTCGGCGTCGACCTTGGCGCCGTTCTGACCGGTGGACTCGAGGTGCCACTGGTTGCCGTAGATCGGGTCGTTGGTGCCGGCCAGGGGCACGCGCAGCAGTTGGAAGTCGGGCAGGGCGAACTCGGCCCAGCCGCTCTCGGCGATGGCGGTGGCCGCGGTGAGGGCGTCGACCTCGGCGGGCAGGCGGTAGACCACGCCCGGGTTCTCGCTGTAGGCGAGGGAGCCGGTCACGGTCATGCCGGCGGTCAGGGACTCGACCGCCCCCAGCGGGGCGTCCTCGCGCCAGCGGACCAGAAGCTCCTCGGTCAGGAAGTAGGGCTCGTCGCCGGCCAGCAGCCGCGGGCCGGCCGCCCAGACGCCCTCGAAGCCGCGCAGGGCGGCCGCCAGGCGCCAGGCCGCGGCGCCGGAGGTGCCCGGGTCAGTCCTCAGGTAGACGGTGCCGCCGGGCAGCCAGGTCGCGCGCTCGGCCTCGCCGGCGGCGAGCCCGGGCATGGCGGCGAGGCGCGCGCGGACGGCGTCCTCGGAGAGGGCCGGGTCGAAGCGCAGGCCGAGGACCGAGCCGTCCAGGTCGAGGGCGACCCGCTCGGGGCCGTTCCAGAAGCCGGACGGCGGCTCCGGGGCGGGGAGGGGGGCCTGCGGGGCGAGGGACAGCAGCAGCGAGGGGAGGAGCAGCATGGCTCCAGCCTAACCGCGATCCCGGGTCCCGTGGAGCGGCCCCTCAGCCGCCGAGCAGGGCGTCGAGCTTCCCCTGGCTCTGCAGCGCGGCCAGGTCGTCGTAGCCGCCGACCAGCTCGCCGTCGATGAAGATCTCGGGGACCGTGCGCCGGCCGCCGGAGCGCTCGAGCATCTCGTCGAGGCGCTCGGGCTCGTGGTCGAGGTTGATCTCGGTCCAGGTCTGGCCCTTGGACTCGAGGAGCCGCTTGGCCATCACGCAGTAGGGGCAGGTGGTCTTGGTGTAGATCTCGATCCGGGCCATGGCTCCGCGGGGGATTTCCGGGTGAACGGCGGCTAGAATCATCCCATAAGACGAGACGAATGGCCATGCAACAACGCGCTCTGGAAGAGCTGGTCGAGGCTGCCCTCCCCGGCAGCACCGTCACCGCCACCGACCTGACCGGCACCGAGGACCACTGGGGCCTGCGGGTCGAGTGGGGCGGCTTCGCCGGCAAGAGCCTGTTGGAGCAGCACCGCGCCGTGATGGCCGCGGTGAAGCCCCTGATGAAGCAGGACGGCACCGGCGAGGTGCACGCCGTCCAGATCCAGGCGGTGGTCCCGAACCCCTCCGAGTGACCCAGGCAGATGAAAGAACAGCTCCAGAAGGCGATCGCCGAGCACCCCGTCCTCCTCTTCACGAAGGGCAGCCGCCTGTTCCCGCGCTGCGGCTTCTCCGCGGCCGTGATCCAGGTCTTCGAGGAGGTCGGCCAGCCCTTCGAGTGCATCGACGTGCTCGCCGACCCGGCCATCCGCCCGGCGCTGGTCGAGATCAGCGACTGGCCGACCACGCCGCAGATCTTCCTCAAGGGCGAGTTCATCGGCGGCGGCGACATCGTGCGCGAGCTGCACGCCCGCGGCGAGCTGGCCCCGATGGTGGCCGCCGCCCTCGGCGCGCAGGGCTGAGGGGCCCCGCGCGGGCGCCCCGCGGCGCGGGCTGAAGGGCTCCGCGCGCGCTCCTAGAATGGGCGCATGGTCTACTCCACCGAGCGCCCCGAGGAAGTCCACTACTGCGAGTGCTGGGCCCGCGACGGCCTGCAGTCGATCTCGACGCAGGTCTCGACCGAGCACAAGCTGGAGATGATCCGCGGCATGGTCGACGCGGGCATCCCCGAGATGGAGGTCACCTCCTTCTCGCCGCCCAAGCTGCTGCCCCCGTTCGGTGACGCCGTCGAGGTGCTCAAGGGTCTGCCGCGCGAGGGCCACTCCTCGAAGTTCCGCGTCCTGATGCCCAACCTGCGCGGCTGGGAGCGCTTCGAGCGCTGCGTGGACGAGGGCTACGGCGCCGACAAGATCATCCTGATGATCTCCTCCTCCGAGGCCCACAACATGAAGAACTTCCGCGCCACTCACGAGGAGGCCATGGCGGAGCACGCGGCGATTATGAAGCGCGCGCACGCCTGCGGCGTGGAGGTCGTCGGCTGCGTCGGGACGGTCTACGGCTGCGCCATCGCCGGCGACGTGCCGCAGGCCGACGTGGACAAGCTGACCCGCTTCTACCACGAGGAGGGCGCGCAGCTGCTCATGCTCGGCGACACCACCGGCCAGGCCAACCCGGTGCAGGTCGAGCGCATCCTGGGCCACCTGTTCGAGACCTTCCCGGACACCGAGTTCCTCGCCCACTTCCACGACACGCGGGGTACCGGCGTGGCCAACTCGATGACCGCGGTGAACCTGGGCGTGAAGTGGGTCGACGGCTCGCTCGGCGCCATCGGCGGCCAGCCGGCCAGCGGCGCGGCGCTCTACCACCTCGGCTACAAGGGCAACACCTGCACCGAGGACCTGATCGCCATGCTGGACGAGTGCGGCCTGCGCACCGGCATCGACATCGACCGCCTGATCGCCCTCGGCAAGCGCGCCGAGGAGGTCGTCGGCTTCCCGATGCGGGCCAACGTGATCCACTCGGGCCGCGTCGACCACAACCCGAGCTCCGCGGAGAAGGGGTCCGGGCCGGGCCTCGGCCACTCGGTCGACACCGTGACGCGCTAGTGCGCCTGCTGGTCGTCTACCGCGGCCTGCCGTGGCCGTTCTCGGAGGGCTACCACCTCCGCGTCCTCCACGTCTTCCGCCGCCTGGCCGAGCGCCACGAGGTCCACCTGCTGGCCCTGGTCCACGAGGAGGAGCAGCGCGCCAAGCTGCCCGAGCTGCGCGAGGCGGGGCTGTTCGCCTCGATCCGCCTCGAGGAGTTCCCGCCGCGGCGGTTGCTGCCGCGGCTCGCCACGAACCTGGGCGCGCCGCCGGCCGCCTCCTTCCAGCGCGAGTACGCCGGCTTCGCCGCCAGCCTCGGCTTGGTGGCCGCCGAGATGGAGCGGGAGCTGGCCCTCGACTGCGCCTACGTCTTCGACCCCTGGGCCGACCTGCTGTGGCTGGAGGGGGCGGAGGTGCTGCCGACCCTGCTCGACGTGTGCGACTGCCGCAGCCTGTTCTACGAGCGTCTGTTGCAGACCGGCGACCTCGGTTGGGGCGGCCGGCTGCGCACGCACCAGCTGCTGCGCCGCTTCCGCGGCTTCGAGCGCGCCTGCCTGCGCGCCTACCCCGTGACCACCGCGGTCTCGCCGCAGGACCGCGACGCCCTGCTGCGGCTCGAGCCCGGCGCGCGGGTCGAGGTCGTCCCCAACGGGGTGGACCTCGACATGTTCGCGCCGGATCCCGGGGTGGAGCCGCACGAGGCCGAGCTGCTGCTGTTCGGCAACATGGACTTCCTGCCGAACATCGACGCGGCGGTGCGCTTCGCGCGCCACATCCTGCCTCGCGTCCAGCGCCGCTTCCCCGAGGCCCGCTTCACCGTGGTCGGCACCGACCCGGTGGAGGAGGTGCGCGCGCTGGCCGCGCTGCCCGGGGTGGAGGTCACCGGGCGGGTCCCCGAGCTGCGGCCTCACCTGGCCCGCGCCAGCATGCTGGTGGCGCCGATGCGGCTGGGCGCGGGGATCAAGAACAAGGTGCTCGAGGCGCTGGCCGCCGAGCGCCCCGTGGTCACCACCCCGCGCGCCGCCGAAGCCGTTCACCCGGAGGCCGCCGCCCTGCTGCAGCTGGCCGAGAGCGACGAGGACTTCGCCGAGGCCGTCTGCGCGCTGCTCGCCGACCCCGCCCGCCGCGCCGAGCTCGGCCGCGCGGGCCGGGAAGTGATGCGCCGCCGCCACTCCTGGGAAGCGGCGGCGGCGCGTTACGAGGAGCTCCTGCTGGAGCTCGCGGGCGGCGCGGACTGAGCCGCGGCGCCCGCGCGCGTCGCGGGCTCAGTTGACGCTCAGGCTGACCACGTTCGAGTCGTGGAAGTCCATGCCGTCGAAGGCCGCCGCCTCGAGGTGGACCGTGCGGCCGGCGGCGCCGGACGGGATCGGGCCGCTGGTCCAACCGGCGGCGCCGGCGGGGTCCGTGGTGCCCTGGTGCACGATCGTGGTCGCGCCGCCCAGGTCGAACTGGTGGCCCTGGTAGACCGTGCCGTTCAGGTTGAAGCCGTAGAGCAGGTACCAGGCCGCGTTGGCCGGGGCGTTGGCGATGCTGTAGCTCACCGTGCTGCCGGCGCTGGCGCTGGTCGGGCCGCTCAGGGCGATGGTGTCGGTCGGTTGCACCGGGCGCAGCGAGACCACCTCGACGTCGTCGATGTTCCAGCCGCCCAGCTCCATGGCCTGGTCGCTCTGCAGTTCGAAGCGCACGACCACCGACGGGTTGCCGTCGGCGTACTGCGAGATGTCGAGCACCTGCTGGCGCCAGGAGGAGTCGAGGATGTGGAAGGTGTCGCCGCTCATGCCGACCGGATTGACCCACACCACGTTGCCGTTGACCAGGACGCGGGCGGCGTCGTAGGGCGCGCCCTCGACGTTCAGCCAGCGCTGGAAGCGCAGCTTGGTGTTGGTCATGCCGGAGCAGTCGATCACCGGCGACTCGAGCGAGTTGGTGCAGTTCGAGGCGTAGGCGCCGTTGCTGCCGCCGGTGCCCAGGTCGTTGCCCCAGCACTTGCTGCCCGAGTAGGCGGCGGCGGGGTCGTACCACGAGGTGCCGTTGTGGCGGCTGCTGTTGCCCGAGCGGCCCTGCGGCGCGCCGCGCTCCCAGTCGTTGGTGCCGGCGGTGGCCTTGGCGGTCCAGCCCTGGTTGCCGAGGGCCTCGAAGTCGTTGAAGTAGACCTGGGTGACCACGCCGACGCTGAAGTCGAACTGGTCGTCACCGGGGTAGGAGGTGGCCGGCAGCCAGGCGGCGTGGTTCTGGTCGTCGGTGGCGTACACGTAGTACTCCACCACCGAGGGCGAGGCCTGGCCGGGGATGTCGCCGCTCCACTCGCCGGGGTTGGCGGTGGGGGCCATCGGGCTGGTCTGCCAGGCGCCGCCGTCCACGCGGTACCAGACGGTGGCGGCGTTCACGTTGGCGCCGACCAGCGAGTGGATGGTGGCGTCGACGGTGTAGGGGCCGTTCTCGTCCTGGGTGTTGCCCAGCGGCGCGTGGTCGATGGCCAGGGTCGGGCCGTCGACGCGCAGCACGTGGAAGCCCTCCTCGATGTCCGACACGTAGACCGTGCCCGAGGGGGCGAAGGGGTACACACCCCAGGCGCCGTGGAAGCCGGTGCCCGAGCCGTAGGGGCTGGTGTCGTAGCTGCCGACCAGCTGGATGTCGTTCGGGTCGGAGATGTCGACGCAGACGAAGCCCTCGGTGTACCAGGACACGTAGATCCGGTCGCCGCGGATGAACGCGTTGTGCACGATCGAGTTCGCGTTCGGCGTGTAGGTGTCCGTCTGGAAGATGTTGTTCGGGTTCGAGATGTCGTACAGCGCGATGCGGCCGCCGTTCACCTCGTCGGTGGTGACGCAGAGGGTGTCGTCCTCACTCGCCCAGGCGCTGTGCGTGAAGCGCCCGGGGGTCTGGATGCGGTCCTTCGTGCTGAAGCTGAGGTTGGCGACGTTCACCAGGCGGTAGTCGCCGCCGTAGATCTCGGACAAGTGGGCCTGGCCGTTCTGCACGTGCAGGTCGTGCACGTAGGGGCTCCAGTAGGTGGCCACCAGGCTCGGCGTCTCGGGGTTGTTGGCCAGGTCCAGCACCCGGGTGCCGTTGTTGGTGCCGCAGATGTAGGCCTTGCCGTCGGCCACGTCGATCGCGATGTTGTGCGCGTTGGTCCAGTGCTGCGAGCCCCAGGTCTTGACCAGCGTCGGGTTGTTGGGGTTCGACAGGTCGACGATCTGCACGCCGCCGCCGCCCTCGGTCACGATGTAGGCGTAGTGCGAGTAGGTCTTCATGTCCCGCCAGATCGAGGTCGGGCCGGGGATGAAGCCGACCTCCACCGGGCTGGACGGGTTGGTGCAGTCGTAGAAGGCCGTGCCGGTGTTGGTGCCGACGATGGCGTACTCGTCGCCGTTCGGAGCGGTGTAGCCCCAGATGTCGTTGTACTCCTGGTGGTTCTTGACCTTGGCCAGGAGGGTGACCCCGTTGCCCTGGGCGGGCGCGGAGGGGAGGAGACCGGCGACGAGGCCGGCCACGAGGAGGGGCCGAATCGGGTTCATGGCGGCGGGATGGGGTGGACGGGGGCCGATTCAGTTTATGACCACCGCCAGGGAATTGGAGTCGAACCAGGTCCCTCCTTGGAGGACTCCGGCCTCGAGGTGGAGCGTGCGCCCGGCTGCGGCGGGCGGGACGGGCGGGCTGGTCCAGGCGGCCGCGCCCGCGGCGTCGGTCGTGCCCGTCGCGAGCACCGTCACCGGAGCGCCGAGGTCGAAGGCGTGGCCCTGCAGCACGCTGCCGTTCAGGTTCGGCGAGCGGGCCAGCCACCAGTGGGCGCCGGCCGGGGCCTGGCTGATCGCGTAGCTCAGCGTCGCGCCGGGGGCGCCCTGGGTGTCGCCGCTGAGCAGCACGCTGTTCGCGCCGCCGCCGACCGGTCCGATCGACCAGACCTCGACGTCGTCGAGGTTCCAGCCGCCGAGCTCGAGGCCGCCGTCGCTCTCCAGGACGAAGCGCAGGCGCACGGCGGCGACGCCGTCGGCCACGGCCGAGAGGTCGACCTCCGCGGGGGTCCAGGCGCGGTCGAGGAGGTGGCTCCCGACCGGGTTCTGCCACACCGTGGTGCCGTTGACCTCGATGCGCGCGCGGTCGTAGGTCGCCTCCTCGACGGTCAGCCAGCGGCGGAAGCGCAGGCGGGTCCCCACCGCGGTGGAGCAGTCGACGGCGGGGGACTCGAGCCAGTTGTGCACGTTCGCCGCGTAGCTGCCGTTCCAGCCGGTCGCGCCGAGGTCGTTGCCCCACACGGAGCCGCCGGAGAAGGCGGCGGCGGGGTCGCTCCAGTCCACGCCGTAGGAATTGCCGCCAGCGCCGTTCGGCGCGCCGCGCTGCCAGTCGTCCTGGGTCGCCAACTGCTGGTGCACCCAGCCGCGGTCCTGCTCGAAGTCGTCGAAGAAGTGCACGCGGCGCACGCCGACCACGAATTCGTGGACCTCGTCGCCGGCCTGCAGCGCATCCGGCAGCCAGGCCCGGTTGCCGAGCGAGTCCTCCGCCTCGACCCAGTACTCGACGCGCGCCGGGCTGGGCTGCCCGGGGATGGCGCCGGCCCACTCGTCGGGATTGCCGGTCGCGGCCATCGGCGCGGCCTGCCAGGCGCCCTGGTCGACGCGCCAGTGCAGCGTGGCGGCGGTCACGCTCTGGCCGACCAGCGGGGTGGCCAGCAGGGTCGCCGCGTAGGGCCCGTTCTCGTCCTGGGTGTCCGGCAGCGGCGTGTGGGCCAGGTCCATGCTCAGCGGGCGCGCGAGCTCGGCCAGCGTGGCGAGCGCGCCGCGCGTGATCTGGGCGGCCAGCGTGAAGTCGTTGGCCGAGGTGCCGACGTTGTCGCTGGAGGTGTGGATGTACGGGCTGTACTGGCCGAGGTCCTCGAAGGGGAAGATCGCCGGGAAGCCGTGGCGGCTGAAGCTGCGGTGGTCGCTGGTGCCGCCGGACAGGCTGCCGGAGTTCACCGTCAGGCCCGGGACGTAGGCGGCGAAGCAGTCCATCGAGAACTGGTTCAGCGCCGGGTCGGTGTCGTTCAGCACGAAGTCGACGCTGCGCGTGTCGCCGGCCGCGCGGTAGGCCGTCATGTCGAGCTGCACCATGCCGATCACCTCGGCGCCCTGCGCGGCCAGCGAGGCGGCGTAGGCCTCCGAGCCGAGCAGGCCGAGCTCCTCGGCGGGGAAGGCGCAGAAGCGGATCGTGTGGGCGAAGTCCTGGCCGGCGAGGACGCGCGCGATCTCGAGCACGCCGGCCGTGCCGGAGCCGTCGTCGTCGGCGCCCGGCGCCGGGGCGGTGCTGCCGGCGTAGTTGATCGAGTCGTAGTGCGCCCCGACGATCACGATCTTGCCCGGGTCGAGGCTGCCGGGCAGCTCGCCGATGACCACGTCGGCGTCGGCGTCGAAGCTGTACAGGCTCGTCTGCAGCCCGAGGGCGTTCAGCTCGGCCTGCAGCCAGTTCTGCGCCTGCACCGAACCCGGCTGGCCGTGGCGGCGCGTGCCGAACCCGACCAGGGTCTGCACGGAAGCCTGCAACGCCGTCTCGGACACCTGCGCCACCCAGCCCTGGATCATCGGGTTGGGGGTGACGGCGCGGCCGCCCAGCGAGCCGAGGGGCACCGGACGGATCGGCTGTGTGCTCGCGGCGCGGAAGGCGCCGTGGCAGAGGAAGTCGGCCTGCGCGCCCTGCTTGAGGGCGGCCGGCCCGAGGGCGGCCAGTTGCAGGCCGCCGGGCGTGCTCCACAGCACGCGGCCCCGGGGCACGGCGTGGCCGTCGGCGTGCGGAGTGAGGACGACCAGGGTCTCCTCCTCGGGCAGCGCCGGGAGCGGCTCCATGCGGACGCCGGCCGTCCGCGCCAGGGCAGGGTCGGCGTGGCCGAGGATCCAACCGCCGAGGTCGTCGACCATCGTGCCGGCACGGACCAGGCGGTCGCGCAGCGGCGCGTCGGCGCCGTACTCGTAGACCGCGAGAGCAGGGGAGGATTCGGCCACCCCCTGCGGGAGGAGCAGGGTGAGAAGGGCGAGGATCACGCGAAGGGGGGTGGCGGGGAAGGAGGAGGGGCGGGGCCGGTCGCGCCGGCCCCGCCCCGTCGGCGGTCAGAGGATGGTGACCGCCAGGGCGTTCGAGTCGTACCACTGGCCGCCCGAGGGGCAGCCGACCTCGAGGTAGATCGTCAGGCCGGAGGCCGCCGGCGGCACCGGCGGGCTGGTCCAGGAGGCGTTGCCCGCGGCGTCGGTCGTGCCCGTGGCCAGGATGGTGGCCGGCGCGCCGATGTCGAAGGAGTGGCCCTGCAGGATCTGGCCGTTCAAGTTGAAGCTGCGCGCCAGGTACCAGGGCGAGTTCGCCGGAGCGCTGGCCATGTTCCAGCTCAGGTTCGAGCCGACCGTGCCGGAGGTGTCCCCGGACAGGGCGATGGTGTTGGTGCCGCCGGGCACCGGCTCGAGGGTCAGCAACTCGAAGTCGTCGATGGCCCAGCCGCCCAGCTCGAGGCCGCCGTCCGAGGTCAGGACGAAGCGCACCGACACGCTGGGGTTGTTGTCGGCCACCGCGCTGATGTCGACCTCCTGCATGCTCCAGGCGGTGTCGAGGATGTGCTGGCCGGACGGGTTCGACCACACCGTGATGCCGTTGACCTTGATCAGGGCGGTGTCGTAGATGCCCTGCTCGACCGACAGCCAGCGGGCGAAGCGCAGCTTGACGCCCGTCCTGCCGGTGCAGTCGATCGGCGGCGACTCGAGGCGGTTCTGGACGTTGGCCGCGTAGAGCCCGTTCCAGCCGGTCAGGCCGAGGTCGTTGGCCCAGCAGTTGGAGCCGGAGTAGGCCGCGGTCGGGTCCTGCCACGGGATGCCCCAGGTGTTCGTGCCGCCCTGGCCGGCCGGCGCGCCGCGCTGCCAGTCGTCCTGCGTGGCGACCTGCGTGTGCGTCCAGCCCTCGTCGGTGGCGCCCTCGAAGTCGTTGAAGTAGATGCGCGTGATCACGCCGACCACGAAGCCGTGGTCGCCGTTGCGCGGGTCGCGCACGGTGTTGCCCTGGTTGTCGTCGGCCTCGATGTGGTAGCTGACGCGGGCGGGAGAGACCTGCCCGGGGATGTCCCCGCGCCAGGTGCTACCGCCGGCCGGGCTCATCGGCACGGTGACCGGCGCGCCGCCGTCGACCGTGTAGACCACGCGGGCGGCGGTGATCGTGGCGCCGATCCAGGAGCTGATGTCGGCGTCCACGGTGTAGGGGCCGGCCTCGTTCTGGGTGTCCGGCAGCGGCGTGTGGACGATGTCGATCAGCTGCAGGTCCACGCCGGGGAAGCCCTGGTCGCGGAAGCCGCCGTCGATGTCGGCGTAGTTCGGCGTGCCGTTGTAGATGTTGCCGTCGTTGTCGTCGAGGGTCAGCCAGTGGTCCTCGATGATGCTGTGGATGTTGCCGTCGTTGTAGGCGTTCATCCAGGTGATCAGCAGGGTGTCGGCGATCAGGTCGCCGGCGGCGTTGCCGTGGGTGGTGTTGAGGCGGTCGCGCACCTTCCACAGGGCGCCCATGAGCACCTCGCCGTCGGCGTGGACCTGGCCGTAGCAGCCGGGGTTGGTGTCGCCGCAGTACTGGCGCGTGTTCAGGCCGCTGCGGATGTAGCCGCTGCCGAAGAAGTTCTCACCGACGATCGGCGTGTCGTAGATGTACATCGCGAACACGTCCGCGTTGCCCTCGCCGAAGCCGTCAGCGCCGTTGTAGCTGCCGTAGAGGTCGTTGGCCCAGTGGCCCTCCTCGTGGGCGACCACGGTGCTGTAGGCGGTGTTCACGCAGCCGCCGCCCGCGGAGTAGAAGTTGATCGAGTTGCCGTTGTAGTAGGCGTTGCAGGTCGAGGAGATGTTGACGTTGGCGACCACCGGGAAGTCGAAGTGGGTGTCGCCGGGGTCGATCCCCTTGACGAAGTCGCGGAAGTCCTGGATGCAGCGGTAGGCGTTGGCCTCGGCGGTGTCGCGCTCGGTCGTGCCGGGGTTCATGAAGGCGTCGGCGGCGACGCCGGGGGCGTAGGTCTGCGTCAGGCTGTAGACGCTGCCGCTCGACTGCTGGACGCGGGCGAAGGGACCGCGGAACTGGAAGGTGAGGTCGACGTTCGCGGTGCCCGAGTAGGGGATCGTGAAGTCGCCGTTGGCGTCGGTGGTCGTGTTCCCGGCGCTGCTCGTGACGGTCAGGTGCTTCATCGCGTGCAGGGCCTCGGGGTTGCCGGCGGTGTCCGGCAGCACGCCCGGCGAGGCCCAGGCCTCGACGTGGCCGCTCAGGTCCTGCTGGTGGTGGATCAGCGGGTCCTGGCCGAGCACCTCGCGGACGCCGTCGGCGGCCACGTAGACGCGGCGGGCGGCGGGCACGGTGCCGGTCTCGTCGCGCAGCTCCACGGCCCAGGCCAGGCGCGGCGTGCGCAGCTTGTCCGCGCGGTACTGGTGGACGAGCAGCTCCGGCTCCTCGATGCGCGTGGCGCGGCGGCCCTCCAGGCGGGTGAACTCGCCGGCGGCGGTCAGGACCGCGGCGTAGCGCTCCACCGCGGGGGTCACCGGCAGGTCCGCCAGGTCCGGCAGGCCGGTGGTGTCGAGCGACAGCAGCTCACCCGCCGGGGTGAACAGGGCCGAGGCCGTGCCGCGTTGGACGGGGACGCCGCGCACGGCCACCGCGAAGCCGACCGAGACCTTGTCGCTGGTGCCGATGGCCGACAGCTCGTGGAGGCGGACCGCGTCGGGGACCAGGGTGGCGTCGTCGAGCCGGAACAGCTCGTGTGCGCGGTCGAAGGCGTCGCGCGCCAGCTCGAACCACTCCGCGTCGCTGCGCGGGGTGTACGGGGCCTCGAGGCGGCTGCCGAAGAGGTAGCGCGCGGTGCCGGTCTCGGGATCGACCCGGAGGATCCAGCCGTCGCCGGCCTCGGCGCGCCAGGCGTCGAAGGCGGCCTCCAGCCCGGAGGCGGGGGCGGGGGACTCGAGGGGGTCGCCCTGCGCAGGGAGGGCGGGGAGGAGCAGGCAGGCGGCCAGGGCCGCCAGGAAGGGGGTTCTCATGGGTGCCACCAGGGACAGGGGATCGCGGGAGGCCGGGCCTCCTGGATCCAGACTATCCCGGCAGGGTGGGGGAGGTTGCCCGCCATCCGGCGGATTTCCACTTCCACCACCCTGGCGGCCGGAGATAATGGGTCGCCGGATAGGGCAAGATGTCGGATTTCTCGCAACACCGGACTAAAGGGAACAGTCCCATCCAGACGAAGGGAGGTGGACTTCGTCCGCCTTCCGTCCACACGGGTTCCGACAGGGAAAACCGCCCGTAGCGGCCCCGTTCGACGGACATCCCGGCACCCCACGCCATGCATCCCCGCAATCTCCTTCGCCTCCTCGCCCTGACCGTCCTCGGCCTGACGGTCTCCTGCGCCCATGGCGGCTCCGGGCTCGGCTCGGTGCTCGGCCCGGGCACCAACGCCGGGTACAAGACCAAGGACCTGGCCGGCGCCTGGACCGGCGTCTTCACGCCGATCCCGCCGCCCAGCTCGAGCCCGCCCAACGGCAGCGCGGTCGATCCCTACCCCTTCTACATGCGCTTCGACGTGGCCGGGAAGCCCTTCGAGGGCGCCGACGCCCGCGGTTGGGACTGGAGCCTGGCCGTCGCCGGGACCCACTCGGCGGTCAACAAGACCGGGGACGTGCTGGTCGAGATGAGCGGCACCAACGGGGTCAACGCCATGCGCCTCGTCGGCGTGATGGAGGAGAGCCGCATGGTCCACAGCGGCACCTACACCATCCAGAAGCACCTGTCGGTGGTCGAGGAGGGCACCTACGTGCTGACCAAGTCCACCGGCCCGGGCCACTTCACCAACGCGGCCCAGCTCGAGGGCTCCTGGAGCGGCATCGGCTACCGCAAGACGAACGGCCGCTTCCGCGACATGCTCCTCGACCTCGACGCGAACGGCAGCATCGTCGGCGGCGAGCTGGTCGGAGAACACGTGTTCTCCCTGACCGGCGTCAACGACGGCCTGTTCGACCTGGCCCTCGGCGACTCCGAGGTCGGCCGTCTGGACGACGTGGTCGTCCAGTCCACCGACGGCAGCACGCAGACCCTGCACTTCCTCCTCGTCACCGAGGACGGCAGCCTGCTCGGCGGCCCCGGCACCGACTCGGTGCTCGGTGACGGCGTCGTGCGCCTCGAGCGCGTGCCGGCGCCCCCCGACGGCGAGTGACCGTCGGCGCGGGGCGCGCCGCCTGGATGGCGCGCCCCGCGACTCCTTCCCTCTGCAACTTCCCGCCTCCCCTCTGCACCCAGACCCAGCCCATCCATGAATTCCAGGCCCCTACTCTGCCTGTTCGCAGCCTCCGCGCTGCTCGCCGCCTCCTGTGGCGGCGGTTCCAGCAGCACCTCCAACGGCGTGCAGAAGCCGCCGATCTTCCAGAACCGCGACCTGCAGGGTGACTGGGTCGGCTCGATGGCCGAGGACTTCGGCGTCGAGACCGTCGCCTACCTGCGCTGCGCCGCGAACGGCTACCCCTACGCGGGCGCCGACGGCCTCGGCCGCGACTGGTTGTCGGAGATCCCGTTCTCCTACGCCGTGGTCAAGCCCGACGGCGACGTCTTCCTGTCCTACGTGGTGGACCGCGAGGTCTTCTACCTCGAGGGCACGATGAGCCGCGCGGGCACCCTGTCCGGCCAGTACTGGACCCTCTACAACGGCGTCCTCAAGGAGGAGGGAAGCTTCTCCTTCCTGCGCTCGGCCGGCGCCGGCAGCTTCACGGTGGTGGACCACCTCGCCGGCAGCTGGACGGGCTCGCAGCAGAACCAGAGCGGCGACCTCGAGACGGTCACCCTGATGCTCGGCCCCGACGGCTCGATCCTGGCCGGCGACCGCGCCGGCTCGGTCATCGACCTGAACCTGAGCAGCTCGGTGCTGGTCTTCGAGGACACCAACCTGGGCCGGATCGCGCCCTTCGACCTGGTCTTCACCGACGGCACCACGGTCCAGGTGCACTACGCCCTGGTCAGCGACGACAGCTCGGCCCTCGAGGGGCCGGCCACCGACAGCGTGAACGGCGAGGTGCGCCTGGTCTTCGAGCGCGGCTGATCCCCGCCCGACCCGCTCCCGCGAGGGGAGCCGGGAGTTAGCATGGATCCATGCGACTCCTGGCTCCCCTCGCCCTCTTGTTGGCCGCCGCCTCCCTCCCCGCGCAGTCCGCGCGCGTCGCGGTGGACGTCGCGCCCGGCTCGGCCCAGGCCCTCCGTCTCGAGCTGGAGGGCTTCGTCCTCGAGCCCGTCCCGGACGACTCCGAGCGCGTCGAGATCATCCTGCCGCGCAGCGACCTGGCGCGGCTGAACTCCTTCGGCCACCGCGTGCAGCTGCTCGAGCTGTCGCGGCCGCTGCGCGAGCGCATCGCCTCGTCGGGCCGCGCCATCGACGGGCGCTTCTACGACTGGGGCGAGCTGAACCAGGAGATGCTCGATTTCGAGAGCGCCTACCCGGCGGTCGCCCGGCGCGTCGACCTCACCGCGACGCTCGGCGTCCCGGCCACGCACCAGGGCCGCCACATCTACGCGCTGAAGATCTCCGACAACCCCGGCGCCGACGAGGACGAGCCGAACGTGCTCTACGTCGGCAACCACCACGCGCGCGAGGTCGGCACGCCGCAGCACATGGTCGACTGGATGGCCGACCTGTGCGCCGGCTACGGCAGCGACCCGCAGCTGACCTCCCTGATCGACCGGTACGAGATCTGGGTGGTGCCGACCTTCAACCCCGACGGCCTCGAGCACGTGTGGAACGTGGACGAGTGGTGGCGCAAGAACCGGCGCAACAACGGCGGCGGCGTCTACGGCGTCGACCTGAACCGCAACTACCCCTTCCAGTGGGCCCTGTGCGGCAGCTTCTCCCACACGCCCTCCTCCGACGTCTACGTCGGCCCCTCGCAGGGGTCGGAGCCCGAGACCCAGACCATGCTCGCCTTCGCCCGCGAGCGCCGCTTCGTCAAGGTGATCGACGTGCACCAGAGCGGACGCGAGGTGCTGTGGGGCAACGCCTGCGGGTCGATCCCCGCCGCCGCGAACGACGAGGTGCTGCGCATGCGCGACGTCCTCGCCAGCGCGGCGTCCTACGCCACGCGGCCGCCGAGCGCCTCCGGCGAGCACTACCAGTGGGAGTACGCCGAGATCGGCGCGCTCTCCTACCTGATCGAGCTCGACACGACCTTCTTCCCGACCTGGACAGCCTCGCGCAGCGAGTACCTGCGCGTGGCCCCGGCCTACCGCGCGATGCTGGCCGAGGAGGTGCCGCTCACCGGCCACGTCTACGACGCCGCCACGGGCCTGCCGGTCCAGGACGTGGACATCACCGTCGACGGCCTCAATTGGTCCAACGGAGAGAAGCGGCGCAGCGGCGGCGCCTTCGGCCGTTACCACCTGTGGCTGCGCGACGGAACCTACGACCTGAGCTTCACCTCGCCCCTGTACGGCACCGTCCGCCACCGCGTGACCTTCGGGGCCGCGCCGGTCGAGAAGGACGTCTTCCTCAGCCCGGCGACCGCCCCGAACCTGTACCTCGACGGCGTCCCCGAGACGGGGAGCGCGCTGCGTTTCTTCGTGCAGGGGGCTGCGGCCTACCCCAACCGCGACTTCTGGGTGCTGCTCAGCGCCAGCGGCGGCGGGCCCTTCTCGGCCGGCACGCCGGTCCCCGGCACCGGCCTGGTCCTCGACCTCGACCGGGACTTCCTCACCCAGTGGTCGCTCGGCCACCTCAACCTGCTCGGCGGCCGCCTCGGCTCGAACGGCGTCGGCGTCACGCCCTGGCTGACCGTGCCGGCCGCAGGCGCCGGCCTCCAGGTCTGGGCCGCGGCGGTGATCTCGCAGAACGGGAGCCACCAGGCCGTCACCCCGGCCATCCAGTTCGACGTCCGCTGACGCCGCCGTGAGGATCGTCAGCGACTTCGACGGGGTCTGGACCGAGCCCGCGCGCGAGGCCCAGGCCGTCCACCGCACCCTGGTCGGCGAGCTCCAGCGCATGCTCGGCGAGCCCGAGGAGCAGGTGGAGGAGCGCCTCGCCGGCTTCGCCGCGGCCGTGATGGCGCGGCCGCACGCCTACGGCTGGCGCATCGACCACCGCCTGGCCTCCTTCGTGGACGAGGACTACTTCTGCCTGCCCGCCGCGATGGGGCAGTTCATCGAGAACGGGGAGACCCCGTCCGCGCGCGAGGTGCGCGAGGCGGTGCTCGGGCGCTGGGAGTCCCTCACCGTCTTCCTCGACCACTGCTTCCACTCCACCTGCGCCGCCTTCCGCCAGGAGGTCGAGCACGACCTGACCCACGGCGCCGAGCGCGTGCTCGAGTGGCTGCTCGCGCGCGGCGCGACGGTGACCTGGGCGACCAACGCGCCGGCCGAGAAGATCATCGGCTGGTTCGCCCACCACGGCCACGAGGTGCGCGACGCGCGCGAGACCGAGCCCGGGGAGCACCCGCTGCGCGTCTACGGCCGCGCCGGCAAGCAGTGGTTCGGGCCGACCGACCGCAGCCTCGACTTCGCCGGCCGCACGGTCCCGGTGGACCGGCCGCAGTACCGCGCGATCCTCGAGCGGGAGCGCCCCGACCTGGTGATCGGCGACGTGCTCTCCCTCGACCTGGCGGTGCCGATCGCCCTCGCCGCCGAGGCCCACCCGGCCGCCCCGCGCGAGACCGTGCTGGTGGGGCGGCCGCACACCCCGGAGTGGGTGCTGGCCTCCGTCGGCCCCGGCCCGGGCCGCATCGACCACCTGGTGAGCCACCTGACCTCGCTGCCGCGCATCGTGCTGGGCCTCGAGCGCGAGCGGGCGGCGGGAGCCTGCTAGGATCTGCGCGCCATGGACTTCGCCCGAGTCTGGTTGCCGTACCTCTACCTCTACGGGGTGGGGGGGCTGTTCTTCTTCGGATCCCTCGCCCTGGTCGTGCGCAGCGGCGCCTGCGCGCGCAGCCGCTTCATGGACCGCCGCTGGTTCCGCGCCCTGCTGCTCGGCTACCTGTGGATCGCGGGCCTCCACGCCCTCGGCACCCTCGCCGCCCTCTGGTCCTGAGCCGCCCGATGCTGCTCCCCTCCCTCCAGCACGTGGCGGACGCCGACTCCGCCGCGGCCATGCAGATCGCCGCCGAGGCCGGCAGCTCGCCGGTCTTCTGGGTCGTCGTCATCGGCTACTTCGCCATGGTGCTCGGCTTCGGCGCCTACTTCGCGCGCTTCAACCGGAGCACCTCCGACTTCTTCTTCGGCGGACGCCGCTTCAAGTGGTGGCTGATCACGATGTCGATCGTGGCCACCGGGGTGGGCAGCCACAGCTTCCTGAAGTACTCGTCGAAGGGCTTCGAGCACGGCTTCAGCTCGACGATGACCTACATGAACGACTGGTTCTTCATGCCGTTGTTCATGTTCGGCTGGCTGCCGATCATCTACTTCATGCAGGTGCGCTCGATCCCCGAGTACTTCGAGCGCCGCTTCAACCGCCCGGTGCGGGTCCTGGCCACGATCAGCCTGCTGCTCTACATGCTGGGCTACATCGGGATCGGCTTCCTGACCATGGCGAAGACCCTCCACCCGATCCTGGAGGGCTCGCTGGGCTGGAGCCTGATGGAGATCATCTGGGTGGTGGCGCTGGTGGCGGGGGTCTACATCACCTTCGGCGGCCAGACCGCGGTCATCTTCACCGACCTGCTGCAGGGCTTCATCCTTCTGTTCGCCGGCCTCGCCCTGCTGCTGATCGGCCTCGACTGGTTCGGCGGCGCGAGCGCCTTCTGGAACGCCCTGCCGGCCGAGTTCAAGCTGCCCCTGGCCTCCTTCAACGACGATCCCGGCTTCAACTTCGTCGGCATCTTCTGGCAGGACGCGGTGGCCGGCTCGATCGGCTTCCTGTTCATCAATCAGGGCCTGATCATGCGCTTCCTGGCCTGCAAGTCGGTCGACGAGGGGCGCAAGGCGGCGGCGGTGAACGTGCTGTTCATGATGCCCCTGTCGGCCATCGCGGTGGGCTGCGCCGGCTGGATCGGTCGCGGCATGGTCACGCAGGGCGCGCTGCCGGCCGACACCTCGCCCGACTCGGTGTTCACCCTGGTCACCGCGCTGCTGACCAGCAAGGCCGGCTTCGGCTTCTTCGTCGCCGCGGTGACCGCCGCGCTGATGAGCACGGTCGACACTCTGATCAACGCGGTCGCGGCGGTCTTCGTCAACGACGTCTACCGCCTGGCGCGGCCCGAGCGCGACGACCGCCACTACCTCAAGGTGGCGATGATCGTCTCGGCCGGCGCGACGGTGCTCGGCGTCGGCGCCGCGGCCGTGTTCATGAACTTCGACTCGGTCTACCAGGCCCACGGCGCCTTCCACAGCACCTTGACGCCGCCGCTGGTCACCGCGATCCTGCTCGGCATCTTCTGGCGCCGCTTCACCACCGCCGGGGCGGTGGCGACCTTCGTCATCGGCGGCGCGGCGATCGTCGCCGGCCGCACCTGGCCGCTCGAGCTGATCGGGCCCTTCTCGCACGGCATCCCGGCCACCGAGAGCAACCCCTACAGCTACATCGGCGCCCTCTACAACCTGGTGGCCTGCTTCGGCGCCGCCGTGGTGGTCAGCCTGTTCACGCGCCGCCGCACCGAGGAGCAGACCGACGGAATGACCATCTGGTCGCTCGACACCGCGCGCCGCTGGTTCAAGGGCGGCGAGCCGAACGACGCGCCGGGCTTCAAGCTGAGCCTGCGCTGGAAGGAGGAGCCCGGCCTCGAGGAGGGCACGGTGCAGGTCGACGCCGAGACCCTGCGCGGCCTGGGCGCCCGGGGCGGCGACCTGGCCTACGTCTGCGACAAGCGCTGGTGGCTGGGCGGCCTGCGTTCGGCCCACGCGCGCCTGACGCCGACGCCGCACGAGCTGGGCGAGGTGGTCCTCGTGGCCCCCGACGTCCTCGCCGCCGGCCACTTCCAGCCCGGCCGCATGGTCGAGGTCGAGAAGGTACTCTGAGCCCGCCGCAGGGCGCCCGGCCTCAGTCCTTCCACTCGACCAGCAGGCGCGGCTCGCTCATCGCGGCGACCGCCCAGCGCAGGCCCTCGCGGCCGCAGCCGGAGCGCTTCACCCCGCCGTAGGGCATCTCGTCGGTGCGGAAGACGGTGCTGTCGTTGACGATCAGCTGCCCGACCTCGAGCCGGCGGAAGGCCCGCTCGACGGTGCCCCGGTCGCGCGAGAAGAGCGCGGCCTGCAGCCCGAAGGCGCCCTGGTCCGCGCGGTCCAGGGCCTGGTCGAGGTCGGCGTAGCCCTCGACCGCGACCACCGGGCCGAAGACCTCGTCCTTCCACACCTGGGCGTCGTGGGGGACGTGGGTGAGCACCGTGGGCTCGACGAAGGCGCCGTCGCGCAGGCCGCCGCAGCGGGCGAGCGCGCCGTCGGCCAGCGCGCGGCCGATCCAGGCCTCGACGCGGCGCGCGGCGTCCTCGTGGATCATGGGCCCGAAGTCGGTCGCCTCGTCGGCCAGCGGGCCGCAGCGGAGGGCGGAGGCGCGGGCCACCAGACCGTCGACGACCTCCTCGAGGCGCGCGTCGGGCACGAACAGCCGCTGCAGCGAGATGCACACCTGCCCGGAGTAGGCCCAGGCGCCGACGGCGCAGCGGTCGAGGGCGGTCCCGAGGTCGTCCCAGTCGGGGGCGAGGATCGCCGCCGCGTTGCCGCCCAGCTCCAGCACGACGTGGGCGTGCGCCGCGCGGCGCTTGAGTTCCCAGCCGACGGCGGCCGAGCCGGTGAAGCTGAAGTGGCGCACGCGGGGGTCGTCCACCAGCGGCCCGGCCTCGGCCGGGAGCGCGGGCAGCACCGCCCACGATCCGGCCGGCAGCGGCGGCTCGAGCTGCTCGACCAGCTCGGCCAGCAACAGCGCGCTCAACGGGGTCTTCTCGGCCGGCTTGAGCACCCAGGGGCAGCCGGCGGCCATCGCCGGCGCCATCTTGTGGGCGACCAGGTTCAGCGGGAAGTTGAAGGGGGTGACGAAGCTGCAGACGCCGGCCGGAAATGGCTCGAGGCGGCCGCGCCGCCCCCCGAGGTCGAAGTCCTCGCGGCGGTCGCGCTCGGCTTCGTCGGCGGCGAGCGCGAAGGTGCGCACCGCGCGCGCGACCTCGCCGCGGGCGTAGCGCGCCGGCTTGCCGGCCTCGGCCCGGATCAGGTCGGTGAAGTCCTGGGCGTGCTCCTCGACCGCGGCGGACAGCGCCCGGAGCCGCGCCGCGCGCAGCGACGGGGGCTCGGCGGCCAGTTCGGCGCGGGTGGCGTGGGCGGCGCCCAGCGCCGCCTCGAGCTCGGCGGCCGAGGCCAGGCCGACGCGCGCCAGCAGGGCGCCGTCCTCCGGGTTGCGCACCTCGATCGAGGAGCCGCCGGTGGCGCGGTCGAGGACCCGGGGCAGGCGCAGCGTCATGCGCTGAGGATAAGCCCCGCGGTCGGCGGCGGAAGGGGGCGGGGGGCGCTCAGCGCCACTCCTCGGGCAGCTCGCCCGAGAAGTCGTAGCTCTCACCGGGGCCGGGGAAGCCGCCCTCGGAGATGTCCGTCGCCAGCCGGCGAAGCGCCTCGCGGATCGTGCCGGCCACATCGGCGTAGCGGCGCACGAACTTCGGCGCCGGGCCGGTCGAGTAGCCGACCACGTCGTGGAAGACCAGGATCTGGCCGTCGCAGCCGGCCCCGGCACCGATGCCGATGGTCGGGATGGTGATGCGCTCGCTGATCGCCTCCGCGACCGGGCCGGGCACACCCTCGAGCACCACGGCGAAGGCGCCGGCGTCCTCCAGCGCCTGCGCGTCGTCCAGCAGGCGGCGGGCGGCGTCGGCGGTGCGGCCCTGCACCTTGTAGCCGCCGCTGGTGTGGTAGCTCTGCGGCAGCAGGCCGACGTGGCCGAGCACCGGGATGTCGGCCCGCACCAGCTCGGCCACGAGGTGGGCGCGCGGGCGCCCGCCCTCGAGCTTGACCGCCTGCGCCCCGCCCTCGCGCACGAGGCGCACGGCGTTCTCGAGCGTGTCCTGCACGCCGGTGTGGTAGCTGCCGAAGGGCATGTCCGACACCACCAGCGGGCGGTCCACCGCGCGCTTCACCGCGCGCGTCGCGGAGATGATCTGGTCGAGGCTGATCTTCAGCGTGGTGGCGTGGCCCAGCACGACGTTGGCCATGCTGTCGCCGACCAGCAGCAGGTCGAAGCCCGCCTCGTCGATCAGCCGCGCCGTCGGGTAGTCGTACGCGGTGAGCGCCAGGATCTTCTGTCCGGTGCCCTTGCGCGCGCGCAGCACCGGGACGGTGATCTTGGACGGGACCTTGAGCTCGCGCTTCTCCGGGGAGGAGGGGGCGGAGCCGTAGGGCAGCTGCTCGGAGGGTTGGTCCATGGTCGGCGGCGGGGCCGCGGTGGGGCGGACATTCTATGCCCGGGGACCGGATCGCGCGGAGGGGGCTCAGTAGGGCAGCGGCGGACCGTCCAGGGCCTCCGCCAGGGCCTCGTCCAGGCCGTCCGGCCACGCCAGATCCGCCGCGGGGAGCAGCTGTTCGAACTGCTCGCGGCGGGTGAAGCCGAGCAGCACGGTCCCCTCGGGGGACTGCCGCAGGCACCAGGCGATGGCCAGGGTGGCCATCGGGACGCCGAAGCGGGCGGCCACGGCTTCGACCTTCTCGACGCGGTCCCACACCTCGTCGCTGCCGAGCGCCTGGCCGAGGAACTGGCCGCCGCGGCTGGGATCGGCGCCGCGGGTGCCGGCGGCGGGGGCCTCGCCGCGGCGGTACTTGCCGGTCAGCATGCCCTGCGCCAGCGGCGACCAGAACAGCAGGCCGATGCCGAGCTCGCGGCAGGCGGGCACCACCTCGTCCTCGATCTCGCGGCACAGCATGCTGTAGCGCGGCTGCTCGCTGATCGGGCGCGGCACGCCGAGCGCGTCGGCCAGCGCGCAGGCCTCGCGCAGCTGGTCG
Organism: uncultured Planctomycetales bacterium; assembly: GCA_964342475.1. GTDB lineage: Bacteria > Planctomycetota > UBA1135 > UBA1135 > UBA1135 > J029. Next base: position 104,179 of record CAYFGE010000004.1, read on the forward strand.
GCGCTCCACATGCTGGTTCCCCAGTACATCACCTTGCCCTGCCGGATCAGGTCGCCGATGGCCTGGACGGTCTCGAGCAGGGGGGTGTCGGGATCGAAGCGGTGGAACTGGAACAGGTCCACGTAGTCCGTGCGCAGCCGTCGCAGGCTGGCGTGGACCGACTCGAACAGGTGCTTGCGCGACAGGCCGCAGTCGTTGGGGTCGTCGCTCATGGCGTGGAAGGCCTTGGTGGCGATCACCAGGTGCTCGCGGCGCCGGCCGGCGAGCAGCTCCCCCAGGACCTCCTCGGCCCCGCCGCGGTCGTAGACGTCGGCGGTGTCGAAGAAGTTCACCCCGGCCTCGATGCTGCGGTCGACCAGGGCGGCGGCCTCGGCGCGGTCGATGCGGGCCAGGGTCAGCCAGGTGCCGAAGGCGAGGCGCGGGACGACGAGCCCGCTGTGGCCGAGGCGGTGGTACTGCATGGCGGCAGACTAGCAACGCCGGGCTATCATGGCCGGACCCCTCGCCGGAGACTCCATGCGCTCGATCCTCCTGCCGACTTGTATCTTCCTGGCCGCTGCGGGCACCGCCCGGGCCCAGGAGACCTCCTCCCAGCCCGACCTGAGCTGGATCGCCCGCCACGAGGCGTCGGCCGAGCCGCTCGGTGGCGTCCGCAGCAACCCCTCGTGGGAGTGGGGCGCGCTGGCCGACCTGATCGCCGAGTTCTCCGAGGCCGACGGCCTCGAGCGGGTGAACGAGCTGCGCGCGCGCAGCCTGGCGCTGCACGGCGCCGTGCGCCTCGAGGACTTCGGCCGCGCCTACGCGGTGGTCGACTTCAGCGGCGGCGGCGACGGCAGCGACCTCGTCCTGCGCGAGGCGGCCGCCTGGCTCGACCTGCTGCCCTTCGACGCCAACCTGCGCTTCGGCAAGTTCTTCGCCGACGTCGGCGGCTGGAACCGCGTCCACCTCAGCGAGTTCCCCGGGCCGAACATGGACGGCCTGCGCCGCGACTACTTCGGCGGCAACATGGCGGTGACCGGCATCGAGCTGCACCAGAGCTTCGACTACGGCGGCGACGGCTTCCGCTGGTCGCTCGGCATGTCCTCCGACCGCGAGGGCCAGGATCCGGACACCGTCGGCAACGGCGTGGCCGACTCGCCGAACGGCACCACCCGCTTCGGCCGCGACGGCCTCGACACCTGGATGGGCACCGGCCGCGTCGAGTTCGGCTGGAAGGGCGCGGACGACACGATGACCCTCGGCGCCTCGGCGGTCTACGCCCCCGACGAGCTGTACTGGAACTTCGTCGACCCGGACGGCAACCCGACCAGCGGCGACGAAGTGGCCTACCGCGACGAGCTGCGCGACCTCCTCGCCGGCGTGGACTTCCGCTACCACAAGGAGCTGGCCGGCGACGCCTGGCACGCCGCCACCGCCGAGGTCTGGCTGCGTCGCAACCAGCACCGCATGAGCACAGGGCCGCTCGAGACGCGTACCAGCGTCGGCGCCTGGGGCATGTACGAGATGGGCCTCGACGCCCGCTGGTCCGGCGGCTACCTGGTCTCCTTCTGGGAGGCCTCCGGTTTCGACGCCGAGGACGAGGCCCACTACCACGGCGCCTTCCTCGACTACGCGATCGCCGACGGCCACCGCGCGCGGGTGTTCTTCAACCACACCAACCCGGGCTTCGGGCTGCAGAAGTACTACGTCGGCGGCATCCAGTACACCTTCCACTACGGCGCCCCTCGGCGCAGCGCGCTGCTCTGGTGAGGCCTTGCCGGCGTCCGGGCGTCCGCTCCTCGCCCTGAGCCTGGCCGGCCTGCTCGCCGCCGCCTGCTCGGCGGAGGGCGCGGACCTGCGCGTCGCGGCCGCCTCGAGCCTCGGCGAGGTGCTGCCGCCCCTCGCCGCCGCCTTCGAGACCGAGACCGGCGCGACGGTCCAGCTGGTCTTCGGCGGCTCCGGTGAACTGGCCGTGCAGGCCCGGAAGGGCGCGCCCTACGACGCCCTGCTGCTCGCCGGCATGGGGGGCCCCGCTCGCCAGCTCGTCGCGGAGGGCGGCTGGGAGCTGGCCGAGGAGGCGGTCCTCGGCAACCTGCTGGTCCTCGCCGTCGACGGCGGCCGGGAACTCGATCCGGATCTCCGGCCCCGGGCCGGGGCGGACGGCTCCTCCCTGGCCGCGGCCTGGCCTGCTCTGCAGGGGCGCCGCGTCGCCCTCGGCGGGGCCGGTGTGCCGGCCGGTGACTACGCGCGGGCCTGGATGGCGCGGGAGGGGGTGGACCCGGACGCCGTGCGGCTCGTGCCCTTCGAGCACGTCCGCGCCGCCCGCACGGCGTTGACGAGCGGCGCCTGCGAGGCCGCCTTCCTCTACCGCAGCGACCTCGGGGCAGGCTGGGCGGCCCTCGCGGTCGATGCGGACGCCGGGGCCGCGCGCTACCCCTACCTGGTGCGCCGCGGGGAGGGCGCGCGCCCCGACGGCGCCCGCGCCTTCCTCGGCTTCCTGCGCGCGCGGGGCGCGGACTTCGAGGCGGCCGGCTTCCGCAGCGGAGGGGGGCCGTGAGCGAACTGCTGCTGCGCACCCTGCTGGTCGGCGGCGCCGCCGTGCTGGTCGAGCTCCCCCTGGCCGTCCTGCTCGGCCGCTGGCTGGCGCGGCGCGAGTTCCGCGGCAAGGCGCTGGTGCAGACCCTGCTCGTCCTGCCGATGTTCCTGCCGCCGGTGGCGGTCGGGCTGTTCCTGCTGCTGGCCCTCGGGCCGCGCGGGCCCTTCGGCGGGGCGCTGCTGTTCGAGCCGGCGGCGGCCGCCCTGGCCGCGGCGGTGATCGGCTTCCCGCTGCTCCTGCGTCACGCCCAGGAGGCCTTCGCGGCGGTGCCCGCGCGCCTGCTGCAGGTCGGCGCGACCCTCGGCGCGGGCCGCTGGCGGCTGTTCCGCGAGGTCGAGCTGCCGCTGGCCCGCCGCGGCCTGGCGGTCGGCGCGCTGCTCGCCTTCGCGCGCGGGATCAGCGAGTACGGCGCGACCGCCGTGGTCGCCGGCGTGATCCCGGGCCGCACCGAGACCCTGGCCACCGGGCTGATGCGCCGGCTGGCACAGGGCGACGACGGCGGCGCGCTGGCCCTGGCCGGCCTCTCGGTGGTCCTCGGTCTGGCCGCCGTGCTGCTCAGCGAGGCGCTCGTGCGCCGTGGAGGGCGCGGATGAGCTGCCGCTGGGAGATCGCCCTCGAGCTGGACGGCGGCGGCTTCCACGCCGCCCTCGAGGTGGACGTCGAGGCCCGGGTGGTCGCGCTGTTCGGCCCGAGCGGCGCAGGGAAGAGCAGCCTCGTCGAGGCGCTGGCCGGGGTGCGCCCCGCGCGCGGCCGCGCGGCGGTCGGAGGTCACGAGCTGCAGCGCGCGGACGGCGGTCCGCCGGCCCGAGCCCGGCGCGTCGGCTGGGTGCCTCAGGAGGGCGCCCTCTTTCCGCACCTCCGCTTGACCGAGCAGCTCGACTTCGCCGCGCGCGGGACCGGCGCCGACCCGGCGCGCCGCGACGAGGTGGTCGAGGTGCTCGGCCTCGACGGGTTGCTCGCGCGGCGTCCGCACGAGCTCTCCGGCGGCGAGCGCCAGCGGGCGGCCCTCGCCCGCGCGCTGTGCGCCTACCCGCGCGTCCTGCTGCTCGACGAGCCGCTCAGCGGCGTCGACCTGCCCCGCCGCGCGCGCGTCTTCCACCACCTGCTCGCCGCGCGCGACCGCTTCGCGCTGCCGATGCTCTACGTCAGCCACGACCCGGCCGAGGTCCTCGCGGTGGCCGACCACGTCGTGCTGCTCGAGCAGGGGAGGGTGGTGGGCCAGGGCGCGCCGCGCGCGCTGCTCGGCGACGCCGCCTCGCTGCGCTTCCTCGACCGCCTCGGCTTCGAGAACGCGCTCCGGGTCGAGGCCGCCGAGGCCGTGCGCGCCGGCCACGCACTGGAGGTCCGCACGCCGGGCGGGCGCCGGCTGGTCGCGCCGCCGCCTCCCGCCTCCTTCGCCGGCGCGGGCTGGCTCGCGGTCCGCGCCGAGGACGTCCTGCTCGCCTCGCGCTCGCCCGACGGCCTGAGCGCGCGCAACGCCCTGCCCGGCCGGGTCGCCGGGGTGGAGGAGGCGGGCGACCACCTGCTCGTGCGGGTGGACGCCGGCGACGAGTGGGTCGCCACCCTGACCCGGCGCGCCGTCCGCGAGCTGGGGCTCACGCCCGGCGCCGCGGCCTGGGTCGTGGTCAAGACCCACTCGCTGCACTGGCTGGCCGAGTGATCAGCGCACGCGCTCGAGCGCGCGGTGGGCCGGCAGCGCGGCGGCGCCGGGCTCGGGCCAGAGCTCGGCGGGGCCGATCCACAGGGGCCCCGCATCCGGGCTCGAGGGCAGGCGGCCGTGGCTGCCGCGGACCAGGCCGGTGTCGAGCGGCACGACGTCCATCGAGGTGCGGAAGCCGAGCTTCTTGCCCAGCAGCTTGAGCGCCAGGCGGGGCTTCAGCAGCGGCTTCGCCGGGTCGAGGAAGAGCTCGCAGGGGTCGTAGCCCGGCTTGCGGTGGATGTCGACCGTGCGCGCGAAGTCGGGCTCGCGGTCCGCGCCGGACCAGTAGGGGTAGGCGAACCACCAGCCGGGCCGGGCGACCAGGAACAGCTCGCCGGCGCGCGGGTGGTCGATGCCGCGGGCGGCCATGGCGGCGCGGTCGAGCACCTCCTCGACCCCGTCGAGGCCGGTCAGCAGCGCGCGCACCGCCGGCAGGTCGGCCGGGTCGGCGACGTAGACCTGGGCGCACTGGTGGTCGCAGACGGCGAAGGCGCGCGAGCGGCCGGGGTCGAGCAGGGCGCCGTTCTCGGCCGGGTGGACGGCGAGCAGCCCGGCCTCGCGCAGCGCGCGGTTGGGGAGGGCGGCCTGCGCCACCGCCTCGATGCCGTACTCGCTGAGCACGACCACCTCGCGCCCGTCGGCCGCCGCGGCGTCGAGCAGGCGCCCCAGTTCGGCGTCGAGCGCGGCGGCGGCGTCGAGGGCCTGGGGGGAGTCGGGGCCGTAGCGCTGCAGGTCGTAGTCGAGGTGGGGCAGGTAGGCCAGGCACAGCTCGGGGCGCTCCACGCGCAGCACGTCGAGCACCGCGTCGACGACCCAGCGCGTGCTGCGGATGCCGGCGCCGGGGCCCCAGAACTGGAACAGCGGGAAGTCGCCGAGGCGCTCGCGCAGGCGGTCGCGCAGGCCCGGGGGCGTGGCGTGGACGTCGGGGCCCTTGCGGCCGTCGGCCCAGTAGGTCGGCCGCGGGGTGACGGCGAGGTCGGCCCGGGTGGGCAGGTTCCACCACCAGAAGAGCTGGGCGGTGCGCGCCTCGGGCCGCTCGGCGCGCCAGCGGTCGAACAGGGTCGGCGCCTCGAGCAGGTGGGCGGACTGGCGCCACAGCCAGACCTCGGCCAGGTCGCGGAAGTACCAGCCGTTGGCGACCGCGCCGTGCACCGCGGGCGGGGCCCCGCAGAGCATGTCGGCCTGGCCGGTGCAGGTCACCGCCGGCAGGCTCGGCACGAGCGTGCGCAGCTCGTGCGCCGCGGCGAAGGCCGCCAGCCGCGGCATGCGCCCCGAGCGCAGCAGGGCCGGCGTCAGCGCGACGGCGTCGAGGACCAGGTAACGGCGGCTCACGCGGCCAGCTTAAGCGCGCGGCGCGCCGTCCGCCGGCGGCCCGAGCTCGACCGCGTGGTCGGTGGCGCTGAACAGCAGCCGGGTGCGGATGGCTCCTGGATCCAGGCCGGTGATGCGCGCCAGCGCCTGGCGGTAGAGCTCGAGCTGCGGGCGGTAGTGCTCGGCCCGGTCGGCGACCGCGGCGTCGCCGTCGAGCTGGTCGCTCTTGAAGTCCAGCACCTCGGCGGCGCCCTCGAAGAGCACGACGCGGTCGAAGCTGCCGTTGACCAGGGTGGGCCGGCCCTCGGCGTCGGGCAGGACCAGGGAGAAGCGGCGCTCGCGCCAGAGGTCGACGGGCGGGGACGGCTGCGCGGCGCGGCTCAGCGCAGCGCGCAGCTGGGGGCGCTCCAGCGCGCGCAGGAAGCCGGACAGCTCGGCGCGGGCGGCTTCCTCTCCGACGCCGACCTCGGCGGCCGCCGCGAGCAGGGCGGCCTCGTCGGGTCGGCCCTCGTCGAGCCAGCCGACCGCCTCGAACCAGCGGTGGAGCAGGATGCCCCGGCGCCGGGCCTCCGCGCCGCCGAGGCGCAGCAGCTCGCCGCCGCGGCGGACCGGGCCACCCTCGGCGCCCGAGGGGGTGCGGCGCGGCAGCAGGCGCGGCCGCCGCGGGGCGGCCAGGGCGAGCGCCGTGGGCAGCGGCGGGGGAGGCGGCGCGGTCGCGGGGTCGGCCACCCGCGGCGGGAGGGCGGTCGAGCTGCCCGGCTGGCGGAACAGGAGGCCGTCCTCCGCCGGAGCAGCGGGCCCGGTGTCCTCGTCCTCGGTCGGCGGCGCGCAGAAGGCGCCGCGCAGCAGGGCGGCGAAGTTCAGCGACCTGCGCTTCACCGGGGCGACGACCATCTCGAGGCCGCGCTCGGCGCGGGTCATCGCGACGTAGAGCAGGCACAGCGCCTCGCGCACGTTGCGCCGGCGGACGACCTCTCCGAGGCGCGCCAGCTCCTCGTCGAGCCCCTCCCAGTCCTTGCGCAGGGGCCGGCTCACCGCGGCCAGCGGGGCGTAGGCGTCGGGCCGGTCGGCCAGCAGCACCGAGGCGCGCGGCTGCAGCTTCTGCTCGAGGTCGGCCAGCACGACGGTGTCGAACTGCAGGCCCTTGGCGGCGTGGACGGTCATCACCTGCACGGCGGCGGCTCGCGGGTCCTCGACGCGGGTCTGCCGCACCGAGCGCACGAAGTCGGAAGGCCGAAGGCCGGCGCCGCGACGGTCCCAGGCGTGCCCGCGTTCGACCAGCTGGCCGAAGCGGTGGCGGTCCCAGGAGTCCGCTCCGGCGAAGCAGGGGGCCAGCTCTTCGAGCAGGGCGCCGTAGCCGCGGTCGACCAGGGCGGCGCGCACGCGGGCGGCGAGGGTGTGCCGCGCGGCTGCGTCGCCGTCGTCGAAGGGCCCGGTCCAGGTGGGCAGTGGGCCCTGGGCCACGTGGAAGGCGGCGGCCGTGTCGCCGGGGTGGTCGGCGAGCCAGAACAGCGACAGGACGGAGAGGACGGCGCGCGAATCGGTCAGCGGGTTGCCGCCCTCGCCGCTGGCCCGCACGCCGAGCCGCTGCAGCTCGAACAGCAGGCGCGGGATCACCGCGTTGCGCCGCACGAGGATGCCGACCCGCGTGCTCCCCCGGCGCAGCGCGGCGGCGGCGCGCTCGGCGGCGAAGCGCAGGGTGAGCACCTTCTGGTCCTCGCCGTCGTCGGCGGCGGGCGCCTCGCGCAGCTCGACCCGGCCGTCAAGCTGCTTGGCCGCGCGCGGCTCGCGCCACTCCGCGCACCACTCGCGGGCGACGGCCAGCTCGCTCTCGTTGGCGTGGGGATCGAAGGCCGGGTTCTGGTCCAGCGTGCCGAACAGGGCGTGCACCGCGTCGAGCACGACCTGCGAGGAGCGCCAGCTGTCGTCGAGGAACTCCTCGCCGAGGCCGGGGAAGCGCGCGGTCAGGCCGCCGAGCAGGCGCGGCTCGCCGCTGCGCCAGCCGTAGATCGACTGCTTGAGGTCACCGACGCAGAAGAAGCTGCTGGCCTCCGGGGCCGCGTCGAGCACGCGTCGCGCGAGTGGCTCGAGCACCCGCCACTGGGTCACGGAGGTGTCCTGGAACTCGTCGAGCAGCAGGTGGTCGAGGCCGCCGCCGAGGCGGTGGGCGAGCGGGCCCGGCCCGGCCGCCTCGCCGCCGCGGAGCAGCGCGCGCGGGACGTCGTCGAAGCGCAGCGCGCCGTGACGCCGCTTGGCCGCCTCGTAACGCGCCTCGAAGCGCCGCAGCAGCTGCTCGGTGGCCGCGTTCTGGCGCACCACCTCGCGGACCGCCTCGTGGGCGGCCCAGTCGAGCAGGGGCTGCAGGCCGGAGGCGAAGTCGGCTTCGATGGGGACGCGCGAGAAGTCCTCGGCCCCGTCGAGGATCTTCCGCACCAGACCGACTTCGAGCAGGGCCGTGGGCTCGCCCCGGCGCACTGCGTCGCGCATCTTGACCAGCGCCTTCTCCCAGTGGACGACCGGCGTGCCCTTCTTGGTGAGGGGAGCGGGGTAGTCCTCCAGCCGGGTGACGGCGTCCTCGATCTCGGCCGCGTCGGGCAGCGGCGGCGCGGCGAACGCGCGCCAGGCCTCCGGCGCGCTCTCGAGCAGGGTGCCGTAGGTCTCGTCGAGCAGGCGCAGCGTGCGCCCGTGGACCGAGCGCTTGGCGCCCTCCTGCAGCTCCCGCAGCAGGGAGAGCAGGTCGCCGCGCTCGCCCTCCTCGAGCACCTCGGAGAGCGCGGCCGCGCGCAGCTCGGCGTCGTCGAGGTCGTCGACGAGGCCCCACTCTGGCGGCAGGCCGAGCTCGAACTCGAAGAGGGCGGCGAGGCGCAGGAAGAAGCTGTCCAGCGTGCGCACCTCGAAGCGGTCGAGGCGGCCGACCGCGCGGCGCAGCAGCGCGCGGGCCGCGGCCTCGTCGAAGTCTGCGGCCACGCCCTCCTGCGCGCGCAGCTCCTCCCGCACGCCGTCCTCGACCGCCGCCTCGGCCAGGCGGGCGAGCACCCGGTCGAGGATCTCGCCGGCCGCCTTGCGCGTGAAGGTGGTGGCGAGGATGCGCTCGGGCTCGACGCCGCGCGCGAGCAGGCCGAGGAAGCGCCGCGCCAGGCGGTAGGTCTTGCCGGTGCCGGCCGAGGCCAGGATGACCTCACGCGGGAAGGCGCTCATGCCTCGGCCTCCTCCTCGGGGTCGTCTCCGCCCAGGCCGCGGTCGCAGATCGCCGCGAACAGCGGGTCGCGCGGCGCCTGCGCCGGGGGCACGAAGAAGCCGCCGGCGCGGATCTCGTCCACGACGGCCCCGGCCCGGTCGCGCGCCTCGTCGAGCAGCTGACCGTTCCAGGGGGCGAGGGCCAGGACCTCCGCCGCCGGGTCGCCGGACAGCGCCACGTAGCCGAGCTGGATCTGCTCCGGCGCCAGCTCCGGCTCGAGCTCGCCCGCCGCCAGCCAGGCGTAGAGCGGCAGCTGCAGGTCGGTCCACGCGTCCTTCTTGCGGTGGGCCTTCTCGGGGTCGGGCACGGCGTCGCCCGTCTTGTAGTCGAGCAGACGCCAGCGGCCGTTGACGTGGCGGTCGATGCGGTCGACCTTGCCGACGAGGGTGACCGGCCCGTCGGCGGGCTCGAGCACGTCCGCGCGGCTGAACGGGTGTTCGACCTTCGCGATCCTCCAGCCCTGGCGCACCTGGTCGGCCTGCCAGGCCGCGAAGCGGTGCAGGCGGTGGCGCAGCTGCTCGACCTGGAGGCGCACCGCCGGCAGCGGCGCATCGCCGAAGCGCTCGGCCACGTCGCGGTCGAGCAGGCGGTCGAGCTCGCGCCGCACCGCGCCCTCGTCCGGGGCGTGGCGCTGCTCGCCCCGGCCGAAGGCCTCGAGCACGCCGTGCGCCAGGACGCCGAACTGCAGCGGGTCGAGCTCGAGGGCGCTGTCGTCCCGGCTGCGCAGCCGGAGCAGCCGCTCGAGGTAGTACAGGTAGGGCGAGTCCAGCCAGGCGCGGAAGGCGGTGACCGGGATCTCGTCGAGGACCACCGGAGCGTCCCGGCGCGGGAGCTCGACGGCTGCGGCCAGCTCGTCCTCGGCCGACGGCGCCGCGCCGTCGAGCTCGCGGAAGGCGTCGGCCACGCGCGCGGGCAGCTCCTCGTCCTCGCACAGGAAGGCCAGGCGGCTGGGGAGCAGCGGCTCGCCGTCCACCGACCGCCGGCCGCTGACCAGGCAGACCTCCTCGCGGCTGGCGAGGATCGCGCTCAGGGCCACGGCGTCGCGCGCCAGGCGCTCGGCGTCCCCGGGCAGGCCGAGCTGCTGGCGCAGCGGCGCGCTGAGGAAGGGGTCGCGCGGGGGGGCCTGCGGCACCGCGCCCTCCTGGAAGCCGGTCAGCACCAGGGCGGGGGCGTCGTCGTGGGCCAGCTCGAGCCAGCCGAGCATCTCGAGCGCGGCGTCGTCGGGCGGCGGCGGGACCGCGGCGGACTCGAGTTCGCGCACGAGGAGGCGCAGCGCGGCGGCGGCGCTCAGCGGGTGCTGCAGCGCCAGGGAAGGCGGAAGCTCGCGCCAGGCCTGCAGCAGCTGGCCCAGGCGCTCGAGCGCGGCGGCGGTGCCTCGCGCCTCCTCCTCGTCGGGCAGGAAGCGCTGCTCGCCGTAGAGGACGTCGAGCCATTCCGCGACGGGTCCGCTCCACTCGGGCAGGGGGCGCGGCGGCCCGGTGAGGCTGCCGAGCTGGTCGCGGAGGGTGTCGAGTGCCGCGCGCACGGTGTCTTCGCGCTCCCCGGTTCCCGGGAGGGGCAGGCGGACGTGCGCCGGCAGGTGCTCCTCGGCGTAACGGTCGAGGTCCTCGATCAGGCTGCCGTCCCGGCCGTGGTGGACCAGCCGCGGACCGAGGTCGGGGTGGCGCGCGAGCGCGGCGAAGGAGGCGAAGCGGTCGTCCTCGAGGAACGCAGCGGCGGCCTGCAGCAGGCGCGCGGGCCGGGTGCGGGCGAGCGGCCGGCCGGCGGCGTGGCGGCAGGGGACGCCGCGCGAGCCGAAGGCCTGGGCGAGCGCCGGAGCGAGCTCGTCCTGGCCGAGGCCGAGGCTGATGTCCTCCGGAGCGAAACGGCTGCCCCAGGCGTGCACCGCCCGCACGGCGGCCTCGGCCTGCTCCCGCGGCGGCCCGACCACCTTCCAGCAGGACTGCGCGAGCGGCAGACGGGCGCGCGGGTCCTGCCAGGGTTCGGCGCGCGCGAAGCCCCACGCGTCGAACCAGCCCGCGTGCTGGCGCGGGGCGAAGACCAGCGCGTGGACCGGCGCCCCGGCTGCTTCGAGGCAGCGGAGGAGCAGCACCGAGCGGTCGGTGACGCCGGCCAGGACCACGGCGCGCGGCGGCGCGACCCGTCCGGCGGCGGCGGCCTCGAGCCGCGCCTCGTGCGGGTCGGCCAGGCCGGCCTCGCCGAGGGCGGCGCGGTAGCGCTCCTGCACCGCCGCCAGCGCTTCCCAGCGCGCCTGCTCGGCCGCCCCGCCGGCCCCGTCGAGCCGGTCGCGCACGGCGGCGAAGCCGAGCCCCTCGGCGGCCAGTTCGCCGTGCAGGCTGCGCAGGCGCCCGCCCAGGGCCAGCCAGGCCTCGGCATCCCCCGCGCCCGGCGGGTGGGGGAAGAGCGGGGCGAGCGCGGTCGGCGGCATGGCGCGCAGCGCCTGCGCCCAGGCCAGGGTGCGCGGCAGCCTCCCGGCGGCGGGACGTTCGAGGCGCAGCAGCCGGTCGCTGAGCACGCCGGCGGTGAGCACCTCGGGCGGCAGCGCCGCGCCCGGCAGCAGTTCGGCCAGGCGGTCCTGCAGCCGCCGCGTCGCCCGGCCGCCGGGCAGCGCGACCAGCACGCCGCTGAGGTCGCCGCCGAAGTGATCCTGCAACCACGCCGCGACCGAGGCCAGGAAAGGACGGTCCCAGCCGAGGAAATGGAGCTGCGGGGCGGAGTCGGTCACGGAAGATCGGGAGCGGCGCGCCACTCTAGCCGCGGCTGCAGGTGGTATGCCACCGCGAGGAGGCCCGTCCGCCCGGCCGTCCGCCCTCCCGCTCTAGACTGGAGCCGTCATGAAGCAGATCCTCCTCATCGCCGCCGCCGCCCTGCTCGCCGCGGCCGGCCTCTCCTCCGCCTTCGCCCCGCAGGACCCGCTGGTGAACGCGCCCGTCGGCGGCAATCACGCCTGGTCCACCACGGTGGTGCTCGAGAACGACATGCCCCAGCGCGTCTTCCGGGTGCCGGAAGGCTCGCGCTTCGTCCTCACCGACCTGTGGGGCTTCACCCACGAGCGCAACCGCGTGTCGCCCTCCGGCGGCGACCGCATCTGGATGGAGCGCACCCGCCGCGGTGGCCGCGAGGTGGTGTTCGACGCCCTGGCGGCCGAGACGCCCAACCCGCTGCGCTTCGAGTCCGGCGTGGTCTTCGAGTCCGGCGAGGAGGTCTGGCTCGACTACACCTTCGCCAAGGAGCGCTCCTCCGACGCGCTGCGCCGCTTCGTGGTCAGCGGCTACCTCGAGGAGCTCTAGTCCTCCAGGCCGGCGCAGCGGCGCAGCTCGCGCAGCTTGGCCAGGACGCGGCGCGAGCCCTCCTCGTCGAGCAGCTCCTCGGCCTCGTCGAGGCCGAACCAGCCGAGCTCGATCGATTCGGCGTCGTCGCGCCGGAGCGGCTCCTCGGGGTCCGCGACGAGCAGGTAGCGGACGTCGAGGTGGTCGTGCTGCGGCATCTCGCCGCGCGCCGGGATCGGGTGCACGTCGAGGTCGAAGACGGCCGGCTCGCCGAAGAAGTCGAAGGCGCTCAGGCCGCTCTCCTCCTTCACCTCGCGCAGCACCGCCCGGGCCGGGTGCCGCTCGCCCTCGTCGTGTCCGCCGAGCTGCAGCCAGCGGTCGAGCTTGCGGTGGTGGTGGAGCAGCAAGCGGTCGAGCCGCGGCGAGAGGACGAAGGCGCTGGCGGTGACGTGGCCGGGCAGCGTGTCGCGGTGCCACCACAGCGGCGTCGCCTCGACCTGCCGCAGGATCGCGCGGCGGTGCTCCTCCTCCCGCTCGTCCACGCCGCGGTACGCGCGCAGCTCCGCGGCGAGCAGCTCCTGGTGCGTGTCGAGGCTCAAGCCTCGAGCTCCAGCAGCGGCTGGCCCTCCTCGACGTCCTGGCCGTCCTCGACCAGGAAGCGGCGCACGGTGGCGGTCTCGGGCAGCCCGCCGCCCGGCGTGTACTTCACCGGGTTGAAGGTCTTCATCACCTCGAGCAGGCCGAGGGTGCGGCCGGCGCGCAGCGCCTCGCCGTCGGCGGCGAAGGCGGGCGAGTCGGGGTCGGGGCGGCGCCAGAAGCGGCCGGCCTGCGGCGAGCGGACGACCAGGCCGGCGGCGGCCTCGGCCTCGGCCGCGGCGATCACCGGCGCCGCCTCGGCGTCGGGCACCAGGCGGAACAGCACCTGGCCGTACTCGGCCGGCAGGTGGCGCCGCTCCGGCGGCGCGGTGTCGACGAAGCCGGCCACGCCCGCGGGCAGGCGCAGCTCGACGCGGCGGTCGAGCACGAGCAGGCAGCCGGCGGCCTCGCCCGGCCCGCGGCGGCAGCCGCGCTCGGGCGCGCTGGCGTAGAGGCCGACGGTCGGCGCGCACAGCTCCCAGCCGCCGTCCTCGGCGCGGCGGGCGATCAGGTCGAGGGAGTCGGCGTTCACCGCGCGCCCTCCGTCAGGATGTCGAGGTCGTGCAGCGACCAGATGCGCGGGTTCTTCACCCGCCGGTAGCCGTGGGCCTGGTAGCTGGCCTCGACCAGGCACTCGAGCCACGGCCGCAGCTCCGAGGGCATGACGATCTCGTCGGTGTCGCGCTGGCTGGCGGCGGCGTAGGGGTCCATGTCGCTCTCGATGCGGGCCTCGACGGCGGCCATGCCCTGGGCGACGGCCGCGCGCTCGTCAGGATCCTCGGTGGCGATCTCGAACTCGTCGTCGAGCTTGGTGTTGTAGGTGGCGATGGCCAGGGTGCGCCCCTCCATCACCGACTGGCGCGAGAGCGGCGTGCTCAGCTGCAGCACCGGCTCGTAGGGGAGGCCGGCCATCGCGTAGTAGCCTGCGCCGCTGGCCTTGCGCAGCAGCACGGTGAACATCGGCGTGCGGTTCGTGCTGTTGGTGTAGATCAGGTTGGAGCCGTAGCCGAGCAGGCCGTGGGCCTCGGCCTCGGTGCCGATGTCGAAGCCGCTGATGTCCTGCAGCCACACGATCGGGATGCCGTCCGAGTCGCAGGCGCGCGAGAACTGGCTGATCTTGGCGATGCCCTCGCGGTAGAGGATGCCGCCGGGCTTGACGCGCCCGCGGTGCTCCGGGTCGGGCACCGGGCCCTGGACGTTGGCGATGAAGCCGCAGTAGAGGCCGTTGACGCGGCCGACGCCGACGACCATCTCCTGGCCGCGGTGGGGGAGCAGCTCCCAGAACAGCGAGCGGTCGACCAGGCGGGCGATCACCTGGCGCACGTCGTAGTAGGTGCGGTGGTCGGGGGGGAACAGCGTGTCGAGCTCGGCGGCCGGGTGGGCCGGGCCGGCGGGCTCGACGCCGCCGCGGCGGTAGGCGCAGCCGCTCGACTGCATCCCGGCGACCTCGCGGCGGATCGCGGCCAGGCAGGCTGCGTCGTCGGGCACGCGCTCGTCGGCGCAGGCCGACTGGTGAACGTGCACCTCGGGGCCGCCGATGCCCAGGCTGGTCAGCTTCTGCGACTTGGCGCCCTTGATCAGCGCCGCGCCGGCGATGACCATGTAGGCCTGCTCGGTCATGTAGACGCGGTCGCTGATGATCGGCATGTAGCCGCCGCCGGCGATGCAGTCGCCGAAGACGCCCGCCACCTGCGGCACGCCGGCCGCCGAGAGCTGCGAGTTCTTCTTGAAGATGTGACCGGCGCCGAAGCGGCCGGGAAAGCTGCGCGACTGCTCGGGGAGGAACAGGCCGCTGCAGTCGACCAGGTAGAGCACGGGCAGGCGCAGCGAAAGGCCGAGCTCCTGCGCGCGCTCGATCTTCTCCGGCGTCTGCGGCCACCACGAGCCGCTGGCCACCGTGTTGTCGTTGGCGATCACCACGACCCAGCGGCCCTCGACGCGGGTGATCACGGTGACGACCCCCGCTCCGGGCGAGCGCAGCGCGCGGCCGGCCTGGTCGAACTCGCGGCCCCAGTTGACGAAGCTGCCCACCGGGTGCACCGGGGCGTCGGCGTCCTTGAGCGCCTCGACCCGCTCCCAGGCGGTCATCTTGCCCTTGGCGTGGACGCGCTCGGCGTACTTCTCGCCCCAGCCGGCGCGGACCTCGGCGCGGCGGGCGTCGAGCTCCGCGCGCTTGCCGGCCAGGAATTCCCCGTTGCGCCGGATTTCCTCTTCCTCGAGGAAGCGGTCGCGCGGGCCGCCGATGGGATGGAGGGGGACGAAGGCCATGCCGAGGGGGCAAGGTAGCAGCGCGCGGCGGGATGCCCCGCGCAGGAGCGACGGAGGACTAGGATGCCCGCATGAGCGACTGCTGCGGTTCCTCCTGCTCCCCGGGCGGCATGGACCGCCGCTCCTTCCTCCAGGGCACGGGGGCCGGCCTGGCCGGGATGGCCGCCGCGGGCTGGAGCGGCCCGGCGTCCGCCGCGGGCGACCACCACGTGCCCGAGGACAAGGGGCTGAGCGCAGCCGACCTCGCCGCCCTGCGCGCCCCCGGCGGCGGGCGCACCTGGTATGCCGGTGAGGAGCTCGACACCATCGGCATGCCCGTCGGCGGGGTCTGCGCCGGCCAGCTCTACCTGCTCGGCGACGGCCGCCTCGGCTGCTGGGACCTGTTCAACGAGGAGGCCAACAGCGGCTACGGACAGGTGAACTACCGCGCCGGACGCGAGGGGGACAGCGTGGTGCGCGGGGTCTCGCGCATCGAGCCGAGCGGCGGGCCGGAGCAGGGCTTCCGCCTGCGCTGGCGGCGCAGCGGCGGCGGCTGGCGCGAGCGCAGCCTCGACCGCGCCGGCTTCCCCGGCGTGCGCTTCTGCGGCGAGTACCCGCTCGGCCTGGTCGACTACCGCGCGGCCGGCCAGCCGGTCTCGGCGCGTTTGACCGCCTTCTCGCCCTTCGTCCCGCTGGCCGAGCAGGACTCCGACCTGCCGGCCACCGTGCTGCGCTGGACCCTGCGCAACGACGGGGCCGCGCCGCTCGAGGTCGAGCTCGAGGGCTGGCTCGACAACCCGGTGGCGGCACGCTCCGCCGGACCCGAGGGCGGGGTGGAGCGCCTGCAGCTGCCGACCACCTTCCCGGGTGGTCGCGGCCTGCGCTTCGCCGCCCTGCCCGCGGTGGCCGCGCCGAGCGCGCCGGTCCTCTTCGCCGGCTTCGACGGCGAGGACTACGGCGGCTGGGAGGTCGAGGGCGAGGCCTTCGGGGCCGGCCCGGCGCGCGGCACCCTGCCGAACCAGCAGGCCGTCAGCGGCTTCGACGGCGCGGGCCTGGTGAACAGCTACCTCGGCGGGGACGACCGTCTGCAGGGCCGGCTGCGTTCGCCCGAGTTCACGGTCGGGAAGCCCTGGATCTGCTTCCTGATCGGCGGCGGCGGCCACGAAGGACGCACCGAGCTGCGCCTCGTGGTGGACGGCGAGGCGGTGCGCGTGGCCCGCGGCCGCAACGCCGAACGCCTCGAGCAGCGCAACTGGGACGTGCGCGAGCTGGCCGGGAAGCGCGCCCGCTTCGAGGTGGTGGACGCCGAGTCGGGCGGCTGGGGCCACGTCAACGTGGACCGCATCGAGTTCGCCGACCGGCCGCGTCCGCGCTGGAGCGGCCCCTTCGAACAGCTGCCCGACGTGGGCGAGCTCTGCCTGGCCTCGCTCGACGACGCCGCGGCCGGGCCGGCCCTGCTCGACCCGGCGCGGGGGGCCGTCGCGCGCCGGGTGCGCCTGGCTCCCGGCCAGCAGCGCGAGCTGGTCTTCCTGCTCAGCTGGCACTTCCCCAACCTGCGCAACGCCGGGCGCCCGGTCGGCCGCGCCTACGCCGCGCGCTTCCTCGACGCGGTGGCGGTCGCCGCCCACCTGGCGCGCGAGCTGCCGCGGCTCGAGGCCGCGACGCGGCGCTGGCACGCCACCTGGTACGACTCCAGCCTGCCGCGCTGGCTGCTCGACCGCATCGGCTCGACCCACTCGATCCTGGCCAGCGCCACCTGCCAGCAGTGGCGCGACGGCCGCTTCTGGGGCTGGGAGGGCGTCGGCTGCTGCCACGGCACCTGCGGCCACGTGTGGAACTACGCCCACGCGATGGCGCGGCTGTTCCCCGCGCTCGAGCGCAGCGTGCGTGAGCGGCAGGACTTCTCGCCGGAGGGCGGCTTCGTGCCGGAGACCGGCGAGATCCGCTTCCGCGGCGAGGGCTGGGGCATCTGGGCCGGCGACTCGCAGGCCGGCTACGTGCTCAAGGCGCTGCGCGAGCACCAGTGCTCCGCCGACGGCGCCTTCCTGGGCCGCGTCTGGCCGGCGGTGCGACGGGCGCTCGAGTTCCTCATCGGCGAGGACGGCGGCGGCGCCGCCGACGGCCTTCTCGAGGGCCGGCAGCACAACACCTACGACATCGACTACTGGGGCGCCAACACGATGGTCGGCTCGCTCTACCTGGCCGCGTTGCGCGCGGGCGAGGAGATGGCGCGGCACCAGGGCGACGCGGCCTTCGCGGCGCGGTGCCGCGCGCTGTTCGAGTCCGGCTGCCGCGCGACGATGGAGCGGCTGTGGAACGGCGAGTGGTTCGAGCAGCAGGTCGACCTCGACCAGCACCCCGACTGGCAGTACGCCGACGGCTGCCTGGCCGACCAGCTGTTCGGCCAGGGCTGGGCCCACCAGCTCGGCCTCGGCCACCTCTACCCGGAGGAGGCCGTGCGCTGCGCGCTGCGCTCGATCTGGCGCTACAACTGGGCGCCGGACGTCGCGCCGCAGAACGCCGCCCACGCGCCCGAGCGCTGGTTCGCCGACCCGGGCGAGGGCGGGTTGTTCACCTGCACCTGGCCCAAAGGGCAGCACCTCGGGCCGCGCTCGACGCGCTACCGCAACGAAGTGTGGACCGGGATCGAGTACCAGGTCGCCGGCCACATGGCCTGGGAGGGCATGGTCGACGAGGCCCTGGCGGTGTGCCGCGCGGTCCACGACCGCTACCACCCCGCGCGGCGCAACCCGTGGAACGAGATCGAGTGCGGCGACCACTACGCCCGCGCCCTGGCCGCCTGGGGGGTGCTCGGCGGCCTGTGCGGCTTCGAGGCCGACGGCCCGCGCGGCCACCTCGGCTTCGCCCCGCGGCTGGGCGCGGAGGACTTCCGCGCGCCCTTCACGGCGGCGGAGGGCTGGGGCAGCTACCACCAGCGGCGGGAGGCGGACGGCCAGCGGCACGAGCTGCGCCTGGACCACGGCCGGCTCGCCCTGCGCAGCCTCGCCGTCGAAATGCCCGAGGGCGTGCGCGCGACGGCCGTCGAGCTGCGGCGTGACGGACGCCCCGCACCAGCCCCGGCCTTCGCCCAGGCGGGGCAGCGGCTGGTGCTCTCCTGGAAGGAGGCGCAAACGCTCGAGGCGGGCAGCCGACTCGAGCTGTTCGTGCGCGGCTGAGCCTCAGCCGCCCAGCGGGAAGAACTCGGACTCCGTGCGCGCCTCGACGAGCAGGCGCTCGAGGCGCGCGACCACCTCGGGGTGCTCGGCCGCCACGTCGGTGGTCTCTGCCGGGTCCGCCGCCAGGTCGTAGAGCTGCAGCGGCGCGTCCGGCTGCGGCCGGAAGGCCTTCCAGTCGCCCTGGCGCACGGCCTGCATGCGCTTGGCGTACTCCCAGTAGAGGAGGTCGTGCTCCTGCTGGCGGTCGGGGCGACCGGTGAGGGTCGGCAGCAGGCTGACGCCGTCGAGACCCTCCGGCACCTCGGAGCCGGCGGCCGCGCCGAGCGTGGGCATCCAGTCCCAGAAGGCCGACGGCAGGTCGGTGGTCGAGCCCTCGGCGACGCGCCCCGGCCAGCGCACGATGGCCGGCACGCGGATGCCGCCCTCGAACAGCTGCCCCTTGCGGCCGCGCAGCCCGCCCTGGCTGGCGAAGAAGTCCTTGTCCACGCCGCCGACCCAAGAGGGGCCGTTGTCGCTCGAGAACACCACGATGGTGTCGTCGCGCAGCCCCAGCTCGTCGACGAGGTCGAGGATGCGGCCGACGTCGCGGTCCATGCGGGTGATCATCGCGGCGTAGGCCGCGCGCGGCGTGCGGTGCGGCAGGTAGCTGCGTCCGCCGACGTAGGGGGTCTCCTCGAAGGCGCCGGCGTACTCGGCCAGCGAGTCCTCCGGCACCTGCAGCGCGAGGTGGGGGACCGGCGTCGGGAAGTAGAGGAAGAAGGGGCGCTCGGCGTTGTCGCGCACGAAGTCGAGCGCGGCCTCGACCATGGAGTCGGCGGCGTAGTCGGCGCCCGCGTAAGCGGCGTAGCTGGCCGGGTCGTCCGGGTCGGCCCCCTCGGGCAGGCGCTGGTGGGCCTTGAAGGGCGGGTTGTCGAGCGGCACCTTGCGGTCGTTGTGCCACAGGTGCGTCGGATAGTAGTTGTGGGCGACGCGCTGGCAGATGTAGCCGTAGAAGAGGTCGAAGCCCTGCCGGTTCGGGTCGCCGCTCGAGCCGGTCCATCCCAGTCCCCATTTGCCGATCGCCGCGGTGGCGTAGCCCTGCGCGCGCAGCATCTCGGCCAGGGTGAAGGTCTCGTCGGGGATCGGCCGCTGGCCCTCGAGCGCGGGGTCGTTCCACACGTCGCCGCGCGCGCTCATCTCGTCGTTGTCGCGGATGAAGGCGTGGCCGGTGTGGTAGCCGGTCAGGAGCACGCAGCGCGAGGGCGCGCACACCGGGCTGCCGCTGTAGTGCTGCGTGAAGCGCATGCCCTCGGCGGCCAGCGCGTCGAGCCGCGGCGTGCGGATCTTCTCCTGGCCGTAGCTGCCCAGCTCGCCGTAACCGAGGTCGTCGGCCAGCACGAAGACGATGTTCGGCGGCCGCTGCGGCTCGTCGCCGGAGCGGGCGCAGCCGGCCGCGGCGAGCAGCAGGGGGAGCGCGAGGAGGGCGCGGTTCATGCGGGCAGCCTAGCGCCCTCCTCGCGCGCGGACGAAGGGGCTACTTCTTCCGCGTGTAGGTGATCGTCATCACCTGGACCTCGCCCATCGGCGGGATCGTGTCGTACATCCGCGCGACGGCGCGGTCCGGGCTCTCCCAGGTGAGGGTGTGGCGGAAGGCGCGCCCCTCGAGGTCCGCCACGTCGCGCATCAGGCCGGTGGTGGTCAGCGTGCGGGTCTCCTCGTCGTAGCTGCCGGTCGAGACGGTCGGCCAGGTGCTGCCGGTGTCGATCCAGGTCGAGTGGAACTCCTCGCGGTGGTTGTCCCAGCCGATGTGGTTGATGCCCTGGAACTTCATGCCCATGATGTCGCCGCTCAGCTGCTCGCGGAGGTAGCGGCCGCCGAGGACCATCTCCATGCGCGCGTGGCCGGAGGACACCGTCGGCTCGGCGTCGGGGGACATGGTCATCTCCATGACCAGCTCCCACTCGCCCACCATGGTGGCGAGCAGCTCGTGCATCTCGCCGGGCGCGGCGAGCTTCTGCATCTGGGCCATCATCTCGGCCATCTGCTCGGGGGTGATGTCCTGGCCGGGGTCCTGAGCGGGCGCCGGGCGCTGGGGGAGGAACAGGGCGGCGCCGAGGGCGGCGACGGTGAGGAGGGCGAAGAGTCTGCGTTGCATGGCGTGTGGTGGGGTGGGGCCCGGCGATCAGCGGCGGCCGTCCAGCAGCTGCTGCAGCCAGGCCGTGTCGTAGGCGCCGGCGCGGAAGTCCTCGTGGGCGAGGATGCGCCGGTGCAGGGCGGTGGTGGTGGGGACGCCCTCGATCACCGCGGAGGCCAGGGCGCCGTCCAGGGCAGCGATCGCCGCCGCGCGGTCGGGGCCCGAGCCGATCACCTTGGCGATCAGGGAGTCGTAGTGCGGCGGGATGCGCGCGCCGGAGGCCAGGTGGCTGTCCACGCGCACGCCCGCGCCGGCGATCTCGAAGCGGCCGACGGTGCCGGGCGCGGGGCGGAAGTCCTGCTCCGGATCCTCGGCGTTGATGCGCGCCTCGACCGCGTGGCCGGAGAAGCGGACCTCCTCCTGCGTGCAGGGCAGGCCGTGCCCGGCGGCGATGCGGATCTGCTGCTGCGCCAGGTCGACGCCGGTGATCCGCTCGGTCACCGGGTGCTCGACCTGCAGCCGCGTGTTCATCTCGAGGAAGTAGAGCTCGCCGCCGGGGGCGCGCAGGAACTCCATCGTGCCGGCGCCGGCGTAGCGCCACTGCGCGGCGGCCGCGGCGCACATCGCGCCGTAGCGCGCGCGCTGCTCGTCGTCGAGCGCCGGCGAGGGCGCCTCCTCGAGCAGCTTCTGGTGGCGGCGCTGGATCGAGCACTCGCGCTCGCCGAAGTGCAGCGCGCCGCCGCGCCCGTCGCCGAGCACCTGGAACTCGATGTGGCGGCCGCCGTCGAGGTACTTCTCGAGGTAGAGGGCGGCGTCGCCGAAGGCCGCGGCGGCCTCGCGCGAGGCCGCCTGGAAGGCGGCGCGCACCTCGCCGGCGTCCTCGCAGCGGCGGATGCCGCGGCCGCCGCCGCCGGCGTCGGCCTTGAGCGCCACCGGGTAGCCGATCCGCTCGGCCACCGCGACGGCCTCCTCGGCGTCGGCCAGCAGCCCGGCCGAGCCGGGCACCACGGGCAGGCCGGCCGCCGCCGCGGCCTGGCGCGATGGCACCTTGCGTCCCATGCGGTCCATCACCGCGGGCGAGGGGCCGATGAAGCGCAGTCCGTGCTGCTCGCACAGGGCGGCGAAGCGCGCGTTCTCGGCCAGGAAGCCCCAGCCGGGGTGGACCGCCGAGCAGCCGCTCTGCTTGGCGGCCTGGATCACGGTCTCCATGCGCAGGTAGGAGTCCGACGCGGGGCCGGGGCCCAGCGCGACCACCTGGGCGGCCTCGTCGAGGTAGGGGAAGCCGGCGTCCAGGTCGGCGGTCGAGGCGCCGCACACCGGATCGACGCCGAGCTCGCGGCAGGCGCGCACCATGCGGGCCGCCACCTCCCCGCGATTGGCGATGAAGACGCGGTGGAACATGGCCGCCCAGGATACCGGCGCGCCCGCGGCCGCCCCGGCTCAGAACTGGAAGTAGATGAAGGGCTGGTAGGCCACCGGCGTGAAGGCCAGGGCCAGGGCGGCCAGCGCGCCGACCAGGAGGGCGAAGAGCGGCGCGGGCAGGGCGCGCAGGCGCTCGGCCACGCCGGTCCAGCGGGTCACTGCGTGGGCCGCGGCGAGGCCGCCGAGCAGGCTCCAGGGCAGCCCGGCGAGGACCTGCTCGCCGCCCTGGAACAGGACGAAGCCGCGCAGCGCGTCCCGCGCGTCGCCGAAGTCCGCCGCGCGGAAGAAGATCCAGCAGAGGCAGACGAACCAGAAGGTGAGCAGGGTGCCGAGCACGCGGCCTCCGGGCAGGCGCAGGCCGGCGGCGCTCCACGCGCGGTGCGCCACCAGGGCCAGGCCGTGCAGGCCGCCCCAGGCCACGAAGGTCCACGCCGCGCCGTGCCACAGGCCGCCGAGCAGCATGGTCAGCATCAGGTTGCGGGCGCGGAACAGGCGCGAGCCGCGGCTGCCGCCGAGCGGGATGTAGAGGTAGTCGCGCAGCCAGCTCGACAGGCTGATGTGCCACCGCCGCCAGAAGTCCTGGATGCTGACGGCGAAGTAGGGGAAGTCGAAGTTCAGCGCCAGGCGGTAGCCGAGCAGGGCGGCGCAGGCGATCGCCATGTCGGAGTAGCCGCTGAAGTCGCAGTAGATCTGCGCCGCGTAGCCCAGCGTGGCCTGCCAGGCGGCGGCGGCGTCGAAGGCGGCCGGCGCCTCGAAGTAGGCGTCCACCGCCGGCGCGAGGTTGTCCGAGATGCAGGCCTTCTTGACGTAGCCCGACAGGAACAGCAGCAGCGCGGGCTTCACCTCGACCGCGGCCCAGCGGCGCGGCGCGGCGAGCTGCGGCAGGAAGTCGGCGGCGCGCACGATCGGGCCGGCGACCAGCTGCGGGAAGAAGGCGACGAAGAGGGCGAGGTCGAGCAGGCTGCGCGCGGGGGCGAGGCGGCCGCGGTGGATGTCCAGCGAGTAGGACATCGTCTGGAAGGTGAAGAAGCTGATGCCGACCGGCAGCACCACCTCGAGCGCCGGCGCGCTGGCCGGCACTCCGAGCCAGGCCAGGAAGGCCACCCCCGACTCGACGAAGAAGCCGAAGTACTTGAAGAAGCCGAGCAGGCCGAGGTTGGCGCCGACGCTGGCCAGGACCCAGCCGCGGTCGCTGCGCCCCGCCGCGCGGCAGGCGTGGATCCGCGCGCCGGCCACCCAGTCCACCGCGGTGCTGACCAGGATCAGCGACAGGAAGCGCCAGTCCCAGGCGGCGTAGAAGGCGTAGCTCGCGCCGAGCAGCCACAGCTTGCGCAGCCGGTCGGAGCGCAGCGCCCAGTGCAGGCCGAGGACGACCAGGAAGAAGGGCAGGAAGCGGAACTCGGTGAAGAGCACGCCTCAGTCCTCGCGGGCCTCCAGGCGCAGCAGCTCGTCGGCCAGCGCTTCGCTGAGCAGCGCGGCGCCGCGACCGTCGAGGTGGTGCATGTCGAAGCGGTTGCGCGCCAGGTAGAAGTCCGGCCAAACGGCCGGGTCGTCGAAGCGCAGCAGCCGCGGCGCCAGCCCGGTCTCACCGAGCCGCGCCAGGCCCGGCTCACGCTCGACCACCGGCAGGATCATCAGGACCAGCTCGACGCCGGCCTCCGCGGCCAGGGCGTCGAGGCGGCGCAGCGCCGGCAGGATCGCCGGCTCGGGGGGCGCCGCGTCGTCCTGCGCCAGGGCCTGCTTGAAGCCGCGGAACTTCTCGAGGTCGGCGAGGAACAGCCGCCTCCGCTCGGCGAAGTTCGGCCCGCGCTCGGAGTCGAGCGAGCGGAAGCCGTCGCCGGCCGGCCCCAGGGTGCGCCGCTCCTCGAAGTCCTCCTCCGCGCCCTCGGCCAGGACGCGCCAGGCGTCCGGCCCGCGGCCGAGGTTGCCGAAGCGGTGCGCCCAGTGGACCAGGTGCATCTCGGCGCGGCGCAGCTTCTCGGCGGGCGGCAGCTCGCTCGCCGCGACGGCGCGGAGGAGCTGCGCGGTGACCGGCCAGGAGTGCCAGTAGACCGTGCGCTCGGTCAGCCGGTTCTCCTCCTCCAGCGCGGTCTCGAAGGAGCTGAGCTCGAGGAACAGCCGCCGCAGTCCGGGCGGCGGCTCGCGCAGCAGCCGCTCGGCCAGGTAGGCCGTCTCGGGGAAGCGCATCCCCTGCATGCCGAGGTTGAGCGAGCGTCCCGGCTGCCCCGCGGCGGCCATGCGCGCGTCGAAGCGCGCCGGGTCGATCTGGCGGTAGACCCGGCTCGAGCCGATGAACACCGTGTCCACCGGCTGTTCCTGCTGCAGGACCCAGGCCAGCTTCATCCGCTCGGGGGCGAGGTGCTCCACGGCCGCGCGCACGGCGAGGAAGCCGGCGGTGAACAGGAGGACGGGGAGGAGGGCGCGGAGCACGACGGGGTCGCGTCGAATGTAGCGGCGAGGCTCAGCCGCCCGACAGGCCGGCCAGAGCGACGCCGTTCACCACCACGGCCGCGCCGAGCCAGCCGCGCCAGCCGGGGCGCTCGTGCAGCACCACCACGGCGAGCGGGATGGTGATCACCGGCACCGCCGCGGAGAGCGCCGCCGCCACCCCCTGCAGCGCCCACTTGAAGCCGGCCGCCAGGCAGGCCATGCCCATCGCGGTGCCGATCAGCGAGGGCAGCAGCAGGCGGCGGTGCGACTCCGGCAGGGTGAGCGCGCGCAGGCCCGGGCCGAGGCGGCGCCGCACGGCGAGCACCGCCAGCAGGCCGAGGGTGCCGCCGACCAGGCGCCAGGCTCCGCCGGTGAGCGGCGGCGTGCCGTCGAGGCCCCAGTGCAGGCTGAGGTTGCCCAGCGTCCAGACCACCGAGGCGGTCAGCGCGGCGGCCACTCCGACCAGGTCGGCGCGGCCGCGCCCGACGCGCCGGCTCTCGGCCAGGACGCCCCCGCCGACCACGAGCACGGCGCCGATCCACTGGCCGCCGGTCATCCGCTCGCCGAGCACCGGCCAGGCGGCCAGCGCGGTGAGCACGGGGGTGATCTGGGTCAGGACCAGGGTGCGCCCGACGCCGATGTGGGCCAGCGCGACGAAGTAGAGCCAGTCGCCCAGCGCCATGCCGAGCACGCCGGAGCCGAGCAGCCAGGGCACGTCCGCCGGGTCGCCGGCGCCGCCCCAGCCCGGCACGAGGAAGGCGGCCAGCCCGAGGGCGGCGGCGCCGACCACGTTCTTGTAGAGCGTGACGGTCTCGGCCCGCCCGTGGCGCAGCGCGAGGGTGAACAGCACCGTGGCCGTGCCCCAGAGCAGGGCACTGGCCAGCGCGGCGGCCTCCCCGGCGCCCGGGAAGGGCGGCGCGGAGGCCTGGAGGAGGGGCGGGGGGATCAGCGGGGGAAGGCGAGGGTCAGCCGCAGCTCGGACACGCCGGGCTCCACGGTGACCTCGTGGCTCACCGTCTTAGCACCGACCTCGGCCAGGACCACGCGGTACTCGCCCGGCGCCAGCGGGCCGAGCGCCTGCTCGCCGCCGGTCAGGAACTGGGTGCTGCGCTGCATGGCCTCCATGCCGCTCAGCATCATCGAGATCGGCGCGCCACGGGAGTCGACGCAGACCGCCTGCACGCCGCGGACCGGCATGCCCTCCTCGTCGACCACGGTGACGCGCAGGGTGCAGCCGGGCTGGAGGACCAGGTCGACCTCGGTGGGGCGGGCGGGGTCGAGGAAGACCTCCTGCTCGACCTGGCCGAACCGCGGGTGGCGGGCCAGCAGGCGCTGGCGCCCGGCCGGCAGCGAGCCGAGCCGCATCGTGCCGTCGGCGCCGGTGCCGTTCATGTTGAACACGGTGAGCGGCTGGCCGTCCGGGCCGAGGGCGAAGACCCCCGCGCCGCTGACCGGGCTGCCGGCGGCGTCGAGCACGCGCACCACGGCTTCCGCGCCGCGGCCGAGCGCCACCTCGAGGGGCAGGG
Organism: uncultured Planctomycetales bacterium; assembly: GCA_964342475.1. Taxonomy (GTDB): domain Bacteria; phylum Planctomycetota; class UBA1135; order UBA1135; family UBA1135; genus J029. The sequence goes on from CAYFGE010000004.1 coordinate 129,821, forward strand.
TCTGGCCCTCGGCCAGCTCGACCGTCTCGAGCACGCGGGACTCGACCCCGCTGCCGCCGCCGAACAAGGGCATCGCGGCGCGGCCGACCGCGACCACGTAGCGGCCGGGCGAGAGGAAGCGGAACTCGGCGGTGCCGATCGGCGAGCTCAGCTGCATGCCGCCGCCCTGGCTGCCGTCCTCGCGCCGCACCATGACGGGGATCGACCCGAGCACCTTGCCGTCCTCGCGCGCGGTCACGCGCACCTGGATGCGGGTCATCGGCAGCTCGATGTCGTGCTGGCGCACGCCGGTGCCGCTGACGCGGATCGAGGTGGTGTAGCCGGAGCCGCCGCCGATGCCGACCGTGCCGACCATGATCATGTAGTCGCCCTCGCGCACGGCGTCGAACTCGTAGTAGCCGATGTCGTCGCTGGTGGCGATGCGCGTGCCCTGCAGCGAGACGAGCAGCACGTTGACGCCGGACACGACCTCGTCGCCGCAGGTCAGGTAGCCCTGCAGGTCGACCGTGTCGGCGCGGCCGCCGAGCACCAGCTCGGTGCGGTCGCCGTCCTCGAGCTGGACGAAGTCCGCCATCGTGCGCAGGCCGCCGAGGTCGCCGCCGGCCATGCCGGCGAGGCCCTCGAGGTCGGTGCGGATGGCCTGCACCTGGTAGGTGCCGGCGGAGAGGTGCTCGAAGCGGCGCTGGCCCTCCTCGTCGGTCCGCTCGCCCTGCGGACCGCCCTCGGCGTCGATGGCGTTGATCGTCAGCACCACGCCGGGCATCGGCTGGTCCTGCTCGTCGAGCACGGTGACCAACAGCTCGGCGCCCTGCTTCAGGCGGATGGTCTGCTCCGGCGGCAGCGCGCCGGCCCGCAGCGGCACCGGCTCGGTCGCGGCCGGCGCGAAGCCCTCGGCGTCGACCAGCAGCTGCCAGGAACCGGGCCGCAGCCCGGCCAGGACGAAGCGGCCGTCCTCGCCGCTGACCGCGCGCAGGCGGCCCTCGCCCGAACCCTGGCCGGCGAAGAGGCGCTCGAACATGCCGCCGTCGGGGGACAGCGCGCGCAGCTCCGCGCCCGCGACCGGGCTGCCGTCGCGGTCGTCGAGGACGATCCCGCGGAGCTCCATGCCGAGGGGGACGAGCAGTTCGAAGGCCTGCTCCTCGCCCTGTCCCTCCGGGACCAGGGCGCGGGTCTGGGCGCGCCCCTCGGCGTCGGCCTGGACCGTCACCTTTCCGGGCGGGAGGCCGTCCACCCGCACGAGGCCGGTCTCGTCCGTGGCCTCGGCCGCCTGTTCCCAGGGGATGAGGCCGGACAGCAGGTTCGCGTCGGGCGTGCCGGACAGGTAGCGCAGCCGCAGCCCGGGCAGCGGCTGGCGGTCCTCGGCGGCGAGCACACGGACGAGCAGCGCGCGTCCGGCCTCGAGGCGGATCGCGCCGAGGTCGATCCGCGCGCCAGGCGTCAGCTCGACCGCCTCGTCGGGGCCGCCGGCGAGGTGGCCCGGAGCGTGGGCGACGACGTGGAAGGAGGCGGCCTCGAGCGGCCCGAGGCGGAAGCGGCCGTCCTCCCCGGTGCGCGTGATGCCGTCGGGAGGGGCGAGGTCGATCCAGCGCTCGCTCGACACCATCTCGCGCAGGTCGCGGGCGAAGGCGGGCATGACGAAGACGCGCGCGCCGGCGAGCGGCGCGCCATCGGCGCCGCGCACCTCGCCGCTCAGCCAGGCGCCGGTGCTGAGGTCCACGTGGACGCGCTCGTGCGCGCCGGCGGCGAGGACCAGCGGCCGGCGCACGGTCGGGCTGCCCTCGGCCCCGACGCGCAGGCTGTACTCGCCGGGCGGCAGGCCGTCCCAGCGCAGCGCGCCGCCGGCGCCGTCGCGGCCGGGGTCGTCCGCGGTGGCCAGCAGGCCGGTGCGCGTGCCGTCCGGAGCGGCACCGGTCCACACCAGAGCGGCGTGGAAGGCGGCGGCGGGCGCCCCGTCGGGCCCGCTCACGGTGAGCTCGAAGGAGCCCGCGGCGTGCTCCGCGCGCACGACCACCTCCTCGGCGCGCGCGCGCTCCGCGGTGTCGACGCGGCGGATGCCCGACCAGCGGCCGTCGTGGAAGGCGGCGATCTCGAGGGGGTCCTCGCCGCGCGGCAGCACCAGCCGGCCGTCGGCCCGTTCGAAGGCCCGCAGTTCGCCGGCCTCGCGCACGAGCAGGCGGCTGGCGCCGGCCAGGCTCCCGTCGGGGCCGACCACGCGGACCAGGAGGCCCTTGGCGGCGCGCTCGCGGGCGGCGGTGTCGGCGCCGGTCAGGCCGGGCGCGGCATCGGGCAGGGCCTCCTCGGCGGCCGCGGCCCCTCCGGCGTCCGCTTCCGCGGTCCCGGCGGGATCCGCCGGCTCGCTCCCGGGCAGGAGGTAGATGGCGGCCGGGACGGCCACGAGCAGGAGAAGCAGGAGGACGACGGGAGCGCGCACGGGCAGAGGCTTATGCTACGACGATGCCGATCGGCCTCGTCTGGTTTCTGATCTCGCTCTGCCAGGGGCCGGAGCCGTTGCGGGACCCGGTCGTGGTGGCCTGGCGGCCGGCGGACGGCCATGTCCTCGTGCTATGCGATGCGGGCCGGCGGATTCGCACATTCGACCCCTTCCTGCGCCCCGCGGAGGACCGCGAGCTGCCCGTGGTCGCCGCCGCGGCGGCCGGTTGGGGCGAGGCCTGGCTCCTGAAGGACGCCGAGGGCCGCGTGTTCGACCCGCTCGGCCGCCCGGCGACGGCGCCGCCGGACCTCCCCTTCGAGGACGACCTCGACTGCGCCGGGCCGGCCGGGCGCCGCTTCACGGTCGAGGCTCCGGCCGGCGTCCTGCGCCGCGGCCTGCGCGCCGCCGAGCACGCCGGCGAGGTCGAGTGGGGACCGGGATGGGCGGCCGTGCGCTTCCGCAGCGACCGCGTGCTGGGCGCCGACCTGGAGTGGCGCGTGGACGGCGAGGCGGCGCGGCGCGCGCGCTTCCGCCTGGACCCGGACGACCCGCTGCACCAGATCGCCTGGCTCGAGCCGGTGGCGGCGGGGCAGCGGATCGAGCTGCGCCACCGGCCGGTGCGTTACCGCTACCCGCCGGCGGCGTGGACGGAGTGGGTCGCCCTCGAGGCGCCCCCGGTGCGGGCCGCGGGGCCGCGGCCCGTCACCGTGCTGCCCGAGTAGGGCTACTTCAGGACGACCTCGAGGGTCTGCTCGGTCTCGCCGCGGCGCAGGACCACGACCACGCTCTCGCCCTTCAGCTTGCCGCCGAGGGCGCGGCGGAGGTCCTCCTTCGAGTCGACCGCTCGGTCGTTGACCCGCAGCAGCAGGTCGCCGGCGAGCACCCCGGCCTCGGCGCCGGCCGAGCCTTCGCGCACCGAGGCCACGGCCAGGCCGCCCTCGGCCTCGTCCACCGACACGCCGAGGCGCCCGCGCAGGCGCTGGCGCTCGAAGGCGCGCGTCATGTGTTCGTTGTTGCGCTTCCAGAAGTCGTCGGGCATGGCCATGCCGCGGGCGGCGACGTAGTCGAGCGCTCCGTCGTGCGCGTCGAGCGCCTGCGCGACCTCGCGCACCAGCCCGAGGATCTTCACCTCGCCGGCGACGTTGATCCGCTCGGCGTCGTCGCTCGGCATGTGGTAGTCCTCGTGCACGTTGGTGAAGAAGAACAGCGCGGGCACGCCGGCGAGGAAGAAGCTGCTGTTGTCGCTCGGCGCCTCGCCCTCGTCCTTGGTCTCGAGGTCGAAGTCGGCCTCCTCCAGGACCGGGTCGAGCAGCGCGTGGAACTGCTCGGCGGTGCCCAGGCCGCCGACGAAGAGGTAGTCGTCGGTCGAGCGGCCGATCATGTCCATGTTGATCATCGCCCACATCTTCTCGCGCGGCAGCGGGCCGTTGTCGACGAAGTCCTGGCTGCCGAGCAGTCCGCGCTCCTCGGCGCTGAAGGTCATGAACAGGACGGGGCGGCGCAGCGGGTGGGCGACGAACCACTCGGCCAGTTCGGCGGTGCCGGCGCTGCCGGAGGCGTTGTCGTCGGCGCCGTTGTGGATCTCGCCGGGGAAGCCCATCGCGCCGGGGCCGCCGACGCCGGCGTGGTCGTGGTGGCCGCCGATGATCAGAACCTGGTCGGCGAGGGCCGGATCGGTGCCCGGCAGCAGGCCGGCGGTGTTGTAGCAGGTGAGCCCGTTGTTCAGCTCGAAGGGCAGCAGGTGGCTGTCGTCCTCGCCGATGGGCAGCAGGCCCAGGCGGGCCCACTCCTTGGCGAAGTACTGCGCGGCCGCGTGGCCGCCCCGCTTGCCGGACTCGCGGCCCTCGAGGGCGTCGGAGGCCAGGAAGCGCAGCCGGGCGGAGAGGTCCTGCTCGCGGATCTCGGTGGCCGGATCGGCGGCGGCGGGGGCGGGGAGGGCCTGGGGAGCCAGGACGAGGGCGAGGGCGGACAGCAGCATGGGGTGGTGGGAACGGGGACGGGGCCGGCGGGATGCCGGCCCCGGATCGCCCAGGATACGCCCGGTGGGGGCGCCTATTGGGCGCTTAATCGCAGCTCGACCTTCTGGCCCTCGTTCACGTAGACCGTCTTCGAGTTCATCTCGGTCTCGGGGAAGAGGCTGAAGCCGCCGGCGTCGGACGGCGCCACCGTGACCCGGTAGGTGCCGGTGCGGAGGCCCTCGAAGCGGAAGCGGCCCTGGGCGTCGAGGCGGCCGTTGCGGGCGAAGCCGCCGAAGCCGGTGTCGTCCTGGCGCGAGAGGAAGGCGCCGCCGCCGGCCAGCGGCGAACCGTCGGCCGCGAGGCCGACGCCGAAGATCACCCCGCCGCGGCGCAGGGTGACCGCGCCGGCGTCCACCCGGGCGCCCTCGGCCATCTCGACCATCAGGGTCTCGCCAAGGAAGCTGCCGTGGCTGAACTCGACCTTGAGCGAGCCGGGGAAGGTGTTGCGCAGCTCGAACTGGCCGCGGGCGTCGGTCGTGGCGACCTGCTCGGGCACGTTGTTCGGGTCGGGCGCGCGGCCGCCGAAGAGGCCGTAGCTGCTGTCCTCGGTCCAGTCGCGGCCGTGGATGCGCACCTCGGCGTTCGGCACCGGCTGGCCCTGCTGGTCGACGACTCGGCCGAGCAGGGTGCCGCCCTGGCCGAGCTGCACGTCGATGCCCTGGACCTCGGTGCGGTCCACGGTGAAGCCGACCGAGTAGGTCGGCGAGAAGCCGGGGCCGGAGGCCAGCAGGCGGTAGGTGCCGGGCTCGATGTCCTCGAACAGGAAGTCGCCGGACGGGCCCTTGAAGTCGCGCCGCTCGCCGAGCTGGTGGTAGGCGCTCGTCGTGCGGTTGACCTGGAACAGCTCGAGGCTGAAGCGGGTGACGGGCCGGCCGTCCGGCCCGGTGATCCGGCCCGACACGCTGCCGCGCTGGTGGACGACGATCTCGAGGTCCTCCTTGCCGGCGTCGACGCGCGGCACGGAGGCGCGGGAGTAGCCGGTGGCCTCGGCGGTCACCGTGTAGACGCCCTCGGGCAGCCCGCGCAGCACGAAGCGGCCGTCGGCGCCGGCCACCGTGTCGCTCGAGTAGAGCGGGCGCGGCCGCGAGCGGGCGACGTAGATCTTGGCCTCGGGGACCGGGTTGCCCTCGGCGTCCCGCACCAGGCCGGCGATCTGGAACTCCGAGCCGAGCACGATGCGCTTCTCCATCGAGGGGCTGTCGCCGGACAGCACGACGGCCTGCTCGACGTGGTCGGCGTAGCCCTCGTGCTGGGCGGTCAGGCTCCAGATGCCCGCGCCGAGCTTGTCGACCAGGAAGCTGCCGTCGGCGTTGGCCTCGACCGCGATGCGCCGGCCGGCGTCGAACTCCTGGTCGTAGTCGTCCGGGCGGATCTGCCGGGCGCCGCGGCGCTGCAGGGTCAGCGTGGCGGCGAGCGGGTTGCCGCCGCTGTCGGTCACCGTGCCGAGCACGCGGTAGCCCGTGCCGAGCACCACCGGCGGCACGGTCTGCTCGTCGAGCAGCACGGTGAGGGTGACGCCCTCGGTGCCGGCGTAGTCGGGGTGGGTGACCCACATGTCGAAGTCGGTCTCGAGCGGCAGGTCGTCGAACCAGTAGCGGCCGTCCTGGTTGGTGCGCTTCGAGTAGCGCAGCGCGGTCACGCCCTCGTCGCCGGAGAAGAACATCTCGGCGGGGGACAGGCGCTGCTGGATCATCACCCGCGCGCCCGCCACCGGCAGGTTCTCCTGGTTCATGACCATGCCGAAGATGGTCCCCGAGTCGCCGCTGGCGGCGGGGCCGTCGCCGGCCGGGGAGCGCAGGGTCTCGCGGTCGCCCGGGCGCACCTCGAGGGGCAGGGAGCTGGCCGGGGCGGGGAGCTCCGGATCCTCGGGGGAGGTCGCCGTCGGGTCGTCCCTGTCCGGTCCCGGCCCGGGAGCGGGGGGTTGGAACAGCAGGTAGCCGACCGCGGCGATCAGGATGACGCCGAGGACCAGCAGGAGGGTTCCTGAGGATCCGCGTTGACGGGACATGGTGCGAGCCTGGACGGAAGGCCAGAACCTTTGGTCGGTCGGAACCGGCCATTTCTTGCCGGAATTCTGCCTGCGCGGAGCGTAAGGGTCTGCCCCGGATGAACTACCTGCTCCTCCTCCTCGTCCTCAGCGCCCTGGCCATGGCCGCCCAGGCCGGCTTCCAGGCCGCCTTCCGTCGTTTCTCGCGCGTGCCGAGCCGCAGCGGGCTCACCGGCGCCCAGGCTGCGGCGGAGGTGCTGCGCCGCGGCGGGGTCGGCGGGGTCCGGATCGAGCTGGCGAAGGGCCGGCTGAGCGACCACTACGACCCGCGGAACAAGACCCTGCGGCTGTCGCACGAGGTCTTCGCCGGGCGCTCGGTCGCCGCCCTCGGCGTCGCCGCCCACGAGGCCGGCCACGCCCTGCAGGACGCCCGCGGCTACGTCCCGCTGCGCCTGCGCGCGCTGGCCGTGCCGAGCGCCAGCCTGGGCTCCAGCCTCGGCTTCCCGCTGATCTTCCTCGGCCTGGTCCTGCACAGCCTCCACTTGGCGGTCGCCGGCCTCGTGCTGTTCGCGGCGGTGGTGGTGTTCCAGCTGATCACCCTGCCGGTCGAGTTCGACGCCTCGCGCCGCGCGGCCGCCGCCCTGACCGAGAGCGGCATCGTGCAGGGCCGCGACGAGGCCGAGGGCGTGCAGCGCGTGCTGCGCGCCGCGGCGATGACCTACGTGGTCGCCGCGCTGACCGGGGTGGCGCAGCTGCTCTGGTTCGCCCTCATGGTGTTCGGCGGCAATCGCCGCTGAGCGCCGGCGGGGGCGGAGGCCGCGCTCCGGGCGGCCGGGCGACTCCCGTATCATGGGCCGTTCCATGGCCCTCAAGCTGGATCTGACCGGACTGCTCGCTCCCGAGGGGAGCGGCAGCGCCCCCTGCCGCGGCAGCTTCGCCGCGGCCCTGCCGCGCGCCGCCGAGGTGCGCGCGGCCCACCTCGCCGCCGTCCCCGCCTGGCGCGGGCTGCACGCCGAGGCCCGCCACCTCGAGGCCTGCCGCGCGCGGGCCGAGGAGGTCCTGGCCAGCGGCGACGTCGACGCCTTCGTGGTGCTCGGCATCGGCGGCTCGGCGCTCGGCAACGCGGCGATGACCGCCGCGCTGGCGCCGATCCACCAGGAGTGGGCCCCGACCGCCGGCCGCCCGCGGGTCTTCGTGCTCGACAGCATCGACCCCGACTGGCTGGGTGAGTTCCTCGAGTCGGTCCCGCCGGAGCGCTGCCACTTCAACGTGATCTCGAAGTCCGGCGGCACGATCGAGACCTCGAGCGAGTTCCTGCTCTTCTTCGACGCCGTGCGCCGCGCGGTCGGCTCGGACGAGGCCGCGCGCGCGCGCTTCACCGTCACCACCGACCCGCAGGGCGGCCACTTCCGCGCGCTGTGCGACCAGCTCGGCTTCGCCACCCTCGAGGTGCCGCCCGGGGTGGGGGGCCGCTTCTCGGTGCTCTCGCCCGTCGGTCTGTTCACGGCCGAGATGGCCGGGCTCGACACCGAGGGCCTGCTGGCCGGCGCCGGACGCGTCGACCGCCGCCTGGCCGAGTGCGCCCCCGAGGAGGACGCCGCCCTGGCCTACGCCCTGGCCCACGTGCTGCACATGGAGCAGGGCCGCCCGGTCCACGTCCACTTCCCCTACGCCCACCGCCTGCGCCTGCTCGCCGACTGGTACCAGCAGCTGTGGGCCGAGTCGCTCGGCAAGCGCCACGACCTCGCCGGCGAGGAGGTCTGGGTCGGCCCGACGCCGGTCAAGGCGGTCGGCCCGACCGACCAGCACAGCCAGTGCCAGCTCTACGTCGAGGGGCCGGACGACAAGGTCTACACCATGCTGCGGCTGGGGCGCCACTCGCGCGAGATCGCCATCCCCGAGCCCTTCGCCGCCTCGCCGGCCTTCGAGCACCTGGCCGGGAAGACGCTGAACCAGCTGATCGAGGCCGAGCGCCAGGGCACCGAGGTCGCGCTGCGCGAGGCCGGCCGCCCGGTGTGCACGATCGAGCTGTGCAAGCTCGACGCCTTCCACGTCGGCCAGTACTTCGCCTTCCTCGAGATCGCCACGGCCTACGCCGGCGGCCTGATGGGCATCGACCCCTTCGACCAGCCCGGCGTCGAGAACGGCAAGAAGGCCGCCCTCGCCCTGATGGGCTGCGCCGGCTTCGAGGAGCTGGCCGACTCGATCCGCGCCGCCCAGGCCGCGCAGGAGCCCTTCACCCTGGAGTGCTGAGATGACGCGCCAGGTCCACCTCAGCGGCATCCAGCCCAGCGGGCTGCTGCACCTCGGCAACTACTTCGGCGCGATCCGCCAGCACATCGCCAACCAGGACGAGCCGGGCGAGCACTTCTACTTCATCGCCGACTTCCACGCGCTGACCTCGGTGCGCGACGCCGGCGCCCTGCGCGAGTACGTGCGCGAGGTGGCGGTGACCTACCTGGCCCTGGGCCTCGACCCGGCCAAGTGCGCGCTGTGGCGGCAGTCCGACGTCCCCGAGGTGCTCGAGCTGGCCTGGCTGCTCGGCACGGTGACCGGCATGGGCCTGCTCGAGCGCGCCCACAGCTACAAGGACAAGGTGGCCAAGGGGATCAAGCCGAGCGTCGGCCTGTTCACCTACCCGGTGCTGATGGCCGCCGACATCCTGGCCTTCGACTCGACCCGTGTGCCGGTGGGCAAGGACCAGGTGCAGCACCTGGAGATGACCCAGGACATGGCCGCCAGCTTCAACCACGCCTTCGACGCCGAGGTCTTCGTGCGCCCCGAGCCCTTGCTGGCCGAGAGCGAGGCGATGCAGAAGGTGCCGGGCCTCGACGGGCAGAAGATGTCGAAGTCCTACGGCAACACGATCTGGATGTTCGAGGAGGGCAAGGCCCTCAAGAAGTGCATCAACCGGATCGTCACCGACTCGCGCCCGCCGGAGGAGCCGAAGGACCCCGAGGAGCTGTTCCTGTTCGACCTGATGGCGCTGTTCCTGCCGCCCGCCGAGGTGGCGGAGTGGAAGGAGCGCGTGCGCCGCGGGGGCGAGGGCGCGCCCGGCTACGGCCACCTCAAGGGCGTGATCCGCGACGGAATGGACGCCCACTTCGCGCCGGCCCGCGAGCGTCGCAAGGAGCTGCTGGCCGATCCGGCCGAGCTCGAGCGCATCCTGGCCGCGGGCGCGGAGAAGGCGCGCGCGCGGGCCACCGAGGTGCTCGACCGCGCGCGGCGGGCCTGCGGCCTGCGCTGAGCCCGCTCAGCGGATCTCGAGGTTCAGCCCCTCCAGGATCTCCTGGCGCAGCTCGCTGTGCCGGCTGCGGCGCACCAGGTCGCGGAAGGCGGCCTCCTCGGGGCGCGGGCGAACCGCGCAGAGGAAGACCAGCGCCATCCCGTCGGCCACCATGACCGGCTCGGAGACCTGGCCCGGCTCGAGCGCGAAGGCGGCCTGGCAGACGGTCAGGTCCACGCTCGGCTCGTAGCGGTGGACCCAGCCGAGCATGCCGCCGCGCGGCCGCGAGACCTCGTGCTCGGACAGCTCGCCGGCGAGGCGGGCGAAGTCCTCCTCGGTGGCGATCTCGGCCCGGTAGGCCTCGAGCTCGGCGCGCGCGTCGTCGAAGTCGAGGTCGAGCGGGTCGACCTTCTGGTCCTTGGCCCGCAGCAGCAGCCAGCGCACGCTGCGCGCCTCGCCGACCTGGCCCTCGAGCGCGGTGCGCTCCTCCGCCGGCAGGGCGTCGAACCAGGCGTCCGGATAGCGCTCGGCGGCCAGCAGCCACAGGTAGCCGGCCGTGCGCAGCTCGTCGCTGCTCTTCACCGACTCGACCGAGGAGCCCTGGCTCGACAGGATCTGCTCGTAGCTCATGCCGCCGAAGGCGGGGTTGCCGGCGACGTGGACGCGGCGCCAGTCGAGCTCGCGGGCGAGGACCTCCTCGCCGAGGACGACCTTGCCACGCGCCGCCCAGTCGGCCAGGTGGCGCTGCAGCACGAGCTGCTCGACGTACTCGCGCTGGCGGCCGGGCGGCAGCGCGACCCGGATGGCGGCGCCGAGCTCCTGCAGGGTCACGCGGTAGGGCGGGGCGTCGAGGGCGTAGCCCTCGGGGGAGCGCGCGGACAGCGCCATCAGTTCGGCGAGGCGCTCCTGGCTCCAGGCCTCCTGCTGCTCGGGCGTCGGGGTCTCCTCCGGCCCCATGCCCAATTCGCGCCGGACCAGCTCCTCGTGCAGCAGCGAGTCGCGCAGCAGCTTGCGGAAGCGGGCGGCGTCGAGGCCGCGTGAGGCGAGGGCGCCGTCGAGGTCGAAGCCGCCCTCCTCGGCCTGGCGGCGGACCTCGTCGAGCCGGGCCTCGACCGCCGACTCCGCCACCGCGAGACCGAGGCGCTCGGCCTCGCGCTCGACCAGCTGGATCTGCAGCAGGTGCTGCAGCGCCTCCTGGCCCAGCGGCTTGCGGTGGAAGCTGCGGCCGAGGAAGCGGTCGTAGGGGCCCTCCTCGAGCTGCCCGCCGTCCCAGCGCGCGACCACGCCGGGGGGGAAGGGAGCGGCCGGGGCGGCGTCCTGGCCGGGGCCGGCGAGAACCTGGAGCAGGAGGGCAGCGAGCAGCATGGGCCGCCCAGGATAGGAGCCGGGCCCCGCTCCGGGGGGGAGCGGGGCCCGGGAGGGCGGCGGCGGTACCCGCTCAGGCGCTGCGGCGCTGCCGGCCCGGCTGGCGGTCGAGGACCACCTCGCCGCCGCGCCAGCGCACGACCACCGCGTCGCCGGGGGCGAGCTCCCCGTCGAGCACCGCGTTGCTGAGCGGCTCCTCGACCAGGCGGGCGACCGTGCGGCGAACCTCGCGCGCGCCGTACTCGGCGCTGTAGCCCTCTTCGGCGAGGGCGGCCACCAGGCGCGGGGTCCAGTTCATCCGCACCCCGGCGTTGCCCATGCGCTCGGCCACCTCGCCCAGCTTGCGCGCGGCGATGCGGCCGCAGGAGGCCATCTCCAGCGGGTGGAAGACGAGCACCTGGTCGAGCCGGTTGATCAGCTCGGGCTTGAAGTTGCGGCGCACGGCGGCGCGGGTCAGGTCGACGAAGTCCTCCTCGACCAGGGCGCCCTCGCGGCCGAAACCGACGCGGTTGGCGGCCTCGGCGTAGTCGGCGGTGCCGACGTTCGAGGTCATCAGCACGACCGTGTCGCGGAAGCTGACCGTGTTGCCCTTGGAGTCGGTCAGGCGGCCGTCGTCGAGGATCTGCAGCAGCATGTTGTGCAGCTTCTCGTGGCCCTTCTCGACCTCGTCGAACAGCACCACGGCGCGCGGGTTCTCCATCAGCGCCTCGGTCAACGTGCCCCCCTCGTTGTGGCCGACGTAGCCGGGCGGGGCCCCGATCAGCTTGGCGGTCTCGTGCGGCAGGGCGAACTCGCTGCAGTCGATGCGGACCAGTCGGTCCTCGTCGAACAGGTTGCGCGCCAGCGACTTGGCCAGCTCGGTCTTGCCGACCCCGGTGCGGCCGACGAGCAGGAAGCTGGCCATCGGGCGGGTCGGGTCGTTGAGCCCGGCGGCGGCCTTGCGCACCGCGCGGGACACGGTGGTGACGTGGTCGTCCTGGCCGACGATCTCGTCGAGCAGCTGGGCCTCGAGCTGGTTGGCGCGGTGGCGGAACTCGGCCGCCTGCTCCTCCTCGCTCAGCTCCCCGCCGGGGGCCTCGCCGTTCGCCGGCAGGGCCACGGTGTGGATCTCGAGTCGCGGGTTGACGTCGACGCAGATCTGGTAGAGCAGGTCCTCGGCGGCGGCGCCGTCCTCGGGGTAGATCTGCTGCACCCGCGGCAGGACCGACTCCTCGACGCCGACCACGCAGGCGCGGACGACGAGGCGGCGGTAGTCGCGGCGGTCGAGCATCTGCCCGGCCCGGTCGATGGGCAGGGGCAGCTGTTCCTCGTTCGACAGGATCCGCACGCGGATGAACCCGTCGATGAGGTCGAAGTATTTGTAGACGAGGCCGGTTTCGTTGAGCACGTTCGCGTTCCCTGGGGATGGTGAGGGGGGGGAGGGGCGCGTCCCTTCTTCGGCCCGGAGCCTCCGAGGGCTTTAGGATGTCGATCCGGCCCCCCGGAGGGTCCGACCATGAGCGCCACCGCCGCCGACCAGGAGTTCCTCGCCCTGCTCGTCCACCGGGGTTTCCTGCCCCGGGAGCGGGCCGTGGCCGTGCTCCAGGCCGCCCAGGTGGCCGGTTTCGAGGCGGCGCTGGCCGCCGAGACCGGCTGGGGGGACGACAAGGTCGCCTTCTTGAGACGGACCCGCGGTCTCGCCGAGCCGGAGATCCCCGGTTACCGGGTCGAGCGACGGGTCGGCGTGGGGGGGACGGCCGAGGTCTTCGCCGCCCGCCGGCTGCAGGACCACCGCCGCGTGGCGCTCAAGATCCTGATGCCCGGGCTGGCCGCCGACGCGGCCGCGGTCGCCCGCTTCCTCGAGGAGGCCAAGCTGCTGCAGCGCCTCGACCACCCGGCCATCGTCCGCGGCCACCGCGTGTTCAAGTTCGTCGGCACCTACGTGCTCGAGATGGACTTCGTCGCCGGGAGCACCCTGCTCGAGTGCCACGAGGCCGGCCGCGAGTTCGCCGAGGACGAGGCGCTCGACATCGTGCTGCAGGTGGCGCGCGCCCTGGAGGCGATGCGCGCGGCGGGGGTGGTCCACCGCGACCTCAAGCCCGGCAACCTGATGATCGACGCGAAGGGCGAGGTGAAGCTGATCGACCTCGGCTTCGCCGGCGCCGGCATGGAGGGTCGGGCCAGCGGCGACACCACGCTCGGCACCCCGGCCTACCTCGCGCCCGAGCAGGCCATGGGGCAGGACGACCTCGACGCGCGCGCCGACATCTACTCGCTGGGCGCGACGCTCTACCACCTGGTCGTCGGCGCGCTGCCCTTCGAGGGCGAGAGCGACGAAGAGGTGCTGCGCAAGCAGATCCTCGCCGGGCTGAGCGGCAAGGCGCTGAAGGGCGGGCGCGTCAGCCCGCGCATGCACTACTTCATCGAGAAGATGATGGCCAAGGACCGCGAGGTCCGCTACGCCTCGGCGGCCGAGCTGATTGCCGACATCGAGGCGATGCGCGACGCGGGCGCCTGACCATGGAGGCCCCGTTCCGCTTCGAGTGCCACCGCTGCGGCCACTGCTGCCGCACCGGCCACGGCCGGGTGTGGTTCGAGGAGGAGGAGCTGGCCCCGATGGCGGCCGCGCGCGGCATGGAGGTCGAGGCCTTCGTCCGCCTCCACGTGGTGGCGGTGGACGGCCGCCTCAGCCTGCGCGAGGGGCCGCACGGCCGCTGCGGCCTGCTCGAGGGCCTGTGCGACTGCTCGGTCTACGAGGCGCGGCCGGCCCAGTGCCGCAGCTTCCCCTTCTGGCCCGCGATCCTCGAAGGAGGCTCTGCGTTGCTGGACGCTGCCGCGTACTGTCCGGGGATCCAGCTCCCCGGCGGGGGAGCGCTGCAGCCTTGAGCCTCGCCACCCTCCTCCTCCTCCTCCTGAGCGCCGTTCCGGCCGCCGCGCCGCCGCAGGACCCGGGCGCCGTCCCGCCGTCCGAGGCGGAGCAGGAGCCGCGCACCGCGGCCGACTGGAACCGGCGCGGCATCGAGCGCCTCGCCGCGGACGACCCGGAGGGAGCGGTGGCCGCCTTCCGCGCCGCGCGGCAGCTCGCCCCCGAGGACGCCGTCCTGGCCCTCAACCTGTCGCGCGCCCTCGCCGCGCGCGGCGGCCAGTTGCTCGACCTCGGCCGGATGCCCGAGGCGCTCGAGGCCTTCCGCGCCGGCGCCGCGGCCGACCGGGACGGCGGCCACAACGAGCTGCTCCAGGCCCACGTCCTGCTGCGCCAGGGGGACCGCGCCGCCGCCCGCGAGCTGGCCGACGGGGTGGTCGCCGACTTCCCCGCGAACGCCGCTGCCGCCCGCCTCGCCGCCGACCTGCGCGCGGTGGCCGGCGACCTCGACGGCGCGGTCGCGCTGCTCGCCGCGGCCCTCGAACGCTTCCCGGACGACGCCCCGCTGGCGCGCCGCCATCGCCAGCTCGCGGAGGAGCGCGAGGCCCAGCGCGGCTTCCTGACCGACAGCTCGGCCCACTTCGACTTCCGCTACGACCCGCGGCGGCCGGAGCTGGTCGAGGCCGTGCCCCGGCTGATGGCCGACCTGGAGGACGCCTACCTGCGGGTGGCGCGCGACTTCGGCCTCGCTCCGACGGACCGCGTCCTGGTCCTGGTCCTCGACCGCGAGCGCTACCTCGCCGGCGCGCCGGAGTGGTCGGCGGGGCTGTACGACGGGCGCATCCGGCTGTCGGTCGGGGACTACGCCGCGGAACGCGAGCTCCTGCGCGGCACGATGCGCCACGAGTTCGTCCACGCCGCGCTGCACCGGCTCGGGCCGCCCCTGCCGACCTGGTTCCAGGAGGGGCTCGCCCAGCTGGTCGAGGACCGCTCGGTGGAGGCCGCGCGCCGCCGCCTCCGCGCGGGGTCGCTGCCGGCGCTCCCGCGACTGGCCGGCGACTGGACCTCCTGGGAGGGGCGCGAGGAGGTGGGCGCCGCCTACGCCTACGGGTTGTCCCTCTGCCGTTTCCTGGCCGAGGAGTACGGGCCGACCGCCTATCCGCTCCTGTTCGAGCGGCTGCGTCAGCGGGGCTTCGAGGAGGCCTTCGCGGCGACCTTCGGCAAGCCGCTCGCGCTGGTGGACGCCGAGCACCGCGCCGCGCTCGGCGACGAAGCGCCGTAACCCGGCGGGCGGCGGCGCGTCTGCCCGGCGGATGCCCGCCACCCGCGCCGCCCTCGACGACCTCGCCCTGCTGCGGCGCGCCCTCGGCGGCCGCGCCGAGGAGGAGGTGCTCGACCGCTTCCGCCGCGGCGGCGGCTGCGGCTCCCTCGTCGGCCTGCCGCCTGCCGAGCTGCGCGAGCGCCTGGCGCTGCCGCCGCGCGCGGCCCGCCGCCTGGCGGCGGGGATCGAGCTCGGCCGCCGCGCGGTCTGCGCCGAGCTCGGGGAGGGCTGCGTGCTGCGTTCGGGGCGCGAGGTCTGGCGCTACCTCGGGCCGCGCCTCGCCGGGGAGCGCGTCGAGTGCTTCCGGGCCCTCTACCTCGACGCCAAGGGCCGCTTGCTCCACGAGGAGGCGATCAGCAGCGGCACGCTGACCGCCTCCCTGGTCCATCCGCGCGAGGTCTTCGGCCCGGCCCTCGTCCGGCGCGCGGCGGCGGTGGTGGTGGGGCACAACCATCCCTCGGGGGATCCGGAGCCCTCCGACGAGGACCGCGCCACGACGCGGCGGCTGGTCCGCGCCGGGCGGCTGCTCGGGGTCGAGCTGCTCGACCACGTGGTCTGCGGCGCGGGCCGCTACGTGAGCTTCCTCGAGCGGGGCTGGTTATGAGCGCCCGTGGCCGCGGTCCTGCTGGCACAGAGCCGCCCCGAGCGGGCCAGCGGCCTCGATGCGGAGGACGGTGGGGAGCAGGCCGACGGCCACCGCCCCGGCGGCGAGGATGCGGGCCTCCTCCTGCTCGGTGAAGCCGCCCTCGGGGCCGACGAAGAGGGCCAGTTCGCGGTCGACGGGGACCCCGGTCAGCGCCAGGGCCAGCGGGGGCGCGCTGGGGCGGAGGAGCAGCCGGAGGGCCGGGGCGGTCGCCGCGAGGGCTTCCTCCAGCCCGAGCGGGGCCGCCGCGAGCTGCGGTGGCCGCGGGTTGCGGCACTGCTGGCAGGTCTCGCGGGCGATCCGCTCCCAGCGCGCGAGGCGGTTGGGGCGGAAGTCCTCCACGCCGGCCACGCTGCGCTCGGTGCGGAGGGGCTGGACGGCCGCGACGCCGGCTTCGGCGGCCCGGGCGACCAGCTCGTCGGCTCGGGGCCCCTTGGGCCAGGCGGTCACCAGCCGGACCGGGCGCAGGTCCAGTCTCGGGGCGGCTTCCGGTCCGACCGGTTCGAGCCGGTCCCGGCCGGGCCAGCGGCAGCGCAGGGCGGAATCGCCGTCCACGAGCAGGAAGTCCTCTGCCGGGTCCAGCCGCAGGGCGCGGAGGTGGCGAACCAGCTCGGCGGGGGCGGCCACCGGGCCGCCGTCGCCGTCGGGGAGGGGAGAGAGGAAGAAGAACCTCATGCCGCGGGAGGGGATCGTAACCCGAGGCCTCGCCGACCCTAAAGTGTTGGGGCAAGCCGCAATTGCCGGGCCCCGTGCGTCCCCCTAGACTGCCATCCGCACGGAAGTCCGGAGGGGAACCTCACTTCGGCATGATTCGCATCCAGATCCTCAACGGCCCCGAGGAAGGCCGGGTCGCTGAGCTCGTCTCCGGCACCCACCTCGTCGGTCGTCACACCTCCGCCGCCCTGGTCCTCCAGGGTTCGGCGGTCTCCGGCCGCCACCTCGAGCTCGAGGTGGGCGACGACGGCCGTGTCCGCTTCCGCGACCTCGGCAGCACCAACGGCACCTGGTCGGGCGGCCTCAAGGTCGAGGAGGGCGAGTGGTTCGCCGGCTCGGAGCTGCGCGCCGGCGACGTCCGGCTGCGCCTGCTCGCCGAGGACGACGTGGTCCTCGAGGAGGGCGGCGACGACGAGGGCGCCGCGGACCGCGAGCTGCACCGCCGCGCCCTGCAGGAGGCGATGGGCGGCAAGCGGCGCGGCGGGCCGCTTGTCTTCGTGGTCCTGCTCGTGGCGATCGGCGCCGTGGCCGCCTGGGCCTTCCTCGGCCAGGGCGAGGCCGAGTCGCCCGAGGGGGGGCAGGCGGCCTCCGCCGCCGGCGCGGACGGCGGGGCCGCCCCGGCCGGGCCCGTCGACCTGCTCGACGGCGCCGGTTCCTTCGACGAGGAGGCGGTCGAGGCCTGGCAGCTCGGCACAGGCCTCGCCATCCGCGGCGGCGCGCTGGTCGCCGAGGGCGACGGCACGCAGCGCGCGGTCCTCGTGCGCCGCTTCGACCGCATGGACTGCGCGCTCCAGCTCGAGGCCGAGGTCCGCGGCGGCAGCGCCTGGCCCGTCCTGGAGTTCGGCCGCGAGGAGGCCGAGGCGGCCGAGGGGTCCTGGGCCGGCGGCGCTCTCGGCTCCGGGCCGGTGGTGATCTCCCTCCCTTGTGATCGCGCCGACTGGTACCGCCTGAGCCTCCGGCTCGACCCCGGCGCCAGCGTCCGCGGGCTGGTCGCCGAGGAGGCCGACGGCGCGGCTGCCCGCTCCCAGCCGGCGGTCGGCTGGAGCATGGAGCACGACGGGGGCAACCTCGTCCTCGAGCGCCAGGGCGTCGAGCTGCTGCGCGCCCTCGGCACCGCCGGCTCCTGGGCCCCGGCCGAGGAGGGGTTGAGCTTCCGCGGGGCCGGTGGCTGGCTGAAGCTGCGCCCCGGTCCCGAGACGGGCCTCGTCGCCCTGTCCGACGGCGCGCCCCTGGCCGCCTCCGGCGCCGGTGAGGTGCTCGAGGCCCGCGGCCTGCTCCTGCGCGGCAAGACCCCGATGTGGGCCACCTTCGACGAGCCGGTGACCGTGTCCGCCGCGGGCGGCAGCCTGCACTTCGACGCGCCGCCCGGCTTCACCCTGACCTGGCGGCTCGACGAACCGCTCGGGGAGGCCGCGCGCCTCGACCGCGAACTGCGCCGCGCCGAGCAGGAGCGCGACATCGCCGAGCTGCTGCGCGTCGTCCGCCTGCTGACCAGCCGCTGGCCGATCGACGAGGACCAGGTGCTGCGCGCCGAGCGGGCGCGCGACGCCGCCGTGGTGGGCGGCCGCGCCGAGCTCGCCGAGCTCGAGCGCACCGTCGCCGAGGCCCTGTTCCTCGCCGCCGAGGACGAGATGATCCGCACCGCCGCGCGAGCCGCCGAGCTCGCCGCGCGCTTCCCCGGGACCGAGATCGAGCGCGAGGCCGCCGCGATGGCCGAGCTGCTCACCGCGGAGGCCTCCCAGGTCGGCGCGGACCGCCGCGTCGCCGCCGAGGAGTACCGCGAACGCCTGATGAACGCGCTCCGCCGCACCTACCCCGTACTGGCCGCCTGGATGGAGGGTCGCGCATGAGCCTCGGCTCCGGACTCGACGCCGGGCGCAGCCGCGTCCGCCTCGCCGAGGTGAGGACGAAGAAGGGCGAGGTCACTCTGACCCGCTACCACTCCGTCGCCCTCGACCCTGGCGAGACCCCGCTCGACGCCTCCGCCGGCGCCTTCGGCTCGGCGCGGCTCAAGGTCGGCCCCGTCCGCGTCGGCCTGACCGGCTCGGACGTGATGATGAAGTACCTGCCGGTGCCGCAGGTCGAGGACTGGCGGCTCGAGCGCCTGATGGACTTCGAGGTGCGCGAGATCGAGTCGCGCTCCGGCCAGTCCATGGCGGTCAGCTACAACCTGCTGCCGGTGCCCAAGGAGCTGGACGAGGACGACACGATCCTCCTCGGCCTGGTCAAGGAGGACCTGCTCGACGACTGGATCGGGGCGCTGGGCCGCCTCCCCGTGCAGGGCTTCAGCCCGAACTCGGTCGCGCTCTACAACGCCTACCTGGCGCTCGGCGACCACGCCGCCGAGACCACGCTGATCGCCAACGTCGGGGCCTCCACCCTCGACCTCGCGCTGGTGCGCGGCACCGAGCTGTTCTTCGCCCGTTCGGTCACCACCAGCCTGGAGAAGCGGGACCAGACGCTGGCCGCCAAGCTCGGCGTGGACGCCGCGCGGGCCGAGCGGCTGATCCACCAGCACCTCGACCTCGAGGCCGGCAACGGCGCCCGCCTGTCGACCGACGCCGAGCGCGTCACCCGCCCGGTGCTGCCGCTGTACGACCCGCTGCCGACCCTCCTCGGCGGCGTGATCGCGCTTTGCAAGTCCTCCGCGCGGCTGCGCGACCTGCGGCTGGAGCGCGTGCTCCTGACCGGCGGCGGCGCCAAGGCGCGCGGCCTGGCTGGGCTCCTGGGGGCGCGGCTGAACGTCCAGGTGGAGGTGTGGAACCCGGTCGAGATGATCGACTCGCAGGGGTTGCCCGACGAGCAGTACGAGCAGCTGCAGGCCGACGGGCCGGGCGCGGTGGTGGCCATCGGCCACGCGCTCAGCGCCGCCGACCCCGACCTCTACGCGTTGGAGATCCTGCCGGCGGCGGCGCGCAAGAAGCGTGACTTCCGCGAGCGCGGCGTCTTCGTGGTCATCGCCGGGGTGCTGGCCGCCGCCTTCCTGGTCGCCGACTTCGTCGTCACTTC
Organism: uncultured Planctomycetales bacterium; assembly: GCA_964342475.1. Classification (GTDB taxonomy): domain Bacteria; phylum Planctomycetota; class UBA1135; order UBA1135; family UBA1135; genus J029. Next base: position 149,377 of record CAYFGE010000004.1, read on the forward strand.
CGGTCGCGCCGACGCCCTCGCCACGCAGGCCTCGCGCTACCGCAGCCAGCTGCAGACCGCCGAGCGGAACGACCAGCGCGCCGAGGAGCTGATGGCCGCGATCGACGGGCAGTCGGCCCTGGTCGCCGACCTCGCCGCGCGCCGCGCCCTGCACCGCAGCGCGCAGGAGTTCCTCGCCCTGATCGGCGCCCGCCTGCCAGGCAACCTCTGGGTGGACAGCTGGTCCGTCCAGCTCGAGGACGGCAAGGACTGGGGCCTCGACGGCCGGCGCGTGCCGGTGGTCGTCGCCAAGGGCCACGGCGTGAACCGCGAGAACCGCGCCGAGGTCGTGTTCACCAGCTTCGCCCAGGAGCTCAAGGCGCACCTCGCCGACGGCGAGGAGGCCGTGCGGATCAGCTCCTCCGCGCGCTCCGGCCAGTTCGAGTGGACGGTCACCGCCCACCTGCTCGACCTGCCGCGGCCGGAAACGGACGACGAGATGATGGAGGAGGACGCGCAGTGAACTTCGACGCCTTCTGGCAGACCCACCGGCGCTTCCTCACCGGCTGCGCGGTCGGGGTGCTCGTGTTCCTCGTGGGCCGGGCGATCATCGGTCGCACCGCGGGCTCGGACGTCGCGCGCCACGAGCGCTCGATCCGCAGTTCGACGCAGGACCTCGGCGGCTTCCACGTCTCCGCCGGCGAGGTCAGCGCCGCGGCCACCCGCTTGAGCGAGCTGGAGGACCGCGCCGCCGAACTGGCCCGGCTGGCCCTGCCGCCCGGCCCCGAGGCGCTCCGCGCGCTCGAGCAGGGCGAGGGCGCGGCCGAGGCGGGCCTGAGCGGCTTCCTGCCGGCCCCCGGCCAGTCGCCCAGCCAGCACTACATCGAGTTCACCGGCTCGCGCCGCCAGCAGCTGATCGGGCTCGCGCTGCTGCACGACGTCGACCTCGACGAGTCGCTCGGCCTCCCGGCCGAGTCGCCGACCCAGCCCGCGCTGATCGAGAAGACCCTGCGCGGCTTCTTCGTCGTCGACCGGGTGGTGCGGCTGGCCGTCGAGGCCGGCGCGCGCGAGATCGAGGACATCGCCATCGAGCACCGCCGCCGCAGCCGCAAGGACCAGGTGCTCGACGTGACCCCCGTCGGCCTGAGCGTGCTCCTCGAGGAGGAGCGCCTCGACGCCTTCCTGCGCGCCGTGCTCGACTCCGAGCCGGCCCTGGGCCTCGTCGGCATCGAGGTCCCGCCCCTGGACAAGAAGACCAAGATGCGCCGGGCCTCCCTGCGCTTCGAGGCCGCGGTGCTGCCGGTGGCCGACGCCGCCGAGGAGGACCTGCCGTGAAGCGCGAACCCATCCTGCTCCTCCTCACCGTCCTCCTGCTGGCCCTGATGGGCTGGGGGCTGGCCGGCGATCCCACCACGGCGAAGACGGTGCGGCCGCGCAACAAGTCGCTCGACCTGCCCGAGCTGGGCGGGCTCGACCCGGTGGTCGCGCTCGGCGCCGGCGCGCGGGCGCGCGATCCGTGGCGTGAGCCGCGCGAGGTCGAACCGCTGCCGCCGCTCCAGCTGCCGCCGCCGCCGCTGGCGGAGCTGGCCGTGCTGATGCCGCCGCCGGTTCCGGACGCCGGCCCGGCGTTCTGGAGCCGCAGCCTGCTGGTCGAGCCGCCGACCCTGCCGGGCGGCATCGACGAGCTGGTCGACACCGGCACCGAGCTGGACGGCGCGGACGAGGGCGCGACCCCGCTCGACGAGCTCGGCGACGACGCCGACTTCGCCACGCAGTACGACCAGCTGCGCCTGGCCAACGGCTGGAGCGTGCTGTGGGGCCGCATCCTGGACGAGAACCGCTACGAGCTGGTCGCCGGCGAGGACACCGTGCACTTCCAGGAGGTCGACCCGCGCACCGGCGAGGACCGCTTCGCCGCGCAGGAGTACGCCCCCGGCCAGTACGAGGACTTCGAGTTCGCCCGCACCCTGCGCAACGAGGTCGAGCTGGCCGTGCGCGCCCTCGACCGCAGCGCCGGAGCGATCCGCGAGCGCATCGAGTTCGTCCAGTGGCTGCTCGACCAGGGCCTGCGCGAGCCCGTGGCCTTCGGCTACGCCGAGGACCTGGCCCGCGAGGGCGTGGCCCTGGCCCCCGGTGACATCGCCACCTGGATGAGCCTGGGCGAGGTCTGGGAGCGCACCTTCCGCTTCGACGAGGCCTTCACCCTCTACGCGCGGCTCACCGGGCAGGCCGTCCCGGCCGACGCACCCGAGCTCGGGCTGAGCGTCGAGGAGGGGGTCTTCCGCCGCCGCTCGGCGCCCTTCGTGCGCATGGGGCGCATCCTCGAGCGCTTCGGGCTGGTGGCCGAGGCCGCCACCCAGCACGAGGCCGCCCTGGCCCTGGCCGACGGCGATCCGGTCGCCGCCCTGGCCCGCGGCGAGTCCCTCGTCGCGCTCGGCCGCCCGGCCGAGGCCGCCGAGCTGCTGGCCCGCAGCCTGGGCTTCCACACCTCGCGCAACTCCGCCGCGGCGCTGCGCCACGGCGCCGCCCTCGGCGCGGCCTGGCTGCGCGCGGGTGACTTCCCCAAGGCGCTGGCGGCCTACCGCGACGTGCAGCGCGCCGCCGGCGGCGAGGCCGGCGGGCTGGAGGGCTGCTGCGGCGAGGTGGCCGCGCTCTACCTCTCGGGCGACTTCGACGCCGCCTATGCCGCGGTGGAGGAGGGCATCCAGACCTTCGGCACCAACTGGCGCCTGCTCTACCTGCGCGGGGTCACCGGGGGAGCGCTGGGCATGCCGGCCGGCGAAGTGGTGCGCGACCTGCGCGCCGCGGCGGGCGCCTCGGCCTTCGACGCCGCGCCCGCGCTGGCCGCCGAGGCCTTCTGGCTCGACCGTCTGGGCGAGCGCGACGCGGCGCGCGAGCGCCTGGCCTCGGCGCTCGAGATCGAGCCGCGGCTGCCCTACGCCGTCTACCTGCGCGGCCGCTGGGCCCACCGCGACGGCGACCTCGAGGGCGCGCGCGAGGACTTCCGCAGCCTGATCGGGCTGTCCTCCTCCTGTGCCGCCGCGCTCGGCGAACTCGGCTGGCTGCTCCACGAGGAAGGCCGCTTCGCGGTCGCCGAGGTGGCCCTGCGCCGCGCCCAGCAGGAGGCGCCGTCCTGGCGGCAGATCTCCCTGCGCCGCGGCCTGAACCTACTCGCCGCCGGCCAGCCCGAGGACGCCCGCCTGGCCCTCGAGCGCGCCGCCGGCGGCAGCCTGGACGCCTCGGTGCGCAACGCCCTGGCCTGGGCCAGCTACCTCGAGGGGGACGTGGACGGCGCGGTCGCCGAGTACGCCCTGTTGCAGGACGCCCTGGCCGACGCCGAGGATCCGCAGACCGTCCACGCCGCGCTGTGGCAGCGCCGCGTCGCCGAGCACGCCGCCCTGGTGCGCTGGGTGGACCGCTTCGACGGCCGCATGCCTCGCCCGGAGTGGGACGTGCAGAGCGAGGCGCGCAACGGCGTCGAGCCGCGCGTCGAGGACGGCGTGCTCCGCATCCGCGGCGCCCACCGCAAGGCGGGCGAGAGCCTGACCCGCGCCTTCCGCAAGCTGCGCGCGCTCGACTTCCGCGCGCTGGACGCCGAGTTCGTGCTCGGCGCCGAGCAGCGCGGCGAGGGCGGGGTGATGATCTCGCTCGAGAACCGTCGCGGGACGCCGACCTGGCAGTTCCGCGTCTACCGCGGCTCCGAGGGGCGCCTCTGGTGGATGACCCAGAAGGCCACCGCCGAGCCCGAGCGCGGCGAGGTGCCGCGCGGCGCCGCCACCGGCGTCCCGGTGCCCGTGCGCTTCGAACTCGACCGTGAGCAGAACCCGCCGGTGCTGACCGTCACGGTGGCCGACGCCGTGGTCTACGCCGAGCCGGTCACCACCCTGCGCTCGCCGACCGGCGACCTGGTGGTCAGCGTCTTCGCCCGCACGCTGAACGCGCTGCCGGTGGACGTCTCCCTCGACAACCTCGAACTCGTCTACGCCCAGCAGTGAGCACCCGGCGCCACCAACGCGGTTTCACCCTGATGGAGCTGATGATCGTCATGGTCATCGTCGGCGTCCTGATGGCCTACCTCCTGTTCCAGGGCGGCGACGTGTTCGGCGGCGCCAAGAAGAAGGAGGCCAAGCAGCGCCTCACCGTCCTGAGCGGCCAGATCGAGGCCTTCCGCAGCGCCGAGGGCCAGCTGCCGGACGACCGCCTGCCGAGCGAGGCGAGCACCGACCCGCTCAACGCCCAGGCCGAGGCCCTGTTCCTCGCCCTGTTCGACGCCGAGTACCTCGGCTCGCGGCCGGACCAGGCCTGGCTGGTGAACACCGACGGTGACGAGACGCGCAAGCCGATGTCCTCGCTGCCCTCGCGGGAGCTGTTCGAGGTCGGCGATCCCTGGGGCAACCCGGTGGTCTACTTCGACAGCCTGCACTACGACGACGAGGCCGCGGTCCTCGCCGGCAGCGACGGGGTGTTCGAGGAGCAGCGCGTCAGCGCGCGCAGCAACGAGCGCACCGGAGGCTGGGAGCGGGCGGGCAGCTACCAGCTGATCTCCGCCGGCCCGGACGGCTGGTTCGGGACCGAGGACGACATCACCAACTTCTGACCCGATGCGCGGCTTCACCCTGCTCGAGCTGCTCCTGGTCCTGTTCGTCCTGGGAGTGGTTCTGGGCAGCGCGATGGTCCTCGCCGGGCGCTTCGAACCCGGCCCGGTCGGCCTGCGCAGCGCGACCGAGGCCTTCTTCGCGAGCAGCCGCGAGCGCGCGCGGGCCACGGGCCAGCCGGTGGTGGTGGACGTCGTGCCCGCCGAGGACGGCTTCGGCCGCCTGCGTCGTCTGGTCGCTCGCACCGCGCTCGAGGCCAGCTTCGAGGCCGGCACCGAGCGCCGTCACGGCCTGCAGCCGAGCGACGGCGGGGTGAGCATCGGCGAGGTGGCGGGGCGCTTCGGCGCCGCCGCCGCGATCGACGGCGGCTCCCTGCTGGTCGAGGGGCGCGGCGGCCGCGTCTTCGTCGCCGAGGGCTTCACGGTGGACCTCCACCTGCGCGCGGGCCTGGACGGCGCCAGCCCGCTGCTGCGCTGGGACGGCCTGTGCGAGATCCGCCTCGGCCGCGACGGCAGCCTGCGCGTCCGCGTGGACCTGGAGGAGGGCGCCGGGCTCGACCTGCGGGCGCCTGCCGCGGTGCGCCCCGAGCGCTGGCACCACCTCGTCCTGGAGGTGGCGGACGGCCGCGCCGCGCTGCGCGTGGACGGCGCCGTCCTGGCCGAGGACGTCTACGAGACGCCGCTCGCCGCGCCGAAGGGCGCCCTGGTGGTGGGCGACACCGACGGCGGCTTCCGCGGCCTGGTCGACGAGCTCACCGTCTCCAGCCGTGTCGAGGAGTTCGGCCCCGACCTGCGCGCCGAGGCCGACCTGCTGCTCAGCGCCCCGCGCATCCGCTTCGGCGGTGACGGCAACCTCGACCCGACGCTCGGTGAGGGCGTCCGCGTGGACCTCATCCACCTCGGCGAGTCCGCCGGCGCCTTCCTCGTCGGCCGCTTCGCCGAGCAGGAGGTGGGGGGGTGATCGCGCGACCCGCCCGCGGCTCCGCCCTGGTCGTGGTCATCATGGCCCTGGCCCTGCTGCTCACCCTCGGCGTGCCCTTCCTGCTCGCCGGCAGGCTGCGCAGCGAGGCGGCGCAGGAGAGCTTCGACCGCGTCCGCGCGCGGATCGAGGTCGACTCGGCGGCCGACTACGCCCTGCGCCGCGCGGCGGAGAGCCACCCCTCGCTCGACCCGACGCCGTGGTGGGACACCCCCGCCGAGTGGGCGCCGGGCGCGGCCGGCGTGCTGCCGCAGGGCCTCGGCCCGGAGTGGTCCTCGGCGCGCAGCTCCTGGGGCTTCGAGACCGAGAGCCTGCAGGGCCGGGTCTCCCTGGCCACCGCGCCGCCGCTGCTGCTGCAGAACCTGCTGCACCCCTGCTTCATCTCCGAGGACACCGACTTCCGCTCCGCCGAGCTGCCGGTGACCTCGACCGCCGGCTTCCCCGAGGCCGGCGTGCTGTTCGTCGGCAACCAGTGGCTCGAGTACGGCGGCAAGACCGCGCGCGCCTTCCTCGAGCTCTCGCCGGCCGCCGAGGAGGCCACGCCCGACGACCTCACGCAGACCCGCTTCCGCGAGGGCACCGGGGTGATCGATCCGCGCGTGCTCAACCTGGCCTACGCGCGGCTGCGCTGGGGCAGCCACCGGGCGCCCGACTTCTACGCCGACGCGCTCGACCTCGACGTGCTCGGCGTCGGTCCGCTGCCGGCCGAGGACCGCGCCCGCCTGCGGGAGCTCACCTCGCTGAGCACGGGGATCTACGGCAACGACGCCTGGGGTCCCGGCACCTGGCTGGTGCGCGAGATCGACCTCGACAACCCCGAGCGGGCGGTGGTCGGCGACGCCCTCGGCTTCGGTCCGGGCAGCGTGGCGCGCTTCGAGCCCGAGGAGGGCGATCCGATCGACGTCCTGGTGCTGGCCTCCGGCTCCGGGCGGGGCGGCGCCGGCGCCCTGGTCGCGGCCGACGCCCTGCCGCCGCTGCCGCCCTTCACCACGCGCGTGCTGCCCCTGCTGCGCGAGCCGGTCGACCTGAACTCCTGCCCGCCCGAGGTGGTCGAGGCTCTCCTCAGCGGTCTGCGCTGGTCCAGCTTCGTGCCCTGGCCCGGGGGCGAGGACGTCGTCCGCGCGGTGCGCGGCAACCTGGGCCGCGACTGGATCACGCCGAGCAAGGCGCGCGAGGTGGCGCAGCGCGTGGTGGCGGCGCGGCCGCTGACCGGCCCGCAGGACCTGTGGACGCGCGTGCTCGAGCCGATGGAGGCCGAGGGCCGGCTGAACACGGTCGAGGCCCTCGCCATCCACCAGAACGGGCTGCAGGCCGAGAGCGGCCGCTTGGCGCAGAGCACCCTGCCCTTCGGCTACCGCACCGGCGACCGCTACTCCCAGCGGGTCAACGCCGCCGTGCGCAGCCGGCTCGGCGCGACGCTGGCGCGGCGCTCCGAGCAGCAGGAGGTGCGCGCCGCCCCGGACGGCCCGGCGCTGCGGCTCTGGCGCACGCAGCGCGACTTCGACGAGGAGGAGCGCTGGGGACGCGGCCGGCACGGCACGATCTCGCTGCCGAACAACATCGGCGACCTCGGCGGCGAGCACGCGCCGGACACCGCGGTGCCGCTGCGCGTCGGCGCCTTCCTGCCGAGCGGGCGCCTCTCGCCCGACGAGCGCGACGAGGAGCAGGCCCACGTCATGCCCGCGCCGGCGCGCGAGACGGACGAGTACGGCGTCAACACGACCGGCCGCACGATGCACTTCGACTGGGAGCGCTCGCCGCTGGGTTACGACGCCCTCGAGCGCGGCCCGCACCAGTCCTTCCTGTTCCAGTGGCTGCCGATGGGCAGCGCGCAGGTCTACAGCGAGGACGAGCCGGTCCACTTCCAGGGCTGGTTCGAGATGCCGCCCGGCCTGTCCGACGGCACCCTGTTCGACGTCGCCGGCCCCTCCACCGACGGCGACCGCGTCCACGCGTCGATGGAGGAGGGGATGCTGGTGGTGCGCGGCTACGACCGCGCCGGCGACGACCCGCTCGACCCCGACGGCCTGGTGCAGGCGGTCGAGGTGCGCGTCGACCCGTCCCAGTACCCGATCCAGAACCGCTGGATGCACCTGTCGGTGCTGCTGCGGGGCATCCACCCGCGCGGCATGCAGGTGGCGCTCGACGGCGTCCCGCGCGGCGACATCAACTGCCTGACCCACACCATCTCCCCGGTCAGCGGCTTCGCCCCCGGCGACCTCGACGGCGAGATCCTGGTCGAGTCCACGGAGGGCTTCCCGTCGCGTGGCGTGCTGCGCATCGGCGACGAGGTGATCGAGTACAGCTCGAAGACCGACTCCAGCTTCGTCCTGTCGCGGGTCTCCGCGCCGGACGGCTACCTCGGCGGGCGCGTGGCGCGCGAGCCGAGCGACGCCCTGATCGCCGCGCAGGACTCCACCCACCCGGCGGGCTCGGGCGTCGAGTTGTACGGTTACAGCGCGGTTCTGGCCGCGCCGCTGCCGCCCGGCGGCGGCCTGCTCAGCGGCGACCTCGGCCCCTGGTCCGTGGCCCACCCGGTCGGCGGCACCGACTCGATCGACGTCCTCAGCCTGCAGGGCATCCCGATCGAGGTCGGCACCGGCTTCAAGTCGGACTGGATCGGCGAGATGATGCTCAGCCCGGCGGTGGACGGCGACCCGTACTACGCCGAGGCCTTCCAGAGCGACGGCGGCCTGGCGCTGATGTTCCAGGCCCGGCCGGGCTGGATCGACGGCGACGGCGCGCGCATCGGCGGCTGGGAGATCGTGCGCTACGCCGCGCGCACGGACGAGACGGTGACGATCACCGAGCGCAACGTGCTGACCACGCGCTGGGAGCAGGCGCCGGAAGGGATGATCTCCGACACCGGCAACTCCTTCATCACCGACTGGCGGCCGAACATCGTCGACAGCAGCGGCGCCGTCCTGGCCGAGACGCCGCGCTGGCAGCTCTATCTGATGCCGATCTCGGTCAAGGGATCGGGCGTCTCGGACCTGGCCTACCTGCCGCCCGACGAGGACTACTCGGAGTTCGTCCAGATCACCACGGCGGGGGACTCCGGCCTGACCGAGTGGGTGCGCTACGACTCGATCCTCGAGAACATGTTCGTGCGCGACGACCCCGGCGCGATCCTGGCCGTGACCCAGGACCGGGTGTTCCTCGACCAGCTCGATCCGCCGCAGCAGGGCGGCGGGGGCGGCGGCTACCGACCGCCGCTGCAGGACCCGGGAGCCGGGCCCTTCGACGCCTTCGTGCGCCGCATCGGCGAGCCGGTCGACGACCGCGACGCCGTGCTCGAGGCCATGGCCGAGGTGTTCCGCTTCCGCGGCACGATGGGCACCTACGACCACGCCCAGACCGCCGGCGCGCGGCTGGTGCCGGTCGGGCGCACGCTGCGCGGCTTCAGCCCGGCAGGCGGCTACGTCGGCCGCCTCGACCGGGTCGCGGTGATGGACCCGCTGTCCGGCGCCGCCACGCCCTTCTGGTACACGGTCGAGTGGGGCATCTCGCCGCCGCCGGAGCTGGCCGACCGGGTCCACATCGGGCAGACCTACTTCGCCTTCACCGACTCGCCCGGCGTGCCGGTTGCCGCCACCGACCTGAGCGGGGTCGACCTGAACGACCCCGGCGCGGACGTGCGCGACGTCGCCCGCCTGGTCAAGTTCCCCAGCGGGGAGCGCCCGGTGCAGCTGGAGTCGATCGTGCTCGGCGGCGACGCCACCGGCGGCGGCGCCCGCTTCCCCGGGCGCATCGACGAGTTCGCCGTGCACACGGTGCCGGGCATGGGGCCGCCGACCCTGGCGACGGCGCGCGGCAGCTTCGTCCTGGCCGAGGACCTCGAGCCGACCGAGACCGAGGTGCTTCGGCTGCACGATTACGCGCTGCTGGTGGGCTCGCGCCGGGTGTCGGCGAACAACGCCGGCGACTTCTTCTCCCTCCTGCCGCCGAGCGGCCTGCTCGACCTCGACGGCGAGCGCATCGCCTACACCGCGGTCGACCCGCTGACCGGCGAGCTGACCCTCGCCCCGAACGGGCGCGGCCTGCACGGCACCGAGCCGCGCGGCCACGCCGCGGGCACCACCGTGTGGGCGGTCGACGGCCGCGCGGCCACCGTCCTGACGGGCGACCTCGGCCCGACCGAGCCGCTGCTCCAGCTCGAGAACGCCGCCGGCATCCCGGCCCGCCCGCTGCTCCTCATCGACGACGAGCTGGTGCACGCGCCGCTGCGCGGCCTGGCCGCGAACCAGCTGCTCATGCCGATGCGGCGGCCCGACCCGGCGCGCGGGCGCGACGGCGGCGAGGGCGTCCTGCGCGGACGCTTCGGGACCACCCCGGCGGCCCACGGCACCGGCACGCTGGTCTACTCGATGCCGACGCGCTGGGAGGACCGCTACGTCCCCGAGAGCGACTCGCCGGCCGGCGCCTGGTTCGAGATCGGCCTGGAGGAGCCCGGCGCCCTGTGGCGCGGGGTGCGCTTCGAGGCCGAGGTGCCCGACGCCTCGCAGCGGATCCGCGTCCTCGCGCGCGGCGGCACCGCGGGCTGGGAGGACGTCCCGGGCGAGACGCCGGGCCTCGTCCTGGTGGAGGAGGGCGCGGTGAACGGACTTCCGGTCCCCCTCGGCATCCGCTCGGACCGCCTCGACCTGCGCTTCAGCTTCGACTGGGACGTCGGCGCCTTCGACCCGGTGACCTTCCTGTCCTTCGGCTGGCTGCAGGCCCCGCGCCTGTCCGAGGTCCTGGTCGACTACCTCGCGGAAGGCCGCGTGGACCGCTCGCTGGAGGTGCTCGACTGATGCGCCGCGCCCCGCTCCGCGCCCGCCGCGGCATGACCCTGATCGAGGTCGTGCTGGCCCTGGCGCTGATGGCGCTGCTCGGCGTGTTCATCGTCGGCGTGCTGCGCTCGGTGCTCGGCATCTGGCAGGCCAGCGAGCTGCGCGGCCGCGGCGACCTCGCCTTCCACGCCGCGTCCGCGCGGCTGCAGCGCGACCTCGACGCCTTCAGCAACGGCCCGCGCGGTTGGATCCGCCTCGACCGCTGGCGCGCCCGCGCCGCGACCGAGGAGGAACCGGCCTGGTACCTGCCGCGACTGCGCTTCCTGGCCGACGGCGCCGGCCTGCGCGGCGACGACCCGTCCGGCGCCCGCGGCGTCGAGGTGATGTGGCTGCTGGTCCCCGAGGACGTGGTGAACACGCGCCTGTGCCGCCTGGTGCGCTACGCCGTGCCCGAGGGCGACGGCCCCAGCCTGCTCGAGGACTCCGCTGCCGACCGCCTGGCCCGCGAGGGCGGCGGCCTCGCCGTGCTCGACGGCGTCGCCTGGCTCGACCTGGCCTGGGAGGAGGCGGACGGCTCGCGCCGCGACGAGGGCTTCGTGCCGCCCGAGGAGCCCTTCGACTTCCCGCGCCGCCTCGAGCTCGCCCTGGACCGCGTCTCGGGCCGCGCGCGCGAGAAGCCTCCCACCCTCGACGCCGACCTCGGCAGCGGCGCGGTGCGCCTGGACCTGCGCGGCGACGCGCCCTTCGACTTCGCGCCGCACGTCCTGGTCGGCCGCGAGTGGATCGAGGTGGCCGGCCGCTTCCCGCGCCTGACGGTGACCGAGCGCGCAGCGCGCGGCTCGGCCGCCGCCGAACACCCCCGCGGTACCGCCGTCCTCATGGCCCAGAGCGCCGCCGCGCGCCTCTCGCTGCCGGCCGGCGGCAGGAGGCTGCAGCCGTGAGCCACCGCGCCGGCATGACGCTGATCGAGGTGCTGGTCGCCATGGCGATCTTCCTGTTCGGCGTCACCGCCCTGCTGGGCTTGTTCCACCTCGGCGGCGACCAGGAGCAGCGCGCCCGTTCGCACGCCGAGCTGGCCCCGCACCTCGAGCGCCTGGTCGAGGACGTGCGCGCCCAGGCCTGGCTGCTCGAGCCGGACGGCGCCGTCCTGCGCCTGCGCGCCTTCGACGGGCAGCCGGTCCCCGGCGCGCCCGACTACACCTACGATGTCCGCGTCGAGGAAGGCGTGGACCCCGCCCTGCGCCGCGCCCTGCTCCGGGTCTGGCGGCGCAGCCCGGACCGCCCGGTGCTGGAGCAGGCCTTCCTGCTGCCGCGCGCCGTGCCCATGGAGCGCCGCCTCCAGGAGAATGGATAGATGATCTCCGCCCTGCTCTGCCTGACCCTCCTCCTGCCCCAGGACGCCGTCGACGCCGAGGACACGATCCTCAAGATGCGCGACGGCCGCGTGCTGCTGTGCGAGATCGTGGACCACGACTTCGAGGGCCTCGCCGTCGTGCGCACCCTCGACGGCGCCCGCTTCCGCTTCGACTGGAGCGACCTCTTCCCCGGCGAGTCGGACCGGCTGCGCGCCGACCTCGGCTACAAGATCGAGACCAGCGTGCCCACCGTCGAGGCCGACCGCCTGCTGCTGGTCAACGGCCAGGTCCTGACCGGCCGTGTGCTGCGCAGCGACACGGTGAACGTCGAGCTGCGCACCCACAACACGGTCAGCCTGATCCCGCGGGCGCGCCTCGCCGCGCCGCCGGAGAAGATCGTCGTCCCGGCCACCGAGGTGCTCACGCCGGAGCAGTTCTACCAGGAGATGGTGCTCGACCTCGACACCTCCGACCCGGTGGCGCGCTACGAGTTCGCCCTCCAGCTGCAGAGCGTGTTCGCCCTCGAGCGCGCGCTGGAGCAGATCGACGAGGCGCGCGCCCTGGCCGAGGAGGCCGGCGACGACTCCCTGATCAAGCGGCTCGACCCGGCGCGCGCCTCGATCGAGCTCTCCCTGGCCAACAAGGACCAGGCCGAGCTGCTCGAGTCGGTGCGCCAGGCGATGAACCGCGAGCGGTACCTCGACGCGATGGACGCGCTCGACCGCTTCGAGGCCGAGTTCCCCGACAGCCAGCTGCGCGGCGAGTACCTCGACCTGCGCGACAAGTGGGGCACGCGGCGCCAGGCCAGCATGGAGCGCTTCCTCAGCCGCCGCTGGTACACCGTGGTCTCCACCGAGATCAAGAACACCGCGCTCGACCGCGGCGCCGCGGTGGACGACCTGCTCGACTGGTCGGTCAGCGAGCTCCCGCAGCTCATGCGCGAGAAGATGGCGGCCGAGCTCGAGCCGATGGTCGGCACCGTCGACCCGGGCGAGATCGACGCGCTGTGGAAGGCCCGTACCGAGCACGGCGCGAAGCGCCACCAGGCCACCTACGGCAACGGCACCTGGATCCTCGGCGAGGAGAAGGCCCGCGCCGGCCTGGCCCAGGAGGAGGCCGCCGAGGAGAGCGGCAAGACCGCCCTGCAGAAGGAGATGGAGGAGCGCGCCAAGCGCTACCTCGACAACCTCGAGCGCCAGCGGCGCCGCTCGACCGGCGACACCGAGGTCAAGCCGGAGGACTGGTGGCGCAGCGCGAAGGCGAGCCAGCGCTTCCAGTTCCTGCTGGCCTACTACGCCGAGAACTCCGGCGACTACGAGACGACGAACGTCAGCTTCAGCTACTGCGGCACCTGCGGGGGCCAGGGCCAGCTGGTGAACATCGAGCTCGGCGCGCAGGGCAGCCGCCAGCGGCGCTACCCCTGCCCGACCTGCCAGAAGATCCAGGTCCAGCGCGCGATCACCTTCCGGTGAGCCGACGGCTCCTGGTCCTCGCCCTGCTCGCCGCCGGCGCGGCGGGCTGCGCGGGGACGCCCGCCGCGCGCGGTCCGGCCGGCACGCTGCCGGAGCTGCGCGCTGCCGGCGGCGCGCTCGACGCGCGCGTGTTCGCCGCCGAGGCCGCCTTCCTCTTCCCCGAGGAGAGCCGCGCGCTGACGCGCAGCCTGCTGCGCACCGAGTTCGCCCGCCGCGAGGCGCAGCGCCTCGGCCTGGCCGTGCCGGCCGCCGAGATCGAGGAGGCCCTGGGGCTGGCCGTCGCCGGGATCGAGGGCGGGTTGCCCGCCGGTCAGGACTTCGAGGCCTGGGCCCGCGAGCGATACGGTCAGTCCGGCGCCACCGTGCGCGGCGTGATCCGACGCCACCTCGAGGAGAACCTGCTCTACCAGCTCGTCCTGCGCGCGGAGGCGCGGCGGGCGGGTGGCCACCGGATCCACCTCCTGGTCGCCCCCGACGAGGCGCGCGCCGCGGCCTGGGCGGCGAAGCTCCGGCAGGGAGCGGATCCGCGCGCCCTGGCCGGGGAGTCGCTCGACCGAGGCAGCGACGGCCGCGGCGAGCGGCTGCTGCCTGCCTTCACCCCCGCGCCGCTCGGCCCTGCGCTGGCCTCCGCCGGCAGCGGCGGAGTGGTCGGACCGCTGCAGCTCCCCGGCGACCGCGCCTGGCTGGTCGGGCGGGTGGCGGAGGTGCTGCCGCCGGCCGGCACGCCGCCGGTGCAGGTCCTGCTCGACGAGCTGGCCACGCGTCCGGTCGATCCGCTGGAGGCGCGCGCTTGGTATGAGGAGATGCTCCGCCGCTATACTGCGCGCGAAGCGCTTCCGGCCATCCAAGCCCCGAGCCCCGCCTTTGTCCCCTTCGAACGGCCCTGAACCCGCGATCGACGCCGAGGAGCTGCGCGTCCTCTTCGCGCTCCTCTTCTCCTCGCCCGAGCCGGTGACGCTGGACCGCATCCGCGAGGTCCTCCACCCGGTCGAGGCGCCGGCGGAGGAGGAGGGGGAGGAGGCCGCCGCCGAGGCCCGCGAGGAGCGCCACAGCCCGCGCCAGTACCTCGAGGCCCTGGGCGCCTGGATGGAGGAGCGGAGCCTGCCGCTCGAGCTGCACCAGGTCGGCAAGGCCTGGCGCCTGCTCACCACCGAGGACGTCGCCGAGGCGCTGACCACGGTGCGCAAGAAGGTCCACCAGGACCGCCTCGGCCCGGCCGCGCTCGAGGTGCTCGCCCTGGTCGCCTACCGCCAGCCGGTGCTGAAGGCCGACATCGACGCCATCCGCGGCGTGAAGAGCGGCCCGCACCTGCGCCACCTGCTGGACCTCCGCCTGGTCCGCATCCTCGGCCGCGCCGACCTCCCGGGCCGTCCCTTCCTCTACGGGACCACCCGCGAGTTCCTCGACAAGTTCGGCCTGCGCAGCCTGGACGAGCTGCCCGAGGCCGGCCGCCTGGCCGTGCCGGTCGAGGCGCCTCCGGCCCAGCCCGCGGCCGCCGAGGCCCCGGAAGCCGCCGCCGAGCCCGCCGCGGAGCCCACCTCCGAGGACGCGCCGGCTGCGGAAGCCGCCGAGGCGCCCCCGAGTGCCTGACCCGGACCCCATCCGGGGCTGGTAGACTTCCGGACTCCGGTTTCCCGGCGATGCCCCGATCGAGCATGTCGCAGAGCAAGAAGAAGCCCGATTTCTCCGGCCACGTGCAGCCCCGCGCTGCGGCCGAGGAGAACGTCGAACCCAAGAAGAAGAACACGGCCCTCCTGCTGGGCCTGGCCATCTTCTGCCTCCTCATCTTCACGGTCACCGGCCCGATGACGGCCGTGTTCCGCCAGATGATGGCCCCCTCGGCCGGCGACGTCGCGACGCTGGTGCTGCCGAGCGGCGAGGCGTCGATCACCGTCGACGACTACCGCCAGGCGCAGATGCTGATGGACACGCAGGCCTACCTCTTCACCGGCCGTCGGGCCAAGGTCGAGGAGGAGGACGTCCTGGCCTACGCCACGCTGCGCAAGCTGGCCGAGGAGATGGACGTCTACGTCACCGACGAGGACCTCCAGTTCCAGATCCGGCTGATGATGCAGATCCGCCAGATCCAGGACTACCGCCAGCTGTGGCGCTCGCACGGCTACGGCACCGCCGTGGCCTTCGAGGCCAGCCTGCGCGACCTGCTCAAGGTGAACACCGTGCAGAGCCTGCTCGCCGCCGGCGCCGGCGTGGTCACCGACGCCGACGCGGTCGAGCAGTGGGAGAAGGACTACGAGGAGCTGAAGCTCGACTACGTCGCCTTCCGCGCCGAGGACTTCGCCGAGGCCGCCGCCGGCCTCGAGCCGACCGAGGAGGAGCTGCAGACCTTCTACGACGAGGGCCTGGACTTCAGCCAGCGCGCCGAGCTCGAGAACGACGAGATGCTCGCCTTCGACGCCCTGGTGGTCAGCGCCGACGCGCTGCTGACCGACACCGTGAAGGCCTGGGCGCCGCAGGAGGAGCCCTCCGAGGACTCGCTGCTGGGCTTCTGGGAGATGCGCCGCTACGAGCTCTACATGCGCAGCCCGGAGGACCCGGACTACGACGACACCAACCCGATCCGGCCCTTCGAGGAGGTGCGGGACCAGGTCGTCGAGCACTACCGCCTGAACGCCGCGGCCCTGCTGCTGGCGGCCGAGCTGGGCGAGAAGGCCCAGGCCGGTGAGGAGGTCGACCTGGCCGCCTTCGCCGCCGAGAAGGGCGTCGAGCTGGTCGAGGTCACCGAGCCGGTCCCGGCCCCCGAACTCCAGGACATCCCGCGCATCGGCAACGCCGGCCTGCGCCAGCTGATCTTCGCCGAGGAGGGTGCTTGGAGCGGCCGGGCCATCCTGGTCGACGACCTGGCCTACGTCGCGCGGCCGACCACCCAGGTGCTGCGCGCCCTGCCCGAGCTGGCCGAGGTGCGCGACAGCGTGGTCGACTACTGGCGCGAGAGCCGGCAGGCCGACCTCGCCGCCGAGGCGGCGCAGGCCTTCCAGGAGGCGCTGCGACCCGAGGGCTGGACCGAGGGCAGCCCGCTGACCCTCGACGCCGAGGCCTTCGCCGCCGCCGCCGCCGCCGCCGGCCACGAGGTCGCCACGCTGGACTGGGTGGCCCGCCGCGTCCGTCCGGCCGCCGACCCCAAGTGGGACAAGGACGACCGCCTCAGCCCCTGGCTGCGGAACCAGGCCGGCCTCGCCCTGGACGATTCCTTCGAGGGCGACGTCCGCGGCCCGCTCGAGAACAGCTTCGCCTCCGCCCACGTGGTCTACCGCCTGGCCGGCAAGCGCGCGCCCGACTCGGCGCAGATCTGGCCCGGCGAGATGGACGCGGCGCGCCGCGCGGCTCAGTCGCAGGCCGTCCAGGCCTTCCGCACCGGCCAGCTCTCCTACGAAGGACTGGCCCAGGCCTACCAGATCGAGAAGGTCCTGCCCGAGTCGGTCGAGGGCTGAGCCCCGCGCCTACTCGGCCTCCGCCGGCCCCGTCTCCGCGCTCGCGGGGGCGGGGCCGAGCAGCATCCCGACCTCGGGGTCGAAGCGCAGGAGGAGCTCGCGCACCAGGGTCTCGTCGAGGTCCTGGCGCCGCGCCGTCCGCGCCACCAGCGAGCGCTTGTCGTCGGCGTAGACGGCGGCGGCCTCGAGCGACTCGCGGCAGGCGGCGGGGTCGCCCTCGCGGGCGCGGACCAGGGCCTCGAAGAGGTGGGCCGAGAGCAGGTGGCGGCGCATGCGCGCGCCGTCCTGCGCGGCGAAGTCGGCGTCGGCGGCGCGTTGGAAGGCCTCGCTGGCGGCCTCGCGCTGGCGCTCGGCCTGGAGTCGCAGGAAGGCGGTGCGCGCGGCAGCCACGCCCGGGTGGTGCGGGGCGAAGCTCTCCGCCGTGGCGAGAGCGGCGAGCACGGTGGCGTCGTCGCCGGCCTCCATCGCCTCGAGCGCCTGCTGGGGCAGCTCCTGCTCGATCCAGCGCCGCTTCTCGGTGACCGCGGGGTGGCCCGGGGCGAGGAGCTCCGCCCGCTCGAGCGCGGCGAGGGCCGCCGCGGCGTCACCGGCGTTCACCTCGACCTCGAAGCGCGCGGTGAGGGCGAAGAGGTCGCTCGGGTCGTGGCGCAGGGCCTGGACCAGGGCTTCGCGGATCTCCTCGAGCGGACGCCCGCGCTGCCCGCGGTCGGCGGCGAGCAGATCCCAGGCGCGCGCGTCCCACGGCCGCGCCTCGAGCGCGCGGCGAAGGCCGGCGCCGCCGGCGGGCTGCTCGAGGTAGCTGGCCACGCCGAGCTCGCCGAGGAGCTGGGAGGGGGCGGCGAGGAGGGCGGCGAAGGCCAGGGCGGGGGCGGCCAGGGCCGCTGCCGGTCGCGGCGTGCCGGTGGGGGCCGGTCCGTCGCTCGAGCGGGCGCCCGCGCCGAGCAGCAGGGCGGCGAAGGCCAGCGCCGCCGGGTTCTCGCTCAGCGGCGCGCGCACCAGCAGCGGAACCGCCAAGGCGAGGAGCGGGGCGGAGGTCCAGGCCGCGCGGTCGGGCCGCCGCAGCAGCAGGAGGAGGCCGCCGGCCCCGAGCAGCAGGCCGAGCCAGCCGCACTCGATCAGGAGCAGCAGCGGCTCGTCGTGCGGGTCCTTCTGGGTGGGGGTGGCCGGGTCGGTGTAGTCGCGCGAGGCCACGCGCAGGGTCTCGGGCGAGCGCCAGTGCGGGAAGTCGAGCTCGAAGCGGCCCAGCCCGATGCCGAGCGGGGTGGTCACCGCCTTCGCCAGCACGTCCTGGTGCGTGAGCCAGCGGACTTCCCACGAGCTGAGGTCGGGTCCGGGAGCCTTCGCCGCGGACTCGGGGGGAGATTCCTCGGTCCAGGCGCGGGCGCCTTCCCCGGCGACGGCGGCGAGCAGCAGCATCGCGGCGGGGAGCAGGCGGCGGCGGTCGGCGCGGACGGCGGCGGCCAGGCCCAGGGGCAGCGCCAGGCGGAAGGCGGTCACCCCGAACCAGCCGGCGTGCAGGGCCACAGGAAGGGCCGCCAGCCACCAGCCGCGCGCGGCGAGGGCGGGAGCGGCCACCACGCTGACCAGGGCGAGGACGAGCAGCTCCGTGGCGTGGTTCGTGCCGGCGAGGGGCGCGACCGGCGGGGATCCCGGCTCGGGCCGCCAGCCGAGCGGGTCGAGGCCGGCGCGCTGCAGCAGGCCGTAGCCCGCCGTGAGGAAGACGCCGCCCACCACCCAGGGAAGGGCGCGCTCGACCGCGGCGGGGCGGGCGACGGCGGCGGCCAGGAGCGCCAGCGCGGCGAGCAGCGGCGCGCGGTCGGCCAGGCCGCCCCACACCGGCGGCTCGCCGGCGAACAGCAGGGGCAGCAGACCGAGGCACAGCGCGCCGAACAGCAGGCCCGCGCCACGCGGCAGGCGGGCGGGGCGCACCGCGGCGACCAGCGCGGCCGCAACGGCGGCGAGCAGCGCGCCGTCCAGGCGCGGGTCGTCGAGCACGAAGGGGGACCAGGCCCAGGCCGGGAGGAGGACGGCGAGGGCCAGGAGGGCGGCGGTCATTCCGCCTTCGGGTCGAGCAGGGCGTCGACGAACTCGGCCGGGTCGAAGACCTCGAGGTCCTCGACCTGCTCGCCCAGGCCGACGAACTTGACCGGCGTCCCGAGCTCGCGGCCGATGGCGAGGACGGCGCCGCCCTTGGCCGTGCCGTCCAGCTTGGACAGGATCACGCCGTCGAGCGGGACGATGGCGCCGAACTGGCGGGCCTGCTGCACGGCGTTCTGGCCGGTGGTGCCGTCCAGCACGAGCAGCGTCTCGTGGGGCGCGCCCTCGATGCGGCGGCCGGCGATGCGCGCCACCTTCTCGAGCTCGCTCATCAGGTTCTTCTGCGTGTGGAGCCGGCCGGCGGTGTCGATGACGAGCACGTCGGCGCCGCGCGCGCGGGCGGCGTCGCAGGCGTCGTGGACCACCGCGGCGGGGTCGGCGCCGGTGGCCCCTCGCACGAGGTCCACGCCGAGGCGCCCGCACCAGATCGTCAGCTGCTCGACGGCGGCCGCGCGGTAGGTGTCGGCGGCGGCGACCAGCGGCTTGCGCCCCTGGGCCTGCAGCCAGCGCACCAGCTTGGCCACGCTGGTCGTCTTGCCCGAGCCGTTGACCCCGACCACCAGCACCACCGCGGGCGTCCCGGCGTCGAGGGCGAGGGGCGCCTCGCGGTCGGCCGGACCCTGGACCAGGCCGGCCAGCCGCTCGCGCAGCCAGCCGCGCAGCTCGCCGGGGTGGGCGAGGCGGCCGCTCTTCAGCATGCCCTCGGCCTCGTCGAGCAGCTCGGCGGAGAGCGGTCCGACGTCGGCGGTGTAGAGCAGCTCCTCGAGGGCCTCGAGCGTGATCTCGGCGGAGTCGTCGCCGCCGAGGCGGCGCAGGGCGTGGGCGATCTTGTTGCGCGTGCGGGACAGGCCCTGCTTCAGGCGCGAGAAGACCACGCTCAGAACTCCTCGGGCAGCGGGAAGTCCTGGCCGGCGCTGGGGAAGTCCTCGCCGGCGGTGGGCAGGTCGGCGTCGTCGTCGGACGCCGCGGGCGGCGGCGCGGCGGCCGGCGCGGTCGCGCGCTCGCCCCGGCCCCGCGGCGTGGGGGTCGGCGCTTCGCGCAGGAAGGGGCTGGCCACCTCGGAGGGCGTGGACGGCGCGGGCCCGGCGCCCGGGTCGGGCGGCACGGGGTGCTCGGCGCCGGCCTCGCGCTGCGCCTCGATCAGCACGCGCGCGCGGTCGAGGATGCCGTTGACGAAGGCGCCCGACTGCGAGGTGGAGAAGCGCTTGGCCAGGTCGATGGCCTCGTTGATCACCACCTTGAAGGGGACCTCCGGCACGTAGAGCAGCTCGAAGACCGCCAGGCGCAGCACGTTGCGGTCCACGTGGGCCATGCGCTCGAGGCGCCAGTTGGCCGCGATGCGCTCGATCCAGGTGTTCAGCTCGTCGCGTCGGCGCTCGACGCCCTCGACCAGCCGGAGGGTGTACTCGTGGACCTCCGGCTTGCCCTTGGCGTCGGGGCTGCGGCGGGTGTGGTGGTCGACGAAGCTCTCGAGCTCGTCGAGCGCGTCGGGGCCGCGCAGCTCGAGGGTGTAGAGGAACTGCAGGGCCAGCTCGCGGGCGCGCGTGCGGCGGCGGACGGGGGCGGCCATCAGGCTCCCTCCTCGATGCGGCCGAGCAGCCCGGCCATCCGCAGGGCGACCTCGGCCGCCTCGGCCCCCTTGTTCGAGACCGGCGCCTGCTTGGCGTCACGCGGCGCGGCGCCGGCGGCGCTGCCCTGCAGCACCTCGCGGTCGGCGCGGCGCTGGGCCTGCTCGAGCGTGTCGGTGGTCAGCACACCGAGCACCACGGGCAGCTTGTGGTCGAGCATGACGCGCATCACGCCGCGGGAGCACTCGCCGGCCACGTAGTCGAAGTGCGGGGTCTCGCCGCGGATCACGGCGCCGAGGGCGATCACGGCGGCGTAGCGGCCGGTGGCGGCCAGGGCCTCGCAGGCCAGCGGGAGCTCGAAGGCGCCGGGCACGCGCGCGACCGTCACGGATTCCTCGGAGAGCCCGTGGCGCCACAGGGTCTGCAGGCAGCCGTCGAGCAGGGCGGAGGTGATGTCGGCGTTGAAGTCCGCCACGGCCACCGCGACCGGGCGGGTGGGGGCGGCGAGGGCGCCTTCAAGGAACGGGGTCATGCCAGGGGGGATCGGGGCTCGTTGCAGCCGAATCGAGCCGAGGATTGTCCCCGAAAGGCGGGGCGCTGGCAAGGCCCGTCAGCCGGCGGAGGCGGCGGCGCGCTCCTTGCGCCGCCGGCCGAAGCGCCCGACCGTCTCGCGGCGCAGGGCGTGGCCGAAGTCCTCCAGCAGGGTGTAGAGCAGCGGGACCACCCACAGCGTGAAGAAGGTGCTGAAGGTCAGGCCACCGGCCACCCCGACCGCCAGGCTGCGGAAGCTGAGGCTGTTGCCGTCCGGCTGGGCGATGGCGATCGGCAGCAGGCCGGCCACCGTGGTCACCGCGGTCATCAGCACGGGGCGCAGGCGGTCGCGCACCCCCTCGACCACCGCGGCGTGGCGGTCGAGGCCCTCGCGGCGCAGCCGGATGATGCGGTCCACCAGGACGATGCCGTTGTTCACGACCACCCCGGCGAGCACGATCATCCCGATCATGCCGATCACCTCGAGGTTCATCCCGGTGATCTTGAAGGTCCAGAGCGCCCCGACGACGGCGAAGGCGATGGTGATCAACACCGAGAAGGGCAGCAGGATCGACTCGAACAGCAGGCCCATGAGCAGGAAGACCAGCGCCACGGCCAGGGTGAAGGCGGCGCGGACCTCGGCCATGTCCTCGTTGAAGGCGCGCAGGCCGCCGTCCTGCTCCCAGCGGTAGCCCTCGGGAAGGTTGAAGCCGGCCATCAGCGCCTCGAGGTCGCGCGCGGCTTTCTTCAGGTCCTTCTCCGGATGCTTCAGGCCGATGACCTCGAGGGTGCGGCCGTCGCGCCGCGAGATCTGCCGCGGCCCGCGCTGCACCTCCATCTCGGCGAAGGCGCCTAGCGGCAGCAGCGCGCCGCTGTCGAAGCCGGCGACCGCCATCTCGCGCAGGCGGTTGCGGTCCGGGTCCTGCGGCAGGTCGTACTCCATCAGCAGCGGGACGTCGCCGCTCGGGGTCTGGTAGCGGTTGATCATCAGCCCGCGCAGGCCCCACTCGAGCACGCCGAGGACCTGCTGGGTGCCGCTGCCGGCGCGCAGCAGCTTCTCGCGGTCGAAGGTGAGGAGGAGCTCACGGTTCGGGTCCTCCTGCTCGTCGACGGCCTCCCACACGCCGCTCTGCCGGGCCCGCGCGCGCACCTCCTCGGCGAGCCGCGCCACCGTCAGGCTGTCGGGACCGGTCAGCACGAGGCGCTGCCACTGGTCCTCGCGGTCGCTCTCCTCCTGGAAGCTGCCCTCGAAGTCGATCTCGAAGGCGGGGTGGCGGGGGATGCCCTCCTCGGCCACCCGGCGCACGGCCTCCTCCTGGTCGACCGACAGCGGCCGCTCGGGCCACATCATCAGCTGCCCGCCGCGGCGACCGAAGAACAGGCCGAAGGAGGTCTCGCCGCCGATGTCCTCGATCCTGCCGCGGACCTCCTCGGAGAGCAGCGCCTGCTCCATCACGGCGGCCGCCTCCTCCGCCTCGGGGAGGGTGATGTTGGCCACGAAGTCGAAGTCGAACTCGATCTGCCCGGCGCCGCCGAGGCGCCCCTGCACGCCGCTGCCGGAGCTGGCCACCGAGCCCGAGAGCAGGAAGAGCAGGGCCAGGCTGGCGGCGCGGAAGCGGTGGCGCAGCGACCAGTCCACGATGCGCACCAGGCGGTCGGCCAGGCGCCCGGTCCAGCCGCGGGAGGAGGACGGGGCGGCGGGCGCGGCGGCGTCCCGCTCCCGCACCAGGAAGCGCGAGGCCACCGGCACGATCAGCACGGCCAGCACCAGGGCCGCGGCCAGGGCCACGCACAGCGGCCCGCCGATCGAGCTGGCGAAGAGGCGCGTGTTGCGCTCCTGCGACATGAAGATCAGCGGCAGGAAGACCACGATGGTGGTCGCCGTGGCGGTGACCACAGCCAGCACCATGTCGGCCGGACCGCGCGTGCAGGCCTCCTCGAGCCCCTCGCCGCGCTCCTGGCGCTGGAAGATGCTCTCGACGATGACGACCGAGTTGTCGACCAGCATCCCGATCGAGATCGTGATGCCCATCATCGTGAACAGGTTGAAGCTGTTGCCCGAGAAGTAGAGCCAGGCCAGCGTGGCGAGCACCGAGAAGGGGATCGACAGCGCGATCAGGACGGTGAAGCGCAGCCGGCGCAGGAACAGGAACAGCACGAAGCAGGCGATCACGCCGCCGATCGCCGCGTTCTCGACCACGTCGAGCAGCGAGCTCGAGATCGTCTCGCCCTCGCTGTAGAAGACGAAGTACTCGAGCTGGCCGAGCGCCGGGTCCTGCGGCAGCTCCTCCTCGAGCAGGGCCTTCAGCCGCGAGGAGACCTCGAAGCTGTTGGCCGCGGTCTCCTTGGACACCGCCAGCACCATCGAGGACTTGCCGTCGATGCGGAAGAAGAACTCGGGCGCGTAGTAGGTGAATTCGACGCGGCCGATGTCGCGGATGCGCAAGCCCTCGCGGACCGGGAAGTCCTCGATCTCCTCGAGCGAGGAGAAGCGGCCGTCGATGCGGATGATCGAGCGCTCGCCGCCCTCCTCGAGGTCGCCGACCGAGGCCGAGAGGTTGTCGGCCTGGAGGCGGCGGTAGAGGTCGCCGATGTCCACCCGGCTGGCCGCGACGCGGTCCTCGTCCAGGAGGATGCGCACCGCCCGCGGCATCAGGCCGTCGGCGCGCACCGAGGCCACGCCGTCGACCGCCTCGACGCGCGGCACGAGCACGTCCTCGACCAGGGCCGGGGCGTCGGCCGCGAGGCTGTCGGGGTAGAGCAGCGCGCACCAGAGCACCGGCATGGAGTCCAGGTTGTTGCGGAACACGAACAGCCGGTCCACTTCGCTCGGCAGCTGCGGGCGGGCGCGCTCGAGGCGGTCGGCCACCTCGGCGTAGGCCTGGTCCATGTCGAAGCTGCCCGGGAAGTCGCACTGGATGCGGCACGAGCCCTCCTCCGAGCGCGTGCGGATGCTCTGCACCCCGCGGATCGTTCGCAGCGACTCCTCCAGGGGCCGCGCCACGCGCCGCTCCATCTCCAGCGGGTTGGCGCCGGCCCAGTTGGCCCGCACGGTGATCGTCGACGAGGCGAAGCCCTGCGGCAGCAGCTCGATCGGGATGCGGAAGGCGGCGATCGCGCTGGCCCCGAGCAGGGCGGCCACCAGCATGAGGACCGCCACCGGCCGGCGGACCAGGCGCCGGAACAGGCCGACCAGGTGGTCCTCTCGCCCGCTCACGCCGCGGCCTCCTGGCGGCCGGCGCCGGTGGCCAGCGCGGTCAGGCGGTAGAGCACCGGCACGACGACCAGCGTGAGCACGGTCGAGACGCTGAGGCCGGCGATGACGACCAGGGCCATCGGCGCGCGCAGCTCGGTGCCCTCGGCGGAGCCGATGCTGCCGATCCCCGGCAGGCCGGCCAGCCAGCCGGTCAGCGGCACCATGCCGAGCACGGTGGTGACGGTGGTCATCAGGATGGGGCGCAGGCGTGCGCGCCCGGCCTCGAGGATCGCCTCGTCGAGGCCCAGGCCGCGCTGGCGGTTGCGGTTGATGCGGTCCACCAGGACGATCGCGTTGTTGACCACGATGCCCGCCAGCACCACGCAGCCGAGCAGGGCGACCACCGAGACCGGAGTGCGGGCCAGCCACAGCGCACCCACCGCGCCGATGCCGGCCAGCGGCACCGTGAACATGATCACGAAGGGCTGCAGCAGCGACTCGAACTGCGCGGCCATCACCGCGTAGACCAGGAACACGGCCAGGAGCAGCGCGAAGCCGAGCGACCCGAGGGCCTGCTCCATCTCCTGCTTCTGGCCGGTGACCTGGACCGTGATCTCGGGCGGCACCGGGACCTGGTCGAGGCGCTCCTCGAGGCGCGTGGTGAGGCCGCCGAGGTCGAAGCCGCCGCTGGCCAGCGAGGCGGTGAGCACCGCAGCGCGGCGCTTGCCGATGTGGCGGATCTCGCTCGGGCCGTAGCCGGTGGTCAGGGTGGCGACCGAGCCGAGCGGCAGCGGGCGCTCGGCGTCCGGGTTGACCGGGAGCTCGCGCAGCTGTTCGACGTTCTCCATCATCGTCAGGTCGGCGCGCACGCGGATGTCGAGGCGCTCGTCCTGCTCGGGGAAGGTGGAGGAGACCTCGCCCTCGACCGCCAGGCGCAGGCGCTGCGCCACCTGGCCGAGGTTCAGGCCGCGCTCGGCCAGGCGCTCGCGGTCGAGGCTGATCAGCACCTCGGGGTTGCCGCGCCGCACGGAGGTGCGCAGGTCGACGATGCCCTCGAGGCCGGTCACGCGGCGCTCGATGTCCTGCGCGATCAGGGCGACTGCCTCCAGGTCCTCGCCGAGCACCTCGATCTCGAGCGGGGCCTTGAGGGCCAGCAGCGTGGGGCGGCGCAGCTCGAAGCGGGCCAGCGCCGGCTCGGCGGCGAGCAGGGCGCGGACCTGGCGCTCGACCTCCAGCTCGACCCGGCGCGCGTCGTCGCCCGGCCGGGTGCGCAGGGTGACGTGGGCGACGTGCGGCCCGTCCTCCTCCGAGCTGGTCGACTCGCGGTCCGCGCCGGCGACGACCGCCGACTCGACCACGCCGTCGATGGCGGCCAGCCGCTGCTCGAGGCGGGAGGCGAGGCGGTCGGTCTCCTCCAGCGGGGAGCCGGCGGGGAAGTAGAGCTCGGCGGTCATCTCGCCCTGGAGCACCTCCGGCAGGAGCTCGCGCCCGAGGGTTCCGCCGGCCAGCCAGGCGGACCAGGCCAGGCCGCCGACGAGGAGCAGGACGACCAGCGGGGCGCGCAGGGCGCCGCGAAGGAGCGCCGGGTAGCCGCGCTCGAGCAGGCGCTGCAGCCGGTCGACCACGAAGCCAGGGACCTGCAGCAGCAGCCAGAGCGGGGCGAGGACCGCCACCAGCAGGGCGCGCAGCACGAAGGAGAGCAGCCCGAGCAGGTCGGCGGCGAGGCGGCCGGCGACGACCAGCAGCGGCTCACCGAGCAGCCACAGCAGCGGCAGCAGCGCCGCGCTGCCGCCGAAGCGGAGCAGGCCGATGCGCTGCTTCAGCTCATCGGGGATCTCGGGCCGGCCCGGCCGGCCGGCGGCGGCCGCAGCTTTCACGAGGGGGATCAGCTCGGCCTGGGCCTGGGCCAGCAGCAGCAGGCCGGCGGCGCCCGTGAGCAGGGCGAACAGCGACCAGAGGATCCAGCGCCGCGGCCAGCGCAGGCCGGCGAACAGCCGGCGGGTGCGCGGGAGGAGCGGCGCCCGCTCGGGGGCGGGCGCGCCGGCGGCGCGCCCGCCCCCGAGGCGCGCGGCGAGGCCGGGGATGAAGAACAACGCCACCGCGAGCGAGAGGAGCAGCGAGGCGACGACGGTGAGCGCCTGGTCGCCGAAGGTCTGGCCGGCGATGCCCTCGACGAAGACGATCGGGGCGAACACCGCGATCGTGGTCAGGGTCGAGGCGGTCACCGCGGTGCCGACCTCGCCGACTCCGCGCACCGCCGCCTCCATCGGGCCGTCCCCCTCCTCGCGGCAGCGGTTGATCGACTCGAGCACCACGATGGCGTTGTCGACCAGCATGCCGATGCCGAGCGCGAGGCCGCCGAGCGACATCACGTTCATGCTCACCCCGGCGACGTACATCGCGCCGAAGGTGGCGACGATCGAGACCGGGATGGCGAGCCCGATGATCGCGGTGACGGCGGCGCGGCGCAGGAACAGGAAGCAGACCAGGACGGCCAGCAGGCCGCCGGCGACCGCCGCCTCGCGCACCTCGCGGATCGCGCCGTCCACGAACAGCGACTGGTCGCTGAGCACCGTCAGGCGCAGGTCGGGGGGCAGCTTCTGTTCGACCGAGACCACGCCGCGCTTCCACGGCCGGCCCTCCTTCTCGGCCTTGGCCTTGCGCATCAGCTCCTCGCGGCTGAGGGGCTGCGTCCACAGCCGCTGCTTCACCGCGCGCGCGACGTCGACGATGTTCGCCCCGGCCTCCCGGTAGACGTCGATCTCGACCGCCTCGTCGCCGCCCACGCGCAGCACCACGTCGCGGTCCTTGTGCGTGCGCGCGACGCTGGCGACCTGGTGCAGCTTGACCGGCGTGGGGCCGCGCAGGACCAGCGGCAGCTGCTCGATCTCCTCGAGGCTGCGGAACTCGTTCAGCGTGCGGACGACGTACTCGACCGCGCCCTCCTCGACCGTGCCGCCGGGCACGTTCAGGTTCTCGTCGGTCAGCCGCTGGCGCACGAACTCGGGCGACAGGCGGAAGGCGGCCAGCTTCTGCGGGTCGAGCCGGACCTGGATCTCGTCCTCGAGGCCGCCGCGCACCTTGACCGCCGCCACCCCGGGCAGCCCCTCGATCTCGCGCTCGACCTCCTGCTCGGCGAGGTCGCGCAGGCGCACGAGGTCGTCCACGCTGCTCGACAGCGCGATGCGCATCACCGGGTCGAGCGAGGGGTCGTAACGCAGGATCAGCGGCCGCTCGACGCCCTGCGGCAGGAACACGCGGTCGAGCCGCTCGCGCACGTCCTGCACCAGGAAGGCCAGCTGCGAGCCCCACTCGAACTCGAGCAGGATCTCGCTGACCTCGGCGCGCGAGCTGCTGCGCATGCGCACCACGCCGCCCACCGTGGAGAGGGCGTCCTCGATCCGCTCGGTGACGCGCTCCTCGAGGTCCTCCGGCGCCGCCCCGGGGTAGACCGTGCGCACCGTCAGCGAGGGGTAGTCCACCTCGGGCAGCAGGTCGAAGGGCAGCTTGCCGAGCGAGACGAAACCGAACACGACGACGGCCGTGAAGACCATCAGCATGCCGATCGGCCGGCGGACGCCGAGCGCGAGCAGGCCTCCGTCCCGCATCAGGCTTCCTCGGCCAGCACCACCGGGTCGCCGTCCGTCAGGCGGTCGGCTCCGACCAGGACGACCTGGTCCGTCGGGACGAGGCGGCGCTCCCCGGCGGGGAGGGCCTCGAGCGCGTCGGGCTCCTCGAAGCCGATGCCGACCGGCACCCGCACCGCGCGGCCCTCGCGGACCACGAAGCAGAACACCTCGGAGCCCTCGTAGAGCAGCGCCTTCTTCGGCACGAGGAGGGCGTCCTCGTGCCGGTCGAGGATCAGGCGCAGGCGCACCAGGACGCCCACGGGGATGGCCTGCGGGGCCTCGAGCGCGGCGGTGACCTTCACCGTGCCGCTCTGCGCGTCCACCGTGGGGGAGATGCGCTCGACGCTGCCGCGGATGGCGATCCCGGGCAGGGCCTCGCAGCGCGCGGTCAGCGGCTGGCCGACGTGGAGCAGGGCGAGCTCCCGTTGCGGGCGGTGGAAGACCGCCTTCGGGTGCGAGGCGTCGACCAGCTCGAAGCCGCGCGCGGCGGGGTTGGCCATGTCGCCGAGGCTCAGCTCGCGGGCGGTCACCGTGGCGGCGATCGGCGCGCGGATCGTGCACTGCCGCAGCTCGTACTCGGCGCGGTCGAGGGCCACCCGCGCAGCCTCCAGCGCGGTCTGCGCGGTGACCAGGGCCATCTTGCTGGTCTCGAACTCGCGCTCGGAGATCAGCGCCGTCTCGAGCGACTCGGAGCGCTCGATGAGGGCCTGGTTGCGGTCGTGGTCGGTGGCCGCGCGTTCGTGGGCGTTCTCGGCCTCGGCGAGGCGCACCCGCGCCTCGGCCACGGCGAGCTGCTCGAGGTCGTCGCGCAGCTTGGCGAGCACCTGCCCCTGCTCGACCCGGTCGCCCTCCTCGACGAGCAGCTCGACCACGGGCTGGTTGCGCTCGGGGTAGACGTCCACCACGTCGAGCGAGACCACGTCGGCGGTGGCTTCCAGCACGCGCTCGATCGAGCGCTGCTGCACGGGGCCGGTGCGGACCAGGACCGGCTCCACCGTCTCGGCGGCGGCGGGGGCCTCCGGTCCGGCGGCTGCGCCGGGGTCGCTGCCGGCCTCGGCGGGCGGCCCGGCGCCG
Organism: uncultured Planctomycetales bacterium; assembly: GCA_964342475.1. Classification (GTDB taxonomy): domain Bacteria; phylum Planctomycetota; class UBA1135; order UBA1135; family UBA1135; genus J029. The sequence continues at coordinate 178,072 of CAYFGE010000004.1, forward strand.
CGGACACAGGCGACCGGGAGGAGGAGGAGAGTGAGGAGGGACGTGCGGGGGGTGAACATGGCACGAGGGATGGTGGGATTCTGCCATTACGCAGCCTCCCGGCTTCCATTGTTCCATTCCCGACAGGAAGATAGGACGGGATGAGCGCTGACCCCCGCGAAACGGGCCACCGCGGCCGGCGGCTGCTGGCCTACGAGGAGGCCGTCGCCGTCCTGCTCACCGCCGCCGAGGGCCGGTCCCCGGCGACGACCCGGATCCCGTTGCGCGAAGCCTGCGGCCGCGTGCTGGCGGAGGATGTCGCGATGGACCGGGCCGAGCCCCCGGTGCCGCGCTCGGCGATGGACGGCTTCGCCCTGCGCAGCGCCGACGGCGCCGCCGAGCGCCGGCTCCGGGGCACCGTCTACGCCGGGACCGAGGCCTTCCCCGAGGTGGGGCCCGGCGAGGCGGTGGCGGTGATGACCGGCGGGACCGTCCCGCCCGGCGCCGACGCGGTGGTGCCGGTCGAGCAGACCCGGGTCGCGGACGGCCTCCTCCGCATCGAGGCGGCCCCGGCGGCCGGTCAGCACGTGCGCCGCGCCGGCGAGATGGGGGACGCCGGCCGCGTCCTGCTGCGCGCTGGCCGCCGCCTCGGCCCGGCCGACCTCGGCGCCGCCGCCGGCTGCGGAGCCGACCCGGTGAGCGTCACGGCCTCGCCGCGCTTCGCCGTGGTCTCGACCGGGGACGAGGTCGTGCCGTGGGACACCGCCCCGGCGGCGCACCAGGTGCGGGACAGCAACCGCCTGGGCTCGGTCCTGCAGTTGGAGCGGGCCGGCGGAACCCTCGCCCACGCCACCCACCTGCGCGACGAGCCCACGGTGTTGGCGGCGGGCGTCGAGGCGGCGCTCGCAGCAGCCGACCTGGTCGTCACCATCGGCGGGGTGAGCATGGGGGAGAAGGACCACCTCCCGCGCGTCTTCGAGCAGCTCGGCGTGCGCCGCCTGTTCCACGGCGTCTCGGTCCAGCCCGGCAAGCCGGTGTGGGCCGGCGAGCGCGACGGCCGCTTCGTCCTCGGTCTGCCCGGCAACCCGGTCAGCTCCTTCGTCATCCTCGAGCTGTTCGGCTTGCCGTTGCTCGAGCGGCTGGCCGGCGGCGCGCCCGTCACGCCGCGCCCGCTCGAGGCCGGCATCAGCGGCTCCTCGAAGCGCGCGCGCAAGCGTCCGCGCTTCCTGCCCGCGGACCTCGCCGTCGAGCCGGACGGCCGCGTCCTCGTGACCGCCCGACCCGAGGCCGGCTCCGGCGACTGGACCGCCCTGGCCGGAGCCGACGCCCTGCTCCACCTGCCGCCCGAGAGCGCGGTGGCTCCCGGCGACCCGGTCCGCTTCCTGCGCCTGGCATGAGGCTGCTCTGGCTCCCGCTGTTCGCCGCCTGCCTGCGGGCCTCCGCCCTGCCGGGCTGGCACGCCGGCTGGCTGGCCCCGCTGGCCCTGGTCGCGCGCATCGCCTGGTGGGACCGCGCGCCGACCGCGCGGCGGCGGGTCCTGGGGGACTGGCTCGGTGGGACGCTGTTCTGGCTCCTGGCCTTCAGCTTCCTGTCCCGCACCGCCTGGGCGATGCCGCTCGGCCCGGCGCCGATCCTCGGCCTCTGGTGGGCCCTGGAGGGGGCGGTCGACGCCCGCCTGCGCCACCGCCTCCCCCGGACCTGGGCGGCGGTCCTCGCCGTGTTCCTGGTCGAGGTCCTGCGCGGGGCCTGGCCGATGGGCGGGGTGCCCTGGGCCTCCTGGGGGCTCGGCCTGGCCGACTTCCCCGGCGCGCTGCCCGCCGCCGCGGTGGTGGGGGAGAACGGCCTCACCCTGCTCGCCCTCCTGGCCGGCGCGGCCCTGGTCGCCTGGGCGCGCCGCGCACCCTGGAAGGAGCGCCTCGCCCTCCCGGTGGCCCTGGGCCTGGTCGCGGTCGCGGCCGCCGGTCTGCGGCGCGCCCCCGAGCCGCTCGAGGCGGTCCTCGCGCTGAGCATCCAGCCGGACATCCGTGTGGACGAGAAGTCGCGCGACGGCGGCGCCCGGAGCATCTTCCGCGCCCACACGGAACTGGCGGAGGAGGCGGTGGCGGTGTCCGGGCGCCAGCCCGAGCTGCTGGTGTGGGCGGAGACGATGTTCCTCTATCCGGCCACCGAGGAGGGCGCCGAGGGCGAGCTGCACCTGCCGCGCCGCGGCCGCGACCCGGGCAGCTACCCGGTCGGGATGGTCCTCGAATGGCAGCGGCAGGGGGCGGCCCAGGCCGGCCTCGCGCTGCCCGACCACGGCTGGTTCGTCACCGGGGCGCACTTCTACGGTCCGCTCCCGGCCGGGAGCCCGGTCCAGGAGCTCAGCCCCCGCAGCAGCGAGACCCTGGCCTTCCGCCCGGACGGCCGCCTGGCCGCCCGCGCCCGCAAGACCGAGCTGGTCCCCTTCGGCGAGCGCCTGCCCTTCGGCGGCGGCTTCCCGGGCGGCCGTTGGGTCGCCGACCGGATCTACGACGGCTTCGGCCTGCACCCCAGCTTCGTGCCGGGAGAGGGCCTGCTGCCGCTGGAACTCGAGCGCGCCGACGGCCGCCCGATGAGCCTGGGCACCGCCATCTGCTGGGAGAACGTCTACGAGCGGGTCTTCCGCCGTCAGGCCTGGTCCGGAGCGGAGGCCTTCCTGGTCCTGTCCAACGAGGCCTGGTTCGGCACCGGGGCCGAGATGGACCAGATGGTCGCCGCCACCCGCCTGAGGGCCGCCGAGACCGGGCGGGCCGTGCTCCGCTCGACCAACACCGGGCGGACCGTCCTGGTGGGGGGGGGCGGGGAGCTCCTCGGCGAGATCCCGCGCGGGATCCCGGGTGCTTTCTGGGCGGATCTTCCCCGGATCCGGGGCGACCACCGGACGCCCTACCTGGCCGCGGGCTGGCTCCTGGGGCCGGTCCTGGCGGTCCTCGCCGCGCTCGGCCTCCTCCTCCCCGCCGGGCGCCGCCGGGAAGACCCGGCAGCCCGAGCTTGACCCTTCCGGCGGTCGCAGCTACCTTTCGCCACTCGCAGATAGGTGTGAAACCGGCCCACCCGGACCACCTACAACGAGGGCGCCACCGCGCGACCCTCCCCCCATCACCAAGACCCCCCGACATCCCGACCTGCCCAGAGAAGCCGGATGAGTACCGCAGGCAAGCTCTTCACCGTCATCAACCTGGTCCTGGCCGCGCTCTTCGTCGGCTCGGCCGCTAGCCTCATCGGCACCAGCGACGAGTTCCGTTCGAAGTACGAGGCGGAGCAGACGGCTCACGCGCAGACCCAGAGTGAGCTCGAAGCCCAGGTGGCGGCGCTGTCCTCCGAGGTCCAGACCCAGTCCGGTCTGGCGCAGTCGGCCAACACCCAGCTGTCCGCCGAGAAGGCGAAGGTGACCGCTCTGGACAATGACGTCCAGGACGCCCGCCGTCGCAACGCCGACCTGAGTGAGTCGGTCGCCGGCATCGAGGGCAAGCTGTCCGACCTCGAGTCGACCAACCGTCAGCACGCCAACCGCATCGCGGAGCTCGAGGGCGAGAACCGCTCGCTGCGCGAAGAGCGCGACAGCGCGCTGGACGCCCGCGACGAGGCCCTCGCCGCGGCCACCGCCGCCGGTGAGGCCCAGCGCTCCGCCGAGGGCCTCGCGGCCCAACTGCGCAAGGAGCTGGCCTTCGCCAACGACCGCGGGGACGAGGCCGAGGCCAAGCTGGCCTCCGTCGTCCGCATGTCCGGCATCGACCCGGCCGCCGTCGAGGGCATCCAGCCCGAGATGGAGGGCGTGGTGCTGAGCGCCACCTACGACCAGGCCCCGGCCCTGATCCAGATCAACCTGGGCCAGAACGCCAAGGTCCTGCGCGGCTACAGCTTCGACGTCTACAACGGCCAGTCCTACAAGGGCAAGATCAAGGTCGAGATCGTCCGGGCCAACTCCTCCACCTGCACCGTGAGCCTCGCCGGCGACGCCAAGATCCAGGCCGGCGACCGCATCGCGACCAACCTGTAAGGAGGCTGAGATGGCTGCCAAGCGTCGCGCCAAGGCCGCTCCCAAGAAGGAGCGGAAGACCGCCAAGCCGGCCCGCGCCGAGCGCGCGCCGAAGGCCGTCGCGGACGAGGACAAGCCCTCGATGCCCATCGAGAGCGCCATCGCCGTCTGCACCGGCATCATGCTGGTCCTGGCCCTCCTGCTCGTCGACTACGAGAAGGGGGTCCACTACGGCACCGGCATGTTCTTCAAGGGCAACTACGGCGCGGAGAGCGCCGAGTAGCCCCACGACCGGCTTCCTGTCGACGGCCGGCGCGGATCCCGCGCCGGCCGTCCTTCTTTTCTCGCGGACGGGGTAGGATTCCGCTATTCGTGCTCGCTATACTCCGAACGGCTCGAACAGAGCCGCTTTCGTCCAAGACCCCCCACGCGCGCATGTCCAGGTTCCTCGGCTGGTTCTCGGGATGGTTCTCCTTCGCGGAGGACCTCGGCATCGACCTCGGTACGGCCAACACCCTGGTCGCCTCGAAGGAACGCGGCATCATTCTCAACGAGCCCTCCGTGGTGGCGGTCTACAAGGGCACCAACGAGGTCATCCTCGACGGGATGGGCGTCGGCGACGAGGCCTACCGCATGCTCGGCAAGACCCCGGGCAACATCACCGCCGTGCGGCCGCTCAAGGACGGCGTCATCGCCGACTTCGAGATCACCGAGAAGATGCTGCGCTACTTCCTGCGCAAGGCGCACGAGGGCAAGTCGCTGGTCAAGCCCCGCGTGGTCATCGCGGTGCCCTCCGGGATCACCACGGTCGAGAAGCGCGCGGTGATCAACTCGGCCGAGCGCGCCGGCGCGCGGCGGGTCTACCTGGTGGACGAGCCGATGGCCGGCGCGCTCGGCGTCGGCATGCCGATCACCGAGGCCGAGGGCTCGATGATCGTCGACATCGGCGGCGGCACCACCGAGGTCGCCATCCTGGCCCTGAGCGGCCCCGTCGAGGTCAAGTCGGTCAAGGTGGCCGGCGACGAGATGGACGAGGCGGTGATGGACTTCCTGCGCAAGAACCACAACCTGCAGGTGGGGCCGCAGACCTCCGAGTGGATCAAGAAGACGATCGGCTCGGCCGCGCCGCTCGACACCGAGAAGTCGCTCGAGGTGGCGGGTCGCGACACCCTCAGCCTGCACCCGCGCAAGGCGGTGGTGACCAGCGAGGAGATCCGCGAGGCCCTGCGCGAGCCGCTCGAGTCGATCGCGCGCGCGGTGCTCGACTGCCTCGAGGCCGCCCCGCCGGAGATCGGCGCCGACCTGCTCGAGACCGGCATCACGATCGTCGGGGGCGGCGCGCTGCTTCCCGGCCTCGACCGTTACCTGACGCAGCACACCGGGCTGCCCGCGCGGGTGGACGCCGACCCGCTGACCGCCGTGGTGCGCGGCACCGCGCGCTTCGTCGAAGACCTGGACCAGTACGCGCCGGTCCTGACCGAAGGCCTGGAAGTCAACTAGGCGGGTGGAACTGCTCCCGGCCGCGGAGCGCACGCGTCGCGCCCTCGCCGTCGGAGTGCTCCTGGCAGGAGCCGGCGCGCAGGCGCTGTGGCCCGCCGCGTGGCTGGAGGAGCTGGCCGGTCGCCTGGTCGCCCCGGTCAGCGCCCTGCTCGTCCCGGCCGCCGCCCTGGTCGAAGGCCCGGTCGAGGCCGCGCCCGCTCCGCGCCCGGCCCCGGTGGCCGGCCTGGCGTCGGTGGAGGAAGGGTTGGGGCTGCCGCCCCGCGTGCCCGGCACCGTCTGGTGGCCGGTCCCCGTGGTCGAGCGCCGCGCCACCAGTTGGACCCTCGGCGTGGGCCGGGCCTTCGGCCTGTTCGAGGGCCAGCCGGTGGTCTTCGGACGCACCTGGCTCGGGCGGCTCGACCGGGTCGACGAGGACCAGGCGGTGCTCCGCCTCTGGACCGCGCCCGAGGAGCCGACCGGGGCCTGGATCGGCGGCGAGGAGGACGGTTTCCCGGCCATCTGCCTCGGCCGCCGCGAGGGCGGGGAGCCGCTGGTCCGGCAGATCCACCCGGACGCGGGGCCGGCCGACGGCCTCGAGGTGCGCTGGCGACGCCGCGAGGGCGATCCGCCGTGGTTCGAGCAGGGCGGCTTCCGCCTCGGCGTGCTGCGGCGGCGCGGCGACGAGGACCGTCGGGAGGCCTACTGGGCGGTCGAGGCCCGGGTGCCCGCCGCGGCCGAGGGGCGGGTCTTCGTCGGGCTCGGGGCGGTGCCGAGCGATCCGCCGGAGGAGCCGCGGCCGGACCGCGCGAGGGCGCGGGTGCGGCTGCTGTCGGACGCGGTGCACGGTCGCCGCCTCGGTCTGGTCGAGGCGGAGCGCCGGGTCCTGCCCGCCGCGGCAGCGGTGCTCGGCCACGGCCGCGCGGTCGGGCCCGTGGTGGCCCGCCGCGGCAGCCTCTGTTGGACCGCGCCGGTCCCCGCCAGCGCCTGGCCCGGTCCCTGCATCGCGTTGGTCGAGGGGGAGGAGATCGGTCTGGCCTCGGACCCCGCGGCCCTCGCCGCGCCCGGCGCCGCCCTCTTCAGCCGCGGCGGCGGCGGCTTCCCGCGCGGCCTGTGGCTGGGGCGGGTGGGGGAGGCCTCCGGCATCCCCGGCGGAGAGCTGGAGGTCGTCGCGCGGTGAGGCGGGCGCCGCACACCGCCGTGGTGCTCCCGGCCGCCCTGGCCGTGGCGGTGGCCTCGCCCTTCCTGCGCTCGCTCCCCGGAGGCATGGCGCTGCCGGACCTCTTCCTGCTGCTCCTCTTCGCCGCCGTGCCGGCCCGCCGCGGCAGCCTGCGGCGCGCTGTCGGCTGGGTCCTCCTCTTCGGCCTGCTCCGCGCGGCGGTCAGCGCGGCCTCGCCCTTCACCGCCTGGGCCGGGTACGGCCTGGGCCTCGCCGCGCGCCACCTGGCCGGCCGCCAGCTGTCGGAGAGCCGCTTCCTCGCCCGCCTCCTGCTCGGTTGCCTGGCGGCGCTGCCGCTGGCCTTCCTCGACCACCTCGAGTCGGCGCGCCTGCTCGTGCCGCTCGCCCCGTCGGTCTCCGTCCTCCGCGTCGCCCTCGTCGGACTCGCCTGGGGCCTGCTCCTGGCACCCCCGGCCCTGCGCCGCCCCTCCGCCGCATGAGCCGGGCCTTCCTGCTGCGCCGCCTGATGCTGGTCTACGGCGTGTTCCTGGTCATCGTGCTGGGACGGCTGGTGCAGCTGCAGGTGCTCGAGCACGAGGCCTGGCAGGCCGAGGCGGTGCGCGCGCGTTCGAGCGGTCGCACGCTGCCCTTCACCCGCGGCCGCATCCTCGACCGCCGCGGCGAGGTGCTGGCCCAGGACCGCAGCTCCTTCGTGCTGCGCTGGGAGTACCGCGACTTCCGCCGCAACCACTTCGCCGGGATGGTCTACGAGGCGGCGCAGCTCGCCGGGCTGCCGGTCGCCGGGCTGGAGGACGCCTGGCGGCGCGCCGAGCCGCTGACCGCCCAGCTCCTGCGCATCCCGGCCGAAGAGCTCCAGGCTCTGCCGGCGAGCCGCAGCGGCGACCTGCAGTTCTACCTGCAGCGGCTGAGCGGGCTGCCGCGCGAACGCAGCGTCGAGCTGCAGAAGTGGGCCGAGAAGGGGAGCGGTCCCTTCCTCGCCTGGCCCGAGGGGCCGGACGGGTTCCGCGAGCACCTGGCGCGCGACCGTCGCGCCTGGGCGCGCCTCGAAGCCCTGTTCCCGGGCGGCGGTCTGCTGCCGCGGCTCGAGGAGGAGCGCCGCCGCCTCGAGCTGCGCATCCGCCTCCTCGGGGTGCGCGAGGCCGCCGCCAACGCGCGCGGGATGAGCCGACGACAGGTCCTGCGCCTGCTGACCGAGGACGAGGAGCTGGCCGGCGAAGTGCTGCGCGAGCTGGCGCGCCGCTGGGACCTCGCCGAGGACGCGGAGACGCTCGACTGGCTGCGGCGCTGCGCCACCCGCACCCGCCCCCCCGGCGGCGAGGAGGAGGAGTGGGCGCGCAACGCGGGCATGATCCTGCGCCACGTGGAGGAGCGGGTGCCGGAGGACCTCGAGGGCGTCCGGCGCAAGCTGGTGCGCGAGGTCCACGGCAACTGGCGGCCGGTGCTGGCGCGCGACCTCGACTGGGCCCTGGTCGACCTGGTCAGCCAGGACCCCGACCGCTTCCCCGGCCTCGAGGCCGAGGAGGAGCACGTGCGGCGCTACACCGGCGCGGTCGACCCTCACCTGCTCGGCTACCTGCGCGAGCCGCAGGAGTCGGAGCTGGCCAGCTACGAGCAGCTCAGCAACGCCCGGCGCGAGCTGCGGCGCAAGGTCGAGCGCAGCGACGAGGAGCAGCTCGAGCTCGAGATGCTCGAGCGCCGATTGACCCGCGAGGTGCGACGGCCGGACGACGCCGTGCCGGTGCAGGGCGCGGAGTGGGCCGGCGAGGACGTCCTGCAGGGGCAGCGGGGCCTGCTGCGGCGCCTGCGCTGGGACGAGGAGGAGCCGCTGGAGCTCGAGTTCCTGCCGCCGGTCAACGGCGGCGACCTGCGGCTCGCGGTGGACGAGGCCTGGACCCGCGCCGCGGTCGAGGCGATCGAGGAGGGCTACGAGACCGCCGTCCAGGCCCTGCCGAGCAAGCCCGGCGGCGCGGCCATCCTGGCCCGCATGCGCGCGCGGCTGGAGCGCCCGCAGGCCGGCTTCGTCCTGCTCGACCTGCGCGACGGCACCGTCCCGGTCGCCGTCACCGCGCCCAGCTACGACGCCGAGCTCTTCCGCCAGGAGTACGAGGCGCTCGCGGCGGATCCGGCGCGGCCGCTGCGCCACCGCGCGCTGGGCAGCGCGGCCGCGGCGCCGCAGATCCCCTACCCGGGCTCGACCTTCAAGCTGGTCGCCGCCCTCGAGGCCCTCGAACAGGACCTCGGCTGGTGGGAGCGGACCTTCGTCTGCGAGCGGGTCTACGTCCCGCCCTACGCCCCGCAGACCCGCTTGTCCTGCACCGGCCAGCACGGCGAACTGGACCTGCGCGTCGCCATCCGCGAGTCCTGCAACATCTACTTCTACCACCTGGCCGAGGAGCTCGGCTTCGACGCGATCCACGACCGCGCGCAGGCGCTCGGATTCGGGGACCGCACCACCGGCCTGGACCTGAGTTCCTTCCGCCGCGAGGACGGCAGCCCGGCCCCGGCCGGCGGCTGGCTCGAGGTCGGGGGGCGGCTCCACCCGCCGGACGGCCGCGGCAAGGGCCGCACGGTCAATGCCATGCGGCTCTCGATCGGGCAGACCTACGTCGAGGCCTCGCCGCTGCAGATGGCACGCTTCTACGGCTGGCTGGCCACCGGCAAGCTGTGGCGGCCGCGCATGGTGCTCGAGCGCGACGGCGCGCCGACAGAGGCCGAGTGGGGCGGCCCGCCGCTCGACCCGCGCGTGCGGGAGCTGCTGCACGAGGCCCTGCTCGACGTGACCGGGCCCGAGGGCACCGCTCACGACAACGTCTTCGGCGACCGTCAGCTCGACGTCTTCGGGGTGGCCGGCAAGACCGGCACGGCGCAGACCGGGCGCAGCCGCAGCGGGCGCGAGTATCCGACCCACGCCTGGTTCGTCGGCTTCTTCCCCGCGGCGCGGGCGGGCGAGCCACCGGTCGAGCCGCGCTACGCCGTCGCCGTCCTGTGCGAGAACACCGACCTCCACGGCGGCTGGATCGCCAACTACGTCCTGCACGCCTTCCTGCGCCGCGTGGAGGGGGAGCTGCTGCGGTGAACCGCCAGGACCTCTTCGACCAGCTGCGTCGTCCGGGCCGCTTCCTGGCCCGCAGCGAGTGGCCTGTGCTGCTGGCCGCCTGCGCCGCCGTCGCCTTCGGCTGGGTGGTGCAGTGGAGCGTGGCGGGGCCCGGACGGCTGCCGAGCAGCCACACCGTGCGCGTCGCCGCCGCGGCCTGCGCGCTCCTCGCCGCCGCGCTGATCCCTGCGCGCCGCTGGCGCGAGCTGGCCTTCCCGCTCTACGCGCTCGGCCTGGCCGGGCTGCTGCTCGTGCTGGTCACCGGCCGCGCGACGAACAGCGCGCGCTCGTGGATCGACCTCGCCGGCGGCTTCAAGCTGCAGCCGAGCGAGTTCATGAAGGTCGGCCTGCTGCTCGCCCTGGCCAAGTGGTACGGCGGCCGCCCGCGCCCCGAGCGCCTCGGCGACCTCGCCGGGCCGCTGGTGCTGACCGCTGCGCCGGTGCTCCTGGTCCTCGCCCAGCCCGATCTCGGCACCGCGCTGACCTTCGGGCCGCTGTTCCTGGCCATGGCCTGGGTGGCCGGCGCGGGCTGGCGCCTGCTGCGCTGGTTCGTCTGGGTCCCGCTCGTGCTGGCGCCGCTGGGCTACTTCGCGGTCCAGGACTACCAGCGCGAGCGGGTCGACGTCTGGCTTCAGCAGGGCTCGCTGACCGAGGAGCAGAAGAAGGCCGAGGGTTACCAGATCTGGCACTCGAAGATGGCCGTCGGCACCGGCGGGCTGACCGGCTTCGGCTGGGGCAAGGGGCCGGAGAACCGCTACGACCTCCTGCCCGAGCGGCACAACGACTTCGTCTTCCCGGTGGTGGCCGAGGAGCTCGGTCTGGCCGGCGCCGGCGCCTTCCTGCTGCTCTACGCCGCGATCGGTCTGTTCGCCCTGCGCGGGGCGGTGCGCCACCGCGACCCCTTCACGCGCTTCGTCGTCGCCGGGGTGGGGGTGCACTTCCTCGACCACCTGCTGCTCAACGTGGGGGTGACGCTGGGGCTGGTCCCGACCACCGGGCTGCCGCTGCCGATGGTCAGCTTCGGCGGCTCGGCGATGATGGCCTCGGCGGCGGCGATCGGCCTGGCGCTGGCCGTCAGCGCCGACCGGCAACCGGTCTTCGGGGACCGGGCCTTCGAGGACTGAGCGGGCGAGGTCCCCGCCGGTTGTCTCTTGTTGAGACCATGTCTCAGGGAATTGCGTGAGAATGCCGGGCGGAGGGTGCGCCGTCCCGGAATTCCGGTCATGATCGGTGTTCCCTCACCCGGGCCCGGGAACCACGGTTCCTCGGCCCTTCCCTCTCTCCCCTCCTTCCCATGAACAAGCCTCTCCTGATCGTGAGCGCGGTTCTGGTCGGGATGGCTGCCCTCGCGCAGGATCCGACCGGCCAGGTCGCCACCAGCCACGACCTCGACCAGTTCGTCCCGGGCAGCCAGGCCTCCGAGGGTCCGCTGCGCTACGAGATCGCGCCGCGCCCGGCCTTCGCCCTGCCCGCGACTCCCGAGTTCTCCGACCGGCCGCACACCGGCCCGGTCCTGGCCGTGAGCAAGGACCTCGTCACCGGCCTCGAGACCTACCACCCGATGCCGGTCGGTCCCTTCGCGCCCTCGGGCCGCGTCACCGGACGCCAGATCGGCGAGGAGGTGCGCGAGAGCGTCTCCCGCTCGATGAACCAGCTCTCCGCCATCAACTCCCAGGCCTTCCCCTGGAGCACCCACGTGCGGATGTGGTTCAACGACTCCACCGGCTCGGGCTTCGTCTGCTCGGGCACGATGATCGACGCCAAGCACTACCTCTCCGCCGGCCACTGCGTGCACGAGGGGAGCGGCGGTGCCTTCATGACCAACATCGTCGCCAGCCCGGCCTGGGACGGCGACGACGACGCCTTCGGTTCGGCCAACGGGGTCAACGTCGTCACCTGGAGCTCCTGGAGCGCGAGCGGCAGCTGGGACGGTGACCAGGCCGTGGTGCGCATCGACCGTCCCTTCGGCTTCCTGACCGGCTGGCTCGGCTACGCCTACAACGACTCGAACAGCTGGTGGGGGAGCACCACCTTCCACGACACCGGCTACCCCGGCGGGAGCTCGTGGCCCGGCGCGCCGAACCAGCTCTACTACGGCTTCGGCACCTGGGACCAGGTCGGCACCTATGTGGTCGAGGCCGACTGCCCGCCCTGGACCTTCTGGTTCGGCGGCATGAGCGGCGGCGGCGTCTACTGGATCGACGGCGCGAGCGGCAACCGCTACGCCAGCGGCGACAACAGCCACGGCTGGGGCAAGGCGTCGAACATCACCACCCGCGCCGGGATCTGCCGCATGACCAGCGCCAAGTTCGACTACTACCAGAACACCTACATCCCCGCCGGCTACGGCAGCGTGCAGGAGGACCTCGTCCCCCTCGACGTCAACGCCGACATGGGCGGCGCCACGGTCACCTCCGGTCAGCCGCTGGCCGCGATGGACTACCTGGTGGCCAACAGCTCGCGGTTCAACCCGGCCTCGATGTCGGTCCCGGTCGACACCTACCTGTCGACCAACGACAACATCTCGACCGCGGACACGCTGATCCAGTCGCACAGCTTCACCTGGGACTTCGACGCCAAGAGCAGCGTCCGGGTCACCTACACCAACCCGCCGACCATCCCGGCCGGCACCTCCGCCGGCACCTACTGGGTCGGGGTCATCCTGGACGTGGTCGACGCCGACACGGCCAACAACGACACCGACGGCTGGGACGCCGCCGAGATCTCGGTGGTGGATCCGCCGGCCTACTGGCCGAACCTGCCCGGCAGCTTCCGCGCGGTGAGCGGCGGGGTGAACATCCACTTCGACTTCGCCGCGGGCAACGTGCAGTCCTGGATGGGCGTCAACGCCCTGGCCGGCGACCACCTCTCCTCCGATCCGGAGGCCTGGTGCAACATCGGCCAGATGGGCGCCTGCGCCTCCACCCAGTCCGGCGCCTACTGCCTCGAGATGGGCCTGGACCCGACCAGCAGCAACTACCACGACGTCGCCAACGGCCTGATCCTGGGCATCGACGGCGCCGGGGAAGGTGACCTGGCGATGAGCTTCCACGCCATCAACCACGGTGAGGAGAGCCACGCCGACGACGGCGTCTTCGTCAGCGCCGACGGCGTGAACTTCACGCAGGTGGTCAACGGTTGGAGCGGCTTCACCTCGACCTGGTCGCAGTCCGCCTCGATCGACATCAGCAACGCCGGGGTCAACACCGACGGGGACTTCTACGTCCTGTTCGGTCAGTCCGACAACTTCCCCTACGGCTACCTCGACGGGGTCGGCGTCGACGACATCGAGATCGGCCCGGCCGGTCGGACCCTCGAGTTCTCGCCGGTGACCGCCGGTCAGCAGTTCACCGCCACGGTGTCGAACTGCACCCCGGGCAGCACGGTCTACATCGCCTGGTCCGCCCGCGGGGGCGGCCCGACGACCACCCAGTGGGGCATCGCCTACCTGACGCCGCCCTACAACACCCTCAGCCCGCTGACCCCGAACGCCAGCGGCACGGCCTCCCTGACGGCCACGGCCGGGGCGAACGCGTCGGGCGTCCACATCTGGGCGCACGCGCTGGAGCTCCCGGCGGGTGAGTTCACCAACCCGGTGGACTTCGTGATCAACTAGTCCCCGGAACGGGCACGGGGCTGGCATCCTCTGGGTTGCCAGCCCCTCTCTTTTCCCCCGATGCTCCTCCTCGGTCTCCTCCTCCTCACCGCCGCCTCGGTCGCGCCGCCCCAGGGCGACCCCGAGGTCGAGCGCCTCGACCGCAGCGCCACCGCCCGGATCGAGCAGGGCGACGTGCCCGGCGCCGTCCGGCTGCTCCGCCGCGCGGTGGAGCTCGCCGACCGCACGCTGGCCGCCGACGATCCCACCCGGGTCCGCTCCCACAGCAACCTGGCCTGGGCGCTGGGGCGGCTGGGTCAGTACGACGAGGCGCTGCACGAGTCCCAGGTCGCGCTCGACCTCGTCCTCACCCTGGGGGATCCCTCGCCGGGGACCTCCGCCCTGCGGAAGATGCGCGCCCAGCTGGCCCTGGACGCCGGGCGCCCCGAACTCGCGCGGGCCCTGGCCGAACGCGCGCTCGCGGACGGCCGCGCGGTCTACGGGCTCACCCCGATGGTCGCGGAGCTGTTCGACTTCGCCGCCAGACTGGCGATGGCGGACGGGGACTGGGCGACTGCCCAGAGTCACCTCGAGTGGTCGGCCGGGATCGTCGAGAACGTGTTCGGCCCGACCGAGCCCGAGCGGCTCGCCGGCCCGCTGCACGGCCTCGCCGAGTGCCTCGCGATGCAGGGGAAGGTGGACGCCGCCCTCATGCTGCGGGAGCACGTCCTGGGAATCCTCGAGGAGGCCGGGCTCGAGGGGGGGCCGGCTTGGGACGCGCACGCCCGCGCGCGGGTCCCGGCGCTGCGCCAGCTCGGCGAGGAGCTCCTCGCCGGTGAGGCGCAGTTGCGCGCGGACGACCCGACGCGCGAAGCCGCCCTCGCCGACCCGGCGGAACGGATCCGGCGCGCCCTGGTCTACCTCGACCTCGGTCGGCCCGACCTCGCGGCGCCGTACCTGGCGGAGGAGCCCGGCGAGGAGGACGCGAGCTGGCACCCGGCCTGGCTGGCCGCGCGTGCGCTCTCCTCGGCGCTCCTCGGCGACGACGACCGGGCCGCGGGTCTGGCCGAGCAGGCCCTGGCCGCCGGCGAGGCCCTGGGGCCCGCGCGGGAGGAACTGCTGCTCCTCCGCTCGCGCCTGCTCGTCTCCCTGGGGCAGCCGCGGAAGGCCGTCGACGACCTCCTCCCGGTCTTCCGCGAGCGGCGCGAGCGGCTGGGCGAGGGCCATCCCGGGCTGTTGCCCCTGCTCGCCTGTCTGGCCTGGGCCGAGCGGCGCGCCGGGGGCGTGACCCCGGAGCTGATCGACTTCCTCGACCTCGCGGCGGCCTCCTGGCGTGGAGCCTCGCCCGCCGAGCGCGCCTCCTTCGCCCGCCGCTTCGAGCGGGACCAGGGCGTGGCCCTGGCCAGCAGCCTCGCGGCGGGTTGGATGGAGGTCGCCGCTGCTCGCCCCGCGTGGCGCGCGGCGGCCTTCCGCGAGCTCGACCTCCTGCGGGACTCGGAGCTGCAGCGCGCCGTGGCCTGGCATCCGCGGTCCGCGCGCACGGCTCGCCCGGGTGGCGGCGACCCGGTGGACCTCGATTCCGCCCGCTCCGCCCTGCGTGGTCCGGGGGACCGCCTCCTGGTCCTCGTCGAGGGCGACCGGGAGTCCTGGGCCTGGGTCGTGCGTTCGAACCCGGAGCAGGACCTGCTTCGTCGGCTGGGCCCGACGCGGGAGCTCCAGACCCGCGTGCAGGAGCTGTGGCAGGCGTGGCAGGAGGGGGAGGAGGCCGACCTCGACCGTCTCGCCGCCCGCGTGCTGGCCCCGGTCTGGGAGGCCCTGGAGGGCGCGACGCGCGTGACCCTGGTGGCGGACGGCGCCCTCGCCTGGCTGCCCTTCGAGGCCCTCCCGGTCCCGTCCGGCTCGCCGCTGGTCCTCCAGTGCCAGGTGCTGCGCCACCCCACCGTGGCCGAGTACCTGCCGAAGCCGGGGGTTCCCGCCGTCGAGGGCGACTGGCTCCACCTCGAGGTCGCTCGGCCCCATCCGGCGGAAGCTGCGGTCCACGTCCTGGGAAGGCTGGGCGGCCGCTTCCTGGACGTGCCGGGGAGCGGGCCGGCGCCGCCCCTCTCCGCAGTCCGCCCCGAGGGCGATCGGAGCGTCGTCCTCGAGTCCGGGTTGCGCGCAGCGCTGGCCGCTGCTCCCCTCGTGGTGCGCGTCCACGCCCCGACCTATCTCGACCCGGTGGTGCCCTCGGCCACGGGCGTCTCGATCGGCCCCGAGGATGCTGCGGGGCGTGCGCTCTGGCAGGTTCCCGACGGGTTCCTCGACCTCGCCGAGATCGCCGCCCTCGAACTCGACGGCGGCATCGTGTGGCACAGCGCGGCTTGCGGGGAGTTCGGGCTCGGCGTCCTGCGCGCCGGCGGCCCGCACGGCCTGGCGCATGCTTGGCGCGCCGCCGGGGCGGACACCGTCCTGGTCAGCCTCCTCGACGCGCGGACGGCGGCTGCGCATGCCTTCGACCGCGCCGTCGAGGCCCGGTTGCGCCGCTTTCCGCCTCGGGAGGGGTTGTGGCGTGCCCAGAAGGCCTTCGCTTCCGACGCGGCTCCCGCGAGGCGGAATCCTGCGACCTGGTCGCGGCTGGTGCACTACGGCGGCTGATCCAGGGCATCCACTTCAGGGAGGGGAACCCCTTCCTCCCTGGCGAGGAGAGGGAAAGCCCTTTCCTGCTGGGCAATGGAGGAGAGGAAGCTGCTCGGCGCCCGCCTGGCGGGGGCGGCGATTCGTCCCGAAACGAGACGATTTGCTTCCGGGGGAGCTCGGATGCGTTCAGGATGGACGCCGGAGTGACCCGCCCACTCTGCCCGGTCTTCCCGGGCTTCCACTTCTCGGGCGGCTCCGGTTCGGGGTCGCCTTTATCCGTGCGCGAGGGCCGACCATCGACTCTCCGCAGTCCTCCCCAGCTCATTCCCAGAACTCAAGATGAGAAAGCTCCTGCTTCTCCTGCTCCTGGCTGGTCTCGTCGCGCCGCTCGCGGCGCAGGATCCCACGGGTGCCGTGACCACGCAGAACGTGGTCGACACCGTGGTCCCCGGGACCCCGACCGACGAGGGACCGCCCCGCTACCCCGAGGTGATCCGCCCGACCGACTTCACGGATCCCACACCGGAGTACGCCGACCGGCCCCACACGGGACCGGTCGCCCCGGTCAGCAAGGACCTCCTCACGGGCGTCGAGACCCTGCACCCCCTGCCCGTCGGCCCCTTCGCGCCTGCGGGATTCGTCACCGGCCGTGTGATCGGAGACGAGGTGCGCGAGAACATCTCGCGCTCCTTCAACCAGCTGAGCGCGGTCACCAGCTCGGCCTTCCCGTGGTCCGCCCACGTGCGCATGTGGTTCTCGCAGAGCGGCCTGAACTACGTCTGCTCCGGCACGATGATCGACGCCAAGCACTTCCTCACCGCGGGCCACTGCGTCCACGAGGGGAGCGGCGGTGCCTGGTCGACCGGGGTCTCCGCCTCGCCCGCCTGGGACGGTGACGACGACGCCTTCGGCTCGGCGAACGGAACCAACATGGTCTCCTGGTCCAGCTGGACCACCTCCGGGAGCTACGACGGGGACCAGGCCATCGTCCGGATCGACCGGCCCTTCGGCTTCCTGACCGGTTGGTTCGGCTACGGCTACAACGACTCGAACAGCTGGTGGTCCTCCACCACCTTCAACACGACGGGCTGGCCGGGAAGTTCCTGGCCCGGCGCGCCGGACCAGTTCTACTACGGCTACGGCACGTGGGACCAGGTCGACACCTACACCGTCGAGGCGGACTGCCCGCCCTGGACCTACTGGATCGGCGGGATGAGCGGCGGCGGCGTCTACTACATCGACGGGGGCACCGGCAACCGCTACGCCTACGCCAACAACAGCCACGGCTGGGGCAAGAGCTCGAACATCACCACCCGCTTCGGCGTGTGCCGCATGACCAGCGGCAAGTTCGACTACTACCTCAACACCTTCGTCCCCGGCGGCTACTCCACCACGACCCAGGACCTCGTCCCGCTCGACGTCAACGCCGACATGGGCGGATCCTCGATCCACCCGGGGCAGCCCCTGGCCTCGATGGACTACCTGGTGGCCAACGAGTCCCTCTTCAACCCGGCCTCGCAGACCGTCCCGGTCAACACCTACCTCTCGACCAACGACAACATCTCGACCGCGGACACGCTGATCCAGTCCCACACCTTCACGTGGGACTTCGCCGCCAAGTCGACCGTGCGGGTGAGCTACAGCACCCCGCCGTCGATCCCCTCCACGACCTCCGCCGGCACCTACTGGGTCGGGGTGATCCTCGACATCACCGACGGGAACACGGCCAACAACGACACCGACGGGTGGGACGCGGTCGAGTTGACCGTGGTCGACCCGCCGCCCTACTGGCCCAACAAGCCGAGCTACTTCCGCCCGGTGAACAGCGGGGTGACGGTCTACTTCGACACGGCCGGCGGCGTCGTCCAGAACTGGATGGGCGTGAACTCGCTGACCGCCGACCACCTTGGCGCCGACCCGGAGGGCTGGTGCAACATCGGGCAGCTCGGCGCCTGCCTCAGCACGCAGTCGGGGGCCTACTGCCTGGAGATGGGCCTCGATCCCGCCACGACGAACTACCACGACGTGGCGAACGGTTTCATCCTCGGCCTCGACGGCACGGGGGACGGGGACCTCTTCCTCGACTACTGGGCCATCAACCACGGTGAGGAGGTCTCGGTCGACGACGGCGTGTTCGTCAGCGACGACGGGGACTCCTGGGTCCAGCTCGTCAGCGACTGGTCCGGGGTCGGCTCCACCTGGGGGCAGACCACCGGGATCGCCCTGAGCAGCGCGGGCGCCAACACCAACGGTGACTTCTACGTGCTGTTCGGCCAGCGGGACAACTTCCCCTACGGCTACCTCGACGGGATCGGCATCGACACCATCGACATCGGCCCGGCCGGGCGCACCCTGTCCGTCACGCCGGTGGTCGCGGGCTCTCCCTTCACCGTGACCGTCTCCAACTGCACGCCTGCCAGCTCGGTCTACGTGGCCTGGTCGGCGCGCGGCGGCGGACCGACCTCGACGGCCTACGGCACGGCCTACCTGACCCCGCCCTACACCACCCTCGCGCCGCTTCGCCCCAACTCGCTGGGGACGGCATCGGTCACCCAGACCGCGCCCGCCAGCTCCGCCGGCATGCACATCTGGGTCCATGCCCTCGAGCTGCCCGCGGGAGAATTCACCAACCCGATCGACTTCGTCATCGGCTGACCTTCCGGTGAGCCGGGGCAGGGGCCCTGCGGGGTCTCCGCCCCTCGCCTCGGGCGGGTCGCGTGAGCGGCCCGCCCGAGGTCCATCCGGCGGGGGCCGCCGCGCGCCGCGCTAGAATCCGGCCCGGAGGATCCCCCCGTTGCGCGCCATCCAGATGGCCCGGCCCGAGCCGGGCGCCGCCGTCCTGGTCGAGGACCTGCCCGTCCCGGCACCCGCCGCGGGCGAGGTCCGCGTCCGCGTGGTGAACACCGCGATCTGCGGCACCGACCGCCACATCTACCACTGGGACCCGTCGGTCTCGGGGATGCTCGCGCCGCCGGTGGTGATCGGCCACGAGTTCTGCGGCCACATCGACGCGCTCGGGACCGGGGTGGAGTGCTGGAGCGAGGGCGACTACGTCTCCGCCGAGATGCACATCGTGTGCGGGGTGTGCCGCGCCTGCCGCGCGGCCAACCACCACGTCTGCGAGCGCACGCGCATCGCCGGGCTGCACCGCGACGGCTCCTTCGCCGAGTACGTCGTCGTGCCGGCCGCCAACCTGGTGCGCCTCGACCCCGAGGTCGTGCCGCCGCACATCGGCGCCTTCCTCGACGCTCTGGGCAACGCGGTGCACACGGTGCAGTCGGCCAGCTCGATCGCCGGACGCCACGTGCTGCTGTCGGGCTACGGCGCGATCGGCGCGATGGCCGCCGCGGTGGTCGAGTTCGAGGGCGCAGCCAGCCTGACGATCAGCGAGGTGGCGCCGGGCCACCAGGCCCGCGCGCGCGCCTGGGCGGCGGCCTGCGCCGGGCACGGACGCACCCCGATCCACGTGCTCGACCCGCGCGAGGGCGACTTCGCCGAGCAGGTGCGCGCGGTCAGCGACGGCGGGGTGGACGTGGTGCTCGAGATGAGCGGCGCGCCGCCGGCGATCAACGCCGGACTCGACCTGCTCTACCCGGGCGGCGAGATGATGATGCTCGGCATCCCGTCCCGCGCCGACCTGACCCTCGAGGGCTTCAGCCGCAACGTGATCTTCAAGGGCCTGACCCTGCACGGGGTGGTCGGCCGGCGCATGTTCGCGACCTGGGAGGAGATGCTCGGCCTGCTCGCGCGCGGCCTGCAGCTCGACCACATCGTGACCCACCGCCTGCCGCTCGAGAGCTTCCACGAGGGCATCGCCCTGCTCGACGCGGCCGAGGCGCACAAGGTCGTGCTCGATCCGCGCGGCGAGTAGAATCCGCGGCATGTCCGAAGCCGTGAAGACCAGTTTCGAGGCCGGCCTCGACGCCGAGCTGGCCGAGATCCGTGACGCCGGGTTGTGGAAGCACGAGCGGGTCATCGTGACCCCGCAGGACGCCGACATCCGGGTCGACACCGGCGCCGAGGTGGTCAACTTCTGCGCCAACAACTACCTCGGCCTGTCGGACGACCCGAAGCTGATCGACGCCGCCCGCCGCTGCCTCGACGAGCGCGGCTTCGGCATGAGCTCGGTGCGCTTCATCTGCGGCACCCAGGACATCCACAAGCAGCTCGAGGAGCGGATCAGCGCCTTCCTCGGCTTCGAGGACACGATCCTCTACACCAGCTGCTTCGACGCCAACGGCGGCCTCTACGAGACCCTGCTCGGCCCCGAGGACGCGGTGATCTCCGACGCCCTCAACCACGCCTCGATCATCGACGGCATCCGCCTGAGCAAGGCGCAGCGCTGGCGCTACCAGAACTGCGACATGGCCGACCTCGAGCGCTGCCTGCAGGAGGCCACCGAGAAGGGCTGCCGCCGCAAGCTGGTGTCGACCGACGGCGTGTTCAGCATGGACGGCTTCGTCGCCCGGCTCGAGGAGGTCTGCGAGCTCGCCGAGAAGTACGACGCCCTGGTCCACGTCGACGACTCGCACTCGACCGGCTTCATGGGCAGGACCGGGCGCGGCACCCACGAGCACTGCGGCGTGATGGGGCGGGTGCACATCATCACCAGCACCCTGGGCAAGGCGCTCGGCGGCGCCAGCGGCGGCTTCACCTGCGCCTCGCGGACCATCGTCGACTTCCTGCGCAACAAGTCGCGGCCGTACCTGTTCTCGAACTCGGTCGCCCCGCCCATCGTCGCCGCCAGCCTGGCGGTGTTCGACCGCTTGAGCGCGACGACCGAGCTGCGCGACAAGCTCGAGGCCAACACCGCCTGGTTCCGCGAGCGGATGACCGCCGTCGGCTTCGACATCAAGCCGGGCGTCCACCCGATCGTCCCGATCATGCTGGGCGACGCCAAGCTGGCCGCTGACATGGCGGCCGACATGCTGGCCGAGGGCATCTACGTGATCGGCTTCAGCTTCCCGGTCGTGCCGCGGGGCCAGGCCCGCATCCGGGTCCAGATCAGCGCCGCGCACGAGCAGCACCACCTCGAGAAGGCGGTCGACGCCTTCGTCGCGGTCGGGCGGAAACACGGCGTGATCTCCTGAGCCCGGCGGATTTCCGCTTGGGCCGCGGCGGCCGCCGTCCGCTATCGGGCGTGTGGCTCTTCACCCGTCATGGTTTCTTCGAGGCGGCCTCGGCCGGGCCCTCCGCCGGCTCGCTGCAGCCCTCGGTGCACCTCCGCGCCCGGCGGCGCAGCCACTTGCGCAACCTGCAGCAGGCCCTGCCCGGACTCGCCGACCTGACCGTCGAGGACGCCGGTGAGGACGGCTACCGCCTGACCCTGCACCCCGAGCTGTGGCAGGCGGTCCTCCGCCGGCTCGGCAGCGAGCTCGACTACCGCGACTTCCGCCAGGCCGTCCGCGAGGCCGGCCGCTGCGACCGCGCCTTCTGGGAGAAGCTGCACGAGGTCGCGACGGCGGTCCGTGCGCAGACCGGCGCCTAGGCCCGCGCCTGCTCGACCAGCATCCGGCGCACGCGCCGGTGGAGGAGGTTGTTCTCCAGGTGGATGTGCTGGTGCAGGTCGGCCTCGAGCTCCTGCAGCCCGGCGTAGAGGCCGCGAAAGGTGGTGCAGGCCCCTTCGGGCAGGCGGTAGTCCTGCGTCAGCCGGCGCAGGGTGCGAAGCGCCTCGCCGGCGTCGTCGTGCTCCTGCTCCATGACGGTCATCGGGCCCTCCGGGCCGCCCGCGCATGGCGTGCCCTTGCCGGGGCAGCTCCCGGGCGTGGCGGCCGGTCCGGTCGCGCCGCACAGGCCGCGGATCATCGGGAAGAGGATCTGCTCCTCCTTCTGCAGGTGGAGGTCGAGCTCCTGGAACAGGCGCCCCATGGTGGCGCGGACCTCGGCCAGCTCCGGGTGGCCCTCGGCGTGGGCGTTCACCACCTTGCCGATCATCTCCCAGAGGGCGGGGAGGGCGGCCTTGAGGTACTCGTGGTGGGTGGAGACGATGTGGTCGAGCAGCTCGGGGAGGGGGGCGTCGCTCCAGTCGCGGGCGGCGGGGTCCTCCGCGGCTTCGACCAGGCGGGCGAGCACCTCGTCCACCGAGCGGCCGGCGGCGGCCGCCGCCTCGGCCAGGCTGCGGTTGCCTCCGCAGCAGTAGTCCAGGCCCATCTGCTCGAGCACGGGGACGGCGGCGGGGCGGGCGACGGCGAGGTCGCCGATGAGGGTCTCGGCAGTCGGGGCCTGGGTCATGGCGGAGGGATAGACCCCGAGCGCGGGCCCGCAAGGGGAAATCCGCCAGCGTTCTGGTGCGGATTTCGGCGGCCGCGCCGTCGGCCGTCCGGCCCGGCTCAGATCGGGTGGGTCTGCCCGCGCCAGCGGAGCTTGCGCAGCACGTCCGGGTGGAACAGGGCCACCACGGTGACCATCTCGAGCCGGCCAGCCCACATGGCGATCGTGAGGATGCCCTTCGACCAGCCGTCGAAGCCGCCGAAGCTGCCCATCGGGCCGGCCGGGCCGAAGCCGGGGCCGATGTTGCCCAGGCAGGCCAGGGATGCCGTGAAGCCGGTGACCAGGTCGGCGCCGAGCAGGACGAGCAGCGTGCCGAACAGCAGGTAGCCGACCAGGTAGAGCGCCACGACCGTCAGGACGGCGCGCAGGATGCCCTCGGGGATGGCGTGGCCCTTGTGGCGCAGGGGGATCACCGCGTTGGGGTGCAGGACCCGCGTCACCTCGCGGTAGAAGTACTTCAGCGCGACGAGGTTGCGCACCGCCTTGGCGCCGCCGGCGGCCGAGCCGGCGCAGCCCCCGACCAGCATGACGACGACCAGCAGCACGCGCGCGCCGTCCGCCCACAGGTTGTAGTCCGTGCTGGCGTAACCCGTGGAGGAGATCAGGCTGGCGCACTGGAACAGCGCGGTGCGGACGCCGTCGAGGTCGGGCAGGCCGCCGGCCAGCACCAGGGCCACGCCGCCGGCGATGGCGCCGGTCGCCAGGAGGTAGAAGCGGGCCTCGCCGTCGGCGAGGACCTTCCAGGGCCGCCCGGAGATGCCGACCCACAGCAGCGGGAAGCTCATGCCGGCGAGCAGCATGAAGACGATGAAGATCCACTCGCCCATGGCCGCGTCGTAGCCCGGGTAGAGCGCCGGGTCGGCGTAGCCGGCGATCGAGGCCGGGTTGGGCGAGAAGCCGCCGGCCGGCATCGTGGTCAGCGCGTGGCACACGCTGTCGAACAGCGGCATGTGCGCGACCAGGAACAGCAGCGAGGTCTGGACCAGGGTCAGGAAGACGTAGAGGATCCAGATGCGCATCGCCACGCCCTGGATCTTGGGCGCGATCGACTCGCTCGGCGCGGAGGAGGCCTCGGCGAAGAACAGCTGGCGGCCGCCGACGCCGAGGTGGGGCAGGACCACGATGAACAGCGCGATGACGCCCACGCCGCCGAACCACTGCGTCATCGCCCGCCACAGGAAGATGGCGCGGTCGCGGGCCCAGTCGGCCTCGCCGAAGACGGTCGCCCCGGTGGTGGTGAAGCCCGACATCGACTCGAACATCGCGTCGACCGGGTGGATGCCGTCGAGGGCGTAGGGGACGGCGGCGAAGCCGGCCACCACCATCCAGGTCAGCGCCACCACGGCCAGGGCCTCGCTGCGCCGGAAGCTGACGGCCTGCACGCGCAGGCGGCCGAGCAGGGTGCCGACGACCAGGGCCCCGAGGCCGGCCCCGAGGAACTCCAGCGCCATGTGCTTCGCGCCGTCGTGCAGCGACAGCAGCATGGGCGGGACGAAGGCCGGGCTGAAGGCCCGCAGGAGCCTGCCGACCACGCCGAGGACGAGGGCCAGCCGCATGCCGGATCAGAGCTCGAAGCGCTGGAAGAAGCGCCGAGCCTTCTCCTCCTCCTCGCGGCTGCAGAAGACCAGCAGGCGGTCGCCGCCGCGGATCTCGTCGTCGCCCTGCGGGATGATCACCTGGCCCTCGCGCAGGACGGCGCCGACGATGGCGAACACCGGCGCCTGCATCTCGCTGAGCCGCTTGGGCTCGCGGTGGGCCGGCACCTCGAGCCGCAGGACCATGACGTCGCCGTGCTCGAGTTCGGCCAGCAGGTCGGTGTGCGCCGCGGCCACGTTGCGCACCACCGAGTTGATCGCCGCGCCGCGCGCGGACCGCACGACGTCGATCCCCACCTTCTCGAACAGCCGCTCGTTCAGCGGGTTGTCCGCCCGCGTCACGATGCGCGGCACGTTGAGGTGCTGCTTGGCGATCAGCGAGATGAGCAGGTTCTTCTCGTCGTTGCTGGTCACCGCGACCAGGACCGAGGACTCGGCGATGTGCTCGGCCTCGAGCAGGTCGAGGTCGGTGCCGTCGCCGCACAGCACCATGCTCTTGAGCTGCGCGGCGATCTCGGTGCAGCGCTTGCGGTCCGAGTCGATGACCTTGACCTCCCAGCCGGCCTCCTCGAGCCCCTTGGCCACCGCGAAGCCGACCACGCCGCCGCCGACCACCGTGGCGCGGCGCGACTCGCGCGCGCTCTCGCCGGTGCGGAGGTAGCGGGAGAGCAGCCGGTTGATGCCGGCCAGCGTGCCCATGGCGGTGATCTGGTCGCCGGGCTCGAAGCGCGAGCTGCCGTTGGGGATGATGACCTCGTCGCCGCGGCGCGCGCCGACGAGCACCACGCCCTTGGGGACGCCGAGCTCCTTCAGCGGCCCGCTGGTGATGAAGGCGCCCTCCTCGACGGCGCGGCGGACCAGCCGCACGCGGCCACCCTCGAAGGCCTCGACCTCGAGTGCGCCGGGGACGGCGACGATGCGCAGGATCTCGCGCGACAGGCGCTGCGCCGGCAGCACCAGCGAGTCGATGCCCAGGGAGGCGCCGAGGGCGCGGACGTCCTTCTCCGAGGTCCGCGCGCCGCGGCGGAACAGGAAGCAGGTGGTGCGGCCGGCGCCGAGGCGCTTGGCCGTCACGCAGGCGACCAGGTTGCGCTCGTCCTCGGGGGTGCAGGCGATGAACAGGTCGGCGCGCCCGACGCGGGCGGCCTGCAGCATCTCCGCCGCGGTCACGTCGCCGTGGAAGACCTCGGCGTCGAGCCGGTCGGTCTTGATGTCGCGGGCGTCCTCCGGGCAGACCAGGGTCACCTCGTGGTCGCCCATCAACGCCTCCGCCAAGCGGAAAGCGATGTCGTCGTCGCCGCCGATGAGGATTCGCATGTCGGGACGCCGCGCCGGGCGCGGCAGCGGCGCTCAGTCTAGCGACGGGGGGCGGGGGAATCCCACACCCCCCGGCGGGCTCAGTTGTTGACCCGGTTGCCGGCCTTGAGCTTGCCCAGGTTGCGGCGGGCGTCACGCAGGGCGGTCTCGATGCGGTCGCGCTCCTCGAGCTCCCCGGCCAGCATCTCCTCGGCGCGCACGATGGCCTGCTCGTAGAGCTCGGTGGCCCGCGCGTCCTCGGCCTTGAGGTAGTAGTGCAGGATCACCGCCAGGTCGTTCATGACCTGCGGGTCGTCGGGCTGCAGCCGCAGGGCGGCTTCGTAGGCGGCCAGCGACTCCTTCGCCCGGCCGCAGTCGCGGTAGATCAGGGCCAGGTTGTTCCACGCCTCCGGGTCGTCCGGGCGGGCCCGGGTCACCCAGGAGAACAGCTGGATGGCCGGCTCCGGGCGGCGCGGGTCGGCGATGGTGGCGCCGAACCACTTCATCTTGTCGACGAACTCCCTGCCGCCGTCGGCCATCCCGGCCAGGGCGTTGAGCTGCTGGTTGCCGGCGTTGCCGGCGAGGTAGGCACCCCAGGCCGTGCCGGCCTCGCGCCACAGGCGGCCGGCGCCGTTCGCATCGCCTCCCGCGTTGAGCTGGCCGGCGTAGAACTCCGCGCCAGCGGCGAGGAAGAACCAGCTCGAGTCGTAGGCCGGGTTCAGCTCGAGGGCCTTCTGGAAGTCGGCCTTGCAGGCCTTCCACAGCTCCTCGCCCGGCGCCTTGAACAGGCTGTAGTAGGCCGCCATGCCGCGGTACCAGTGGAGCAGCGCGGCATCGCTGCCCTCCTTCGCGAGCAGCGCGTCGATCACCTGCGCGGCCTGCGCGTGGGGCAGCCACTGCACCATCACCCCGAGGTCGACGGCCTTCGCGTCGCGCTTCAGGGCCTCCTGCCACGCGCCGCGCGCGGCGTCGAACTCGCCGAGGTAGACGAGCACCTCGCCCAGGCGGAGGCAGGCGGCGGTGGCCTTCTTGTCCTTCTTCACCACGCCTTCGTAGACGGCGCGCGCCTCGGCCCACAGCTCCTTCTGCTCGTCGCCGGCGGCCTGGCCGGCGCGGGCCACCAGCACGCGGCCGTGCTGCATGTGGAGGAGCACCGCGGACGGGTGGGCGGCGAGCCCGCTCTCCACCGCGCCGAGCGACTTGCGCAGGTCGCCAGCGTTGAGCAGGGCCTCGCTCCAGGCCTCGAAGGCCTCCGGGCGGGCGCCGCCCGCCTCGCAGGCGTCGCGCAGGGTGAGGGCGGCGCCGAAGAAGGCGTCGGCGATGTCGAGGCCGGAGAGCTCGCCGGCGGCGACCTGGGCCTCGACCCGGCGGAGTTCGGCGATGCCCTGGCGCGTCAGTTCCTCGACGTCTTGGGCCTGGGCGCAGAGGAGGAGCAGGGGGGCGAGGATCATGGGCTCAGTTATCCGTCCCGTCGGACGAGGTATCGCCGCTCTCGGCGGCTCGGAGGCGGTCCAGCAGCTGGCGCAGCATCTGCACACCCCCACGGTTCTCCCAAGGGTAGTGTTGGCTGCTCTGCTCGAGGAATTCGGGCGCGCGGTCGGTGCGCGCGGAGCGGACGAGGTCGAGGTAGGCCAGGTTCTCCCAGGCGTCGCCGATGGCCATGTCCATGCGCTGCCAGGTCTCGGGGTCGGCCTCGCGGTCGACCGCGGCGATGGCGGCGGTGCCGACCTCGATCGCGTGGCGCAGCCCGGCCTCGGCCACGTCGAGGTCGTGGTCGAGGTAGTAGACCGCGATCAGGGCGTGGTCGTTGACGATGTTCGGGTCGTCCGGCGCCAGCTCGACGGCGCGGGAGTAGGCCTCCCAGGACTCCTCCAGCATGTCCAGCAGCTCGCCCTCCGGCATCTCGCCGCGGGCGACGAGGGGGCGGGCCCGCGGCTCGGCGATGTCGCGGCAGGCGAGGCCCAGGTTGTTCCACCACATCGCCTCGGCGTCGTGGCGGGCGACCACGCGGCGCAGGAAGGCGCGCGCCTTGACCATGTCGCGCTCGCGCGCGAAGTAGTGGCCCATCACGGCCTCGATGCCCAGGCGCAGCGAGCCCGGGCCGGGCTCGGCCTCGAGCCGCTCGGGGGCGGCGTCGAGCGACGCGAGGAAGGCCTGCCCGGCGTCGTCCACACGGCCCTCGTTCCAGAGCGCCCAGCCGCGCGCGTTGCGGACCAGGAAGAGCCAGTCCGCGCAGCTCGAGGCGAAGCCCTCCTCGAGCGCCATCGACTGGAGGAAGCACTCCTCGGCGCGGTCGACCGCCTCGTAGGCCTGCAGGAAGTCGCCGGCGGCGACCATCGCCAGGTGGTGCCGGTAGCGCGCCTCGCCGAGGTACCAGAGCAGGAAGGCGTCGCCGGGCTGCTCGTGGCGCACCCGCTCGAGGTCGAGGGCGAGGCCGGCGGCGTCGGCGCCGTGGAGGTTCTTCAGGCGCTCGATCGCGGCGGTGTCGCGCGGCGCCTCGACCAGCCGCGCGACCAGGACGGCGCGGGCGTCCTCGCGGTGGTTCTGCCAGGCCAGCAGGTCGGACAGCACGAGCGGCGCCTCCTCCGAACCTGCGGCCGCCGCGCGCTCGAGCAGGTCCTCCGCGACGCGGGCGGCGCGCGGGATGCCGGCCTCGGCCTGCAGCCGCTCGACGGTCAGCGCCAGCCCGGCGCGGCCGAGTTCGACCAGGACCTCGGGCGCGGCCTGCTCGGCGGGCTGCAGCGCCAGGGTGGCCTCGGCCGCTTCCCAGGCGCCCTCGAAGGCGCCCGAGGCGCGGCGGCCCCGGGCCTGGCCGTAGGGCGCGCGCCAGTCGCCGGGGGCCAGCTCGGCGGCGCGGCCGAAGGCGTGGTCGGCGTCGAGGAAGCTGCCCTCGATCACCCCCGGGTGGGCCTGGCCGGTGGCGATCTCGGCGGCGACGAAGGAGAGCAGGGTGTCGCCGTAGAGCAGCCAGTAGGCGGCCTCCTCGCCGTGCGCGCCGCGCGCGTCCTCGATCCGGTTCAGCGCGGTGTTCCAGTCCCCGGCGGCGAGCGCCTCGCGGGCGAGCTCGAGCGGGTCGGTCTCCTGGACCGCGGGCGCGGCCGGCTCCTCCGGCTCGACGGGGGGCGGCGGAGCGGCCTCCTCGGCCGCGGGGCCCTGGCAGGCGGCGAGGAGCAGGGCCGGCAACAGCCGGGCGGGCCGAATCGCCTGGAATTGGGGGCGGAAACCGGAGCGCATCGACGTCATTATAGGTGCGTCCATGACCCGCCCGACCACCTCGGCGACCGCCCTGTGGCGGCCCCTCGCGCTCGCGCTCCTGCTGCTGGCAGCGGCCTGCACGGGCGGCAACATCGGCTACCTGTCCGACCCCGACCCGCCGGGCGGGGGAGGCGGCGGCGGCGGGGGAGGCGGCGGCGGCCTGAAGGACGGCCCCGCGGTCGCGCCCGTGGACGGCGGCCTCAGCCTCGACGCGCGGCCGTCCCTGGCCGCGATCGCCCCGCTCAAGGGCAGCACGGGGGTGGACGTCCAGTCGCCAGTCGCGCTGTGGTTCAGCGAGAGCGTCAACCTCGCCACCGTGAACGCGCTGGCCGTCCAGCTGCGCGTGAAGGGCGGCGTCGGCTCGATCCCCTACGGCGTGCGCGGCTACTGCGGCGACCGCCTGGTCGTGCTCACGCCGAACGGCAACCTGCAGACCGACACGGCCTACGAGGTCTACCTGACCACCGAGCTCACCGACCTGTCGGGGAAGCGGGTCAGTCTGCCCAACGCCTCCGGCCTCGTCGGCAGCTTCCGCACCGCCGCGCAGACCTCGGGTGTGGCCCCGCGGGTGCACGGCGCCTTCCCGCCCGACGGCGCCGCCGCGGTGCCGAACGACACCAGCTTCGTCATCGTCTTCTCCAAGCCGATCGACTTCACCTCGGTGTCCGGCGCGGTGGACCTGCTGGCCGGCGGCGTCAACGCCGCCTACGACGTTCCGGAGGGCTACTCGAACAACCGCGTGGTCGAGTTCCCGCACGCCGACGACGAGCTCGACCTCGGCGCCGCGATGACGGCGGACATCTCCACCGACATCACCGACGTCGAGTTCGTGCCGCAGAACCTGGCCGAGGCCTACTCCGCGGCCTGGACCACCCTCGACCTGGCGCGGCCCTCTTCGATCGGCACCGGCGGCGCGCCCGCCGCCAACCTCGGCAACCTCGACGCCTTCCCGACGGAGGTGGGGGTGGGGGCCTCGGCCCTCGCCGGCGACACGGCCGCGCTGCAGATCTGGGAGGGCTTCGGCACCGAGCACGTGACGGCCGAGCTGCCTGCGGTGGCCGGGCCCGGCACGGTGGCCTTCTCGACCGACCTGAGCGACGGCAACGGCGGCCCGCGCCTGAACGACGGCCTGCTCACCGTCGCCGCCGCCCTCCACCGCGGCACGCTGCGCACCACCTTCCGCGTCGAGAGCACGATCCTGCAGGACACCGTGCGGCCGACGCTGGTCCAGTTCGGGCCGCCGGCCGCGACCATCCCCAGCCGCTTCGTCACCGACCTGCCCGAGCTGCGGCCCTACGGCCTGGCCTCCGAGACCATCTCGGCGGTGGAGATCGAGTTCCCGCCGAACCCGGCTTCGACCCGCACCACGGCCCTGCCCAGCCCGGCCAAGTTCTTCCTCGGCGACGCCTTCCCGGTGGCCACCGTCGGCCCCGGTCCCTTCCCGTTCACCGCGCGCCTGACCGACGCGGCCGGCAACGAGATGGACACCCCGGTCGCCGGCTCGGCCGCCTTCCGCGGCTTCGTCGGCACCGCGCCGGCGCTCGGGTCGCTGCAGGTGCAGGTCTTCGACCAGCGCACGCTGCGCCCGATCGGCAGCGCCACCGTCTACGTCGAGGACTTCGACGGCTCCGACCCCGACTCCGGCTCCACCGGATCGGGCGGCCTGGTCGAGTTCGACGACGCCCTGCTCCCCGGTGCCCGCGCCGGCGCCCAGACCGTCACCGTCCTCCACCCGAGCTACCACAGCGTGACGGTGGCCGGGGTGGACGCCGCCTACCTGTCGGTCCCGATGCGCGAGAAGGCGCCGCCGACCAAGACCGTGGCGCCGAACGTCAGCGGCGTCGCCGGCGGCACCGGTCGCTTCGCCAGCCCGCTGCTGCTGCGCGACACGATGACCGTCGAGCCGGACGCGCTGCGCGACCTGGCGCTGCCGCTCGGCTTCTCCAGCCTGACCGTGCAGCCCGACCGCCCGGGCTGGTTCGCCGCCTTCCACGACGTGAAGGGCTTCGGCGGCGACCCGGTCACCGGCCGCTATTTCGACCGCTTCGCCATCGACCCGCGGGTGCTGGTCGACGCCATCGACGGCAACGGCAGCGGCAGCGTGACCCCGCTCCTGGTGATGACGCCCAGCAGCCTGGCCGGCACGGTCTCGAGCGACTGGATCTACCCCGTCACGCTCTCCACCGGCGGCAACTTCAACACCCCCACGGTCGAGAAGAGCATCTCCACGGTCAGCGTGGTACCCGGCATGGTCGGGGTGGCCCCGACCGGGGCCGGGACGATCTCCTTCTCGAACGCCGAGGTCGAGCTCGAGCAGGCCCTGCACGGCCTGGCGGCCGCCGAGGGCGCCGCCGCCGGCACCACGCGGATCCAGCTGTGGGCGCAGGACACCGACGGCGACGAGGCCATGCGCCGCAAGGAGGTCGCCGCGGTCGCCACGCCCGGCCCCGAGACGATCGTCCTGCCGGACATCTCCGTCCCGCTCGGTCCCTCCGGCAGCCAGACCTGGCCCGCCGTCAGCCTCACCTTCGACGACACCCTCGGCGGCTCGGGCGACTGGTACTGCCTCCGCCTCACCGACAACGCGGTGGTGCCGGACCAATGGGAGGTCTGGGTCCCCGCCGTCTCGACCGCCGGCGTCCTCGCCCTGCCCTCGTTGAAGCCCGATGCGGCCAGCGCCTCCGACGCGCCCCCGCTGCTCACCGATCCGGGCAACGAGTGGACCCTCCAGGTCGAGACCTTCGAGATGCCGCTCGGTGCCCCGGTGGCCGGCGTCTTCTTCCGCCAGCTCCGCCGCGACAACCTCGGCTGGACCCTCTCCGTCCCCGGCCCCGCCTTCTCCGTCCTCCTTCCCTGACATGCCGCGCCTCCTCGCCATCCTGCTCCCGCTCCTCGCCGCCGCCTGCCAGGTCCCGGCCGAGGACGTCCCCAACTCCGAACCGGTCACCGTGCGCGTGCTCCAGCAGCGCGCCCCGGCCAACATCGCCGTGCTGCGCTTCGAGGTCGAGCCGACCGCCGGCCTCGTCCCGGTCGAGGAGCTGCGCGGCCAGGCCCGCCAGGCCCTGATGGACCGCGGCTTCAGCCCGCTGGCCCCGGAATACGTCGACCGCGAGGTCGCGGCACGTCCAGCCGCCTCGGTGCGCCTGCCCGAGGCCGGCGTGCTCGCCCTGCGCGTGGGGCGCTGGAACGACGTCCGCGCCGCCAGCCAGGGCCTGCTCCAGGCCCGCGTGACCGGCGTGCTCTACGACGAGGGCGGCCGGGTCGTGGCGCAGATCGGCCTGGACCAGGACTTCCAGCTGCGTCCGGCCGAGCTCTCGGCGATCGCCGCCGGGAACCGCCGCCAGGCCCTGGTCGAGCGCATGTTCGCCGAGCTGCTGGCCCCGCTGCCGGCCGCTCCGCCCCTCTGATCCGGTCCTCCGATCCGGCCCCGGCCGCCCGCGAGGTGGGGGAGGCGCGCTCTCCCACCCGCCGCTATACTCTGCCGACCCCATTCCTGGAGAACCCCTGTTCTGGGAATCGGGCATCCCGGGCACCCGCCCGATCCAGACCGGACAACACAGGAGGTTTCATGTCCGTCAGCAAGGAGAACAAGGCTGCCATCGTGGCCGAACACGCCCGCGGCGCGGGCGACACCGGCTCCGCCGAGGTCCAGATCGCGATCCTCACCGAGCGCATCCGCAACCTCACGGCGCACCTGCAGACCCACAAGAAGGACGTCTCGACCCGCCGTGGACTGATCGGCATGGTGTCGAAGCGCAGCAAGCTGCTCCGCTACCTGAAGCGGACCGACAGCGCGCGCCACGCGGCCTTGATCCAGAAGCTCGGCATCCGGGGTTGAACCCCGGTCCGCGACGGGCAGCCCACCGCGGGCTGCCCGTCGCGCCATCCGGCCGCAGAACGCCCGGGGGGAATCCGCCCTCCGGCCAGGACGGCCACAGCGGTAAGAGAGAGAAAACCAAAAGATGACCGTTTCGAAGAACCCCCGCGTCTGTTCCGTCTCGCGTGAGATCGGCGGCCGCACCCTGACCATGGAGACGGGCTGGGTCGCCAAGCAGGCGTCCGGGTGCGTGATCGTCAGCTACGGCGAGACCGTGGTGATGTCCGCCGTGGTGGACGGAGGGCTGCGCGACCTGCCCTTCTTCCCCCTGACCGTCGACTACCGGGAGAAGACCTACGCCGCCGGCCAGATCCCCGGCAACTTCTTCCGTCGCGAAGGCCGGCCGAGCACCAAGGAGGTGCTGGCCATGCGCGTCACCGACCGCTCGGTGCGCCCGATGTTCGTCGAGGGCTACAAGAACGAGGTGCAGATCATGTCCTCGGTGCTGTCCTTCGACCAGGAGAACGAGCCCGACGTGCTCAGCATGGTGGCCGCCTTCGCCGCCCTGCACATCTCCGACATCCCCTTCCTGGGGCCGATGGGCGCCGTGCGCATGGGCTGGATCGACGGCAACGTCGTGATCAACCCGACCCACAGCATCCTCGAGAGCGACGCCAACCGCCTCGACCTGATCATGAGCGCGACCGGCGAGGCCATCACCATGGTCGAGGCCGGCGCCAGTGAGCTGCCCGAGACCGAGGTGCTGAAGGCCCTGCGCGGCGGCCACGAGGTGTGCCGCGAGCTCTGCGCGATGGCCGAGGAGCTGCGCCAGAAGTGCAACGCGCCGGCCAAGCAGACCGTCGAGGTCGCGGCCAAGGACGAGGAGACGCCGGCCCGGGTGCTGGCCCACCTCGGCGAGGAGCGCGTCCAGCAGGCCCTGCTGACCCAGGGCAAGCACGACCGCTATGCCGCCGTCGACGCCCTGGTGACCGACGCGGTCGGCGCCCTGGCGCCCGCCGGCGACGACGAGGCGGCCGCCGAGGCCCAGGCCCGCGTCAAGTCGGCCACCAAGGAGGTGATCAACCAGGTCGAGCGCCGCATGACCCTGCACGGCAAGCGGGTCGACGGCCGCGGCCCGAAGGACATCCGCCCGATCGACATCGAGGCCCGCTTCCTGCCGCGCGCCCACGGCTCCGCCCTGTTCACCCGCGGGGAGACCCAGGCCATCGTGGCCGCCACCCTCGGCTCCGCCGACGACGAGGCGCTGATCGACGACCTGCACCACGGCGAGCACAAGGAGCGCTTCATGCTCCACTACAACTTCCCGCCGTACTGCGTCGGCGAAGCCCGCCCGATCCGCGGCACCAGCCGCCGCGAGTACGGCCACGGCGCCCTGGCCGAGCGCGCCCTGCGCACGGTCCTGCCCGACTACCAGACCTTCCCGTACACCATCCGGGTCGTGTCCGACATCACCGAGTCGAACGGCTCCTCCTCGATGGCCTCCGTCTGCGGGGGCTGCCTGTCCATGCTCGACGCCGGCGTGCCGCTCAAGGCCTCGGTGGCGGGCATCGCCATGGGCCTGATCAAGGAGGGCGACGAGTACTGCGTGCTCAGCGACATCCTGGGCTCGGAGGACCACCACGGCGACATGGACTTCAAGGTCACCGGGTCGCGCCAGGGCATCACCGCCCTGCAGATGGACATCAAGGTCAAGGGCCTGTCCGACGCGATCATGGAGGACGCCATGGAGCAGGCGCGCCAGGGCCGGATGCACATCCTCGACAAGATGGACGAGGTCCTGAGCGGCCCGTCCGAGGACATCTCGCCCTACGCCCCGATCAACATGGCGACCAAGATCCCGCCGGAGAAGATCGGCTTCCTGATCGGCCCCAAGGGTGCCAACATCAAGAAGCTGCAGGAGGACTTCGGCGTCACCGTCGCGGTGCTCAACGACGACGGCGACATCCAGGTCTCGGGCTCGCCGGTCGAGAAGGTCCGCGCCTGCATCGAGATGATCAACGAGCAGACCAAGGACATCGAGGTCGGCACCCGCTACCGCGGCGCCGTCACCTCGGTGAAGCCCTTCGGCTGCTTCGTGGACCTGGGCGGCGGCAAGGAGGGCATGTGCCACATCTCCGAGCTGGCCGAGGGCCGCGTCGAGGAGGTCGAGGACGTCTGCAAGGAAGGCGACGAGATCGACGTGATCGTGGTCTCGGTCGACAGCTTCGGCAAGGTCCGCGTCTCGCGCCGCATCGCCATGCTGCCCGAGGAGGAGGTCCAGGCCGCCATCGAGTCCGCCCAGAAGCCGGCTCCGCGCCGGGGCGACCGCGACCGCGGTGGCCGCGGCGGCCGCGACCGCGACCGCGGGCGGGGTGACCGGGGTGACCGGCGCGACCGCGGGGACCGCGGCGAGCGCCGCGAACGCCGCGACCGCTGAGAACGGACCACGAGGTCCGGTCGTCGGGGCGCCCCTCCGGGGGCGCCCCGACCCTTTTCCCGGCGGAGCCGTCCCGAGGGGGATGGCAGCCTTGTGGCAGGGGAGCGCAAAGCAGGACCAGGGATGGGGGTCGATCGCCCTAGATCCTGAAGAATTCAAGACTTGAGCAAAAAAAGGCCGACATGTCTAGATCCCCGTCGTTGGACGACTAGACTGAGGGAGTCACTTTGACAGGGGGAACACCGTCATGATCACTGCCGCTTTGCTGCTCGCGTGGGCGACCTCGGGGGGAGGTCCGCTCGCCGCCGACCCGGCTCCGCCGGTCCTGCAGGTCCAGGACCAGGTCGAGGTCGACACCTCGAAGGTCCGCTACGGCACGCTGGCCAACTTCGACGCCACGAAGGGCCACAAGGTCGCGACGGTGCGCTCGACCGACGTCTACCTCAAGATCCCGGCCTACCAGACCATCGTCAAGGAAGGGATCCAGGAGGGCACCGCCCGGTGGAGCAAGCTGATGAAGGAGGCGACCGAGGCCTACAAGAAGGCCCTCCGCACCGTCGCCTCGAACGGCAACTACGTCCTGATCGTGGAGGAAGGCGGAATCACCGGCTACACCACGACCGACGCGACGACTGCCATCATCGACGCCTTGTAAGGAGGCGCTCCCGGCCCCGATTCCCGCGCGGTTGCCCGTTTCCTCCTGCCGCCTCCGCCCCGGCCTCCGGGCGCTCCTGACGGCGCTGGCGGGGAGTCTGCTCCTCGGCAGCTGCGCCCAGATCGAGGCGGGGGATCCGACCGCGGCCCCGGGCGCCGAGGCGCCGTCCGCGCCCCCCGTGGCCTCGCTCCCGACCACCCTCGAGGAGCGCTACCCCTTCGTCCGCTTCCTGCGGCAGGGCGAGGACCTCTACACCGCCATCCTGACCGCCCCGGTCAACTTCGGCTCGGTCATGGAGCCCCAGCTGCGGCAGTTCTGCAGCTGCCTGATGGGGGAGGCGCCGAGCGCCGACCTCCAGGTGCTCCCCTCCGGCGGCTTCGCCTTCGGCGGCAACCCGGCCGGCGACAGCGGCGCGGGTGCCGGCAGCGGCGTGATGAAGGCCACCGAGGACCTCCTGCTCGTGCGCGGCAGCCGCGCCGACATCGAGGAGATCCTGACCTTCATCGACCTGCTCTACAACGGCGGTCCGCAGATCGAGATCCAGGCCGAGATCTTCGAGGTCATCGACACCGACGCCTTCGAGCGCGGCTTCTACCCGCGCGCCAGCGAGCTGGTGGCCAACACCGGCACCGTGGACGGGGACGGCTCCGGGCCCTTCTTCCGCGGGCTGGGCGGCGGCTTCCCCTCCTCGAGCGACCCGCAGTTCGGCTCGGGCGGCCCCGGCGGGGTCTTCTCGCTGGCCTTCGTCGACGACGACATCCTGGTCGACGGCTTCCTCCAGCTGCTGCGCACCACCGAGGGAGTGGACGTGGTCAGCCGGCCCCGGGTCTCGACCCGCAACGGGGTCCCGGCCAAGCTGATCTCCCGCGAGGAGATCCCCTTCCTCCAGCCCGGCGCGATCACCGGGGTCGGCATCACCCAGGTGACGGTCGGCAACAAGATGGCCGGCGTCGAACTCTACGTCCAGCCCATCCTGCTCGGCGGCGACACCGTCCACCTCGTGGTCAATGCCCGGGCCAACCGCATCGGCCGCACCACCTTCGTCGGCACCGACACCAACGGCGACCCGCTGTTCGTGCCCTCGCTGAACACCCGCGAGGCGACCACCTCGATCACCGTGCGCAGCGGGCAGAAGGTGGTCATCGGCGGCCTGCGCCTGCGCGAGCTGCGCCAGACCGAGTCGAAGATCCCGGTCCTCGGCGACATCCCCTTCCTGGGCTGGCTGTTCTCCTCGCGTGAGGAGACCGAGGTGGACACCGAGGTGCTGTTCGTGATCACGCCCCTGGTGAAGACCCGCGCCCCGTCGATCTCGCCCTTCCAGGACGACATCTTCAACCCCTTCGACGAGGTCCAGGGCTGAGCCTGGGGAAGGGATCGGCGCCCGGCGGCGTCCTATACTCGGAGCCGATGCCGCGCCGACCCGCCGTGTCCGCCGACCCCGCGCGCCGCGGGGTGGTGCTGATCCTGACGCTGTTCGTGATCCTGATCACGTACGCGCTGGTGGCGCAGCTGACCCTCGGCACCTCGGTCGCCTCGCAGACCACGCGCAATGCCGCCCTGCGCATCCAGATGCGGGCGGCCTGCACCAGCGCGGCGCAGCAGATCCTCGACACCCTGAGCGAGGACGCCTCCGGCGGCCTGGCAGGCGCGGCCGAGGAGCTGGCCGGCGCGGGCGGCGGCTTCGGCGGCCTGGGCGGGGAGCAGCCCGGCGGCGGAGGAGAGGAAGGGGAGGAGGGCGCCGGGGAGGAGGGCAATGACGCCGACTCCTTCGAGGACGCCTGGGCCCGGACGATGCGCATCGTGCTGGGCGAGGTCGAGATCCTGGCCTTCGTGCAGGACGAGAACGGCAAGTTCAACCTGCTCACCATGCTGTCGGAGGACGAGGAGCAGGCCCGCCTGGCCCGCGACCGCTGCCAGAACATCCTCGACCGCCTGCGCACCGACTTCGACGACGACCTCGACCGCAGCGAGGCCGGGCAGGTGCGCGACGAGATCCTGGCCTGGCTGGAGGGACGCGACCGCGACGAGGACTACCCGCGGCCCCCGCGTTACTCCGACCCCGATGAGGGCGACTACGCGCTGCCCTCCTCCCTCGAGGAGCTGATGATCCTCGAGCGGATCGGGCCCGAGCTCTACTACGACCAGGTGCGCGACGACGACCGCTACGCGCCCGGATTGGAGTCGGTGTTCACGGTCCTGACCTCGATCGACTTCGCCGTGCCGGAGGCGGGAGAGCTCGACGAGGAGGGAGGCGAAGAGGGCGCCGAGGGCGGCGACCCGGCCGGCGCCGCCGCCGAGGCCGCCGCCGCCGCGCAGGGCGCCATGGGCGGCGAGGACCCCACGGGGGAGGAGGAGGTCGCCGCCCCGGTCACGGGCGGGCTCCTCGGCGCGGCCGAGGGCGACCCGCCGCTCGGCGCCAAGATCAACCTGAACACCGCCCCGCGACCCGTGCTCGAGGGGCTGCTGCTCGACGGCCCCTTCCCTCGCGACCTCGCCGAGGAGATCCTCGAGTACCGCAACGAGGTCGACGAGGAGGCCCTCGAGGAGCGCGAGAGCGAGGAGTACGACGCCGAACTGGCCGAGCTCGAGCGCTCCTTCTACGGCGAGGAGGAGCCCGAGCCGAAGTTGATCTTCGCCACCCTCGAGGACCTGGACAAGCTCGAGGGCTTCGCCGCGATGGAGTCGACCCTCCAGCAGGAGTTCCGCGACACCTTCGACGTGAAGTCGGACATCTTCTCGGTCCACCTGTTCGCCCGCGTCCCCCCGGTGGACTGGATGCAGGAGGAGCGCTACCAGGAGGCGCCCGGCCCGGTGCTGCGCCTGCGGGCGATCTTCTGGCGGCGCAACACCGACGACGGCGTGAAGTTCATCCCCGTGCAGCCCTGGCACGAGGTCCCCTTCATGCGCTGGCGTCTGCCCGACTTCCCCGACCGGCTCCCGGTCTACGAGCCGCCAAGGTACTGAGGTCGCGGCGGATCCCGTCCCAGCCGGGCGGGAGCTCCAGCTGGTTGGTCAGCTGGAGGATCCGGCGGGCCTCACGGCGCAGCGGCGGCGGCAGCGGGTCCAGGTCGGCGGCGCGGGCGAACAGGCGGCTGCAGCGGCGGCGCAGGTCGTCCCAGAAGCCGGGTCCGGCGAGGAGCCGGGCCAGGGAGGCCAGGATCAGGCGCCGCTGGTGGTGCGTCCAGGGCAGCCTCCGTCCGGCGCGCCAGCCGACCAGCTCGGTGGCCGTGAGGAGGTCCAGCCACTCCCGGGCCCAGGGCGGCAGCTCGGGCTCGGGGTGGTCGGGGCGGCCGAGGTACTCGCCGAGGAGCGGGAGGGGGGAGCGCCGCTGCGGGCGCTCCCAGTCGAGATAGAGGGACCGGCGGAGGGCCTGGGAGGGGGTGAGCCCGCGGGCGAGCTCGATCCAGACCTGTCCGAGGCAGCCGTCGAGGACCTGTTCCGCGGTGCATCCGCGGGCGAGTCCGCTGCGGCGCTGCCACTGCCGGACCCGGTTCAGGAACTCACCCCGGCGCTCGGCCAGGATCTGCTCCGGAGCAGGGTCGGAGGGGAGAGGCACGCCGCTACCATTAGCACTTCCCGCCGCCTCGTGCGACCCCGAGCCAGAAGCCTCCGCAGAACTGTCCAGACAAGCCCATGCCGGCCACCGCAATCGTAGGTCTCCAGTGGGGAGACGAGGGGAAGGGCAAGATCATCGACGGCCTGGCCGCGCAGGCCCAGGTGGTCGTGCGCTACGCCGGCGGCAACAACGCCGGGCACACCGTCATCGTCGGCGGGGAGAAGTACGTCCTCCACCTGATCCCCGGCGGGATCCTACACGAGGGGACGACGAACCTCATCGGCCGCGGCGTGGTCGTCGACCTCGCCGAGCTCGCCGAGGAGGTGGACGGCCTGGTCGCGCGCGGCGTGCCGGTCGAGGAGCGCCTGCGCCTCGACGGCCGTGCCCACGTGATCTTTCCGTACCACCGCCACGTCGACCGCTGCGTGGAGGTCTGGCGCGGCGAGGGCCGCATCGGCACCACCGGCCGCGGCATCGGCCCGGCCTACGCCGACAAGGTCGCGCGCACCGGCATCCGCGTCGCCGACCTGCTGCGCCCCGAGCTGTTCGAGCGGCGGCTGCACGCCGCGCTGGCCGAGAAGGCCGCGGTGATCGCCAAGGTCTACGGGCAGGAGCCCGAGGACGACGCCGAGCTCTTCGACCAGTTCCGCGCCCTGGCCGAGCGCTTCCGCCCGCTCATCGTGGACGGCGGCGCCTTGCTCAGCGAAGCGCGGCGCAGCGGCCGCCGCATCCTCTTCGAGGGCGCCCAGGGCTCGATGCTCGACCTCGACGCGGGCACGTACCCCTTCGTCACCAGCTCGTGGACCGGGGTGTGGGGCATCGGCGGCGGCGCCGGCTACCCGCCGCGCGCGATCGACCGCGCGCTGGCCGTCTCCAAGGCCTACTGCACGCGGGTCGGCGAGGGCCCCTTCCCGAGCGAGCTGCTCGACGACACCGGCGACGCCCTGCGCAAGGCCGGCAACGAGTACGGCGCCACGACGGGCCGCCCGCGGCGCTGCGGCTGGTTCGACCTGATCGCGGCGCGCTACGCCGCCGAGCTGAACGGCCTCGACGGGCTGATGCTGACCAACCTCGACGTGCTGAGCGGCTTCGACCCGATCCGGG
This sequence comes from uncultured Planctomycetales bacterium, assembly GCA_964342475.1. Taxonomy (GTDB): domain Bacteria; phylum Planctomycetota; class UBA1135; order UBA1135; family UBA1135; genus J029. The sequence continues at coordinate 217,994 of CAYFGE010000004.1, forward strand.
TCGCCGTCGGCTACCGGGTGGACGGCGAGGTCCTGACCGACTTCCCGGCCGAGCTCGACCGCCTCGAGCAGCTCGAGCCGGTGTGGCAGGACTTCCCGGGCTGGACCGAGGACATCACCGGCGTGCGCGCCTTCGGCGACCTGCCGGCCAACGCCCAGGCCTACCTCCGCTTCCTGGAGGAGGGCATGGGCGTGCCGATCGAGCGCGTCTCGGTGGGCCCCGGCCGCGAGCAGATGTTCGTCGGCGAGAACGGTCACGAGGACCTGTGGCAGAGCTGAAGCCCGACTTCCCCGTGCCGCGCCACGTGGCCGTCATCATGGACGGCAACGGGCGCTGGGCGAAGCGGCAGGGCTGGAAGCGGATCCGCGGTCACGAGGCCGGCGTCGAGGCGGTGCGCGACGTGGTCGAGGCGGCCGCCGAGTGGGGGATCGAGCACCTCACGCTCTACTCCTTCAGTGTCGAGAACTGGCAGCGGCCGAAGGCCGAGGTCACCGCCCTGATGGCGCTGCTGCGCCGCTTCCTGGTGGCCGAGCGGCCGACCTTGTTGGACAACGGCGTGCGCCTGCGCGGCCTCGGCCGGGCGCAGGACCTGCCCGCCGAGACGGCCGCGGTGCTGCGCGAGACCGAGGCGCTGACCGCCGCCGGCGACCGGATGACCCTCCACCTGGCGCTGTCCTACGGCGGCCGGCAGGAGCTGGCCGACGCCGCCCGCGCCCTGGTCGAGGAGGCCGCCGCCGGTCGCCTCGGCCCCGAGGGCGTCGACGAGGCCGCCCTCGCCGCGCGGCTCTACGACCCGGCCATGCCCGACCCGGACCTCGTCGTGCGCACCGCCGGCGAGCAGCGGCTGTCCAACTTCCTGCTCTGGCAGGCCTCCTACGCCGAGTTCCATTTCACCGAGGTGCTGTGGCCGGAGTTCCGGCGCGAGCACCTCCTCGCCGCACTGCGCGACTACCACCAGCGCGAGCGGCGCTTCGGCCGGGTGCCCGGTGCGGGCGCGGCCGCGCCCCCTCCCCGCGGATGAACGTCCTCGCCACGCGCCTGAAATTCGGCTCCCTCGCCGTCGCGGTCGTCGTCGCCCTGTTCTGGCTCGACCGGGACACCGGGGCCCTGCCCTACCTGACCAGCGGCCTCGCCGTCTGCCTGTTCGCCCTCGGCGCCCAGTACGAGTTCTACTCGATGCTGGACGGCGCCGGCCTGCGCCCGCAGATCCGCCTCGGCCTGCTCGCCGGGGCCTACTACCTCTTCACGCGCATCGCGCCGATGGGGGAGTGGCTGCTGTTCCACGACACGCCGGCCCCCGACCCGCAGAGCACCTTCGACGCCGGGGCCCACCTGGCGGTCGCCGTGGTCTTCCTGCTCCTGGCCGGGGTGCTCGGCCGCAAGCCGGAGGACGCCCCGCGTCGCATCGGCTCCACCCTCGTCGGCCTGCTCTGCGTGCCCTTCCTGCTCGGCTACCTGGTCGAGGTGCGCTTCTACCACGGCTGGGGCTGGCTGGTCTTCCTCGTCGCGGTGGCCAAGGCCGGCGACTCGGCGGCCTTCTTCGCCGGGCGCTACCTGGGCCGGCACAAGCTGATCCCGGAGGTCAGCCCGAACAAGACCTGGGAGGGGGCCTTCGGCTCGGTGGCCGGGTCGCTGCTGGCCGGCTGGATCGTGGTCTCGACGGCCTTCGTGGTGCCGCCGGAGGCTGCGTTGTGGATCCCGGCCGCCCTGGTGGCCAACGTCGGCGCGCAGTTCGGCGACCTCGGCGAGAGCCTGCTCAAGCGGGGCTGCAAGGTGAAGGACTCCTCCACCCTGCTGCCGGTGATGGGGGGCGCCTTCGACATGGTCGACAGCTTCCTGGTCGCCGCGCCGGTCCTGCGCGTCTTCCTCGCCTTCGCCGCGCCGGCGGCGCCCTGATCCGCCCCGCCCGTTACGCTGGAGCCGTTGGAACACCGCCTCCCGTTGCTCAGCCTCGAGGAACAGCAGCAGCTGTTCGGCCCCTACGACCGCCACGTCAAGCAGGTCGCCAAGCGCTTCGGTGTGCGGGTGAGCGCCCGTGAGGGCAGCCTGCGGCTGAACGGTCCGGACGAGGCGGTGGTCAGCGTGACCGCCCGCGTCGAGGCCGCGCTCGACGCCCTGCGCTCCGGCGCGGAGCTCTCGCCCGCCGACGTGGAGGCCCACCTGTTCGGCGAGGAGGAGGCGCCGCCGGTCCTCGAGCGCGCCCGCGTCGGCGGCGCGCGCGGCGGCATGCCCTCGGCCCGGACCAGCAGCCAGCAGGTCTACCTCGATGCGATGAAGCGCGCCGACCTCGTGCTGGCCAGCGGCCCGGCCGGCACCGGCAAGACCTTCCTGGCCGTCGCCGCCGCCGTCCGAGAGCTGCAGGCGGGGCGGGTGCAGCGCATCGTGCTGACGCGGCCGGCCGTCGAGGCGGGGGAGCGGCTCGGCTTCCTCCCCGGCGACTTCGAGGCCAAGGTGAACCCCTACCTGCGCCCGCTGTACGACGCCCTGCGCGACATCCTCGGTCCGACCGGCGTGCGCCGGCTGCGCAGCCTCGACCTGGTCGAGATCGCGCCTCTGGCCTTCATGCGCGGCCGCACCCTGGCGCGCAGCTTCATCATCCTGGACGAGGCGCAGAACTGCACGCCGGGGCAGATGAAGATGTTCCTCACCCGCCTCGGCGAGGGCAGCCGCGCCGTGGTCACCGGCGACCTGTCGCAGACCGACCTGGTGGAGGGCCGCAGTGGCCTGGAGGACGCCATCCGGCGCCTGCGCGGGGTCGAGGGGATCGCGGTGATCGAGATGACCGCCGCGGACATCCAGCGCTCGACCCTGGTGCAGCGCGTGGTGGAGGCCTACGGCGGATGAAGCGGGCCCCCCGCGTCGGGTACCGCGCCGAGGCGCCCCTGGCGGGGGTCGACGCGGCCCGCGTCCGCGCGGCCGTCGAGGCGGCCTGGGAGCTCTACGGCGGCCCGCCCGGCGAGCGCGTCGAGGTGGTGCTGCTGGGGGAGGAGGAGCACAGCCTGCTCCACGGCGAGTTCCTCGACGACCCCACCGCGACCGACGTGATGGCCTTCCCCTACGGGGACGAGGACCTGTTCGGCGAGGTGGTGGTCAACCGCGACATGGCGGTGCGCGAGGCGCGGGCGCGGCGCAAGCCGGTCGCGCACGAGGCTCTGCTCTACGTCGCGCACGGCGCGTTGCACCTGCTCGGTTTCCGCGACGACAGCGACGCCGCGCGCGTCGAGATGCGCGCCGCGGAAGCGCGCGTGATGCAACGGCTGGGGTGACGCGACGGCGCGCGGCGTCGGTCGAGCGGTCGCACCGCGCGCGGAAACGCGTGACCGGCGCGCGCGATTTTTCCTTTTTCTTGTTTTTCTCGGCGCCGTCCGTTCGTTAGCTTTTTTTCGTGAGGCGCGCCGCGCCTTCCCCTCACCTTCCCCCCGACCCCTGCTTCCACGAATGGTCCGACGTGCCAAGGCCAGCCAGTTCGAGAACAAGACGCTCGAACGACTGTGGACCGAGTGCCGGGAATCGAACCGTCTCGAGGCGCGCAACGCGCTGATCGAGTACTACCGCCCCTTCGCCAACTCGGTGGTGCGCCGCGTGCGCGCGCGGCTGCCGCGTTCGGTCGAGATCGGCGATCTCGAGGGCGCGGGCGACGTCGGCCTGATCCAGGCCATCCAGAACTTCGACCCGGCCCGCGGCGTGCCCTTCGAGGCCTTCTGCGAGCACCGGGTCCGCGGTGCCATCCTCGACGAGCTGCGCCGCCTCGACTGGCTGCCGCGGCCGATGCGCAACAACATCAACCGCCGCAAGGAGGCGGTGGACGCGCTGCGCCACGAGCTGTCGCGCGACCCCTCCGACGAGGAGGTGGCCGAGCGCCTGGGCATGGACCTGCAGGAGTACATGCGCCGCTTCGGCGCCGGCAAGGACAGCCCCGTGCTGGCCGGCTCCAAGGGCGGCGGCGAGATGGAGCAGGGCCTCGACTTCCTCGAGGACACCAAGGAGAAGGACCCGATCGAGGACGCCCACCGGCGCGAGCTGCTCGAGGTGATCGCCGCCTCGCTCGACCCCGAGGGCCGCGAGATCCTGTTCAAGCGCTTCTTCGAGAACCGCTCGCTCAAGGAGATCGGCGACGACCTCGACCTGAGCCAGTCGCGCGTCTCGAAGATCCTCGGGCGGCTGATCGACCGCCTCAAGGACCGCTTCGAGGACAAGGTCCACTAGCCGGCTGGGCGGGCCGCCAGCGTCCCCTCGAGGACGCCGCGCAGCTCGGCCAGCGGGATCATGTTCGGCCCGTCGCTCGGCGAGCTCAGCGGGTCGGGGTGGGTCTCGACGAAGAAGCCGTCGTAGCCCGCCGCCGCGCCGGCGCGCAGCAGGATCGGCGCCTTGGTCCAGTCCCCGCCGGTGCGGCCGCTGCCGCTGCCCAGCTCCTGCACCGAGTGCGTGGCGTCGAGGACCAGCGGGCAGCCGCAGGCGCGCAGCTCGGGGAGGGCGGCGAAGTCCACCACCAGGCGGCCGTAGCCGAAGAAGGTGCCGCGCTCGGTCAGCATCACCCGCGGGTTGCCCGCCTCGGTGACCTTGGCCGTCGCGTGACAGGCGTCCGCCGGCGAGAGGAACTGGCCCTTCTTCACGTTGACCACCTTGCCGGTGCGCGCCGCGGCGACGAGCAGGTCGGTCTGGCGGCAGAGGAAGGCGGGGATCTGCAGCACGTCGCAGACCTCGGCCACCGGGGCGCACTGCTCCGGCAGGTGGACGTCGGTCAGCACCGGCACGCCGAGCCGCTGGCGCGCCTCGGCCAGGATCTCGAGGCCGGCCTCCAGGCCCACGCCGCGGGTGCTGCCGAGCGAGGTGCGGTTGGCCTTGTCGAAGGAGGCCTTGAACACCCAGCGCAGCGGCAGGTCGGCCACGACCTCGGCGATGGCCTCGGCGTACTCCAGGGTGCGGCGGCCCTCGATGACGCAGGGACCGGCGATGAGGAGCGGGGACCGGCCGGGGCCGGGTGCCCAGCCGGGCAGGATCTCGGGGGCGGGGTTGCTCATGCCTCGGGCACCAGCAGCGGCAGCCGCTCGCCGGTGACGCGGAATTCTAGCGGGGTGGGGCCGTGGTGGTCGCCGTCGACCTGGACCGGGGTGGGCTGCTCGCCGCGGACCTGCACCTCGCGCACCTGGTGGTGCTCGAGCACCCGCGAGCGGTGGGCGCCGCGGAGGAAGGCACCGAGGGCGGCGCGCAGGCCGCCGGCCAGGCTGGCGCGGCGCAGGAGGAACATCTCCCACAGGCCGTCGTCGTAGCGGCCCGTGCCCAGGCGCAGCGCGGAGGTGCCGTAGCGGCGGACGTTGGCGATGATGCCGAACTCGTACCCGCCCAGTTCGCGGCCGTCGGCGACGACCTGCTGCGGCACCGGCCGCCAGCGGCGGAGCGTGCCGAGGACCAGCGGGACGTACTCGAGCTTGTTCATCGTGCCGCTGCGGCGCTCCTCGAGCCGGCGCATGATCTCGCCGTCGAAGCCGAAGCCGAGCACCATGAAGCAGCGGCGCTCGCCCACGCGCCCGAGGTCGAGCGGCTGGACGCGCCCGCGCTCGAGGAGCTCGACCGTCTGCAGCGGGTCGCCGGTCAGCCCGAGGTCCGTGCCCAGCACGTTGCCGGTGCCGAAGGGGCAGAGGGCGACCGGCGGCGGCTCGGCGGGGAGGCCCTCGAGCACCGCGCTGAGCGAGCCGTCGCCGCCGACCACGACGAGGCGGTCGGCGCTGCGGGCGGCCCCCCGGGCCCAGTCGACCGCGTCCTGGCGGTCGCGGCCGGCGTGGATCCGCGGGCGGTGGCCCCGGCGCACCAGCTCGGCGGCGATCGCCGCGGCCCGCGCCGGACCCTGGCCGCGCCCGGACCGCGGGTTGGTGATGATCTCGATCCGCATGGGAGCTGGGCGCGGCTAGTTTAGCTGCGGCATGGGTCCGATCCTGATCACCGGCGCCGGAGGCGTCCTCGGCCTGGCGCTCGCCGGCGCCGCCGGGGACGGGGGCCCGTGGGTCCTGGCCGGCCGCCGCCGGCCCGCCGCCTGGCCCGCCGCGCTGCCCTTCGAGCCCCTCGACCTGGCCGCGGCGGGGGACTTCGCCGCCCTGCTGCGGCGTCTGCGGCCGCGCGCCGTCCTGCACGCCGCGGCGGTGACCTCGGTGGCGGCTGCGGAGGCCGAACCGGAGGCCTGTGAGCGGGTCAACACGGGGGCCGTGGCCGAGCTGGCCGAGGCGGCGCGCGGCATCGGCGCGGCGGTGGTCCTGGTCAGCACCGACATGGTCTTCGACGGCCACGGCGGGCCCTACGCCGAGGACGCGCCGGTCGACGCGGTCAGCGTCTACGGCCGCACCAAGGCGGCGGGGGAGGCCCTGCTGCTGCCCGACGGCCACCCCGTGGTGCGCGTGCCCCTGCTGCTCGGCGGCGACGCCGGCGACGGGCGGCGCGGGGCCGACACCGCCCTGCTGGCCGCCCTGCGCGCGGGCGCGCGCCCCGCCCTGTTCCGCGACGA